>NZ_CP049863.1:2464755-3697133 GCF_011299575.1 Leucobacter viscericola
GACATCGATCGAATACGATGCCACCCAAGAACTCAGCGTAAAAGACGCCAACAAGGTCGCCCTGGGCGCCCTCATCGGCACCGCGCTCGAGTGGTACGACTTCTTCCTCTTCAGCGCCGCCGCCGCGCTGGTGTTCAACGTGCAGTTCTTCACGAGCGAGAACGCAACAGCCGCCGCGCTCGCTTCGTTCGCCACGTTTGGCGTGGGCCTCGCGGCCCGCCCGCTCGGCGGCATGATCTTCGGCCGCATGGGAGACCGCGTCGGCCGCCGCAAGGTGCTCATGATCACGATCGTGGGTATTGGCCTCGTGACCGGCCTCATCGGCATGCTGCCGACCTACGCCGCCATTGGCATCGCAGCGCCCGTGCTGCTCGTACTGCTGCGTGTGCTGCAGGGCCTCTTTGTTGGTGGTGAGTGGTCGGGTGCGATGACGCTGGTTGTCGAGAACGCTCCGCTGCACCTGCGCGCACGCTACGCCGCAATTCCGCAGATTGGATCGCCGATTGGCACGATCCTCTCGTCCGGTGGATTCTTCGTGATGACGCTCATCTTCTCGCAGCAGAATTTTGACGCGTGGGGCTGGCGTATCCCGTTCCTCATCGCGCTGCCACTGCTGCTCATTGCCGTCTACATTCGGAGCAAGCTTGAGGAATCCCCCGTGTTCCGCCAGCTCGAAGAGTCGGGCGAGATCGTGAAGAGCCCGGTGCTCGACACCTTCAAGTACAGCTGGCGCCAGATCATCGTCGGCATGGCAGCCGCGCTGCTCGGTGTTGGCGGTTTCTACCTCGTGACCGCGTTCTGCGTTTGGTACGGCGTCAATGTGCTCGGCTACCCGTCAACGCTGATGTTGCTCGGCAGCATGGTCGCGGCGGCGGTCGAGATTCTTACCCTTCTGTGGGGTGGACACCTGGGCGCCAAGTACGGTGCCAGCCGCGTAATTCTCTGGGGCGGGATCGCCTCCGCTGTTGTTGCGGTGCCGTCCTTCCTCTTGCTGGTCTCCGGCATTCCGGTGCTCGTGGTGCTCGCCATGACACTCGCCGTTGGCACGCTGTCGCTTCCCTACGCCGCCTCGGGCACCGTGCTCACCGGCCTCTTCCCCGCGAAGACCCGCTACACCGGCGTTGGTCTCGCGCAGAACGTTGCTGGCATGCTCTCGGGCTTCATCCCGCTGCTCGCGACCGGATTTGTTGCCGCGGCGGCGAACCACTGGTGGCCCGCTGCAGCGATGCTCGTGTTCCTGTCGCTGTTTACCGCGGTTGCAGGATCAATCGCGCCGCGCCTCAGCGTGAAGCTGCCAGGCTTCAAGCACTAGCGCTACCCGCTCACCGCCCCGCCAGCCCCCACCGCCCTTCAGAAAACGAGAAACCAACATGTCACAGTCAGCCGGTCACCTGATCGTGCGCACCCTCGAAGCCCACGGAGTGAGACGGGTCTACGCCGTGCCCGGAGAGAGCTATCTCGACGTGCTCGACGGCCTGCACGACTCAGGTATCGAGACGGTCGTGTGCCGTCACGAGGGTGGGGCGGGCTTCATGGCCCTGGCCGAGGGGCGGTTGACCGGGCAGCCCGGGATCGCGATGGTGACTCGCGGGCCGGGCGCTGCGAACGCCATGATCGCGGTGCACACGGCCTGGCAAGACGCGACATCTCTGGTGCTGTTCGTCGGGCTCGTGCCCGTTGCCGATCGCGAGCGCGATGCGTTTCAGGAGTTCAGTCTGACCGGCTGGTTCGGCTCCACCGCGAAGCGCGTCATGACGATCGACGATGCGTCGCGGGCAGGCGAACTCGTCAACGAGGCATTGCGGATCGCCGCGAGTGGTAGACCCGGGCCCGTTGTTGTGGGGTTGCCCGAAGACGTGCTGACGCACGTGACCGATGCTTCTGTGCCCACGCCTGTTGCGGCTGCGCGGCCGGTTCCAGCGGAGTCGGACGTTTCTTCGCTCGTAGATCGCCTCACGCGAGCCCAGCGCCCCGCGTTGGTGGTCGGCGGCGACGGTTGGCAGAGCGGCTGCGGTCGCGACCTTGCGTCGTTCGCTGCGGCCGCCGGTATCCCGGTGTTTGCCGACTGGCGCGCCTACGACGCCGTGCCGCACGACGCCGCGAGCTGGGCCGGCTGGCTCGGCTACGGGCGCGCTGACGCCGTGGCCGCCGGGTACGCGGAAGCCGATCTGCTGGTGTTTGTCGGTTGCACCCGCTCCGACGTGCTGAGCGACGGGTATACGCGCGGGCTCGACACCGAGACCGTACTGGTGCTGGCCGACCCGAACGCGGCCACTCACGCCGGGCGGATCGACCAGCAGCTGCTCGCGACGCCGGAGACCTTTGCCCGCGCGCTTGGTGAGACGGATCACGCCGCGGCGCGTGGGGCACGAAGCGACGACTGGATGGCCGGCCGCCACGACGCCCAGTTGCGATTTGCGCAGCACCGTTCCGATGCGTCGGTGAACGCGGGGGTCGGGATCGCGGAAGCCTCCGGGCCAGCCGCCGTCGTGGCCGGTACCACTTCCACAGTCGACCTCGGCGTCGACCTCGGAACCGCCTTCGGCATACTCGACGACCGGCTCGGGGGCGAGGCGATCCTCACCTTTGGCGCGGGCAACGCCACCATCTGGGCGCACCGCTTCGTGCGGCACCTCACCCCAGCGAGCCTCGTCGGTGCCCGCAACGGCGCCATGGGCCTCGCGGTTCCCGCCGCCGTTGCCGCATCTCTCGCCTTTCCCGAGCGCCGCGCGGTTGCGGTCTGCGGCGACGGCGACTTCTTGATGAACGGTCAGGAACTCGCAACCGCCTTCGCTCACGGCGGCGCACCCTTGGTGATCGTCGTCGACAACGGCATCTACGGCACGATCGTGCAGCATCAGGAGCGCGAGTACCCGGGGCGGCCCTCGGGCACTCGCATGGCGAACCCCAATTTCGCGGACTGGATGCGCTCCTTTGGCGGGCACGGCGAACACGTCGAGCGCACCGAAGACTTCGCTGCTGCGCTCGACAGAGCGCTCGCCGCAGACGGGCCTGCGCTGATCCACGTTGTCATTGATTCTTCGGTGATGCCCCCGGCATCGAGTGAGGTGTAACCATGAAACTCGACTTGATTGTGCGGGCGCGGCAGATTCTGACGCTTGACCCCGCGAACCCCGTTGCCACCAGTGTCGGCGTGATCGGCGACCGCATCGTCGGCTTCGACGCGGAGCTCGACGGTTGCGAAGCCGTCCGCGTTGAGGACTTCGGTGACGCCACGGTCACGCCCGGCCTGATCGACGCCCACTGCCACACGGCGTGGTGGGGGCTCGGCCTCGCCGCGATCGACCTCAGCAAGGCGCGCGGGCTTGACGAGATCTACGCGCTGGTCGAAGCCGAGGTTGAACGCCTGGCCGATGATCCGCACGCCTGGGTGCACGGCACCGGTTTCAACCAGGCTCACCACGGTGGCGCCTTCCCAGACATCGCGCGCCTCGACGAGCTGACCGGCGACCGCCCGCTTTACCTGCGGCACACCTCGGGGCACGCGTCCATCACTAACACGGCGACGCTGCGGCTCGTGGGCGCCCTCGAGCCCGGCTTCGAAAACCCCACGGGCGGGGTGGTTGTGCGTGACGCTGCCGGTGCCCCGACCGGGCTCGTCGAAGAAGCCGCCCAGGGGCTCGTGCAGGCGCTACTGCTGCCCTACGCAACCGATCGGCTGGTCGAGGCGCTGGAGGCCGCAACCTCGCGCTACGCCGAACAGGGCATTACGAGTTTCTCTGAGGCGGGAGTCGGCGGGGGCTGGATCGGCCACAGCCCCGTTGAGGTTGCGGCGTATCAGGCGGCCGCCGAGCGCGGGCGCTTGCACGCGCGGGCCCAGCTGATGCCCGCGCTCGATGCGCTCCACCCGCTGCGGGCGCACGCGGCCGACTTCGCGGGTGAGGGATCTGGATCGGGTCTCGACCTCGGCATTCGCTACGGTTTCGGTGATGACCTGGTGCGCTTCGGCCACGTCAAAGTGTTTCTCGATGGCTCGCTGCTCGGCGCAACGGCCGCGGTGACCGAGGACTACTGCGGGCACTCCCACAACACCGGATACCTGCTCGACGATCCAGCGGTTTACCGCGACCGCGTGCTGGGTGCCTATCGCGCAGGCTGGCCGCTCGCGCTCCACGCGATCGGAGACGCCGCGATCGACCTCGCGCTCGACCTGATCGAGGAGGCCCAGAGCCGCTACGGTCGCCTGGCGGCTCCCTGCCGCATCGAACACTTCGGTATCGCCCGGCCCGACCAGGTGTCGCGTGCCGGGGCGCTCGGCCTCGCCGTGACCCCGCAGGCCGGTTTCATCGGGCCGATCGGTGATCAGATGGCGCAGATGGTCGGGCCGGAGCGCGCCGACTGGTTGTACCGCGGACGGTCGGTGATCGACGCGGGGATCGTGCTCGCCGGATCCTCCGATCTGCCCGTCGCCGACAACAACCTGCGCCGCGGCATGCAGGCTGCCGTCGATCGTGTGACCGACAGCGGCGCGGTGCTCACCGCGAGCGAGGCGATCACGCGAGAGGAAGCGCTGCGCACCCACACCGAGTGGGCGGCGCGAGCAACAGGCCAGCTCGCCGACAAGGGCACCCTGGAGCGCGGCAAACTCGCCGACTTCACGGTGTTTTCTGCCTCGCCACTCGATGCACCGAGCATCGCAGAACTCGACATCGTCGCCACCGTGCTCGGCGGAAACCTCAGCTACGACGCCCGCGGAAGGGACTAAACCATGACACAACACGATGAGGCGTTTCTCGCCGACTGGGCCGTGCAATCAGCCTTCGGCGCCGTCGCTGGCACCCACGGGGTCGACCGCGAGGCCGCAACCGCACCCGACGGTGAGCAGCGCCGCTGGTTCGCTGAGCTGCTCGAATCGCGCGGCTTCACGGTGCAGCGCGATGCGATCGGCAACCAGTTCGGGCTACTCGAGCTCGTACCCGGTGCACCGTACGTTCTGACCGGATCCCACATGGACTCGCAGCCCACCGCCGGTCGCTTCGATGGAGCCTACGGTGTGATGGCGTCGGCTCACGCCTGTTTCCGAGTTGCCGACGAACTGCGGGCCGATCCTGCCAGCGCTCGTTTCAACCTTGCAGTGGTGAACTGGTTTAACGAGGAGGGATCCCGCTTCAAGCCCTCCATGATGGGCAGCGGTGTCTTTACCGGCAAGCTGTCTCTGGAGGCGGCGCTGGCGACCGAGGATCGCGGCGGCGTGACCGTCGTGGAGGCCCTCGACGCTCTGGGTGAGCGCGGTAATTTTGAAGGTCTCGACGTGGCGTCCTACGCTGAGATTCACGTGCAGCAGGGGCGCAGCATGGAGCAGGACGGGGTGACGATCGGCCTCGTTGACGCGACCTGGGCGGCTCACAAGTTTGAGTTTAAGATCACGGGTGAGCAGGCGCACAGCGGCTCGACACTCATGTCTGATCGTCGCGATGCTCTGCTGGGCGCTGCCCGCCTGATCGTCGCCGTGCGCGAGCTGGTCGACGAGTTCGAGCAGGGCATGCTGCACTCGGCCTGCGGCGAGATCGACGTCTACCCCAACTCTCCCGTGGTGGTGGCGAGCCAGGTGAAGCTGCTGCTCGACTTCCGCTCGCCGAGCGAGGACGTGCTGAAAGCGGCGTACACCTCGCTCATGGCGACGGTCGAGAAGGTGCAACACGAGGATCGTGTCGGCATCGAGATCATCGCCGAGCACAGCTGGGACCGGAATCCGTACTCTGAACCCGGGGTCGAGCTGGCCCGCGAGGTGGCCGAGCAACTGGGCCTCAGCAACGACCGTGTGCTGACCGTGGCGGGCCACGACTCGACGAACATGAAAGACAAGGTGCCGACGGTGATGCTCTTTGTGCCGAGCGTCGACGGCGTCTCGCACAACCTCGACGAGTTCACGCGCGAGGAAGACCTGATCGATGGCCTCCACCAGCTCACGGGCGTGGTGCGCCGCCTAGCGGAGGGTGCGCTCGTAGCCTGATCGAGAATGTGAGTCGAGGATCACGCCCAGCCAAACACGGCGGCCGGGTGCGTGAAGCGCCACCAGAAATCGGGCTCCGTGACGGCTGCGGCCGTGGTGACATCCATCCGGGTGTCGCCCGTGGGGGAGGCGATCCCGATCGAGCCGACCTTGGCGCCCGCCTTCGCGGCACCCACGTCGGAAACCTTGGTCGTTCTGGTCGCGACCTCGCCCGGCAGCAGCACCGCGCTCGCAGTTTCCGCCGCAACGAGCGGAATCTCAACACCATCGACCGTGGTCGCCACACCCACTCGGGCACCCTGTTCGACCACCTCGACCTGCTGAGGCAGCCCCTCAAGCGCCCCCAGCATGTCGCGCCCCGACTGTGCGCGGCCCTCTTTGGAAGCGCGGCCAAAGGTGACCGCGATCTTCACGAGGGGCCGCCCGAAGGCCTCACCTTCTTGTGCGACGAGATAGTTGAATCCGGCGGAGCTCGAACGGCCGGTTTTGAGGCCCAGGACGCCAGGCAACTCGGTGAGAAGTGGATTCGTGTTCTCGATCGTGCCGATGCCCCACGGCATGTCGGCCGATGGCATGCGTGTGAACTCCGTGATCGTGGGGTTCTGGAGTGCCAGACGGCCAATACGCAGAATGTCGCTGACACTCGCGATGTTGGACTCGTCCATGCCGGTTGGCTCAACCAGCGTTACCGAGTCGAAGCCGTGACGCTGCTTCCAATCGTTGACGGCGGCAACGAAGGAGTCGTTGTCACCAAATACGGAGTACGCGTATGCCGCGGCGTAATCGTTGGCCGAGGGCAGAAAAATGAGGGTCAGCATCTGGTGCAGCGTGAGCTCGGTGCCAACCGGAATCGGGTAGGCCACCCCGTCGTCAGCGAGATACGCCTGCTGCCGCGCGGCGTCGGCCTCACTCCAGATGTGGACCGGGCCGTCCGCGCCGGGGTCGAGCGGTTGTCTCTCTAGGCACACCAGCACGGTGATCAACTTGGAGATGCTCGCGAGCGGGTACGTCTTGGGATCGTTCGACCACACCTCGTCTTGATCGGCCCAGCCAATGGCGGTCGGCAGCGTCTGCGCGTCGACGGCGGCCTGGACATCGTCGGTCGCGGCCGTGAAGGTCTCCTCCGCGCTCATTTCGAGCTTGACGGTTGGCTCCGGCAGCGCAGCGCTCGCAACGGCGAAGGTGTAACCCGCGAGCAGAAGAATGAGGGTAGCGAGGATCGCCACCGTCGCGCGCAGCCCCCTGCGCTTTGCGGGTGCGGGAGGCGTAGGAGTCATTGGAGCCGTGGCGCTCGAGCCTGGGAGAGTCACAGAACCAGCCTAGGCGACCGGGATGTAAGAGTCCCGCTGTGGTCCACTTTGCACACTGAGTGGCGGCTGTGCCGTGCGAGGTCAGCCAACCCATTGCAGCGAGGATCAGGCACACTGTTGGTGAGGGTGTGAAACCACTGCCCGATCCAGCTAGACCAGGGTCCAACCAATTGCTCGTGAGGAGCCAATCTGATGACTGCGTTGATCGCGGGATACGCCCGCACCCCGTTCGCCAAGTTCACCGGACAGCTGGCCGCGCAGCCCGCGACCGTGCTCGGCGCGCACGCGGTGAAGGCTGCGCTGCAGCGCGCCGGTGTTGCAGCGGATCAGGTCGACACGCTCGTTGCTGGCCAGGTGCTGCAGGGTGGCGCTGGTCAGAACCCGGCGCGGCAGACGGCGGTTGGAGCGGGAATCCCGCTCAACGTACCGGCCATCACGCTGAACGCGGTGTGCCTCTCGGGCACCGAGGCGGTCTCGCAGGCCGTGCGCCTGATCAACGCGGGCGAGGCTGAGATCGTTGTCGCCGTTGGGCAGGAATCGATGTCGCTCGCGCCCCACGTGATCCCGATGCGCGCCGGCACCAAGTACGGAACGGCGCAACTCGTAGACACCGTCGACCACGACGGGCTGACCGACGCCTTCGAGCGCACCGCGATGGGCGCCCTCACCGAACAGGGCAACACCCCGCTCGGCATCACCCGTGAGCAGCAGGACGAGATCGCCGCGAAGTCGCACCAGCGCGCCGCGGCCGCTTCCGAGTTCTTTGCGGGCGAGATCGAGCCGTTCACGGTGACTTCGCGCCGCGGCGACACTGTTGTAGCGGCCGATGACGGCATCCGCGCCGACACCACCGCCGAGTCGCTTGCCAAGCTGCGCCCCGCGTTCACCAAAGACGGCACGATTACGGCGGGCAACGCCTCGCAGATTACGGATGGCGCTGCCGCGCTCGTCATCGTGAGCGAGGGTGCCGCAACCAAGCTGGGGCTGAAGCCCATCGCTCGAGTCGAGGCGACCGCGCTCGTTGCGGGGCCCGACGTGCACCTGCACTCGCAGCCCGCGCGCGCCATCGCGGCGGCGCTCGCAAAAACCGGCGCGGAGGCCTCAGAACTGGCCGCGATCGAGATCAACGAGGCGTTTGCCGCCGTCGGTGCGCAGTCCACGCGAGAGCTCGGCGTCGATCCTGAAATCGTCAACGTGCACGGCGGCGCGATCGCGCTCGGCCACCCGATCGGTGCCTCGGGTGCACGAATCGTAGGCACCCTGGCCCGTCAGCTCGCAGAGCTCGGTTCGGGATCGCTCGGCGCCGTCGGTATCTGCGGCGGTGGTGGCCAGGGCAGCGCTGTGGTGCTGCGCGCACTCTAGGTTGGAGTTGGGCTGGACCGTCAGTGAAGACGAGCCAGCCCAACGTATAGCTACTGCAGAACCTCAACCACCTCGGCGAGTTCAATGAGGCGGCCGGTGAAGAACTCCGTGTCTTCGCGCACGTGCTGCTTGACGTTGACCGCCCGCAGAGCGCGATTCATGTCGACGAGGTCGACGAGGTTGTCGGCCTCCATCGGGAAGATCCACTCGTAGTTGCCGAGAGCGTAGCCAGCGACGATGTTCGAGGTCACACCCGTAAACTCGCCGCGCGCGTCCAGCTGTTCCATGATGAGTCGGCTGTGGTCGGCGGGGTCAATCAGGTGCCAGCTTGTGGATCGCGCGATCGGGTGGAGCGCGAGCCACTGCTTAGGCTCAACTCCGCTCACAAAACCGGGAACCTGATCCTTCACGAACTCGGTTTCGCGCTGAACACCAACGGTGCTCCACACTCGGATCAGCGGCTTCAGCAGTGAGGTTCGTCGCAGCAGACGAAGCGCCCACTGCAGATCTTCGGCGGCGGGGCCGTGTAGCCACAGCATCAGGTCTGCGTCGGCGCGCAAACCGCTGACGTCGTAGAGGCCGCGCAGGGTGACGTTTTCGGCGCCCGTGAGTTCAAGGACGTCTTCGAACTCGCGGACGACTCCGGCAACATCGTGGCCGTCGAACACACTCGGGTGCGACGAACTGACTCGGAAAACGGCGAACAACGTGTACACGGGGGGCGTGTTGTCGTCGGTGTGCTTGGGGGTGGAGGGAAATGTGATGGGCGTGTCGGGGATGCTCATATTCCTCATCATCCTCAGCCAAATTGCACCGCGCAACGGGTTGACGGCGGCACCAGCTAAGGACTAAGATGCTCAGATTAGTCCCCGGCCGGGGTGAATCAGCTCCTGCGGGCCCTCACCGAACGAGACAACACGACCGCTCCGCCCAGCAGAAACAGCGCGCCAAGCGCGAGGCCCGCCGAAAGCGCAGGGGCGCCCGTGGTTGCGAGCTTTGTGGCCGAGTCGGTCGGTGCCTGGGCCTGCTCATTGACCGTGTTTGGTGTCGCGCCCGGGTCCACCTTGGGCTCGGGGTCCGGTGTTGTGCTTGGATCGGGAGTCGGTTTTGGATCCTGCGTCGGGCCGGGTGTCGGGTCGGGCGTCGGAGTGGTCCGAGTGACCGTCAGTGTTGCGGGGTCGCTTGTGGCCTGACCCGCGGGGTTCGTGAACACGGCGCGGTAGCGCGACCCGGTGGCGGAGTAATCGGCGTGCTCGATCGTGATTGTCGTTTCGGTGCTGCCCGCGAGGTCACTCCAGGTGTCGCCACCGTCAGAGCTGGATTGCCACTGAACCGTAGCTGGCCCTGAGCCGGTCTCTGTCGAGGTGAACTCGGCGGTTTCTCCCTCTGCCACGGTGACGTCAATCGGTGAGGTGACCGTCAGGGGCACTGGAACAACTGTGAGCGCAGCTTGTGCGGTTGTGACAGACCCGACCGAGTTCGTAAAGACCGCCCGATAGAGGTACCCGCTCATGTCGAGGGTGGTGTCGGCAACGGTGAGTGAGTCGCCGGTTTCACCGCTCACGTCATCCCAGCTTGTGCCGTTGTCGGAGCTGCGTTGCCACTGCGTGGTCACGGGATCGAGGCTGTTCGCCGCTGCCGTGAACGTCGCAGTGTCTCCGTCTGAGACGGTCTGGTCGAGCGGATCCTGCGCGACCGTCGGAGCAACCGCGCGCGGCTGCAGCACCGTGATGGCGCGGTTATTGATACCCGCGGTGAAGGTGCGGTGCGTGACCGGATCGGTTGCGATCGTAAAGGCGAGTGAGGCGGGCACCGTTTGGATGATTTGTTTGCTTGCAGAATCGACCACCACAACACTTCCCCCGCTGATCCACGGAGCGGTAATGAACAGGGCGTCCTGGCTCTGATCCTGCGAAGCGTAGTAACTGTTTGCGATTGCGAGGTTGCTCACGGTTGTGCCGGCTGCGGGGTCAACTACCGGCGTCTGGCTGCCGAGCTGCACGGTTGCGACGCCGAGTCCGTCTGGAAGGATCTCGACCTGGTGTGGAGAGCCGTAGGTTCCCGTCCAGGTTGCGGTGGTCGCGCCGCTCGTCCGATCGACGGTGAGAATCTTGTTGGCGCTACTCGGCATGAGGTACAGGTGGGTGCCGTCGGGTGCCTCAGTGACTCGTTCTGCTGAGTTTGCAACGGGCAGGTTCGGAAGGGCCGTGACAGCGGTGGGGTCGGTTGTGTCGAAGACCGACAGGAACGGTGAGGAGTAGTTGCCCACCCACAAGCGCGTGTTGTCTTTGCTGAGTGTGACACCAACGGGCGACAGGCCGGTTGGCAGCGTTGAAATGATCGACCGCGTGTCTGGATCGATGACCGACAGGCTTCCCTGGGTTGAGTTCTCGGTGTACTGGCTCACGAACAGGTGGCCCGTTGTTGGGTGCACCTTGATGTCGATCGGCTGGTTGGGTACCGGGATCGTCGCCACGAGTGCGAGCGTCGTTGTGTCGTACGCGTAAATCGCGTTGCTGAACCGAGCCGCGAAGTAGACGAGGCCTCGTGAGCTATCAACCGCGACTCCGCCGCCCAGGTTGCCAGGGGCGGTGATCGACGACGAGGTGTAGCTCGGCGGTGCGGCGTTCGCGATGGCTGCCGGAATGAGCGCCGAGACGAGTGCCACTGAGGTAGCGACGATAACGCCAAAAAGGCGGGTCAAAGTGAGTTTGCGGCCAGTGGTCGCCGAGCGTTGCAGAATGAATCTCCCCTAGATAGATGGCCAGCGCCGTCTGTCACTGCTTCCCCGAGTGCGACGCGATCGCTGAAATTTCCCCTCAACGAGAATAGATGCCCTTCCTGAGTGAAGGCCTTGCAGTAGGGTGACTTCAATGAGCGGTGACGGCGTACTGGAGCGAGCGCTTGCCCTGCTCGGCTGTTTTTCGGCCGACGAGCCCGAGCTGACCGCGGCCGATCTGGCCTCGCGCACGGGGTACGCCTCTTCCACACTGCACCGCCTCATCGGCAACCTGCTTGAGAAGGGCTTGCTCGTTCGAACGCGCGGGCACTTCTACGCCGTGGGGTCCCGGCTGTGGGAGCTCGGGGAGCTCTCGCCACTCTCGCTGCGTCTGCGCGAGCGCGCGATCCCGCACCTGATGCGGCTCTACGAGGCGACCGGAGAGAACGTGCACCTCGGTGTGCTCGACGGTGATCCTGAACGAGCCACGGTGCTGCACGTAGGCAGAGTGACGGGACACCGTTCGATTCCCACCGTGAGCCGGGCGGGTGGTCGAGAGCCGCTGCACGCGACCGGTGTGGGCAAGGCGCTCCTTGCCACGAGAGACGAGGAGTGGCTTCGTCGTTACTTTTCGACGGGTCGTGAGCGAGAAACCGTCAACACCATCGTGGGGGAGGCGGAGCTTCGTGAAGACCTGCAGCGCACAAATGCCCGCGGTTACGCGCTGACGCGAGAAGAGATGACGCTGGGCAACATCTCGGTGGCCGCAGCGCTCGCGCCCATTCAGGGACTGCCACCCGTTGCTATTGGGGTGGTGGTGCACATCGGCCGCGCCGACGAGCGCCTGCTCGCGAGGATGGTGCAGCAGACGGCGCGGGACATGTTTGTTGCCGTGCGTGAGGCGTAGGCATCGTCTATTCCCACTGAGTGGGAATTCATGAGGGATTGCGGAGGCATCGCTGCCAACCTGTAGGTCTGCCCGATCTCGAAGGAGAGCCTCGATGACCCCTCAACCACGCCAGGCGGCGGCACCTGAATCGCTGCTTGCTTCGCCCGACCAGGTGTCGCAGTCGCAGATCAATGCTGAGACAGCCGCGCTGCACAGCGAGTATGCGCAGCGTGTTGCTGATGGCGAAAATCTGCCGCGCACCATGCACAACTTTCCGCCGTACCGCTCAAGCCTGCTGCGGCACCCCACCAAAAACCTGAAGCTTGTGGATCCCGAAACCATCGAGCTGTGGTCGCCCGCTTACGGGCAGCGCGACGTTGCAGCGATCGAGTCCGACCTCACGCTGCAGCACAGCGGCGAGCCACTCGGTGAGCGCATTACGGTGACGGGCCGCCTGCTCGACTCGTGGGGTCGCCCGCAGCGCAACCAGCTCATCGAGATCTGGCAGGCCAACTCTGCCGGGCGCTACATTCACCAGCGGGATCAGCACCCGGCTCCCCTCGACCCAAACTTTACGGGTGCAGGCCGCGCGATCACCAACGACAACGGTGAATACACCTTCACCTCGATCAAGCCGGGTCCCTACCCCTGGAAGAACCACGTCAACGCGTGGCGCCCCGCTCACATTCACTTCTCCGTGTTTGGTCCGTCGTTCACGCAGCGCATCGTGACCCAGATGTACTTTCCGGGCGACCCGCTGTTTCCGCTCGACCCGATCTACAACACGATTCGGGATCAGCGTGACCGCGACCGGCTCGTCGGTGTGTACGACCACGACCTGACGGTTCCCGAATTCTCGATGGGCTACCGCTTCGACATTGTGCTCGACGGCCCCGAAGCCACCTGGTTTGAGCCCGAAGAAGGGGATCACTAATGACAAAGCGCACACTTGCTGACGTGCCCGCGAAGACCCACGAAGCCACCCCCGGCCAAACGGTTGGGCCGTTTTTTGCCTACGGCACAACGTTTCCGAAGAAACACGAGGTCGCCTTTCCGCACTCGCCCGGCGCCATCGTGCTGGGTGGCACGGTGTACGACGGCGCAGGCAACCCGATTCCCGACTCGATGATTGAGATCTTCGCGGCCGATGCCGACGGCAGCGTGTCACGGGCCCGTGGCACGTTCAAGCGCGACGACCACACCTTCACCGGCTTCGGTCGCGCATTTACCAGCGACGAGGGGCACTACGAGTTCTGGACGCGCAATCCCGGGTCGGTCGACGGCGAGGCGCCCTTCTTTGCCGTGATTGTCTACGCGCGCGGCTTGCCCGACAAGCTACACACCCGCGTCTACCTTCCCGAAAACAGTGAACTGCTGAACGCGGATCCGCTGCTTTCCTCGCTCACGGCCGAGGAGCGCGCTACGCTCGTTGCAACACGAACGCCCGAGGGGTACCTCAGCCACGACATCTACCTGCAGGGTGAGAAGGAGACAGTGTTCCTTGCCTACTGACCCCGCCGCTGCAGACACCGCATCGTTCGCCGACGTCGGACTCCTGTCGCCCGTCACGCTCGGGCACGACTCCGAAGTCGGTGACGATGAGGTGCTGGGAGCGCTGATCGCTGCGGAGGTTGCGCTTACCCGCGCCTGGGCTGCCGTCGGTGTTGCCCCGCAGAGCGTGGCAGACGTGGTTTCTGAAGCCCTGGGGTGGAACGGGTCGGGACGACCGTGCGTGCAGCACGGCGTAGCCTTGCACCGTCTCGCGGCGGCGGCCGTGGCCGGGGGTAACCCCGTCATCCCGCTCGTGGGCGAGCTGCGTGCGAGGGTGCCCGAAGACGTTCGTGCCTGGGTTCATCGGGGTGCGACGAGCCAAGACATGCTCGATTCCGCCCTCATGCTGATTGCCCACCGCGCGGTTGCCAGTGCGCTCGCCGATCTGCGCGCTACCGAAGAAGAACTTGTGCAGTTTGCCGCGGATCACCGCGACGAGGTTGCCGCAGCCCGCACGCTGACACAGCACGCCGTGCCAACGACCCTTGGACTGCGTGCGGCGGGCTGGGCGCGCGGAGTCGCGCGCGCGGTCCAGCGCCTTGAGGCCACGGCGCACGAACTGCCAGCGCAACTCGCGGGAGCGGGCGGCACCCTTGCCTCGTTCGTGCAGATCGGCGGAGAAGCGGCCGCCCGGGAGTTGCCCGCGGCCTTCGCAGCGGAGCTCGGCCTTGCCGCTCCAGCCGCCCCGTGGCACACGCAGCGCTGGCCGGTCACCGAACTCGGTGATGCGCTGGCGCAGGCGACGGACGCGCTCGGCGTGATCGCCGCAGACGTGGCTACCCTGAGTCGAACCGAGATTGCGGAGCTGGCCGAGGGGGAGGGCGGCGGATCCTCCGCAATGCCTCAGAAGCAAAACCCCGCGCGCGCGATCCTGATCCGCTCGGCTGCCCTGCGTGCCCCTCAGCTCGCCGCAACGCTGCACGCGGCCGCCGCGCTCGCCGTCGATGAACGCCCCGACGGTGCCTGGCACGCAGAATGGCCAACGTTGCGAGAGTTGCTGCGGCTCGCCCTCGGTGCGAGTGCGAACGCCAAACAGCTCGTCGGTGGCCTGCGGGTCAACGATGCCGCGATGCAGCACAACCTCGGGCTCAGCCGCGGGTTGATTGTCGCCGAGCGGTTGTCGCTGGTGCTTGGGCCGGTGCTCGGGGCGGATCGTGTGCGCCAGATTGTGGCTGCTGCTGGCGCAGGTGCCGACCTGAGCGAGCTGCTGCTGGCCGAACCCGCAATCGCGGAGGCTGGCATAGATATCGCCGAGCTGCTTGACCCATCAAAGTACACCGGGCTTGCCGGGCAGTATGTCGATAGTCTCGCTCGCTAACCCTTGAGAACCCCGTTTACCCTGACCTGGAGACCCCTGATGACCGTTCCTGAAGTTACCTTCACTGTTCCAGTTGGCCCCGAGGGGCGACCGCTTGTTGTTCTCGGTCACTCGCTCGGCACCGGCCCGCTGATCTGGGAGCGCGTTGTTCCCGTGCTGGCAGAGCGCTACCGGGTGAGCCTGCTGGCGCTGCCCGGCCACGATGCCGCCGCTGTTCCCAGCGAGCCATTCACGATGGAAGAGCTCGCGACTGCGGTTGCGAACGGTACGCGGGATCTCGCGAGCGGGCCCGCGCTGTACGCGGGGGTGTCGATTGGCGGTGCCCTCGGACTGACCCTCGCGCTGCATCACTCAGACGTGTTTGCGGGGGCCGCGATTATCGCCTCAGCCGCCTCGCTCGGCAGCGCGGAGCACTGGGGCGCGCGTGCCGCGAAGGTGCGCGAGCAGTCGACCTCTTCACTTGTTATCTCGTCGGCGCAGGCCTGGTTCGCCCCCGACTCGATCGCAAACGAGCCGGAGATGACCGGCCGTATTCTGCGAGTGTTGCAGGGCGTCTCCGACGAGGGGTACGCGCGCTGCGCCGAAGCGCTTGGCGGGTACGATCTGCGGGATCGGCTTGGCGAGATCCGCATCCCGATTCTCGCGATGGGAGGCGAGTTTGACGGGGTTGCCCCGGAGGATCGTCAGGACGAGATGGTGGCGGGCGTGCCAAACGCCCGCAAGGTGATCATTGAGGGTGCGGCGCACCAGCCGCCCGCCGAGCAGGCCGACGCCGTGAGTGCCGCGCTGCTCGAGTTCTTTGGGGAGGTGGCGGCGTGAGCGGTGGCCAGGGCAATGGATTGAGCGATGCCGAGCGCTACGAACGCGGCATGGTCGTGCGGCGCGAGGTGCTCTCCGACGCCCACGTGGATCGTGCAAACGAGTCGATCACCGAGTTCACCGGCGACTTTCAAGACTTCATCACCCGCACGGCCTGGGGTGACATCTGGTCGCGGCCCGAGCTGGATCGCCGCTCGCGCTCCGTCGCCGTGCTCACCGCGATGATCGCGCTCGGCCACCATGACGAGTTTGAGATGCACGTGCGCGCCGCGAGGCGGAACGGGCTCACGGTTGCCGAGATCAAAGAGGTCATTCTGCAGGCGGGCCTCTACTGCGGTGTTCCCGCGGCCAACACGGCGTTCAAGCTCGCGGAGCGAGTGCTGCGCGACCTTGGTGATGTGCGGTGAGGGTGTAGACTGCTTTCGTATAGCGAAGAATAGTTCGCTAAGCGAAAACTAGATTCCGCGATCGGGATCAACTCACGCACCAAAGGAGGCCATTCGTGATCGATAAAACCGTATCGTCCGTCGAAGCTGCGGTTGCAGGGATCCCGGACGGGGCAACGGTGATGATCGGCGGTTTCGGTCGTGCCGGCCAGCCGGTTGAACTCATTGACGCCCTTATCGCCAGCGGTGCGAGTGATCTCACGATTGTGAACAACAACGCGGGTAACGGTGACACCGGTCTCGCCGCGCTGCTCGCGAAGCGGCGCGTGAAGAAGATCATCTGCTCCTTCCCGCGCCAGTCTGACTCGTGGGTGTTTGACGGCCTCTACCGCGAGGGTGCGATTGAGCTTGAGTTAGTGCCGCAGGGCAACCTGGCCGAGCGGATCCGCGCTGCGGGCGCTGGTATTGGCGGGTTCTTCACGCCGACCGGCGTCGGGACCCAGCTTGCGGAGGGTAAGGAAACCCGCGAGATCGACGGGCGCCTGTATGCGCTCGAGTATCCGATCAAGGCCGACTTCGCGCTGATCAGCGCGCGTGCGGCCGACCGCTGGGGCAACCTTGTGTACCGCGAGACGGCTCGCAACTTCGGGCCGATCATGGCCACGGCGGCCGCCACGACGATCGCTCAGGTAGACCACCTTGTCGACCTGGGTGCGCTCGATCCTGAATCCGTGGTGACCCCCGGCATCTTTGTCGATCGGGTGGTCGCGGTTGGTGAGCGTCGCTGGCTGAGCGGTGACGAGTTTGTTGGAGGGGTCGACCTTGAAGGCCAGCCCCTGACCGGAGAAGCGGAGACGGCACGATGACCACCAGAATCAGCAGGCAAGAGCTCGCGGCTCGCATCGCCGCCGACATTCCCGAGGGTTCGATCGTGAACCTCGGGATCGGCGCGCCGACACTCGTGGCCGACGCGCTTCCGAGCGAGCGCGAGATCATTCTGCACACCGAAAACGGCATGCTTGGCATGGGTCCCGCGCCCGAGCCGGGCCGCGTTGATCCCGATCTGATCAACGCTGGAAAGCAGGCAGTCACCGCCCTGCCGGGTGCCGCATACTTCCATCACGCCGATTCCTTTGGCATGATGCGCGGCGGACACCTCGACGTGTGTGTGCTCGGGGCCTTTCAGGTCGCGGAAAACGGCGACTTGGCGAACTGGTCAACGGGTGCCGAGGGCGCGATTCCCGCGGTCGGCGGCGCGATGGATCTCGCGATCGGGGCAAAAGACGTCTACGTGATGACCGACCTGCTCACGAAACAGGGCGGGTCGAAGCTTGTGACGGAGTGCAGCTATCCGCTCACGGGTGTCGGCTGTGTGTCGCGGGTCTACACCGATCACGCCGTGTTTGATGTCACACCCGAGGGCTTTGCCGTGCGCGAGCTGTTTGGTGACAACACCCTTGAAGAGCTGCGAGAGCTCACCGGTCTGGCTCTGCACGATGCGACAGCGACGGCGGTGGCACGATGAGCGGCACTTTTATTTACGACGCAGTGCGCACCCCCTTCGGTCGCGCGGGCGGGGCGCTCTCTGGCGTGCGCCCCGACGACCTCGCCGCGACCGTGATGCGGGCGACGGTCGAGCGAACCGGGGTTGATCCCGCGAGGATCGCCGACGTCATCTTTGGTGACGCGAACCAGGCCGGAGAAGACAACCGCAACGTGGCCCGCTTCGGCGCGCTGCTCGCTGGCTTTCCCACGACCGTCACCGGCGTGACGGTCAACCGCCTGTGCGCTTCTTCGCTCGAGGCGGTGATTCAGGGGTCGCGCGCGATCGAATCGGGTGACGCCGAGGTGGTGCTGGCCGGCGGCGTTGAGTCGATGAGCCGCGCGCCGTTTGTGGTCGAGAAGTCCGCGAAACCGTGGCCTGCCGTCGGCAATCAGACGATGTGGAACACCGCGATCGGGTGGCGCATGATGAACCGCGCGCTGCCCACCCACTGGACCATTTCGAACGGCGAGGCCGCCGAGAAGACCGCGCGCGAGTGGGGCATATCGCGCGAGGCTCAGGATCAGTTTGCCGTGCTCTCGCATCGCCTCGCCGCGGAGGCGTGGGCTGCCGGGGTCTACGACGCCGAGATTGTGCAGGTTGCGGGAGCGTCGCTCGATCGAGATGAGGGCATCCGTGAGAGCACGGTGGAAAAGCTCGCGAGTCTGAAGCCCCTCTTCGCGGCGGACGGCACCGTGACGGCGGGTAACGCCTCGTCGATTAACGATGGTGCATCGGCCGTGCTGCTCGGAGCCGAGGGTGCCGTTCCGGGCGAACCACTCGCACGCATTACGGGGCGGGCCGTGCACGGCGTGGATCCTGACCTCTTTCCTACCGCCCCCATCGAGGCCGCAAATAAGGCCCTGGCGCGAGCGGGCAAAACCTGGGCCGACGTTGACTTTGTCGAGCTCAACGAGGCCTTTGCCTCGCAGTCGCTCGCGTGCCTCGCGGGCTGGCCCGAGCTCGACCCCGCAAAGCTCAACATTCACGGCGGTGCGCTCGCGATGGGGCACCCGCTGGGGGCGTCTGGCGGGCGCATCATCGGCCACGCGGCGCACGAACTCGCGCGGCGAGGATCGGGTGTCGCGGTCGTTGCGATCTGCATCGGCGTCGGGCAGGGACTCGCGGTGGTGCTCGAACGATAGAGATGTTAGGGCGCGAGAGCGTGTAGAGGGCAGACAACAGTTCCATCAGTGGCTGTGAGGATCCCGCCCGTGCCTGTGACCACGAGTGTGAACGAGGGCTCTCCGACAACCTGGGTATCAATCTGGCTTATTGCTTTCTTGAGCGATGCGATTCCCGCGTTCATCTGCCCGCCGCCAAGTTTGACCTCCACGGCACCCCAGCGACCATCTGGCAAAGTGATGATTGCGTCGATCTCGTTGCCGTTTGAGTCGCGGTAGTGAGTCACGCTTCCACCCAGTGCCGACGCAAAGACCATGAGGTCGTGCACGACGGCGCTTTCGAACAGCAAGCCGAGCGTTTCCAGATCACGTGCGAGTTGGTCTGGCCCAGCGCCGAGTGCGGCAGCGGCAAAGGCTGGATCCGCTAGATGGAGTTTCGAGGAGGTTCGTAGCCTGGCTCTCGAGCGTAGTTTTGGGGACCAAGCTCGTTGCTGCTCAACTATAAATAGTCGTTCAAGGATGGATGCGTATCCGCTAATCGTTTCAGCATTGATTGTGGGCGCGAGTGTCCGAACGTCTGAAGCCAAGGTGCGGTAGTTTACTTCGGAAGCGGTTGAACGTGCGAGGCCCGCGATGAGCTGTCGGAAAATTGCGGGTTCGTGTCGGACTTCTACCAAACGCGACACATCGGTGCGAGCAACCTCATCGAGGTAGGCTCGTAGCTGGGCCGCAGATTGTTGAGGCCTAAATGACTTCATTGCAGGGAAGCCTGGCAGCAATACATTTTCGATGAGTGCTTCGAGGGGAATTCTCTCGGACATATCGCCAGTGGGGCGAGAACCCTCAAATAGTGCGGCGACGCTGAGTCGGTTTGTGGCGTCATCGAGTTTTTCTGACCACGTCATTGTGCGCTGTCGCAGTCTGATGAATCTACCGGCCCCAGTATGCCGCGTGATGTCGTCTGCTGGTATTGCGGAGCCGGTGAGTATGAAGCGGCCAGTGGAGTCGGCTCTGTCGACGGCTCGGCGGGTCAAGTTCCATAGTTCAGGGGCGAGCTGCCATTCATCGAGTAGACGAGGAGCGCGTCCCTCAAGCACGGCAGCGGGTGCCACATCAAGTGCAAGTTGCACCTCTGCATCGTCGATGAATGCGTAGGATGCGGCCGCGTGCATCGCAGTCATAGTCTTGCCGCTTGCGCGAGCACCCTCGATGATCACCGCTCCAGCGGAATTGAGAGCGTGTTGCAAAGCTGAATCGATGATTCGCGGTTGGTAGGTGCGACCTAGTGTTAGTTTCGTATCCATAATCCTATGCATAGTCTATGCCGATATTTGCAGCATGTCTAGCCCGATGTTTGCAGCGCATCTAGCCCGATGCTTGCAGAAACTTTGTCTTCCGCGGAGTGTCCATTCTGCATCGGCGTCGGGCAGGGCCTCGCGGTGGTGCTCGAACGATAGAGTAAACCCATGGCTGAGGCAGTGGGTGAAGAGAGCGCTGGAGATTTTGTGCAGTCGCTCGCCCGCGGTCTCACGGTCATTCGCTCGTTCGACGCCGAGAACCCCGAGCTGAGCCTCAGCGAGGTTGCCAGACGCGCGGAGATTTCGCCCGCCGCTGCTCGCCGCTTTTTGCGCACCCTCGAAACGCTCGGGTACGTGCGCAGCGACGGGAAGCGGTTTGCGCTGACGCCGCGCGTGCTTGAGCTGGGTTTTAGTTATCTTTCGGCGCTGTCGCTGCCGGAGATCATGCAGCCGCACCTCGAAAAGCTGTCTCGCGCTGTTGACGAGTCCGTTTCGGCGGCGGTGCTTGCGAGCGCCGAGATTGTGTATGTCGCGCGCGTTCCTACGCGGCGCATTATGTCGGTTGGCATCACGATCGGCACGAGGTTTCCTGCGTACGCCACGAGCATGGGTCGTGTGCTGCTCGCAGAGCTGCCGACCGCCGAGGTCGCCGCGATCCTCAACGGCCACGAACTGCACCAGCTCACGAAGCGCACCCTCAACGAGGTGCCCGCGATTACCGAGGAGCTGGCGCGCGTGCGCGCTCAGGGTTGGGCGATCGTTGATGGTGAACTTGAGGTCGGCTTGCGCTCGGCTGCGGTGCCCGTGCGCGGGCGCGACGGTCGGGTCGCTGCCGCAGTCAATATTTCGATGAGCGCGAGTCGCGATTCGGTTGAGTATCTTCGAGAGCACCACCTTCCGCTGCTGCTCGAGACGGCCGCGGCCATTGAGGCCGATCTGCGCCTGATCTAACGCTTCGTGCGTACCGGACTGCCCGAGAGGTGGTCCGGTTTAAGAGCGCCAAAAAACGCAGCTGTGATATAACTATTAGACCAGTGTTCGCAATGCGAAAGTTATTCCGCTCAGCGAAGTATTGAGTTGCGGTGACAGCGCGACATCCCCCACCCAGGTCAATCAAGCAAAGAGGCTTACATGAATCAAGGTACAAAGACGGCGCGTGGACTCAGCTGGCCGGTGGTGCTGTGCTGGATCACGATCATGCTTGACGGGTTTGACCTGGTCGTTCTCGGAACGGTCATTCCGACACTGAACGGTACGGGCGAGCTCGGCTTCAACCCGGCCGCTTCCACGTTTGTCGCAACCATCGGGCTGGTGGGCGTTGGGCTCGGGGCGATCCTCATCGGTCCTATCGCAGACAGCAGGGGGCGTCGTATGCCGCTGCTCGTGTGTGTGGCGCTCTTTTCTGTCGCGACCCTGGCCATTGCGTGGTCACCAAATGTCGCGGCGTTTGGCGTCTTCCGTTTTCTCGCCGGGTTAGGGCTTGGTGCGTGCCTGCCGACGGTGCTCGCCTACATGAGCGAGTTCACCCCCGCCGAGCGCAGCGGCAGGGGCACCACCCTGACGATGACCGGCTACCACGTCGGGGCGGTACTCACGGCGCTGCTCGCCCTCGTGGTCATTCCCGACTGGCGCATGATGTTTGTGATCGGCGGGATCGCCGGCCTCATTGTGCTCCCGATTATCGCGCTTAAGCTACCCGAGTCGGAGTCGTTTTTGCTCGCTCGCGAGCGCACTGCCGCAGGACACGAGGATCCGCCAGCGGCCTCCACCGCAACGAAGACGCTGCTGCGCAGCCCCTACGCGCTGATCAGCATCGGCATCTGCGTCGCGTCGTTTATGGGACTGCTGCTGGTCTACGGACTCAACACCTGGTTGCCCGAGATCATGCGTAAGGCCGGCTACGACCTTGGCCAGGGACTCACACTCTTGCTGCTGTTGAATGTTGGTGCCGTCGTTGGGCTCGTTCTTGCGGGCAGTCTCGCCGATCGCAACGGCACCAAAAAGATCACCCTGGTTTGGTTCGGCCTCGCCGCCCTGTTTCTCGCAGCGCTCAGCATCCGGCTTGACGGCATGCTGCTGGTCTACATTGCGGTCTTCATCACCGGCATTTTTGTCTTCTCGGCGCAGGTGCTTGTGTACGCCTACGTGAGCCAGCTGTATCCGGTGCAGGCGAAGGGTACGGCCCTCGGCATGGCGGCCGGTGTCGGGCGCGCAGGCGCGATCAGCGGGCCGTTTATTCTTGGCACGCTGGTGACGGCCGGGATCGCCTACCCGTGGGGGTTCTACGCCTTTTCGGCCGCCGCGGTGATCGCGGTGATTGCCATCGCGTTCCTGCCGAAAAACGCTCCGACTATCAAGGCGCAGTCGGAGGCACCCGTGAAGACGCAGCCAGAAGCGCACGAACCGGCGGAGTCCGCCGTCTAGCGGACGCCGCCGGTGCGGCCCCTTGCTACAGAGATGTGGCGAGGGGCCAGCCTGTGTAGGCCTCAGCCAGGTATCGCTGGCCCGCCTCGGAATCCACAACGGAGCGGAGCTCGCCGAGCTGCCGCAGCCGGTCGAAGTCGCTCGCCTCTGGTGAGAGGTGCAGCATGTTGGTCATCCACCACGAAAAGTGCTGCGCCTTCCAGATGCGCTTGAGTGCGGTCTCCGCGTAGGCGTCGAGTGGGCGCTCATCCCCGCGCAGCAGAAGTGCCTGCAGTGCCTGGTTGAGCAGCAGCACGTCGGCGACAGCAAGGTTCATGCCCTTGGCTCCGGTCGGGGGCACGGTGTGCGCGGCATCACCAACGAGCGCGGTGCGACCGCGGCGCAGCTCGTGTGCCACGAAGCTGCGGAACCGAAGAACGTCGCGCTGAAAGATGGGACCCTCTTTGAGTGTGGTGCCGGGCACCCGGGCCTGGAGTGTGTCCCACAGTTGCGCCTCGCTCATCGCATTGACGTCTGTTTGTGGATCACACTGGAAGTACATGCGCTGCACCGCGTCGGAGCGCTGGCTGATGAGCGCGAACCCGTTCGGCGAGTTGCTGTAGATGAGTTCGTCTGAGCTCGGTGGAGCCTCGCACAGGATCCCGAACCAGGCGAATGGGTACTCCCGGAAGTAGTTGTTGCTCGAGGGGCCCGTGATTGTTGGGCGCACGACGCTGCGCGACCCATCGGCCCCCACCACGAAGTCGGCGACGATGTTGACCGTCGCACCCTCCGCGTCCGTGCCGACGAGGCGCGGTGTGTTGGAATCGGTGTCTTCGAGACGATCGATGGTGACACCAAAGCGGAGATCCTGACCCGCGTCTAACCGCGCAGCAATGAGATCCTTGAGCACCTCGTGCTGGGGATACAGCCAGACGCTGCGCCCGAGAAGTTCCGCAAAGTCGACGCGGTGGCTCTCACCCGCAAAGTGAAGCTCGATCCCGTCGTGCCGCTGCCCGACGGTGCGGGCGCGGCTGCCCGGGATCGCATCGAGCACCTCGACGGTGCCCTGTTCCAGAATGCCCGCGCGAATTGTCTGCTCGATCTCGCTTCGGCTGCGACTGTCGACCACGATGGATTCGATACCCGCTGCTGCAAGCAGGTGAGAGAGGAGGAGCCCGGCGGGGCCCGCTCCAACGATGGCGACCGGGGTGCGTTCGGTGGTCATGTGAGATTCCTTCATCTTTGAGGGGATGGATGCTGAAATCATTGTGTCGGGAAACGCGGCCAGAAACGGCTCGTTTCCCATTCAACGGGAAAGCTTGCCTAAACTCGATAGGCCTTGAGATCCGCTTCGATCAGCCGCGCGGCGGCCTGCAGCGCAGCCACCGAGGGTTCTGTCGGGGTGGCTCGTGGCAGAACGACGGAGAGCGCGGCCACAACCGATCCTGACTCGCGGATCGGCACGGCCACGCCCGTAGACACCGCTTCGATTGCGCCGGGCGAAACGGCCACGCCCGTGCGCCGAACGCTGCTCAGCAGACCCCTGAGGCGTTGTGGATCGGTGACCGTGCCCGGGCCAACCGCACCCAGTGGCGCCGCAAGAACACGCTCGCGGAGCTCTGACCCGGCGTGCGCGAGCAGCACAAGCCCCGACGAGGACGCGTGCAGCGGGAGCCGACCGGCAACACGGGTAATGTTGGCCCCCGCTTTCGGGTGCGAGAGCCGCTCAAGAAACAGCGCTTCCTCTTGCTCAAGCACCGCGAGCTGAGTGTGCTCACGAACGGTGGCCTGTACGGTCTCCATGTGGGGCAGCGCAACCTGGCGCAGCCGCAGGGCGGTCGACCCGCGAAGCGCAAGCTCCCAGAGTCGCATGCCGAGCCGAACCCGGTGCTCGTCATCTCGTTCGAGCACCCCGGAGGCCACAAGGTCGTCGACGATCCGGTGCGCCGTTGAAGAGGGCAGCCCCGAGCGACGACCTATCTCGCTCGCCGTTTGGGTGATGCGGTCTGCCGAGAAGGTGTCAAGTATTCGCACGACGCGGTCGATGACCGAGTCTCCGCTTGCTGAGTTGGCCATGAGGGATGCTTCTCGCCTGGAGGGCTTGCGCCGTGGCTAGTTGCCCGGCGCAGCAAGCCACGCCACAACAACATCGCCGATCATGCGTCGCAGGTGGTCGCGGCGCTCGGGGCCTGGAGATCGACGTCGAAGAGGTGACCGAAGGTGTACTGGTTCGCAACCTGGAAGACGCAGTACGAAGAGATGAGCATGTGGACGTCGAGGGCGTCAACGTCCGAGCGAAAGTCCCCACTCGCGCGGCCGCGGGTCAGAATGTCGTCGAGAATTCCGAGCGCCGGTATGCTCAGCTCGCGCAACTCGTCGATCTGCTTGATGAACCGTCCGCGATGAATATTCTCGATTGCAATGAGTCGAATGAAATCGCTCTGAGACAGGTGGTGATCGTAGGTGAGTTCTGCGAGCCGCCGGAGCGCCTCAACGGGCGCAAGATCCCCCACGTCGAGTGCCTGTTCGGCCTCACGAATGCCGCGATAGGACTGCTCAAGCACCGCAAGATACAGCTGCTCTTTGCTCCCGAAGTAGTAGTAGATCATCCGTTTGGTACTGCTGCTGCGCCGTGCGATCTCGTCAACCCGGGTGCCGGAGTACCCCGATTCGGCAAAAACCGAGGTTGCCTCGGCAAGAAGCTCGGCTTTGGTTCGCTCCGCGTCGCGCTGTTTCAACCTGGGTTCGTCCACATGGCTATCATTGCCCGTCGGATCGCTGCACCGCAAGCCGAACCGGTGCGTTGGCAGCGCCGTAACCGTCGTAGCCGCCAACGCGCTCGACGATCTCGAAGAAGACATCGCCGATCATCGGGGTGTAGAAGTGGATGAACGCGCCGGCCTCATCGCGGTCGTACAAGAGATCGAGTGCGCGCAGATCTGCGAGCAGCTCGGGATCGAGCCCGAAGCGCGCGTTGAGGTCGTCGTAGTAGTTGTCGGGGATCGGCAGGAACGAGAGCCCACGATCCTTCGCAGCGCGCGCGGCGGCAATTGCATCGCTGACGCGCACGGCGATGTGCCGCGGCTGTAGCGGCGCGGTTGGGGGAGCGAGGTTCATTGCGATGCGCACGGCACCATCTGCCGTGCGCATCACCTGGCTGCGCACGAGCCCCCTGGGCCCCGGCAGATCCGCCGAGGGGGCCGCGTCGAGCGCGAGGGCACTCGTGTTGAAGAGCACCGCCTCGTCGAACTCCTGCCACGGGTACGCGAGGTTGATGTGGTCGATGACCCCCTGCAGATTGCCCGGGGTTTCGGGGGATTCCCCACCCTCAAACTCGCTGAGCCAAGAGTCCGCCGCCGATTGTGAGTTCCAGTACACCCCCGTGCCATCGGGTGCAGAGACTGTTGGCAGGGGGTATTCGCCCTCGTAGGTGCGCCGATACGCCGGTGGTGCGCCAATCGCGAGTGCACGATCCGCAGCGGCTTCGGCATCCCCGACCACAAATCCGAGGCCGGCTAGGCGAGTGCCGGGGGTGCGGTGTTGCTCGTTGAGGATCACGTGCGCGTCTCCGGCCCGCCACAGTCGCACGGGTTTGCTGCGGTGGCCCCCGCCGAAACTGAAGCCGAGTTTGTTCAGCAGGTCCTCGACGGGTGCAAGATCCTCTCCCGCGACCTCAACGAAGTCAAAGGCTCGCGGGGGCTGAGGCAGGGCGATCTGCAGTTCCTCCCAGCCGTTGAGCGCCGCGGTGCGATCGCTGAGCCAGCGCAGCGATCGCAGCGCGTGCGCCGCGGTTCGCCGCACGTCGGTCTGCCTGAACGTGTCGTTGAAGACCTCAAGAGAGAGTGGTCCCCGGTAGCCCGCGAGAAGCACGTGAGAGAGAAATCCGGTGAGGTCGAAGCTGCCCTCACCCGGAAATAGTCGGTGGTGGCGGCTCCACGACAGCACATCCATATCGAAGGCAGGTGCGTCTGCGAGCTGCAGGAAAAAGAGCTTGTCGGGGTCGATGGCCTCGATGCCCGCGGGGTCGTGACCGCGTGAGAGCACGTGGAAGCTATCGAGGCAGACGCCGAGGTTGGCGCGATCGGCGAGCTCGACGATTTTCCAAGAATCGCGGTAATCGCTCACGTATTTGCCCCACGCCAGGGCCTCGTAGGCGATGCTGATGCCGTATTCGGCGGCGAGATCCGCGAGCGTACCAAGCTGTTCTGCCGCGACCTCGGGGTCAGCAATGGTGGCCGTGGCAACATTGCTGCACAACAGCATCATGTTGGCGCCGAGTCGCTTCATCACCTCGAATTTCGCCCTGGCCCGCCGCAGGTTCTCGGTGAGGGTGGGCTCGTCGACTCCCTCGAAGTCTCGAAACGGTTGGAAGAGATCGATCCTCAACCCGAGGCGTGCGCAGAGCGCTCTGATCTCTTCCGGTGATTCGTAGGCTGCAATGAGATCGGAGTCCATGATTTCGACGCCGTCGAAGCCCGCCGCGGCGCAGGCGTGCAATTTTTCTACGAGTCCGCCGGAGAGGCAAACGGTGGCGATTGAGGTGCGCATGTCGTTAATGTACCAAATGGTTAATAAACTGTCACGGGTGACTTTGGGCTGCGCTTGACAGCTCGGGCGACAATATGCAGAATTAACTCACCGGTTAGTACATTAGCTTTCGGGTGATTCGGACAAAGGGGTACTGTGGCGCGAGAGCATGCTTATCTATCGGGATTGGTGGGAACCGGCGTCACGCCGTCTCTTACGCCGCCCCTGCACATGGCCGAGGGACGCGCCCAGGGCCTGCAGTATGTCTACCGCCCGATCGACCTGACGGCCCTCGAACTCGATCTCCAGGATCTTCGGCTGGTGCTCAACTGGGCAGAGATGCTCGGCTTCGACGCGCTCAACATCACCCACCCCTGCAAACGTGATGTCATCCAGTTTCTCGACGACGTCGATCCGGTTGCCAAAGCCCTTGGCGCGGTCAACACCGTGCTGCTCACGGCGGAAGGGCGGATCGGCTACAACACCGACACCACCGGGTTTGAGCGCGCGTTCCGCACGGGGCTGTCGGGCGCAGCAACTGACCGCGTGGTGATGCTGGGAGCGGGCGGCGCGGGATCGGCAGTGGGAGACGCACTGCTTCGCCTCGGTGTTGCCCACCTGACGATCATCGACCTCGATCGTGAGCGAGCAGACGAGGTCGCGACGAACCTTACTGGCCGGCACTCGGCAGCGGTGCAGAGCGGGGGCTTTGACGACCTCGAGAAGGCCCTCGCGAACAGCGACGGGATCGTGCAGTGCACGCCGATCGGCATGCACAACCACCCGGGCACCCCGTTCGATGTTGCACTTTTGCGCCCCGAACACTGGGTTGCCGACATCGTCTACCGCCCCCTTGAGACGGAGTTGCTGCGCGCGGCCCGCGCCAAGGGCTGCCGCACTATGCACGGCGGGCTCATGGCGGTCGCCCAAGCAGCCGATACATTTCAGTTGGTCACCGGGCGCGATCCCGATCTTGAACGCATGCAAGCACACTTCCAAAGCCTCGTCGACGACGATGAGGTAAACCCAGAAAGGTACCAGTAATGTCAGCCACTACAGCAGCCACCGAGGTGAAAAAAACCCCGGCGAAGGCGGCGCTCGCGAGCTTCATGGGTAGCGCGGTCGAGTACTACGACTTCTTCATCTTCGGAACCGCGTCAGCGTTGATCTTCCCCCACATCTTCTTCCCCGACGGCGATCAGGCCTCACTCGTCATGTCGCTCGCAACCTTTGGTTTCGCCTACATCGCGCGCCCGGTTGGTGCGGTGATCCTTGGCCACTACGGTGACAGGATCGGGCGGCAGCGCGTGCTGATGTTCACGCTGGTGCTCATGGGTCTGGCCACCTTTGTGATTGGTTGCCTGCCGACGTTTGGCCAGATCGGCTGGTTCGCCCCGGCACTCCTGGTGCTCTGTCGGTTGATGCAGGGGCTTTCCGCCGCCGGTGAGCAGGCCGGGGCCTCTTCGATGACCCTCGAGCACGCCCCAGACAATCGGCGATCGTTCTTCACTTCGTGGACACTGTCTGGCACGCAGGGCGGCCAGATTCTCGCGGCCATGGTCTTCTTGCCGGTAACGCTGCTGGCCGACGACAACCCGTTCAAATACGAGTGGGCCTGGCGCATCCCGTTCTGGCTGAGTGCCGTGGTGGTGCTCGTCACGTTCTACATTCGTAAGTCACTGCACGAACCACCCGCGTTCCAGGAGGCCAAAGCCCAGGGCGACATCGCGAAGATTCCACTCATTCCGCTGATGCGCGACCACTGGCGAGATGTGCTTCGTGTGATTCTGTGCGCGTTCATTGCCGCCGTTTCGACCGTCTTTGGCAACCTCGCGATCGCGTACGGGGTCGAGGTTGGGCTCGCGCAGAGCATGACCCTGTGGTTGGTCGTCGTTGCGAACATCGTTGCGCTTGGCACGCAGCCCCTCTTTGCGATGCTCGCCGACAGGATCGGCCGCAAGCCCGTATTCATCTACGGTGCGATCTCGTCGGCGGTCTTCATGCCCTTCTATATGCTGTCGATGTCGTCCGGCAACACCCTGCTGACGTTTGGCCTTGCGATCCTCACCTTCTCCTGCGGGTACGCGGCTGCGAACGCCGTCTGGCCGTCGTTCTACGGCGAGATGTTTAGCGCTCGTGTGCGGTTCTCAGGGCTGGCGATCGGAACCCAGATCGGCTTCCTGATGGCGGGGTTTGCGCCGTCAATCGTCGCCGCGCTCGGCGGCGTGCAAGAGGGCGGCTGGGTTGTCATCTCGATCTTTACCGGCGTGATCTGCCTCATTGCCGCGCTCGCCGCTCTCACCGCGCGCGAGACCAAGGACGTGCCCACCGAGACCCTGGGCATCAAGGTCGTGGCGTAGCGCAGGGTGTGAGGCGCCTCACTGCGCGTTCGTTGAGTACCCTGACCGCGAGGCCTCGAACTCGAGGTACTCCTTGAGTTGGCTGCGCCGCTCGGTTCCCGTCTTCCGCATGAGGCGGTGCAGGTGGGTCTCAACCGTTCGCACCGAGAGGCTCAGGGCGATCGCAATCTGCTGGTTGGTCATGCCGGAGGCGGCCATGCGGGCGACCTCTCGCTCACGGTCCGTGAGATCCACGGTCACGGCTTTGAAGCGCGAGGCGTCAAAGTCTGCGGCCGGGATCAACTCGCGCAGGGCCTCGAAGCGCGAGCGCGCGTGCTCTGCCGCGGCATCGTCTTCGCCGGCAAGCAACTCAGAGGCCGTTCGAAATGCGATCATCGCCATGCCGGGCCGCTTCAGTTCGGCTAGTTCTTCTCCGGCTGCCATCATCGCCTGCGGCTTGCCACTCGCCATTGCTTTAGCGAAGACGTAGTGAGAGCTGACGATCTTTGCGTCAACGCGTGGCACAAGATCCGCGGCCTTGGCCAGGCGCTGTTTGGTTGGTGAGAGTTCGATGCTCGCGAGGTAGGACTGTGCCGCAGAGAGGCGTGCCCCTCGTGCCCAGAGCCGGTCACCCGCCTCCTCGAAGATGTCACCGGCGCGCTCAAAGTCACCCGCGCTTGCCGCGAGCTGCGCGTAGGCATAACCGCGAAACACGAGTGGCCAGGGGCCGTCGGGCAGCGGATTGCGCTCGAAGTCAATGACCCGCTGCTGGGCAAGGCGTTTGTGCCCACGACGCGTCGCAACAACGGCAGACATGATGTCGAGGCCGAGCTGCATAAACGGAGGTTCGTGAAGTGGCTCGCCGATGGAGAAGAGTGTGTCGAGCGTCTCCTCGACGTAGGTGTAGCGACCGTCGACGATGCCGACACTCGCCGCCAAATATCCGTAGACACGCATCGATACGGGGTCAAAACGCTCGCGAGCCTCGTCCATACCGCGGGCCGCAAAGGCCGCGGCCGCCGAGAGTTCGCAGTCGGCGGCGAGGTTGAGTCCCTCAATGAGAGCCGTGAGCGGATCAAGATTGTCGCCCTGTTCCCGCCGAATCGCGTCAATGTGCGATTTTGATTCGGCAATGTTGCCCTGGGTGTTGAGCACACTCGCAAAGGCGCGGTGCAGCGCAATGCGCTCTTCAACCGAGCGGCCAGACTCGGGTGTGGGAAGCGTCGAAAGATCCCCATTGCCAATCAGAAAGTCTTCGATCTCGACGGCACGGGCGCGCAGGATCAGCCCGCTTCCATCGAGCTCGGGCGCCGTGGCTCTCAGAAGCTCGATCGCGCGTTGAGGTTCGTGATGCTCAAACGCGATGTGGTTTGCATGTAAGAGGTGCCACTTTGCCACAAGGGTGTCGTCACCAGCGAGGTGCTCGCTCGCCGCAAAGACCGAATCAATCTCTTCGATACGACCGGGGGACGCGATGAGCGCCTCGACATAATCCACCGCGGCGCGACGGGTGCGGAGCCTGTTCCACTCGGCGCGAGTGACCAGCAATCGTGCCCGGCGCTGCTCGTGCACAAAACGCACGAATCCTGCCATGTGCCCCGCATCATCGTGCACGGCGTCAACCTCTACTCCGGGGTCAAGTACCAAACCGTCTTGCAGGGCGCGCGTGAGCCGCAGCCGCCTGGCCGGATGCGAGATGTGCCGGAAGTACTCCACCACGAGTGGCGGCTTTACGTTTAGGAGAAAGCGGCCGCCCGCTGCATACAGCTCAAGGAGCGACTGCTGCTCGAGCTCTTCAAAGGTGTGAGAGGGCACAAGCTGCTCGAGCGTTGCCACATCAACAATGCCGAGCAGAGAGAGCGTTTCCAGGGTGTCGCGCTGTTCGGGCGTGAGGTGCTCAAGGAGCGACTCGATCATTGTCACCAGTGCGTTCGACCACATGTCGCGGGTGGCGATCCACGATCCCTCTTGCCGTTCAAGCCTGCGTTCTCGCACCGCTGTGTCGACAAGTGCAAACGCGAGCCCTACGTTGCCTCCGGTCTTCGCGTAGATGCGGCTGAGGGTTGCGGGGTCTACGGGGCCACCGAGACGGTCGCTGAGCGCGTCATCGAGCTCGTCGTACCTGAACGTGGGGAGATCGATCGTGTAGGTCACGGCCATCGCGGAGGAGAGAAGGCCGCCGGGTGTGATCCTTGCCGCCCCACCGTTTGCGCGGGTGATGATGACCGGGATCCCGTCACGTCTCTGCACGGCGCAGACGACTCCCCAGGTGGCGTCGTCGAGATCATCCCAGTCGTCGATGAAAATGGCGCCGTTGCCCTGACGGAGATGCTCGCTGATTTCTTCGACCGCGGTCGCGATGGCAGACGTGCGCCCCTCGCGGGCGGCGGTAACGCCGGCCACCGCGAGCGCAACGAGCGGGTAATTCTTGAATGCCGGCACACCCTGAATGGTGAGTACGTACCAGGTTTCGTTGAGGAAGTGGTTGCGGAGTCGATCCCAAAAGGTCGTTCGTCCGCTTCCGCGGTCGCCAACGATGTCGATGCTGCCACCGCTTGTCACGATGTCTATCGACTGCGCCAAAAACTGGTCTCGACTGTGCATCATTCTCCCCAATGTTCTGCGTCGAAGCCTTACCCCCGGGCGTCACCCGGAATTTTACGTTCGGATACTCACCTTCGAAAGGAGGTTTCCGGTTGATGAGCTGAAGCTATAAAGTGGTTTCCGCCAATTGCCAGGTCACGCCAAAAACATCCACGACGGTGATGAGTGGGACTGGGCCGATACCCTTGCCTGCGGTGGGAAGGTACTCCCCTTCTTCCATGAGAATTTCACGAGCCTGATGAATCTGCGCGGGGTTGGCGCGCACAATGAGCCCGGTGCACCCTGCCGCGCGGGGTGAGTCGTGACCGAGTGTGTCGGAGACGATGAGCGAGCTGTCATTCAGAGTCAGCACGGCCTGAGCGATGCGGCTTTCCATACCGGGAGGCACGGTCTGCGAGGCCTGCGAATACGTGGTCAGGCTCTCTATGTCGGCGTCAAACGCTGCGACATAGAGGTTGATTGCGCTCTGACAGTCGCCCGCGAAAGCGATGTGCGGCGAGATGATCACGATAAGGCCTCTGGGTGGTGGTGTTGCTGGTGTGAAGATTAAACGGCCCCCACGCTTCCTGGGGGAGAAGCTTGGGGGCCAGGTTCCGGTATTTCAGGGGAGAAGCCGGAACCGCATGTTTCGAAAGTGCAGACCGAGGCTGCGCTTTCGAAACATGCCAACCCAAGGGGGGAAGGGCTGGCACTTGTTTAATTGTTTTGAGTACCGCGTCGGGAGTTTGTTAGGAGTCCAACGTGGTGAGTTAATTATTGAGCCACGGTGGGAGCCGTTGGGTGGGTTCGCCGCAGACGTAAGTGTCTTTTTGGCATTTAAGTAGTAATTCTGAGAGTGCAGTACGTAGTCCGTGACATTGAGTACGAGGTCGCTCCGATCTGGATCGCTTGCGCGGGTCTAAAATGCTGCTCACTGCATCGCTTTTGTGGGGCGCGAGGGGAGTGAACAATGTCGCAAGTGTTCGAGCGTGAGGGCGTCGAGTTTGGGCGGGGGCTGAGCTTCTTCGACGCCATTTTTGCCTTTGCCATCACCGTGCTGGTCGTGAACATCGAACCACCACCCGCGAAGGACTGGCAGAATCTGGCAACCCTGATGGACGGTGGGCTTGGTAATCAGCTGACCTGTTTCGCAATCAGTTTTGTTGTCATTGCGGTGTTCTGGCGCCACAACACCCAGCTGATGCGCCGGTTTCGTGGCATGGACTCGGTGGCGCTCTCTGCGAACATCTTGACCGCTGGGTTCGTCGTGCTGATCCCGTTCTCGACGCAGGCACTCAGTGACCCCGAGATCTATGGCAACCCGCTGCCCACGGCGGTCTACGCGGTGAATGTGACGCTCGCGATCCTGTCGCAGATGCTCACCCTTGAGATTGGGCGCGCTCGTGGCTTGCTAGTGGACGATATTCCACGGGCCGCCTGGTGGGCGGGCAGGATCGACGTACTCATCAAAGCGGCAGTGTTTTTGGCTTCGATCCCCGTGGCGTATCTGTTTGGCGCGCGTTGGGGGCAACTGAGCTGGTTGCTGCTGATTGTTGCCGGTCGTGTGAGTGGGCGTTGGAGTGATCGGGTGGCCGACAGGGCACGAGTTTCGTCCCCGGAGTAAAACTACATCTAGCGCAAAAATGCTCTTTTCGCTAAACTTGAGTCATATTCACTCAAGTTTGCGATTTGGGGATTGCCTCGAGTGAGTTACATCCTCAAATCGCGAGGATTTGCGACACAAGAGAGGACGCACATGCAGGCAAATTGGCAGCCCGCCCCAGAAGGGGGCGAACAGAGCGCGCTCGAGCAGTTCGGCGTGAACCTCACCGAGGTTGCGCGATCCGGCAAGCTTGATCCGGTTATCGGCCGTGACTCAGAAATTCGCCGTGTGAGCCAGGTGCTCACTCGCCGCACCAAAAACAACCCCGTGCTGATCGGGGAACCCGGCGTCGGCAAAACCGCCGTCGTTGAGGGGCTCGCGCAGCGTATTGTCGCGGGTGACGTCGCCGAGTCGCTGAAAGACAAAGAGCTGATCTCGCTCGACATCTCCGCGCTGATTGCAGGAGCTAAGTACCGCGGCGAGTTCGAAGAGCGCATGAAGGCCGTGCTGCAGGAGATTAAAGACTCCGACGGCAAGTTCATCACCTTCATCGATGAGCTGCACACGCTGATGGGTGCTGGCGGCGGAGAATCGTCGGTTGCTGCCTCGCAGATGCTGAAGCCGATGCTCGCGCGTGGTGAGCTGCGGCTGATCGGCGCGACGACCCTCGACGAGTACCGCGAGTACATCGAAAAGGATGCCGCGCTTGAGCGCCGCTTCCAGCAGGTGTACGTCGGTGAGCCCACGGTCGAAGACACGGTGGCGATCCTGCGTGGACTCAAGGAACGCTACGAAGCTCACCACAAGGTGACCATCGCAGACTCCGCGCTTGTAGCGGCCGCCGCACTGTCTGATCGCTACATCACCGCGCGTCAACTCCCCGACAAGGCGATCGACCTGATCGACGAGGCAGCCTCGCGACTGCGCATGGAGATCGACTCGGCCCCGATGGAAATCGACGAGTTGCGGCGCTCGGTGGATCGGCTGAAGCTCGAAGAGCTCGCGCTCAAGAAAGAAAAGGACGACGCCTCGAAGGAGCGCCTCGCCAAGCTGCGTGAGGATCTGTCCGTGCGTCAGGTCGAACTCGACGTGCTCGAGGATCGCTGGGAGCGCGAGCGCGCCTCGCTGAACCGCGTCGGGTCGCTTCGTGAGAAGCTCGACCAGATGCGCATAGATGCTGAGCGGGCGCAGCGCGAGGGCAACCTTGAGCGCGCCTCGAAGCTGCTCTACGGTGAGATTCCCGTGATCGAGAAGCAACTTGCAGAGGCCGAGCGAGCCGAGATGTCGGAAGAGATCGACGGCGAGCCGCGCATGGTCAACGACCAGGTGACGGACGAAGAGATCGCGAGTGTGGTCGCGGCCTGGACCGGTATCCCGGTCGGCCGTCTTCTGCAGGGCGAGACCGAAAAACTGCTCGCCCTTGAGGGTGAGCTGGGCAAGCGCCTGGTTGGTCAGACCGAGGCCGTTCGTGCGGTCTCGGACGCCGTGCGGCGCACGCGTGCGGGGATTGCGGATCCGAATCGGCCGACAGGATCCTTCCTGTTTCTCGGCCCGACCGGTGTTGGCAAGACCGAGCTCGCGAAGGCGCTCGCCACGTTCCTCTTTGACGACGAACACGCCATGGTGCGCATCGACATGTCGGAGTACGGCGAGAAGCACTCGGTGTCGCGCCTCGTGGGTGCGCCCCCGGGCTACGTCGGTTACGAGCAGGGCGGTCAGCTGACCGAGGCTGTACGGCGGCGTCCGTACTCTGTGGTGCTGCTCGACGAGGTCGAAAAAGCGCACCCCGAGGTCTTCGACGTGCTGTTGCAGGTGCTTGATGATGGCCGGCTGACAGACGGCCAGGGTCGCACGGTCGACTTCCGCAACGTGATCCTGATCCTCACCTCGAACCTCGGTAGTCAGTACCTTGTCGATCCCGACATGAACTGGTCCGACAAAGAGGATGCCGTCAACGAGACCGTACGGCGGGCCTTCAAGCCCGAGTTCATTAACCGGCTCGACGAGATGGTCATTTTCCGGCCGCTCTCGGAGGAAGATCTGGCGCAGATTGTGGAGCTGTCGATCGACCGGCTGCAGGCGCGGCTCTCGGATCGTCGGCTCACCGTTGGGGTCACTCCCGCGGCGCGCAGTTGGCTGGCCTCGCGCGGCTACGACCCGATCTACGGGGCACGGCCGCTGCGTCGCCTAATGCAGCGCGAGATCGACGACCGGCTCGCTCGCGCGATCCTGTCGGGCGAGGCGCACGATGGCGACACCGTGCGCGTCGATGTGGCAAGCGACGGCTCGGCGCTGACTCTGGAGGCGCTGCGCACGCCGCAGCCGGGATTCCCGGGTGATCCAGACGAAGTGATCGAGGCCGAGTTGCTCGACGACTAGGTATCACGTCATTCTGCGCAAGCTTGCGAGTCGCAGAATCAGAGGGGTTGTGCGGTTTTGTTACACCGCACAACCCCTCTTTTTGGTTTGGTGTTAGCGTGCTTGTACACACAAACCCAGAGGAGCGCACCATGACCGAGACCGCAACACGCACCCAAGTCGGCAGCACCGGAGTTGAGATTGCCCCGCTCACGCTGGGCGGCAATGTTTTCGGGTGGACCGCGGATCGCGCGGCCTCGTTCGATGTGCTTGACGCGTTTGTGGCGGGTGGCGGCGACTCGATCGACACCGCCGACGGCTACTCGCACTGGGTGCCGGGTCATACGGGTGGCGAGTCCGAGACGATCCTCGGTGAGTGGTTCGCGGCGCGTGGCAACCGCGATGACCTGTTCCTCGCGACAAAGGTCTCAACGCACCCCTCGTTTGCGGGCCTTGCGGCTGACAATGTGCACGCCGCTGCCGAGGCATCGCTGCAGCGCCTGCAGACCGATTACATCGACCTCTACTACGCCCACTTCGACGACGAAGAAACCCCGCTCGAGCAGACGGTCGAAGCGTTTTCGAAGCTCGTTGACGAGGGCAAGGTGCGTGCGATCGGTGTTTCAAACTACACGGCCGAGCGCATCGAAGAGTGGTTTAGGATCGCGCGCGCCGGTGGCTTCCACCTTCCTGTTGCGCTGCAGCCGCATTACAATCTCGTCGAGCGCGACTTCGAGACCAACGGGCTGCGCGCGGTCGCGGAGCGCGAGGGGCTTGCCGTGTTCCCGTACTTCTCGCTCGCGAAGGGGTTCTTGGCCGGCAAGTACCGCGCGTCGAACGATGTGAGCGCTGCCGGCGCGAGCCCTCGTGCGGGCCAGGCCGCGGAGTATCTGACGGAACGTGGCCTGGGTGTGCTCGGCGCACTGGATCAGATCGCTGCGAATCACGACGTTCCCGTTGCGTCGGTTGCCCTTGCTTGGCTCCGCCTTCAGTCAACGATCGCTGCGCCGATTGCGAGCGCCCGCTCGCTCGAGCAGCTTCCGGCGCTGCTGGGATCGCTGCGTGTTGATCTGACCGCGGAAGAACTCGAGCTGCTGGCTCGCGCGTCGGCCTAACCTCGGTCGTTCTCAACACGTCAGCCGGTGCTCAAAGACCTGCCTAACCTCGGTTGCTCACAAAATGTCGGCCGGTGCTCAAAGACCTGCCTAACTTCGGTTGCTCTCAACATGTCAGCCGGTGCTCACACGCCTGCCGGACAGAAACCCGAGTGTTTGTCCGGCTGGCTTGCCAGTACCGGCTGACGCGTTGGGGCCGCGCGTTGGGGCCGCGAGTTGGGCCCGCGCGTTGGGCCCGCGCGCTGGCGCAACCCCAATCGATGAGAGAATCTACGGGTGACTGAGACCCGCGATCCCGAGCCAACCCCCGAACCGAGCGCCGAGCGAACCACGTTTGGGGTTGGACCCTGGCCCGGCGGGCGCGAGGAATGGCCAGAAGAGGATCACTTCGATCCCGAGCTGCTTGAGCACGGCGACTCCCGCAACGTGATCAATCGCTATCGCTACTGGAAAATGGAAGCGATCGTCGCCGACCTCGACGAGCACCGCCACCAGTTTCACGTCGCGATCGAAAACTGGCAGCACGATATGAACATCGGCTCGATTGTGCGTAGCGCTAACGCCTTCGCCGCCGACACCGTGCACATCGTCGGTCGCCGCCGCTGGAACAAGCGCGGTGCCATGGTTACCGACCGCTACCAGCACGTCGAGCACAGCGAAGATGTTGCCGCACTCGCAGCCTGGGCCCGTGAAGAAGGCATCCCGATTATCGCGATCGACAACGTGCCCGGCTGCGTGCCAATGGAGACTTTCGACTGGCCGGAACGCTGCGTCATGCTGTTTGGCCAGGAGGGCCCGGGGCTGACGGACGAGGCCGTCGCGTCAGCCGAGGCCGTCGTCGAGATCACGCAGTACGGGTCAACCCGCTCCATCAACGCCTCGGCCGCCGCCGCGGTTGCGATGTACAGCTGGGTGCAGCAGCACTCGCCCCTGCGCCCGCGATAACCGGTCGTTATCGCCGAACTACGCCACGTCCTTGCGCCACCGGAACAGCCAACCGGCAAGCACCGCGACAAGAGCGTAGCCAAGCAGCACGGCGAGACCGGTCCAAATGCCAAGCGGTGCAACCCCGGCGGGCATTGACGGATCAATCGTTGACAGGTCGCTCAGCGCCCCCGCGCCAACAAACGCATCGGTCGCCGCTCCTGGCAGATACTTCGCCACGTGCGCACTCCAGTCCAAAAACTGGGCGACGGTTCGCAGAATCGGCTCCAGAAACTGCGTAAACACGAGCGTGATGACGATCGCAAACGCCTGATTGCGAACCAGGATGCCAACCCCGAACCCGATGATTGCCCAAATGGCCATCGCGGCGAGCACCCTGACGATAACCAACCAGGTCTCGGCGGTGCCGAGCATTGCGTCGCCGCCGGTTGACTCAAGCACCACGGCCCCGGCGCCGACGGCCCCAATGAGGCCTGCGATACCAATCACCAGGCCGATCCCGAACAACACCAGTGCCTTGCTCGTGAGCACGATGCCGCGTTTGGGTTCGAGTGTGAACGTGAGCCCGATGGTGCGGTGGCGAATCTCTCCGGTGGCCATGAGCGCCCCGAAGAGCAGCGGGATCACGTAGCCCGAGGTCGAAACGGTTGAATAGACCAGGTTTGCCGCCTGCTGCGCGGGCAGGTCCAGGCCTGTGCCACCGAGCGCCTCGCCCATCGAGCTGAAGAGGAACGCAAAAAGCGCCCCGAGAAACGCGGAATATCCCGCGAGCACGATGGCGAGTATCCACCACAGTTTGGTCGAGCGAACCTTACGAATCTCGGAAGACATGCTCCGCGTCAGCCGACTCATGAGGCACCCCCTTCAATAGCGGGTGAGGATTCGGGATCGCTGCTCCCCGCGCCGTGACTCGACGGGCCCGAGGATCCACCACCCTCAATAAGCTCCAAGAAGCTCTGCTCGAGCTCGGTCTCTTCAACACTCAGGTGCGACAGTGGGATCGCGGTTGCGAGGGAGAGCTCGCCGATCTTCTCGGGCTCAAGCCCGACAACCCGCATGACGTCGCCGCGCACGCCGTGCACCTTCGCCCCCGCGAGCTCAAGCGCGCGGGCGAGCGCGGCTTGGTCGTTTGCGGAGACCAGGATCGTGCGCTCGCTGTCTCCCTGCTGCAACTCGGCTAGGGTGCCCGCAAAGGCGAGTTCACCGCGGCGAATCACCACAACGTCGTCGACCGTTTGCTGTACCTCGCTGAGCAGGTGGGATGACAGCAGAACGGTTTTTCCGTCGCTTGCGAGGTGCTTGAGAAATGACCTGATCCAGTGGATGCCCTCGGGGTCGAGGCCGTTGATCGGCTCATCGAGCAGCAGCACGTCGGGGTCGCCCATCAGCGCTGCGGCGAGCGCGAGCCTCTGCCGCATGCCGAGCGAGTAGCTGCCGGTTTTGCGGTCGGCCGCGTCGACGAGCCCCACGAGCTCGAGCTTTTCTGCGACCGCGGAGGCGGGCACTCCGATCGCGCGCCGCACAATGTCGAGGTGGGCGCGACCGGTGTGGGCCGAGTGAAAGTCTGCGGAGAGCGATACGCCAACGGTGAGTGCAGGGCGTGGCAGCTCGGTGTACGGGGTGCCGCCTATTGTTGCCGTGCCACTGTCGGGCCGTACCAGACCGAGCACCATCGAGAGAGTGGTGGTTTTGCCCGAGCCGTTGGGCCCGAGGAATCCTGTGACGCGCCCGGGCTCAGCCGTGAAGCTGAGGGACTGCACCGCCTGCACGCTGCCAAATCGCTTTGATAGCCCGGTTACCTCGACTCTGCCCATGCTCGCTCCCTTGCATCGCCCCTGTGCTTTCTAGTCTGGCAGAGTCACCGCTGAGACCGGGGGAGGCACGCTAGTGACCGCCTCCCGTGTAGGGTCCGGGTTCCGCAAGACGCTTCATGTGTTCGGGCAGCGCGAAGCGAGAATCCACCGTTGTTTCGTCGCCCGCGACCAACTGCGCGGCCCACTCGCCGAGCTGCGGGATGAACTTGAAACCGTGGCCCGAGAGTCCCGTCAGCGTGATGACGCGGCCGCTCGCGCTGCGGTCTACCACGGGCAGGCGATCCGGTGTGTATGCGCAGTGGTGCACGCTCTGTCGCACCGGCTCGGGGTTGATCCCCTCGAAGAGCTCCGAGGCCCGCTGCCCGATCTTGATCAGTTCTTCGCGCGTGTGCGAGGTTGGCACCTCGGTAACGTCGCGGAACACGGGCCACTCCGGGTTTGTGCACGCCTTAAATGCGTAGCCGTCGAAGCTGGGGGCGCCAAAGAAGTGCACCGGCCCTGCATCGCGCAAAAACGCCGGGAAGCGGTCGGGCGCAAACGCTGCCGGATCCCGCGGCATGAACCACGTGAGGCCCAGCACCTGCAGGCGCAGCAGGTCGTTCAGTTCGGGGGAGAGGCGGGTCGACCAGGATCCGGACGCCACGACAACCTTCTGCGCAAGCCATGATCCCTGTGTCGTACGCACGACCACTCCGTCTGCGCGCTCCTCGATGCCGATCACGGGGGTGTTGAAGAACAGTTTCGCGCCGTTCGCCTCCGCAATGTCGAGAGCGCTCATCACGGCGACCTCGGGGCGCAGTCCGCCGCCGTGAGCGTCGAGCAAGCCGATGTCGCCGTCTTGGATGCGGTGCTGCGGATACTCCTTGCGCAGTTCACTGTCGTTGAGCACGCGGTGGGGCAGGTCGAACTCGCGCACGGTGCCGAGCGCCGTGACGAGATCGGGGAAGCCCTCGGGGGCGATGCTGAGCGCGCCAACCTCGTAGTAGATGTCGCGGCCCGACTCTGCCTCGAGCTCGCGCCACAGGTCACGCGAGCGCTGGATCATGCGCACGTACGTGCCACCCTCGTGCACCGCGGTGCGAAACACTCGCGACTCACCCGCGTACGAACCGTGCGAGTGCACCCGGCCGTACTGTTCGATGCCGACGACGCTGATGCCCTCTCGTTTGCTCAGCTGCCACAGCGCCATTGCCCCAACGGCTCCGGCGCCTATGACCAGAACGTCCGTCTTCTGCAGATCCATGTGTGTCTCTTTTCTTTCCGGTCATCCTGCGCGAGCTTGCGAGTCGCAGGATCGAGGTGAGTAAGTTGTCGTATCCCACGCTGCTTACGTCCGCGCAGGAGGAGCGGCCATCACGCCAGCGCTGGGGTGTCCCACAGATTGAGTGGTGTGCCGATCCCGTCGCGCACCGCGTTGCGGTACACCTTGGTTGCCCACGCCACGTCCTCGACCGGCATGCCACCGACCGAGTAGATAAAGATCTCGTCGTCGTTCTGCCGCCCGGGAGTGACACCGCGAATGATCTCGCCGATGTCTTCGAACTGCTCTGGGGTCATGCGACCGTCGCGCACCCGGTCGACCAGGTGGATGCCCCAGATGCCGACGGTCTCGTGGGCGGGTTCTGGCAGCTCTTCGGCCCAGGCCTGATAAATCTTGCGGGCGTCGGCGACGTGACGCGAGCGCAGCGTCAGGCTCTCGTCGAGTTTCAGGTGCGCGGAGCAGCAGATGAAGGCGCCGGGCTTCACCCACTCGTCCTGCACGTGGGGGTAGTGTTCCGATCCCATGGGGCTCGGCACGGCAATGCTGACAATGTCGGATCCGCGCACCGCGGCCTCCATGTCGGCGACCTGCTCGATGGTCTCGATCTGCGGGAACTTCTCCTTCGCCCAGGCGATGAAGGCGTCGACGCCCGACTGGCCCCGCCCGACAACTTTCACCGTCGTGATGCCCGGGCGCACAGCCATGAATGACTCGAGCGAGGTGCGGTTCATCGGTCCCGGGCCTACGATCCCGACCACCTTCGCGTCTTCGCGAGCGAGGTAGCGTGCGCCGACGCCCGGAATCGCGCCCGTGCGGTACGCGCTCAGCAGGTTGGCCGACATGATCGCGAGGGGAGCGCCGGTGTCTTTGTCGCTGAGGGTAAACATGAGGATCGACCGCGGTAGTCCGTGCTTTTTGTTTTCAACGTTCGAGCCGTACCACTTGCAGCCGGTCACCTGATAGTCGCCGCCGAGGTAGGCGGGCATCGCCATGAAGCGGCGGTCGGGGCCGTCGACGGGCATGCCGGGGAAGAGTTCTTCCTCCGGGAAGAAGATCTGGGCGCCGTGGGAGTTGTTCTCAGTGCCGGCCATGCGGTAGTCGCCCGCCGCGAAGAGGCCGAGCATCTCTGACATGGTGTCAACACACTCGGCCATGTTGGTGACGCCAGCGCGAATCATGTCGGGCTCGCTGAGGTAGAGGAAGTCGATCTTGGTGTCGGACTGCGTTTCAACTGACACTGCGGTGTGTCCCTTCGTTGTGGAATGGGACACAGCCTAAAACTATCCATCTGGATAGTCAAGGTGAAATGCGAAGTTCGCGGCGTTGCTAGCTCGTCGTGACGCTCGCCTCAATGAGCTGTCTCATGCGCTGCACAGCCGGGCCAACGTCACCCGGGGCGACTAGCTGTTTGAACACGATGCCGTCGAGCGTGAACCAGATCAGGTCGGTGAGACCCGCGTCTGACACCCCCAGCCGAGCGAGCTGGCTATTGATTGCATCCCGATACGCCTGGTAGTGCCGGTCGGCGAAAGACCGCAGTTCAGGGCGGCGCCGCGTCTCAAGCAGCAATTCGTACTGGAACGACTGGATGCCGCTCTCGCGCTCGGCCAGGGTCTCGATGCCGGCGGCAAACTCCGAAACGGTGAGCCCGCTCTCGAGCATGTTGGATCCGCGCAGACTCTCGTCGATCGCGAACTCCATCGCCTCTGCAATGAGCTGATCCCGTGTTCCGAAGTGGTGCCGCACGAGCCCGTGCGACACACCCGCCTCGGCGGCAACGGCGCGATAGGTCAGCGCTCGGAGACCCCCGTTCGCGACGACAACAATCGTGGCGCGCAGAAGCGCGGTACGTCCCGATGCATCTCCCATGCCTAGAGCGTAGCGACCTTTGGTTCAGCCTGAGCGCGAGGATTCACCACGATGTCCGATTTCCGCGTGCGTGCCGTTCGTGGAGGCGCGAGAATAGTCACGTGAACCCCACTACCGCCCCCGCCACGCTCGACTTCGACGCGTGTTATCGCGCCGCCTCAGGGCGTGACGCGCGCTGGGATGGCCGGGTCTATCTCGGGGTCACAAGCACGGGCATCTACTGCCGCCCATCGTGTCCGGCACGAAAGCCTCGCCCTGAAAACTGCCGCTTCTACTCGACGGCTGCGGCGTGTGTGGCCGCTGGTTTCAGGGCGTGCAAGCGCTGTCGCCCCGATGCCGTTCCCGGTACCCGCGACTGGGACGCGCGAGGTGACCTTGTCGCCCGCGCGGTGCGCCGCATTCGTGACGGTGCCGTTGACACCGTCGGAGTGGCGGGCCTCGCGACTGAACTTGCCGTGAGCGAGCGGCACCTGCGCCGCATGCTTATCGAAGAGGTCGGGGCAAGTCCTCTGCAGCTCGCCCGCACTCGCCGTGCCCACGCCGCCCGCGCACTGATCGAAGAGACACAACTGCCACTCACCGACGTGGCGTTTGCTGCGGGATTCGGCAGCGTGCGCCAGTTCGGTGACACGATGCGGGAGGAATTTGGGGTGGCGCCGTCTGCGCTATCGCGACGCAGTTCAGGATCAATCCGAGGCGGCGAGCAAGATCCCGACGGCCCGACATCTGACGAGCGCCCAAAGCTCGCACTGCGTCTGCGCACCCGGGCGCCATTCGCCGCCGCCGGGGTGCGTGCGTTTCTCGCCGCCCACGCGATTCCCGGCCGCGACGAAATCGCGACAGACGGCACAACCTCACACGCCATAGACGTGCCAGGGGGTACCGCCGTGGTGCGGATCGAGTGGCCCGAGGTACCGGAGGTTTCGCGGCAGCTTGAGGGCGGCGCGAGCACGGTCGGGATCCCCGTCACCATCACACTGCCGGGCCTCGCAGATACGATGCCCGCGATCCAGGCGGTGCGGCGACTGCTTGATCTTGACGCCGATCCCGGGCAAATCGAGGCGGCATTCATGGGAGACCCGGTGCTCGGCGACATTCTGCTGCGCCGACCCGGGCTGCGACTTCCCGGAGCCCGGCACCCACAAGAGTTTGCGCTCGGCACGGTGCTGGGTCAGCAGGTTTCGCTCGCTGCAGCCAGAACGCTGCAGGGCCGGCTGGCTGAGGGCTTTGAGTCTGCTGTGGCGGGATCGGGGGGTGCGGCTTCGGGGTTCAGAGCGGCCCCGGATCCCGTGCTTGTGGCCGCGATCCCGGTCGAGGATCTGCGCGAACAATTGGGGCTCACCCGCGCCCGCGCGGCGACGCTGAGCACACTTGCCTCTGCCCTGGCAGGGGGCCTCGACCTGGGGCCAGGAGCGGATCGGGATCGCGCTCGCGCCGAACTGCTTGCGCTCCGGGGGATCGGCCCCTGGACCGTTGAACTCGTGGCAATGCGAGCGCTCGGTGATCCTGACGCCTATCCTGCCGGCGATCTGATTCTGCGCCGCGCCCTCGGCGTGACGAGCGACCGTGAGGCCATCGCGCTGGCCCAACCCTGGCGGCCGTACCGCGGCTACGCCACCCAATACCTCTGGTCTGACTTCTTGGAAGCGACCGCACGAAAGGAACAATCATGAATGCTGCACCGCTGTCTTGGGCCGTCGTCGACGTTGTCGGGCACCCGTTCCACGCCATCTGGACCCCGGAAGACGGCGCGATCCGCGCGGGCGGGTTTGCGACCGAGGGGGATCCGGGCGCGACAAGTCTGATGACGCGTTTGGAGGCGCTTGATCCCGAGCTTGCCTCGCGCGGTCTCGCCGCTTCAGCGACTGCTGAGGGCGCTGTTCCCGATGCGCTGCGCGCGTATGCCGCTGGTGACATCACAGCGATCGACGTGTTGCCGGTCGCGCAGCCAGAGACCCCGTTCCGCGGAGACGTGTGGCGCGCGCTGCGGGAAGTGCCGGGCGGGGCCGCCGTGACCTACACCGAACTCGCGGCGCTCGCGGGGCGCCCCTCTGCGGTGCGGGCCGCGGCATCGGGCTGTGCCAACAACCTGGTCGCGTTGGTGGTGCCGTGCCACAGGATCGTGCGCACCGACGGTGGGCTCGGCGGGTTCCTGTTTGGCACCGAGATCAAGGAGGCCCTGCTGCGGCATGAAGGGGTGCTGCTCTAGGAGAGCGTCTGCCGCCTGTTACGCACAGAGGGCTGTTCACCGCTGCTGAAGCGGTGAACAGCCCTCCGTGTTGGAGCAACCCGGCGGGGGTTAGCGCGTTTTGTGTCGACGGAGCAGGAGTATTCCGCCGAGCAGTATCGTGGCGAGCGCGATCCCGGTGATCCCGCCGATCCCTGCCGCGTCCAACCCGGTGTGGGCCAGGGTCGAGGTCGGTCCTTGCGACTTCTCGGGTGGCTGCGGCTGATCCGTGGTCTTTGGGCCTCCGGGCTTCATCGGTGGGGTAACTGCGGGCGGAGTGACAGGGGGTGGGGTGATTACGGGCGGAGTGACCGTGGTGGTCGTCTTGCATTCCGCCTCGGCCTCGCAACCCCCGCCGGTTTGCTGGTCGGGAATCACGACGTTCGTGAGTGTCTTGTCTCCGGTCGCGGGATCGTTCACGGTCACCGTGTACGTGATCGTGACGGTTTCTCCGACCGCGAGTGGGCCAGACCAGGAGAGCGTCGATCCGGTGAGAGTTGCTCCCTCCGTCGCGTCGTTGTTGAAACGGGCGTCGTCAAGCACCTGAGACAGGTCATCGGTCAGCGATGCCGGTTTGTCGGCGGTGTAATCGAGGTTGCCGGTGTTGACAACCTTGAGGGTGTACTTGACCGTGTCCCCCGGATGCGCGGTGTTGCTGCTTGCGGTTTTTGTGACCGCAAAAGCGTTGTGCGGGGCGGGGAGGAGAAGCTGGTGATCCTCAACGTCCCCGGAGTCAGCCATCCCGGTTGCGGTGTCGACCGCGCTGGCCGTATTGCTCAGTCGGAGACGGAGGTAGCCGGCGCCTGGCTGGTAAGTATCGGGGACCGTCCAGGTGAGGAAGGCTTTGGTGCTGCCGGCGGGAACGGCGACCACGGCGCGTTCCTCGTCAGAGAAGTCTCCACTGCGGTCGAAATCTACCCAGCCGGCCAGGGTTGCGTCGTTTTGCACGAGGGAGAGTGGAACCGGGATCGTGACCTGGTTACCGGGTCCCGCTGTCGCGAACAGTTTGTTCAATTGCGCGGTGGTGAACGCGTCGTATCCGGCATCGGAGTTGTCTTCGGCAACGCCCGATGTGGCAGTGGTGAGGAGTTCGTTTTCGTACGCCGGCACGAGTGTGTTGCCCAGGCGCCCGGTCGAAACGACGTGAGTTGCGGCGCCGTACGATGCCGGGATCACGGCAGGTGATCCGGAGACCACGTTTGGTACGACCACGGAGAACCGCAGCTGGGCCTGAGACAGCGTTATAGTAACCCCGTCCCCATTTCCCTCAAGAGGCCAGTTATTGAAGAATTGCAGGAGATGACGGATCGAGAGTGACTTCACCGGCACACCACCGGTATCTACCAGGATGTCACCGCACCCGTTTGTGATCAGCCGCAGCTCAGGATTCTTAGTGGTGTTTCGAAACCCTTTCAGCCACAATGCCTCCGTCGTTCCTGGGCCAACGTTGGAGTATTCATACTCGGTGGAAGAGCATCCATCAGCTGCCCAGACAGTCTCGTTGACAGGATCTCTCGGAAGGATTGTGTTGTCGCTAACTTGGTAGCCATTTGCATAACTGCCGCTCAACGTAGACAACTGCACCGGTACCTGCGTGCCCGCGACATTCATGGCGCCACTCACTCCGACTGAAGCAGTTGCATGGTTTGTGTATAGGAAATCAGACCGAGCCGTGCCGCCCGTACGCTGAGCGACTCGAATGACGGGATTCGCTATCGGCTGGGAGAACACAAGATCGTAGGTGGCCCAATCGTGCCACCCCGTGTCGCCGAACGGCGCAGGCACGACAGTGCCGGGCAGTTGCGGTGCGGTCGACACTCGAAGTGAGGCTTGCCCCGCATCGAATCCCCAGCTGCCGTTCCCATTGGGGTTAGTCACGATCTGTGGGAGTGCCTGAATCGTGTTCTCCTGCGACTGGAGCTGGGGGAGTACGTAGTGAGGGTTCTGAATCGACGCGGTGAATCCCGACGGTGTCTGAATTGAGCCCGCTCCGATCGCGTTCGGCTGTTCCGCCGCCACGACTGGTCCGCTCCCAGCGCTCAACAGGGCCACGGCAACAAGCACACCGGCCAGAGTTCCACTCACTTGGGTGGGCAGCGATCGTTGTATACCCCGCCTTGTGTTCGTTGATCGGACTCGATACATAGTGCTCCTCGAAACAGCTCTTCGCTTTGAGGCAGCTCTAGCATCTGCCCCAACTGCCCACACAGTCAGTGCAGGCCCGAAAGAGACAGACTGAATTTTCCCCGGTTTCGTTACGCGGGGCGCGCGCATGTCGAAAATACCCAGGGATGGGCATGTGGTTGTCGGGTCTATTGGCAGGTAGCCCGTGAACAACAGATCACGACAATCCGACATCCGACGAGAGCCCGCTGGTGATATTACGGCGCTCGCGGGGCGGCCCCCTCTGCGGTTCGGGCGGCATCGGGCTGTGCCAACAACCTGGTCGCGCTGGTGGTGCCGTGCCACAGGATCGCGCCATTGACGGTGGGCTCGGTGGGATCCTGTTTGGTACCGAGATCAAAGAGGCCCTGCTGCGACATCAGGGGGGCTGTGGGGCAGAATTTGTAAGTCGAAGCCTGCCGTCTAGTTGGCCTTAACCTTTTCGGTCCACTGGCCTGCTCCGAGTTTTGAACTGATGTACACGGCATTTCCAATGCGATCGAGAGTGCGAACATAGGCGCGTACGGTCTTTTCAAGCACGTAGAGGTCTACTGCCATAGCCGGAATATGACCACTGTGGCGTTCTTCCGCCTCTCGAAACGCGTCGTGTTCGATAAGGAAATGGGCGGCCCATTCGTCGGCGCGATCTTCGAGTCGTTTTTGAATATGCGGGAGAACTGATGGCTCATCTCCGTGAGTAGCGTGCCCGAGTTCATGCCCAAGAGTGTGCCGTGTCTTGCGGGGCATCATGCCGTCTTGGATCCTTATGAGTCGCAACTCGTGGCAATAATCGCCGGATCGTTTTAGGTACTGCAAATCTGCAAACTCAATTTGCACGCCTAACTCCGTCGCGTAATCGTAGAGCCGCTCCATAAGATCTCCTTACTCCCGGTCCTCGCCGTCTTCTTCCGTCTCTTCAGCGACGCGTGCATAGTCTCGCTGGTGCAGAGAGGTGACTCCGGCCAGATCATTGCTGCCCCTAGTCTCCTCCGATGGGGTGACATTTCCGTCGGGATCGGTGCGCTTGCGACCGCCCAACACTGGGAGAAGAGGTGATTCGTTACTGGAAGTGATCACCCGGGTCTCCGGGAGACGCCTGCCATCTTCCACGTAGATTCGGAGCGATGGGGCGGGTGAATTGTGTTCACTTACGAACTGTTCCGAAAGACTTAGAACGTCAGTTGCGCTTGCGCCAAGTGCCCAGCACATTGCGTGGAAGTGATCGAGGGATATGGGCCTTGTGCCTCGTGTCATTTTTGACAATTGGGACTGTGAGACTCCAATGGCCTCTGCCATTTCAGCTTGGTTCACGCCGTATTGGGCCATGAGTCCGCGAATCGTTCCGGCTACATGCCTGGTGAGATCTTGGGTTTCGTAGTCGTTCACGTTCTAATAGTGTCACTTCTGAACTGAAAAGTACAGAACTCTTGATTCTTTGGATATATGAACTATTGTAGTTCATATGAACTATTTGAGATCTAGTGCGAGAATGGCCCAGGCGGTGAGGGTATTGCTGAATGACAGAAAACAATCACAGGATTATCTTGCCGAATCCACGGGGATTTCGTTGTCTACGTTGAAGCGGCGTATGTCGAACGCGAGTTCTTTCACCATCGACGAACTCTTTGAAATTGCGGACCACTTCGATGTTTCGGTCAATGCAGTACTCGGTTGCTCGGCGGTGGATGTTGCCCCACCCCGTCGGGACTCACATTGCGAAAAGTGTCGGCCTTGGCCAGTCACTGATTGCCAAAAATAGCTCGTGATGCGCTCGCAGATCGATCAAGGGCGCTGCCATCGGGCATAACTACATAGTTTTACCTGAAATTCCGATCCCCACCAAAGGGCCGGTGCAATCAGGGTAACGCGTTAAATAGCTGCTTGGTTCCGTTCAACACACTGGTGGTGGGTGTGCAGGGGCGTGGCGGCGAAAAGCCCGACCAGTGATTCTGGTGGCAAGATCTGGCCCGTCCAAGCGGCGGGAACTGCGGCGCTGGGTTAATGCGTCGGGCGGAGCAAGGTGCCATGTGTCGACTGGGTTGCCCGGACATATGTGAGGTTCGAGCCCTCATCCGGCACGGTGGCCAACGCGAGCTATCCAGTTCCGCAAAGTGCGGGACTCCTCATTGAAAGGGAGCTATTCATGGAAAATACTTTGCACAGTGCAACGCCTGAGGATTATGGCGCGCTTGGAGATGGAGTCACAGACGACACTGCTGCGATCCAGGGGGCGGTGGACGCCGTATCACCAGGTGGAACGGTTAATTTTCGGGGGAGCGCAACTTACAACATTGCAGCGGCTGTGATCCTCAAGAGTGGTGTGGCTATTGAAGGTAACGGTGCGACCGTCACCAAGACAGCCTCTGCGACGGGGGCCGTTACCTTCGCCAATGAAATGTATTCAAAGGGGTATGGCGGGGGTGGCCGCGATATCACGATCAGAAATTTGCGGACGGTCGGAGATTATGCCGTAACCGGTGCGGGCCGTGATCAGGTGATGAGCTTCATGCACGTCCGTGGGCTACGAATTGAGAACTGCGTATTTGAACAAGGAATGGTGAACGGTCATTACCTTGATCTTCTTGGGTGTGATGACGTGCGGATCACTAACTCTACGTTCAGGGGCATGAATCCGCTCCCTGGTCGCGAGATTATTGAGGCTATTCAGACGGACAGCGCAACTTACTCGGGTGCTGGGCATGGTTATTTCGGCTTGGATTTCTTCGACGGGCTCCCGACAAGAAATGTAAGGGTGACTGGATGTACTTTCACCACTCTCGAAGTTGGTGGGATTGAGTATCCTTTGCCGAACCCCTTGGGCATGCACAGCGGTGCTCTTGTGGGAGACGATGGGTGGTACCAAGATATTTGGTTTGAGAACAACCTTGTTCGGGGGTGGACAAAGGATGTGGCTGGGAACCCATGGCAAGGCTGGTTGCATATGGCGGGTTTTCGCAATGTTGTGATTCGTGGCAACACTTTTGCGTACGCAGGGCCGACACAAGCAGTTGGTCGAGGATCAGTCATTGCCTCGCGGCCACTTACTGAGGTTATTCCTTTAGGCCAAGCAGCTGCCGCTTCACCGGTCAAAGAGATACTCACAAAGCCACGTGCAGCAATGAACTGGAAAATCAGTGACAATATCTTTACCGGATTCAACGCGAATTACTCGGATGGTTCAAGCTCACTCATCTATATGAATGCGCCTGGCAACGACCGTATTTCGATTACGGGGAATGTAAGCGAAAGCGTGAAATGCGGATTCTGTCGCGTCGACAACGACCAAAACCTAGTAATTAGTGCCAATACGGTTGAGGGTTCAGGTACTAATCACACAATCGATGTCAGGTCTGCGTCGGCGGTAATCCAGGGTAATTCAATTCGAGCTGCAAGTTCATTCGGAATCCACCTTTATGGAGGACAACACCACCTTGTGGAGGGGAATCGGATTCAAGGCGGCTACACATCGATCCGGGCGATTGGAGTTGGCAACGGAATTCTGGCAAACAACTACCTCCGGGACTACAGCGGTGCCGGGATCGATCTTGGAGCTAACAGCGACCCTGCTACAACGTTCGACGTTACTGTTTCGGGGAATAGGATCGCCTCCTCAAAAGCCGGAGTCGTCGCCTCTATCAAGATCGGTACGAAGTCCACCCGCACATTCCGCTTCGGAAATCGTTATTGGGACGGTGGGCCTATTTTGGATAGCGGCAACGGGACCCGTGCCACCTCTGCGCTTGATACCAACTAGGAAAGCTGAGATGCAGTCATATCCGCAAGCGTGATTTGAGTAGGAGAGGGGGTAGGAGGCCCCTGAATCTCCGCTCCGTTTTTCTCATAGAGCCTGTGTTAGTACATTCAATCAAATGTTTGGAGGGGATGACGGGAATCGAACCCGCGCTATCAGCTTGGGAAGCTGAAGTTCTACCATTGAACTACATCCCCACGGCGTGAAATCAACGATCTCAACTCGTCCACCCTAGCAGAATCTCTGTGAGCCTCCTGCACTCTCACCTTCATACATTCTGTTCCAGTTTGTGGGTTTCTGGTTGCGCGCTGCCGACCGTGCACTTACTGGACTCTGAACTGACTGGATAGTCGTTGGCTGTCATCCAATTCCAATGCTTCCGCAAACCTAAGCAGCGTCGAAAGTCCAAGTAATGACCAAAAGGAAAGGCGAATTATGTCTATAGAAACTAGAGGTATGCAGACTCGAGGGTCATCTCTCGCTAGTGCAGCATCACAAGATACTCTCGAGAATCTGATTGAGGGCGGTGAGCCCGTAACGAAAGACTACGTGGACGGAGTCGTATCGCGGCTGTCAGCTCAGTTGGACGCGATTGCGTCTGTCATGGCAACTACAGACGATCTCGTTATCAGTTCTGCTATCAGTGGGGTTTGGCTAGAGGGGAAGATAGTGGGTGAGGCCAATTGGTCCAACTATTCCCCTATCTTCGTTGCGCCGTATGCAATGAAAATCACCTCCGCACAGTGCACATTTAACTTCGCGATGAACACTCCAACGGTTCAAAGTACTGCGAATGTTGCCCTTAGGAGATTTCGCGGTACATCAGGTAGTCAAATTGTTGAGCGTCCAATGCTTGGAAATGCTCCGGTGGCTCGAACACTTTGGTCGCTTGATGGTGCTGCGTGGAATGAAGAAGCTAGGGTCCTTCAAGCTGGCGACGTCGTAGCGTTCGGAACTTCGGTTGCAGGGGCATTCACAGTGAAGTATCCAGTTGCGGTTACGATGAAGTTTGCGAGGGTTTAATGCTCTCCCTGTTTCCAGATCGACGACGTGGCACGGTGATCAACCATGTGAGCGATACCCAGCAGGGTTTTCGGTGGCAGTTCACCGATAATTGGTGCACCAGAGCCGCGCGTGACATTGTTAAGCTGCGTCATTTTGCAGACGGTCATCTGCACACGGGAGACTGCATCGAATGGTCGGAAAAGCTACCTGAAGACGAAAAATATAGGGCTTTCCGCAGGGAGATGTTGTTGAGCGGTCGACCGTACCTAGATACGCCAGGTAACCATGACCTCACTACCTACAATCCAGACGCTCCGAGACGCATTCGATCAGCAAATGAGTGGGCGGCGGAAGTGCCTGGGCGAAGTATTGCGAACCAAGAGATGGTGCTTGGTGACGTGGTTGTGTTGGGGATCAGCCCTCATTATTGGCGGTACATAGATAAGCTTTCAATTGACGGGAAGCAAGAGGGGAACTATGACGAACCTGACCCGCTCTCACCAGACATTCTCACCTGGTTAGACAGTAAGCTCACGGAACACTCTTCAAAGCGAGTGTGGTTTGCTTCGCATGCGCTACCTGCAACTCAGTTCAGCGACAAGCCAATGAATTCCGGTAATATCCGGGACTGGGCTCAGATTGAAAACCTAGTATCCGGGCATCAAAACCTGGCAGGATGGTTTTCGGGTCACTGGCATATTGATGCAGCGGACAAACGCTCAATTCGATCAATTCTGGTTGGAGGCCGTCGTATTCACGGGGTGAATGCACCGAGCTCGGCAGGGCTATTTCCCAACATTGACTACGGTCCGCATCAGTGGACCAGGTACGCAGGATCTCTATATGTCACTGACATGGGTGACGATATTGAGGTGAGGTGGCGTAACCATCTTTCGGCGCGATGGGAACGCCCGTTCGGTGAATACGTCAAGATCTACTCAACAAGGTAGTTCGCATTGCCAGTGGGGGTTTTCGTTGAGATGCCGCAGTAAATGGGCGGAAAGGCGAAACCCCTACTGGCAGATCGCACCCTTTTTCAGCGCGGCGGCCTGATCCTCAACCGACCAGGTCATGTCTGGTGCAATCCCAGCATTCGCCGAAAGCGCCGCAATCTCGAAGCCGAGAGACTTCACAAACGCGGCTCCCGCCGACGAGTTGTTCAGCGCCACAATCACGGTGTATCCCGAGTCAGGATCGTGGAAAGCGGTCGTGAGGGTGCCGGTCATGGCGCCAGCGCGGCCGTAGAGCGGCCCCTGCTTCTCCATGCCGAAAGCCCACATGCGTTCGTTGGGGTCGGGGGTCGCAGCCTGGCCGTCTTTGCCTTCCTCAACCTTTTTGGTCGGAATGGTCTCCGTCGTAACCGAGGCCATCTTCTTGCCACCAAACGTGCCATCGAAGTAGTGCGTGTAGAAGTTCTTGAGGTCGGAGACCGTCGTGACCGTACCGCCAGCTCCCGCAAGCATCGACGGCGACACCTTCGGTACCTTCACAACCCCGGCATCGCACACGGGCTTGCCGCCGCTGGAGGGGTAGGTGAGGCCGGTCATCGCGGATCCCGAGAGCGTGTCGTCGTCGGGGTCAGGGAAGTAGCTCGAGCCCATACCGGCCTTGCCGAACACGTGGTCGCTCAGCAGCTGCTGCGTCTCTTCGCCGGTCTTCACGCGAAGCACGCGCGAGAGCAGTGCCGCATTTGTGTCAGACTGGCGGAAGCCGGGCTGAACGTCTGGGTCGGCCTTTGGAGAGTCGACGAGCCCCTGCGCGATGAGCTCCTGTTCGGGCCACACGCGAGTGGGGTTGTTTGTAAAAATGTCGGTGAAGTTTGCCTTGAAGTCGGCGATTCCCGACGTCATTGTGCAGAGTTCCCCGTAGGTGACGCCGTCGATCCCGACCTGCCTCGTCAGATCCTTCGAGATCTCGCGATCGAGAGTCGGTTTTCCTGAGCCAGCCATGTCCATGAGCAGCGCACACATCACCGGCTGCGCGGCCTGGGCTGCGCGGATCGGGCTATTGCCACTGATCTTGTCGCTGCCGTAGCCACGAACGTACTCAGCGCCGTCCTTGCCCCACACGCCAACGATTGCTTCGGTTGATCCGCTCTGCTTCATCGCGGATGCGACGGCATCGTCGATGCTTGAGGCGAGCGAACTGTCGATCGTGTCAGCATCCACGGTGGGGGTACCAGACCCGCCGCCGGAGCATGCAGATAGACCGAGTGCCGCTACAGCGAGCACGCCGATAGTTGCGAAGCGTGCGCGTCGCGTGGACTTCGAAAACAACTCAACCGCCAATCTCTGCGGGGACACAGAACTGGCGAGAGTCTACTGTGTTCGGCTGTGAGAAAAGACCGGGAGGGGCGAAGTGAGGGGAACCTTACTAGACTGGCCGGGTGAGTAGATTTTCGGAGACCGTGGTTGCCGCAGTAACGGGACACATGAACGGAGACCACCCAGAAGACAACCTCTTGATTGCGCGCGCTTTCGGGCGGCCAGGCGCTACAGCCAGCACGATGGTTGGCCTGAACGAAGAAGCGGGCATCTGGCGCGTCACCGATGCAGATGGCGAGCAGGATCTTGCTGTCGCGTGGCCGAGCGGCCCGATTTCAGAGCGCCCCGAGATCCGTCGTGAAGTTGTTGTGCTCTACAAGACCGCTTGCGAACGCCTGGGTGTCACCCCTCGTGAAGAGCACAAGCCCGCCGCCGAGCACTCGCACGGAACGCCGCTTCCGCAGGACGGCGCAGCCGATTCTGAAGCTGAAGATAAGGCCTTCTCGAAGGTTATTCGCGAGACTTCCTGGTCGGATCACTCCGACAGTGAGGGTGCGGGCTTCATGGACGACATCATGCACGGACGCGCATCTCGCCAGGACTACATCGATCTTGTAGCCCAGCACTTCTTTATGTACGAGGCGCTTGAGGTCGCGGCCGAGCAGCTCACCGCGGATCCTGCCTTTGCAGATTTCCACCCCGCCGCACTCGTGCGCAAGTCAGCTCTGGAATCCGACCTGGCGTACCTGATTGGTGACGACTGGCGCGAGCGTATTTCTGCCGTGCCCGCGACCGAGGCCTACGCAACGCGCATTCGCGAGATCGCAGCCGAGAACTGGCTCCCCGGCATCGTTGCGCACCACTACACGCGCTACCTCGGCGATCTCTCCGGTGGCCAGATGATCGCGAAGCTTGTTGCCAAGCAGCACGACCTCGCGGATGCCGGCATTGAGTTCTACAACTTCACTGAGCTGGGCTCGATCCCCGCGTTCAAGAACACCTACCGCGCCGGGCTTGATCGCCTCGGTGTAAGCATGGACGACGCCGAGCGCAAGCGTTTCCTCGAAGAGGTGCGGATCGCCTACGGTTTCAACACCGCGGTGTTCGTTGACCTGAGCCGCCAGAAGGCTACGGCTTAGCCAACTCCGTTTTCGGTCATGAACCGAACCACGTTCGGGTCGACGATTACGTCGCGCGGCTGCAGCGGGCGTCGCAGGTAGAGGCCGTCGAGCGACCGCACGCGGCTGAGCGCCACATACGTTTGGCCAGCGCTGAACGCGCGCGGACCGAGGTCGATGACGGCGGCGTCGTAGGTGTGGCCCTGTGACTTGTGCACGGTGACCGCCCAGGCGAGCCGCAGCGGGAACTGCTCAAACTCGGCCACGACCTCTTTTTCGAGCTTCTTGGTCTCGGCGTCGTAGCGGTAGCGGTAGCGCTCCCAGGTGGTCGGCTCGACCTCAAATTCCTCGTCTGATCCCGCGATTTCCACCCACACCGTCCCGTCGACGCGTGACACTGTGCCGATTGTGCCGTTGACCCAGCGGCCATCGGGATCGTTGCGCAGAAACATCACCTGGGCGTTCGGTTTGAGCTCAAGCACCTCGTCGGCGGGATACGTGTTCTCGCGAAACTCCCCGTTGATCTCGGCCACGGCCTTGAGCGGGGTGCCCTTGATTTCGGCAAGACGCTCGGCGTTGATCCTGTTCACGACGGCGTTGGTCGTGGCGAGGGTGATCACGTCGCGGGGTGCGGCGCGGGATCCTGCCGAGTTGAGTTCCTCCGCCTGATCCGCCTCAACGACCCCGTGGCGCACGGCGCCAAGGATCTGCTTGAAACGGTCATCGCGCTGCCGGTGGACCTCTTTGAGTTCGATGGCCGCGATCGGGGCGCTCGCCCAGACTTTCGCGTCGAAGAACCACAGCGAGCGGTAGGTGTCGTGAAAGTACGCGCGCTCGTGTGGATCGCGGGGCGGTACCGGAGGTAGTTGGTACGGATCACCAAACATGATGATCTGCGCGCCACCAAAGGGATCGTGTTTTTTACCGCGGGCGATCCTCAGCGAACGGTCGATCGCGTCCATGAGATCGGCCGACACCATCGAGATTTCGTCGATGACGAGAGTGTCTATCGAGGCCAGCATCTTCTTCAGTTCGGCCGGCTGTTCAAGCTCCTGATCTGCGATAACCCCGGTTGGCAATCGGAGGAGCGAGTGAATGGTCTGACCGCCAACGTTCAGTGCTGCAACGCCGGTGGGTGCACACACGGCGATGATCTTGCTGGTATTCCACGCGAGATGGTTCAGGATCGTTGACTTGCCCGTGCCCGCGCGACCCGTCACGAAAATGTGCTCGCGCGTGTGCTCGATGCGTTCGTAAACGGCGAGCTGTTCGGGGCTGAGGTCGGGGCGTGCCACCCGTCCAGCGTACTCTGCCGTGGGTGGCCCCGGGATCCGCCACTCAAACAGTTCGGGGGTCACTTTCCTGTACTAAAACACTGTTTAGCGCAGGAAAGTGACCCCCGAACTGGGAAGGCGCGAGACCCTACTTGCGGTAGTCGTTCACCAGACGGAAGATGAAGGCTGCCATCGCTTCGCGCGACAGCTCATCCTTGGGCCAGTACTCCTTGGCCGAGCCGACCTTGTTGCCCGTGGTGAGCTTCTCGGAGTACATCCACGAGATCTCCTTGTAGAACTTCATCCCCGGCTTCATATCGGCCAGTGGTGATGAGGTTGGAGCCTGGTAGTTCCGCGGCGCCTCGAGGCGGTAGATGAAGGCCGCCATTGCCTCGCGCGAGAGCTTGTTCTTCGGGCGGTAGGTTGGCTTGCCGCTCGGCTCTGCCCAACCGGTTGCGTAGCCCTTTTCGAACATCCACGCGATCTCCTTGTAGAAGGGATCGCCGGGCTTCACGTCAGCAAACGGCGAGACCTTCGGAGCCTCGTAATTCTTGGGAGCTTCCATCCGGTAGATGAACGCTGCCATCGCGGCACGCTCGAGCTTGTCCTTCGGCTTGTAGACCGGCTTGCCCGCTGCCTGGCGCCACCCCGTGGAGTACTCCATGAAGTGCATCCAGTCGATCTCTTTGTAGAACTTGTGCGAGACGGGGGTGTCAGCGAAGACGGGAACCGTGCGAGCCACGTAGTCCTTCTTCGGTGGGATCACAACGGGAGGAGTCGTGGGCTCCGCGTGCGTGGTCGGCGTGTGGATGATGTCGTAGTAGACACCGGGGGTCGCTGCGTCAGGGATCACGCGGTAGGTGAACTCCTGATCGGTAAGAACAGTGATCGGCACGACGCGGGTAAAGAGCACCTCGCCCGCGGCGTTCTTCGCGACGAGGGTGCGTGACTTGCCGTCGGCAGAGACCGTCCAGTCGCCCTGCATCTTTGGGGTGTCATCGAGGTTGTACATCGTAAACGTGCCGTCGGTCTTGTAGTACGCCCAGCCAACGAAGTTGGCAACTGCGGGGTCGGTCAGCGCGACGGGGTCGCCGTTCTGGTTGACGGCTCCGGTGGTCTCCCACGGAGTTGCGGCGAGGATCGCCGAGGGTGACACGGTGCCGGGCTCGGTGTGCGTGGTCGGCGTGTGAACGATGTCGTAGTAGACGCCGGGGTTCGCTGCGTCAGGGATGACGCGGTAGGTGAACTCGGCATCGGTGAGCACGGTGATCGGCACGACGCGAGTAAAGAGCACCTCGCCCGCGGCGTTCTTCGCGACGAGGGTGCGGCTGGTGCCGTCAGCGGAGACGGTCCAGTCGCCCTGCATCTTGGGGGAGTCGTCGAGGTTGTACATCGTGAACGTGCCGTCGGTCTTGTAGTAGGCCCAGCCGACGAAGTTGGCAACTGCGGGGTCGGTCAGTGCGACGGGGTCGCCGTTCTGGTTGACAGCGCTGGTGGTCTCCCACGGGGTCGCAGCGAGTGTGCCTGACGGAGTGGCTGCCAAAACCTCGGGCGAGCTTGAGAACGTGGTGGGTGCGTCGACGGCGAGTGCGCCGGCAGCAGGCAGAGCGCAGAGTGCTGCGGCAGCGATCGCCGAAATGACCATCAACGATCCGAGCTTGTGTGATTTGCGAACGGGCATGGGTGCGAGTTCCTGTCTAGTCGGGGGTGTGAAACTCGCCTTAGAACTTCACGTTCCGAGGCGATAACAACCACGCTACGGACGCGCGAAATACCCCACATCAACCATTCGGTTGAACCTGCACGAACCTGCCCGCAAGCGCCTTAGATCCGAATTAGACCCTGCTTCACCGCCGCAGCCACGGCGGCCTGCCGATTCTCGGTGCCGAGTTTGGTCGAGGCGTGATGCAGGTGGGTCTTGACGGTGGCCTCACTCACCACGAGCTCACGAGCGAGTTCTCGGTTCGAGAGACCCTTCGCGGCGAGCGTCAGCACTTCAAGCTCGCGGCTCGTCAGCGTTTCTTGGGGTCGATCCCCGCGCCGCCGCAGTCGCTCCGCAATGTTCTCCGGCATCACGTCGCTGCCGCGCGCGGCCGAACGAATCGCCTGAAAAAGCTCGGCGGGACGGCTGTCTTTCACCAGGTAGCCGGCCGCACCAGCCTCCACCGCCCGCACAATATCGGCGTCGGAATCGTAGGCCGTGAAAATGATGACCTTCACGGCTTCGTGAGCGCGCCGGATCGCGGCGGTCACCTCGATTCCGCCGGGCTTGTCGGGCCCGAGGTCGAGGTCCACGAGCGCCACATCAATGGGTTGGGCATTCAAGCGAGTCGCGGCCTCCTCGAGCGACCCCGCCTCGGCAACCACCTCAAAGTCTGACTGTGTATCGAGCAGAGTTCGCACCCCGTGTCGAAGCACCGGGTGATCGTCAACGAGCAGGATCCTCACCATCTACTTACCCCTCCACTGTTCCCGCGAGCGGCACGATCGCGGCCACCACTGTGCCATGCCCCGGTTGTGATTCGACTGACAGCTCGCCCCCGAGGTTGGTTGTTCGCCAGCGCATGGCGCGGATCCCGAACCCGCCTGAACCCTCAGCGGTAATAGGCGACTCAGGATCAAACCCCACTCCGTCGTCAGCAATGTCGACCCCTACGGCATCGGGAAAGAAGTTGAGGGTCACCCGAACGACGGTGGCGTCCGCGTGTTTTGCCGCGTTGATCAGTGCCTCCCGCGTAATACGCTGGAGCGCGTGACTGATCGGGTCTGGCACCGGCTGCGCCGATCCCGAAATCGCGAATGTCGCCCCCGCCGCCTCGGCCTGCTCCCGCAGCGTTTCCGTGAGTGAGTTTGTCGCGTCACGTGGAAGTGCGAGCCCCTGCAGCAGCTGACGTGTCTCAACCAGTGAATCGCGCAGTGCCTCGCGCGCCGCAACCACGGCACTCGACGGCGCACCATCGTTGAGTTCATCTGATTCGAGCAGGATCAGCGCACCCGCTGTTCGCTGCACCACCGTGTCGTGTAGTTCGCTCGCGACGCGGCCCCGCTCCGCGATCGCACCGGCTTCCCGCTCAGATCGGGCGAGCTGAGACCGTGTCTCGACAAGCTCCGAGATGAGTTGCTGCTGGTCAGCGAGCGCCCGGTCGAGGCTTGAGTAGGCATAGGCGAGAACCATGCCCCAAAGAAGGGGCCGAGCACGAGGCCCAGATCCTGCCCCTGCGACATGATCAGCAGCCCAAGGCTCACCGCAACAACGATTGCGCCCGAGAGAATGATGGCGACCCGGCCGCTGAGCACGCGGTGCACGGCGAAGAACAGCGCGAATGCGCACCAGGCAAAGGAGGGTGCGAGAATCGTGAGAGGCAGCCAGAACGCGGTCGCGAGCAGCAGGCCGATGCCCTGCCGAGACCTCACGGCGCTGAGATGACGGTTCGCGGCGGTCACGCGACGCCTGCGCCCGATCACCCCCACCGCGTAGCTGAGCCCGGCACAGATGGCGAGCGCGAGGATCAGCGGACCATTCCCACTAAACGGGTGATACGCAAAGTACCGCACCCCGCAGACCAGCAACAGCACACCAAAGCCGATGTCGACCGCAAGATCCATTGCCCGCAGCAGATCCCGCCGCCGCGGCATATCGAGAGCGTCAGAGGTTCGTGTCACGTGGGATTCCTTGGATCGCGCGGTAGCGCCTTACTCGAATGCCTTGAGGCTACTACACACGAGGTGCCTACTCGTCAGGATTCCAGGGCGGCAACAGCACCTGCGTTGAGTCCTGCTCATTTATTGTGATGTAGCCGCCTTCAACGGCCACTCCAAAGTAGTTGCCCGACGTGGACCATTCGAATACGAGATTTCCGTTGAGATCGTAGATAAACACTTTAGGAACCTCGTATTTTCCAGGGTAGAGAAACATGGTGCCCTCTTTGCTTACCGCTTTCATGTCGGCGTGGGCATCTGAGGCCTGGTTGTAAGACGCGGGAGGAGTCCCCTCGCGCTGTGAGCCGTCATAGAGTTTCGAGTTCTTGTCGAGTTTGCCTTTTCTTGTGAATATCTCTGGCGAATTGCCCGTACTGAAAAACATTGCAGGAGTGCCTGAAGCGTCCACGGCAAACACTCCCTCACCCTTGATGCGATCGGCGGTGGAAAACGTCACCCCAGCGTCTGGGGAGGGAGTCATGCCAATGAAGCCCGTGTGGTAATTCGCATCTTTGAACCGATGCGTTTCAGTGCCTTCCAGGTCGTAGAAGACGATGTCGTAGCCCCCACTTTTCACTTGACGCTCGAGCAGAGAGAAGCCGTCGTTTGTCCAGGAAGGTTCACCGTTGCTGTATTTCATTGAGACAGTGTCGTCACCCGTTGCTCCGTCAATAACGGTGAAGTTGCCCTTGCTATCTGAGTTGCTCATGCCGAGGTGTCCGTCTTTGAGAACAACTACCGAAGTCGCACGCCCTCGGCTCAAGTATCTTGTCCAGAGGATACGGTCCGTGCCAACTCCGATGACGCGTTCATCGTCCGCGAGAAAAACTGGAATACCGTCTACCTCTGTGAGCTGTTTTAGTCGGAAGAGGTGATCATCTGTAAGTGGCAACTTGCTCTTTAGCTCGCCTGTGCTCGCGTCGGCGAGCTGCCATGTACTTTCGTCTTTTGTCGTAGATGTCTTCACGAGTACGGAGTCGCCATAGACCGCATCCTCACCGCAATCCATGTCTGTGAGTTCCCAAATGATTCCGGCTCCGGTCGAGGGCGCGAGCGAATGAGCTTGCACGCGGCTTCTGAAACCGGGACCCCTGACCGCCTCAACAATTAAGTGATCCTTAGTGATGCCGCACACCTTATTCGTCGTGGAGTAAACGGCGTCGACCCCTTCGGCGTAGGCCTCACTGAACCAGCGGCCGGAGTCACCAATCGGCTCGAGCTTCACATCGGAGACGGCTGCGGGTTCCTGCGGAACACCTGAAGGAGCGCAGCCGGTGAGGGCTGCGCCGACTATGGCGAGCGCTGTGAGGGAAGCAGGCATCGTCTTTTTGATTGTCAAACTGGATTCTCCATAATCTGGCGTGGTGTCGCTATGTTTCCCACTTCGATGAACAGTGCGAGCGCAATATCGAGGGTATCGAATGGCACGCCTCTGAAGCAGCTTGGGCAGCGCCATCGCTTAATGCCGTCAACAGTATCCCGGTACTGTGGAGATGACTATCGGTGAGTGCCTGAGTCGAATTTGGGAGTGCATACAGCGTGGATGAAGCCTCAATGACCATCGGTGACCTTGTCGCGATCGAGACGCTGCGCACGCGCGTTCTGTCAGGCGCAAGCGGCATCGATCGGCGAGTGTCGTGGGCGCACAGCTGTGAGCTCGAGGAACCCTGGCTGTGGGTCGGCCGCGATGAACTGCTGATGACCGTGGGTTTTTGTGTGCCGAAGGACACCGCCGGGCAAGTCCATTTTGTACGCGAGCTTGTTGCGGCGGGGATCGCGGGCGCCACGATTGGCGGTCGTGACGAAGACCTGGTGCTGAGCCCCGAGATGCACGCTGAGGCCGATCGCCTCGAGTTTCCATTGCTGCGCACAGAACCCGCGGTGCCGTGGTCCGCGATCTCTCAGCACGTTGCCGCCGCGGCGAGCAGCACTCAAACCTCGCACGTGCTGACACTGGCGCGGCTGTACGAGGTCGCCGCCGCGGCGAACAGCCCTCAAGGCTTTGTTGACGAGCTGGCGCGATTGTTGGGAGTTCAGATCGCGGTCATCGACCGTGAAACCGGGTTGAGTCTGCTTGAATCAGCGAGCCTTGTTGTGAGCGATTCCGAAGAGACAAGGATCCGCAGCCATCAGTTTTCCCAGCGCCATCGGGCGACGCTCGAGATCGGTGAGCGCACGCAAGAGGGCCTGAACTCTATGGTGCTGGTGCATCTAAAGCGGGTGATCGAGGTCGAGGTTGATCGGATGCTGCTCGACGCAGAGGCAGAGGCTAAAGCTCAGGATCTGGCTCTGAAGCACCTGCTCACCGACGGCGACAGCCGTGATGCCGAGACCGTGCTGGGTGAGGGCTCGATTCAATCGGGTTGCCGATTGGTGGCGTTCTCTGAGGGAATGGTCGAGGGGGTGGCGCGTCTCGCGTCGATTCGAAGCATCCGCGTGCTCGTCGGCCATGGAAATGAGCGTGGGATCGCGCTCGTGCCGAGCGAGGGGCTCGATCAAATGCGCGGGCTGCTGCGAGACCTCGGCACTGCAGCTGGGATCTCTCACTCTATTGGGAGCTGGGGTGACTCCCGAGGGGCCGTCGTGGAGGCCGTGAGCGCCCTCGCCGACACGCACAATGTAGCTGGGGCGTGGGTCGAGTTTGCTGCGGCTCGGGTGGGGCTTTTGGCTCGGAGCGAGCGGGAATCCAGGGAGATTATTCGCGAGGTGCTTGGTCCGCTCTCCGAGGTCAGCGACCGGGCGGCAACGCTCCGGGAGACACTTTTCAGCTACCTGCGCAATGACCGCAGCTGGGCTCGCAGCGCCGACGAGATGGGCGTGCACCGGCAGACCCTCGCGTATCGGCTGCGGCAAGCCGAGGCACTGACGGGTCGAAGCGCCTCGCGAAGCGAAGACATCTCGGCGCTGTGGATCGCGATGCAGGCCTGGGAACGGTTCGGCCCGGATCCTGCGCTCGAGTAATGCAGCCGGCGCGAAATGCGCAGGGCGGAAAAGCTAGTCAGAGCGCTAACCCGCTGCGACAGCGAACTCTTTCAGCTCGGACCACGATCAAGAGATTCCAGGCTTATCCCGGCCGGTGCGTCACCAAGCCTGTCCATCTGGACACGCACTCAATTGCCAAGTACTACTGACTGGAAGTTCAAGCGGGTACGGCAAGCCTCGCGTTAACACCGTAAAGCACGCAACAAACTACTGAATCACAGTCGTAATGGTACCCGTTTCCACCATAGCCCCACTAAAGACCACTTATCGTTTCGTTAAGTAAAACGACAATCAGGCACACAGGTGCCTGAAGAACTTTGGGGGCGAATATCAATTGGTGAAGTGTAAAAAAACACTCGCGACATTTCTTATTTCGGCATTCTTATTGAGCGGCGCCACTGCCGCTCACGCTACTCCGCAGCCGGCTGAGCCGCTCACACCAAACTCTGGGCCGGTTGAGGGTGGAACTGCCGTTGAGCTGAACGTAGATCGGGCTACCGAGGAGATCGTTGCCGCAAGTGGCAGCTACGGTTTTGAGGCGCTGCTCGCAAACGGAAAGGTTCTAAGCTGGGGCGACAACAGCAGTGGGCAGGCTGGTGTCGGTAACAAGAATCCGCTGCCGACGGACCAGAACTCCTACGCGGTCTTCCCGGAAGGTGTGAAGATTGCCCAGCTGGGTAATACAGGTTTTAGCAGCGTCGCGCTTGACTCGGACGGACAGCTGTGGACCTGGGGTCGAAGCAGTGCTGGTGAGCTTGGACTCGGCACGGGAGTTCCTGACCAGACGCTACCTCGGAAGCTTACTGTGGCGGGCGACCCAACTTTTGTCTCGATCGTGGCCGAGGGGCAGACAGCCTACGCGATCACCGATGATGGCAAGCTATACGGTTGGGGCGTCACAAAGGGAGCTTGGGCCAGTGACAAAAACGAAGCGGTTCCAACACTCATTCCGTTTCCGACGAGCTCTCCAGTCACCAAGGTAAGCGCGAGTTCGACGCACGCCCTCGCAAGCACCGCCGACGGAAACGTTTACGGCTGGGGTGCAAGCATCTACGGACAGATTCTTGGCGCGCCAACGGTTCCAACCGTTTACACTCCAACTTTGGTTCCCATGGCAGCTGGCGCTCCCGATGGTGCTACCTGGACCGGCGACATTGTGGCCGGAAACAACTTTAGCTATACCAAGGCAAGCGACGGTAAGTGGTACTCGCGCGGCAATAACGAGGGCAACCTCAATGGTGGGTATCTCGGCTCCAGTTGCGCCACGACCATGTGCCAGCCTCTCGGATATGCGATTGAGTTTCCTGAGGGCGTAGACATTGTTGATGTCAAGCCGGGAGTGGCGCTCGATGCAACGGGCCGTGTCTATACCTGGGGCCTGGGAAGTAATGGACGTCTTGGCAACGGAACCACAAGTGGCAAAGAAATGACTCCGATCCTGGTTGAGGGACTGCCTCCCATAAAGAAGATCTCGACGTCACTTGGTGCGTCCCCCCTTGCGATTTCTGAGGGGAACGAGCTTTGGGGCTGGGGTACCCAGCAGGTGGATGGTAGCTTTGTGTTTCCCTCGACACCGAAGTTGCTGGCTGACTACGACGCGCCTCTCATTACCGGTGTTGATTTCGACGGTGCAGCTGCAACGATTACGGCGGCCGCAACACGTGCCGCATCAGTGACTGCGCCCGCACACGCTGCCGGTGCGGTTGACGTGACGGTTACATGGTCTGACGGCTTCACAACAACACTGCCCGGTGCGTACACGTACATCCCGAAGGTGGTGCAGATCGCGCCGTCTATCACGACCGAAAGCATCACTTCAGCTCAGCTTGGGAATGCTTACAACGCACAAATCGTGGCAACTGGCACACCCGTTCCCACCTTGTCCATCACAGATGGTGCTTTGCCGAAGGGCTTGACCATGGATGCGGCGGGCAATATTACCGGCACGCCTCAGCAGAAGGGCACCTTCACCTTTACGGTGACCGCGACAAATGAGGTTAAGCCGGATGCGGTGAAGAGTTTCACGCTTGCGGTGGCTGTTCAGGATATTGACCCGCCTGTTCCGCCGAAGCAGTGCACCTTGCCGCGTAAGGTTCCGGTGTTTGCGGATACCCCGCTGTCGCACAAGTTCTATAAAGAGATCGACTGGATGGAGTGCATGAAGTACTCCACCGGTTGGCGCCAGCCCGTTGGTAAGCCGCTCTACAAGCCGCAGGACAATCTGGAGCGTCAGGCTATGGCAGCGTTCATCTTCCGTATGGAAGCCCCGAAGGGGTACAAGGCGCCGAAGGTGTCTCCGTTTGCTGATGTGAAGCCTGGGGATTCGTTCTACACCGAGATGGCGTGGATGTACGAGAAGGGTTACTCAACCGGTTGGGCTGAGCCGTCGGGGAAGCCGACGTATCGTCCGCACGAGCCGCTGTCTCGTGAAGCGATGGCCGCGTTTATTTATCGTTTGGAAGCATCGAAGGATGCTGCCGCGAAGAACTACAAGGCGCCGAAGGTGTCAAAGCTGGCTGATATGAAGCCGGGGATGAAGTTCTACAAGGAGATCTCGTGGATGTACGACACGAAGCTCTCGACCGGTAACAAGGTGGGCAACACGAAAGAGTACTGGCCGAAGGACGACCTCAGCCGTCAGGCGATGGCCGCGTTCATCTACCGACTCGTCACTGACTACCGCGCGAAGAAGTAATGCAAAAATGAACAAACATCTACGACAGGGGATCGTGGCCGCATTTGCGGCCACGGCCCTGTTGCTGGGAACAGCTCTGCCCGCTCAGGCGGAAACGCAACAGCAACTTGAGAATCTTCCGCTTGGTCACAATGACCTCGCTTTTCCCAGCGCAGGCATCTCTGCCCCACAAGAAGGCCGCCTGGCAGCCTCTGACCGAGCCGCATTGCCTGAAGACAACGAGGTAGTGCAAATCCCTGATCCCGTACTGCGTGCAAAGATCGGAATCCAGCTCGGCACTACGATTACGCGCGGGACAATGCGTCAACTCCAATCGCTGTCAGTATCAAACTCAGGAATCACTGACCTCACCGGACTTGAGTACGCGTCGAATCTGGCAATTGTGGATCTGAGCCGGAACCCGATCACATCAATCGAGCCTTTGCGTGGACTTGCCCGTATGGCCCAGCTTGACGTGAGTCGAACAAAGATCAGCAATATTGACGCAGTCTCAACGATGCCAAAGATCAACTATTTGCAGGTCAACTGGACCGACGTTTCAGACCTCACGCCTGTGAGCGGTAAGGCAGAACTGTGGCGTATTGAACTTGCAGCTACGAAGGTGTCGAGCCTAGAACCGCTCAGGGATGATGCCGGCCTTCAAGAGGTTTACTTCCAAGAAACGTTGGTCAGTGATATTCACCCGCTCGCAAGCCTCAGACAACTCAGAGTTCTATCTGCGCCCGACACCGATATCAGTGATCTGAGTCCTATCGCTGGGCTTCCGGAACTCACGCTGCTCAACGTGAATAGTGCGAAGGTGTCGGATCTCTCGATGCTTGATACCTGGCCAAGATTGCGGACGGTTGGTTTCGAAGAGCAGCGCGTCATGGGGGTGCCAGCCGTGGCCTCTGTGACCGAGTCGACATACCGTCGGCCAGTATCAACGACCGATCCCTTCAAGATGCTCCCCGGAGTGGTGCTCACAACAACCGCCGACGCAACCACGGCTTCTGATGGAATCACGATGTGGTCGCCTCTCCCCGCAAACAACGAACTCAAAGCGAAAGTTGTGGGAGATCCGGGGCCGGGTTCGGGTGCAACGTATTCGGCGAACATCACATATACGTTGAGTCGAGCCGACATTACAAACACGCCTCGAAAAGCTGCGGTGAATAAGCCCTATAGTTTCCAGTTCAGCGTTACGGACGGTTTTATTGAGGGACCGTTCGAAATGGTGAGCGGCGGGGTTCCCGGTCTGACTCTCAGCAACACTGGAGAGCTCAGAGGGACGCCCACGCAACAGGGCATCTTTCCCATGGTGATCACGCGCACCGACGCTTACGGAAATGTGATCACGCGATCATTCAACCTCGTTGTGGGGGATAAAGCCGATCTGGTGACAGTGAGCTTTGATTCCGCGGGTGGAACGGATATTGCCCCGGTTGAGGTTGAGTACGGCGACGTTGTTTCTGCGCCGGGGAAGCCTGTGCGCGACGGATACGAGTTCGGAGAGTGGACCCTCAACGGTGTGCCCTACGATTTTTCAATGCCCGTAAGCTCAAGCATGACCTTGGTTGCGAGTTGGGACGTCGTGGCTCCGCCAAAACCGGTGCCACCGACGATCAAGCCCGATTCGCTGCCAGCTGGCATGGTTGGGAAAGCCTACTCGGCAACGATCACGGCCTCGGGTGACGGCAAACCAACACTCGAAATAACTGCTGGTGCTCTGCCTACAGGTCTGAAGTTTGATGCCAAGACCGGCAAGATTTCGGGTACGCCCACGAAAGCCGGAATCTTCAGGTTCACTGTCACATCGAATAATTCCGGCGCAATCGCGACGAAGAATTACGCAATTGCGGTGACAATCGAGACACTTACTGACCTGCCGTGTATGGAGCCGCGTAAGGTTCCGGTGTTTGCGGATACCCCGCTGTCGCACAAGTTCTATAAAGAGATCGACTGGATGGAGTGCATGAAGTACTCCACCGGTTGGCGCCAGCCCGCAGGCAAGCCGCTGTACAAGCCGCAGGACAATCTGGAGCGTCAGGCGATGGCCGCGTTCATTTACAGGATGGAAGCCCCTAAGGGCTATGTGGCCCCCGCAGTGTCTCCGTTTGCTGATGTGAAGCCGACCGACTCTTTCTATAAGGAGATGGCGTGGATGTACGAGATGAAGTACTCGACGGGGTGGGCTGAGCCGTCGGGTAAGCCGACATATCGTCCGCACGAGCCGCTGTCTCGTGAAGCGATGGCCGCGTTTATTTATCGTTTGGAAGCATCGAAGGATGCTGCCGCGAAGAACTACAAGGCTCCTGCGAAGTCGCCGATGGCCGACATGAAGCCGGGGATGAAGTTCTACAAGGAGATCTCGTGGATGTACGATACGAAGCTCTCGACCGGTAACAAGGTCGGCGATACCAAGGAGTACTGGCCGAAGGATGACCTCAGCCGTCAGGCGATGGCCGCGTTCATCTACCGACTCGTCACTGAATATCGCAAGTAGAAAACTAAAAACAGCCAGAGGCGAATAATCGTCTTCTGAGAACTTCTCGCGTCAGAACGACGTGAGAATCCCTCGGTCGCTCTGGTCGGTGTCCCAAACTCTCAACGCTCCTCCCCGGAGTTGAGAAGGATGCCGGCCGGAGCGACTTTTTATGGGCACCAGGAGGAATTCGTTGCAAGCTTTGAGCGCCCTCGGTACGACGGGTTGACGCTTTGAGTCTCAAATGCTCATCCTTCTGGCTAGATCCCGAACCAATTTCATACCTCCGTACAGTCGTGGGGCTCGGTGTGGAGGCGTAGTCTCGATTCGACTGCGCGAGTAACGGTGCCCGCGCGGCTCGGAATCTAAATCTGAGGAGACGAACAGTGGTTGCTGGACCCCGAGTGAGCGACAATTTCATCAACGGAGAGGTGTCGTTCTGGGTGCACGCGGAGGGGCGCCCGAAGCAGCGCCCAGGGTTGCCGGGGAATATTGAGGCAGATGTTGCGATCGTCGGAGCTGGCCTGACCGGTCTCTGGACCGCCTACTACCTGAAAGAAGCTCGGCCCGATCTCAACGTTGTGGTGATCGAGCGCGAGTTCGCGGGGTTTGGAGCCTCAGGTCGCAACGGCGGTTGGATGAGCGCCAAGTCACCCGGTCAGTTTCGTCGTTACGCGAAGTCGGGCGGCCGCGATGCCGCGATTGCGATGGAGCACGAGATGTTTGCCGCGGTGCGCGAGGGAGTTGCCGTCGCGAAAGCCGAGGGTTTCGGCGAGCACGTTGTGCAGGACGGCCTGATCCACGTCGCCACCAATAATGCACAGTGGGATCGGCTGCAGGGCACTATTGCGTCGCTGAAAGACCACGGCTGGGGGCCCGAAGACTACGAGGTGCTCTCGCCCGCCATGCTTGATGAGCGCGTGCGAGTCGCCGATGTTCGTGGCGCCTACTGGAGCCCTCACTGCGCGCGCATCAACCCCGCCGAGTTCACCTTCGGGCTCGCCGCCGCCGTTGAGCGCCGCGGTGTGACGATTTATGAGGGCACCACCGCCACCGCGATTGTCCCGCGCCGTGTCGAGACGAACCGCGGTGTCGTGAGCGCAAAGTATGTGGTGCAGGCGATTGAGGGCTACACACTCTCGCTCAAAGGCCAGTCCCGCCGCTTTCTACCAATGAACAGCAGCATGGTGGTGACCGAGCAGCTGACAGACGCGCAGATGGACGAGATCGGTTGGCACGGCGCCGAGCTGATGGGTGATGTCGCCCACAACTTTGCCTACATCCAGCACACGGCAGACAACCGCATCGCGCTCGGCGGCCGCGGAGTTCCCTACAACTTTGCCTCCAGCTTCGACCGCAGCGGGCGCACGGCCGAGGCCGCGATTGAACAGCTCGGCAACCGGCTCATTGAGCTGTTTCCCGCGCTCGACGGTGTGAAGCTCGAGCACAGCTGGTCTGGGGTGCTTGGTGTGCCGCGCGACTGGTGTGCGGGGGTCAATTTTGATCCGGCAACCGGGATCGCAGACGCCGGAGGCTACGTCGGCCACGGCGTGACGGGCACCAATGTGGCTGGCCGCACGATTCGGGATCTGATCCTCGGCGAAAAGACGGACCTTACGCGCCTGCCCTGGGTCGGCCACACCTCGCGCAACTGGGAGGTTGAACCCCTGCGCTGGACGGCAGCGACGGCGCTCTACGCGGTCTACCGCTTTGCCGACCGCGAGGAATACCGCACGGGCACGTCGAAGACTCACGTCTCGGCAAAACTCGCAAACCTGATTAGCGGGCGCTAATACCCCCAGTCGCACCTCAAATTCGGGTGTCACAAATGTGCACTAAACACGGTTTTAGTGCACATTAGTGACACCCGAATTTCGTGATGGCACCCAGCAGGCAATGAGCCCGAGTACCAATCCTCGCCAAAATTCATACTCAAGGCCGTGCTCAGGCTGAGCGCTCGCTGGTTACGCTGAGGCAAGCCAAGGTGCCGGGATCCTCACCCCGCATTCGCTACCGCACACGCTGGAACGTCGAAGGAGACATTCATGAAGATTGCATTCATTAAGACCGCCGCTGTGGTCGCAGCCAGTTCGCTACTGCTCGTCGGGTGCTCCGGCGATACGAAGCCGAGTGAGCCGGTCACGCCAATCTCTAAGCCCGTTGCGGGTGAGGTGGCCGACGGTGTTCTCAAGGGATACTCGGTCACATACGCCGGTGATGGTGGCACGACGCAGGACGCGCAGATGTCGGCGCTCTTCACCCCCTTTGCCGAGACCTCGGGTGTGAAGTTCAACCAGGATTCGCCGCAGACACTCGCGAAGATCCAATCGCAGGTTGAATCCGGCAACATTCAGTGGGACTTCATCTCGTCCTTCGGCGACGCAATTGCTCGCGAGTGCGGCACACTCTTCGAGAAGCTTGATCTCTCGAAGCTCGACACCTCCAACGTTCCCGAGTCGCTCATGGGCGGTACTGAATGTGGCGTGCCCTCCATCGTCTACGGCACGGTGCTCGCTTACGATGCCGACAAGTTCAAGGCGGGCGCCCCGAAGAACTGGGCCGATTTCTTTGACGTGAAGAAGTTCCCCGGAACCCGTGCGATCTACAGCGGCGACGGCAAGATCGACGGATCCACCGTGCAGGCCGCCGCGCTCGCCGCGGGCTGGAACCCCGCCTTCGAAGACTGGTCAAACGACTGGGCCGAGAAGGGCCTCGACAAGATTGACTCGATTAAAGACAGCGTTGTGTTCTACAGCACTGGCGCGCAGGCGCAGCAGATGCTCGAATCGGGCGAGGCCGCCATGGGAAGCGTGTGGAGCGGTCGTGCCCTGGCTGCCGCCAAGAACGGCGCCCCCGTTGAGGTCGCCTGGGATCAGTGGGTGTCGCTCATCGACTACTTCGCCATCGTGAAGGGCACCAAGAATTCAGAGGAAGCGTACTACGCCATTAACTACGCGCTGGGTGCGGATCAGCAGGCCGCCTGGGTTGAGGCCAGCGGATACTCGCCGACCAACGTAAACGCAAAGCCGAAGGTGGACGAACTCACCCAGAGCTACATCCTCACGACTCCGGAACGACAGAAGACCGGTGTTGAGCTTGCGCTCGCTTTCTGGTCAGACAACGACACGGTGACTCCGCTGCAGGATCGCTGGGCCGCCCTGGTCGCTGGCGCCTAATCCGCTTGTGCGTGGGGCCCGGTTCTGGGGCCCCATGCGTCCTTCCGTATTGAGAGAGTGTTGAGGTCATCAACATGGCAAGTGCGCCAGAAACTCGGCAGTTTTCAACGCTGTCGACGCAGGCGATCAGGGTAAATGAGACCGGATCCCAGAAGAAACGGATGAAGCTCGGCAAGGGCGGACCGCTTCTTCTCGCGCTGCTCCCCGCCCTCATCGTGCTGGGTATCTTCTACTTCTACCCGATGCTCACCGTGCTCGTCGCCGCGTTCACCTACCCAGAGGCGGGTCTGCAGAACTTTGAGTGGTTCTTTGGGCAGCCCGTGAACGTCGCGGTGCTCACCCGCACCATCACCACGAGCTTCTGGGTCATGCTGGTCTGCCTCGTGATGGCGTTCCCCTTCGCCTTTTTTATGACGATCGTGAAGCCTGCAACCAGAAACATGCTCATGCTAATTGTGCTGATCCCGTTCTGGACCAGTATGGTCGTGCGCACCTTCGCTTGGGTTGTGCTGCTGCAGGATTCCGGGCCGATTGGGCAGTTCATGAAGCTGTTCGGGGTTGAGCAGCTCGGGATCATGCGCACCCCAACCGCCGTGCTGATTGGCATGGCGCAGGTGCTCCTGCCGTTTGTGGTGCTGCCGATGTACGCGACGATGTCGAAGATCGACACGCGCCTGCTGACCGCTGCGCGCAGTCTCGGTGCGCGACCGGCGAAGGCGTTTGTGTCCGTGTATCTGCCGCTCGCGCTGCCCGGTGTTGCCTCTGGTGCGCTCCTTAGTTTTGTGATGGCGCTCGGGTTCTACATCACCCCGGCGATGCTCGGCAGTTCGCGCGACGCGTTCCTGTCGACGCTGATCCAGGGTCAGGTGCAGGGCCTCGCGCAGTGGGGCTACGGCGCGGTCATCGGATTCGTGCTGTTGTTCGTCACGCTGGTGATCCTCGGCCTCGCCGCCTGGATCGGCAAAAAGACCGGCGGATCAGTGCAAGACATGGTGGGCGGGAGTAAAGCATGAACGAGATCAGGCCCCTAACAAAGTTTCTGCTCGGTGTTGTCGCCACGATCGTTGCGATCTGGCTTGTGGCGCCCATGTTCATCGTGTTCCCGATCTCGTTCTCGGCTGACGCGAGCTTCCAGTTCCCGCCGCGTGAGTGGTCGACGGTCTGGTACGAGTCCTTCTTCACGAAGCCCGCTTGGACGCAGGCGCTCGGCAACTCAGTGCTGATCGGCTTGATTGTGGCGGTTGTCGGCACCTCGCTCGGCACCATCGCCGCGATTGCGATCAACCGTTCGGAGAGCCGCTTCGCGGGGTGGGCCTCGACCGCGATGCTGACCCCGATGATCGTTCCGCCCATCATTGCGGGTGCTGGCATCTACACCTTCTTCTTGAAGACAGGACTCGTTGGCACCATCTTCGGGTTCGTCATGGTGCACGTTGCGCTGGCGTTTCCACTCGTGGTGATCGCGGTGAACGCGAGTCTGTCTGGGTACGATCGCAGTCTTGAGTTGGCGGCAGCGAGCCTCGGGGCAGGGCGCCTGAAGACCTTCTTCACGGTCACCGTGCCGCTCATCGCGCCGGGCGTCGCGGCGGGTGCCGTGTTTGCCTTCGTCACGAGTTTTGACGAGGTGATCGTGTCGCAGTTCATGGTGTCGCCATCGTTGCAGACGCTGCCGATCATGATGTACTCCAGCGTCACGCGCACCACCGATCCCACGATCGCGGCAGCGGCTTCGCTGATCCTCGGCGCCATCATCCTCGCCTTTGTGCTCTTCCAGTTTGTCGTCACCCCGCTGGCGCGCCGCTCGCGCAACCGCACGGCTGCCTAGCCCGCAGCATCAGACGACCACACTTCGTTAGACAGGAACCTTGAACATGACCGCAGAAACGATCCTCGACCTGAATGGTCTGTCGAAGATCTACGGTGAGGCAATCGCGCTCAACGAGATCGATCTTGAGGTGAAAGAGGGGAGTTTCTCACCTTTCTTGGTCCGTCAGGATCGGGCAAAACCACCACGCTCAACCTGATCGCGGGATTCCTTGAGCCCTCCTCCGGCAGCATGCTGTTAAACGGCACACCGCTCGAGAAGCTGCGCGCGCACGAGCGCAACCTGGGTGTGGTGTTTCAGCACTACGCACTGTTTCCGCACATGACCGTCGCAGACAACGTCGCGTACCCGCTCAAGCAGCGCAAGATTGCGAAGGCCGAGCGCGAGCGTCTCGTGGCCGAGGCGCTCGAGATGGTGCGCTTGTCGCAGTACGCCGACCGGTTTCCGAAACAGCTATCTGGCGGTCAGCAGCAGCGAGTTGCCCTTGCGCGCGCGGTTGTCTACCGCCCGCCGATCCTGCTCATGGATGAACCTCTGGGCGCCCTCGACAAGAAACTGCGCGAGTGGTTGCAACTTGAGCTGCGCCGCATTCACCGCGAGCTCGGCTCGACGTTCATTTACGTCACCCACGACCAAGAAGAGGCGCGCGTGCTGTCGGATCGCATTGCGGTCTTCAACGAGGGCCGAATCGAGCAGATCGGCACTGCGCACGAACTCTACGCGGCCCCCAAGACGCTGTTTGTGGCGAAATTCATTGGTGAGTCCAGCGTGTTTAAGGGGGCCATCGTCGACGGCAAGGTGTCGGCGGGAGACCTGAAGGTGGCCGGGGTTGGTTCGGTCGGGATCGACCGCGGCGCAGTTGTCGTTCGCCCCGAAAAGCTTGAGGTCGCTGACGCCGCGGATCCTGCGCTCAGCCCCGAGGCAACGAACCGGGTGCCGGGCACGATCGAAGACATCGTGTTCTTGGGGTCGGCGGTGAAGTACAACGTGACGACCGCGCTGGGCGAAGCGGTGGTGCGTGTCTCAGAAGAACGGGCCCTCGACGCGAAGATTGGCGACGCGGTTGTTGTCGCCTGGCGCACCGAAGACGCGGTGATGCTCGCCGACGACGGTTCGTAGGCGGGCACCCGCCCCGCCCCGCCCCTGCCGCTCCGGGCCGCGGCGTCCCCGCCCGCTCCCGCCCCGCCCGGCCGCTCCCGCCCCCGCCGCCCCAATCCGGTGTAGCCATATTGCTAGTTGAACCCACGCCAACTAGCAATATGGCTACACCGGATTTTGCGTTTCACGGCCACGCCGCTGAGTAAATCCTGAGAGTTGAGTCGAAGTGACTCAAGTTTGGCAACTTCAACTTGACTTGGATCGGCAGATTATTAAACTTGAGTGCATAAGGCTCAACCTAGGTCGGAGATCCCCGGTGCGGTTGAGCGAAGGACTCGGCACCAAGTGGTGCCGCCATACGCAACAAAAGGAGAATGTATGTCCCGTGCAGTAGGCATTGACCTCGGAACCACCAACTCGGTGGTCGCAGTACTTGAAGGCGGCGAGCCCGCAGTTATCGCAAACGCAGAGGGCTTCCGCACCACCCCCTCGATCGTCGCGTTCACGAAAGATGGCGAGGTGCTTGTTGGCGAGACCGCAAAGCGCCAGGCTGTCACCAACGTTGACCGCACGCTCGCTTCCGTGAAGCGCCACATGGGCACAGACTGGAAGACCGACGAGATCGACGGCAAGCGCTACACCGCTCAGGAGATCAGCGCGCGTACCCTCATGAAGCTGAAGCGCGACGCCGAGACCTACCTGGGTGACAAGGTCACCGATGCGGTTATCACCGTTCCCGCCTACTTCAACGACGCCGAGCGTCAGGCGACCAAGGAGGCCGGTGAGATCGCGGGCCTCAACGTGCTCCGCATCATCAACGAGCCCACCGCGGCTGCGCTGGCCTACGGCCTCGACAAGGGCAAAGAAGACGAACTCATCCTGGTCTTCGACCTCGGCGGCGGCACCTTCGACGTGTCCCTCCTTGAGGTTGGTAAGGACGACGACTTCTCGACGATCCAGGTCCGTTCGACCGCGGGCGACAACCGCCTCGGTGGCGACGACTGGGATCAGCGTGTCGTTGACTGGCTGATCACGCAGTTCAAGAACTCGACCGGCGTTGACGTTGCGAACGACAAGATCGCTCTGCAGCGTCTGAAGGAAGCGGCTGAGCAGGCGAAGAAGGAGCTCTCGAACTCGATGAGCACTCAGATCCAGCTGCCCTACCTCTCGCTCACCGAGAACGGTCCCGCGAACCTCGACGAGACGCTGACCCGTGCAAAGTTCGAGGAGCTCACCAAGGATCTGCTTGAGCGCACCCGCAAGCCCTTCGAAGATGTCATCAAGGAGGCAGGCGTTAACGTCTCCGAGATCGCGCACGTTGTACTTGTTGGTGGATCCACCCGTATGCCCGCCGTCACCGAGCTCGTGAAGAAGCTCACCGGTGGCAAGGAGCCCAACAAGAGCGTGAACCCCGATGAGGTTGTCGCTGTTGGTGCCGCGCTGCAGGCTGGTGTGCTGAAGGGCGAGCGTAAAGACGTTCTGCTCATCGACGTCACCCCGCTCTCCCTCGGTATCGAAACCAAGGGTGGCATCATGACGAAGCTGATCGAGCGCAACACCGCGATCCCGACCAAGCGCTCCGAGACCTTCACCACGGCTGAAGACAACCAGCCGTCGGTGGCGATCCAGGTGTTCCAGGGCGAGCGCGAGTTCACCCGCGACAACAAGAACCTCGGCACCTTCGAGCTGACCGGTATTGCTCCGGCGCCTCGCGGTATCCCGCAGGTTGAGGTCACCTTCGACATCGATGCCAACGGCATCGTGCAGGTGTCTGCGAAAGACAAGGGCACCGGCAAGGAGCAGACGATCACCATCTCGGGTGGATCGACGCTCTCGAAGGACGACATCGAGCGCATGGTGCGCGAGGCTGAAGAGCACGCTGCCGAAGACAAGAAGCGCCGCGAGGCCGCTGAAACCCGCAACAACGCCGAGCAGCTCGCCTACTCGGTTGAGAAGCTCATCAGCGAGAACGAAGACAAGCTGCCTGAAGAGGTCAAGACCGAGGTCCAGGGTGACCTCGACGCGCTGAAGCAGGCACTTGCCGGAGACGACGCTGACGCGGTGAAGACCGCCGCTGACAAGCTCGGCGAGAGCCAGAGCAAGCTCGGTGAGGCAATCTACGCGGCAGCTCAGGCTGAAGCACCCAACGCCGATGCAGCGGGTGAAAACCAGAGCGAAGACGACGATGTCGTCGACGCAGAGGTTGTTGAAGACGACGAGTCAGACAACTCAGGGGAGCAGAAGTAACCATGTCGAACGAGGAACAGCGAACGCCAGGGGAAGACCCGATCGGTGACGAGGTTCCTGCGGCGGGGTCGGCGGCGAATGCTGCCGGCCCCGCGCCGGAAGAGGGCCTCACGGTAGACGACATTTTGGGCGCGGAACAGAACGAGGATGCACTCGCGGCAGACTCGGAGGGCGCGGCAGCAGCCCCGTCCGGTGCACCCGAAGACTTCTACCTTGAAGACCTGCGCCGCATCACCGCGGAGTACGCCAACTACCGTAAGCGCACAGAAGCGAACGCCGCCATTGAGAAGCAGCGCCTCACCGCGGCAGTGGTAAGCCCACTGCTCACAGTGCTCGATGATTTTGATCGGGCCGAGGCACACGGCGATCTTGAAGAGGGATCGGCGTTCGCTACGATCGCGCAGAAGGTTCGGGGCGCACTCGAGCGTTTTGGTCTTGAGAGCTTTGGCGAGGTGGGCGAACTATTTGACCCACAACTGCACGAAGCGATTGCCCAGGTGCCGGTTCCCGGCACTGAGCAGCACACTGTATTAGATGTAATTGAGCGGGGGTACCGGCTCGGTGATGTCGAGTTGCGCCCCGCCAAAGTAGCGGTGGCGGTGGGGCAGATGGCTAGTCAAGATTGGCTTGAAAAGGACTTCTACCAGATCCTTGGGGTGTCGAAAGATGCTAGCGAGGCCGAGCTGAAGAAGACCTACCGGAAGCTGGCGCGACAGCACCACCCCGACTCCAACGAGGGCAACCCCGCGGCCGAGGCGAAGTTCAAGGAGATCAGCGAGGCCTACTCGGTGCTCTCCGACAAGGACCAGCGTGCGGAGTACGACCAGATTCGTGCGATGCGCTCGGGCGGCGCCCGCTTCACCTCGGGTGGTGGTGGCGGCAACCAGGGCTTCGAAGATGTCTTTGGTGGCATGTTTGGTGGCGGCGGCGGTGGCCGTGGTCAGCAGTACAGCTACCAGCAGGCTGGCGGGCAGAGCTTTGAAGATCTGTTCGGCATGTTTGGTGGTGGCGCGGGTGCTCCGCGCGGACCTCAGAAGGGTCGCGACGTTCAGGCCTCCACGACACTCGACTTCGAGACCGCGGTGAACGGCAAGACTGTCACGCTGCAGTCTGAGGCAGGCACGGTCAAGGTAAAGATTCCAGCGGGCGTATCCGATGGTCAGAAGATCAAGGTGCGCGGCAAGGGCGAGATGAGCCCGAACGGTGGCCCGGCTGGCGACATCATCTTGACCGTGAGCGTGCGTAAGCACCCGGTGTTCGAGCGCGACGGCCAAAATCTGCGGCTGAAGCTGCCGGTCACCTTTTCCGAGGCGGCCCTGGGCGCAACGGTTGAGGTGCCGACACTCGGTGGCGATCCCGTGCGTTTGAAGGTGCAGCCCGGCACCCCGAGCGGCCGCGTGCTGCGTGTGAAGGGCCGCGGAGTGAAGAGCGCAAAGGGACTCGGCGACCTGCTCGCCGAGGTTCAGATTGTTGTTCCTTCGCACCTCTCAGACGAGGCCCGTGCGGCGCTTGAGGCGTTCCGCGAGGTCGAACCACAGGAGAACCCGCGCGAGGATCTGCTCGCCCGGGCGAAGAGTTAAGCAAGGGAGTTCACACCATGTCGATGCCGCGAATGGATCGGTTCACGCCCGTCTTTGCGATCGCGGCGGCGGCTGAACTCGCCGGAATGCATCCGCAGACGCTGCGGCAGTACGACCGAATCGGGCTCGTATCGCCGCAGCGTACGCGGGGCAACACCCGCAGATACTCACTGCACGATGTCACCCAGCTGCGCGAGGTCGCAAGACTCTCGGCTGAGGGGCTCAGCCTCGAGGGCATTCGGCGAGTGCTGCAGCTCGAAGACAAAGTGCAGGCCCTCGAAGAGCGTGTGCACCAGCTCGAGCGTGCGCTCGCGGAGGAACGCCTTATGCGCCCGGAGCGTCGTGTGTTCGCCGCGGGATCCGCGGGCGAGGTCGTGACGCTGCGTCGCGGCACACGAGTGCGGCGAAACGCTGAGGTTGTTGTTTGGAAGCCGTAGCCGGAGCCGCCAACGAAGGCACCATCGAAGCGATCGAGGCACTGTTCGCACAGCTTTCGCGAGAGCCCGATCTCGATGCGCCAGAACTGCAGGCCCACGATTCAGCCGACACCCTGCTACTTCGTACTGCCGCCGCAGAGCTGAACGAGCTCGGCGACGGTGAACTCGTTGTGATTGGCGACCGACACGGTGCGCTCACACTCGGGGCGGCTTCACTTTTTGGGGTGAGCGGGATCCGCACCCACCAAGATCCGCTGCTCGGTGAGCGGGCACTGGCCCGCAACGCGGAGCACCTCGGTCTGGCCGATAGTTACACAAATCACCTGCTTGACGAGCGCCTGCTTGAGGGGGCACGTGTTGTGCTCATGCAGCTCCCTCGCGGTCTCGACGCACTCGACGAGATCGCTGACGCGATCGCACGATACGCGGCACCCGGTGTGCGAGTGTTCGCCGGTGGTCGTGTGAAACACATGACCCGCGCCATGAACGAGGTGCTCGGGCGATCCTTTACCGAGGTGCAGGCTGGCCTTGGCTGGCGGAAAGCTCGCGTGCTCACTGCCAACGGTGCTCGTGCACTCGAAACAGCGCCCTTTCCGAGGTGGGCAAGCGATCCCGACCTCAATTTTGAACTTGCCGCCTTCGGGGCAACCTTCGGCGGCCCGACACTCGACCACGGCAGCCGCCTGCTTCTCGCGACGCTCGCCAAAGACCGACCGCAGGCACGCCGCATCGTCGATCTCGGCTGCGGCAACGGAGTGCTCGCGGTTGCTACGGCGCTCGCAAACCCCGGGGCAGAGGTGATGGCAACCGACCAGTCTTCAGCAGCGGTGGCCGCAACGTCACTCACCGCGACGAGGGCGGGCGTAGAGGATCGCATCGCCGTCCACCGCGCCGACGGAACCGAGGCAATCCCAGACGGTTGGGCGGACCTGATCCTGCTCAACCCACCATTCCACTCGGGCTCAACCGTGCACACGGGGGTCGCCCACAGGCTGATTCGATCCTGCGCCCGCGCGCTCGCACCGGGTGGCGAACTGCGGATCGTCTTCAACTCGAGCCTCGGTTATCGCCCGCTCGTGGAACGTACCATCGGCCCCACGCAACAGCTCGCCCGAGATCGCACGTTCACGGTGCTTGCGGCTCAGCAGTGGGAGTAGCCGGTCTCGGCAAGGCTTGGAGCAATCTCCAGGCACGCTGCATACACTGGAAGGGTTCGTAACCCTCCGAACGCTTTCTCGACCGAAGGACTCCCGCACACCGTGAGCACCACCGATCGCTCTGCGCCGATTCGAATCATGATTGGCTGCGACACCTTTTACCCGGATGTAAACGGGGCCGCTCGCTTCGCCGAACGCCTCGCTGCAGGCCTCGTGAAGCGCGGCGAAGACGTGCATATCGTTGCACCGTCGAAGCGCCACAGCCAGACGGGGGCGTTCATCGAGACCATCGAGGGCGAACAAATGACGGTGCATCGCTGGGCGAGCTGGCGCTGGTACCCCCACGACTGGCTGCGTTTTGTGCTGCCGTGGCGGGCCCGCGGCTACGCGCGTAAGCTGCTCGACCGTGTGCGCCCCGACGTGATCCACATTCAGTCGCACATTGTGATTGGCAGGGCCCTCGCGATCGAGGGACACAAGCGTGGAATCCGCATCATCGCGACCAACCACGTGATGCCCGAAAACGTACTCGACTTCACGTTGCTGCCAGAGAAGGCAAAGCGCGTGTTTGTTCGCTGGGGCTGGGGTGCTGCCGACCGCGTGCTGCGCCTCGCGGCCGCTGTGACCACGCCGACGCAGCGCGCAGCAGACTTCCTTGAGCGCAGCACCCACCGCCGCAACGTGCGCCCGGTGAGCTGCGGTCTGCGGGCCTCCGATTACACGGCGGATCTCACGCCACGCAGCCACAACAGCATCGTGTTTGTGGGCCGCGTCACCCTTGAAAAGGGGATCGACACGATCCTGCGCGCACTGACGCGCATTGATCCGTCGTACAACCTCACATTCAAAATCGTGGGCGACGGGGATCAGCGCAAGAACCTCGAGAAGCTCGCGGCCGAGCTGGGTGTGACGCAGCAGGTGACCTTCACGGGCCGCGTGACTGACGAAGAGCTGCGCGCTTCGCTGACCGAGGCAAGCATGTTTGTAATCGCGTCGGTTGCCGAACTGCAGTCGATCGCGACGATGGAGGCGATGGCCTCCGGCCTGCCGATCCTCGCCGCCGACGCCATGGCTCTGCCCCACCTCGTGCACGAGGGTGAGAACGGGTACCTCTTCCAGCCCGCCAACGACCGCGAGCTGGCCGTGGCGATTGAGAAGGTGCTCGACCAGACCCCCGAGGAGCGCAAGCGCATGCAGCAGGCCTCACTCGAGGCGGTCAAGGTTCACGACATTGACCGCACGCTCGACACTTTCGAGGCGCTCTACCGCGATCAACCGATCGAGCGCTAACCTTGCACATCCTCATCGTCACCGATCAGCACGTTGATTCGCTCGGTGGGGTGCAGGTTGCGATCCGGCTGCAGCGTCGGTTTCTTGAGCGAGCCGGCCACCGGGTCACCATTGCCGCGCCCGCGATGCACCGGCCCGGGTACGTTGTAGCCGATAAGGATCGCGGGGCCTACATTGATCTGCCCTCCAGGCCGATCACGAAGGACCGCGAGTACGGTATCAGCTGGCCCGGACACCGCACCGATCATGCGCTCGCAAAGGCGCTTGCAACGCGACCACCTGTTGATGTGGTGCACGTGCAGGGTGATTTTTGGGGTGCACTGATCGGCATCAGAGCCGCGCGCGGATTGGGCGTTCCCGTTGTGCTCACCATGCACAACAACGTCGACGAGGGCACACGCGCGGTTACCCGGCTCGCGCCCCTCGTGTTTACCGTGTTTCGAGCCTGGCGCGGCCTCGCGCTTGGTCGTTGCCGCGGCAAGATTGACCGCGCGACCTACGGGGCCTGGCGATACCTCGCTGAGCTCGCCACAGAGGCCGCCGTGGTCGCGGCCCCCTCGCAGCACTTCGCGCGTGAGTTACAGCGGCACAGGGTCGTTCAGAGCGTTGTCGTGATCCCGAACGGCGTTGACGACGACACCATTGAATCGCTGCGCTCGCGTGAGCGCAGCCCGCGTGAGCGCCCGAAGCTCATCTGGCTCGGGCGCATGAGTAAAGAAAAACGAGTGCTCGAGTTCATTGAGGCAATCGCAGAATCGGGGATCGACGCCGACGTCACCCTCTACGGCGCTGGAATGCTGCTGCCGCGTGTGATCAGACGGGTCAGGGAGCTTGGCCTTGAGGATCGCGTAACGATACCCGGTCCCGTGCCCTACCGGGAAGCGCTCATCGCGATACACGACGCGGACGCGCTGGTGCAGGCTTCGATTGGGTTCGAGACGCAGGGGCTCACCCCCTTTGAAGCGGCTGCCCTGGGCACCCCAACGATTTTCTGCGATGCGCAGATTGCGCAAGACGTTGCGGTTGAAACTGCTTGGCAGGTTGCTGACGCCAGCGTTACGGCTCTCGCCGAGACGCTTGGCGCGGCGGTGAGTGAGCTAGCGGCGGCTCCGGGGCAACTCAGAGTGTCTGCGCGGGAGTCTCAGCGGTTTCTGCAGTCGATGCAGACGGCGAAGATGGTGGCCTTGTATGAACAGGCTAGTTTGGGTGTGTAGCGGGGCTTAGAAGCGCCAGACTACGGCATCGAAGCCGGCTGGGGGCTTGGGGGTCCACTTCTCGTCCTTGTTGACGAGACCGGATCCGCCGGGGTTGTTGGACTCAATGATTGTGAAGGTGCCGTCGTCGTGCACCTCGGTGATGAGAACCGTGTGAATGCCTGACACCCAAGAAGTGGGGGAATCGGTGTATTCGTACTGAACGATGTCGCCGGGCTCCGCGGTTGCCAGCGTCATGCGGGTTGCTCCGTCGTAGTTGGCGACGGGGTTGCCGCTGCCGGTCCAAGCGCCGCCACCGGCCTTGATCCAGCGCTGGGCCGACATGATGCACTCACCGGGCTGGTTCCAGCCGGTCGGACGGCTCGTGCCGACCTCGCTCTCGGCCTGCGCGATGGTTGCCTTGACATCAAAGTTGTGGGGAACGGTGGACAGGGTTTCCATGTCGAGCACCGAGTCGATTGGCTCGCCCGCAAGCGCGCTATTGGTGGTGTCGAGGGTCTGGGAGATGAGCGTTGCCGGTTGAATGGCTGCGGGGGCGGGGGCGAAGTCTTCGACAGGCTCTGCAGCGAAAGAAGGGGCTGCGCCAAATGCGAAGGTTACCGATGTAATCAGACCGATCACAAAGGCCTTAGCAGGAACTCGCACGCGTTAATCTCCAGGGGGTTGTCCAACAAAAAACGCGGGGCCTTGGCCCACGCGCCTTAACTAGTATGCGTTACCGTTCCGTTATTTTTCAAGTCTGGGATGGAATTTCTCAGGATTGCCACCCAAGTTTGTTGGAAATGCACGAAACCCCCGGGTGGTCCCGGGGGTTTCGTTGTGGCGGAAGTAACAGGATTCGAACCTGCGAGGGCTTGCACCCTACACGCTTTCCAAGCGTGCTCCTTAGGCCACTCGGACATACTTCCGTCGTCTATCTTACATGCTCGTGCGAGGTGTGCTGCCACCCCTGCAAGAAAGCCGTGATGCTTGCTATTTAACTACGTGTTTGATTGAAAAAGTTACGTGCTTACGTATGTCACGCAAATGTTAGCCTGAAGCCGTATTTCAAAGGCGCGGTATCCGCTGATCGCTTCGCGTGGCGCCTTTCTGCATCGCCTGCTAAGCCAAGTTCTCGGCGGTTTCGCCATCATGAGTTATTGGGGGATGACTGTGGGCTTACAAAGCACACCTATTTTGCGCGCCAAATCGACGGGCGGCACGGAAGCCGGCGTTCACCTCTGTAGACAACTCAGAGCGTTAGGCGCTGGCCGCGTTCAGCTATCCCTAGGTGCTTGAGCGCCGCAAATTATTTGCGCTGCTCCGCTTCGAACGACAACTGACCTCATATAAGAAGGAACATCTCTTGAAAAAACGATTCAGAAACGGGATCGCCGCATGCGCGGTCACGGCGTTGCTGCTTGGCGGCGCTATCCCGGCAAATGCCATTGACTCCGATTCAGCAGCGTCCGCGAGTTCGGTGGCTGAAGCTGCACCAGTCACGAACGTTAATAACATTCCACTTGAACAAAACGATCTCGCACTTGGCGGCGCAAGCGTGTCTGCTCTTGCAGAGGAGCTCCCTCCTGCTTCGAGCCGCGCTGCATTGCCGGATGATGACGTAGTTGTAGAGATGCCCGATGTGGCGTTGCGCGCTGCGGTGCTGAAGCAGGTCGGCGGCGGATCAACTCTGACGCGCGGCAAGATGCGCCTGTTCACCTCGTTGACCGCGCAGAATGCCGGGATCACAGATCTCACCGGTCTTGAGTACGCGTCATCGCTGCGGATCGTGGATCTGAGGGGGAACTCGTTCCCCACGATCGAGCCGCTGCGAGGACTCGCCAATATTGCGCAGCTCAATGTGAGCAGCTCGAAGATCTCGGATATCGACGCGGTATCAACCATGCCGCAGATCAATTACCTCCAGTTCAACTGGACGACCGTGGCTGATATCGAGCCGTTGCGTGGCAAGGATCTGCTGTGGCGTGTTGAGATGGCGGGAACTAAGGTTGCGAGCCTTGATCCGCTGCGCGACATTCCGGCCCTGATCGAGCTCTACTTCCAGGAGACCCCGGTCAGTGACCTCAGCCCGCTGGCCGAGCGCACAAAACTCATCACGCTGTCGGCCCCAAACACGGAGGTTGCGGATCTCACCCCGCTCGCGGGGTTCCCAAATCTTCAGACCGTCAACGTGAATGGCGCGAGGGTCTCCGACCTGTCGATGCTGGGATCGTGGCCCAAGCTGAGCAACGTCGGCTTCTTGAACCAGCGCGTTGCGGGTGCGGCTGCGGTCGCCTCGCAGACCGAAACCACCTACCGCAGGCCAGTGGCGACCACCGCTCCCTTCAAGATGCGCAGCGGTGTTGTGCTCACCACGTCCGTTGGGGCCACCACCACGCCAGAGGGCATTACGGTGTGGTCGCCGCTCGCGCCCGACGCAACTGAGCTGACTACCAAGGTGGCGGGGGATCCGGGGCCAGGATCGGGCGCTACTTACTCAGCAACGCTCACCTACCCCCTGACCCACGCTGACTTTACAAATGCGCCGAGGACGGCGGCCGTGAACAAGCCGTACAATTTCCAGCTCGCGGTGACCGATGGGTTCGTTGACGGCCCGTTTCAGCTCGTGAGCGGAGAGGTTCCTGGCCTGACCCTGAGTGATGCCGGTGTGATCACCGGTACCCCGACAGAACTGGGTTCGTTCCCGATCACCGTGGCACGGACCGACGCCTACGGCAACACGATCACGCGGGCGTTCACGTTGCTCGTGGCTGAAAAGGCTGACACCTTCACGGTGAAGTTTGACTCGAGCGGTGGTTCGGCGGTTCAAGATATTGACGGCGTCGAGTATGGCGACTCGGTTGCAGAACCGACGGCGCCCACGCGTGCCGGGTACACCTTCACGGGTTGGACGCTTGACGATGCAGCGTATGACTTCTCTGCACCGGTGACCGCGAACATCACGCTGACGGCGAAGTGGACCGTCGAGGTGCCCGAAGTTGTGCCTCCCGTTATCAAACCGGGCACACTGCCCGAAGGTATCGTGGGCCGGGCGTATGCGGCGACAATCACCGCGACGGGTAGTGGCACGCCGGTCCTGTCGATCAGCGGTGGGACGCTGCCCTCGGGAGTGAAGTTCGACGCGAAGACCGGGAAGCTTTCGGGCACTCCGACGAAGGTCGGCTCGTTTACGTTCACTGTAAAGGCGGATGCTGCGGGTGTGGTGGCGACCAAGGCATACACGATCGTTGTCTCTAAAGACACCGTGATCCCCCCTTGCATCAAGCCTCGTCAGATCCCGGTGTTCGCTGATACTCCATTGAGCCACAAGTTCTACAAGGAGATCGATTGGATGGAGTGCATGAAGTACTCCACCGGTTGGCGTCAGCCCTCGGGCAAGCCGCTGTACAAGCCTCAGAACAACCTGGAGCGTCAGGCGATGGCAGCGTTCATCTACCGCATGGAGGCTCCCAAGAATTACAAGGCTCCCAAGGTGTCTCCGTTCGCGGATGTGAAGCCGGGCGATTCCTTCTATAAGGAGATCGCTTGGATGTACGAGTCGAAGCTGTCGACCGGGTACCGGGAAGCTGCTGGTAAGCCGACGTTCCGTCCGCATGCGTCGTTGACGCGTGAGGCGATGGCGGCGTTCATATACCGTCTTGAGGCTCCGAAGAATTACACGGCACCGAAGGTGTCGCCGATGGCTGATATGAAGCCGGGGATGTCGTTCTATAAGGAGATCTCGTGGATGTATAGCGAGAAGCTTTCGACCGGTAACCGGGTGGGAGCGACCAAGGAATACTGGCCGAAGGATGACCTGTCGCGTCAGGCGATGGCCGCGTTCATCTACCGACTGGTACTCGACTACCGACCCGGAAAGTAGCTAACGTTCACCAACTGTGCCTGGAACCCCTGAAAACTGAGGGGGTGCCAGGCACAGTTGTATTTGCAGTTGAAACCCACCTCGTTGCCGGAGCTTTGCCAGTTCCACGCTCTAGTCTGCGTAGTTATGGCCGATCCTTACCTTGACGACGCAGCGCGTGCGAAGAGACTGGGGAAGCCCGTTGCCCGCTTCATGGGCCGTTGGCGTGAAGCGATCCGCCGCAGGCCGTGGCTGAACACGGCCTACAAGGTCATTATCACCGTGTTTGGTGTGCTCGTGGTGGTGATTGGGTTGATCCTCGTGCCGCTTCCGGGGCCTGGATGGCTGATCGTCTTCCTCGGGCTCACGATTTTGGGCACCGAGTTCCACTGGGCCCGTCGTTTGCTCGGCTGGCTGCGTCGTGTGCTTGCACGTTTCTGGGAGCGCTGGAATACGTGGCGTGCGGCACGTCGCGCACGGAAAGCCCAGGCCTAGAAATACGAAAGGCCCGAGCCGAAGCCCGGGCCTAACGCAAAGAAACTCTTTGTTACTTAATCATCTGGATGTTGAAGATGAATGGTGGCTTCTCGCCACGGCGGAAAGCTTCGGGAGCCTTCGCCGCTGCGATGATCTGGAATACAAACAGAACGATGTTTGCAGCCCAAAGCACAAACGCGAGAACCCCGCCAACGTAAGGAATCAATGCAAACGGCACCAAGAGGATGCCCGTCGCGATGCCCGCCATGATACGTACCAGCGAGAAGTTCAGGTTGTCTGCGTGGTAAGCACGTACCTGGGCGTTGCCCTTGTCCTTCTCGATGAGGAAGAAGATGAGCGCCGGGATCCAGCTGAAGAACACGGACAGCCAGTAGTTCAGCGTGATGTTGCTCACGGGATCTGCAACCGGCGCAGCAGCATAGCCACCCGGTGCGGGCGGAGCTGCGTAGCCACCCTGGCCACCCTGCGGCGGTGCCTGGTACTGGGGTTGCTGCGGCTGTTGCGGCTGCTGCGGCGGAACCTGGTACTGCGGCTGCTGCGGAGCGGCAGGCTGTGCGGCCGGCTGAGCAGGCGGGGCCGGTGGCACTGGCGGCACCGGAGCTGCCGGAGGTACGGGCGGAACCGGCGGAACATTGCTAGCGGGCTGGCCTCCAGTTGCCTGGCCGTCAGCACCTTCTGGTGGCAGCGTAGTCATGATCGTCTCCTTCTGGAAATACGTCTTGTCTCTTGACGTTACCGCAGGTTTGCCAATTGAAACAGGGGCTAGTGCGGTGTTGCGCTCGTAATTCTTAGAAAACGTCGGGGCTGGGGGCTGAGGTGTGCAAAATCGAGACGTCTGCATGGCGATCAAAGCGGTATCCGGTACCGCGAACTGTGCGCACGATGTCTTGGTAGTGCGCGAGCTTTACCCGCAGGCGTCGCACGTGCACGTCGATGGTGCGCTCGTTGGGTACCTCTTCGCCGTCCGCGTCGGTCCAGAGAGCCGTGATCAGCTCTTCGCGGCTGATGGTGCGTCCCTCACGAAGAACGAGGTACTGCAGCAGCTCGAACTCGCGGAACGTGAGGGCGGCGGCCACGTTGTCAAGCAATACGCGCTTGCGTGAGAGGTCGAGGATCACGCCGCTCGGGGCCCGATCTTCGGTCTCGTCGATGTGCTGCTTCTGGCGTGCGTGGGCTGCCGGATCACCGAGCGCTAGACGCACAACCTCGACGTCGCGGCCCCCAGTGCCCTCGGGGGCAAGTGCCACAGCAGCATAGGTGTCCGCGGCCGGAGCGAGCTGCGCGACGAGCTGCTTAATCTGTGTGACGATGGCGCCCAACTTGGGGTCTCCGTCAGCGATCTTGTCGTCGGCGAGGCCCACGTAGAGGGCGAAGCCACGAACCTCGGTGCCCTCGGGGACCCGGCGTTCGGGTGCCGCGACGGCGGGGATCTCAGCGACTAGATCGGGGCGTGCAGCGCGGAGTGCTGGGCTGGCGGAAACGGTGCGGGTAGCGGAAGCGAGAGTGGTAGTCATGATGATGAAAGTCCTTTAGGGCTGACCCCGCGGAGTGCGCGGAGATACGGCTGAGCCGTTCGAAAGCAGTGCTGGCCAGAGATGTGGCCGGGAGAAAACGTGGAGCGTTGCTCACACGTGGCGCATGTTCCCGATGGGGAAGCTGCGCGGGCTAGTCATTCCCTTTTACATGCACATTCGACAGCGCATGACACTCTGACCGGCCATCATCATGCCGGTGTTCCCAATGTTCACCTCGAGGGCGGACTGGGGACGAATGGTGTCATACATAGGGGACAGTCAAGCAGTCAAGCGATCGTGTTGTCAAGCACGATTTTGAAATCGCTTAGTGATCGATCGTCCCGTACAGGCGGTCACCCGCATCGCCGAGCCCGGGCACGATGTACGCCTGCTCGTTGAGACCCTCATCGAGCGCCCCCAGCACGAGGGTCACCTTGCGACCCTCGGCAGCCTTCTCCAGCACCTCAACACCCTCGGGGGTGCCGAGCACGCAGATCGCCGTGACATCGTCAGCCCCGCGATCGAACAAGAACTTGATGGCCGCGGCGAGTGATCCACCCGTGGCCAGCATCGGGTCGAGCACGAAGCACTGCCGACCGGAGAGATCGTCGGGAAGGCGCTCGGCGTAGGTTGTTGGCTCGAGGGTCTCTTCGTCGCGTACCATGCCCAGGAAGCCAACCTCGGCGGTCGGCACCAGCTTCACCATGCCCTCGAGCATGCCGAGCCCGGCGCGCAGAATCGGCACGATCAGCGGCAGCGGATGGCTGAGGCGCACACCGGTCGTCGGCGCAACCGGCGTCTCGATTTCGTGTGGTTCGACCCGCACTTCGCGGGTCGCCTCATAGGCGAGCAAGGTCATCAGCTCTTCGATAAGAAGCCGGAACGTTGGCTGCGGCGTTTTTGCGTTACGCAGCACGGTCAGCTTGTGGGTGATGAGGGGATGGTCTGCCACGAAAACACGCATGCGTCTAGTCTATTCTCGTGACCACCATTCCGCCGCTTCCCGCAGAGCTAAGTGCGATGAATCTTGCGCTTGTTGAGGCGAAAGCGGCCGCCGAGGCGGGGGAGATTCCGGTGGGCGCGATCCTGCTCGGCCCCGATGGTGGAGTGCTGGGCACCGGCCGCAATGCGCGCGAGGCGGTTCCGGATCCCACGGCGCATGCTGAGGTACTCGCTCTGAGGCAGGCCGCGCTGGCCACGGGCGACCGGATACTTTCGGGCTGCACACTTGTGGTGACCCTCGAACCCTGCGTGATGTGTGCGGGGGTGATCCTCGCAGCCCGCGTGCCGCGCGTGGTGTTTGGGGCGTGGGACGAAAAGGCAGGGGCGGTCGGCAGTGTCTACGATCTGCTGCGCGACGGTCGCCTGCCACACGCGGTTCCCGAGGTGGTCGCCGGAGTGCGCGCGGATGAGTGTGCGGCGCTGCTGGAAGAGTTTTTTGCGGGGCGTCGCTAGTCGCTCGACAGCATCACGATTGAGCTTGTGGTGGGCTGGGTCGCGTTGGGATCCATGTACACGTCTGGCTCAAGGTAGATGACCTTGGCGGCAGGCACGGCCTCGCGGATGCGCCGCTCGGCCACGTTGATGATCGCCGAAACCTCAAGCATCGTGCAGGTCGGCTGCAGGCTGACCTTCGCGCCAACCATAAACTCATCGGGCCCGAGGTAGAGGGTCTTCATGTGGATGATGCGGTCGATGTCTTTAGCGCTGAGGATCGCCGCCTCGATCTTTGCGGTGTCTTCTTCGCTGGCGCCCTCGCCAACGAGCAGGCTCTTCACTTCCGTGCCGACCACAAACGCGACCACGATCAGCAGCACACCAATTGCCACCGTCGAGATGCCGTCGAAGAGTCCGTTGCCGGTAATGACGGTGAGGCCAACACCAATGAAAGCGATGACCAGGCCAAGCAGGGCCGCTACGTCTTCCATCAGTACGACGGGTAGCTCAGGGGCCTTTGAGCGTCGAATGAACTGGAACCAGCTCAGTGAGCCCTTGTGTGGCCTGCTCTCGCGCACCGCGGTGCGCAGGGAAAAGCTCTCAAGCACAATCGCGATCGTCAGCACGAGCATCGGCAGCCACCACACATCGAGCGCGTGAGGGTGCTGGATCTTCGACACACCCTCGTAGACCGAGAACACGCCGCCAACCGAGAACAGCACAACAGCGACGATGAAGGCGTACACGTAGCGCACGCGACCGTGACCGAAGGGGTGATCCTTGTCGGCGACCTTCTGCGCGCGTTTGCCCCCACGAGCAAAAGCAGCTGATTGCCGGAGTCGGCGACCGAGTGCACACCCTCCGCGAGCATCGAGGAGGATCCCGAGAACCCCCACGCAATGAACTTGGTCACAGCGATGCCCATGTTGGCAAGAAAAGCCGCGATGATCGCCTTGTTGCCGCCTGACGCACTCATGATCGACTGCCTCCCTGAGTCGCAATAACTCCTATAGTTCGACAGTCTACGGGTGATCAATGTTCTAGACGCTCATAGACTGGGCGGGTGAGTGAAACTTCAGCGCAGACTTCCGTCCTTCCCCGCACCGCAATGCTGGGTGTCGGTTCTATGGGGGGCGCGATCCTCTCTGGATTGCGGGCACCCGGGGTGCAGATTCCTAAGCCGATCAGTGTGACCACCAAATCGGCGCGCAGCGCAGCGGAGTTCGACGGCGCCGCAGACGTGGTGGCGCTCGCGAGCGAGACGGATCCCGAGGCGAACCGAACCGCCGTCAAGGGTGCGGGGCTCGTGATTCTCGCGGTGAAGCCCTGGATGATTCTCGACGTCGCTCGCGAGATCGCCGACGCGCTTGAGCCCGGTGTGATCGTGGTGAGTGTTGCCGCGGGTGTGACGTGCGCAAGCATCGAGGCCGCGCTGCCAGCGGGGGTTGCGGTTGTGCGTGCCATGCCGAACACACCCTCACTGATCGGGCGTGGTGTGACCGGGATTGCCGGGGGATCCGCCGCGAGCGAAGCAGACATCGACACCGTGAAGGCCCTCTTTGAAACGGTGGGCTCCGCCATCGTGGTGCGCGAGTCGCAGATCAATGATGTGGCCGCGGTTTCAGGATCGGGCCCCGCCTACCTCTTCTTGTACGTCGAAGAGATGATCGCCGCTGCGAAGCGACTCGGGTTCGATGAGGATCAGGCGCGCTTGCTTGCCGAGGGAACCGTGACCGGTGCGGCTGAACTCCTGGCGCGCAGCGGCGAGGATCCAGCACAGCTTCGCCGCAACGTGACGAGCCCCAAGGGCACCACCGAACAGGCCATCTTTGTGTTGCAGGACGCGAACTGGGGCGAGCTGTTCGACCGCGCGCTCGCCGCAAACGTGCGCCGCTCGGAAGAGCTCGCTGCGGAGTAATCCTCTGTCATCCTGCGCGAGTCTGGTTCTCCGTCATCCTGCGCGAGCTTGCGAGTCGCAGGATCACCCGATCGTGGCGAAGCGCTCCACGTCGGCCGCGGTGCCCGAGACGATGATGAGGTCGTGAGGCGAGATGACCGTGTCTTGGGTCGCGTGTGAGAACGGCTGTCCCGGCGCCTTCACGCCCACCACGGTCACGCGGTAGCGGGTGCGCACACCACTCTCGGAGAGGGCACGGCCCCGGATCGAGCGCGGCGGGTACATCTTGACAATGACGTAGTTGTCATCGAACTGAATGAAGTCGAGCATGCTGCCGCTGAGCAGGTGCGCGACGCGCTCCCCGGCCTCACGCTCGGGGTAGATGACGTGGTTGACGCCGATCCTCTCGAGAATCTTGCCGTGCGAGGCAGAGATCGCCTTCGCCCAAATCTGTGGGATTCCGAGATCGACCAGGTTCGCCGCGATCAGCACACTCGCCTCGATCGAGGCGCCGGTCGCGACCACCGCGATCTGAAACTCGTCGGCCCCGATCTGGCGCAGCGCCTCCATGGAGCGCGCGTCGGCCTGCACCGCGTGGGTCACGCGGTCCGACCATTTCTGCACCAGGCCAGGATCGGTGTCGACGACGAGCACCTCGCGATCCTGACGGTCTAGCTGGCCCGCTGTCGACGCGCCAAACCGGCCGAGTCCGATCACAATGACCGGGGCATCACTTCGAATATCAACCAACGATCGGCCTTTCTTCAGGGAGGCGGAACATGCGAGAACGGCTCGATGCAGCCACCGCCGCAGCTAGGGTTACCGTGCCAACGCGACCAGCCCACATGGTGGCCGCGAGAATGTATTTGCCGGGATCGTCCACTGACGCAGAGAGTCCGGTGGAGAGTCCGCAGGTGCCGAACGCCGAGATCACCTCGAACAGGGCGTGGTCGAGCGAGGCGCCGGTGATGTGCATGAGCGAGATCGTCGAGATGAGCACGATCGTGACGCCCCAGATAAACACCGACACCGCGACGCGCAACACCTCGTTGGGAATGCGGCGATCAAAGGCCTGCATGTCTTGGTAGCCGCGGGCCTCGGCGTAGGCCGCGATAAACAGCACGGCCAGCGTCGTGACCTTGATGCCACCAGCGGTTGACGCCGATCCACCACCCACAAACATGAGCATGTCCATGACCAGCAGCGTTGAGCCGTTCATCTGGTCTGGGTCGACAATGCCGAGGCCGCCCGAGCGCGTCATGACAGACATGTAGGCAGAGTTGAAGAGCGTTTGCCCGACGCCGTGCGACTCCATGGTGCGCGAGTTGTTCCACTCAAGCGCGGTGATCGCGACCCAGCCGGCGAACACGAGGATCACGGTTGTCGTCAGCGTCAGCTTTGTGTGCAGGCCAAGGCGTTTGTGTGTGCGCCAGCCGCGTCCGATCACGTAGCGGTAGAGCGCAAAGATTACGGGGAAGCCGATGGCGCCCAGGAAGACGCCGATCGCGATGACGGTCAGCAGGTAGTAGTTGGTGAGAAAGGGGGCGAGCCCACCAACGAGCGGCACGAAGCCGGTGTTGGTGAAGGCGGAGGCCGCAAGGTAAAAGCCGTTCCAGAGAGCGGGCCAGAAGTCGTAGCCCGCGGCGAGAAGCACGGGGGTAATGAGCATGGTCAGGATCAGCTCAATCACTATGAGGCTCAGCGCTACGGCCGAGAGTAGTCCGCCGATCTCGCCGAGGCCAACGGCCTGACTCTCGGAAACACCCTTGCCCATGCGCATGGGGTTCGTGTCGCTCGCGGCCATGAGCTTCTGGCGCAGGCCGAGTCGCCGCGTGACGGTGAGGCCCAGGATGCTCGCGAGGGTGAGCACGCCGATGCCGCCGATCTGAATGCCAGCGAGGATCACCACTTCGCCAAAGAACGACCAGTGCGTCGCCATGTCGAGGGTCGAGAGCCCGGTCACGCAGATCGCCGAGACAGCGGTAAAGAGCGAGTCGGCGAGCGGCGTGATTTTGCCGTTGCTGCTGGAGATCGGGAGGGAGAGCAAAGCTGTCCAGAGAAAGATCAACCCGGTAAAGACGAGCAGTGCAAACCGCGGAGGTGATGACTGGATCATCTTCGAGACCCACGACTTTTTTGCGAGCGGAGCAGTGTTACCGCGACTCGCTACGAGCGCCCTCACGACTCCCTCTTTCCTGCTGCGGGTTGATCCCGAACTGTGCCGACCTTGTCATGCTACACACCAATGCCCGCTACCCTTAGGCTATGCCAGATATTTTCGGGGTCATCGCCGACGCTACGCGCCGCGACATCTTGCAGGCGCTGCTGGAACGGCACTTGCAAGACGAAGAGATGAGTGTGTCTGAAATAGTGGGGCAGCTTGAGATAAGCCAGCCCACGGTTTCGAAGCACCTGAAGGTGCTTCGCGAGGCAGAACTCGTGACCGTGCGTGAAGACGGGCAGCACCGGTTCTATTCACTCGACCCCGAGCCGCTCGAGATGGTCGAAGATTTCGTGATTCCGTTTCTCTCCGCCGGCTTCGACACCGAAGTGACGGTTGAGTACCTGTCTGAAGACGGCGAGCGGGTTTCTGGGCCCGAATCTGAGGATTCTTTCGAAGACACCGGAGAAGTTTTGTCAGAGGAAGCCGCGGCCGCAGCCGAGCGGATCGGCCGTGCCGCAGCAAAGGCTGAGCACCGCGTGAAGGAGCTCGTCGCGCGCTTCCGCCTGCGCGATTGATGATCTTTTCTGTGTTTGAGTTCGCGCTGAGCCTTACTGACGAGTAATATGGGTGTCTTGTGGGCCACGTTCGGGCCCTAGAGACGTTGTGAGGTATCCGTGGGTTCAGTAATCAAGAAGCGCCGTAAGCGTATGTCGAAGAAGAAGCACCGTAAATTGCTTCGTAAGACGCGTCACCAGCGTCGCAACAAGAAGTAGTCGACACGCCCTAGGCGTGATTGATTGAGGCATCGGACGATTGGGTCCGGTGCCTTTCTTCGTTTTGTGGTGTTTCTCCGTGCCTGTCTCCGGAAGCTTGCCCAAATGCGAAGCCAATCCACGTTTTCGATCCTCAGTAGAGCAAATCTCCGAAGTTAGGCCCCGCTGAAAACCGGTTAGGCTTGAGGATCATGGCCGCAGTCAACATCACCCTCATCGGCAAGCCGGGTTGTCACCTCTGTGACGATGCGCGCGAGGTCGTTGAAGGGGTGTGTTCGCAGTTGAGTGAGCGCGGGATCGCCACCGAACTTGAAGAACTCAATATTCTTGAAGACGAGCAGCTCGCGCGGCTCTACTCTGAGGAGATTCCGGTCGTGCGCGTGGGCGGCAAGCAGCACGCCATCTGGCGCGTGGACGCAGATAAGTTTGAGCGCGCGATCCTGCGCGTGGCCCAGTAGGTATTGGTAGGAGACCCAGAATGACCGTACGGCACATTGTGACCTGGAAACTCAGCGGTGAGTCAATCGCGGATCGCGACGCCCAGGCGGCCGAAATCATTGCTGTGCTCGAGCCGCTCAACGGCCGTATCGAGGGCCTGCAGTCTCTGAAGCTCTACCGCAACACCCTTAACCACGAGGCCAACTGGGATCTCACGCTCGAGAGTGTGCACGACGATGCCGAGGCGCTCGCGCACTACGCAACGCACCCCGAACACCTCGCCGCTGTTGACGTGGTCAAGCAGCGCACGGTTGGCCGCGCCTGCGTTGACCTCGTGGAGTAGCGCTAGCCCTTCTTTTTGAAGCCGCTCGCTTCGACCGTTGCGACCGTCTCTTTGAAGCTGACCTTTGAGTCTTTGTTGGCCTCGTCGAACTCAGCGCCGGTCAGCTCGGCGATCTTCTTGAGATCGGCGTTTTTGTAGTCGACGGTCAACGTTTCGGTCGCGTCGGTGTCGGTGTAGTCGACCTTGTGGGTGAGACCCTTGACGCCCGCGTAGTCATCCATCACTGGAGCAAAGGTGCTTTTTGCCTCGGCCTTGTCTTTGATTCCGGCCTCTTTGTAATTGATAACGCTCTTGATCGACTGCTCAGTGACGTCATCGCCCTCGGCGGTGATGGTCATCGTTGAGTTGATTCCACCCTCCGACTTTGTATAGGTGACCTTTGTTTCGGAGGATCCGCCGCTGCAAGCCGTGAGCAAGAGCACGAGAGCTGCGAGAAGCGCGATGATCGCTGCGAGCTGCGCTGTGGGGCGGCGCTGGGTCAGATTAAACAATCGGTTCTCCTTTTATGACAAGTCACTAAAACTTGCTCCAGTCTATGAGGAGAACTTGAGAGTGCTCGGAATCGAAGAGATCGGCCAGCCATCTCCGCGAGTGCCCACCTGAGTGACGGGCGCCCACCATACCGACGTGTCGGGAACGTGGGCTTTTGTCGCTATGGTGGGCACTCGTCAGTGGGGCAACTACACTCCGGCTCCGCTCAACGCGGCAGCTGGCTGATACGCCAGGTACCCCCGCTGAATCTCGATCTGATCGGCGAGGTACTTCGCGTCGTGCCAGACACCCCAGATAAACGTGGATCCGCGGCGCGACTGCCACGGCAGCCCCAAGAAATAGACTCCGGCGGCGGGAGAGACTCCACGCTGCTGCAACGGCCGCCCGCGATCGTCAAAGGCATTGACCTGCAGCCAGCTGTAGTCGACGTTGAATCCCGTCGCCCACACGATCGAGGTGATGCCGGCGGCGGCAAGATCCAAAGCCAACAAGGGATCGGTCGCGCACGACGGGTAAGCCCCGAGCACGTGCGCCTCCGGTTCCTCCGGCAGGTCAAGGCCCTCGCGCGCAATGTAGGCGTCTGCCTCTGCGAGCAGCGACAGGTAGTTCTCGTCACCCAGGCGAATGTTCTCGGCGAGGTCGCTGCCAAACGCCATGACCCCGTCGGCAAAACCGTTCGCGCGACCAACGAGGGTGATCCCGCTCTCCGCAAGATCGCGGAAATCAACCGTGTGACCACCGTTTGCACCGCTGACCGCGATGGTCACGTGCTCGGCACCCTCGGGTGGGGCGGCCGCGTCCCACTTGCCGAGAACCCCAAGCCACCACACGAAGTTGCGGCCGCGGTAGCGCTGCGGCGGGCGATCGTGCGGACCAACGGCGAGCGTGACCTCGCGCCCGGCCTGCCGCAGCTCTGCGGCAATCTGCACGCCCGAGGAACCTGCTCCAACCACCAGTACACCACCCTCGGGCAGTTGCTGCGGGTTGCGGTACCCGCTCGAGTGCAACTGCGTGAAGCCAGCATCGGCGGGAACGATGGGGGGGATCGCAGGTAGCTGGAACGCGCCCGTGGCTGCGACGACGTAGCGGGCGTGGATCGGCCCCGCGGTGGTCTCGGCCCGGTACCCGGGCTCACCTTCGCGTTTGCGCACCTCGGTGACCTCAACTCCGCAGCGAATCGGTGCCCCGATCTGGGCTGCGTAGCGCTCGAAATACTCGGCAACCTGCTCCTTGGGAGCAAAGGCATCGGGGGATCCCTCGAACTCAAGGCCGGGGAAGCGGTCGTGCCAGGCGGGTCCGTTCGCGACGAGCGAGTCCCAGCGCTCCGTGCGCCAGCGCTCGGCGATCCGATCTCGCTCCAGCACAATGTGCGGAATGCCGCGCGCACCGAGGTGCTCACTCATGGCGACACCGGCCTGGCCACCGCCGACAACGAGGACCTCAGTGACCTCTGCCTCTTGGCTCGACATATCTCTTCTCCCTTGAATCGATGAATACTGGGTTGGTGAATAATTCCCAGCAAACAACAGCGCAGCCGCGCTTGGCCAATATGCGTTCGCGGCGCACTGCATCAATTCAGCAGATGTAAGAGTGATGGTCGATCTGTTTTAGAGTTCGTGTTAGGCGACGATGACCTCACGAATTGCCTGCTCCACCGCTCTCGCCCGTGCGGATCGGCGCACCTGCGTGAGCGAGGACACCTCAACGCGCAGGCTCGGCACCGGATCACTAATCTCGACGGCGACGGTTCGCGATCCGGCATAGGTCTCACTGATCTGCGGTCGCTGGTTCAGGATTGAGTACCCCAGCCCCGTCGCAACCATGGATCGCACGGTCTCGTAGCTCGAACTGCGGTAGCGCAGGTTTGGCTCGATGCCCGCCGCCCGCAGCATGCCGAGAAAGTAGTCGCTGCTGCTCGGGAGGTCGAGCAGCACAAACGGATCGGCCGCGAGCTTGGCAAGTGGAACCTGCTTGCGCCCTGCGAGCGGGTGCCCGGCGTGCACGATGACGTGGGGGCGAAACTCCCCGACGACGGTGTTGTCGATCCCCGCCTCCGAGGTGAGGTCGTAGGTGATCGCAAGATCCGCCCGCCCGCCACGCAGAGCAGCGAGACACTCCTCGTGATCCCCCTCGACCACCAGCACCTCAAGGTCTGGGTGTTGGGTGCGCAGCCCGCCGAGCAGTCGAGGGAGTAAAAACGGCGCGAGCGTATTGAAGCAGGCGATGGTGATCTGACCGTGCACCTCGCTCTGGTCGGTTCGGATCGAGTCGATCGTCTCATTGAGCACCCCAAAGAGGCGCTGAGAATCGTGCAGCAGGGTTGATCCGGCGGGCGTGAGAATCAACCCCTTCGAGTGCTGGCGAATGAAGAGTGCAGCCCCCAAGGACTTTTCGAGCTGCGTGATTGCAGTCGACACCGCTGACTGGGCGACGTGTAGCTCTTGGCTCGCCGCGGTCATGTTGAGCGTTTTTGCGCACTCGACAAAGTAGGTGAGCTGCGTGAGTGTGATGGGGAATCGCTGAACCATTGAGGGCCTCCAGGGCAGACGGCGGTGTCGTTGGGCAAGGATGCGTGCGGTGCCCCAGAGCCTAGCAAGAATCTGTTTTCAAGATGAGCTGAGTAACTTTTGCCTATTTTACAGATCGCTTCGCGGTCCCAACAATGGACGTAATACGCGGCTCGCGCCGACAGCGCTCAACTGACAGTGCTCAATGAGGAGGAACCCGTGGCTGAACCGACCCACACGCGCCTGCGAAAGTTCAACACCAAAGACACGTACCCCGAGCAGAACCTCGACAACGATCTCTGCCAGGCGGTCGTTGCAAATGGGGTGGTCTATCTGCGCGGGCAGATCGGGCAGGATCTCGACACCCGCGAGTCGGTCGGCGTAGGTGACGTGGTTGCCCAGACCGAGAGGGCAATGCAGAACATTCAGATGCTGCTCGAGGAGGCCGGGAGCGGGCTCGAGGACATCGTGAAGGTGACGATCTACATCATTGATCCGCGCTACCGCGAAGATGTGTACCGCACGATGGGCAAGTACCTGCGCGGAGTCTTTCCGGTCTCAACCGGCATCGTGGTGCAGGCTCTGGCCCGCCCCGAGTGGCTGGTTGAGATCGACGCGACGGCAGTGCTGAGCTCGCCGGGTCAGGGTGCGGTGGCACAGTGACCCTCTCGCTCATCTTGCGCGATCCCGAGACCGGAGAGTTCGGCTCGGTCATCGCCTCGTCGTCGCCCGCGGTTGCCGCGCGCTGCCTGAACCTGGCCGACGGCGTCGGAGGGGCGAACTCCCAGAACGTGACGGATCCTCGGCTCGGTCCGCAGCTCTTGGATCAGCTGCGCGGTGGAGCAACGGCGCAGCAGGCGATCGCCGCCGTGGTGGACGCCGCCGATCCTACGACCATTGGCTACCGCCAACTGCTGGTGCTCGATGGCGCGGGCCGTGCAGCTGCGCACGCGGGTGACAACGCGCTCGGTATCTTCGGGGCGGTGACACGCGAGAACGCCGTCGCTGGAGGCAACTTGCTGGCGAACCTCGACGTGCTCGACGCGCTGGCCGACGCGGCGCTCGCAGCGAGTGGGCGCATCGAAGAGCGACTGCTCGCGGGATTGCGGGCGGCTGTTGACGCGGGCGGTGAGGCTGGTCCGGTGCACTCCGTGGGGCTTGCCGTGGTTGCTGAAGCTGGCTGGCGAGTTACCGACTTGCGGGTGGACTGGGTCGAAACGGATCCGGTTGCTGCCCTCGCCGAGCTGCTCGAGGTGTGGTTGCCCCAGCGCGACGCCTACGTCGACCGCGGCTTGAACCCCGCTGCCGCGCCCTCGTACGGGGTGCCCGGAGATGATTAGCGATGAGTAGCGACGTGAAGTATCGCGCGGGCGCTCGCGTCGCAGAGGTTTCTGGCGAGTTGATAGCGCTGTCGAATCAGCTGCACGCCGATCCCGAACTGGGTTGGCAAGAGCACAGGTCGTCGGCCGCCGTTGCCGCGGTTCTCGCTGCGCACGGCTTCGCGATTGAGCAGCCGTACCTCGGCGTTGAGACAGCCTTTCGGGCCGTGCGGCTGCCCGCAGCCGCCACCGCGTTCACCGTCGGATTTCTCGCCGAGTACGACGCACTGCCCGGGCTCGGTCACGCCTGCGGCCACAACCTCATCTCGGCGATGTCGGTGGGGGCGGCGCTCGCCGTCGCGGCCGTGGCAGACGAGTTGGGGATCGCCGTCGAGGTGATCGGCACCCCGGCTGAAGAGGGCGGTGGCGGCAAGATCGTGCTGCTGGAGCGCGGGGCGTTTCAGAACCTGGACCTCGCACTGATGGCCCACCCGGCACCCGTCGATGTTGCCGAGGCGCGACCCTTTGCGGTGACCCACTGGCACGTGCGGTATGACGGGCAGGCGGCCCACGCCGCGGCCTACCCAGAGCGCGGAGTCAACGCGAACGACGCGTTTCTCGTGGCGCAGCTCGCGATCGCACTTCTGCGGCAGCAGTTGCCCGCGGGAGTGCGAGTGCACGGTGTGCAGACGCGTGGGGGCGAGGCGCCAAACGCGATCCCCGAGCGAACCGAAGGCCGCTGGTACGTGCGCGCCGAAACAACCGAGCAACTGCTGGAACTCGAGCAGCGCGTGCTGAAGTGCTTCGAGGCGGGCGCGCTCGCGACCGGGGCGACACTCACGGTCACGCCCGAGAGTGAGCGCTACGCCGAGATGCGCACCGACGAGGCAGCGCTGGGCCACTACCGAGGTAATGCGGTGGTGCTCGGGCGCAATTTCGATGTCGATCCGATCGCCGCCACCATGAATCGCGCCTCGACCGATATGGGTAATGTGTCGCAGATAGTGAACGCGATCCACCCCTACATTGGCGTTGGTGGTGAAGCGAGCAATCACCAGCCAGGGTTTGCCGCGGCCTGCGTTGGCGCGGCCGCCGAGCGCACCTTGCTTGACGGCGCGACGGCGCTCGCCTGGACTGCAATCGATGTGGCTCGGGATCGCACAACCTGATCCATCCCCCAATGTAAGGAGCATGTCAATGTCGACAGCAATGCCGCAACGCGAGATCAGCGATCTCGTCGATCAGAAGAGCCTGCGCAAGAACGTCGTTGCCGGATCAATCGGAGTGCTGGTGCACTGGTTCGATTGGGCCGTGTACGCCTACCTCGCGGGCACCCTTGCCACCGTCTTCTTTCCCGAGGAGAATCACACCGCCGGTCTGCTGGCGGCCTTCGCCGTGTTCGCGGTTTCGTTTTTGGTGAGGCCCATCGGCGCGATCATCTTTGGTCGGCTCGGGGATCGGCTGGGGCGCAAGCAGACCCTGTCAATCGTGATCCTCGCGATGGCGCTCGCGACGCTCGTTCTCGGATTACTGCCCAGCTACGATTCGATCGGCATCTGGGCGCCGATCCTGCTCATTGCCACGCGCATTGTGCAGGGCCTCGCCGCCGGCGGCGAGTTCGGCAGCGCCGCCGCGTTTCTGGGGGAGTTCTCGCCCGCGAAGCGCCGCGGTTTTGGCGTGAGCTGGTTGGAGTTCGGCAGCCTGCTCGGCTTTCTGCTCGCCTCGTTTGTGGTCTTCCTGCTGAACCAGGCGTTTACCACCGACGAGATTACCGCGTGGGCCTGGCGGATCCCGTTCCTGATTACCGTGCCGCTCGGGTTCGTGGGCCTCTACATTCGTCGCAAGATTGAGGACACCCCCGAGTTCAAGCAACTGCAAGAGCTTGAGACCGTCTCTCACGCCCCGGTCAAGGAGGTGTTTCAGCGCAACCTGAAACAGTTCATTCAGACCTGTGGCATGGAGATCTTCATGAACGTCACGTTCTACGTGGTGCTCGTGTACCTGTTCACGTATCAAGAGGTCTACATAGGCATCGACGCCGGTCGGGCGGCGCTGCTTTCGACGATGGCCTCGGCTTTTGGGTTGATCGTGGTGCCGCTCGCGGGCATCGCCTCGGATCGCTTCGGTCGCAAGCCCGTGCTGATGACGGCGGCCATTGCGCAGGTCTTGCTTTCGATCCCGATGTTTGCGCTGATGTCGTCGGGAGAAGAGTGGGCCGCGTTTGTGTCGACGCTCGGCCTCGCGCTGATCCTCGCGATTGTGCTCGGTACCCACGCGGTGACCGTGGTCGAGCTGTTCCCGACGCGCACACGGCAGACCGGCCTCTCGATCGCCTACGCCGTTACCGCGGCGCTCTTTGCTGGCACCGCGCCGTACATGCTCACCTGGCTCATTGAAGCCACCGGCAACCACCTGGTGCCGGGTTTCTTCCTCGCCGTGGTTGGGGTTGTCGGGGTGATTACGGTGATCAGCATCCCTGAAACGCGTGGCATCTCGCTCATCAAGGAGCAGGATCTTGAGACCGCCACGGTGCAGATTCCCGCCGCGCTGCTTGAAAGCCCTGGCGCAGACCCCTCGTCATCCTGCGCGAGCGTCAGCGAGTCGCAGGATCTCCCACGAGACTCTGCGACTCACTAGCGCGCACGCAGAGTGACCGAAAGTTAGGAAATAGGAGCCACCATGTCCAAAACCCTCGCCGACTGGCAGTCCGCCGCGGCAGCACTGCAGTTCGACGGTCGTCCGTTCATCGGGGGAGCGCGGGCTGCTGCGCGCTCCGGCAACACCATCGAGAAGGTGAACCCGGCAACCGGTGCCGTCATTTCCCACGTGCACGACTGCGATGCGGCCGACGTTGACGTGGCGGTCGCCGCGGCGCGCGCCGCCTACGAGTCGGGCGAGTGGTCGCGGGCTGGCGCAGCGTTCCGCCGCGAGCGATTGCTGGAGCTGGCCCGGTTGATCGAGGCACGCTCCGACGAGTTTGCGCTCTACGACACCCTCGACATGGGCAAACCCGTGCGAGAGTCTTCCACGGTCGACGCCCCCGGATCCGCTGCCCTCTATCGCTTCTACGGAGAGGCGATAGATAAACAGGAGGACCTGATCCCGGTCACCCCGCCCGGCTCAACCGCCCTCGTGACCCGCGAACCGCTCGGTGTGATCGGCGTGATTGTCGCCTGGAACTACCCGCTCGAGATCGTGACGTGGAAACTCGCGCCAGCGCTCGCCGCGGGCAACGCGGTCGTGGTGAAGCCGCCGGTGGAGGCCTCGCACTCGACGCTGCTGCTCGCCGAGCTGGCGATCGAGGCGGGCATCCCGGCCGGTGTGCTGAACGTGGTGACGGGTCGAGGATCGGTCGTGGGCAAGGCGCTTGCCCTGCACGACGACGTCGACATGCTGGCGTTCACCGGGTCGACCGAGGTCGCGAAACAGCTGCAGCAGTATGCGGGCCAATCGAACATGAAGCGCCTCGCGCTTGAGGCGGGTGGCAAGAGTTCAAACCTGATCTTTGCGGACTGCGAGGATCTGCAGCTCGCAGCCGAGAAGGCGGCGTTCGGCAGCTTCTACAACCAGGGTGAGGTGTGCTCGGCGAACTCGCGCATCTTTGTTGAGCGACCCGTGTACGAGGAGTTCTTGGAGCTGTACGCGGCTGCGGCACGGGCGTACGCTCCGGGGGATCCGCTTGATCCTGAAACGGGGATCGGCTCACTCGTGTCTGAGGCGCACGCCGATACCGTGTGGGCAACCATCGAGAATGCCCGGCGAGACGGTCGCATCGTGACGGGCGGAACGCGCCCGGAGATTGGTGGATCCCGAGCCTTCATCGAGCCGACGATCGTGGCGGACGTGCCCGCCGACCACGAGGTGCACACCCGCGAGATCTTCGGTCCGGTCGCCGTGGTGACCCCGTTCGACACCGAGGAGGAGGCGATCGCGCGCGCGAACGAGACCCCGTACGGGCTGGCGGCTTCTCTCTGGACGGGGTCCCTCGCGCGAGCCCACCGGGTGTCCGCGCGGCTCGTGGCGGGGACGGTCTCAGTGAACACGGTCGACGCGCTCGGCTTCACAACCCCGTTCGGCGGCTTCAAACAGTCGGGCTTTGGCCGCGACCTCTCGGTGCACGCGCTCGAAAACTACACGGACTACAAAACGACCTGGATGCAGTGGGGGTGACCCCGATCCGCCCCGAACTGCCCCGGACCACCCCGAACTGCCCAATCGAGTGCTGCCATATTGCTAGTTCAGCTCGGCTCAACCCGCAATATGGCAACACTCGATTGGCTAGGCGGAGAGACTCAATCTATTGGACAGAAATTCTGTGAGAATATCTTTATTGATTCGGTGCCCGAATCCTGCGGAAAGTGGTCACTTAAGGAGTTATTTCGATGGCGCGAGACTTTCGAGCGAATTTTGCGCGAAAGATCATTCGAGCTGACTATCACCTTGACGACACGTTCCTCGGCGGTATTGCAAATGATTCAGGCGATCCGAGCGCGAAATTCTACCTGAAACTAGACCGGGCGAAGCGAGGCAAATACATTACTAACCGATTCCTTGCTGTCCTTTTGCACGGTTACTCCGCATTCAGCTTCGGTCTCTGGGCGGCGGTTGCGTTAGGGGCCGTGTTCAAGGGTGACGACATAGATGTTGGTGTCGGGATTGTGACCATCGCGATTCTGCTGCTCGGGTGTTTATTCCTCTGGTTTGCCCTCAGAGCGATCTCCTGGCTGCGTTGGATGGTGCGCAACTGGCGCGTCACACAGGTCGTACCGGCCAGCGGAAGTAAGTCGAAGAAGAAGCCCCGCTCGACGCTCGGAAATGACTCGATAATCGGGCAAACGCGATTGGAAAGACCCAGAGCTCATCCGTCTGACGTTCTCGATATTGCGCGTACGTGGTTTATCCAAGAGTTTGTCAGAAAACACGTAAAGGCAGATTATCGTCCGGGTGACAGTCTTCTCATCGGCTACTTTCCGACCTCCACTAATCGTGCCGTTATTCGCTGGTATCCGGAGGAATTCATCGATGGCGGAAAACTGTGGCGGCTGATAATGTTCATCCTTACGTTATTGCCGTTCATGCTGGCTTTTTGGATACTTTGTGCGGTTTTGTCGAGCCTCGAATACTTCTTCATCCCAGTTAACTCCTACTTCTACGTCATCGTTATCTCCATCATGTGGTCAGTGGTCCTGGGGGCACAGGGCTTTATGCGTTGGATGATTCGGAACTGGAACACAAGCAGAGGCAAAAAACTGTCGAAAGACCAGCCGACGCATGAACCAACGGTCCGCTTGCGGTCTCAGTAGTGGGTAGCCGAGAGGTGCTGAGATCATCTCGCTGGGGCTCGGTCGAGACCGAACAGGTTGTGGATGCTCAAACGCGGCTGCATCGCTCTAGATGATGCAGCCCAGCCAATTTAACTATTTTACTGATTGGTTGGGCGCTGTCACGATGGGTTCAATCGGCGGGCGCACCCGCTCTGGTCAGAGTCGACTGAGAGGAAACAGAACTATGACACTGCAGCAGGAACTTGAGGTTGAATTCGTCGAGACAGACGCACCGAGCGGTCTCGCCGAGATTGCCAAGCGGCACCTCGTCATGAACTTCACCCCCGCAAGCAAGTACCGCGAAGACGATCTCCCGATCTTTGTGCGGGGTGAGCACTGCTCGGTGTTCGACGAGAGCGGTCGCCGCTTCTTTGACGGCCTGGCGGGGCTCTTCTGCGTGCAGCTCGGATACACGCACGGTGCAGAGGTGGGCGAGGCGGTTCGGGATCAGCTCGCCACGTTGCCCTACCAGACCACCTGGAGTGTGGCCCATCCTCCTGCAGCGCTCCTCGCGCAGAAGATCGCTCAGCTCGCGCCCGGCGATCTGAATCGCGTCTTCTTTGCCTCGGGCGGTGGTGAGTCGAACGAGGCCGCCATCAAGCTCGCGCGGCAGTACCACATCACCCGCGGCGACCACGCCCGCTACAAGTTCATCGCCCGCCGGGTCGCCTACCACGGCACTAGCTTCGGGGCCATGTCCCTCAACGGCATGACCGACGTGCGCAAGATGTTCGAACCGCTCATGAACGGTGTGCGCCACACGCACAACACTAAGCGCTACCGTCGCCCCGAGGGTGAGACGGCCGCGCAGACCACCGAGTTTCTGCTCGGTGAACTTGAGTCGCTGATCGTGCAAGAGGGATCCGACACTATCGCCGCGATCATCATGGAGCCGCTGCAGAACGCTGGCGGCAGCCTGACCCCTCCCACTCCCGAGTACTTCACTGGAGTGCGGGCCCTCTGCGACAAATACGGGATTCTGATGATCGCCGACGAGGTCATCACCGGGTACGGCCGCCTCGGCTCGTGGTTCGGATCGACGCACTACGGCTTCCAGCCCGACATGATCACCTTTGCCAAGGGCATCGCCTCGGCGTACATGCCGCTCGGCGGTGTGATCGCGAGTGACCGGGTGATCGAGACGGTGCTCGACGGTCCACTCGGCATGTTCAATCACGCGCTCACCTATGGCGGACACCCGGTTGCCTGTGCCGCGGCGCTCAAAAACCTCGAGATCATGGAGCGCGAGGGAGTTGTCGAGAACGTGGCCGCGCTCAGCCCGTATCTCGGCGAGAAGCTCGCTGCGGTGGCATCGAAGCACAAGAACATCGTGGGCGATCTGCGCGGCGACGGCTTCCACCGCAGCTTTGAGCTGGTTACGAACCACGACACGAAGCGCTGGGAAGCCGAGCCTCTCAGTGCTGGTGACTTTGTAGAGGGCCACCTGAACCCGGCGCTCACCGAGGTTGGCCTGCTCTGCCGCGTTGCGATTGACGCCGAGGGCAATCCGCTCGTGCAGGTCTCGCCGCCGCTCGTTATGACCCGCGAGGACATTGACGAGCTGACAGACCTGCTTGACCGCGCCTTCAGTCTGGCTGTGGCGAGCGCGGGACTGTAACAAGCCTGGCCTGGCCCGCCCAATCTGACCTGGCCCTCCCAATCTGACCCGGCCAACTCGACCTGACCCAACCTGTCCTGTCCTGACCTGACCTGACCTGACCGTCTCCCCGTCCCCCCCCAGCCCCAGTTTTGGGGTCAGTTTCTGGTACTAAAACGCTGTTTAGTACCAGAAACTGACCCCAAAACTGGGAGTGGGAGGGAGAGGGAGCGGGAGCGGGAGGGCGGGAGAGTGAAGGGGAGAGGAAAGGGCAGAAGCGAGAGCAGAGAAACAACGCAGAATGACCGGACCCCCACCATCAACGACGATGAGGACCCCATGAGCGAGTACCCCAAGCTGACAACAGCGACCACAAAAATAGTCACCTTCGAACGCCGCCACATCAGGCCGATTCCCGAAGACGAGCGGCACGGCACCACACGGGGCCTCTTCTTCGTGTGGCTCGGCATCAACATGCTGCCGCTCACGGTGGTGACCGGCGCCCTCGGACCGACCCTGTTCGGGCTCTCGCTCGGCTGGACCATCACCGCGGTTATCATCGGCAATGTGATCGGCGGATTCGGCGCCGCCCTGCACGCCTCGCAGGGCCCGCAGCTCGGCATCCCGCAGATGCTGCAGGCCCGGGGGCAGTTCGGCTACTTCGGAGGCAGCCTGCTCGCGCTCATCGCGCTGATCATGTTTCTCGGGTTCTTCGCCTCGAACCTGGTGGTGGCTGCGCAGAGTTTCGCGGCGGTGTTTCACAACGACGCGATTAACGTCGGCATCATTGTCTGCGCGGCTATCGCCCTCGCGGTCGCGATTTTCGGCTACGACCTGGTGCGCAAGCTCATGGCGGTGTTCTCCGTGGTGATCGGCGCGCTTGTTGTCATCTCAATCCTCATCGCGGTTGCAAACCCCGAGACATTCGCCCCACACACCGAGCTCGGCTTCAACGTCGCGGGCTTCTTTGGCATGCTCGCGATCGGCGTCACCTGGCAACTCGCTTACGCACCCTACGTCTCCGACTACTCCCGCTACATGCCAAAAGAGGGCGGCGCGAGGCAGGCGTTTTGGGCCACCTACTCGGGCCTCGTGATCGGCACGGTGCTGGTCATGATTCTCGGTGCACTCGTTGGCCTGACCACAACCGACGGCGACACGATGGCCGCGCTCGGCAGGCTGCTCGGCGGCTTTGGTCCGGTTGTGCTGTTTGCGTTTGGCATCGCCTCCGCCGTCATGAACTCCTCGAACATCTACTCGGGTGTGATGTGCTCCCTGACCGTCTTCGAGACGATCTCGGCCAAGATTCGTATCAACACGAGCAAGCGCGTCATCATGACGATCGCCTACGCGAGCGTCGCGATGCTGGCTGCGCTGCTCGGCAAAGACAACTTCCTCGTGATCTTCGGCGACTTCGTGACTATCCTGCTGTACGTGCTGATCCCGTGGTCGGCCATCAACCTGATCGACTACTTCGTGCTGCGCAAGGGCCACTACAACGTCGACGATATGTTCCGCCGCGACGGCGGGCAGTACGGCAAGTGGGACACGATCGGTCTGGTCAGCTACCTCGTCGGCATCATCGTGCAGCTGCCGTTTATGGTCACCACGATGTACACGGGCCCCCTCGCGGAGCCCCTCGGCTTTGTCGATGTCGCCTGGATCGTTGGCTTCGCGGTTCCCGCGCTCGTCTACGGGCTGTGGAAGCGGGCGGCGATCAGTAAACCAGCGGTGATGGTCGAGGCAGGCGCAGGGACGGGTGCACCATGATCGAACCGCGACTCATCATCACCAATGCGCAGCTGTGGGATCCCGAGCTCTCACCCGCAACGGCACTGGCCGTGACGGGTGAAAGGATCACCGCCATAGGTGTAGACGACGATATCGCTGCACTGGCCGGCGCACGCACGACACGGATCGATGCCGCGGGCGCCGCGATCCTGCCCGGGTTTCACGATGCCCACATTCACGCGCAGGCCGGGGGCCTCGGCCTGCTGGGGTGTGACCTCGATGCCGAGCACTCGGTGGAGGGTTACTCGCGCCTGATCCGCGAAGCCGCCGCGAAGCCCGGTAACTGGTGGGTTGTTGGTTCGGGCTGGTTTGGCGATGCGTTCGAGGGCGGGTTGCCCACTCGTGAGTTGCTTGATGAGTTGGTTCCGGATCGACCAGCGGTGCTGACGAGCCACGATGCTCACGGGGTGTGGGTGAACTCTGCTGCGCTTGAACTCGCCGGGATCACGCGTGAGACACCGGATCCACCAGCGGGGCGGATCGTGCGAGACGAAGCGGACGAGGCGACGGGTGTGCTGTTCGACGCGGCCGGGGAACTCGTGACGCACGCGATCCCGCCCCACAACCCACAACACCTGCGCGAGGCGCTGCTCGCCGCGCAGGAGCGGCTGTTTTCGCTCGGCATTACGGCCTGGCACGACGCGATCCTGGGTGAGTATCTGACCCTGCCCGACTGCGTGCCCTCGTACCTGTCGACGCTGGCCGATGGCTCGCTGAAAGCACGGGTTACCGGGTCGATGTGGTGGCCGCCCACCGAGGGCACCGACTACGTCGGTGAGATGATCGCGAAGGTGCACGAGGCGCAGGCCGACGGGCTCGACGTGCGCAGCGTCAAGATTATGCAGGACGGCATCTGCGAGAACTGCACCGCGGCGCTGGTTGAGCCGTATTGTGAGGTGGCTCCCGAAACTCGGGGCGACTCGGTGATCGCGCCCGACGACCTCAAGACAATCGTCGCCGCGCTCGACGCCGCCGGCCTGAGGGTGCACTTTCACGGGGTTGGCGACCGCGCGGTGCGCGAGTGCCTGGACGCCGTCGCCCACGCGCGGGCCGTGAACGGACCGGGGCAGTGGCACCAGATCGCGCACCTCGACGTGGTCGACCCGGCAGATTTCGAGCGCTTCGCTGAGCTCGACGTGACCGCAAACCTGCAGCCGCTGTGGGCGCGCAACGACCAGGAGATTCTTGAGCGTAAGTTTCCGCTCATCGGGCAGCGTCGCGCGGAGTATCACTTCCCGTTCGGGTCGCTGCAGCGGGCGGGTGCGCACCTCGTGATGGGAAGCGACTGGCCGGTGACCAGCCCGGATCCGCTCTGGGGATTGCACACCGCCTGCACGCGCACTGCTCCGGCGGCCGATGTGCACGCGCTCAACCCGGAATCAAGGGTGCCCGCGCAGCCCGAGCAGCGCCTCGACCTCGCGACCGCGATTCGCGCTTACACGCTCGGGCCTGCAGAGGTCGCGGGTGTTGCGGGCGATCTCGGCTCGATCGCGGTTGGCAAACTCGCGGATCTCGTGATCCTGACCGGGCCGCTCGCGTCAGCGGCAGACCTCGACGGTGTGAGGGTTGCGCGCACGCTGCTCGGCGGCACCCAGGTGTACGCGCGGCCAAACTCCGCGTGATCGTTCGGGATCGGCAACGGTGCTGATCCCGCTTATGTAAGGGGAAACTCGTGAACCAAGAACCACCCGTTGTCACCAAGTCGTTTATACGCTTCGAGCAGCAGCACATCATGCCGATTCCCGAGACGGAGCGAACAGGCACCTCGTGGTCGATCTTCGCGATCTGGGTGGGCCTCAACATGATGCCACTCGCGGTCGTCACGGGCGCGGTCGCGAGCGGGGCCTACGGGCTGCCAATCGGTTGGAGCATCGCCGCGATCCTGATCGGCAACGTGATTGGAGCGTTCGGATCCGCGCTACATGCCTCACAGGGACCGCACCTCGGCATCCCGCAGATGCTGCAGGCTAGAGCTCAGTTCGGTTACCTCGGTGGCAGCCTGTTCGCGGTCATCGCGTTGATCATGTTCTTGGGGTTCTTCGCGAGCATCCTGATCGTGGCGAAGGACTCGCTGCTCGTGGTGTTCCCGGAAATGAACGGCTCGCTGGTCATCCTGGTGTTCGCGGCGATCGGGATCGTGCTCTGCGTGTTTGGGTATGACCTGCTCAAGAAGACGATGACCTGGCTGTCGATCCTTATCGGGGTGACCGTTGCGGTGTCGATGGTGATGCTCTGGACGAAGCCCGAAGCAACGGCTCAACACGCAGATGCGGTGTTCACCTTTGAGGGGTTCTTCGCCGTGCTCGCGATCGGGGTGGTGTGGCAGCTCGCCTACGCACCCTACGTTTCTGACTACACGCGCTACCTACCGAAGGCAACCGGCCCGAAGTCGGCGTTCTGGGGAACCTACCTGGGGCTCGTGGTGAGCTCCGTGTTTGTAATGACGCTCGGTGTGTTGCTCGGGGCCGTGAACCCGGAGAACCCGCTCGCCGCGCTCTCTGACACGCTCGGTGTTGTTGGTGCGTCGGTGCTGATTATCTTTGCGGTGAGCTCGGCGCTGATCAACGGGGTTGAACTCTATTCGGCAGTGATGAACGGGCTCACCGCGCTGCAGTCGAGCTTCAAATCGGTGACCGTGACCACAAGTACACGCGTGACGATGACCCTTGGCTGCGGCGTGATCGCCACCCTCGTTGCGCTGCTGGGCCAGGGTGACTTCATGACGACCTTCGAGGCGTTCCTGACGCTACTGCTCTACGTGCTGATCCCGTGGTCTGCGATCAATCTCGCCGACTTCTTCATCGTGCAGAAGGGTGAGTACGTCATTGCGGACATGTTCATGCGCGACGGTGGTCGCTACGGGCGCTGGAATCGCATCGGGCTGATTAGCTACCTGATCGGGCTGGTCTCGCAGGTGCCGTTTATGATCACGCCGATGTACACGGGCCCGCTGGCCGAGCCGCTGCAGAACATCGATATCGCGTGGTTGGTCGGGTTTGTGGTGACCGGTGCGGTGTACCTCGTGTGGATGCGGGCCGCGCGGAAGCCGGTGATCGAGGGCGAAGCTGCGCTTGCGACGTCCGGGGTCTAGCGGTCTGCACGCTAAACGGGCAAACAAAAGGGCGGGATCAAGCAACTGCCTGATCCCGCCCGATCATCTCAAGCGACTACTTGCGATAGTCCAACACAAGTCGGTAGATAAACGCTGCCATCGCCTGTCGTGACAGGTTTTCCTTTGGCCAGTATTCCTTCCCGTTTGCCGTTCGGTTGCCCGTTGACAGCTTCACGTCGTACATCCACGAGATCTCTTGATAGAACTTCATGCCCGGGGCCATGTCGGCCATCGGCGACACCGTCGGTGCCTTGTAGTTCTGAGGAGATTCGAGGCGGTAGATGAACGCTGCCATCGCTTCACGAGTCGGGTTCTGCTTCGGTCGGAACGTCGGTTTGCCCGCGGGATCGTACCAACCCGTCGACAAACCCGACTCGAACATCCACGAGATCTCCCGATAGAAAGGGTCTCCCGGCTTCATATCGGCAAACGGAGACACCTTTGGAGCCCTGTACGACTTCGGGGCTTCCATGCGGAAGATGAACGCCGCCATTGCCTCGCGCGACAGGTTGTCCTGCGGCTTGTAGAGCGGTTTGCCCACTGGCTGACGCCAGCCGGTGGAGTACCCCATGCAGCTCATCCAGTCGATCTCTTTGTAGAACTTGTGCGTCAGCGGTGTGTCCCTGAACACAGCAGTTTTGCGCGGTGGTGTGCACACGGGAACCGGCAGTTTCGAATCGTCGGGGTTCGCCTTGAACTTGGCAGTCAGGTTTTTCTTACCCGTGATGCCCTGCGCGTTGTAGGTGGCCGACATGACCTTGCTGCCAACCACGCTCGAGCTGACGGACGCGACGTAGGTGCCGGCCGTCTTAGTCTCGGTGAACGCGGTTACCTTGCCGGTTCCCAGCGGGTCGGAGGTTGCAGCCTTCAGTTTTGCGGCCTGACCCGTTGCTGGGTTGCCATAGACATCGGCCAGCGTCACCTTGACCTCGTGTTTGCCCGAGACCACAGGCTGTTCGCCAGTGGAAACCTCGTAGGCAGATGAGCTGTTTTCCAGGTCGACCGAGGTCGAGGCGAACAGTGCCACGGTGTTGGCCGGGTTTGCTGCAGTGCCGCCGGGACTCACGGCAGCACCATCGTGCATCACCTTGATGGTCTTGCCGCCCGACAGGGTCGAGGTGATTCTCGCGGTGTAGGTTCCGGCGGTGGATCCCTCGTTGAAGGCGGAAATGAAACCTGCGCCGAGCTGACCATTCGTGGATGCACCGAGCGCTGATGCCTGCCCTACGACGGCGTTGCCGTACTTGTCGGCGAGTGTGACCGTTATCGTGTGCGTGCCGGTGCCGACCTCTTGAGCGCCAGTGGACACTCGATAGTTGGTCGCGCTGGTGTTGCCGCGGTCAACCGTGCCACTCACAAACAGGGCGGTGTCATTGCCGCCGAGCGTGACGGCACTCCCGCCAAAGGACGTAGTGACGACCTTGGCCCCTGGAACGGTCGACCGAACGGTTGCGGTGTACACGCCAGCAGCAGTCTCGGAGAATGAGCTGAAGCCCCCGTTACCCAGGTTGTCGGACGTGGCCGCATTGATTCCATTGGCCTGACCGGAGACCGGCTTGCCGCCGGAGTCTGCCAGCAAAACGGTCACCGTGTGTTCACCGGTATCAACGGGTCGCTCAAAACCAGACACGTAGAAGCGGGTGGACGAGTGATCCACGTCAACCCCACCGGCGGCAAACACCGCACGATCATTTCCATTGTTTTCGAGCGAGACGTTCGCACCGCTAAAGGTGACGGTGACGATCTTTGTGCCGCCAACGCTGGAAGTGATCTTGGCCGTGTAGGTTCCGGGTGTTGCCGTTTCCGAGAACTTCGAAATTGAGCCCGTGCCAAGAGGATCGATTGTGCGCGCTTCGAGCTGTGAGCTCTGCATCGAGACCCCGTTACCGTACTTGTCGGCAAGCTTGATCGTGATGGTGTGCTCTCCGCTTCCCGTTGCCACGGAACCTCTCGAAACGGTGTAGCTGGTTTTGCCCTCCTTGTTGTCTACGTCAACGTCGCCCGCAATGAAGTTCGCTGCGCCATTTCCGGTGAGCGTGACACTGTTTGCGCCATAGGTGGCCGTGATGGCTTTTTGGCCAATCACGGTTGATGTCACTGTCGCTGTGTACGTGCCCTTGACTGTGGTCTCAGTGAAGTCACTGATGTCCCCATCGCCCAGGTCGTCGATTGTGGCGGCGCGAATGCCGGCCTGCTGGCCCGAAACTGGATCGCCCTGCGCGTCAGCCAGAGAGACTGTCACGGTGTGCTTATCGGTGCCGACGAACCTGTTGCCCGTTGAAACCGAATACTTCGTTTCAGCATTGCCGGTGTCAACACCACCGCTGATGAAGGTCGCCTTGGAATTGCCTCCCTGCAAAAGGTGGACAGTCTGACCCCCGAGCGTCACGGTGATGACTTTGACTCCGGTGAGCGAAGAGGTCACCTTTGCGACGTAGGTACCGGCAACGGTCTCTTGGAAGGTTGAGATCGTTCCTGAGCCGAGGTCGTCTTGTGTTGCTGCTTTCAACAGTCCGGCCTGTTTGGTCACCGGGTTGTCATATTTATCAGTCAGCAAGACGGTTACCGAGTGCGAACCGGTTTCGATAGAGGCCGGGCCGGTCGACACGGTGTAATTGGTGTGACCCAGCTTGTTATCGATATCAACGTCACCAGCCACAAACCTGGCCGTGTTGTTGCCCTGCAGCTTCACGCTCTCGGTGCCGAGGACAACCATAATGACCTTGTTGCCCACGTCGGTTGAGGTGACGGTCGCCGTGTAGGTGCCCTTGACCTGCGACTCAACGAAACCGGTGATCGAACCCGCGCCCAGGCTGTCGCGCGTCGACCCGGTCAGCTTCGCCTGCTGGTCGGACACCGGATTGCCATACTGATCGGCCAGCGCCACCGTAATGGTGTGGGCGCCGGAGTCGACCTTCTGATCGCCACCCGAGACGAAATAGGCCGATTTGCCGTCTTTGTTCTCCAGGTCAACATCACCCGAGACAAAGCGGGCGGTGTCGTTGCCATCCAGGGAGATCAGGCTGCCGCCAAACTTAGCGGTGATGACCTTTGCGCCAGCAACGGTCGAGGTGACCTTTGCCTTGTAGGTGCCCGGCGTTGCGGTCTCCGTGAACAGGCCGATGTTGCCGTCGCCAAGCTCGTTATCGGTGGACGCGGTAATGCCAGTGGCCTGGCCCGAAACTGCGTTGCCCGAAGCGTCAGCGAGCGTCACGGTGACCCAGTGTTCGCCCGTGCCAACGGGCTGCTCTTGGCCCGACACGAAGTACCGCGTCTTGCTGTTTCCAACATCAACGCCGCCAGCGATAAACCTTGCCGTGTTGTTGCCGTTTGTTTGAAGCTTGACGACCTGCCCCTCAAAGATCACCGTAATGACCTTGTCGCCGACGAGTGAGGAGGTTACCCGCGCTTCATACTTGCCAGGACCGATCTCTTTGAACGTCGAGATGCTGCCCGTGCCAAGGCTCTGTGCGCTGGACGGTTCAAGCTTCCCGGCAAGACCGGTAACGGGGTTGTCATATTTATCGGCCAACAGCACGGTCACCGTGTGTGATCCTCCGTTGATGGAGGCGGTGCCGGGGGACACCGTGAAGTTGGATTGGTTGTTGTTGTTATCTAGATCAACGCCAGTAGCGACGAATCGCGCCTTGTCGTTTCCGCTTAGTCGGATGGCGTTTGAGCCAAACTTTGCGGTGATCTTCTTCGCGCCTGAGATCGTGGAGGTGACCCTGGCCGTGTACGTGCCCTTTACCGAGGTCTCAGCAAAGTCCTCGATTGTGCCATCGCCGAGGTCGTCGGTTGTGGTCGCGTTGATCCCCGTTGCCTGACCTGAAACGGGGTTGCCCTGGGAGTCGGCGAGCTTTACCGTGACCCAGTGCTCGCCGGTGCCAACCACCTGATCCGAATCCGAAACAGAATACTGCGTGTTCGCGTGGCCAAGGTCAACGCCGCCCGCGATGAACACGGCAGTGTCGTTTCCGTTCTGCAGGAGCCCGACCGTCGCGGTGTTGTACGCCACTTTGATGACTTTGCCGCCCGATGTTGACGACGTCACCGTTGCCCGGTACTGCCCCGGAGCTGTCTCGCTGAAGGGAGAGACGGATCCAGTGCCCAGTTCGTTTTGCGTTGAGGGAACAAGCGATCCCGCTTTGCCGGTGACCGGGTTGCCAAACTTGTCGGCCAGTTGCACCGTCACGGTGTGCGAACCGCTGATGACCGGCTGGGGCGTGGTGGAAACCGTAAAGTTGGTCTTGCCCGCTGTGTTGTTCAGATCGACTGCACCGGCCTCAAACAAAGCCTCCCCGTTGCCCCGCAGTGTGACTGGATTCAGGCCCCAGTTCACCGCGACCTTCGCGGTTCCAGACGTTGTCGGTGACTTCACCTCGGCCGTGTAGACGCCGGGGGTCGTCGCAGAGAACCCAGTGATTGTTGCACCAGCGAGACCGGACAGGGTTCCTGAGAGTGCGCCGGCCTGACCCGAGACCAGATTTCCGTCGGCATCGACCAACTCGACAGTCACGATGTGCTTGCCTGTTTCGACCTGCTGTGGCCCGGTGCTCACCGAGTACGAGGTCTTCGTGTGGCCGGTGTCAACGGGGCCAGCTACGAATTCAGCGCGGTTATTGCCGCTCAGGGTGAGGGGTTTTGTTGCCCAGGTGACGGAAACGAGGGCGGTTCCCACCTGCGTGGATGTGATCTTTGCGAGGTACGTGCCTGGTGTGGTGGGGTCTTCTGTAAACGGGGTAAGGGTAGCCCCAGAAAGCTGGGTCAGCGTTCCGGCCAGGCTGCTTCCCTGACCAGAAACGGGGTTGTCGTACTTGTCGACAAGCTTCACCGTGACAATGTGCTCGCCGGTTTTCACCGGCTGCGGATCGGTCGTCACCGAATACGAGGTCTTACTGCGCCCGGTATCAACGGTTCCAGCGGAGAAGCTGACAGTTGCGGTGTTGGTACCTGCGACTCCGCCTATTTGATAGGCGACTGTAGCGACCCCGGACCGGGTGGAGGTGAGCTGAGCGGTGTACTTGCCACCGCCCGCGTACTGGAATGGGGTGAGAGACCCGAAGTCCTGATTGGCTGCGTCCTTCGAAGTGCCTGTGAGGGTTGCGCCACCGACATTGAGGGGCGTGCCGAACTCGTCCCGCGCCTGCACGGTGATCGTCGATGTGCTGCCGGTGTTTAGATTCACGACGTCAGGACTTGCTCCGATCGTGGAGGCCCTGAGGTCCGGTGCGGGATTCGCTTGCGTTTTGCTCGTTTGCTGGGATCCAGGGGAAGGTTCGTAGCCGGGGGTGAGGTTCTGCGAGATTGACACCTCTGCGTCTGCGGCGAGTGGACCGGTGCGTTTTACGTTGATCGATCCGTAGAGCGCCGTGGTGATGTTGAAGAACCTGTCTACCTCGTACGTGATAGACGACTGGTAGGAGTGTGTGCCGTTCCCATTGTCGATTTCTTCGCACACGACGTTTGTGTAGAAGACGGATCCATTTGGCTGCCCGTCCATGCCGTAGGCAATGTTCTCGTTTCTCCCGGTGCCTGGGCAGGTGTCAACTCCGCTAAACCGTCCTTCGAGGCTGAGGCCGTTTGGCATTGTCAGCGTTCGAACAATGGTCTCGCCATCGTAGATGCGCAGAGGGAGGGCTGACTCATCGGTGGGGTAGGTGGCGAACGTCACTTTGCCCGTGTCACCGAGGGCGAACCCGCCCGGAGGGCCCTCAAGGGTGACGTTGTAGATTCCGTAGTCGGTGGGCGACTGCTCGGCGGAAGCGGGGGCTGCTGTCAAGCCAATGCTTGAAAGCAGCATTGCTCCGAGTGCAGCAGCAGTAATCAGGGACCGCAAGGGTCGGCGTTGTCTCAAAACGAACTCTCCTAGATGAAACTTGAGTGGTTCCCCCCACTCGCACTACTCAGGCGTAATTTTGAGTTCCACTGCACTGGAACGTTGTCTTGTTATCTTTCCTGTTTGTATACAAAACCGTTCCTGTGCCACGAGTTTCCGTGGTTCCCTGAACAAGAATGGCTGTTGCATTTGTGTGAACAGTGTTGGTATTAGCTCTTCATTTACCAATTCGCAAGCATAACAGGAAATTGATAGGTAATGTGTCAAAAGTGATCAGGTGCTTCACTCCCTGGGCATGCGGTAGTCATCCGTGGAGTTTACGTGCTTGGAACTGCTGCTGGCGTTGCGGTTACGTCGGAATGTGAGGATCGTCGTGATCGTGTGAGTGGTACGCCCGCCACGCCGAGTGCGCTGCGGGCAACCCGGTCGGTCTCGCGCAGCATCGGGGGATCTGTGCCGGGCATCGGGCTGATGATTGTGTCGTGCAGGGTGTCGTCGACGGGGATGCCAGCCACGTGAATGGCGGCGTCGAGTGTGCCGTCTGCGCGCACGAGTCGTCCGGTCTCGCCGTCGACGTCGAAAGCTCTGGTGGGGGCAAGCCCACCGTCTCGCCGTGTGACTCCGAACGCGCGGGCGCGTTCGGCCTGAACGAGGCTCTGTGCGAGCGGATCCCGAGTCTCGGCGAGGTCGTGAAAGTGCATCCACGCGTCGATCAGAGCTGGTGCGGTGATCTCGGAGTCGGCCACGACCGGCGAGGCCGTTGTGAAACCGTGCTCGCTTACGGTTACGGGGGCGCCCGGGCCAATAAACCTCACGATTCCCTGCTCGGCCAGCGCGAGCAACTGTCGGTTACGGAAGGCCGGCGGCCCCGATCCGACCATGCCACCGATGGCGTGCAGCAGAGCGAAGCCCGAGCGCCGCGACTCTGCGTCGAAACCGCCGAGTGTGCCGATCCTGTTCGCCACGGCTCTCGCCGTGCTGACGGACCACAAACCAGCTTTGAGCGGGCTATCGACGCCCAGTTCGGCCTCGTGCAGATCGTGTTCGACACGCTCGCGGATCCACGCATCGAAGTCTTCCGGCCGTGCGAATGCACCGTCGACCGGTTCGATCTCGGTTGAGAGGTCGAAACGATCTGACGCGTTCGGAACGAATGGCGCCAACGCGAGGTTGAATGCGGCGGGCGCATCGGTGAGGTCGGCTGCCGAGAGGAGTAGCGATTCGAGAACGATTCGGATCGTGTCGTGGATCTGGCTTGGACTCGCAATGAGCGCCTCGGGTCGCACCCTGTGCAGTGTGGCGTAGTAGTCGAAAAAGGCATCGGCAACGATCCGCGGCCACACCTGCTGATCGAAATTGATGGGCCGCGGGGTGGCCTCCCAGTCGACCTCGCGCAGAAACCGTTGGGCAGGTTTGGGTGGCAGTGAGTTGTAGAGCGATTTCGCGCGGAATGGCACCCCGCGCCGCGAGGTCACGTGCAGGATCGGCTCTTGCCCCGACGGGGTGTAGAGCAGGCCGCCGGGGGCGGTTTGATCCTCCGAAAATTCCCCGCCGCGACCGGCGGTGAGCAATGCCATGGTGTCAAAGAACCCCATGCCGAGGCCGCGCACGATCGCGTGCGATCCGGGGGTGATCCCGCTGAGATCTTGGTCGACAGGGCTGTCGGGGCGCACCCAGGTGAGGGCAGGGTGGCCGGTAGCTGTCGTCACGGCGGTGGCTGGAAAGGCCTCGGCTCGCGCGATTGAGGCCGCGAGTTCTCGCTCGGCGAGTGTTTCGGCCCGGGGGAGCCACCCGGCGGCGATGATGATGGAGTTCGCCGTGATCGAGGTGCCGTCGGCGAGCAGAACGGTTTCGTTCGCGCCTGAGTAACTGGCCTGCTCGATCCCGACCGCACGACTGCGATGCCGGATCACTCGCACCCCCTCCGGAAGCTGCGCCACAGCGCGGTGGTAGCACCAGCTCAGGTATTCGCCGTAGAGCGCACGACTGGGGTGGGACTCGGGCAGGATCCCCGCGAGCTCTTCGCGGTACTCGGCGGCAAGGCCGTCGCGCACCGGGTGCGAGTGGAACGCCTCCGTGTGTGCCTGCGGGATCGCTGGCGACGGCGTCGAGGCTAGGGTGTTGCGAGCGTGGCCCGGATCCTGAACCGCAGCCGTATCGCGCACCAGCACGCACCACTCGTACTGCGTCGGTCCGGGGAGCACGGGCCCCGCGACCGAGCTTGACTCCTCGGTGAAGAGGGTGACCGCACCGGCGAGCGTGTTCATGCACAACTCGCGTGTTTGATCGGTGCGCCAGATGCGGCCGGCCCCCGACTGGGCCTCGTCAATCACGTGCAGGTCGAGTGTGGTTGGGCCTGTGAGCGAGGCGCCGATCCGCTCGATGAGCGACGTGCCGCGCGGCCCCGCCCCAATGATGGCGATTGAGGCGCGGGAAGGTTTCGAGGTCATGTGACCGTTATACGCGGCGTACCGGGGGCGGGCGCAAGCGTGTGACCGTATGTGACGGCAGGGCCCCAACATGAAGTTCTGTTACGTCGGAGATATTCAAAAAGTAATGTCACGTATAACAATAGCTTTTGTTGCATCGAACGGTGCCACTGCCCACCAACCGGCGGAACTGCCAACAACGGCCCGCCAGAACTTGAAGGAGACCTCATGAAGAAGCCTCGCATCGCTTTGATCGGAGCGCTAACCGTAGTCGCCCTCGCGATGACCGGCTGCTCCTCGAGCGCGAGTGGGACTGACTCGGCGGGCGGCAAGACGCTGACCTATCTCGAGCCGCAGACCTGGAACACGCTTTACCCACCGGCCGGCGGTTTCTACCCGAACGGTGGTGTGCTCAACCAGGTTACGGACCGGCTGCTTTACCAGGATCCCGAGACGCTTGAACTCGAGCCGTGGATCGCGGCCGAACTGCCAGAGGTCAACGCCGACGCCACCGAGTACACCTTCAAGTTGCGCGACGGTGTCACCTACTCAGACGGCACGCCCCTCGACGCCGAGAACGTCGTGAAGAACCTCGACCTGTTTGGCAAGGGCGACACGAAGCGGGCGCTCTCGGTCTCTGAAGCGATCAACAACTACGACCACGGCGAAGCGGTTGACGCACACACCGTCAAGTTCTTCTTCACGGCCCCGTCGCCGGGCTTCGCCCAGGCGGTCTCGACGATCAACTCGGGTCTGCTGTCGAACAAGACCCTCGACCGCACGAGCGAGGAGTTCGGGCCGGGCAACGCCGACAAGATTATCGGCAGCGGTCCGTTTGTGATCGCCGATGAGAAGGTCGGCTCGGAGTTGAAGCTCACAACACGCAAGGATTACGACTGGGCTCCCAAAGCTCGCGACCATCAGGGCGCCGCAAAGATCGACGGGGTCGACATTTTGGTGGCCGCGGAGTCGAGCGTGCGAGTCGGCACGGTCGTCTCGGGCCAGGCAGATATCGCGCGCCAGATCCCCGCTCCCGACGAGGCGCAGTTCTTGGCGGACGGGCTCACGCTCGTCGCGGCGTCTACCAACGGCGTCAACAACAGTCTGAGCCTGCGCTTCAACCACCCGCTGCTCAATGACATTAAGGTGCGGCAGGCGATCATCGCGGGCGTCGATCGCGAAGCGATTGTCGACACACTCTTCACGAAGAACTACCCGCTCGCTACGGGCATTCTCGCGAAGACCGCACTCGGCTACACCGACACCTCGAAGTTCTACGAGTACGACCCCGCGAAGGCCGCGAAGCTGCTCGACGAGGCCGGCTGGGTTGCCGGATCCGACGGCATCCGCGAGAAGGACGGGCAGAAGCTCGTCATCACCTTTAACGAGGCGCTGCCGCAGCCGCGCTCCAAAGAGGTCGTCACGCTGATTCAGGAGCAGCTGGCAAAGATCGGGATCGGTGTCGAACTGTTCGCGGGGGATCAGGCCGCGCAAGACGAAGCCCGCCTCGACGAAGACAAGATTCAGGTCTACCACTCAATGGTCGGTCGCGCGGACTACGACGTGCTCAAGTCGCAGTTCTACTCGAAGAACCGTAACGCGCTCCTGAACCTCGACACCGCCACCGAAACCGTGCGCGACAAAGAGCTCGATGGGCTGCTCGAGCAGGTCGCCTCGGTGCCAACGACCGAAGAACGCCAGAAGGCCTCGGCCGCCGCGCAGCAGCGCCTCGCCGAGCAGGCCTACGTGCTGCCGCTCTTCGAGGAACCGCAGGTGTTCGGACTGCGTTCATCGGTCAAGGGCTTCCACACCGAGTCGATCGGTCGGCCGTCCTTCTACGATGTCACGCTCGGCAAGTAAGTAGACAACAGTGACCAGCACAGCTGTTCTGCGGCGCGTGGGCCAGGCCATCCTGGTCCTCGCGCTCGCCTACACCGCGGCCTTCGTGCTGCTCGCGGCCCTGCCGGGTGACGCCGTCATGGCGCGCTACGGCAACCCGGATCTCGGCCTCTCACCAGACCAGCTGGCCGAGATTCGGGCGTCGTACGGCATCGATCAGCCGCTGATTCTGCGCTACTTCGATTCGATCGGCGCGTTTCTCACCGGCGATCTCGGCTACTCCGTGCAGAGCGGAGCCGCGGTGTCGACGCTGCTCGCCGAGGCGCTGCCGGGGACTTTGACACTCGCGTCGATTGCGCTCGTCGGGGCTGTGTTCCTTGCCGTGGTGATCGCGTTCACCGCGAGCTACGGCAAGGGCCGCTGGCTGCGCCGCGTCTTCCGTAACCTGCCGCCGCTCTTTGTGTCGCTGCCGGTGTTCTGGATCGGCATTGTGCTCATTCAGATCTTTTCGTTCCAGCTTGGGCTGATCCCTGTGATTGGCGCAAGCGACACCCAAGCGCTCGTGTTGCCGGCCTTGACCCTCATGATCCCGATCGCAGCCCCGCTCGCGCAGGTGTTCCTGCGCAGCATCGACGAGGTGCGCGAGCAGCCGTTTGTGTCGGTCGTGCGAGCTCGCGGCGCGGGTACTTCGTGGCTGCTGTGGCGAAACGTCGCCCCCAACGCGTTGCTGCCCGCGCTCACCATGGCCGGGCTGCTCTTCGGCGAGCTGGTCGGTGGTGCGATCGTCACGGAAACCGTGTTTGGCAGGGTCGGCATCGGCAGTCTCACGGCGCAGGCAGTCGCCAACCGCGATACGCCCGTGCTGCTCGCGGTTGTTGTGATTGCGGCGGCCATCTTCGTGACGATCAATCTCGCCGTCGACCTGCTCTATCCCGTGCTCGATGCAAGGCTGCGGCAGAGCGGGCGCCGAGTTGGTGGGTCTGCGAAGCGGCGGGCAGGATCCGCGCGCTCTGGGTCTGCCACAGCTTCGACGCAGCTTGAGTCATCTGAGACCGAGATCCCCGTATCTTCAGGAGGTATCTCATGACCGCGACGGAAGTCATCGCCGAAACATCTGCCGGTATCAAGCCGGTGCAGGAGGCAGGCCCAACCCGCCAGGCACCCAAAGCCTGGCGCGCGATCCTACGCCCGGGCACTCTGCTGCCGCTGCTCATCCTGCTGGTCGCTATCGCCTGGGCGGTGGCTCCGGGGCTCTTCACCTCGGTGAGCCCAACCGAAACCGTGGGCCCCGCGCTGCAGGCCCCGAGCGCCGAGCACTGGTTTGGCACCGATGCGACGGGCCGCGACCTGTTGAGCCGGGTCATCTTCGGCGCAACGCAGTCGATCACCGCCGCGCTCATTGCGGTCGCGGTCGGACTGGTGTTCGGATCGCTCATCGGTGTGACCGCAGGTGCCCTGGGTGGCGGCTTCGACGAGGCCCTGATGCGCCTGGTCGACGTGCTGCTCGCGATCCCGACCCTGCTGCTCTCACTCAGCATCGTGATTCTGCTCGGCTTCGGCACCGCCAACGCGGCGATCGCGGTGGGAGTGACCTCGGTCGCGGTGTTCGCCCGGCTGGCGCGTGCGCAGGTCGTGAGTGTGCGGGCGAGCGAGTACGTGGAGGCAGCGTACGGATCGGGTGGCGGATTCTTCGGAGTGCTCTGGCGGCACGTACTGCCGAACTCGCTCACACCCGTGATCGCGCTCGCGGCTCTGCAACTCGGGTCCGCGATCCTGCAGATTTCCACGCTCGGATTCCTGGGATACGGCGCACCGCCGCCGACTCCCGAGTGGGGCCTGCTGATTGCCGAGGGTCGCAACTACGTGTCGACCGCGTGGTGGCTGACGGTGCTGCCGGGCCTGGTTGTTGTGTTTGTTGTTATCGCGAGTAATCGGCTGAGCCAGGCCATCAACCGGGGGAGCGAATCATGAGTCAGACGGAAACGGTGGGCGCCACTGAACCTCAGACCGCGGGGCCCAAGGTCCCCGGGCCTCAGGACACCCGCCTTCGCGGGTCACTTGCGCACAGTAAAAGCGGTGAAACACTGGCCACAACTGACCCGCGTGCGGGGGTAGAGCGACCAACTGAGACCGCGATCCCGACCCCGCTGCTCAGTATTCGGGATCTCGCCGTCCAGTACCGCACCGATCGCGGTCTCGTTGATGCGGTGCGCGGCGTCAGCTTCGACGTCGCACTCGGCAAGGTCACTGCCGTGGTTGGCGAGTCGGGATCGGGCAAGACCACTGTTGCCCAGTCGGTCATCGGCCTGCTCGCCGCCAACGGCCAGATCGCGGGTGGCAGCGTTGTGCTGAACGAACGCCGTGACGGACCCACCGAACTCGTGGGCCTCTCGGAACGGCGGTGGCGCGGTCTGCGCGGGCGCTGCATCGGGCTGATCCCGCAGGATCCCGGCAACTCTCTCAACCCCGTCGCCACGATTGGGGCGAGCGTTGCCGAGTCGCTGCGCATTCACGGGCAGCGTGATCGACGCGCGATTCGCAGTCGCGTGCTCGAACTGCTGGACCAGGTCGGCATCGACGATCCCGCGCGCCGCGCGAAGCAGTACCCGCACGAGTTTTCGGGTGGCATGCGGCAGCGGGTGCTCATCGCGACGGCGATCGCCAATGATCCCGAGCTGCTGATCGCCGACGAACCGACAAGTGCTCTCGACGTCACGGTGCAGCGCACGGTGCTGGATCTGCTCGATCGCCTGCGGCAGGAGACCGGCACCGGGCTGCTGTTCATCACGCACGATCTGGCGGTTGCCGCGGAGCGCGCGGACAGTGTTGTGGTGATGCGCGGCGGCGCTGTACAGGAGTCGGGGCCGAGTGAGCGTGTGCTCACACGACCCGAGTCCGAGTACACACGCCAGCTGATGGCAGACGCTCCGGCGTTCGGCAACCCGGGGGAGCGCGAGCGGGTTGTTGTGGTGGACGTTGCTGAGGGGGTGGGATCCGATCCCGAACCCCTGATCTCTGTGTCTGCGCCAGCTTCGCCGGTGCTTGAGGTGCGGGAGCTGCGGCAGGAGTTTCGGGGAGCCCGCGGAGCTTCCCCGTTTGTTGCCGTCGATGACGTGTCATTTTCGGTTCCACGTGGAACGACACACGCGCTGGTGGGTGAATCGGGATCGGGAAAAACCACCACGGGGCGCGCGATCGCGGGCTTCGCTCGGCCGACCTCCGGGAGCGTTCGGGTTGGCGAGGTTGAGGTGACCGAGCTGCGGGGGCGTGGCCTGCGCGAGTTCCGTCGTAGCGTGCAGCTTGTGTACCAGAATCCGTATGGCTCGCTGGATCCGCGGCAGAGTATCGGCCAGGTGCTCGCTGAACCGCTGCGCAACTTTGGCATTGGCTCGGCGGCTGACCGAGGTGCGCGGGTGTCGCGTGCGCTTGAGCTCGTTGCTCTGCCGCCGGAGTTCGCCCATCGCAAACCTCGGGAGCTCTCGGGTGGCCAACGGCAGCGGGTCGCGATCGCGCGTGCCCTGATCGTTGAGCCCGAGCTGGTTGTGCTCGACGAGGCCGTGTCGGCGCTCGACGTGACGGTGCAGGCTCAGATCTTGCGTCTACTCACACGGTTGCAGCGAGAACTCGGGTTGAGCTACGTGTTCATCTCGCACGACCTGTCGGTTGTGCGCCAGATCGCCGATACCGTCTCGGTGCTGCAGCGCGGCCGCCAGGTTGAACAGGGTCCAACGGAGCAAGTCTTTAGCTCGCCGGAGCACCCCTACACGCGCAAGCTGCTGGAAGCAATCCCGGGCCGCGGACCGGGCTGGGTGATTTGAGTGCTGCCCAGTCTCGCTCACCCGGCCTAGTCCACCTCTGTCTCGCTCACCCGGCCTAGCCCACCAGCTTGACCCACCCGGCCTCGCCCGCCCCTCTGCGGTGAACGCAAGTCAACATTATGGACGCTCATAATGTTGGCTTGCGTTCACCGCAGGGGGGGGCAGGAGGGGGCAGGAGGGCCGGAGGGGGCCGAAGGATCTTGAGAATCAATGTCTACTACCTACTGAATGGAGCTTCACATGACCACCACCACTGAAACCGAAATCCACCTCGATACCGACGTTCTCGCGGCCCTCACCGGGATCGCTCCCGGTGACGCTCTTGACCAAGCGCGCGACCGGCGTCCCGAGTCGCGCGAGCACACGCAGGGCAGCTTCGAAGCGCTCTTCCTGCCGAGTGACGCCTCGCAGGTGAGTCTTGCCGAGCGCGCCGCCGTTGCGCTCTTCGTTGCCAAGCTGCATCGACAGGCTGCGGCCGTCGAGTTCTACGGCGCGCTGTTGCGGAGCACCGGGGGCGAGCGGCTTGAAGCGCTGATCGTCGGCGAGGCGCGGCGGGCAGCGGGGGAGGGTCCCTACGGGGCATTTCGCGCTGAGAACGTTGCCGAGAGCGTGAGCGGCCCTGAGTTCTCCGTCGACTCGGTCGAGGCCGCTTACGCGCTGGGGGATCGTCTCGCCGCCGCCCTCGAGCACGCGCACCTGCTCGTGCTGCACCCGCGTGACGCCGACCGAGCCGCACTGCAGCAGTTGCTCGACGCGGGCTGGAGCACGACGGGGATCGTCACGCTGTCGCAGCTCGTGGCTTTTCTCACCTTCCAGCTACGAGTCGTGCACGGATTGAGCGAGTTGCGGTTGGCCGATGGGGGAGCAGCCGTCGAAGCGGGCGAATTCACGGAGCTCGCTGCTCGCGTGGCTCAGCTGGCGGAGGAGCGCTTGCGCGACGCGGCCTGGGGATCGAGCGCGACTCATCTGGCCGGCCAGAATTCTGAGCCCGGCGGCGACACCGAGCCACGTGAGCAGCTGCCTCCCGCACCAAAGGTCACGGAGCCCGCGCGGTTCACGCAAGATGTTCTGGGCTGGAAGCCCTGGCTCGAACCGCTGCCCGTTGCCGAGTTTACGGAGCGTCACTACGAGGCGCTGGTAGAGCGCGAGCGGGTGCACATGCCGTACTTCCGGGTGCTGGCGCGTGATCCTGAGGCTCTTCTTGAGCGCACCCTCACCGACCTCGACATCTTCACGAACACCGACGCCGGGCTGCCACGTGCTGAGCGGGAGATCGCTGCGGCTGCCGCGTCCCGCTTCAATGGCTGCGTGTTCTGCGCCTCGGTGCACTCGCGGTTCGCGACGGAGAAGGGGGCCGATCGTGCGGAGGTGCAGCGTCTGCTCGATGATGGGGTGACGGCCGAATTTGGTCCGCGCTGGAACGCGATTATTGCTGCGACAGTCGCGCTGACCGCAACGCCGCCTCGCTTTGGTGGGGAGCACGTCGCATCACTGCGCGCTGCGGGACTCGACGAGCTCGAACTGCTCGACGTTATTCAGGCGGGAGCCTTCTTCAACTGGGCCAACCGCCTGATGCTCTCGCTGGGCGAGCCGACCGTGGCGTGAGTTGCCACTCGCCGCTCGCTGCTCGCCGATATGCCCGAGCGCTACCAGGCGCGGTGCGTCTCCAACAAAAACGGCGACGGTGCTTGCCCGCGTCCCATGGCGGCGTCGGCAAGCACGCGCCCAATTGCGGGGGCGAACTTGAAGCCGTGACCCGAGAACCCAGCGCCCACGGTGATCGGCCCGACCGTGTCGAGCACGAAGTCGCCCGATGCCGTTGACGTGTAGGTGCAGCTGATCTCGGCAGCGGTATCGGGGTCGAGCCCGGGGAACCACTCCGAGACATAGGTGCGTAGCTGGGAGCGTAGGCGCTCCGTCGAGTGGAACGTGCGCGCATCGGGGTCTACCTCGTCACCCACGCAGTGGAACCCCACTTTGGTTCCCTCGCCGGGGCTCGGCATGCCGTACACATCCGCGCCGAACTCATCGAGCAATTCTGCGCCGAGCAGGTGGTTAAAGGAGGGCCACACCAGATCGTTTGAGCGTGGCGCAAAGTGTGCGGGGTGCTCCTCGGTCACTGTGAGTGTGGGGAGGTCGATGATGCCGCGCAGCAGCGGCTCTGACCAGGCGCCCGCGGTGACCGTGACGTGGGCTGCGAAGAGATCTTGCACGGGTCCGTCGACGCCCTCGACGCCCGAGGGGTGCTGAACCGTGACGTAGGCTCCGTCAGCGAGCGGATCAATTTCCAGTACCTTCACGCCGCGCTGAATATCGGCTCCCGCTGCCACGGCGGCTGCGCTAAACGCATCGAGCGCGCGCGAGGCGAAGATGATTCCGGCCTCGCGTCCGATCAGCACGTTGCCCTCAAACTTCATGCCGGTCCAGTGCGCGGCCGCTTCGTCAGCGCACATCACGGAGATATCGGCGCCGCGGGCTTGCAGCGCATCGTGCGCGGCCGTGATTCGCTCGGGATCGCCGTGTGTTACGAGCCCGTGGAGCCCGAGAAGCTGGGTGCCCGATCCTGATTCAAGTTCTCGCCACAGCGCAGAAGCTTCGGTGAAGAGGTCGAGGTAGTGATCCTCGCTGTACGCGTTGTTGAGATTGCGAGTCGAGCCGTGGGAGGCCCCGTTTGTGTGGTGCGCCCCGAAGCGTTCAAGCAACAGCACACTCTCGCCGCGGCTTGCGAGCTGCCAGGTGGTTGCGAGGCCCATGACGCCCCCGCCAATAACGATGTGGTCGTACTGCTTGGTCATGCGGATCCTTCGCTGTGTTGGGAGATGAAGCACCTAGCTTGATCCTACGCCCGGCGCAGCGGCCCTTCCTGCGCCTAACCCTCAGGTTCTTCGTCGGGTATCTCTACAAGGTCTTCGGGGGACCGCATCGGCCTGGGTACGCGCACTTCGAGCCCGTGTACGTCAGAGACGTCGGTGGGGTTGAGCGTGTAGAGAGGAACGCCACGGGAGATCGCAGTCGCCGCAATGAGCGCGTCGAAGGCGCGCGCGGCCGGTTTTTTGCCACGAGCTCGCAGCGACGAAGCGACGCCGCCGAAGGCCCGCGCTGCGGCCGCGTCGAACGGCACGGGGTCAAACACCGTTTCGACCAGCTGAAGCCTGGCCTGCCGAGCGGCCTGTTCTGCCGGGTCGTTTGTAGCGAGAGGCCCGGCTGAAAGCTCGGCAAGCGTGACTGAAGTGATGGTCGGGAAAACCGGGAGGGTAGACGGGTCCAGTTGCTCGAGATCAATCACGACGGACGTGTCGAGAATCCCGTCATGATCCACTTTTTTGCGGGCCTGAGCCAGCCGCTTAGATGCTGTCAAAGGGACTGATCCACGATGGCGTCAATGTCGGCGCGAAGGCGCTTGCCATCAACTCGGGGTAGGTTTTTGAAGCGTTGAACCAGCTGTTCTGCATTCAGTGGCGCGCGCGGCAGTGGAACGACGCTGGCAACGGGCTCGCCGTCTTTGGTAATGGTCAAGCTTTCTCCCTGTGCGACTCGAGAGAGCATGCTCGCGCTGTTGTTGCGGAGGTCTCTGACGGTTACTGCGCTCATGGGATGAGTGTATCACGGGTGATACATGCTTGAAAGAGAGGAGACCACGGTTTTCGAGAGCCATGTCGTAGAAGACTTGTCGGGGGTCTCCTGCCCCGAGGCAGTGCCTACTCCCCGAGTAGCTCGGGGAGTACTCGAAACGTGAGGGCGCTGGGGGCCGCGAGATCCGTTTCGAAGGCAAAGCTATAGGTGTCTGCTCGCTTGACGTAGATGCGCCGCACACCGTCGTTCATCTGAAAGTTCGCGATCTCAGCGCCGTTTCGGGATGTACGAATGCGGCACTTTCCCTGACCCTCCGAGGACTGTTCGAAGTATGCATTCTCTTGGCCCGTGCCCACGGGAACAAACGTCACGCCGCACGAACCTTCACTTGTCTTCTCAACGAGCACATGAATCGGATCTGAGGGAGTGACGCTATTGTGGAGAGTCTCTTCGACGGGAAAATCGAGTTCCAGTAGCTTCTGGCTGTTCCCTCCGGAGACCGAGGAGGCGGCTGCCGTGGTTACGGGTCCGGGCTGAGAGGTGGCCTCCTGCACACACATCAGGGCAATGGTCGACGCGGCAACGACAGCTCCTACGGTCAGGAGCAGCTTTTTTGTCAGTAGCGGCGTGCTGCGCGCAAGCTCGCCGCTGAGCGGTTCTGCGCTCGCAGTCTCGGCTTGATCCAGCATGAGGCCACCCGCAGCGGTGCCGCCGAGTGCGCCACCAATCAGCACAAGCGACATGGTTCGACCAAATCGCGAGTTCACTTCGCGGGCTTCTGCGTAGACACTCGAGCAGGCGCGGCAAGTATCCAGATGCTCTGCAAGGGCGGGCTGGATCATCGCGCGTTTCGATGTTTTTGACGTGTAGTGCTTTGTGAGTTGCTGGCGGAAGTGCCTGCACGAGGGGGAGGCGTCCGACTGTATGACCGCCCTGAGAAACTCGGCACGAAACCCGCGCTTAGCCCGGTGCGTGAGCGCACTGACGGCGTTCTCGGCAATCCCGAGAACGCCGCCCGTCTCGCGCTGTGAGTATCCTTCGACCTCACGGCACCAGATGACCAGTTGCCAGCGTTCAGGAAGGCGCTTGAAAGCGGTCGTGACCGTCTCGTCAAGTGTTCCCTCGTACTGGATGGTTGATTGGAGGTCTATCTGCTCCAGAAGTTTTTCTGGCTCAATCGTGATCGCCTCGGTGTTCGAGGACTGGTTGATCGCGACTGATCGGACCGTGACAAGCAGGTAACGCCACATCGAGACGGTTGGACCCTTGCCAGCATCAATGGTGCGGATCACCTGCAAAAACGCCTCCGATGCGATGTCTTCGGCATCCGCTTGATTATGCACCATTCGGTAGGCGCGAGCGACCATGGCTCGGAAGTAACGTTGATGCAGCGTAGCGAGGGCTGTTTTGTCGCCAGCGCGGTAATCGCGCAGCAAATCGGCATCCCCCACCAGGGTGGGTGCCGAACGTGCGGCACCCACCTGAGTAGTCGATGATTGTGTTTTTACTTGCAAGTCATCCCCCATGACCGTCTGTTCTCCTAGCTATCTCTCCGTGCGCGAGTCCTCAACCGTGCGGCCATCATGGCGCCTGCTCCAGTCAGCAGGGCCAGGATTGTCAGAGTTGCGGCGGGGCCAAAGTCGGCACCCGTTGTTGCCAAGGTGGCTCCCTCCGCACTCGGCGAGGGGGTAGACGGAGCCTTTTCTGACGTGTCCGTGGTCGGTTTCTCACCCGGATGAGCTCCTGGTTGAGCGGGCTTCTCACCCTTCACAAGACCAAACTCGTTGTTGGCTGCGTCACCCGGTGCGAGATGCACGTCCCAGATACTGCTTCCCGTTGTGAGGTGGTAGGGCTCCGGAGTCTCGAACGAAACCTCGTAATCACTGGCGGGCAACTGCCGGAACGCGAACGCCCCGTCAGCATCCGTCAAGACTGAATCAAGGATCTTGCCATCGGGCCCGTGCAACTTAACTTCAACGGCGCTGAAGGGCTTCTCGCCCGCATCCCGAATGCCGTTTTCGTTGATGTCGTTAAAGATGAGACCCGTGATTGCGGCGGGGATCACCAGTACCGCAGTGAGCTCAGCGCTGTTATTCGCCAGGTTGAGCTCCGTATCTTTCGGGGTGGATCCCTCAGCGGTGAATACCAAGGCCTCAGCTGTAGTCACGGTGCCAGTAATCGTGATTTCAACGGCAGTACCCGGTGCGAACGTTTCGGGGCCCACGGCAGTCCAGGTGCCATCGTCGTTTTTTGTTACCGTCCAGCCCTTTGGAGCTGACACGACAGGGTTCGTGACCGACTCGGGAATCGTGAAGACAACGTGCGGAGTGGAAATGTCGTTTTCTTTCCCTGCATTCGAGATGCTGAACACCGCGCTGACTTCTTGTCCGATGGTGCCGACCGTAACCGAGACGCCCTCGACCTGAAGATCGACCTCTTTCACAAGACCGAAGTCGTGTGTGGCGGTCTCTCCTGCGGCCACGGTCACGCTCCAAGTGGCGCCGCCGGGCGTCGAGATCGTTGATCCCTTCGGCTGTTCCAGCTCGGCGGTGTAGTCACCAGCGGGCAGATTCGGGAAGCGGAAGCCACCTGTGGAGTCGACGACGGTCGAAGCGACGACGTGGCCGTCGCTGTCGCGCAGCGTTACCGTCAGACCCTCGACCACCCGTTCGGTGTCTTGCCAGATGCCGTCCGCGTTGTGATCGTCAAACACCGATCCAGAAATTGTCGCTGGTTCTTTTGGCGTGGTGCTGAGTGTGGCCGCGTTGTTGTCAAGATTCGGCTCATAGTCGTTGCTGGCCGATCCCGCAGCGGTAAACGTGAGCTGCTCGACGGACTTCACGGTTCCGGTGATGTCGAACTCGACCTTCTCGCCACCGGCAAAGGTCTTCGGTCCTGTTGCGGTCCAGGTTCCGTCGCCGTTGTCGACGATCGTCCAGCCCTTTGGTGCACTCACCTTGGCATCGCTCAGGCCCTCGGGAATCGTAAAGATGACCACGGGCTCGTGGATGTCACTGCTGAGTTCGTTCGATACCTCAAAGGTCGCGCTCGCCTGCTGGCCGATCGTTCCAGAGCTCGCCTGTGTTCCCTTGACCTGCAGGTCAACCTGCTCGATAAAACCAGCGTTAATGTTGCGAACATCCGTGCCGAGGGGAACGGAAGCTCGAGCAGTGAATGTTGCATCGATCAGGGACCACACGCTCGAATCCGTGCCAGCCTGCTGTAGCGTCGGCAGCTCGTGCGATCCCGCCTCGAAGCGAACGGTGTACTCACCCGCGAGGATGCCTTTGAAGGTGTACTCGCCCTTGGTATTGGTTGTCGTGCGCGCCACTTCGTTGCCATCGGCGTTTTGCAGCACGGCAACGACGCCGCCAAGGCGGCTCTCACCCTCGGCCAACAGGCCGTCGCGATCACTGTCTTGCCACGCTGTGCCGCTCACCGAGGACTCAACGACGTTGGTCACAGTAACGTTCGAGAGCAGATTTGTTGTGAAGCCCCCTGCACGGCCTCCCGCGGTGTTAGCGAGCACGTCGCCAGCCTTGCCCTGAGGCAGCGAAGCAACGATGCGCATGGTCGTCGAGGTACCCGGAGCCATGTTGTCCCCGAGGAACCTCAGTCCAGTGACCTCCGCCATGTTTGACGGGCATCCCGGCTTTTTCGCAAAGTCGGTCGCCTCACACCAGACGATGCTCGCAGACATTGCCTGGGGATCGAGGTCCTTCTTCAGGTCAATGCGTGACTGCTCGTACGAGGTGTAGAGCGTCTGAGTATGCTGGCTGCCGAGCTTCTGCGACACACTCACGAGGTTGAGGTCGCCGTGGAAGGACGACTTGGGAGCGCGTCCGTCACCGTCGAAGGGCAACCAGTCGATGAAGTCGGAGGAAGGAACCTCTTTTGTCGACAGGTTTGTGATGCGAACGTCGAACCGAACTTCTTCGCCGGGCTGCACAACGGGGGGCGCTGATCGCTTCGCGACAGCGAAAAGAGCCGAGTTGGTGATTGTCGCGGATGCCTTGCTTGTTGCGGGCAGGGCACCGTCTGCGGTGGCGAGCACGTTGTTCTCGACCTGTGTGCCCTGGAACACGTCGGGGCTGGTCGTGGTTTCGTACTCGAGCGTCCGCGAATCACCCAGCTTCATCTCGCCCAGATTCCAGTGCAGCGTGGTCTTTCCGGCGGCGTCCACTCCGATAGTGGGATCACCGACGGCAACGCCGCCAACCTTCGAGGAGCCGGGGTAGTAGGCCAGTTCATCGGGCAACGTGTCGGTCATCTGCACGTTTCGAACGGGCACACTCAGTCCGGTGCTGACCGTGAGCGCCTTAATCCTCCAGGTGATTCTTTCCTGGGCCTCGTACTGCGTCTTAGCGGTGTTCGCCAGGGTCTTGGTGACCCGGAGCGGAATCTCGGTGATCAGCAGGGTGGCCGCCGAGCGGCTCTTTGGGCGAAGCACGTCGTCCTCCCACACACCCTGGCGGTTGGTCGTTTCAACGCGCACCTGGTCTGCGACGGGGCCGTCCAGCTTGCTGATGGGGGCATCTGGGCGTATCTGCAGCGCGACGTCGAGCCCGAGGCTCAACCAACCGGTCGCGAGAAACTCGGGAGTGGGTCCCTCGACTACTGCCCTGATCTTGGTGATCGCACCGGGGCCGGCTTCTGGCGCGTTGATGCTGTCGTACCACTTGGTTGAGTCGTTGTCGCCGCAGGTAAAGTCGGCCTGGGGGTTATCGTCGCTCCAGCCCGTGCCGTCACCCGCGTTGACCCCTCCGTTGCCTCCAACGCCGTATTGAATCTTCACGTAGCTTGAAAGCTGCTGCAGCACCTGATCGGGTTTGTTCTCGCTGCTGGTCTGCACGCTCACCGCAGCCGCACGGTCCGGGTCCGTTGTTGAGAAGGGGACCGGTGTTGTGTAGCGGTTATCGATCGCCTGGCAGAGCACGAGCCGGTTGTCGATCTTGCCGAGCGGAATGTAGTTGGCGACGGCGCCCCTGCCCACATACTTCGAGCCGGGGAGCGCCTCGGGGTTCTCCGCAGTGAACTGCTTGTCGGAATAAAAGGCCTTTGCGGTCAAGTCGCCCGTAGTTTCGGGATTCTTGCGGGAGTTGAGCACGCGGTCGCTCTTGGCCGGCACCGAGAATGTGCTCGCTGCGGGCCGCACGAGATCGACCGAAACGACGTTCTGGGTGTTGGCGCAGAACACCGGTCCCGCGAGCGTCTCACATGTTGTTGTCTTCATCTGAGCCGCGGTTTTTCCCTGGCCCGGATCCCACTCTGAACTGCGCTCGAGTGCCGAAGCCGAGAGGTTGCTCACCTCGGCCGTGACGGTTGCCTTACTGTTTGTAAAGAGGGTGTAGGGCACGTGGATCCGGATACCCGCCGATGCAATGTACTGCAGGGCCGCGTTCTTCTTGGACGAATCGGCGTCCACTGTTTTGAGTGCTGTGCCGCCAGCTGTGTGAGTTGGGAAGAAATCAGGGCTGGTCTCTGTTCCGGTGAGCGTCATGTGCACGATGCTCGGATCGTTCACGTCGCGGGTGTAGCTGCAGGTGCCGGACTCCTGGACCGCGTTGGCCTTGGTCTCGCTGCCACCACTCCGTCCGGGCACGCTTGCCATGCCGCGAGTGCCGTCGCAGACGCTAATGATGGTCGTGTCGGGCGAGGCGAGCTGCGGAATGCGAATGTCGAACGTAATCGGTCCCTCTACAGAGGCGGATCCCCGGCCCACGTACTTCACGTCAACCGGAAAGGAAACGGAGTAACCCTCGCGAGCCACACCGTCGTTGCCCACGATGACCTCGCTGCGGGCGTCCCAGGCTCCAGAAGGCGCGTGAATGGCAACGTCGAGCAGTGCGGGCGCAGCGGTCACCAGCGTCGCCGGTGCCTCAAGCTTGGTCGTTTCGGCAACGCCTTCCGCCGTGACCCGGGCAGTGGGGGCGACCGAGGTACCCTCGGCCACGGTTCCGAGCACGCTTAAGACCGGCGTGAAGCCGTAGGTGCTGCCGCTTTCCCGGTGTCCCAGATCACAGGTCAGCACAGATGGTTCAGTGCGGCCGTCTCCCGTGAGCGCAGAGCGGAAGTCTTCGCTCGTGAGGCAGCCGCCAGGGAGGCCCTGCCAGCGGAATCCCAGGGGGAGCGGGTCAAACGTGACCGTCAGGTGCTGGTACTTGGTCTGGCCGCCCTGGCTCCCGGGGTTGTTGATCCCAGCCTCGACGCTGTAGCCAATGCTGTCTTGGACGCGGACCCTGTCGTTATCGGGGCCGGTGTCCTGCCCGCGGGAATCCTCACCGTCGAACGGGTCAGTGCCCGTGTAGACCCTCGTGATACTTCCTGTTGTCGCTTCCGCGGCCTGCGCTGCCGTTGCGGGCGACATAAAGACGCCCAACAGCAGCATGAGCGCACACGAGAGTGCGAGTCCCATGACGAGACCACTTTTTTCGCCACGTTTCCCGAGCATTCCTCGGATATTGGGCGCTGGTACTGTTCCACCAGAAAACATCAATTAATCCCCTTCGGCGCACCGATTTGCGCCTTCACGATTTGACCTATTGCGGCAGGCTTAATGGCTGCCTCAACGGTCCGTACCGATAGTACGGATCCGATAGAGACAGATGGTCGTTCGCGTTATTTCGTTACGCGAAACAAAGACATGCAGAAAACCCCCAGGTAACGCACGTGACTATCAACGGCCAGATTCCCCGAATCAGCCAGCTGCTCCCCATATGCAGAAGGATTGAGCCTGTGGCACAATCCCGTCGTTACAAGGGTAAACCGCGTTTCCCGTTAACCATCTGTGTAAAACGAATCATTTTCGATACTCGGAGGAGTGCGTGCGATACGAGCTCGGGGTCATACCCGTGACCGCTTTGAAATCGGTAGAAAAATGAGCGTGGTCGCTGTAGCCGAGTTCGCTCGCGAGATCAGCGAGAGAGCAAGACGGATCGTCGCGCAGGAGCGCTGCCGCTTCTTGTAGCCGGCGCCTGCGAATCATGGTGTGCAGCGAGAGCCCAAAGAACCGGTTGGCCAGCCGCTGGAGGCTGCGCGTTGACGCGGGCAGCCTGTCGGGGATCTGGTCTGCGCGAGTGATGCCCGGGTCGGCGAGAACCCTGGCAAGCTCGTTTGCGAGCAGATGGTCTGATCCGGGTAGCGGCAGCGGCACCCGTTCGCTGATCCACTTCGAAAACGCGGCAACCGCCCGAAGACGCACTTCTCTCGGGTGCTGTTCAGGGGTGGCCATGAGCTGAGAGATGTTTGAGTGCAGGGAGCCCGCGCTCACGGGTCGACTACCGTCACGCAGCTCCGCTGGTCCGGGCACGAGCGACGGCACTGCCGCGGGTAACAGAAGCGCGCCCACGACCCAGCCGGTGCCACTCAGCTTCCGTTCGGAGATGCGGGTCGGCGGACCAACCGCGGTGACCCCCTGCGGTTCCACAACGATGTTGCACGCCGGGAACGGCAGGAGTTCCTGCCGCGATTCCAGGCCCGGAGGCAGATTCCATCGGGCGATCCAGAACCAACGCACCGCGTGCTCGAGCTCGGTCGGCGCGGGTAGCCGGTGAAACTCGGGCAAGCGATCGGGATACAAAATCCCGCGCTGGTCCTGCTCCATACTGCCTCCACCGAGTTGGCCAATCCGTGAACGGGCTGGCGTAATTCTGCAAGCGTAACCGCCGCTTCAGATCTTACGCTGGAGCCATGAATGCACACGAGTCTCGCGCCGCAAACGGCGCCCACACAACCAACGGTATGCCGCACGGCTCCACGAGTCTGACGCCGTTCTTGGCGATCCCGAATGCGCAGGGGGCGATCGAGTTTTATCGAGATGTCTTTGGGGCAAGAGTCGTTGATGTCACCGAGTTTGGCGGTGTTGTTGTGCACGCCGAACTCGACTTCGGAAACGGCCACTTGCAACTGGGTGAGCCCATGCCCGACTATCACCTCGTCGCCGCACCCGCGGGAGACGACGACTGCTATTCGATGGGACTGTTTTGCCCCGATGTTGACGATCTCGTCAAGCGCGCGGAGGCCGCGGGCGCGACCATTCGGGAGCCGGTCGCGGACTTCGTGTCGGGCGACCGCTTTGCGAGCATCCGTGATCCGTTTGGCGTGCGCTGGTCGGTGATGACACGGGTTGAGGATCTGTCGGAGGAGCAGAGCGCTCAGCGAGTCCGTGACTGGGCCGCGCAGCAGTCTCAGTAAAACCAGTAGCCGCTAGGGGGCCTCTGTGACCTCGCCGTCTAGCGAGTGCAGGTGAAGGCGCTCGCCGACGGAGTTGAAGATGCTGATGACCTCTGCCGGGCGTGTGCCCTCTGCGCTGATGGCGTGGGGAATTCTCGTGTCGAACTCGGCGGCTTCGCCGCGGGTGAGTACGTGGGTTGTGTCTCCGAGACGGAGGCGCAGGTGGCCCGAAAGTACGTAGAGCCACTCGTGTCCGTCGTGGGTTTTCGGCTCGCACGCGGCCGGAACCCCGGGCTGATAGCTGATCTTGAAGGCGCGCACCTCGGACTCTTCGCGAGTGAGTGGCGCGACCGTCATCCCCGGTTTTTGCACCGCGGGGCGGCGAACGCGCGGATCGCGGTCCTCGCTCTCGAGTAGGTCGTCGATGCGAATGCCCAGTTGCCTGGTGAGCGGCAGGAGGAGCTCAAGGCTGGCCTGACGCTTGCCCGATTCGAGGCGGGAGAGTGTGCTGACGGACATGTCGGCCCGACTCGCGAGGTCTTCGAGCGTCCAGCCGCGATCCTGTCGTGCCGCGCGCAGTCGTGGCCCGAGTTGTTGCAGGGCGTCCATGTGATACTCCTTGCCAAATCTGCAAATCTGCTTGCAAGTATGGCACGTCTTGGTCATTCTAGGGTCATGACGGAAAAGATTTGGGACGCGATCATTGTCGGTGGAGGGGCCGCGGGGCTGAGTGCTGCGCAGGCGCTCGGGCGGTCGCTGCGGAGTGTGCTGGTGATCGACGCGGGTAGCCCGCGCAACCGCTTCACCTCACACATGCACAACGTGCTCGGGTTTGACGGGATGCCGCCGGGTGAGCTTGCGCAGCGGGGTCGGATCGAGGCCGAGAGGTACAGCGTTAAGTTTCGCGACGGCTTTGTGCAGCGGGTCAGCGAGATTGCCGACGGTCTCCGGCTGGAACTGGCCGATGGAGCAGAGAAAACTCGTGCCCTGATCGTAGCGACCGGCGTGACCGATCAACTGCCTGAACTCCCCGGGCTTGCCGAGAATTGGGGCTCGACGGTGCTCCACTGCCCCTACTGCCACGGCTGGGAGGTGCGAGGGCAGCGCCTCGCCGTGGTCGCGAACCCGGAGTACGGGGTGCACCAGGCGAAACTCGTTCGGCAGTTGAGCGAGAACGTTGTGCTCTTTACGGAGGGGCTCAGCGGCTTTGACGAGGCGACCGCTCGCGCACTGCAGCATCGCGGGATCACACTCGAGTCAGAACACGCGACGGAGATCCTGGGCGAGGATGGCCGCGTGCGCGCCGTGCGCACAGCGAGTGGCCGTGAGATCCCGGTCGACGCCATCTTTACCGCCGGAACCCTCGTGCCGCACGACGGGTTCTTGGCGGAGCTTGGGCTCGACAGAACAGACGGGCCGCTGGGCAGTTTTGTGACGGTGGACCCGACCGGCAGAACCAGCCACCCGCGCATCTGGGCCGCGGGCAATGTGGTCACGCCCACCGCGACGGTGCCGCTCGTCATGGGTGCCGGCATGCTCGCCGGAGCCGCCGTCAACGGTGCACTCGTTGAAGAAGAGTTTGAGTCTGTGGCCCGTCACCACTCGCACGGTTCGCACGACGCGACGGACGCAGGTTCTCCCGCTGAATTTTGGGAGGGACTGTACAGCGGCGACGGACCCCGCTGGTCGGGGCGGGTGAACCACGCGATCGCAGAGATAGTCGGCGATTGGCAACCGGGCCGCTCGCTCGATCTCGGCTGCGGTGAGGGTGGCGACGTGCTCTGGCTCGCGGAGCGGGGCTGGCAGGCTCGGGGAATCGACCTGTCGAAGACCGCGATTGCGAGGGCTCGCACCCACGCTGAGGAGCGTGGTTTGGTTCAGGATCGCGCCACTTTTGATGCGGTTGACCTTGCTGACTGGGTGGGCGAAGATACTGAATCTGCCGAGCAGTACGACCTCATCACCGCGAGCTTCTTGCAGTCCCCAGTTGAGCTGCCGCGGACTGAGATTCTGCGCGCTGCCGCGTCACGGCTGGCCCCGGGTGGGCGACTGGTGATTGTGGCGCACGCCTCCGCGCCGTCGTTCGCGCCGGATCACCACTCCGACACAGAGTTCCCCTCGCCCGAGAGTGAGGTGGAGATGCTGGGGCTGGATCCCAAACGACACACTGTTGAGGTAGCAGAGGTGCGCACGCGTCAGGGTGTGGCCCCTGATGGGCAGGTCGCTGAGTTCGAGGACTCTGTGGTGGTGGTGCGACGATTGGGGTAGCACCGTTGTGATGCGCCAGCCGATCTGAGAATTTTTCGTCTTGCGTAACGAAATGAACTAAATATCAATCTGTCTCTCTCGGACCCGCTCTGTCAGCGCGGGTAGTTGAGGCGGCCGTCAAGCTCGCCTCAGTACGAAGAATCGTTAAGAGGAGAGTCATGTTTCGAGTTCGGTCAACCGCTGAAGGGTCTGGTGAACGCCAATCCCTGCGAAGTCGATTGGGCAAAGCCCTCGCGGGTGGTGCAGCGCTTGCCATTCTTGGTGGCATGATCTCAGTGCCAACGGTTGCGAACGCCGAGAGCAACTGGTCGGGGGTGCAATCGAACTACAACGAGGTTGAATACGCCTACGTTGCGGCGGGAGAGACCCTCGATCTCACCTTTACGAGCTCCTCGAGGTCCGGTACCGGCTTCGAAAACAAGTACGCGGTGACGGACCCGAGCGGAAATCGGCTGTGGGAGTGCACGATTGCGGCAGCAGATCCGGTAGGAACAGTATGTGCTGCAACCGGGCTGACCGGAGAGCCCGGCGCCTGGAAGATTGAAACGATCGCCAACAGTGGCGCCAACGAGACTCGCACCACCTGGCAGAAGCGAGTGATGCGCGATGGAGCTGAAGTTCCAGGTCGAATCTGGGCAAACTCGATCGGCATGTTCCAGTCCGGCGGCGCCGCGAACATGGCGAATGTAGACCTCTGGGTTGTCAACGACGACGGTTACCAATATTCCGTGAAACTATTCGGATACAACGGAGTTGGTTCCGTGCTTTCAGTAGATGCCGTGGGCACACCTGCCGAACCGAATAGCTGTATTCCAAGTTATCGGTCTGTGGATCTTCCGGAAAACAAGCAGTCGGCTGATTGCGCCAAGTTTAGACTCTTCTATAGTAAGCCAGCCCCTGACCTGCCTGCCTCTGCGCCCTCAGCTGATGGTGAACTGAAGGTGCTTCCGCCGGTTCTAGACAGCGCCGCTTTAGACGTCAACGACCTCGCGTTCACCCCGACGGCGTTGAGCCCGCGTACCGGAACATTCCACTACTCCATCACCCCCGCTTTCACTGGTAGCTACACCCTGGAGATCGACACCAACGGTGACGGGGATTACAGCGACTCCGTGGATCGCCGGATCGAGATGGTCGCTAACGGTGATGGGAAGTACTCGACCAGCTTTGATGGTCTCGACGGAGAAGGAAACCCGATCACAAACTGTGACGAGATGAAGGCCCGTATCTATTTCGATCGAGTCGGCGAGATTCATGTGCGAAACCAAGACGTTGAGGGCCGAGTCGGTGGCATCGAGATCGTACGGCACGATGCCAATGGAACCGATCCAACTATCTACTGGGACGACACCCAGCTGGACCCCTCTGGCCGCGACAACGTCACACCGAACCTCGACGGAACGGCGGGTGTCGACTCAACAGGCGGCGTACACGGCTGGAACTTCGCGAACAATAGCTGGGGCAACGACCGTCTCATTGACAACTGGACCTACGTTCCATTGAACAAGGGCACCGGAGAGATCACCATCCCCGGCCGTTGCCTCTCCGTCGAAAAGACGTCAAGCGCTACCGGTGCAGTCGCCACAGGCGACACTGTGCAGTACTCGGTCAAGGTGACCAACACCGGTGACTCGGACTACACCGCTGAGGCGCCGGCGATGGTGACTGATGACATGTCGGACGTTCTTGACGACGCTACCTTCGACAACAACGCAATCGCCAAAACGGGAACCGTCGCGTTCTCCAAGCCGAACCTGACCTGGACGGGAGCTCTGCCCGCCGGTTCCTCCGAGACCCTCACCTACTCGGTGACCGTCACGAACAAGGGCGACCATCGGCTCGCGAACACTGCGAAGATTCCCGCAGAACTCTGCGAGTTCGACGACCCAGCATGCTCGGACACGACCATAAACCTGCTTCCTCACATGCTCTACGGCAAAACCTCTGACCCCGCCTCCGGATCGAGCGTGAAGCCCGGCCAGGTCATCAGCTACACCCTGTCGTTCACCAACGATGGGCAGGCAGCGGGCCCCATCGACTCCACCGATGACCTCGCGGATGTTCTCGACGACGGGCAGATCATCGGTGAGCCGGTAGTTGATACTGAGGGGATCACCGCGACTCTCAGCGGCAAGACGCTCCGGGTCGTTGGCGCGCTCGAGCCGGGAGCCACGGCGCTCGTGACCTATCGGGTCACGGTCGGCAAGACTGACTCGCGGAACGGGAATGGCGCGCTGCGCAACGTTCTGACGCCGGATCACCCCGAGTTCTGCGGCTCGGAACTCTGCAAGGATCCCACCACCGTTCACGAACGGACGGCAATCCTGGAGCCTTCGGTGTCTAAGCTCGCACAGAACGAACTCGCCATCACCGGTGGCGCGGCTCCGATCGTGCTTCTCGGAATTGGCATCCTGATCGTCGCAGCAGGCACAGTGCTTCTGGTGCGTCGACGTCGCCCGAGATCAGACGCAGGCCAGTAGCGGTCCCCCACACGCCAGCCGGTACAGACACGTCAGCCGGTTGGATCGCAAAGGATCCAACCGGCTGAGTCGTGAGTACCGGCTGATGTGCCGGGGCTGCGGACGCAGCCGCCAGGCCCTACGGCAGCAGGCGAGTCGGCCCGCGGAACAGGTAGGTGACCTCGCGGATGGAGGACTGCCCCAGCATCAGCATCAGCACGCGGTTGAGGCCCATGCCGAATCCGCCGTGTGAGGGCACACCGTAGCGGAAGAAGTCGAGATAGAAGCCGAGCTCTTCGGGATCCATGCCCTTCGCACGTGCCTGCGCCTCGAGCACGTCGATGCGGTGCTCGCGCTGCGCACCCGTCGAGATCTCGGTGCCGTTGTAGATGAGGTCGTAGCTCTTGGTGAGCTCCGGGTTCTCTTCGTTCAGCATGTGGTAGAACGGGCGGATCGACGCGGCGTAGTCGGTGAGGAAGACGAAGTCGTGTCCGTACTTCTCCTTGACGTACGCTGAGATCTGGCGCTCGCCCTCGGGGTCCATGTCGGCGTCGGCGCGGGGCACCTCGTAGCCGCGCTCCTTGACGATCTCCTTCGCCTCGGCGAGGGGGATGCGCGGGAACGGGCGCTCGGGCACCTGAATCTCAACACCGAAGAGCTTCTGGATCGCTTCGCCGTGCTTCTCCTTGACCGCGGAGAGGCCAGCGACCATGAGCTCCTCGTGCAGCTCCATAACGTCTTCGTGCGAGTCGATCCAGCTCATCTCGGTATCGATCGAGGTGAACTCGGTCGCGTGACGCGAAGTGAAGGAGTGGTCGGCGCGGAATGCTGGGCCAACCTCGAAGATGCCGCCGAAGCCTGCGGCCTGCGCCATCTGCTTGAAGAACTGGGGGCTCTGCGCGAGGAATGCCTTGCCCTCGAAGTACTCGACCTCAAACAGCTCGGCGCGCGACTCGGAGGCGCTCGCCATCAGCTTCGGGGTCTGAATCTCGATGAAGTCACGCTCGATCCACACCTGGCGAAGTGCGTTGAGGAACGTGGTCTGCACGCGGAAGACGAGGTTCTGCTCGGGGCGACGCAGGTCGAGGAAGCGCCAGTCGAGGCGCACGTCGATGTTTGAGTCGTCGGCGACCGGGTTCTCAGGCAGCGAGGCCGCCACGACGTCGATCGTCTCGATCTGAACCTCAACACCGCCGAGCTTCACGCGCTCGTTGTGCTGCAGCTCACCCGTCACAGTAATGAAGGTGCCCTGCGTCAGCTCGGAGATCGTGGTGGTGCGGGGCACCAGAATGTCGGATCGAGGGTTCTCGGGATCCGGCTCGCGCAGCACACCGCCGTTCACCAGCTGAACCGCGCCGCTCTCGTCGCGCAGCACAACAAACTGCACGTACCGCTGGTCGCGCACTTTCTCCACCCATCCGGAGACTCGTACGATGCCGTCTTCGTGGGCGGCGAGGTCTTTGATTAACACGCGTTCAGTCACCCCGACAGTCTAGCCGCACCGCTTTCAGGTGCTGGCCAAATGGGGGAGCGATCCCCCACCGGAGCCATCCTTGTGATCTACTGTGCGCACCACTCGTTTTGTTTGGTCACAGACGCGTAATTTCGGTGGGTGCCCTAGGGTTTTGCTGGATCGCAAAAACAACCCGCGATCAGGAGTTTCTTTGCGGCGAAGAAGGCGGCTGAAGAAGTTCCAAAATTTCTTTTCATAATTGCGTCATTTTTCGGGCGATAAGCCGTCTTATTATGTGAAGGCAGTTAGGACCCACCCCCCTATTAGGGTCCTGATGTCTTCTCCGGCCGCCTTAGAGCCGCCGGGTCCTCTAGCGAGGCGAGGGGAGTGCTGTTCCAGAACCCGGCACTCCCCTCATTCTCTCTCAACGCACACGACGTTATGGAATCCGCGGAATCTTCGCGATCCAAACTCATTTGCTCACGAGCGTAACGAATCGATTCGATTCTTAGTCTCTTTCTCATTGGTAGGCCCGTAATTGATCGCGGGACCAGAGTAGAAGGAGCATAACCCCATGCAGAAACGCAGAATTGGCCGTGCGCGGTTTTCGCGAAAGCGAATGACTGCCGCACTCGGCGCTCTGGTTATCGCGTTCTCGGGAGGGATCGCTGGACTGACAGCGACTCCCGCTCCCGCTGAGGCCGTCGAAAATGCGACGTGGGCGCTTCTTCACGATGAGCAAACGTTCTATACCTATGTTGAAGCCGGCCAAAACTTCAACGCACTGTTCCGTTATCGCGGTGAGGTGAGCTCGGGTGAGGGTGACACCGCGATCATCACGATGATCCGACCCGACGGAACCACTTCTGTCTGCACGAAAATAAAGTACCCCTCGACCTACTGGATTACAGCTTGCGCCTTTGGTGAGGTTGCGCCGGTCACCGGAGTCTACGCGCTGAATTACCACAGCAATGCTGCTTTCTCGCGAACTGTTCCGCTCGTCGATTGGAATATCGCCGTCACCAACGGTGCTCCCGGCAGAGCCGGAACCACCGTCGCGTCAGGCCGCACCTGGACCGAGATGTACGGGGTGCGTAACCACTACGACGAGTCCTTGCACGTCAAAACGATTCCCATGTGGGTGCAAACGCAGGACGGCTTCTCTTACCGGATGACAATCAATCACCTGCACGGGATCGACTCCCAATTCTCTTCGAACGCGTTCGGCGTCATCGACACCAACACTTGCAAGTCGGTCCGGCACAGCGGTGCGAGCGCCACTGTGAATAGCCACCCTGAGATTCAAAATGTCATGCAACAGACGAAGTGTGACTACTCGCCGTACAAGATCTTCTTTGAGCCGCCCGCGGCCGATCTCCCGCAGTCGGTCACTCTTCCGACGCCGATTGGCACCCCGGATACTCGTCTGCCGCAGGGCGCAACGACCTGGCTGAAGAACCCGATCATCCAGCCGACGATTGAGGGTCTCAATTACGTCATTACTGACGAAACTGCCTCGCTCGCAGGAACGCTTAACTTCACCATCCCCGAGTTCGAGGGGACCGCGTATGTGAACTTCGACACCGATAACGACGGAATCTACAACGGGCCGCTTGACCGCACCGAACAGGTCACCGTGCTCAAGGGGCAGCCCGTGTCGCTCTCCTTTGACGGCCTCAATGCCGCAGGTGGGCTGCTCGGACCAAAAGACAAGATGAAGGTTCAGGTGCAGCTCAAAGAAATTGGCGAGGCGCATTTTGTAATGGGCGACGTTGAAGCGCTTGGCGGGTTTGAAGTTGTTCGGGCGAACGGTCCGCAGGCCGGTCAACCAGCTGCACTGCACTGGGACGACACACCGCTCGACGACCCTGCCTATGATCTCCAGGCAGGCATCAAGTGCTCGACCACTCCGCTGAAAAAATCTCCGCCCGAGGGAGTCGTGAGCACGGGCGGTGTGCACGGCTGGGATTACGGCTCCTGCTTCGGCATGGGTGAGCAGCCAGACGTGAATAATTCGATCAACAGCAATCCCACCAACACCGTCTTCGGGGGTGGGTGGGGTAACAACCGCGACATCGACAACTGGGTGTACACCGATGTCGCGCTTGCCGTGCAGGTTTCGGTGCCTTTGGATCCGGTGGATCCTGGAGAAGACCCGGACGAGGATCCGGGAGAGGACCCCGGAGAGGACCCGGGCGAGGATCCCACGCCCACGGAGAAGCCGGAGCCGCCCACGGAAAAACCTGAGCCGCCTACGGAGAAGCCTAAGTCGCCCACAGAGAAGCCTGGAGCGCCCAAGCCCACCTCAACAACGACGAATGATGAGTTGGCCACGACCGGTGCCAACGAATCTTCCGCCTCCCTGTTGGCCGCCATCGGTGCGCTGATCGCCGGGGCCCTGGCCCTCGTCTCCACCCGCCGCAAGAACCTGCAGCGCTAGAAAAAGACGCTTCACAATCACAGCAGAACGCGCATCTACTCCGGTGGATGCGCGTTCTGCTTTTTCTATTCTGTGACTGTCACCAGATTCCGTTTGGTAAAGTGACGGCGCTGAAAGTCGATGGTGGGGAGACCGTCGTTTTGGCTCTTTTTGCAGACTCAAGGTGATGTGGGGATTCGTTGGAGCGTCAACGTATAAGCGAGGAAAAGTTCTGGGAGCTTTACGCCGTCTCGCAACCCCATTTGGTGAAATTCGCTCAGCGGCTCTGCTCTGACCGTATGCTCGCTGAAGACGCGGTCGCCGAGGCATTCGTCTCAGTATTAAAAACACTTCGCAAACCGGGGGATTCGGGTCCGACACAGGAGACTTTTATCTCATATTTACGGGTGTGCATTCGGCACGAGGTTGCCCAGTTGTCGCGGCGGATGAGCGTTGAAGAGACCAACGCAGACATTGAAGCGCAGCTTGAGGGGCGGCAGATCGCCGACGAGTCGGGTGAGCGGCTAGACGACGTTGATGTTTGGGACAGCGATGTTGCGAGACGCGCGTTTAGTGATCTGCCCGAGCGGGATCAGAGCCTTCTGAAGCTCACCGAGGTCGACAGCAAGCCGCTGGCAGAGGTGGCCAATGTGCACGGCATGACCGCGCAGGCAGTTGCCGCCGCAACCTATCGGGCGCGAGATGCGCTTCGCACAAACTACCTCGTAGAGGCTGTCGCTACGGACCCGGCCTGCCCCAAGATGAGGGTTGATTTTCTCGCGGCGTTTGCCCGAGGTAAGGCTCCAAGCGTGCGACGGCGCAAGATTGAAGCCCATCTCAAAGAGTGCGACCGTTGCCCGGCACGGTTGAAGAAGATGCTGTCGTATCGGGTGCCGACCATGGTTGTTGTGCTTCTTGCGTCGACGGCTGGTGTGCTCGGAACGGGGAGCGGGGCAACTCGAGCTTCTGCCGTGAGCGATGGTGAACTTGCGCTAGAGAACACCGCGATACGGCGGGAGTCGCTACGGCGTAATATTTGGCAGGTGGGCGGCGGAGCGTTGGTGCTTGTGTTGGCCGGCGTGGCGGCTTGGACCATGATCTTTTCTGGTGTGCAGCACACCGCGGGTGAGACCACGAACTCAGGAACAGTTACCACTGGAACGGACGACCCCCGTGGTAACGGTGATCCAAACAACGGTGGCCCAGACGGCCCCGGACAATCTGCAGATCCGTTCAAGGAAAGCGCTAGTGGCAGCGCCAGCGGCAAAGACGACGGCAGCAATGGCGACAACAGCGACAGTGACGGAAACGACAATGGCGGAGGCGGCAACAACCTGCCGCCAGGTGTGCGTTCGGCAAGTTGGCTCAAGCCACCAGCAAATTATGTAGCTGGTGGGCGAGACGCGAAACTTCTTCTCGCGGTTGAATTTGATCCCGACACTGAGCCCTCCAACTACCTGGTCGAGGTGCAGGTTCCTGACGGCGTTAAAGTGACCCGTGCATCCGCTGGGTGCACGATTGACGCGAGCACGGTGGTGTGTGCCCCCACTGCAGAGATGCTCAATCTGAGATTGTTCAACTTCCAGTTTTTCACCGACTTGAGCGAAGACGCAGGTCTGCCAGTCGTAACTGTGCGAAAACAGTAGTCGCTTGATTCTGGGCACCTCAGACGAGATGCCCAGCGAATTATCGGCCAGCGGGCGGTGACGCTCGCGTAGTATTGCTCCCTGTCGATCCGGTTTCATTTGGGGAATTGAAGCCGCGCGACATCAGCCGTGAACGGCCCTGGCTTTGGCCTGCCGTGTTTTAGCGACGTCTTTTATTCATCGGGGGAGCTTTGGGGAACATATTGTCGGGGTGGCGGTTTGGTGCCGTCGCTGCGCTCTGTGAGGGTGCCCATTAAGCTTTTCCCCCAAATCTTGCCCGCGTGCGGAAACTTCGTCATATCTTTCGAGACCGGCCCTCTTTACAGAGCGTAAGGGGTTTCGTGGATGCGGCTGTGTTGGTCAGCTCGTTTCTCGTGATGCTCTGCGCCACTCATGTTCAGGTCGATGCGTTCACAAGAGGCATCGACCGAAAGCAGCCAGAGCTGTGGGAATTGTAAGGAAAAGTAAATGGTGGTTGGAAATAGGAATACGTTGCGGTCGAGTAGGCGAAGCGCCTTCTTTCGGCTAGCGCAGCAGAGCCTTGCGATCGTTATGCTCGCGGGGTTGGTTGCAGGGACGTTGAGCGTAACCCCTGCTGAGGCATCAGACGTTGATGGCCTTTCGGCGTGGGCTAAAAGCATTACCTCCGCTCGCCAATCGGACTCTGACATCGGGTTGGTTCTCGACGTGGAGGATACTCACGCGTCAGATACGAACTTCGACAGCTATCTCTTGAGCGGCTTGCCCGCTGGCTGGACCGTGAAGAACGGGGCGAGGCTGCTGCAGCCAGTTTCTCCTGATCCACTTATTTACTCCCTCCCTAAAGACGCGACTCTCTCTGGCAAGATCTCAGTGCTCCCCCCGCTTGGCTACTCAGGCAGGGACACCGAACTCACGCTGTCGCGAGTATCGAAGACTGAAAATCTCATCACTGACTTTGACGGTGGCAGCTTCGACTACACAGGCACAGCGAAGCCTCAACTGCCCGCTTCGAACACTACCTACAAGTGGAATGATCCCACGGTCATTAACACCACTTCAGATAACAACACGTATGGCCCAGACAACGGTTCCTATACGGTGTGGCCGACTGCCAGCATCAACGGACCGCTTGAACACACCAACAACTACTGGGCCGACCTGAGAAGCATCAAGAACCCCCTTGCTGCCCCCACCGAAGACGTGTGCGAGGACTGGACGGCAAAAAGCCCGTCGTATCAGGTCTCGGAAAAAGACGCCGCCAGTTCAGGAAAGATCTTGGTGGTGAACGCCGACGAGGCGGCGAGCAACAGCAACCTCATTACCACCACTGTCACGGGGCTAGAGCCCAACACCGACTACGTCTTCTCAGGCGACATCGCAAATCTGAATGTGAATCCAGACGCTGACAGCGCCCCAGCGCAGGCCGCATTTTTTGCGGGTGACCAGATCATTGGATCGAGCCAGCCTTCGCCCAAGCAGTCGTCCTGCCTCAATGACAAGACTCACTGGGTGCACTCGACATCCGTTGTGAATACCGGAGATTCCACGTCGTTGACCCTTGGTGTGCAGAACTACGGAACAGCTGACAACGGCAAAGATCTTGCAATCGACAACTTGAGTCTGCTGCCGATGGGGTCGACGTCGTTTAGAGCGACTGTGTATGACTACCCGCAACCGTTCGTGACTGTCTCGAAAACTGCGGAGCCAGCATCGGGTACGCCGGTGGAGCGTGGAGACACGATCACCTATACGTTGGAGCTTCAGAACACGGGCGGAACCCCGCTTACCAACACTGTGGTGACGGACGACCTATCTGACGTGTTGGATGATGCCGACCTTATTGAAGGTTCATTCATGGAGGCGTATGGGGATTTTTCGCCTGTGAGTGCTGAGGACGTGACGGTGTCAGGGAACACACTCGTTTGGAATGCGCAGGGTGGTGTACCCACCTACGAGAACATGACGCTGACGTACAAAGTTCGGGTGAAGTCGAATTCGACTGCGGCGGCGACGCTGGTGAATCATGTGACGGCCACGAGCGAGGTGCCTAGCGCCAACAATATGGCCAAGTCGAACTGTACGACAGGCGACGAGGCCGATTGCACGACCACCCACCCGATTCGTGCGCTGACGCCGGGACTCCGTGTGGTGAAGAGCGCGGATCCTGCTTCTGGCACGACCGTGGCGCGCGGCGACAAGATCACGTATTCGGTCGTTGCAGAGAACACGGGTGAGACTCCGCTCAAGAACGTGGACGTAACTGATGATTTGACCGGTGTGTTTGATGATGCCGATCTGGTGCCAGGATCGCTGGCATCATCCTCCGGTGATGCCCCGACGGTGTCGGGCAACAAGCTCGCTTGGACCGGTGACCTTGCGGTGGGGGCAAAGGTGACGCTCACCTACCAGGTGGCCGTGCATGACACTGCTCCAAGGGATGCGGTGCTGTTGAACCATGTCGTCGCTGTCGGCGACGACCCCGACGGAGAAGAAGTGCCGTCGAACTGTGTAGACGGAACCGAACCCGACTGCACAACGACCCATCCCCTCGCAGACACGTCGGTGAAGATCGAGAAGACCGATGGTAAGACGGTCGTTGGCGCTGGTGAAGAAACCACGTATGACGTGACGGTGACGAATACTGGCGCGGATCAGGTGACCGGAGTTACCGCGACCGATGAGCTCCCAGCTGGGGTGACGTTTGTGTCGGCGACTGATGCGGGTTCATACGACCCCGCGGTGCGGCAAGTGGTCTGGAGTGTCGGGGTGCTTGCTGCAGGAGCATCGAAGACCGTGCATGTGACGGTCAAGGTGGACGCTGATGTGAAGCCGGGTCAGCAGATCCGCAATATCGCGGTCGTTGATACTGACCAGGGCTGTGTGGATGATCCCACGACCGAGCCGAACGAGTGTAAGTCGGTTGACACTGATGAGACACCCGCGATCTCGATCAAAAAGACCGATAATAAGGTAACCGTCGCACCGGGTGAGGCTCTCACCTACTCCTTGACGGTCACGAACTCGGGCACGGTTCCCGCGGAGAACGTGTCGGTCGCGGATAAGTTGCCTGCCGAGCTGGAGTTTGTGTCGGCTGGTCAGGGTGGCACGTTCGATGCCGCAACCGGCAAGGTGTTGTGGACGATTCCGTCGCTCGCGGCTGGTGAGTCGACCACGGTTGACGTGACCGCGAACGTTGCGGCCACGGTTGGCGCGGGTGTTGACATTGCGAACGTCGCGACTGTGGATATGCCGCAGGGCTGCATCGACGATCCTGACACCGAGCAGAATGAGTGTGACTCGACAGACATTGACCACACGCCAGCAATCTCGATTGTGAAAGATGACCACGAGACGAATGTGCGTCCCGGTCAGGAACTCACCTACGATCTGGTGGTAAAGAACGCGTCGAAGTACGCTGCGCAGGGTGTGACAGTGTCTGACGGGCTGCCAGAGAACCTGGTGTTTGTGTCTGCCACCAACGGTGGCACGTATGATGCTGCGACACGCACAGTGTCGTGGGCCCTTGGTGACCTGGACGGGAACAGCACACAGACAGTTCAGGTTGTGGCCACGGTTGCAGACACGGCGCTCGGCGACGAGATCGTGAGCAACACAGCTCGTGTGTCTACTGAGCAGGGCTGTGTCGATGATCCTTCGACTGATCAGAATGAATGCGAGTCCACGGATGTGGACCGCGTGCCATCGATCTCGATTTTCAAGACCGATAACAAGACTGTCGTTGGTGCTGGCGAAGAAACCACCTATGACGTGACGGTCACGAACACTGGCACGGATCAGGTGACGGGAGTCACTGCGACCGATGTGCTCCCTGCCGGAGTCACGTTTGTGTCGGCGTCTGACGGTGGTTTGTACGATCCTGTACTGCGGCGCGTGGTCTGGAATGTCGGGACGCTGGAAGCAACAGCTGCGCAGACCGTCCATGTGACGGTCAAGGTCGATGCTGACGTGAAGCCGGGTCAGCAGATCCGCAATATCGCGATCGTTGATACCGATAAGGGTTGCATTGATGATCCCACGACCGATCAGAACGATTGTGAGTCGGATGACGTTGACGAGACGCCCGCGATTTCGATCGTAAAGACTGACAATAAAGAAACTGTCGCGCCAGGTGAGGCTCTCACCTACACGTTGACAGTCACGAACACGGGAACCGTCGCGGCCTCGGATGTGTCGGTCACGGACCAGTTGCCTGCTGAGCTGGAGTTTGTGTCGGCCGGTCAGGGCGGCACATTTGATTCGGCAACCGGGAAGGTGTCGTGGTCGATCCCATCGCTCGGCGCAGGCGCGTCGACCACGGTTGAGGTGACCGCGAACGTTGCGGCCACGGTTGGCGCTGGCGTCGACATTGCGAACGTAGCGACCGTAGACGTGCCCCAGGGTTGCATCGATGATCCTGACACCGATCAGAACGAGTGTGAGTCAACGGATACCGATCACACACCTTCGGTCTCTATCATCAAGACCGATAACAAGACCGTTGTTGGTGCTGGTGAAGAAACCACCTACGACGTAACGGTGACAAACACCGGCGTGGATCAGGCAACGGGAGTTGTCGCGACCGATGTGCTCCCTGCTGTGGTGACGTTTGTGTCGGCTACTGACGGAGGCGCTTACGATCCCGCACTGCGACGCGTGGTTTGGAATATCGGGACGCTCCCTGCTGGAGCCGTGCAGACGGTTCATGTGACGGTCACTGTGGATGCGGATGTGGCACCGGGCCAGCAGATTCGGAACGTAGCGGTCTTGAACACCGATCAGGGTTGCACCGATGATCCTGGAACGCCCGCGAACGAGTGTGAGTCGGTTGACATCGATGAGACGCCCGCGATCTCGATCAAGAAGACCGACAACAAGGAAACCGTGGCTCCGGGTGAGGCTCTGACCTACACTCTGACGGTCACCAACGCTGGCACGGTCTCCGCGGAGAACCTAACGGTCACGGACCGCTTGCCAGCCGAGCTGGAGTTTGTGTCGGCTGGGCAGGGCGGCACGTATGACGCCACGACCGGTCAGGTGTCTTGGACGATCCCGTCGCTCGCGGCTGGTGAGTCGACCACGGTTGAGGTGACCGCGAACGTCGCGGCCACGATCGGTGCTGGTGCTGAGATTCGGAATGTGGCGAGTGTGGATGGGCCTCAGGGCTGCATCGATGACCCCTCAACTGATCAGGACGAGTGCGATTCGACAGACATTGATCACACGCCCGCAATCTCGATTTTCAAGACCGATAACAAGACCGTTGTTGGTGCTGGTGAAGAAACCACGTACGACGTGACGGTGACAAACGCAGGCACTGTGCCGGCAACGGGAGTTACCGCGACTGACGCGCTCCCAAGCGGAGTCACATTTGTATCGGCCTCTGACGAAGGCTCCTACGATCCCGCGCTGCGTCGCGTGGTCTGGAGTGTTGGGACGCTTGCCGCTGGCGCCGCGCAGACCGTGCACGTGACGGTCAAGGTGGACGCTGACGTGAAGCCGGGTCAGCAGATCCGAAACGTCGCGATCGTTGATACCGATCAGGGTTGCATTGATGATCCCACAACCGATCAGAACGATTGTGAGTCGGTTGACGTTGACGAGACGCCCGCGATCTCAATCGTGAAGACCGATAACAAGGAAACCGTGGCGCCGGGTGAGGCTCTCACCTACACGTTGACGGTCACGAACACGGGAACGGTCGCGGCCACGGACGTGTCGGTGACCGACCAGTTGCCCGCCGAGCTGGAGTTTGTGTCGGCTGGTCAGGGGGGCACGTACGATCCGGCAACCGGCAACGTGTCGTGGTCGATCCCGTCACTTGATGCTGGTGCGTCGACCACGGTTGAGGTGACCGCAAACGTTGCGGCAATGGTTGGCGCTGGCGTTGATATTGCGAATGTCGCGACGGTAGATGTGCCCCAGGGCTGCATCGATGATCCGGACACCGATCAGGATGAGTGCGGATCAAACGACGTTGATCACACGCCAGCGATCTCGATTGTGAAGGACGACCACGAGACGAACGTGAAGCCCGGACAGTGGCTCACCTACGACCTGGTGGTGAAAAACGCGTCGAAGTATCCCGCGAAGGGTGTGACGGTGTCTGACGTACTGCCAGAAAACCTGGTGTTTGTGTCTGCCACCAACGGTGGCACCTACGACGCTGCGACCCGTACGGTGTCGTGGAGCCTCGGTGACATGGACGCCAACAACACGCAGACTGTTCAGGTTGTGGCTATAGTTGCCGACACGACGCAGCGTGACGACGTCGTGAGCAACACAGCTCGTGTGTCTACCGAGCAGGGTTGCGTCGATGATCCTTCGACTGATCAGAACGAGTGCGAGTCCACGGATGTGGACCGCGTGCCATCGATCTCTATCTTTAAGACTGACAACAAGACTGTCGTTGGTGCTGGCGAAGAAACCACGTATGACGTGACCGTGACGAACACCGGAAGTGTCCCGGCAACGGGAGTTACCGCAACCGACATGCTCCCTGAAGGGGTCACATTTGTGTCGGCGACTGACGGCGGAGTCTACGATCCTGCGCTGCGAAGTGTGGTCTGGAATGTCGGAACCCTTGAGGCTGGCGCTGTGCAGACCGTGCACGTGACGGTCGCCGTTGATGCGGACGCGAGGCCGGCTCAGCAGATCCGGAACGTCGCAGTTGTTGATTCCGATCAGGGGTGTGTGGATGATCCCACGACCGATCAGAACGAGTGTGAGTCAGTTGATACTGACGAAACGCCCGCGGTCAAGATTGAAAAGACCGACAACAAAGAGACCGTTGCGCCGGGCGAGGCTATTACTTACTGGTTGATGGTTTCGAATTGGGGTACGGTTGCCGCGGAAAACGTGACGGTGACTGACCAACTGCCCGCCGAGCTTGAGTTTGTGTCGGCCGGTCAGGGCGGCACCTATGATCCGGCAACGGGCAAGATTTCATGGACAATCCCGTCGCTTGATGCTGGCGCTTTGATCACGGTTGAGGTGAACGCGAACGTCTCGGCAACGGTTGGTGCGGGTGCCGACATCGCGAACGTGGCGACCGTGGATGTGCCCCAGGGCTGCATCAATGACCCCGTAAGTGATCAGGATGAGTGCCGGTCGACAGACATTGACCACACGCCAGCGATCTCGATTGTGAAAGACGATCACGAGACGAACGTTCGTCCTGGTCAGGAACTCACCTACGATCTGGTGGTGAAGAACGCGTCGAAGTACGCTGCACAGAGTGTGACGGTGTCTGATGTGCTGCCGGAGAACCTGGTGTTTGTGTCCGCTACGAACGGTGGCACCTATGATGCTGCGACGCGCACAGTGTCGTGGGCTTTGGGTGACATGGACGGTGAGACCACCCAGACGATCCAGGTTGTGGCCAAGGTTGCTGACACGGTTCTGGGTGACGAGGTCGTGAGTAATACGGCTCGTGTGTCTACCGAGCACGGGTGTGTCAACGACCCCACGACTGATCAGAACGAGTGCGAGTCGACTGACACTGACCGGGTGCCTTCGGTTTCGATCGTCAAGACCGATAACAAGACCGTTGTTGGTGCTGGTGAAGAAACCACGTACGACGTGACAGTGACGAACACAGGCACGGATCAGGTGACCGGAGTCACCGCGACCGACGTGCTCCCTGCCGGACTCACGTTTGTGTCGGCAACTGACGGCGGTGCCTACGATCCTGCGTTGCGCCGCGTGACCTGGAATGTCGGGACACTTGCCGCTGGCGCCGCGCAGACTGTACATGTGACAGCCACAGTGGACGCTGACGTGAAGCCTGGTCAGCAGATTCGGAACGTCGCGATCGTTGATACCGATCAGGGCTGCGTCGATGATCCTTCGACCGATCAGAACGAGTGTGAGTCGGTTGACGTTGACGAGACGCCCGCGATCTCGATCGTGAAGACTGACAGTAAAGAAACTGTTGCGCCGGGTGAGGCGCTCACCTACACCTTGACGGTCACGAATGCGGGCACGGTTGCTGCGGAAAACGTGACGGTGACCGACCAGTTGCCCGCCGAGCTGGAGTTCGTGTCGGCCGGTCAAGGTGGCACGTACGATCCGGCAACCGGCAACGTGTCGTGGACGATCCCGTCACTTGATGCTGGTGCGTCGACCACGGTTGAGGTGACCGCAAACGTTGCGGCCACGGTTGGTGCCGGCGTTGATATCGCGAACGTCGCGACGGTAGACGTGCCCCAGGGCTGCATCGACGATCCTGACACCGATCAGGATGAGTGCGGATCAACCGACGTTGACCACACTCCGGCGATCTCGATTGCGAAAGACGATCACGAGTCGATCGTGCGGCCGGGGGAGCAGCTCACGTATGACCTCGTGGTGACGAACAAGTCGCAGTACGCTGCGAAGGACGTGACGGTGTCTGATGTGCTGCCGCAGAATCTGGTGTTTGTGTCTGCCACGAACGGTGGCACGTATGACGCTGCGACGCGTGCGGTGTCGTGGAGCCTCGGTGACATGGACGCGAATAGCACGCAGACGATCCAGGTTGCGACTACGGTGGCTGACTCGGTGCTCGGAAACGAGATCGTGAGTAACACGGCTCGCGCGCTCACCGAAAACGTGTGCGTGGATGATCCCACAACCGATCAGAACGAGTGCGAGTCCACGGACAACGACCAGGTGCCCGCAGTCTCAATCACGAAGGACGACGGCAAGAAGGTTGTGCGGTCGGGCGAGACCCTTGACTACGTGCTGACGGCCAAGAACATTGGTGCGGTAGATGCCCCCAATGTGATCGTGACTGATGTGATGCCAAAGAATGTGGACTTCGTGAAGTCTTCGATCCCTGGCACACAGTCTGTCAATGATGCCTTCTCGTTCGAGTGGAGCCTGGGCACACTGAAGCCGGGTGAGGTGCGTGAGATTGTGGTCACGGTGAAGGTGCACGAGAAGCTTGCCCCGGATACCGAGATCGCGAACACGGCAACGATCACCACGGACGGGGTCTGTGTTGATGATCCCGCGACCGGTGTGGACGAGTGTGAAGCGACCGATATCGATGTCACCCCGTCAGATGTGTGGATTCTGAAGGACGACCACATGACCGAGGTGAAGGCCGGGGAAGAACTCACCTACGATCTCACCGTTGGCAACAACTCGACCACCAAGACGATCACGGATGCCGTTGTGACGGACTCGCTGCCGAAGAATGCGGTGTTTGTGTCCGCGACTGATGGTGGTGTGGTGTCGACTGATGGCAAGACGGTGACGTGGCAGCTGGGTGAGCTCGCGCCGGGTGCGAAGACGGTGGTGAAGGTGACCGTGAAGGTCGCAGCTGATGCGAAGCCGGGTGATGAGGTGCTCAACACGGCAGTCGTTGATATTCCGGGTGGTTGTGTTCAGGAAGATGCGTGCACGTCGACGGATCGTGACGTGTTGCCAAAGCTGTCGATTGTGAAGACGGACCACCAGGAGAGCGTGAAGCCGAGTGAGAAGCTCACATATGACGTGACGGTCACGAACGAGACCAGTGTTGATGCGGAGAACGCGGTGGTGACTGATCGTCTTCCGAAGAACGTCTCGTATGTGTCGTCGAGTGATGGTGGCTCGTATGACCAGGCAACGCACACGGTGACGTGGTCGCTGGGCACCCTTGCTGGCAAGGCCGTGAAGACGGTGAAGGTGACGGTCACGGTGAATGCGGACGCGACTCGCGAGGTCGTGAACGTTGCGTCGGTGAAGACCCCGGTCGGGTGTGCGCAGGAAGGTGAATGCCACGGGGACGACGTGACCGTGATCGATCCTCCGGTCGAACTATCACCGTTTGGTGGATCACTCGCGGTGACCGGCGGTGCCGGCTACGGCCTGCTAGCAGCGGGCGCGGCTGGACTGTTGCTGCTGGGTGCGGGAATCGTGCTGGCGGTCGCACGCCGCCGCAAGAGTAACGTGTAGCTCTTCGGTAAGTTGAGCAGATAGCTGGGGTGGTCACCGTGAGTTGGTGGCCACCCCAGTTGCGTTAGGCGCAGTCACAGTCTCGGCAGATCCTCGGTTAAATCCCGGGCGTTCACCAGGGGCGAATTCTAACATTAGTAGCGCAATACCAACAAATTGCACCCTACACAATTGGAGAATATTTTTTGACTGGCGTTCTTTCTCGACGTTCTCGCCTTGTAACAGTTTCAGCCACCGCTGCCGCTTTCGGAGCAACGCTCGCATTTGGTGGAGCAACCGCCGTGTTTGCCGAGGAACCACAACCGATCATTGATGTTGTTTATGTCGCAACAAACGTGGACACTTCACAGTTTGATGCCGGAACGGTGGCGGTGACTTACAGCCCGTCATATGACGCAACGCACCCGGTGCCCGATCTATCCCTGTACGGGGGTGCGGGTGAACCACAACCCATGACGATCAACTACACCGTGGCACCTCAGACTCCGGCCGCTGGCACCACATCTGTCGCCACCGCTCCTGTGTCGGGTTGGCCGGTCGTGAGGACCAGCACAAGTGCTGGCAATACCGGTGGAATTGTCGGTGCAACGGCATCGTACCTGTCGTTTAGCGCCGTTGCCGGTGCTGGTACCACCAGCAATACGCCCGCAGCGCAAGCCTCCTGGACGACACACTGGGCGGACGTGCTGTCCGGAAAATACCAGCCCACATCGACCATTGAAGTCAAACGACAAAGCTCTCCGAAGCTACCCGCTGGATTCGGCGCGATGACCCAGCCTGTTTACGCGATGTCAACTTCCGCTTCGAATGGTGTGTCTGGACCCGCGGGCGCAAACATTCCTGTCTTTGCCACCGCATCTGGCATGGATGGCGTAGCCAGGGCAACCTACACAGCACCGTTACCGATCGTTTCAGACACGAACTCACACACCCTGGACATTCTCCGCGGAGCTGGCGATGGTGACCTCTCAAAAACACAGACGGTAAGCCTCAACATGACGTTTGCATCGTTTGTGCTCACCACGACCGACGGCACCACACCGGTGATCCCCGACGTCAAGCCCACAATCACCTCGAAGGCGCCCGCAAACGGTGAGGTTGGTGCCGCGTATACGCACCAGATCACCAGCACTGGTTCGCCTGCCGCAACATACCGAGTATCTGCTGGCAAGCTTCCTGACGGACTCACCCTTGATGGTGCGACGGGGAAGATCACGGGCAAGCCAACCAAAAGTGCCTCGTTCTCGTTCACGGTTGAGGCAACCAACGCTGCCGGTTCGGTAACTGCTGACTACACGATCAAGGTCGCCGAAAAGGGCACAACGCCTCCGTGCACGGTTCCTCGTAAGGTGTCTGTGTTCACCGACGTGGCCGTAAATCAGAAGTTCTACAAAGAGATCGACTGGATGCACTGCATGAAGCTCTCGACCGGTTACGCCGATAAGACGTACCGTCCGAAGACCGAACTGTCGCGTGAAGCGATGGCCGCGTTCATGTATCGCCTTGAAGCACCCAAGGGCTACAAGGCCCCCGCAACCTCTCCATTTTCTGATGTGCCTACGAACCACAAGTTCTACAAAGAGATCGCGTGGATGAAGGAGTCAAAGCTCTCGACCGGTTATGCAGACGGTACGTACCGTCCGCAGGAGAACCTGTCACGTGAGGCGATGGCCGCGTTCATCTACCGACTCGAGGCGCAGGACACAAAGAGCTACAAGGCACCCACAAAGGCAGAATTCGCTGATGTGGCCACAAGCCAGAAGTTCTACAGGGAGATCGCGTGGATGAAGGAGTCAAAGCTCTCGACCGGTTATGCAGACGGCTCGTACCGTCCGAAGGAAGACCTGTCGCGTGAGGCGATGGCCGCGTTCATCTACCGGCTTGTGACCGATTACAGGGCATAACCGGTACACGAAGTTCGCACGAACAAATTGAGTTAGTGCTGCGTGCGGCCCGAGAGAGTATTACTCCTCCCGGGCCACACCCGTGTCCAGATCGCAAAGACCAGCGATCGCCTCGGGTTTCGGCCGGGGAACCTGCCGCGTGAACTCCCAGAGTCCCGCTTGGTTCCGCCCGTAGAATAGCTGCGTGAGCGACAAACTGCTGCATTTGGTGCGCCACGGCGAGGTAGATAACCCCGACCGTGTGCTGTACGGACGCCTGCCTGGGTTTTATCTTTCGGAGAGGGGTCAAAGCATGGCTGAAGCTGCTGCTCTCGAACTCGCCGGGAGCGATCGCCAGGTGGTGAAGCTGTATGCCTCACCGCTTGAACGCACACGTCAGTCTGCGCAGCCGATTGCGAGTGCGCTTGGACTCGATATCGTGCTTGAGGATCGCATCATCGAACCCACCAACTCGTTTGAGGGCATGGTGAATTCGGGATCAGACGCGGCCTTCAAAAAGCCGCGTTACTGGCACCGCTACTGGAACCCGTTCCGGCCGAGCTGGGGTGAGCCCTACCGTCAGATCGCTGATCGTATGCGTCACGCCATGGATGACGCCTGGGACTCCGTGCGGGGCGGCGACATCGTGATGGTGTCGCACCAAAACCCGATTTGGATGGCGCACCTTGATGTTGCAGGCAAGCCGCTTTTTCACAACCCTGCGAGTCGCCGCTGCGACCTTTCAAGCATCACCACGTTTGAGCGCCGCGGAGAGCGCTGGTTCGAAGTTGACTATCGCACGCCCGCTCAGGGGCTGCTTGAGGACGCTGTAGATGTGGGGGCCGTATGATCCGCCGTCGCGCCGCAGCCCTAGTCGCCGTTCCGCTTCTCGCCGCGCTTGCCCTCACTGGCTGCAGCAGCGGGGGGAGTGATCTCTCGAAGCAGTGGCAGGAGTCCAGCGACAAGGGATACGTCTCTGGTGACGGTTCCTCTGAGAGCATTCCGAAAGACAAACGCACAGACCCCGTTAAGTTCTCGGGCGAGACCGACAAGAACAATACGTACGGATCAGCCGACACTCTCGGTTCCGTGACCGTGGTCAATTTTTGGTACGCGGGTTGCGCCCCGTGTCGTGCAGAAGCCCCCGACCTTGAGGCGGCCTACGCTGAGTTCTCCGATAAGGGCGTCAAGTTCTTGGGCGTGAACACGAGGGATCAGGTTGCCCAGGCTCAGCAGTTTGCCGAGCAGTTCAACATTAAGTACCCCTCGATCATGGACAATGCTGGCGGCCGCGCTGTGCAGCGCGCCTTTGCCGGAGAGATACGACTGAATGCCGTGCCTACCACCCTCATCCTCGACACCGAGGGGCGGGTCGCGCACCGTGTCATCGGCCAGCTCGCGGGGGAGTCGCAGCTGCGTACGCTGATCGACGAGACGCTCGCCGAGTCAAGCAAGAGCGACTCGTAACCGACGGTGGACTTGCAAGGAATTGTCGCGGACGGGCAGCTGCTCGTCGCTTCGCTGATTGCACTCGCTGCCGGACTGGTGTCGTTTCTATCGCCGTGTGTGCTGCCACTTGTGCCGGGGTACCTTGCGTATGTTTCCGGAGTTGCCGGCACGGCAAGTGTGAGTGCAGCGGATGCGAAGCGCGCGGGGAGTGCTGAACGTCGTCGCATGTTTCTCGGTTCGATCCTTTTCATCCTGGGATTCACCGTAATTTTCGTGCTTGTAAACATTCTCGCCGGTTCGATTGGGTTCTGGCTCTGGGAATGGCAAGACACTCTCATTCGGGTCATGGGTGCAGTGGTGATCCTGATGGGTCTCGTCTTCATCGGTGCATTTTCGAAGCTGCAGGGGACCAGCCGCCTCAAATTCAAGCCTCGTGTTGGGCTGCTCGGAGCGCCCCTGCTGGGAATCGTGTTTGCACTGGGATGGGCACCTTGCATGGGCCCGACGCTCGGCATGGTCGTGACGCTTAGCGCTCAGACCGGGTCTGTTGGGCGCGCGGTCGTTCTTGCAATTTTCTATTGTCTGGGGCTGGGGATACCCTTTGTACTCGCGACGTTTGGTTTCGGCTGGATGACGCAGACCATGACATTCTTTAAACGGCATATACGCACCGTCAACCTGATCGGCGGCGGCCTTCTGATCCTTATCGGTCTGCTAATGGTGGCCGGAGTCTGGAGCCAAATCATGTTCGAAATGCAGGCGGTGATTGAAGGATATGTCCCGGCCCTCTGATTACGATGATGGCAGCGGAGCTGCTGCGCGCGTAGAGTCACCCGATATCGGGTTCCGCGGCTGGCTGCGTTGGTTCTGGCGTCAGCTCACGAGTATGCGGGTCGCTCTGATCCTGCTGCTGTTGCTCGCGGTCGCCGCGATCCCCGGATCGCTCGTGCCGCAGCGTAGCGCGGATCCGAACGGCGTACTGCAGTACCAGCAGGAACACCCCAAGCTCTTCCCAATCTTGGATGCCTTCCCGATTCAGGCGTTCGATGTCTACGGCTCGGTGTGGTTCTCGGCCATCTACCTGCTGCTGTTTATCTCGCTGATCGGCTGCGTGATCCCGCGTATCACTCACCACTGGCGCGCGTGGCGCGGGCAGCCACCAAAGACTCCTGCCCGACTGCAGCGTATGGCCGGGTACTCCGAAGTTCGGGTGTCGAACCCCGACGCGAGCGACGAAGAACGCGAGGCCTTTGCCGAGCAAGCGATCGCTGAGGCGGCCGCGATCCTGAAGAAGCAACGCTACCGCGTAAGGGTCGAGCAGACGAGCCGCCGCGGAGTTGCTGAAGTATCGGTGTCTGCCGAGCGCGGGTATCTGCGCGAGACGGGTAACCTGATCTTCCACTCGGCTCTTGTGGGCGTATTGATCAGCGTTGGTATCGGCGGACTCTTCACCTTTAACGGCCAGAAGGTGGTTGTTGAGGGTGAGACCATGCTCAATCAGCTCATCGACTACGACACCGTCAACTCGGGGCGTGCCTTCGACACCTCGAGCCTGGAGCCGTTCGGCCTTCGACTGGATTCTCTCGATGTGACCTACGTCACACCCGACGACGGCAACGTGAACGCCATCGGTCAGGTGCGCGACTACACCGCGAACGTGAAGCTCATTGAAACGGACGGGACCGAGTCGAAGCAGACCATCCGCGTGAACCACCCGCTGCGCGTGCACGGCTCACCGATCTACCTGATCGCAAACGGCTACGCGCCGACCATCACGGTGAAGGACGCGAAGGGTAAGGTGCTCTATCACGAGTCCGTACCCTTTATTCCGCAGGACATGAATCTGACCTCCCTCGGGGTGATCAAGGTGCCTTATGGCCTGACAGACAGTAAGGGCAAAGAGACCCAGCTGGGTCTGCGCGGGTTCTTCTATCCGACAAAGGTCGACCTTGAATCGGGTGCTTTCACCTCGAACTACCCCGATCTCGAAAACCCCGTGCTGACACTCGACGTGTTTATGGGTGACCTCGGCCTTGATGATGGTGTGCCGCAGTCGGTGTACGCGCTCGACACCACGAAGATGGAGCAGATCGCGGGTCGTAACCTCGACACCAAGTCGCTGCAACTGACACCGGGTAAAACGGTGGATCTGCCGAATGGGCTCGGCACCGTGACGCTCGACGCTGTGCCTCGCTACGCTTCCTTCGACGTGATGCGCAACCCCGCGCAGGAGTGGGTGCTTGTGTTCGCGCTGCTCTCGCTGGGCGGGCTGATGTGGTCGCTGTTTGTGCCGCGTCGGCGCATGTGGGTCAAGGCGTTGCCCGACGAAGACGGAGTGCTGTTGCAGTACGCCGCCCTCGCCCGCGGTGACGATCCGGCGCTTGAACGGGCCGTAACCGACCTGCGTGATCGCCACCGCGAGCGGCTGTAAGCGCTAGGCGCGCCTCATCTGCACGGCGAGCTTGCCGGTGGTTTCGCCTCGCTCGAGCTCGGCGAGCATCTCCGGGAGCTCGTCGGGCATGCCGACCCGAGTGAGATCCACCTTGATTGCACCGCTGGCAACGGCGTCGAGCGACCACCGCAGTGATTCTGCGGCGTGTTCCGGGTAGCTCGATAGCCAGGCACCAACGTTGAAGCCCGTGGTGGTTTTGTTCTCGAGCCAGTGCGCGAGCGAGCTGAGCTGAACATCGGGTGACTGTGATGCGTTGCCAACCCGCACGAGTCGTCCGCCGTTGCGTAGAGCACGGAACCCAATCTCCGTCGCCTCACCTCCGACCGGGTCAATGACAACGTCGTAGGCACCCTCGGGGATGCGCCCGATTTCGCTGCGCAGGTAGGCGCTGCGGTAACCGAGGTGTTGCGCAAGGCCTCGCTTTTCTTCGGTGCCAGCAACCGCGTCAACGTGTGTGGCACCGAGTGCCTGCGCCACCTGCGCGAATTGCGAGCCCAGACCGCCGACACCCGCGTGTACGAGCATGCTGTCTTGCGGCTCGAACCGCGCTGACCTCGTGAGCGCAAGGTGGGCCGTGACGGTGTTTACGGCCGTGACCGCGGCCATCTCGAGGCTGAGCCCCTGCGGAACAGCGGCAACATGGGTGGCGGGAACACAGGCAACCTCAGCGAACCCACCAGCGCCGAGCAGGATCGCGGCCACGGGATCCCCGACTGAAAATCCGGTGACCCCCTCGCCAAGCTCGCGGATTGTTCCAGAGACCTCAAGCCCGGGCACGAAATCTGGGCCGGAAGGCATAAAACCCGAGGTCCAGAAGGCGTCGATAAGGCCAATCCCCGCAAACGCGACGTCAATGGTGACCTGTCCGGGGCCGGGGTTCGGCGTCGAAACCTCAACGGGGCGGAGGGTGTTGGATCCTGCCCCCTGAATAACTGTGTGAGCAAGCATGATTCTCCTTAGTGCTGCGAACTACGTGAACCAGAACACTAGAAGTTGGAGTGCACTCCAGCACAAGCTCACGGCGGAGGCTTTGGCTGGGAATGCTTTGAAGTCGCCGAATTATGCTCGTCTGCATGCAGAACAAAACTGGCGTGGGGATCACCGAGCTCTCGGAGCTCACCGGGCTCAGCAGCGACACGCTGCGCTGGTACGAACGCGAAGGCATTTTGCCTCGGGTTGGGCGGACGTCCGCTGGTCGACGGCACTACAGTGCGCGTGAGCAGGGGGTGGTGATGCTGCTCACCTCACTTCGTGAAACCGGGATGCCGACAGCGATGATGAAGGAGTTCGTCGCGCTTTTTGAGGAGGGGGCGGCCAGCCACGGACGCCGCATCACGCTGATGCAAGAAACGAGGGAACTGCTGGATCAGCGGCGCGCTCGACTCGACGAGGCTGCTGCCGCGCTCGACGCGAAGATCGACCACTATGAGCAGTTGATTAGTGAAGGACTCGACTGCGATGGGGCACCCGTGACTCCGGGCGTGCGCGGGCTGCAGATTCAGCGCGGCTAAGAAACCTCCGCGTGGCCCGCGATACCGAGCCGTTCACCGAGCCCAAAGTAGTGCCTGAAGTTATAGACCAGCGGGCTCCAGCGCTCGGGGTTGACGTGGGAAGTGTGCGGAACAGTCAGCTCATCGGCCGCGTAGACCCTGCTGCACCGTGCATACACAATCGAGAGGCCGTCAGGCTCGTCATGGATGGAAGTGACCTTGGCCTCTAGATGCACGGGGAGTTCTGCGGCTCGTTGAGGAGCGACTGTGTCGGAGGGGAGAGGGTGCCACCCGACTGCTTCGAACTTGTTCGCAATGAAGCGTGAACCCTTGCGTTTACTTGTTGGAACAGGGTCAGCGCCTGTCATGCCGCCGAGCTTCTCCACCGTCTGCCAGGTTTCCCCGTTGGCAAGGTTCAGAACCAGCTCGGGGTTTCGCCTGAGGTTAGCCACCGTGTGCCCGTCTGAGCCGAGACCGATGACCAAAAGGTTGTCGAGGGCCCAAAAGGAGGAAATTGGAGCCAGGTTCGAGGTTCCTGCTTCGTTCAGGGAAGAGACAACTCCTACCGGGTTTCCGAAATAGAGCACGGAAGGCTCGATCACGCGGTGGGTGGTGTTTGGGGTCGAGCTCTGAACTTGGTCGCCTGGTGCCTGCTGCGGTCCTTTGGAATCGGCTTGAGCGAGGGAGAGGAACGAGGATGCGCACATGCCACTATCTTCGGCCCCATTCGTTTCGGTCGCGGTCGAACTGTGGCCCTCAAAAAGGGGATCAGCCTTGATGCTGTTCGCCATGCCGCAGAGATCGCGCCGATTCAAGCTGCCTCGGAGGCTGGACGGGCTAGCATATAGGGGTGACTCGTCCCGACACTGAAACCAAACGTGCAGCCGAAGTTTCGGCGATGTTCGACGAGGTTTCCCCGCGCTATGACCTCATCAACGATGTGCTCACGGTCGGCAGTGACCGACTCTGGCGGATCGCCACAACGAAGGCCGTTGGGCCACGCAAGGGCATGCGGATCCTCGATCTCGCAGCGGGCACCGGAACCTCGTCAGCTGCGCTCGCCGCACACGGCGCCGAGGTTGTAGCCGCTGACTTCTCCGAGGGCATGCTCGCGGAGGGGCGTAAGCGGCACGCTGCCAACCCACTCATCGAGTTCATTTGGGCCGATGCAACGGACCTCCCCTTCGAAGATGACAGCTTTGACGCCGTCACCATTTCTTATGGCCTGCGCAACGTGAACGATCCGAAAAAGGCGCTCGCCGAGATGTTCCGTGTTGTGAAGCCGGGCGGTCGCGTCGTCATCGCAGAGTTTTCAACACCGCCATCGTCGCTGATCCGGGCACCATACGGTGCCTACTCGCGCCACGTGCTCCCCAGGATCGCGGGTGTTATCAATAAGTGTGCCGCAGAGGCGTACCGCTACCTCAACGAGTCGATCGAGGCTTGGCCAGCCCAAGACGAGCTTGCGTCCTGGCTGCGTGAAGCCGGGTTCGAGCGCGTTGCGTACCGCAACCTGACATTCGGCGTGGTCGCGCTGCACCGTGGGTTTGTGCCGCGTAAGCCCCAGAAGCCGGTCGCCACTAAGCCGGCTGCCAAGCCTAAGCCTGCTGCTAAGCCCAAAGCTGCCGCGAAACCAGCCGCGAAGCCAACGACCTCGGCCAAACCCAAAACAGCCTCCGCTAAGCCCAAGGCCGCGGCAGCAAAGCCGAAGCCCGCTGCTGCCAAACCAGCCAATACGAAGCCTAAACCCAAGCCCAAGCAGGCCCCCGCGAAGCCGAGCGATGGAGAGAAGAAGTGAACCGTCACATCGCCGAGGACACCGCCACCCAGGCGCTCCCCATGAACCTCTTCAGGGGAGTACAAGATCGCCGTCACGCGAAAGCGCTGCAGGCTGAACTTGAAATCGTTGAGGGTGGGCTGCTCGAAAACCTGACTTTTGCCTCGCCGGTCGCTGACGTACCCGCGCGCTACCTGTTGAACGCAGGCGGTAAGCGCATCCGACCGATGCTCACGCTGCTCGCCAGTGAGCTCGGCAGTGGCCCGAACGAACTGGTGCGCCGCGCCGCGCAGGCCGTCGAGATCACCCACCTCGCTTCGCTCTACCACGACGATGTTATGGACGACGCGAAACTGCGCCGAGGGGTTCCGGCCGCTCAAACCGTGTGGTCAAACTCGATCGCGATCCTGGCCGGCGACCTACTGTTTGCCCGCGCCTCAACCCTCGTCTCGGGCATGGGCGAAGAGGCGATCCTGCTGCAGGCGCGCACCTTCGAGCGTCTCTGCCTGGGGCAGCTGCACGAAACGGTGGGCCCACAGCCCGAGGACGAGCCGATCCCGCACTACCTGCAGGTACTCGCCGATAAGACGGGTGCGCTCATCGCGTGTGCGGCGCGCATGGGTGTCATGTTCGGTGAGGCGCCGCTCGAGTATGCCGATCCCGTTATGGAATACGGTGAGCGGATCGGCGTCGCCTTCCAGCTCATCGACGATGTGATCGACCTCTCGCCGAAGAAGGAGCAGACCGGCAAGCGTGCCGGAACCGATCTGCGCGCCGGTGTCGCCACGTTGCCGCTGTTGTTGCTGCGGGAGAGCGCCGCAAACGGCAACGGTGCAGACGCCGAGCTGCTGGCCAGCATCGACGCTGGAGTCGACGCGATCGCCGCAGGCGCGGACCCGGCACTGTTGGACCCCGAGGTGACCGCACTGCGAGAGCACGACGTTACACGTGAAACCGAGGCGACTGCTCGTCGCTGGGCCGAGGACGCGGTTGGTGCGCTCGACGTGCTGCCAAAGTCTTCCGTGAAGCGCGCGCTTGAGCGGATGGCCGAGTCCATCGTGACCCGCGAGGGCTAGACCTCCACGATCCCGCGCGAGCACTTTTTCTCGCGCAAGGGTCGCAGGATCTTCCTCGGAATCTGCAACTCACTCAACAGTTATTGGCAACACTTCCCCACGGAGAATACCGCTTGCGGGAACGGAAGGAACAGCAATGAGCAAGATGCGACTGGCAATTGTAGGCGCGGGCCCGGCTGGAATCTACGCGGCTGATCTGCTGCTGAAAGCTGAGCGTGACTTCGAGGTTGAGATCGATCTGTTCGAGCAGCTTCCGGCCCCCTACGGACTCGTGCGCTACGGCGTCTCACCCGATCACCCGCGCATCAAGGGCATCATCACGGCCCTACGCGAGGTGCTTGATAGCGGTCAGATCCGCTACTTCGGCAACGTGCGCTACGGCCAAGACATCACCCTCGAAGACCTGAAGACCCACTACCACGCGGTCATCTTCTCGACCGGCGCGATCCGCGATGCTGCGCTCACGATCCCGGGTATCGAAGCCGGTGGATCCTACGGTGCCGCTGATTTCGTGAGCTGGTTCGACGGCCACCCCGACGTGCCGCGCACCTGGCCCCTCGAGGCCGCCGAGGTCGGCGTGATCGGCAACGGTAACGTCGCCCTCGACATCTCGCGCATGCTCATTAAGCACGCCGACGATCTGCTGCCCACGGAGATCCCCGACAACGTCTACCAGGGCTTGAAAGAAAACCCGATCCAGGATCTGCACCTCTTTGGCCGCCGCGGCCCGAAGTACGTGAAGTTCACACCGCTTGAGCTGCGCGAGCTCGGCGAGGTGCGCGACGTCGACATGGTGCTCGACGAGCGCGATTTCGCCCACGACGACGCTTACGCCGACGAGACCCTCGCCAAGAACAAGCAGGTGCTGGTCATGACTCGCGTCATGGACAAGTGGCTGCAGGATCAGCGAGCGCGCGAGGAGAGCGGCGAGCACGCCTCGCGCCGCCTGCACATGCACTTCTGGTCGAAGCCGATCGAGGTTGTGGTTGAAGACGGTCGTGTTGCTGGGCTCAAGATCGAGCGCACCGCCCCCGATGGTGACGGCGGTGTGATCGATACCGGTGAGTTCGAGGTTATCCCGATGCAGGCGCTCTATCGTGCGATCGGGTACTTTGGATCACCGCTCGACGAGATCCCATTTGATGAGACGGCGGGTGTGATCCCGAACAGCCAGGGCCGCGTGCTCGATCTTGAGGGCCAGCAGATTCCTGGTGTGTACGCGACCGGTTGGATTAAGCGTGGCCCTGTCGGCCTGATCGGTCACACGAAGTCGGATGCGATGGAGACCCTCGAGTGCCTGCTTGAGGATCGCGCGAAGCTTTGGGAGCCCGAGGCCACCGACACGGATGCTGTGCCCGCGCTGCTGCACTCGCGCGATGTTCCGTATACGACGATTGAGGGCTGGCACCGCCTGGACGAGCACGAGCTTGGCCTTGGTGAGGCCGAGGGGCGCACGCGCATCAAGGTGGTTCCGCGCGACGACATGACGCGGATCTCGCGCGGCGAGTAACCCGCAGGCCATCAAGGCGGCGCCAGCGGCCCACGCCCAGAGTGAGCCGGTGGTGGCGAGGATCAGCAGCACCCCGCTGGCTCCGCTCAGCACACTGAACGCTGCGCGTTTCGCAGAGATCGTGGTCGATGCGGTTCGGGTCGTGACTGGTTGTGTCGCCTGAACACCCGAGGGCTTTTTTGGCCCGCGTTCGATCCTGCCCGCCACCGCAACGACCGCGACGACCGCGATCCCGGCCGCAACAAGCCACACGGGCCTGCTCAGCCACCACTCGGGTGTGAGCGGGATCGGCAATGACGGCCCGGCGATCAGCAGCAGCCCGGCGAGCAACACCACAACCGGCATGTGCCACGAGTAGACGGTCATCGAGTGGCTGTTGAGCGCGTCTGAGACCCGGCTTACCTTGGGGTTCCCGGCCAGTGCCGCGAGTTTCGGGCGCAGCACCGTAAAGAGCTTGAACTGCACGACCCCGAGCAGCGCGAGTGCCGCGGTCGGCGGATTCAGGGCCTCAAAGAGGTTCATCGGTGAGGCGCCGATAGCCATCAGCGTGACGATGCCGGCGACCGCAAACCAGGCGGTGCGAGCGCTCGGGATCCGGCCGTCTGCCAGCCAGAACCCGAGCTGCTGAACGGCGAGCCACACGAACAGCAGGTTCGCGAAACCGATGGCGTCGATGCCCGTTACGAAGCGCAGCGCATCGACGGTCGCGATGCCGAGTCCCAGGCTCAGGAGCGTGAGGCGCGGTGCCCGCTCGTGCAGCTTGATCATGAGCGGCACAAGCGCCGAGCAGAGAATGTAGACGCCGAGAAACCAGAGCGGTTGGCTGATCCGCCACCCCGCTGTCGCGACGATGTCAGGGGATGCTCCAGAGAGTGCGAGTCCGCACAGGGCGACCACCGTCGCGCCCGCTGCGGCGAGCGGCACGGGCAACAGCCTGCGGAGGCGCGTTGCAACGTAGTCGGACGGGGATGTCCCACGAGACCGTAGGCGACGATAGTGGGTGGCCGAGGCGAAGCCGCCGAGAATGAAAAAGAGTGGCATCATCTGGGCGAACCACGAGAACACGGTGAACCCCGACCACGGCTCAAGCGCGTTCTCCAGTACCGGAGTGCCACCCTGAACGCTCACCCCAACCATGAGCGCGTGCACCCCCACCACCGCGAGCAGGCAGGCAGCGCGCACGAGGTCGACGGTGCGGTCCCTCTTGGTCTGCGCTGGCTTTCCGCTGGTTTCGAGGGTCTCGCGAGCCTCGCTGCTCAGTGAGACCGGAGCAGAAACGGGTGTGGCGAGTGACATGGGGGAGGTCCTTCCATCGAGCATGAAAGAACCATCTCGCGCAGGTCTACCCGACCGCTTCACTCCGGGGAGCCAAATTGACCCCCTACTGAGGTGCTACTGATCCGGCTGCACCAGACCCGCGTCGTACGCGAGGATGACGGCCTGCACACGGTCCCGCAACTGCAGCTTCGAGAAGATGCGAGTGATGTGCGTCTTCACCGTCTGCTCGGCGATGAACAGCTCCGCGGCGATCTCGGCGTTGGACAGGCCACGCCCGATGCCCACGAGAATCTCGCGCTCGCGCTCGGTGAGGTCGGCAAGGCGCAGGCGGTGCTTGTCACTCGGTGGACGGTGTGCGGCAAAGCGATCCAGCAGTCGCCGAGTCACGCTCGGGGCGAGCAGCGCGTCGCCCGCGGCGACCACACGCACGGCGTGCACCAGGTCCGCGGGTGGTGCGTCTTTCAGCAGGAAGCCGCTCGCACCAGCGGCGAGAGCGTCGTGCACGTATTCGTCGATGTCGAAGGTGGTCAAGATGATCACGTGCGGCCGGTGCTCGTAGCGCGGCGGCGGATCCATCAGCTGCTTTGTCGCCTCAAGCCCGTTCATTTCGGGCATGCGCACGTCCATCAGTACGATGTCGGGGCGCAGTTTGCGCGAGAGCTCCACGGCGTCCGCACCGTTCTCCGCCTGCCCGACCACTTCAAAGTCGGGTTGGGCGTCGAGGATTGCGGCGAACCCCGCCCGCACCATCGCCTGGTCGTCGGCGATGAGAATAGATACGGTCATGCTGTGCTGGCCTCCAGAGTAAGCGGGATGATCGCGAGAACAGCGAAGCCGCCCTCTGCCGTGGGGGCTGTGCGGAGCGAACCGCTGAGAGCTGCGACTCGTTCTTGCATGCCGCGGATCCCGTGCCCGCTCGTGTCGACACCGTGTGAGGCGGCGTCCGAGGGAGCCGTATTTGTGATGCTGATTCGAAGCTGGCTGCCCGATCCTGGTTTCGCCTCGTGGCTCAGCTCCACCTCCGCCCGTGACCCCGGGGCGTGACGCACAACATTGCTGAGGGATTCTTGAACCACTCGATAGATCGTGAGCTCCATGACCGGCGTCATGCGCTGTCGCACCTGTTCGGGCACAAGATCGTTGAGCGTGGCGTCGAGCAGTGTTGAGCGTGCTCCCGCAACGAGGTCTGGCAACTCGGCAAGCCCCGGTTGTGGCGCCTGCTCGGCATCCTCGTCTGCCCGAAGCACCCCGAGCAGCGCGCGCATCTCACCGAGGGCGGTGCGCGCGGTTGCGGCGAGCTCGTCAAACTCGTCGGCGACCTGGGAGCTGATATCGGGGTAGCGGTAGCGGGCGCTCGCCGCCTGCACTTGGATCACCGACATGCCATGAGCGACAACGTCGTGCATCTCGCGGGCGATCCGCGTGCGCTCTTCCACGATCTCGCGACGCGCGAGCGCGATCTCCGACACTTCACGGGCTTCGCGAAGTTCACCGCGGGTCAGGATCGCGGTGCGCAGCACCACGCCGCCGAGCACGGCAGCAGCGGCTAGCGTGAGAAACACCGTGATATTCGCGACGATCGGGCCGGGCGGCATCGCAGCGCCGACCACCGTAGCCACACTGGTCGATACGGCCGCAACAAGCGCACCCGCCACTGTGGCCGAGAGCCAGCGGCCGCGGGTGGCTCCGATCACGAGTGTGACCACCATCGCAATGATGGACGTGACCGGGATCGGCCAGGGTGCCTCGGGTGGGATCGTGCGGCTGAGCGCCACTATGACGGCTGTGGCCACCGTGGTCGTCAGGATTCCCCAGCGGGGAAAACGGTTGACGAGCACAACCCCGGCAACCTGCAGCGCCGAGAGTCCGAGGCTGTAGGCGACGGGGGAGTCGTACACGGTGGCCCCGAGCGTGGAGCTCACCGCAAACAGGGTGATGGCGATAGCCGACACCGCAACCCAGACCCACGGCACCTGCCGCAACTGCACCCTCATGCGGCAAGGTTATCGCGGAGTGGGGTCATAAGGTGGGTGCTATCTCGCCGCCGAGCCAAAATGATGCTTGCGCTGTGGCAAAGCCTATGGATAGGCTGTTCCAGGTATCCCACAAACCCGGAAAGGAGCGGATCATGGCATCAATCAATTTGCCCCCAACGATCGCGTTCACTCTTCCGGGCAGTGCCCTGTCCGGCCGGAATTAGCTTCGTAGCGGCGGTCTGCCGCCGACCTTCCGCCCGCACACTCTCGCGCCTTCAGCGCCGCCAGCACTTGCAACCCGCGCCCTCGCGCGCACGCTTCATCAGGGATCATGACTTCTTCACAACTGCCCTCTTCGGCACACAATTCACCTTCGTCACAGACCGAGACGAAACGACAGCCAACTCTTAAGGCGCTCGCTCGCCTGCTGCCGTTTGCCAAACCCGCACTTCCCCGCCTCATCGGCGGCCTCTTTGTGGGCCTCGGAGCGGCCCTCGCCGCCCTCGCCATCCCACTCGTACTGCAGTGGGTCATCGATGGCCCGCTGAGCGCCGCCATGCAAAGCAACGGCGATCGTTCACAGATCGTCTGGGCCACACTCGGGGTGCTCGGGCTCGGAATCATCGAGGCCGCACTCGTGTACTTCCGGCGTGTGCTCGTGCTCGCACCCTCGACCGAGGTCGAGTACGCGGTGCGACAGAGCTTCACCGAGCGCCTGCTGCGTCTGCCGGTTGCGTTCCACGACCGCTGGCAGTCGGGCCAGCTGCTGAGCCGTATGATGCAAGACATCAGCATGATCCGGCGCTGGCTCGCGTTCGGCTCGATCCTGCTGCTCATCAACCTGATCACAATCGTCGTCGGAACGGCGCTGCTGTTCCGCTGGCACTGGTCGCTCGGTGTGGTGTTTGTGGTGTGCTCGATTCCGATCTGGGTGGTGGGTTTCCGCTTTGAGCAGCGCTACGGCACGCTGTCGCGCAACAGCCAGGATCAGGCGGGTGACCTCGCGACCTCCGTTGAAGAGAGCGTGCACGGCATCCGGGTGCTCAAGGCCTTCGGTCGTGGCAGCCACGCGCTCAACAAGTTCGTGAAACAGGCCGAGACCCTGCGCGACACCGAGCTCAAAAAGGGCTACGAGGTTGGGCTGCTGTGGTTCTGGTACGACCTGGTTCCGGTGCTCGCGCTCGGGCTGAGCCTGATCACGGGCATCTGGCTGGTGAGTCGTGGCGAACTAACGGTGGGTGAGCTGTTCGCATTCTTCGCGATGGCAACGGCGCTGCGCTGGCCGATGGGATCGCTCGGCTTCCTATTCTCCTTCCTGATCGACACCCGCACCGCGACGGATCGTGTGTTCGAGGTGTTCGATTCACAGGTGGTGATTCGGGATCCCGCTGACCCCAAAACGATCGCAGACCCGAAGGGGGAGCTCGCGTTTCGAGACGTGCACTTCCACTACCCCGACGCGCGTGACAGCGAGACCGACATCATTGACGGCTTCGACCTTGTGTTGCGGCCGGGCGAAACGATGGCCCTTGTTGGGGTCACGGGCAGCGGCAAGACCACACTCACGACCCTGCCGACGCGACTCTACGATGTGACGGCCGGTGCCGTCGAGATCGACGGAATCGACGTGCGCGAGCTGCGCCTCGAAGAACTGCGCAGCCTCATTGGTGTTGCGTTCGAGGAGCCGGTTCTGTTCTCGTCGACGGTTCGCGAGAACGTGCTGCTTGGTCGCCACGACCTTGACCTGCACAGCGCCGAGGCCGACGCGGTGCTTCGAGAGGCACTTGACGTCGCCCAGGCGAGCTTCGTGTTCGATCTGCCCGATGGCCTCGACACCGCGGTTGGTGAGGAAGGGCTGAGCCTTTCCGGCGGCCAACGGCAGCGCCTCGCTCTCGCACGAGTGGTGGCGGCGAAGCCAGCGATCCTCGTGCTCGATGATCCGCTGTCGGCCCTCGATGTCGACACCGAAGCGCTTGTTGAGGCGGCCCTGAGGCGGGTACTCGCAAACACGACGGCGCTGATCGTCGCCCACCGACCCTCAACCGTCGCCCTCGCTGACCGCGTCGCGGTCATGCGCGACGGCCGCATCGAGGCAGTCGGCACCCACGCGGAGTTGCTGCGCACGAGCGCGCACTACCGCCACCTGATCGTCAGTATTACCCCGGAGGCAACGCGATGAGCGCGGAAAGCGTGCGCGGCACGAGCGGTGAAGACCGCGAACACTACACAAAGGCGGAGAGCCGGGCGATCCGGCGCCGCTCACTGCACCTGCTCGGCTCGATCCTGAAGCCGTTGCGCAAGCTCATGCTGCTGACGGCGGTTGTGGTGGTCGTCTCGACGGGGATGCGGGTGATCGGCCCGATGCTGATCGCGGCGGGCATCGACGATGCGCTTCCCCGCGCTATCGACCAGGGTGATTGGGTGCCCGCGGTCTTGATCACCATCGCGTTCCTGCTCTCGGGAGCGATCGCGGCGGGGCTCGTCGGTTGGTACGTCGTGCTGATCGCGCGCCTCACCCAGGCGGTGATGCTCGAGATGCGCATGCGCATTTTCAGGCACACGCAGCGCCTCAGCCTGGAGTTTCACGAGGGCTACACGTCGGGGCGCATCATCTCGCGGCAAACGAGTGACCTGGAGTCGATCCAGGAGCTGCTCGACGGCAGCCTGAACGAGCTGATCGACGCGGTGCTGATCGGCACATTTACCGTCATCGCGCTCTGCCTGCTCGATTGGCAAAGCGGGGTGTTGCTGATCTGCATGGGCATTCCGCTCGCCATTTTGATGCGCTGGTTTGTGATCGAGTCGCAGAAGGGGTTCCGCGGTACTCGTGTCGCGAGCGCGCGCCTGATCGTGCAGTTCGTCGAGATGATGACGGGGATCCGCGCCGTGCAGGCCTTCCGCACCGAACGTCGCAATGCAAAGGCGTTTGCGGAGGTCTCGGACGAGTACCGGCGCACGAACCTGCGCGTGATTCGCCTGTATGGCGTGCTTGATCCTGGCCTGATTTTGCTCGCGAACGTGACGATTGCGGCCGTGCTGCTGTGGGGTGCGCTGCGCGTGAGTGAGGGGACCTTGGCGCTCGGTGTTCTGCTCGCGGCGGTGCTGTACGTGCGCAACTTCTTCGGCCCGATTGAAGAGGTCGCCATGTTCTTGAACTCATACCAGTCGGCGGCCGCGGCACTTGAGAAGGTGTCGGGTGTGCTGGAGGAGGAGCCGACGGTTCCGGATCCTGCACAGCCTATTGCGCTGCCGCGCGCTCGCGGCTCGCTTGCCTTTGACCGCGTGGAGTTTGGGTACGGAAACGGCCGCAAGGTGTTGTCAGAGTGCTCGCTCGAATTGCCCGCTGGGCAGACGGTGGCGCTTGTTGGTACGACCGGTGCGGGCAAGTCGACACTCGCGAAGCTGGTGGCGCGGTTCTACGATCCGACGTCTGGTGCCGTGCTTCTCGACGGGGTCGATTTGCGCTCGCTTGCCGCTGAGGATCTGCGGCGCGCTATCGTGATGGTGACGCAGGAGGCGTACCTCTTTAGTGGCACGGTCGCGGAGAACATTGCGCTGGGCAAACCCTCGGCGACGGCTGCTGAGATTCGTGCGGCGGCCCGAACCGTCGGGGCTGAGTCGTTCATTGATGCGCTACCTGACGGGTTTGATACCGATGTGAACAAGCGAGGCGGCAGGGTGTCGGCGGGGCAGCGTCAGCTGATCTCGTTTGCCCGGGCGTTCCTCGCGGATCCGGCCGTGCTGATCCTCGACGAGGCGACTGCCTCGCTTGACCTGCCGAGCGAGCGCCTGGTGCAGGAGGCGCTGCAAAGACTGCTCGCGGATCGAACGGCGATCATCATCGCGCACCGCCTGTCGACAGTGGCGATTGCCGATCGAGTGCTGGTGATGGAGCACGGCCGGGTGATTGAGGATGGTTCGCCCGAGGAGCTGGTCTCTGCTGGGGGTCGCTTCGCGAAACTGCACGCCGAGTGGCAGAGCACGCTGGCTGGGTAGTTCGGTTCCTCGCTTCTCGGTCTCTCGCTTCTCGGTCTCTCAGCTCCTCGGTTCTCGGCCCCTCAGCTCCTCCATTCTGTCGCTCCTCGATTTGCGGGTCAGTTTCTGGTAAAAAACCGCGGTTTTCTACCAGAAACTGACCCCAGAATCGCGGGGTCGCGGGGTCGCGGGGTCTCGGGGTCTCGGGTCGTGGGTCTCGGGGCTATCTCAGCCGCGCTGCCAGTTCCGTCAGGATCTCGGTCGTGCCACCCTCGAGGCGCACGTCGGCGCGGGCATCCACCGCAGTGGGGCCGCGATTGATCACGGCGACGGGGATCCCGCGCCGCTCCGCACGGTGCACAAGCCGCACTCCAGTGTTGACGGCTAGTGAGGTGCCGGCGAGGATCAGCGCTCCGGCCTCATTGAGGAGCACCTCGGCGGCCGCGAAGACCTTCGGCGGGACGGTTTCGCCGAAGTACACAACATCGGGCCGGAGCATGCCTCCGCACATTGGGCAGGTGGGCACCTCAACGGCATCAGTCTCGGCGACTGCGGCATCACCATCGGGCGCGATTTCCGCGCCCGCGTGGCGCTCCGCGTAGCCAGGGTTGAGAGCATCGAACCAGCCCAGCACCTCGTTGCGTGTTGTGCGGAAGTCGCAGTTGACGCAGCGAATCGTGCTCCCGCTGCCGTGTAGTTCAACGACCGTTCGGGATCCAGCGCGGCGATGCAGCCCATCGACATTCTGCGTGATGACACCGTTGATGCGCCCGGCGGCTTCGAGGTGAGCAAGAGCGATATGGCCAGCGTTGGGTTGTATGGCTGAGAACCGAGATGAGCCGACGCGGGCTCCTGCCCAGAATCGGCGGCGGTACTGCGGGTCATCGGTGAACTGCGAGATGCTCATGGGGGTGCGGGGAGGGGATCCCTCGCCGCGGTAGTCAGGGATGCCGGAGTCGGTGCTGATCCCAGCACCCGTGAGCACTGCGACCGGACTCGCCTCGAAAAGGGTGACGAGTTCGTCGATGTTGTGGCCCATGGTTCGGTCCCCCTAATCTCTAATGAGGCATCTACGGATGCAGCAACCAAGCCTAGCGGGCTGTGTCTTAAGGGGAGCCGGGGTGCGCTCCGAAGTGCATCGGTTTACTCAATCTCCAACGAGTACTAGAAAACCGTTGTCTTTTGTAAGCTCGGAATCGTTTATTATAAGAGGTGTGAAAGGTAACTGATGTAGGCCCTTCTCGCAACGGGATAGGGAAGGTGGGCCGGAGTGATAATCAACAAGGAATCCTCTCGACCAAAAGCCGCACCAAAGTGGCTCATTCTCGGCTGGTCGTGCCTTGCGATTTCGCTCTCCGCCTCGCTTCCGATCGGGGTGCTCCTATTCTTGTTTGTGCCGCGAGCATCGCAGTTAAGTTCGATCACCGAGTTCTTTATTCCATGGGCGCTCTTGATGTCTATCTGGACAACCGTGCTCGCTCTGCTGCTGTGGCCCCTGTTTTCCCGGATAAAACAAATAGTTCCCCGTGCGCCACTCTTTATGGCGGCGAACTTTTGCAGCGCAGTGTTTGTATTTGCTGCCATTTCTGGGGTCACCGGTCTCAACCGTGACGGGGAAATGCAGGGTGCGTTCTTTGGTGGACTCTTTGTTGGTGCGGGCACACTCTGGCCATTGCTGCTCTTGGGGCTCTTAACCTCGCTGCTGGCCGACGGTTTTGTAAGGCGAAAAGGTATGGCGATCGTATGTAGCGTGATTGCGGTGGTGATTCTTGTTGGCGGTGGTGTGCTCTATGTTGCCAGCGAGCTTTTGTGAACCAACTCGGCACCGGGGGCGAGAGTCAGGAGTGAATTGCTCGCAGTTGCAACCACGTCACCAGCAACGCATCCGGCTCCACAAGGTCAATCCCGTACTTCTCCTCGGCTCGACGCAGGCGATAGCGGGCGGTGTTCTCGTGGATTCCGAGCACACGCGCGGTCTGTGCGACGTTGCCAAAGCTGCCGCACCACACGCGAAGGGTCTCAGCGAGCTGAGGTTCCTCGAAAACCATGCGCTCAAGCTCCGTCGAACGCAGTTCGGGGCTGCTCGCGAACATCGTCGCGGCCCGTTCAAACACGAGCATGGGCCGCAGCGATTCGACGGTGAGCACACGATCCTTCACACCTAACGGTGCCTGCGGCCGCCGCGATGCGGTATCGAATAGTCGATCGGCGAGGTCGCGCAGCGGGGCAATCTCGGCGGATCTGTGCGCGACCCCGGGTGCGGTCACAAGAACGCCGGGGCCGATGAGGCGGTCGAGGATCGGGATCAGCGGTTCTGCGAGCGAACTCGCAACAGTCGTGGGATCATTCGCAACGAGAGCGTAAACCCTCCCGCCGCGCACGACCGTTACGGCCTCGGGGCGATACAGCTCAAGGTGGCGCTGCACCGTTGACCGCAGCTGCGCAGGAACGGTGGGCAGTTCCGCTTTCGGGTGGGCAAAGGCCAACAGAGTTGCGCCTCGCTCCTCCGTCATGCCGAGCTCGGCAAGCTCTGACCCCATCACATCAGTTCCGTCGAGCAGGGTGCGAAGACGATCCTCGCGCGGGATCTGCGTCGCCTTTCGCACCCGAATGTCGTCGAGCATGTGTGACGCCGCGACAACCGCGGCGGCCCTAATGCGCCTGGCTTGCTCGGTGGTGAGGGGAGCGTCGCCGGAGGCATCAATCGCCCACACCGTGCCGAGTGGCAGAGCACCCGCGCGAATGGCGATGGTAACTCGGGGCTCCTCGTCGTCAATGTGCGGGTACTTGATCGGGTCATCGGAGCGCAGCACCGTGCGGTACTGATCGTCGTTGAGTGGGGAATCGGGTACGCGCCGGGTCAGGATGCCCTGGGTGCGGTGCGTGTCGATGAGTTGGCCGGGCACTGAAGAGTAGGCGATGATCCTGCGCCCCAAATCCTCGATGGTGACGGATCCTCCGAAAAACTCGGCGAGCTCGTTTGTGAGCGCGAAGAGGGGCTCTGCCCCGCGATCCCGGTGGGTGTCTTCGCTGTGGTGTTGCTCGCCCAACAACTGCGCAATGTACGCATCAAAGAGCCGCCAGCTGAGGCGCTCGCTCACGCGGATGATGGGCACACCGCTCGACTCGGCAATGGCGGTGTAGGTGGCGATGTCACCCTCGTGGCACTTCACGGCAATGGCCGAATACCGCAGCTGCGCGGCGCGCTCCGCGAGGGCGGCGATGTGGGCCGCGGGCATCTCTGCGGCAGAGGGAGCAAGTAGAAGGGTGTCAGGATCCTCGCGCAGTTCTTCGAGCGCATCGTAGAAGTCGGTGCCGCGCACCGTGAGCTTGGTGTCTCCGCGGCCGAGCAGGGTGACCGTATTGGGTCCGAGCGCCAGCAGCAACTCACCGAGCGTCACGTTCTCGACAGGCTCAACTAGAGAAATAGCTGCATTCATGGAGTAAATCTATCTTTAAAACACAAAAAACTTCGCTTCAAAGGCTCGTATGGTTATCACGCGACGGTGCAAATGCCGCTTATGCGGTGCAGATGACGCTCGCGCCGCCCACCCCGCGAACGGAGAACCCATGTCGATCATTTCCCCAACGGCAGAGCCAACAATCGAGCAGCCGTCTCCCGAGGGCACACGCCTCGGAGAGCTGTGGAGCATCTTTCCCGAGGAATCGGGCTGCGACGTAGACGGCAGCCTCACGGTCGGCGGAGTCTCGGTGAACGAGCTCGCCGAACAGTATGGCACCCCGCTGCACATCATTGATGAGGCGGGACTGCGCCGCCAGGCCCGGCGCTTCGTCGACGGTCTTCGCGAGCGCTGGCCGAACTCGGACGTGTTGTTTGCGTCAAAGTCGCTCCCGATCGTCGGCATGTACCGGCTCGCGCAAGAGGAAGGCCTCTCGATCGACGTCGCGGGCGGTGGTGAACTGAAGCTCGCGCTCGCCGCGGGGGTTGACCCTGAGCGCCTCCACTTTCACGGCAACGCCAAGACCGACGCCGAACTGCAGGACGCGCTCGACGCTGGCATCGGCGTGATCATTGTCGACAACGAGCACGAGCTTGATCGCCTCGAGCGGCTCCTCACCCGCCCCCAGCGTCTCCTGCTGCGCGTCATCCCAGGGGTCGACGCCGTGACCCACGCCTCCCAGGCGACCGGTGGCGACGACTCGAAGTTCGGACTGCCGATGGACCAGGCCCTGCGCGCTATCGAGCGCATGAGGGCGCACCCGCTGATGGATTTTGAGGGTGTACACCTGCACATCGGCTCGCAGATTCTCGGCACCGAGCAGTTCGCGGAGGCAGTCGAGAAGCTGTCGACCGCCGGACACTTCAACACCTATGACGTGGGCGGCGGGCTCGGCGTGAAGTACACCTACAGCGAGCAGGCGCCCTCCGTCGACGAATACCTCGACGCGATCGTTGAGGCGGCGAAGAAGCACCTGCCCGCCGACGCCAAGCTGATGATCGAGCCCGGCCGATCCCTCGTGGCTCGCTCCGGTGTGACGCTCTACCGAGTTGTCACGGTGAAGCACACGGGTCGGGTGTTTGTGGCCGTCGACGGCGGCATGGCCGATCAGCTGGACATCGCGCTCACCCAGCAGCGCTACGAGGCCGTGCTGGCCAATCGCCTGACCGAGCCGTGGACCGAAACCGTGCAGCTGGTCGGGCGCCAGTGCGAATCGGGCGACCTACTGGTTGACGGCGCTCCGTTGCCCGCGGCCAAACCCGGCGACCTCGTGGCGATGCCGGTAACGGGCGCCTACGCCTACACAATGGCCAACAACTACAACGGAGCCCTGCGGCCCGCGATCGTTTTTGTGGCCGACGGTGAAGCACGACTCGTCGCCCGCCGCGAGAGCTACGACGATCTCCTCACCCTGCACGAACCCGCGTTTGCGGCCGAGCTCACTCATTCGTTTCGGCCGATCCACAACCCCAAACTGAAGGACACACAATGAAACTGTCAAAGAAGACATCGTTCGCGCTGATTGCAACCGGGGCCGCACTGGCGCTCTTGCTGAGCGGTTGTTCGGGATCGGGTGGCGGTGATAACGCCAAGGCAGACGGCCCCAACGTGCCGACCGGTGATGAAATCAGCACCAAGGCCGATCCCGCCCTCACCAAAATGCTGCCCGACAACATTGTGAAGCAGGGCAAAATCAACATCGCCGTTGACATCCCCTTCCCGCCCATGGCGATGTACGACAAAGACAACCGCGAGATCGGCTTCGACCCCGAACTCGGGCGCCTGATCGGTCAGAAGCTCGGGATCGACGTCTCGCTCAATAAGCAGGCCTTCGACTCGGTGATCCCGTCGCTGCAGGCAAAGAAAAACGACATCATCATGAGTGGCATGAACGATACGCCCGAGCGGCAGGCCACACTCTCGTTCGTCGATTACACACACGGTGGGTTCGCGATTGCGGTGAAGAAGGGCAACCCCGAGAAGATCACCACGCAGAAGGATCTGTGCGGCAAGACCGTTTCGGTGCAGAAGGCGACGGTGCAGGGCGACCTGCTGCGCGCGATGGACTGCGGCATCAACGTGATGGAACTGCCAGCTGACCTCGACGCGCAGACCGCCCTGCGCGCGGGCAAGAGCCAGGCCTACGCCGCCGACGCGGTCGTGACCGAGTACGTGGTTGCCACGACCGACAAGGGTAATGCCTTTGAGATCGTGCGTGATCCTCAGAACCCCGCGGGCTTCAACCCCGTGTACAGCGGAATCGGCATTCTGAAGGGCGAGACCAAACTGATCGAGGCTGTTCGCCAGGCAATGCAAGAACTGATCGACGAGGGCACCTACCAAAAGGTGCTCGAACGCAACAATATTGCGGCCTACGCGGTTGATTCGGCGAAGGTCAACCAGGGCAAGGCGTCATGAGCGGACAGGCAGGATCGGCCCTCGCTGTTGCCGCTGCGCCGATCCCGAACTTGACGACCGACGACGACGTCGAAGCCATCCCGCTGCGCCGGCCCTGGCGCTGGGTGAGTGCCATCGTGGTGCTTGCGCTCGTTGTGAGTTTTGTGATTGTGGTCGCGACGAACCCGAATCTCGACTTTGACACCGTGGGTGAGTTTCTCTTTGACTCGCGCATTCTTGAGGGTGTGTGGCTCACGATCCTGATCACCGTGATCTCGATGGTGGTGTCGACCGTTCTCGCGATTGTGATCGCGGCGATGCGGCTCGCCTCGAACCCCGTGCTGACGACGGTCGCGTGGTTTTATGTGTGGGCGTTTCGGGGAACTCCGGTGCTGGTGCAGATTGTGCTTTGGGGGTACCTGGGGCTGCTCTTTGACAAGGTGTCGCTCGGCATTCCGCTGACCGACGTGGTGTTCTGGCAGATGGACACGAACTCGCTCGTGACCCCGTTTATTGCGGGTCTGCTCGCGCTGACGCTGAACCAGGCCGCGTACTCGTCTGAGATTGTGCGCGCCGGCATGATGTCGGTCGATGAGGGGCAGCGCGAGGCCGCCTACTCGCTCGGCATGTCGCCGCTCTACACCTTCCGTCGGGTGCTGTTGCCGCAGGCGATGCGCGTGATCATTCCGCCGATGGGCAACGAGCTGATCTCCATGCTGAAGAACACCTCGCTGCTCTCGGTGATCGCCGTGATGGAGCTGTACACGCAGGCCTCCGTCATCTCGTCATCGAACCTCAAGCAGGTTGAGCTGCTGATTGTGGTCAGCATTTGGTACCTCTTTATGACGAGTGTGCTGTCGGTTCCGCAGTATTACCTGGAGCGTCGCTTCGGTCGCGGCAGCAGCCGCAACCTGCCGCCCACCCCGCTGCAACGTGTGCGCGCGGCGCTTGCCAGTCGGCGGCCCGGACCCGAGCCCGCTCCCGAGACACAGATTGTGAGTGTGCCATGAGCACTGTAGATGTTGTTGCTGGTGTCGGCGTTGCCGCCCCAGCCGGGCCTGTAGGCCAGTCGCTCGTTGAGGTTCGGCGAGTGCGCAAGAGCTTCGGAGCGCACCAGGTGCTGCGCGATGTGTCGCTTGCGGTGCCGGCTGGCACTGTGACGGTGCTGCTTGGTCCATCAGGATCAGGGAAGTCAACACTGCTGCGGTGCATCAACCACCTGGAGAGCATTGACGGTGGCCGGATCATCGTCGACGGCGAACTGATCGGGTATCGCCAGGCCGGTGCGAAGATCCACGAGATGACCCCTCGCCAGATCGCGAAGCAGCGGCAGGGGATTGGCATGGTGTTCCAGCGCTTCAACCTCTTCCCGCACATGACCGCTCTCGAGAACGTGTGTGAGGCTCCAGTTGGTGTGGTGCGGCGGAGCCGTTCTGCCGCGAAGCAGCAGGCTTTGGCATTGCTTGACCGCGTGGGGCTCGCCGACTTTGCGGGTCACTATCCGGCGCAGCTCTCTGGTGGGCAACAGCAGCGTGTGGCGATTGCGCGGGCGCTCGCGATGGAGCCGAAGCTGATGCTGTTCGACGAGCCGACGTCGGCGCTCGATCCTGAGCTTGTTGGTGACGTGCTCGATGTGATGCGAGAGCTCGCCCGCGACGGCATGACGATGATCGTGGTGACGCACGAGATCGGCTTTGCCCGCGGGGTCGCGGATCAGGTTGTCTTCATGGATGGCGGGGTAGTTGTTGAGGCAGGGCCACCCGAGGAAGTGCTCGATAACCCGCAGCGGCAGCGTACGCAGAACTTCCTGGAGAGTGTGAAGTAGGGGTTTCTACGCTCACTTGCTCACTGAATCGACGAAGCTGACGGACGCCTCCGAGATCTGCTTGCGGGCCGCCTCGTTGCTGATGGTGGGTGTGTTGTCGCCGCTCTGCGGGCCGTAGCTGCCGAACTGGGCGTGGGTGCCTCCCTTGATAACTGTGAAGGTGGCGTCCGCCGGAAGATTCGAGCGTGAGGCCTTGATCTTCGCGGGGGTCGCGAGTCCGTCGAGGCTTCCCGAAATCGATTCCACCGGAACCGTCAGCGTTTCGCTGATGTCGTTTGCAGGATAGGAGGCGTAGAAGAGAAGCCCCGCGACCGGGGCGTTCTTCTCAGTGGCCTCTATCGCCGCGACTGTTCCGCCGAGCGAATGCCCCGCGACCACCCACTGGGCGACTTCTGGGTTTGAGGCTTTTGCGCTGTCAAAAGCAGACAGTGCGAGGAACGCGATCCCCAACGGCTGTTTGGTGATGACGACCGTGTGGCCATCTTCGGCGAGAGGCCGTAGTACCGCGGCGTAGGCACGCGCGTCGACCAGCGCGCCGGGCTGAAAGAAGACTCCGGTGCTGCTCTCAGGTGTCTTCGCGTCGGTCGGACGAAGTTCAATGTCCGTGGTCGTTTCCGTGACGGTCACGGTCTTGTCTGAGTGCATCGCCGCTAGAGCGGGTTCGACTGCGACATACGGGCGCAGCCAGGCAAGGATCGCGATCCAAACCACTCCCAGCGCGATCAGCAGAACGCGCCACACGACTCCCCAGACGCCGATCCGTATGGTCTCAGCCCGCTCGTCCTTGCTTCTCCGCCGAATCTTGCGCAGCGACAGCCAGCCGAGCAGAAGTGCGCCGAGGGCCGAGATCGTCAGGACGATCGCGTAGGCGGGGTGGCCGTGAACCACGGCGCCCCAAGCGGTGAGGCAGGCCCAGAGGATGACACCGAGGGTTGCGGCTGACAGCATCAAGCTTGCCCAGGAGAACCATGCAGCGGGGCGGGAGGTTTGTGTGGTCACGATTCAAAGCTACATGAGAAGTCCCCTCGTATCGCTTCAGAACTGTGCCATCCGCCAGCCTCGCCGAGCTTGCAACTCGGTGCTGACCCTGCATTTCAGCGCCGAGCCTGCATCTCGGTGCCGAGCCTGCATCCAAGAACTGCAGGTTCGGCGATGGAGTGCAGGTTCGGCATTGAAAGGTCGATAAAGCTGCCGAGTATTTGTACCTACCGCGGCAGCGCCATGAACATGTCGCGGCGCAGGGACCCGACGTGCTCGCGGGTGGTGGTGGCGGCTCGTGATCCGTCGCCCGCTCGCAGCGCCTCGACTATTGCACGGTGCTCGCGGTGGGATCCGCCGAGACGATCAAGAGGATATGGCAGAAAGTAGCGCGCCAGCATCTCGTAGGTGGTCTGATAGCTCGTGGCCTCTACGAGCCCGCTCAGCTCTGCGCAGCGGCGGTGAAAGCGGCGATCCGCGCTGTGAAATGCCGCCCAGGTGGTGGCCTGCTCGGCGGCATCGACTAGGGCTTCGAGATCGTCGCACTCTTCCACGGTGATGCGCTCGGCGGCCGCCGCAACGAGGGCGCTCTCCATGAGGCAGCGCTGGTCGATGAGTAGTCGGATCGCGTCCTCGTCGGCGCGGAACACGTTTACCGCGGAGTCCTGAATCTGCGGGGGAGACGCCGCGACAAAGGTGCCGCCGCCGCGGCCGCGGCGACGCACGAGCGCACCGTCTTCGACCAGCGTCTCGAGTGCTCTGCGCGCCGTGATCGGCGCAACATCGAGCCCCTCGGCGAGTGCTTCGAGCGGCGGGAGCTGCTCGCCCGGGGCATACAGGCGGTGCTCGATTGCGAGCAAAATACGCGCGCGCACGGCGTCGATCGCGGAGAGTCGGGTGATGGTTTCGGCGCCGGGGGCTGCGTGCAGGGCCTCGGAAATCTCCTCGAGCGCGGGATCACGAAGCGGGGCCATGTTGCGATTCTAGCCCGACATGTTTTATATTGATCAAAATGATCTCTTTAGTGCCGAGGAGTTGGCTACGCTCATGAGCGACCTGCGGATTGGTGTGGCCCAGCGGGCACCACTGCCATGCGACGACCAGACGGACGCCCTGCGCGCCCTCCGTGAAGATGTGGCCGAGACGCTGCGTAAGCACCCGGACATTCAGATGCTGGTGTTCCCGGAGATGCACCTCAACGGCACCGAGCATCTGCCCGAGGCTGAGCGCCCTGCGGCGCTCGAACAGGCCGCCGTCGCACTCGACTCCGACTTCGTGCGCGCCCTCGGCGAGATCGCTGCCGAGCACGGCATCTGGCTCTGCCCCGGCAGCCTCGGCGAGCGAGTTGCGCCAAGCGAACAACACCCCGAGGGCGATTTCTTCAATACACAGTTGCTGTTCGATCCTGCCGGAAAACTGCGCGCGAGCTACCGCAAGATGTTCCCGTGGCGGCCGTTCGAACCGCACACCCCCGGCACCGAGTTTGTGGTCGCCGATCTCGACGGCGCCGGTGTTGCAGGCATGTCGATCTGCTACGACGCGTGGTTCCCCGAGCACTCCCGCCAGATCGTGTGGCTCGGCGCAGACGTGGTGCTCAACATCGTGAAGACCACCAGCCCTGACCGCGAGCAGGAACTGGTGCTCGCGCGCGCCAACGCGATCGTCAACCAGTGCACTGTGGTCAGTGTGAACTGCGCGGGTCCGGTCGGACGTGGCCGCAGCATCGTCGTTGGCCCAGAAGGGTTTGTGCTGGCGGAGGCCGGCATCGGAGAAGAAACCCTAGTGGTGACCGTCGATCCTGACCACACCGCAAACGTGCGCGAGCGCGGCACCATGTTCACCAACCGCATGTGGGATCAGCTGAAGCCTGGCGACGCCGAGATCCCACTTCCCATGTACAACGGCAAGATTTCCCCCGCGAACTGGGCACCTAGAGGAACGCAGTCGTTCGATTCAACCGAGATGGAGTAACCCACCCTCATGACCGATGTATCTCTCAAGCGAACCCTGCGACTGCCGTCGCTGGTTATTTTTGGACTCGCCTACCTCACCCCGCTCATTGTGCTCGGCATCTTTGGGGTCATCGCCTCTGAGACCGGCGGCGCGAGTGCGAGTGCCTACCTGATCGCCCTGGTCGCGATGCTGTTCACGGCGAACAGCTACGGTCGCATGGCTCGGGCGTACCCGGTCGCAGGATCGGCCTACACGTACGTGCGCCGCACGATCGACGGCCGCATTGGCTTTCTCGTCGGCTGGGCAACGATGCTCGACTATCTGTTCTTGCCGATGGTGATCTGGCTGATTGGTGGATCGTACCTGCAGGCGCAGTTCCCGGGAGTGCCGATGCCGGTGTGGATCCTGGGCTTCATCGTGATCACGACCATCTTGAACGTGATCGGGATCAAGGTCGCCGACCGCACGAACCTCGTGCTTATGAGCTTCCAGATTCTCGTTATTGTCTTCTTTGTTGCGCTGGCGCTGGCGAATGTTGCGAGCACCGACGGAGCTGGCGGGCTGATCAGCTCGGCTCCGTTTGTGGGAACCGACGCGGGGCTGGCCGGGATCGCGGGCGGCGCTGCGATTGCTGCGTATTCGTTCCTTGGGTTTGACGCGGTGACCACCCTCACTGAGGAGACCATCGACCCGAAGCGCACGGTGCCGAAGGCGATCATGCTCGTTGCACTCATTGGTGGCGGCATCTTTGTGGTTGTCGCGTATGCGGGCCAGCTGGTGCACCCGGGAGGCACGTTCGACAACGCTGACACCGCGGCGTTCGAAATCGCGCACAGGATCGGCGGGGCGTTCTTCGGGGCTGTCTTCCTTGCAGCGCTGGTCATCGCGCAGTTCACCTCGGGCATCGCGGCGCAGGCCGCCGGCAGCCGCCTGCTCTACGCGATGGGCCGCGATGGCGTGTTGCCGAAGCGCATCTTCGGGGCGCTCAATGCGCGTTTTCAGACGCCCGTGTTCAGCCTGCTCGCGATTGCCGTCGTCGGCCTCATCGCGATGGTGATGGATGTTGCGACCTCAACGTCGTTCATCAACTTCGGTGCGTTTATCGCCTTCATTATGGTCAACGTGTCGGTGATCGTGTACTGGGCTCGGCAGCGTCGCGCGGGCAACCGCCTAAACGTGTTCCTGTACCTCGTGGCCCCGATTGTCGGTGTGATCGTGATTGTGATCCTGCTCACGCAGCTCGACATTCACGCGATCACACTCGGTCTGATCTGGCTCGGTGTTGGCATTGTGATCCTCGCGGTGACAACCCGCGGATTCCGCAAGCAGCCGCCGGAGCTCGCGGTTGATGATGTCGAGTCGGTCGAGGTCGGGGCCTAACGCGCGGGCGAATCCCGTCGACCTTTCTTGCGAGCGGCAAGGAAACTGACCGGCGGCAAGGAAACTCACCGGTAGGTTTCCTTGCCGCCGGTCAGCTTCCTTGCCTCCGGCGAGCGTCGAATCGTCTCTGGTAGCGCCGATCCTTGCCGACGGTCGCGACCCCAGTAGAATCAAACCCATGACCAGCGCGCGCGAACAGCTCATCGAACTCATCAAGTCGGACGCCGTTTTCCACGGCGACTTCACCCTCACGAGTGGCAAAAAGGCGAGCTACTACGTCGACATGCGCAAGCTCAGCCTTGATCACCGTGCAGCGCCGCTGATCGGTCAGGTCATGCTCGACCTCATCGACGATATCGACGGAGTTGTCGCGGTCGGCGGGCTCACGATGGGTGCGGACCCGATCGCGTCCGCGATCCTGCACCAGGGCATTGCTCGCGGCAAGACCTACGACGCCTTTGTTGTGCGCAAGGAGCCCAAGGACCACGGCCGCGGCCGCCAGGTTGAGGGCCCCGATCTGAACGGCAAGCGCGTGATCGTCGTTGAAGACACCTCGACGACCGGCGGTTCGCCGCTGCAGGCGATCGAGGCACTCAAGAAGGTCGGCGCGATCATCGCGGGTGTTGCGGTGGTTGTGGATCGCCAGGCCCCCGCCAAGGCTCGCATCGAGGGCGAGGGCTACGAGTACCGCTTCGCCATTGGCCTCGACGATCTCGGGCTCGAACCGCAGTAGCTCGAACCTCAGTAGCTCAACCGGAAGTGAGGACAACGAAGTCATGACAACCGCCACGGGATCCCGCGGAGCCATCTCCACCTCCCACCACCTCGCAACCGAGGCCGGCGCCGCCGCGCTCGAAGCGGGCGGCAACGCCATCGACGCGGCGCTCGCTGCCGCGGCCACACTCTGCGTGGTGTATCCGAACAACGTTGCCCTTGGCGGTGACCTCGTTGCCCTTGTGCGCAGCCCCGACGGGCGCGTGCGCTTTCTCAACGCCACGGGCACCGCGCCCGCCGGCCAGACACTCGAGGCGCTTCGGCAGAAGCACGGCGACGCGCTTCCGCTGCGCGGCCTCGACGCCATCACTGTTCCCGGAGGCGTGCGTGGCTGGGACGCGCTGCATCAACACGGAGCTGCCCTGAGCTGGGCTGACCACCTCGCGACGGCGACTCGGCTCGCGGCGGACGGCTTCCCGAACTCGCGCTCCGTCGCAGCCGCGCTCGTCGGGGCCCGAGACTCGCTCGCGCAAGATCCCGGAGCCAGCGCGGTCTTCTACCCGGGCGGCGAACCGATCGCCGAGGGGCAGACCCTCCGGCAGCCCGCGCTCGCGGAGTCTCTGCGAAAGCTCGCCGCTGGCGGCGCCGATGAGTTTTACGAGGGTGAGCTCGCCAGCCAGTGGATTGCGGGGCTGGCCGAGCTTGGATCCCGAATCACCCCCGCCGACGCCGCAGGGTTCAGACCCGAGTGGGCGGATCCTCTCGAGGGTTCTTTTGCCGGGCTGCGTGTGCTCACTGGCCCGCCCAACACCTCGGGATTTATGCTGTTGCGGGCGCTGAACGCTGTCGCTGCTGGCATCGAGGATCCGCTGGGTGAGGGAGCCGGGGAACTAGCGCGGGCCTTCCGCGAGGCAAACTCAGTGCGTGCAGCGGAGCTCGCTGATCCCGCATTCGGCGCTGTCTCAGGTGAGGATCTCGTGCGCATGGCCGCTCCCGACGCCGTTATCGCGGGGGATCCGAAAGCAAGCGGCGACACCGTTGGCCTCAGTGCGATCAGCGCCGACGGTTGGGCCGTATCGCTGATCAACTCGGTCTATTGGGACTTCGGAGCCCACATTCTTGAACCGCAGACCGGCATCATCTTTCAGAATCGCGGCACCTCATTTTCACTCGATCCCGCGTCGCCGAACGCGTTTGCGCCGGGCAAGCGCCCGCGTCACACGCTGATGCCGGTACTGGTGCTAGACGGTGACGAGGTGGCATGGGTACCCGCGACGATGGGAGGATCCGCGCAGCCCCAGATTCACGCGCAACTGCTTTTGCGGTCGCTCGCAGGTGCGACCCCGAGCGAGGCGACCCACGCGCCACGGTGGATCGTGAACGAGCCCGCGGCTGACGGACGCGTCACCGTGACCGCGGAAGCCGACGTGCCGGAGGCGACCCGCGATGCGATCGAGGCCGCAGGGTTTACACTTCACACTGTGCCTTCACGTACAGAAAAGCTCGGACACTCGAACCTGATCCGCGCCCACAACGCGGGCTATGCGGCGGCGAGTGACCCGCGCTCCGATGGATCGGCCATTGTGGTGTCCGCTTAAATCGGGCCTGCACGATTTCAAAACTCCAACAAAGAATCGTTTTCACCTATGACCAAGACTGAACGCCCCAACTTCTTCCCCCTGCTCGTGATTGGTGTCGCGGCCGGCATTCTCTCGGGGCTGTTCGGGATCGGCGGCGGCACGATCATCGTGCCGGCTCTGATGCTGTGGGTCGGCATGGAACAGCGGTTGGCTGCGGGCACCTCGGTCGCGGCGATTCTGCCGACCGCGGTGGTCGGTGCGATCACCTATGCCGTGCAGGGGCACGTTGACTGGATCGCGGCGGCCTGCCTCGCGGTGGGCATCGTGGCGGGAGCGCAGCTCGGCAGTTACCTGCTGGCGAAACTGCCGACCGCCTTCTTGCGGTGGCTGTTCATGGGCTTCTTAGTTGTTGTGATCGTCAGCCTCTGGTTTGTGGTTCCGGCGCGTGACGATCAGATCGATCTGAGCATTTTTGCGGGCATCATGCTGGTGCTCACGGGTGTGATCACTGGCATTCTTTCTGGCCTGCTCGGGGTCGGCGGCGGTGTGGTTGTGGTGCCGGTGCTGATGTTCTTCTTTGGCGCGAACGACCTCGCCGCGAAGGGTAGCTCGCTCGTCATGATGATTCCGGGTTCGCTGTCAGGCACGATCGGAAACTCTCGTCGCAATAATGTCGACCTGCGCTCGGCTGCAATCGTTGGTATCGCCGCGAGCGTGTGTGTGCCGTTTAGCTCGCTCTTTGCCGCGTGGATCGATCCGCTCATCGGCAATATTTTGTTCTCGCTCTACCTGGTGTTTATTCTCGGGCAGATGCTGGTGCGGGAGGTCAAGAAGCGTCGGGCGTAGTGCCCTAAACCTTGCCGGGTGGCGTGCGGTGAACGCGTCTCAACATTTTGGTCTCGCATTACGTTGAGATGCGTTCACCGCAGAAGCCCGTCTGGGCGGGGCTACAGCAGATCCGCAACCGACCCCAAGGTCTCGTCAGGCCTGAACGGGAAGCGCTCGATCTCGGCCTGATCCGCGATGCCCGTCATTACGAGGATCGTATGGAGGCCCGCCTCCATACCCGCGACGATATCGGTGTCCATGCGGTCGCCGATCATGCCCGTGTTGTGAGAGTGTGCGCCGATCTTGTTGAGGGCTGAGCGGAACATCATGGGGTTCGGCTTGCCGACGACGTAGGGAGTTTTTCCCGTTGCGTTGGTAATGAGTGCGTTGATGGATCCCGTTGCGGGCAGCGGGCCCTCTGGGCTCGGGCCGGTCGCGTCGGGGTTTGTCGAAATGAAGCGGGCCCCGCCGATGATGAGGCGGATCGCCTTGGTGATCGCGTCGAATGAGTAGTGCCGTGTCTCGCCGACCACCACAAAGTCGGGGTTCGACTCGGTCATGATGTACCCCGCGTCGTGGAGCGCGGTGAGCAGTCCGGCCTCGCCGAGCACAAACGCGCTGCCGCCGGGCTTCTGCTGCTTGAGAAACGCGGCGGTTGCGAGAGCGCTCGTCCAGATGCGGTCCTCTGGCACGTCAATGCCAGATGCACCCAGGCGCGCGCTGAGATCCCTCGCGGTGAAAATGGAGTTGTTCGTCAGCACCAGGTACGGGATCTCGGAGTCGCGCCAGTGCTGCAGCAACTCGGAGGCGCCGGGAATCGCCTGGTTCTCGTGGACCAAAACGCCGTCCATGTCGGTGAGCCAGCACTCGATTTCTCCGCGGCGGGCCTGTGCTTGATTGGGATCCATGACTCTAGGCTAGTCCCGGCGTGTGAACGGGAGGTTGCGAGACATGCACGTTTGTCGGTGGCTCCTGGCAGACTGGTCTCATGCACGAACGAGCCGGTCAGCCCGCCCTTGAGTCAGATCTTGTCGACATTGAGGCGCTGCTTGCAGCGTACGATGACTTGGTTCCGGATCCTGCCGTGCCGTCCCAGCGGGTGGTCTTTGGCACTTCGGGGCACCGCGGATCGTCGCTGAACGTGTCCTTCAACCGGGCCCACATCGCAGCGATCAGCATCGCTATTGCGGAGTATCGCGCGGCCCAGAGCATCGAGGGGCCCCTCTTTATCGGAGCCGACACTCACGCGCTCTCCGCACCCGCTGAGCGCACCGCACGAGAGGTGCTGCTTGCCCGAGGTGTGCACGTGGTTTCGGCCGCGGGTACCGGCGACGAAACATTCGTGCCAACCCCGGCGCTGAGCCACGCGATCCTTACCCACAACCGCGATCGTGCTGCCGACGATCCGCACCGTGCCGACGGCATAATTGTTACTCCGAGCCACAACCCGCCCGCCGATGGCGGCTTTAAGTACAACCCGCCGCACGGCGGCCCAGCCGACACCGACGCGACAAACTGGATCGCCGCTCGCGCGAATGAACTACTGGAGAGCGGTGCCGACCTATACGCGGCCCCCGAGGGCGTGGCGTACGGTCACGAGGGTGGGTACGACTTCCTCGGGGAGTACGTCGAAGGACTCGAACACGTCATCAACGTTGCCGCGATTCGCGAGGCCGGTGTGCGGTTTGCCGCGCACCCGCTCGGGGGTGCGAGTGTTGCGTACTGGGCCGCGATCCGAGATCGCTACGACCTCGACCTGACGGTGCTTGGCCCGGGCGTTGACCCGCAGTGGGGCTTCATGCACCTCGACTGGGACGGCAAGATCCGCATGGATCCATCGTCTGTGCAGGTGATGAGCACACTCGACTCTTTCCGCGAAGATTACAACCTCATCACCGGCAACGACGCGGATGCCGATCGCCACGGCATAGTCACTGCAGACGGCCTCATGAACCCCAATCACTACCTTGCGGTGGCGATCGACTACCTGCTCTCGCACCGGCCTGACTGGCCCGTGTCGGCGGGAATCGGCAAGACGCTCGTTTCCTCGGCGATCATTGACCGGGTTGTGGCGGCGCGCGGGCGCGCGCTGCTCGAGGTGCCCGTCGGGTTCAAATGGTTCGTGCCGGGGCTCTCCGATGGCAGCCTCGTGTTTGGCGGAGAAGAGAGCGCAGGAGCGTCGTTCCAGCGACTGGACGGCACCGCCTGGAGCACCGACAAAGACGGCATCCTGCTGGCCCTGCTTGCCGCCGAGATTCAGGCCGTGACCGGCCAGTCTCCCGCGGAGCGCTATCGTGAGCTGGTCGCTGAGTTTGGCGAGCCGAGCTACGCCCGCATCGACACCGCAGCGACGCCCGAGCAGAAGGCCCGTTTGCTCGCGCTCTCACCCGACGACGTGACGCAGAAGGAGCTCGCGGGTGATCCCATCACCGCGATCCTCACTTCGGCTCCTGGCAACGGAGCCGCCATCGGCGGGCTCAAGGTCGAGACCGAACACGCCTGGTTTGCGGCTCGCCCCTCGGGTACGGAAGACGTGATGAAGATCTACGCTGAGTCGTTCCGCGGACCCGAGCACCTGGCCGAGGTGCAGGCCGCGGCCCAGCAGTTGGTGCAGAGGGCGCTTGGTGCCGCAGCTTAGGCCCACCTGCCAGCTGGTGCGCGCATGCCGACCCTGACCCGCACGTCAGCCGGTGCTGACACGTCAGCCGGTGCTGGCACGTCGGCCGGTGTTGACACGTCAGCCGGTGCTGGTATTGACATGTCAGCCGGTGCTGACATGTCAGCCGGATAAGTAGGGCGATCCTGAACCGGCTGGTGAGCCAGCACCGGCTGACAGGTAGGGCAGAGGATCGCAGCCGATCCCTCGCGACGATAACCTAGGTCTATGCCCGGCTCTCAGACTCCAACCCGCCGCTACTCCTACCTGGGGCCGGCGGGCACGTTTACCGAGGCGGCGCTCAAGCAGGTGCCTGAGGCGGTTGGCCAAGAGTGGTGCCCCGTCGCGAACCTGGGCGAGGCCCTCAGCGATGTTGTTTCGGGCAGCAGCGACGCCGCGGTCATCGCCATCGAGAACTCGATCGACGGCGGTGTGACCGTGGCGCAGGACGCGCTCGCGACGATCCCGGGCCTTCGTATTGTGGGGGAGTACCTGGTCCCCGTGCGCTTTGTGCTGGTTGCCCGTCCCGGAACCCGCATGGAGAACATCAACGTGGTCTCCGGTCACCCCGTCGCTTACGGGCAGTGCCGCGCGTGGCTCGATGATCAGATTCCGCGCCACCGCCATCTGCCAGCCACCTCAAACGTGCAGGCGGCAGCCGACCTCTTCGACAGCGAGAAGGGCATCGACGCGGCCATCGCGCCGCCCGGCATCGAAGAACACTACGACGTTGAGGTGCTCGCCGAGGGGATCGCTGAGAACCCTGACGCAATGACCCGCTTCGTGCTGGTGAGCCGCACGGTGCCCGTTGGTGACCCCACCGGTGCCGACAAAACTTCGCTAATCGTGGAGCTGCCAGAAGACCGTGCCGGATCCCTACTCGAACTTCTCGAGCAGTTCGCCACACGCGGTGTGAACCTGACGCTGCTCGCCTCACGCCCCATCGGAGACCGCATGGGGCGCTACCGCTTTGTTATCGATGCCGAGGGGCACATCAAAGACGAACGTGTCGCCGACGCGCTGCTCGGTGTGAAGCGGTTTAGCCCGCACGTGGTGTTCCTTGGGTCGTACCCCCGCGCGGATCGCATCGCCGCCACGACGCACGCGGTCTACGACAATGACACCTTCCGCGACGCCCGTGACTGGCTTCGCGGTGTGATCGAGGGAACGCCCGACGGCAGCGACTGAGAGGGCTAGGCCTTCCAGTCGGGCAGCACTCGCACGACAAGCGATCCGGGATCCACCCGTCCGTTTACCGCGAGGGCGAGCCCAAAGTCGTCTCCGTCTAACTGGATCGGTTCTGGTTTGGTGACCGAGAGCGCGTAATTGGTCGCCTGCACATAGCTGACATTGCGGGTGTCGTGCACGAGGTCGATAATCTTGCGACCGGTCTTCGTCTTGCGCAGAACTCCGTTTTCCCAGCCAATCTTGTTCCAGATGCGCAGCCACGAAAACGCGCCGAGCGGTTTGAGTGCCACAACGTCGAGTCGACCGTCATCGAGCTTCGCGTCCGGGATCAGCAGCACGCCACCCGGCATCAGCCCGCAGTTGCCGATCATGACCGTGTACACCGAAAGCGGCTTCACCTCGGAGCCGTCGACCGAGAAGTGAATCTGCAGGGGCTTATCGGTCAGGATCGTGCGCACCCCAGCATCGACGTAGGCGAGCCAGCCGACACGCCTCTTGAGCGTCGACCTGGTTGCAGAGATCGCGCGTGCGTCGAGGCCCATTCCCGCGAGCACGAGAAATACGTGGTCGCTTTCTGAATCGTCTTCGCGCACGATGGTGAGGATCCCGAGATCAATCTTGCGGTTGACGCCACTGAAGGCGGCCTGCACTGCTTCACTGACCTTGGTGAGGGGAACGCCGAGATTACGAGCGAGAAGATTGCCGGTGCCCTGCGGAACGATGGTGAGCGGAACCCCTGTGCCCCGCAACGCCTCCGCTACCGCGCGGATCGTGCCGTCGCCGCCGCTTGCGATCACAACGCTCGCGCCATCCTCCACGGCCTGTTTTGTGGCGCCCACCCCGGCATCGTCTTCAGCTGTTTCGTACCAGCGAGCTGCGGCCCACCCCGACTCTTGCTCGCCCTGGGCGACAGCTGCGCGCAACTGGTCGAGATCTGTTTTGAACGGTTGATACACAACGGCGACGACTGGCTGCGGTTGCGAGGTGGCTTCGGGCATGCCCCAAGGGTACTCGTGCCGGTGGGGCATTTGGGGTTTTGGGTGCGGTCTCTTTGGCCAGAACATATGTTCTCGGCGAGAGGCCATCGTTGCTGCGTCTATACGGTGGCCTTTCGACGAGACCGTGGCTCGTCGGCGCTGTCGGTTGGTGAGGATGCGGCCGCTCCCCATGAATGTCAGAGGGTGCGGGGTAAGCTTGCTCATGTGATCGATCCAGTACTCCTCCGCAACGATCCCGAGTCCGTCAAGCGTTCGCAGCGCGCCCGAGGCAACAGCGAGGCGGTGGTGGATGAAGCGCTCGCCGCAGACGCTTCGCGCCGTGCCGCGCTGACCGAGTTTGAGTCGCTGCGCGCCGAGCAGAATGAGTTCGGCAAGCAGGTGAAGTCAGCGCCGAAGGAAGAGAAGCAGGCCCTGATCGCGCAGGCGCAGCAGCTCGCCGCCGGTGTGAAGGCTGCCGAGGCCCGCGCGAAAGAAGCGGACGCCGCGTTTGACGCCATTGCTGCCCGTATCGAGAACATCGTGATCGACGGTGTGCCGAGCGGCGGCGAAGAGAACTTTGTGACGCTGCGCGAGGTTGGCGAACGTTCAAGCTTCGATTTTGAACCGCGAGACCACCTGGAACTGGGTGAGCTGCTGGGTGCCATCGACATGGAGCGCGGCGCGAAGGTGTCGGGTGCTCGCTTTTACTTCTTGCGTGGCGTCGGCGCACGGCTCGAAATTGCGCTCATGAACATGGCTCTGGATCGGGCGATGCAGCACGGCTTCACCCCGCTCATCACGCCGACACTCGTGAAGCCCGAGATTATGAACGGCACGGGTTTCTTGGGCGAACACGCCTCCGAGGTGTACCACCTGCCCGAGCAAGACCTCTACCTCACCGGTACAAGCGAGGTCGCGCTTGCCGGGTATCACGCGAGCGAGATCCTCGACCTCGAAGACGGTGCCATTCGCTACGCCGGATGGTCGACCTGTTACCGCAGCGAGGCTGGTTCGCACGGTAAGGATACGCGCGGCATCTTGCGCGTGCACCAGTTCAACAAACTCGAGATGTTTGTGTACACCGACCCCGCCGACGCCGAGGCTGAGCACGAACGTCTCGTCTCGTACCAGGAGGAGATGCTGCAGGAGCTCGGCCTGCACTACCGTGTGATCGACGTGGCTGCGGGGGATCTCGGATCCAGTGCGGCTCGCAAGTTCGACATCGAGGCATGGGTTCCGACCCAGGGCACCTACCGCGAGCTCACCTCGACGAGTAACTGCACGAGTTACCAGGCCCGGCGCCTGTCGACCCGCTTCCGCACTGAGAGCGGCAAGACCGCTCCGGTTGCCACGCTCAACGGCACACTTGCCACGACCCGGTGGCTTGTGGCGATCCTCGAGACGCACCAGCAAGCGGACGGCAGCGTCGTTGTTCCCGAGGCGCTGCGCCCGTACCTCGGTGGACTTGAAGTACTGACCCCACTCGACACTGCTGCGCGCAAGAAAGGGTAGGCATGCTGGCTAAAGTTTCGGATCCTGAGCGCCACCTCATCGCACTCGACCTCGACGGCACCGTGCTGAACCACTCGGGGCCGGGCGCCGGCGACGATCCGCTCTCGGGCGCCATCGATCCCGGTCTGAGCGATGCGATTCGGACGCTGCACGAAACCGGGCACGAGGTTGTCATCGCGACCGGTCGCTCTGTCGATGCGACACTGCCGATCGTGGAGAAACTGAGGATTCGGCCGCAGTGGGTTATCGCCTGCAACGGTGCCGTGACCCTAAAGCGTGATCCGCTCGCTCACCGCGCTTACCGGCGCGAATACGTCGAGGCGTTTGACCCCACCGATGCGCTGCTCAAGATTCGCACGCAGCTCGCGACGGCTCGATACGCGGTAGAACTCGCCGACGGCGGGATTCTCTACACTGAGGTGATTCCAACGGGCACACTCCCGGCCGAGCAGAAGCAGGTTCCGTTCGAGGAGCTGCTCGGGGTGCAGGCGTCGCGAGTGGTTGTGGTCTCACCAGACCACCGCTTCGAAGAGTTCGTCGGTGCCGTTGAGTCGCTCGGTCTGACTCACGTGTCGTACGCGGTTGGAAGCACCTCTTGGCTTGATATTGCCCCCGACGGGGTGACCAAAGCGAGCGCGCTCGAGACGGTTGCGTCGAAGCTTGGAATCGACCACTCACGTGTGTTCGCGGCGGGCGACGGCCGCAACGACATCGACATGCTGCAGTGGGCCGCCCGCTTCGGTGACTCTGTGGCGATGGGCCAGGCTGATCCTGAGGTGCAGGCTGCCGCCGGGCGCGTGACGGGGACCATCGACGAGGGCGGCCTGCTGACCGCTCTGCGCGATCGTTTTCCGATCCTGCTGTAGCTGAGTGCAAGAGAGGCTCAAAGCTTTGCTAAGCTTTTCGGCGGAGGGTTGTCCGAGCGGCCGAAGGAGCTTGTCTTGAAAACAAGTGGGCGGAAACGTCTCAGGAGTTCGAATCTCCTACCCTCCGCGTGAAGAAACCCCCGGTCAGATATTGGATCTGAGACCGGGGGTTTCTTGATTTAGGGTTAGAATTCTTCGGAATGTGGCCCACGTGATACTTGGTTTGGGGAGTCGGAGCCCGTTTTGTTCTAGTAGCCGACTGAAGTGCTGCTAGAACTTCAAAGTTGCTGACCTGTCACCCAAATTATGACCTTCCTGGAGAGACCGAGCTGTCGAGAAATTAGCGGATTCGCAACGCAGTCTCCTAGGGGGCGGAGCGGGACGAGCTAGGAGGGGGCGGAAATCTCAATTTATATCGAGTACGTGGGTTATCAGCTAAGCGATTTTCTACACATCTAGTGCAGCCGTCCTGATGCTGACGTGTTTGGGTTGAAGGCTATCCCGTGAAGCTATTCTGCATTCGTAGCCGCACTATCGGCTGCGCTCTCGTTGGGAGCGGACATGGTGATCCGGAGCTTGCAATGTCGTGTTTTGTGACTTGCAAAGGTGCACGTTGAAAACGTGAAGTTAAAACGATTTCTCATTCTGAAATGGGGAGTTGCTGAAGAAGCTGGCCACTAAACGACTACCTGCCTGCGAAAGTCACGCTCCCAATGGAAATTGTAAAAGGTCCGTGTCTCTTCTCGAGTGTTCCAAGCTGTGCAATCGTTTCCCGCTAGCCGCTCGATGGCGTAGTTGCGAGCTGCACCTGCGGGCAAGAGGTCACTGACTCGAACTTTGCCGCTTGCATCTACACCGACGTAGCCTTTGCCGTAAAGCTCGTCGCATCCAAATCTGCAGTTCAGCATTGCAACGGCTGTTAGTTGTCGCCTCTCGATCTCGGAACACAACGATCTACGTTTGATGTGAGCGGCAGTAAGGAATTCAACCGGGATGATTTCGCCGCAGAGATCGCATCCCGCTAAGGATGCGCGACCCAGCAGTGTGGCCTTTAGCGTACTCTGCTCGAGACGACGTTTAGCAATGACAGCCCGATCGGTTTCGTCAAGATCTAACGTCAGGCTTTGTAGCGAGTCAGCGATAGACGCTTCTTCATAGGAACTCTCTTCTCGATTGAGATAGCGGAGCAACGATGCACTTTGTTTCTCACTGAGGACTGCGAATTCTTGAACGTTTGCGCGAGGTGAGCGTTCGATAAGTGGGTTGAGCGTCGAGTACGGCACATCCAATGCTTCAATCTGAGCGACCGCGAACATTAACTCCCAGGTTTGGGTGTGCCCGTTCGCGGTGGTCGTATCTCCCCAGATCTGACGGGCGAATTCCGCGCTTCGAAATACGTTCGTTATTACCGCCCCCGCGAACAACTTCCCGCCAGCAGCGAATGCCATGTAGTCCCCGGCTCTCAGCCGGCTCCACTTGGCTACTTGCTGGGAAGACTCTCCCGGTTTAGCGCCCCAGAGCCTCAGCTCACCACTTGGATGCGTGGTTTGTAGTTCCTCGACTGTCTCAGATGGAAGGAAGCGGTTCGCCATTTCAATCTGAACTGAAGACTCGATTGTGTCTGCAAAATGCTTGCGTGAGGCACTATTCGCTGCTGGTTGAAGCGCTACTAATGTCATGGGTGATCAATCCTCAAAATCCGAGTATTTGACTGCGTTGCCTCGCGAACGCTCGATTGGATATTTGTCCCCATTCAGTCGCAGCTTGCGCTCGAAGGCTGCGGAAAGATCGACATCGGCTCGATCGGCGATCTGGACTACGTAGGCGAGACAATCTGCGAGTTCATCTTCGAAGTTACGCCGAAGCTTCGGGCTCGTGAGTGCTACTTCAATTTCGGAATCTGGAATCCACTGCACGGTCGCTGCAAGCTCACCCACCTCACCCGCGAGAGCGAGGACCAGGTTTCGATGTGAATGGAACTGTCCCCACTCGCGCTCGCTATTGAAAACCCTCAAAGCGTCACGAATGGACTCCAAGTCTCTAAAGGTTGCCTCATTGGGATCAGACATAGTCTGAGCCTACCCGGTTCTTCAAACTGTTCTTCGAGAGGAACGAGAAATGAGAAGTTGCCAGATGCGCTTGCTTGCTGTGCCAGCCATGCAGAAATGTTTCCCGAGGTTTCACCCTTGATTAGGGGTCTACTGCGTTGATTATTGCTGTCACCGCTTATCAATAAATATGCTTCTGCAGTTCACTCCGCATTGGAAACTGCTCTGCGCGAAGAACGTGTCGTTCAATACCTCGCATCGCGGGAGGCGCTATTCAGCTGGCTAGATCTCAGGCTTCCCAAGAACGACCATCGTAAGTGACAATATCCGTTTGTAACTGAGACCGGGGGTCTTGTGTCTGAGAACCTCCGCCTCCGCATGTCAGCCGGTATTGGCAAGCCAGCCGGTCAGAATGTGCGATTTTGATCCGGCTGAGGTGCGACCACCGGCCGACAGGGTGTGCGTTCGCGTGCGCGTGTGCGTGCGCGATCGAGTGTAGCCATATTGCTAGTTGACGCGAGGTGAACTAGCAATATGGCTACACCGGATTGGCTGGGTGCGGTGCACAGTGCGCGGAGTGGCTGAGCGCGATGCGCAGCGCATGGGTCAGGAGCGCTTGGGTTAGGCGCGGGGTTAGCGTGGGTTAGGCGCGGGCGCGGAAGCCCGCCCACCCGGGCTACCCCAGGCCCGCGGCCCGCAGAGCGTCTGCCATCGCGGTGTTGGTGGGGGCGGGCTTGCGGGCTGCGGGGCGCTGATCCGACTTCTGGCCCTGCTGCCGGCCCTTTGCTCCTTGGGAACGCTGAGATCCCTGGGGGCGACCGCCTGCGGCACCACCGCCGTTCCGGGCGCCGCCTGAGGGCACCTCGTCAGTAAGCCTGAGGGTGAGCGAGATGCGCTTGCGCGGCACATCGACTTCCAGCACCTTCGCGCGCACCACGTCGCCGGGCTTCACGACATCGCGCGGGTTCGAGATGAATCGGTCGCTGAGCGCCGAGATGTGGATGAGTCCATCTTGGTGCACTCCCACGTCAACAAAGGCACCAAACGCGGCGACGTTGGTGACAACTCCCTCAAGAATCATGCCGGGGCGCAGGTCAGACACGGTGTTGACGCCTGCGGCGAAGGTTGCGGTCGCGAATGAGGGGCGGGGATCCCGCCCCGGCTTCTCAAGCTCCGCGAGCACATCGGTGATCGTGGGCAGACCAAAGGACTCGCTCACAAACTCGGCCGGACGCACTCGCGAAAGCACCTGGGTGTTGCCGATGAGACCGGGCACGTCTGAGGCGGTCGACTTCGCGAGCTGGTCGACGAGCGCGTAACTTTCGGGGTGCACACCCGAGGCATCGAGTGGGTTCTTGCCGCCGCGGATGCGCAAGAACCCGGCGCAGAGCTCGAAGGCCTTCGGGCCCAAGCGGGGCACCTTTTTGAGGGCGGCGCGAGAATCAAAGGGGCCGTTGAGGTCGCGGTGCAGCACGATGCTTTCGGCGAGTCCTGATCCGATACCAGACACCCGCGTGAGCAGGGGAGCCGACGCCGTGTTCAGGTCGACACCCACACCGTTCACACAGTCCTCAACCACGGCATCCAGTGCTCGCGAGAGCGCGATGTCGGGAAGGTCGTGCTGATACTGGCCCACACCGATCGACTTGGGATCAATCTTCACGAGTTCGGCGAGAGGATCCTGCAGCCTGCGCGCGATCGACACCGCTCCGCGAATCGAGACGTCGAGCCCGGGCAGCTCTTGCGATGCGAACGCCGAGGCCGAGTAGACGGAGGCGCCAGCCTCAGAGACCATGACCTTTGTGAGCTTGCGGGCAGGATCCCGCGCCACGAGCGCGACGAGTTCTGCCGCAAGTGCATCGGTCTCGCGCGACGCCGTGCCGTTGCCGATCGCGACCAGCTCAACGTTGTGCGCTGTCACCAGTGCGTCGAGCTTGACGAGCGACTCCTGCCACTTGTTGTGCGGAGCGTGCGGGTAGATCGTGTCGTGCGCGAGTACCTTGCCGGTGGCATCGACGACCGCGACCTTGGTGCCCGTGCGCAGACCGGGATCAAGGCCCAGCGTGGTGCGCTCACCCGCGGGGGCCGCGAGCAGCAGGTCCCGTAGGTTCGAAGCGAACACCGTGATCGCGGCCTCTTCTGCCTGTTCGCGCAGCTTCGAGCGAACATCAAGCTCGAGGCGCACGAGAATGCGTCCGCGCCAGCTGACTCGCACCGCTTCCAGCAGCCATGCGTCAGCGGCACGACCCTGGTCACTGATGCCGAAGGTGGTAGCAATCGCCATCTCGTAGGGGGAGATGACGCGGCCGCTCGCGCTGGACTCGGCAGCATCCGACGGCTCGGGGTCAACCGAGAGTGTCAGTACCTCTTCGCTCGCTCCGCGGAAGAGCGCCAGGATGCGGTGGGAGGGCATCTTAGAAATTGCCTCGGAGAACTCGAAGTAGTCGGCGAACTTCGCGCCCTTCTCCGCGGCACCCTTCTTCACTGCCGACACCATGCGCCCCTCAGCCCACAGCTTGTCGCGCAGGCGCCCAATCAGGTCGGCGTCTTCGCCAAAGCGCTCGGTAAGAATGTTGCGGGCGCCGTCGAGCGCGCTGGTGGTGTCGGGCACCTCCTTCTCGGCGTCCACGTACTGCTGCGCCGCGACTGCGGGCTCCAGCGTCGGATCACTCAGCAAGGCGTCGGCGAGCGGCTCAAGGCCCGCCTCGCGCGCGATCTGGGCCCGCGTGCGGCGCTTGGTTTTGTAGGGAAGGTAGATGTCTTCGAGGCGCGCCTTCGACTCTGCGAGGTTGATCTGGGCGGTGAGCTCGGGAGTGAGCTTGCCCTGTTCCCGAATCGCTTCGAGAATGGTGATCCGTCGCTCGGCCAGCTCCCGCAGGTACCGCAGTCGCTCTTCGAGGGTGCGCAGTTGGATGTCGTCGAGACCACCCGTCGCTTCCTTGCGATAGCGCGCGATAAACGGCACGGTTGATCCGCCATCGAGAAGTGCGATTGTTGCCTGCACCTGCTCATGTCGCACACCAAGTTCGGTGGCGATCTGGTGTTCTATGGACGGAGCGGTGGGGGCTGCGGTGGTGCGTGTTTCAGAAGTCACCACATCATTCTTGCAGGGTTTTGGGGTCGGTTCGGGGGCGCCAGCGTGTCGGCCGGTACTGGCACCTCGGCCGGTCAAAAAAGCCCGATCTGACCGGCTGGCGTGTGAGCACCGGCTGGGAGCTGGGGCTGGGGGCAGTGGCTGGGAGCTGGGGCTGGGGGCAGTGGCTGGGGGCTGGGCCCTAGCCCAGCGGATGCGGTGCCATAGGGATCTCGTCGAGCCCCTCGTCTTCTTCGGGCTTGGGGTCGCGGGCGTCCGCGTACGCAAAGGCGAGTGACGCGATGGCCAGGGCGAACGTGATGATTCCGAGTGGATTGCAGAGCGCAATCGACATCTCGCTCGAGAAGGCGGATCCCGCAGCCTTGCTCAGGATCGACACCAGCTCGTGGTCAACGTTGTTCGGCACGGTGAGACCGAAACCGATGGCGCAGGTCCAAGAGAGGATCAGGGTGACGATCGTCGCGCGGCCCGTGCGGCGGCCCCGATCCCGAGTCACACGCAAGCGATGGGCCAGCCAGAGTTGCAGTGCGGCGTATGCGAGTCCGATGGTCGGAACGAACCACCAGCTCAGCCAGCCACCGATGCCAAATAGCCAGTGGCCGGCGCTCATCCACAGCGCCAATACCACTCCGCCGATTGCCACAATACGGCTGCTCACCGGTTGCTCCTTCGTTCGTGCTGGGTTTCTCGCGGGCCCGCAAAACGCGGCGCGCACCACTAGCCAAGCAGATTTCGCATCCAGATGCGAAAGGTGCTATTCTCGAACGGTTGTCATCGCAAGGTGGCTACGCCCTGATAGCTCAGCGGTAGAGCACTTCCATGGTAAGGAAGGGGTCCCGGGTTCAAGTCCCGGTCGGGGCTCTGACTCTCTGGCCCGCCTCGTGCGGGTCAGTTTGGCTGAGTAGCTCAGCTGGTTAGAGCGCACGACTCATAATCGTGAGGTCGCGGGATCGAGCCCCGCCTCAGCTACAGAGAGTCACCTGAAACCCCCGGTTATCCGGGGGTTTTTGCGTTGGTGCTAGTTTTTATCTGTGGCTGAGGTCGTGCGTGCACCAAAGCCTTGATCTCTCGCTACCCCGCACCGAACCACTTCTCGTGCCCCCTTCATCAGCTTGAGGGGCTTCATTGGCCGGAAACCGATGCCCGAGTTCCGGGCCATCACAAAGATGTTCGTTCGCTCGGGCATCTGGTTAAGCGGGTCGCGCCGTGGTGTTCGCGTTAGTTGGTTAGCTGTTTGTGACGAAGCACGCCCGGGGGTTGGCAACCGGTTTTCCGTCAGGCGACCAGGTCACATCACTCACATCGGTTTCACCGGCATGGGTCCCGCACCACGCGAACCAGCCAGAGGTTACCCTGAGCGTGAGATTCTTCGAGCTATAGCTCCACGAGCCTCCGGGGTTCTTTGCCGCGACAGGAAGCCCGTACTCATAGCCCGCCGTGACGTCGGTCTGGACATTCCCGAACCAGTACCCGTCCGAAGCGGCAACCGCGATCGTTTCGTTCTGAACCTTAATCTGGGCGCCCGGCTGTGCATACCCGGACACGAAGAAGGAGATGCCCGTTTTCGTTCCGGTGGGGCCGTCAACCAGAGTCCGCGTCATGTCCGTGGGACCCGCCGTAATCGTGACCGGCGTCGGGGTGCTGGACTCCACTCCCGATCGAACAGACGAATCAACCGTTGAGGCAAACGCTGGCGTGGCAACCGAAGCGGCCAGAGCCAGTGCGGCGGCACCGCTAGCGATGGCGACAGTGAATGGTCGTTTCACAATGAACTCCTCTTCAGGGCTCTGCAGCCCTTCTTGCTGTATTGATGCCTCAGAGGTCCTTGTCACATGGGCGAGGACTTCCTCGCTCGCCAAACGGATCGTCGATCTGACCAGCGAGCGACGGGGCACCTCAACCTAACATGAACACCAATTTGCTCTAGGCCATACTCATAAGCCGTTCCAGTTGTCAATGTCTTGACCTGCATAACACGTCGCTGGTTAATATTGCTGCGTGGTCACGTATGTTGACGGCCAACGGGGGCGGGAAATTGGGGCCAATACGCGACCTCAAGGATCCGATTCCTGAAGCACAAGCGGCAGGCGACCACACGTTCTTTTGTCGTGGGGGAGCTAAAGATCGGATACGCGTAGATGTTGCTTAAACCGTTGGGTCGTAAGAGCGTGACTTCCGGACGACCGCTGATGGCGGCGGTCGTCAGCCTGGTTGTGGTGTGTTTGGTCGCGGCTCCCGCGGCGGCTACAGCTCCGGCTCCGGTCGATCCCGTAGAGCCGACGGTCGAATCCTCCGCTCCGTCCGCGCCAGCGGTCAAAACGATAGCCCCGCAGTCGGAAGTCCCCGAGTTGCTTTCACCCGCTGCACCTCCGGGATCCGAGGCGGCGCCGACTGAGGACACCCCCGCTGAGGGCGCAGAGGAACAGCCAGACGCGAAGGCTGCTGCTGATGCCGACGAAGATCCTGGTGTGGGGGTCCTCTCCGTGTCTGACGCAGTGGCTGCGGTCTTGGCGGATGGCACCGCGGTCTTTGACGCCGATGACGACCCGGGCAACGATAGTGGTCCGCAAAACGGCATCGTGCGGACCAACGACACAGTGCAGTACCGATTTAACGTCAACACGAGCACAGCTTCAACTAATCCCTTTCTGACCTCGACTCTCCCAGCGGGTATGGAGTGGCAGGCTGCCCCACCGCAGTGCGACGGCACCGGTACCGTCCCAAACGTCACCGGAGTGTACGACTCGGTGACGGGTAATCCGGGCGGGGATCGCCGAGTGCTGGTCTGCCAGACACAGTCTTCGGGCAGTTCATCTTCGAAAGAGATCAGCCCGATTGCGCGAGTCACTACTGAGTCACTCAATGGGCAATCCAAGGTCGTCTCCTTCAGCGCCGGTGACGAGGAGACTCCCGTTCCGGTCCAATCAAATTCCGTGTCCACGACAGTTTCTGCGGGGGCGTTTTACGACCTCAGGAAGATGCCGCTGACTTTGAGCGGCACTGCCACGGGACCTGGCCCCGGGGGAACTGAGCAGGGGCACTGGCGGGCATACGGGATCGGCATCACGGTAAAGCACCCCACCCGCACGGGGGCGGAAGGCCTCAAGGGAATTACGCAGCTTGCCTCTCCCATTACGTTCACCGATGATTTGGCGGCCTACTCTCCGAATGCGCGGCTTATGAACTGGGGAACTGGTGGCGCAGGCTGTAGCCAGGGCGGTGTGTACGGCTCGGTCACTCCCATGCCTCACTCGAGTTTGGCAAAGCCGGGTGCCACAACGAGTAATGCGGTTGTCGATTCGGGAGTTCTGTCTTGTGTGAGCGACGAGGCCCCCGGGGGTACCTTCAGCCTCACCTTTACGGGCACTGACACACGTGGACTGTCGTATCCGACAGCGACCGCCACCAATAATCCGCTGCCCCCGGGGGAGTACTGGGTGGCAACTGGTGCGGTTGTCGTGTGGATTCCGATTCAAGACGTGCTCGACGCGGGCGGGCAGCTGACCGTAAACAACGAGTACAGGGACTTCGATCCCGATGATGTGACGGGCCGGTCAAACTACGGTGACGGAATGGAGCCCCTGGAAAACAACAGGACGTCGCTCTCGGTCAACGCGGGCATGTACACCGCGACGAAGTCTTACCGAGATTTTGTTACGGGGAGCAATCCCACGGGGGCAACCGGTATTCGAAGCGGGGATCTGAGGGTCTCTCCCGGAAGTCAGGTGATCTCGCGGCTGGAATTTACACGCACGCTCGCGGAGGCCGAGAACACGATTGTGTGCGATGTGTTCGACCGATCCTCACAACAGCTGACGACGCTTTCGGGGTCGTCATCGCCCACCCGCGCGACAGTCGCGAGTGTCCCTGCCGAGAACTACGTGATTGAGTATGGCGCGCCTGCGTCGTACCCGCAGACCTTTGCGCAGATGCGGGCTACAACCTGTGAAGACGGCGATGCGACCTGGTCGACAGACCCGAGTGATGCTGCTCTGGGTGGGGCATTAACAAGCGACGGCTACCGCAACAGCGTGGACCGCGTGCGTTTGCGGCTTCTCGTCCCGATTCCGATCGGCTCCGGTGCAATGATTTCCACAGGGCTTCGATTTACGGGAACCTCGACTCTCGACCCCGCCAATAACGCCGACGGCACGCTTCTCACGAACTTCGGAAGGTTTCGCGCGGGCACCTCACCCGTGTGGCTTGCGAACACTTTTGACCCCGTGACCTTTGCTGGGACAACCACGGGGGACAGGGCTCGGCTCGTGCCCGGTGAGGTGCGAGTCGATAAAACCGTTGCGGAGCAGGTGCCGGGGTCGGGTATTCAGGTGGCCCCGGGAACAGACGCGCTGTATACGCTACAGCCCTCGGTATCGACCAATGGCGCCGTCGGGGATCCGGTTCGTGACGTCGTGGTCACTGATCTGATGCCGACCACGACGCCGCGCCTCACGGTGAATCCGCTGAGCGTCAACGTGCCCCCGGGCACGCAGGTTGAGTTCTGCGCCCTGTGTGACGGTAGCGACTGGTCTTCCACTCCAGAGGGAACGAACTACGGCGTCCGCTGGTTGCTCGGCGACGTCGTCCCGGGCACCGCGCTTCCGTCGCTGCATTACTCAGCCCGGATACCGGTGGATGCTCCGAACGGTTTGCAGTACAGAAACACCGCTGTCGCGAGTTCTCCAGACGATCCATCGACCGAGGAACAAAGGTCGGACTCCGTGACAATTCAGGTCGTTGCGGGAGCCACCGTCTACGCGACGAAGTCTACGGCCACCCCCTATCGGCCCTTGGCGGGCCCACTGGTCTGGGATCTCACCGTGCGAAATGCCACACCGAACCCGATGACTCGGCTTGACGCGATCGACGTGTTGCCCTCGAATGGTGACGGTCGAGCGCCGGAGTCTTCTTTCTCGGGAGGGTTCAGCGCCATCGCTGTGAGCGGCCTGCCCAGTGAGATGTCCAGTTGGGTTACGACCCTGGATCCCGCGGTGCTCGACGCGCAAGATGGCGTCGTTGATGGATTCGCCGACCCAGGATCGCCGGGAGACTCGTGGTACGTGGCGCCTGGAACCGGGGTGTGGTCGTGCACGGTTGCCCAGGTCGGAACGACAGGGTGTCCCAGCGCAGAGGACGTGACGGCCGCGCGGTTCTCGAGTCTGCCCAACCCGCCGGCCCCGGTCTTGGACCCACTCGAGACTCTCACCTGGCAGCTCAGTCTTGTTCCCACCGGTGATGCCGTTGGAGACACCTACACGAACCGATTCCGGGGACGCGTAAATCCTGAGGTGCTTGTGTTGCCGGTCTCGTCGCCAGATGTTCCGATCCAGGTGCAGGCTCCCCAGGTTGAAGTCGTCAAACAGACGTGCACGGCGGCTGATCCTGATCTGTGCGCAGCCTCTGATGATTCGGTTTGGGCGGAGACGAACACGGTTCGTCCCGGAGACGAGGGCGTGTTCCGTATCGTCGTAACGAACACCTCAGCCATTGGCGGGGCGGTGACGGTCTCTGACGTGCTTCCCGCGGGGCTCACCTTCGTTCCTGGGTCTGCGGACGCATCCGTCGGAGATGTGTCGGGTTTTGTGCCGGAGTGGCGTGTGGGACTTTTGGCGGCTGGTGACTCAGCTACGATGACGTTCCGCGTTGTGATTCCCGCGGTTGGCACCCAGAGCAACAGTGTCGACGCAGAGATTGAAGACCGCTTTGGTCAGACTGACGAAGACACCGACACGGCAGAGCTTGTTGCGGCTCCGACGATTGTGACGGTGGAAAAGAACGTGATTGGCTCCTCGGTAGGGCCGGACGGAGTCGGCGACGTAACCTACGAGCTCGTGGTCACAAACTCGGGGGTGTTTGAGGAGCAGTATTCACTGGAGGACGCGCTCAAGTTTGGGGACGGCATCACCGTTGATTCACCGTCGGTAGAGAACGTTGTCCCTGGAGACCTAGTTGTGAACCCGGAATGGGACGGCATCACGAACGTTGATGTTGCCTCTGACATCGCTATAGCCGCGGGTGAAGTGCACCGCTATCGCGTTGAGGTGCCGATCCTGGTGCCCGGTGGGCTGACGCCCGGGCAGTCGCAGTGTGATGCGGGGGGCGGGCTTGCAAACACCGCGGCGGTGTCTGGTGTGGGCGTGAACGATTCGGCCGATGCGTGCACGGACGCTCCCGAATCGAGCGTAGAGATCAAGAAGACCGGACCTGCGACGGTGACGGCAGGAAACACGATCACCTGGAGTATTCGCGTGTCTAACACGGGAGACTTTGATGCCAGCGGGATCGTCGTCGAGGATGCCCTCCCGAAAGGACTCAAGTTTGAGTCGGCAACCGGGGGAGGGGTGGAGACCGACGGCACGGTTAGATGGACGCTGCCGGATCTGGCCGTCGGCAACAACGCTGAGCTGAGTGTGACAGCGAGCCTGGCCGATGGGGCGGAGGGGCAGATCGAGAACTGTGCCGATGCCGTACCGCCTGTTGGATGGGCCGAAATTGAGCCATCGTGCGCGACCACGGAGATCGTGCCCGACGGTACGCTACCGCCAGGTGGCGGCACCGGAGGCAAGCTGCCACAGACCGGCGCTAGCCTCAACCTTGAAGCGATCCTGTTCGCCGGCTTGGGGATCGCACTCGGAGCCTCGCTGATTCGGCGGCGTCGAGTGAGGTGGCTCTGAGGCCCGTGCGTTTGCGCGGCGGGTGCGCCACTCTCGCCTAACGAGAGGCACGGTTGCTGACCGGCGGCAAGGATCCTGCGAGTAAAGGATCCTTGCCGCCGGTGAGGATCCTTGCCGTTACTTCGATGCCCGGTTCATGCGGACATTGAAACCTGGAAAGCTGCGGAAAACCGAGATCCGGCCAGGCGTTTTTGGCCCTGGAAACGAGAACTCGACAGGCTCACGTACTCTTTAGGGCGCGTAGAACGTGTTGGACTGGCAGTTGAACCCAACTCGCTTGGCTGCGGGTGCGCTCATGTTGATGACGCAACTGGTCACGCGCAGCTGCGTGCCCTTCTTTGGCCTCGAAACTCCCCGTTGCATTGTGGAGTTGATGCCCTTGCTCGCGATGACTCGGGACACTTCGACCCACTTCCCGCTCTGCTTCTTCTGGAGAACGGTGAGCGCACTGTTCCCGTCGCTCTTGGTATCAGAAGCCTTGATCAGAGCAACTCCTGCCGGAGCGTAAGTGTTGGTGCCAAAGTACTGAGCGAACGCAGCCCTACTCGGGTTCGATACCCCAAGATATCCAGTAGTTCCGGACTGGTAGTCAGCGGCATTCGCGACCGTGGCGCCACCAAAGAGAAGTGCACTTACGGCGGCAGCCGTGACAGCAAGCTTAAGCCCGTTCATTTTTCTCATGTATTCCTCGTTCGTTTGTTCGGAACTGCGAAGTAGCGGCGTCCAAATAGCGGGTAAACGGAGGGAGGAACCTCAAAGCGAACGTCCCTCCGAAAGATAAAGAGTGAATATTCGCCACTTCTTTACGGAAGCTGAGGCGCAGATCCGTCACGCGCGTAAGGCACCGCAGCAATTGCCGCTAAAATTGAGGTGAAGAAGGGGGCCATTCTTCAAGGAGGCCTTAATTGGACTACGGATCCCTTTCCACAACTGGCGTGCTGGCAATGACGGGCGCCGGTGTGTCCGTCTTGACCGGGCTCTGGCTGCCGATCGCTGTTGTATTTATCGTTGTGCTTGCCGTAATCGCGGTGCGCGTCTGGTTTAGGCCGGGCAAGAGCATCGACGAGATTTGAGTCACGCACGGCAGGATCCCTCCCCACAAGAAGTGCCGACCGCCCGCTGGGTCGGAAACCGGTGGACAGTGATCGCAACATCGCTGACGCTGATCGTGTTGCTTGCATGGGCGCTGCTGCACATCTACGGGATCTACGTTTCATTTGCCGGTGCTCGATCCACAACCGGCATTGTTGTGCTCTGGTTCGCCGCGCTGCTGATGCTGTGGTGGATTCCACTCTCGTGGTTCGAGCGGCCAATCACAACCCCACCCGAATCTGCCCAAGAACTCAACGCGCTACGAGTGACCGTGCAGGTTCCCGTGTACAACGAAGACGAACACGCGCTTCGAGCCTGCCTCGATTCGCTCCTTCGGCAGACCCGTCTGCCCAACCGAGTTGCCGTCGTTGATGACGGCTCACTGTGTACAGGACGCGAAACGCCGTATCGGGCAACCCGCGACTGGTTCATCGAGGCGTGCGCAGAAGCGGGCTTCGAAGCCACGTGGGATCGCACCGAGAACCAGGGCAAGCGCCACGCCCAAATGCACGTGCTTGCCGATGACGACGGTGACATCTTCGTCACGCTCGACTCCGACTCCATTCTCGACGCTCGTGCGATAGAGGAGGGGCTCAAACCGTTTGCCGATCCGAGGGTGAAATCGGTCGCGGGATCAATTCTTGTGCTCAACAGTCGACGGAATGCGCTCACCGCGATGATCTCGATCCTCTACGTGCCCTTCACGCGCGGATTTCGTGCCGCGCAATCCGTGCTGCACTCAGTGATGGTCAACTCGGGCACGCTGGCCTTTTATAGCGCCGACGTCATTCGCAAGCACGCGGACTCCTATCCCCACGAGCAATTTGCCGGACGCCAGATGCAGATGAACGACGACAGCATGATGACGCTCTATGCCCTGTGGGAGGGGCGCACGGTGCACCAGCCGAGCTCGTTTGCGTTCACGCTCGTTCCTGAAACCTGGGCCCACTATCGCAAACAAGCGATGCGCTGGATGCGCGGCACGTTCATTCGCACGCTGTGGTGGCTTCGCTACATGCCGCTCACCCGCCCACCGTTTTGGATGGCGCTCTTCGAAATCACCCAGCTGTTTCTTGCACTGGTGTTCGGCGGAATCATCGTCTGGACCCTCATCACCCGCCCCGAATCCGGCTCAATTATCGTCTCGGCCGTCGTGGTGACGCTGATCCTGAACTACCTGATTGCGCTCCGATACTTCTCGGTGGATCGCAGCGACGAGTCGCTTCGGTTTCGCCTTCTGGTGTTTGCGTTGGCGCCCGTCGCCGCGGTCTGGAGGTTCTTTGTGCTGCGGCCGATGCAGTTCTACGCGATCGTCACCTGCCGCCGGGTGTCACAGTGGGGCACCCGCACCGCCATCGAGGTGCGGCTCGACGCGGGATCCGACACTGCCGGCGCCCAGCGTTGAGTGCGCACCCGTTCTGAAGCAGTCAGGAGCGTGCGCGCCGACCAAGCACCCCCGCAGCGGCCGCAGCCACGAGAAGGGCGGCCGCGAGGCCGATCCAGCTCTCGACGCCTGCGGAGCCCGTGGTCGTGAGTTGTGCCGGGCTCGCCGAGGCGGTGGAGGCAGGATTGACCGCGGGTGATGGCGACGCCGACTCTGGTTCTGTTGGCCGTTCAGTTGGCTGCGCAGTGGGATCCGTTGGCCGCTCAGTGGGTCCAGGAGGAGCAGTTTCTTCCTCGCAGGCTTCCGCTGTGACATCGAAGCTCCACTCGGTCTCACTGCCCTGAGCGATCACGTGATCTTCGGCGGCCTGAGCGGTAATTGTGATGGTGTTGCTGCTGCGCTGCTGTGCGTATTCGACCCCGTCGGTCTCGGGTACAGTGACGGTTGGCTCCACGCCGCACGCGTTCGCTGGCTTGAGAGTCGGTGTTGCCGGAGTGACCTCGAGGGGCGCCGGTGCCGGCGGATCGGGGATGGTCACCCCGGCGAAGCTCTGCTGGGCCCAGTCGACGATGCCTCCGTTACTGTCATCGCCAAGGTAGCGGCCTTGCCACTCGCCGTCTGCGGCCATAAAGCTGACCTGTTGTGTTCCGTTCGGATCCGTCACCGTTGTGATGTTCTGGCAGATTGCACCGGGGAGTTTGCTCCAGTAGAGCGAGATCAACGGGGTGATCTGATGTTCGGTGTCCAAGCAGTAGGTCTCACCGGAGGCACCAGGATAGGTGATCGTGCCCGTGTGCCCGGGGCTGGGAATGTGAAGGGGGTGCAGTCAGCAGCATCGACGTCGCGGTCACCCACGAGCTCAAGGTCGCTAAAGCTGTAGCCTTTCCAGAACTTTCCGGGCTGTTTAACGCTCCCGATGCACGAGGTCCATGTGTTAGCGCTTCGTGTGCTCGGTGCCCCACTCTCGGAGGTGTCGGGGCCATTGACGGCAAATGCTGCGGTGCCGCCAAGAGTAAAACCGGTCGCTGCGAGCAGACCCGCAACACACAGGGTCACTCCCTTGGTTATCGCCCTCGGCGTTGGAACGTCGGTTGTCACGAATTTCAAAGTGCTCCCTAATGTACTCAGGCACGCAGGAATGACCTGACTGTGCGAGCAAAATTTTCTGCCCTACTTAGATAACGAGAAGAGGTCGGAAATCTTACGGGGTTGGGCCACGGGTTCAAGATCGATCTTGCGGCCAACTGCCCGGTAACGCTCAGCGTTTCCAGGGGTTGCCGAAGTACGCTAGTGCGGTTGAAATAACAGATAGCGCAATGAAATTAGAGGAGTCTGACGTGTCTGAACTCATAGACTCATTAACCGAAGCGCTACGGGCAAACCCGGAGGCGACACCGCTCAGATTGCATCTGGCCTCGCTGCTTCTAGAGGACGGCCAGCAGCAACTTGCGATTGCAGAACTCGGCACAGTTCTCAGTAAGGATCCGGGAAACGCGAGTGCCCAGCAACTGTTGCAGCGTGCGCTCGGGGCTCCCGCGAGCGAACCTGCGCCGACCGAATCGGCGAAGACGGAAATTGCAGAGGAGCAGCCCTTCGGAACCGTCGATTGGGCGAAGCTTGAAAAGGAAGTCGGAGTCGATATTGCGCCTCCGTTTGTGACTGATGGTTCCGAGTTCGACGAGGTCGAAAACGATCGTGGAAGCGACGTCGCCTCGTTGGATCTCGGGAACAAGCGGGACCACTCGAATGAGGAACTCATTACGATCCGCGGAGGTGAAGAAGCCAAGTTCTTCGAGGAGCCGAGTTCTGAGCGCATCACTCTCGCCGACGTTGGTGGTCTCAGCGAGGTGAAGGAACGCCTGCGGCTCGCGTTTTTGGAGCCGATGCGTAACCCTGAAATCGCGAAGGCTTTTGGTAAGACGCTGCGTGGCGGTCTGTTGCTGTACGGCCCGCCCGGAACCGGCAAGACCTATCTTGCCCGGGCCGTCGCGGGCGAACTCGATGCTCGGTTCTTGAACGTCACTATTGCCGACATCCTTGACGGCGTCATGGGTGAGAGCGAGAAGAACGTGCGTCGAGTCTTCGACCGAGCGCGGGAACTGGCTCCCTGTGTGCTCTTTATCGACGAGCTCGATTCGCTCGGCGGCAAACGTTCTGGCTACTCGAACCTGGGCTGGATGCGAAACGTTGTGAATCAGATACTGCAGGAAATGGACGGCGTAAGTGCCGGCAACGACGGTGTGTTTGTGCTGGCTGCGACGAACCACCCCTGGGACGTCGACAACGCTCTGCTGCGCCCAGGCCGCTTCGACCGTGTGGTGCTTGTGACGGCGCCGGATGCGGAGGCCCGCGCGACAATCCTGAAGCACGCCCTGAAAGACCGCCCGATCTCGGGTATTGATCTAAACCAGGTCGTCGCTGCGACACCGGGGTTCTCGGGCGCTGACCTCACGCACCTGGTTGCTTCGGCCGCTGAGCGGGCGATGAGTGACTCGATCGCTCAGGGAGAGTTGCGTCATATCGGCATGAACGATTTCCGTGCCGCGCTCACTGAGGTCCAGGCGAGCACGGGGCCCTGGTTGCAGAGCGCGCGAAACGTCGTGGAGTTCTCGAATGGCGACGGTCGATACGACGATCTGCAGCGCTATCTTGAGGCCGAGCAAAAGAACAAGCCGAAGAAGCTGAGGAAGTGAGCGGTAGTTCTTTGACGGGTGATATGCAGGAGCAGCGGGCCGTTGAGAGCGCGCTCCAGCGCACCGAATTACTCGCATATCAGGATCGGTCAGGGGAGGCTCTCGAGCTGCTCGATGGTGTGCTTGCGGCGTACCCTCGGGACTCCGATTTGCTCGCGCAGCGATCTTGGTTGCTGAATCGTCTGGACCGAATCGATGCAGCGCTGGAGGCTGCCAACGAGGCGCTCAGCATCGACCCCTATAACAAACAGGCTCTCCTGCAGACCTCGAACGTCCAACTTCGCAAGCGCGAGTATGATCAGGCCGAGCAAACACTCCTGGACATGCTCCAAATGTGGCCAGAGGATCCGCAGTTTCACGGGCTCTACGCCTTGGCGATCGCGAGACAGTACGACAGCCCCGCCAAGGCAAAACGAAGTGACAAACAAAAGCGACTGCAACATCGGAAGCTTGCTTTTGCCCACTTCGAGAAAGCACTTGAGTTAGCGCCCGAAGACCCTGACGGTTATGAGGTCGCGGCAAGAGTCGTTTTTATCTTTAGTGAGTATCGCGCTTGGGCGCTGGACTACGCGGATCGGGGGCTTGCTCTGGCTCCTGAGCATTTGGGGCTCATACAGATTCGCTCGGTCATTCTTGAGGCTCTCAGCGCAGCTTCAACGAAGCGGAGCGCTCGGCGCGAATCGCAGGTGGTTGCGGTGCGCGAATCCAACCGGATACTGCGGCTGAACCCGGGGAACACGAGTGCCAGGCTGCGCCTCTTCCATTTGTTCTCGTACCACCGCAGATCGCTGCTTGAGACCCCACTCGTCGGGATGTCCCTCATCCTCTTAAACATCGTCATTATTCTCAACGGCGATCAGATGATGTTGTTCTTTCCGGGGCTGTTGGCGGCTATCGTTTGGACGGTTCTCCGGATTGTGAGGTACAGACGAGTCGCATCACAAATAGACCGCGGTTTTACTCGTGCCGTGGTGCGCGGCACACCCTTCGCTGCACTGCGAATCGTTTTGAGCGTTATCGCTTGGGGCGTGATGGCCGTCACGGGCGCCATGCTGCCGTTCGTGCGTGACGCGGTGCTCATGCGCTGGATGATTGTGGCTCTCGGCGTCGGAGTGCTCGCCCAGCTTGCCGCTCTCTTGATCTGGCAGATCGGTTACCCGGCCGCATCGCAACGCTTTGGTGGTGCAACTGGGAACGCGGACAGCCTTGCGCATTCCGCCAGATTTCGCTTGCAAATGTTGATACACGTTGTGCTGCGCGTGTTGTTGGGGGCTACCGTGGCCGTGGTGTTCCTGACAAGCAAACAGCGTGAAGACGCGACCGCAGTGTTGGGCCTCGCGTTTGCGGCCATGTTGCTCTGGCCGCTGGTGGGAATGATAGCGGCGAGCCTTGCTGAGCGTCGACGGTTTGCAGCACTTCCAGCGAACAGTGCCGTGCGTGACGAGCACCGTGCCCCTCGTGTATCCGGGCTGATCTGGAGCGGGATCGCAGCAGCTGTGGTGGTGGCCATGCTTTCCTTGAATCTAGCGAGCCTACCCGTGCTGCCAAATAAGTATGATGCGGTCGGCAGTTACCGTTTGCCTGCGGCACCTAGCGATTCGGAGTGTCGCGATCAGGCGGCGGGCCACCCCGGCTGCCCTGGGCAGGAAACCAAAAAGCCTGATCCGAAACCTACGTATCCCACGTACACACCGCTAGACATTGATTCTCTCAAGAACAGCGTGATCGATGTTCCTGAACCTTGATGGCGGCTCCTGCGCGGCCGCAGTTGGCCTTGCAGGAGCCACCAACGGGTGCGGGATCAGATCCTCACCCGTCGAGTAGTTTCAGAGGTGGTGCGCTCAGGCGTTTCGTCGCGCCCGCTGACCAAGTAGTACAGCAGAGGCCGCGGCTACGAGGAGCGCAGCAGCGAGTCCGATCCAGACACCTGCGTCCGCGGTGCCCGTGGTTGCGAGCTGAGCTGCACTGGCCGAGTCGGCAGGTGCCGGGTCGGACGAGGGGCTCGCGGTAGGGGTTGTCGCGGGGGCAGTAGTGGACGGCGGCGATACGGGCTTGGGATCAGCGGGCGGCTCAGTTGGCTCAGTCGGCTTTGGCTGTGCGGGTTCTTCTGTGCACGCCTCTGCCGTCACGTCGAAACTCCACTCGGTTTCGCTGCCCTGAGCGATCACGTAATCTCCCGTGGCCTGAGCAGTAATTTTGACTGTGTTGTCGGTGCGCTGTTGTGTGTACTCGACACCGTCAATCTCGGGCACGGTTACCGTTGGCTCGACGCCGCATGCGGTCGCTGGGGTGAGCGTGGGAGCGGCGGGAGTAACCGCCTGTGGTTCGGGATCGGGAAGATCGGGGATCGTAACTCCAGAGAAGTTCTGCTGGTCCCAGTCAACGATTCCTGCTCCGCTTGCATCGCCGAGGTAGCGGCCTTGCCACTCGCCATCGGCTGCCATGAAGCTGACCTGTTTTGTGCCGTCCGGATCCGCCACCGTGGTGACGTTCTGGCAGTTTGCAGCGGGATCGTTGCTCCAGTAGAGCATGAAGAACGGAGAAGGCTGGTTCTCTGCGTCTAAGCAGTAGGTTTCACCGGAGGGGCCAGAATAGGTGATCGTTCCGGTGTGGCCGGGCGTCGGAAACGTAAAGGCAGTGCAGTCGTCTGCGGTGGCAGCGCGGTCAGACACTGTGTCTCGATCATCCGAGCCATAACCTCTCCAGAACTTGTCAGCCTCAAGAACACTCCCGATGCACGAGGTCATTGTGTCAACACTCATCGTGGTTGGAGTGGCGTCGACGGCCGGCGCGACCTCACTCCCGGTGGTGGGCTCATCGACGGCGAACGCGGCGGAGCTGCCAAGCGCAAGGCCGGTCGCTGCGAGCAGACCAGCTATGCAAAGGGTCACCCCCTTGATGAGCGCCTTCGGCGTCAGAACGGTGGCTTTCGCGAATTTCAAAGTGATTCCTCATGTAGGTGGGCACGCAGGAGTTATCCGTCAGTGCAAGCAGGATGTTCTGCCCTACCTATAGAGAAGGGATAAATGAGGCGGTCTGACGGATTCGAACGCATTTTCTACACAGCGTCTTCGCGGAATCGCGTGTTAAATTACAGGTGCTTTGTGATTCTGGGGTACGAAGCATTCTTGCTGGCAATAGTCGGCTGTCTGGGGATATTGACGCGTCTGAAATCTTTTTGAGATTTCGCGTAAGAAATGCTGCTTTCGGAGATCAAAGCGTTCCGGGGGGTGACACGCAATTGAATATTCAGAGCGGAAAAACGCAGTCGACGCTCGCCAGCAAGAGGCTGGACGACCCGTCGAGTGACTTTGACGCGCCCAATTTTGCTGCGCAGAACACGGTCGTCAACGCGGCGCTTACCTCTGCGGGTGCGGCCCTCAACGATCTGTCTGACGAAGAACTACTTGACCTCTCGCGACGGGGCAACCGAGCCGCTTACACCGTTATCTGGACCAGACACTCGGCCTCGGGGTTGAAGAGCGCGCGCTACTTCAGTAACGAACTTGATGCGCATGACCTTGTCGCGGAGGCCTACTCCAGAATCTACATCGCGATTACGCGAGGCGGCGGCCCGCGAACGGCCTTTCGCACGTACTTGCAGGTGACCATTCGCAACATCGCGAATAAGTGGCGCAACGAACACCGCTCGCTTATTGATCTCGAGCTTGCCGAGCAAAACAGACTGGTCGACGTTGTCGAAGACGACGTCGACTCACGCGCCGATCGCTCCATGATGCGGCAGGCCTTCGCGTCACTTCCGACGACCTGGCAGGAAGTGCTCTGGTACACCGAGGTGCTCGAGCTCAAACCGCAGAGTGTTGCGTCCAAGCTGAAGATGACGGCGAACAACGTTTCGGTGCTCTCCTTCCGGGCTCGAGACGGGCTGCGCAAGGCGTGGATCCGCGCGCACCTTGGCGAAGCGAACCTGCCCAAAGAGTGCGCCGACACCATCGACAGGCTGCCCGCCTACATTCTCGGCAGCCAGACCTCTAAGCGAAGCCAGAAAATCACCGATCACCTCAGCACGTGTGAGCGCTGCACGCGCATCCGCGACGAGGCGGACGTTGCCGCCTCTCGCCTGCACACGGTTGTGCTGCCGCTTGTGCTCACTGGCGGGATCGGGGCTGCGACCCTGGGAGCCTTGGCCGGTGCCCCGTCATCGGCCTCGGCCACCTCGCTCGGCACCGCGGGAACAGCAAAGACCACTGTTCTAGGCGGATCAAAACTCGCGCTGATTGCGGGAGCCAGTGTGCTCACGATCGGAGCGATCATCACCGTGGCCGTGTGGAGCGGCGGAGCCCAGCAGTCGACTTCCTCCTCGCCAGACTCCCCGGGCACAACCGCCCTTGAAGACGTGAAGAAGAGTGAAGCGGAGGGGGAGCAGCCCGCAGCAGCAGCCGAGGCGGTTGGACGCGATGACTGGTCAACCAGGCCGGGTGAGGCGGAAACGGCCTCTCTCTATTCGGTTCCCGTGGTCTCGGCCGTCGATGCGCCGCAGTTCTCGTTTTCTGAGGACTCGGTGTTCGCGACCCCGATCCCGCTGCTGACCGGTTACGCGGCACCCGGCGCGACGGTTGCGCTGTTTATTTCTGCGGAGGGCGGATCTGGCGGAGACGGTTATGAACGGCTCACCGCTCAAGCCACCCCGCCGGATCGTGGTCAGTGAACACCGAAAGTATCGCTGACGGTGCGTACACAGTGCGCGCTTACCAGCAGCTGCAGGACGGGTCTCGCTCTGATGCCGCAGCTCGATCCTTTTCTGTAGACAGCGGTTATCAACTGCCGACGCCCGTTGTCACTGGAATCGACGCTGCCAATAACCGCCTACTACCCGTCGTCACGGGCACCGGGGTTCCCGGAGCGATCGTGAGCGTGCTGATCAACGGCGTAGCCAACGAGAGCGCAATCGCGTCTGACGGTACGTGGTCTGTGACGACGGTGAGAGGCGGAGTCGTCGGAAGTAACGAGCTGACTGTGCGACAGCGCGAGCGCTCAGGCCAGGGAGTGAGCGCTGCGAGCGCGCCGACGTCGTTTGAACTGGTCGCGCCAGATATTGCGGTTGACGTGAGTGGTGCCGAGCCGGCACTCGTTGTGACCGCAATTCCCGGCAGCTCGGTCACCGTGACCGATGGCAACGGGTTTACCCACCGACTGACCGATGCCCGGGCCGTGAACCGCATTCGCATCGTTGACAACGGGGCATCGGGGAGCAGCGCATCAACCAGAGCCGTGAGCGTCGTGTACACCGGAGACGGCGGCAGGCGAGCGGGAGCCCCGGCGGTGAAACAACTGGAGTTCTAGAGAAGCCACTGCCAGACCATCGATGTGTTGTGAATGTTGTGAAAGGGAAACGAATTGCGGATGCATGCTCAACGACGCCAGCAACGGCGCGTGACCGCTGCTCTACTCCTGGTTGCTCTCGTAGCGCCGGTTGCGGGGCAGGCCACGGGGTCGTTTGCTGCCCCGGCCGCTGCTGAACCCACCCCGACCACAACCGACCTGCGCAACGGCTACGACTACACGCTGCGTGTGAACGACGTGCGGCTGATCCCCGATGCAAATCCCGGCGATGGCAAGTGCGCGACCGCGGCGAACTACGGCGCGACCTGCACGCTACTTGCCGCAGCGCAAGAGGCGAACGCGCTCAGCGCTGCAGACCCGTCAACAAAGGTACTGATTACGCTTGCCGCTCCGACACCGCAGGGTTCGCTTCGCCAGCTGAACGGGTCGTTTGCAAACAGTGGCACCGTGCTGCTCGAGAACTCGGCGACCAACACCCCGACGGGGTTTGCCGGCATGATCAGGGGATCGGCCGACATGAACAGCATCGTCGGCGGCACCGTCGACAACGACCATGCGGGAAGCATCCTGTGGTTCTCGGGCAACGTGGTGGTCGACCTGCAGAACCGTCTCGAACTGCTTCCGCCGGGTGACGGCGGCATGACCGGTGTGGTGATGTCGTTTACCGGACAGGATCAGGTGCTGCGCAACTTCTCGAACCTTGCCGGGGCCGAGGGTGTCATTTACGTCGGCAAAACCGCAAAGAACCTGCTCATCGAAAACGGGCGAATCGCAAATGGTCCGGCCGGAAGCGGAGGGCTCACCTACGCCATCGAGCGCGCGATTAACGTTGTTGGTGGCGCGGAGGCAACGCTCATTCGCGACGTAACGCTCGACTCAATCTGGGCCGCCGGGATCAACATTGTGCAGCAGTACGGCAACGCTGCAGAGCCCGTTCACGGTCTGAGCTTTATCGACTCAACGATTTCGTGGGAAAACCGCTACACCGGCAACGCCGTGTACGGCATCGGAAAGTGGGACGGGGGCGTTGTGAGAGTTGACGACCTTGTTGTGATGGGGACCACGTTCAAAGACTTTCGCAGGGGAGTGCACTACGACAACAGCGTGCCGATCAGTGGTGATCTGCTTCAGCTGGGTGGTGTCTCGCGCATCAGCGGCAACAGGTTTGTGAGCACTCTCGATACCGCGCTGATCCACGGCACTGCGAACAATGACATCAGGCTGACCCGCGCACCGGTGGCGGGGGCAACGGTGACCGTCGATCGCAACATCTTTAACAACGCTGGAGCCTGGACACCGGCGGGGCCCTCGGTTTTGGTGTCGGGAGGCGTGGCCGGTTCAGGCACCGTTGCAGTCACCGATAACACGTTCGTAGGCTGGAATCGCAACACGGTCGGTCAGGTCATCTCAGTCACGTCCTCGGGAGGCCCGAGTGTTGCGCTCGACCGCAACACCTTCAGCAACGTTGGCGGGTTCACCGCGACCCCAACGAACTCGGCTGAGCTGCCAGGTGACCTCGCGAACCCGGTGCACATCAGCAACGCGAACGGCAACGTTCGCACCGCCTTCCCGAGTGCAGCGACCGTTGTTCCCGGTGCATGCCAGGTAGCGGTGACCGTGCAGGCACCCCAGGCGGGAGGCAACCAACCGAGTTATCCCGTGAGGGTTGACGCGTTTGCCGGTGGTGCAAACGGTGCCGATGTCTACCTCGGCCGTGTGCAGGTGGCGAGCGCCGCGGACTGGGGCGTCGATGGTGCGGAACTCAAGTACCCGTTTGCGCTTGGCGGGGGCAAACTGCGTTTGCAGACCGTTGACGCGCTTGGCAACACCTCACCGCTTTCACGGACGGTCGAGATTGCAGGGGCCGGAGTCGATGCGTGCGGACCTCAGCTGTGGATTCGTCAGGCGGAAACCCAGCAGGATCCGACGTGGAGTCGCGCGCTCGAGTTTGAAGTGGTGTCGTCGGTGCCACTGGCTGATGGCGCGCTCGCAGCAGCTCTCAACACGGCCGCGTCTTCGGCCGCCGCCTCTGTGCAGAGCGTGCGACCCGCGAGCGAGAACGCCGCGGTGAACACACGCTGGAACGTGACAGTGCGAGCTGACGCGACCGGCACCGTTGTGCTCGGCGCGGCCGCTCACAGCGTACAGGATCGTGAGGGGCATTGGAACGACCAGCCTGCAAATGCCACTGAGGCTCCAAACAACGTCGTTCGTTCCTCCGACCCTGCCGGAATCGTGGGCACTCCGGGCGCCATGCTCGATGCCTCCGTCGAATACCGGATTCCGGTCAGCCTCTCCGCTCAGCCGGGTGGCACGCTCACGGCAGCCGAGGGAGCTACCGAAACGGAATCGTTCACTATTGTTACGGACGCCAGGGACTCGCTCGGCCGCACAACACACCCCCCGGTCTCGACCGTCGTTGTGCAGCCGAGGTGGACGGACTTGGTGCCCGACGCGAGCATGCCGGACCCGCAGGGCGACCCGGCCGCGCAGGCCAAGCTGCTGCCAAACAACACCGCAATGAGCGAGAGCGACGCCGTGATCGATCCGGCTTCCGGTGAAACGAAGGTTGCCGTCGCCGCGATCAACAACACGGTCGTTGACGGCACGCGTGCGCTCACACTCACGCCTGAGCTGGCATCGGACGACCCCGAATACGACGGGATCGTGCTCGACAGCCTCGCGGTGATCCTGGAAGACGACGACGAACCCGTAGCCGCCGACTCTGCGATGGCTGTGACCAGTAACAATGCCGTTGCCAACGGCACCGCGGCAAACGAGGTGACGGTCACTGCCCGAAACGCAGCCGGGCTTCCCGTGCAGAACGCGGTCGTTCGGTTTGGTCTGCCCGTCGGCCTCAGTGCGCTCGGCGCGGGTGAGAGCGGCGAACCGGTCGCGGGCCCAACAGGTGTGACCAGGATCACCGACGCGCAGGGAAAGGCCACCCTGTCGGTTGGATCGACCGTCGCGCGCACGCCCTTTGACGTCGCGGCGACGGTGGATGCCGCCGACCGCCAAGACACAGTCGCGGGGTCACCCGTTGCCGTTGTGTTTACACCGGGTGCTGCCTCCGCTGCCCACTCCGTGCTCAGCGTGACCCCAGGGCGGCTGGCGGTCGACGGCGAGCCCCACGAGGCGAAGGTTCGAGTCGCTGATGCCTTTGGAAACGTCGTAACCGGCCAGGCAGTAACCTTCACGACTGATCCGGCCACCTCCATGAGCGGCAACGGGGTTGCGACCTCTGGGAGCGACGGCTTCGCCAGGGTGACAGTTAAGACGGAGCGGGCTGGAACAGCGACCGTCTCGGCTGCACTCGGTGCTGAAGCGGTTGCGGAGTCTCCCGCTTCGGTGAGCTTCAGGGCGGGAAATTACGCGGCCGCAAACTCGGGCGTGCAAGCTTCGGCCGGGGTTGCGGAGGCGAACGGCCGCCACGAGGTGACCATTGAAGCGCGCCTGAAAGACACGTTTGGCAACCTAATCGACGAGGAGCTTTCAGACGTGGTGATTGCGAGTTCGAGCGGCGAGGTCACGAGCACCGAGTACGTTGGCGACGGGGTGTACGCCGCAACCCTGACGGCCACCAGGGTCGCGACTGCAACGGCGAGTGTGAGCGTGAGCGGTGTGACCGCTGCGGGAACGGATCAGGTGCGGTTTGTGCCGACTCCGTCGAAACCCACGGTTGATCCTTCCAACGGCACGCGGGTCAGCGGTGGATCTGATCCGCTTATGACTGTGACTGTGCGAACGGAAAACGGCACCCTGCTCGCGACGACCACAAGCGACATGCTCGGGAGGTTCACGACTCCCCTTCTCGCCCCTGTTGTGCACGACCAGCGCCTCGACGTACATGCGCGTGACGAGAACGGTTTTGTGTCTGCCGTCGCCGTGCTCACGATTGACCTGCTTGCTCCCGACGCTCCTCGGGTGGACCCCTCAAACGGGTGGAAGCTCAAGATCTGCTCCGACGCGGGCAACACCATTGTGGTGCAGGACAAGCATGGCAATACGATCAGCGGAGAGCTGGGCAAATCGAACAAGGGGTGCGTTGAGTTCACCCCGCGTGCGCGGCTCACCGAGCAAGACGGAGTGCGGGTGTTTGCGGTGGACCCGGCGGGGAATTGGAGCGAGGCCTTTGCCCCCTTCATTAAGACCACTCTGCCCGCCGCCCCCGAACCCGAACCGACGAACGGTCTCATCGTCGCCGGGGGCACGATCGAACAGACCGACAGCATTCAATTTCTGGACGGTCACGGAAACCGACTGCGTGGCACGATCGCGATCGATGAGCGCGGCCAGTTTACGTTTACGCCGACGCCCCGACTCGTGACCGGCGATGACGTTGTCATTCGTGTCACGGACCAGGTCGGCAACAGCATCGAGGTGCCCGTGCCGATCGACAGCACGCCACCCGTAGCCGCAGTGGTGTCTGAGTTCACGAGTCAGGTCGTCGCGGGGTACGCGCAGCCCGGCTCGACCGTCACCGTGACCGATGAAAATGGAGCTCTTCTCGGATCTGCGACCGCCGGTCTTGACGGCTACTTTGAAATCAAGCTCTCACTCGCGCCCACCCGCAACGAGGTCATCACGCTGTTGGTGACCGATGAGCTGGGTAATGAGTCTGCCGCGGTGCACCTGAGATTGAGCGCGGCCTCGATCCTGGTCGCTCGCCCCGTGCTCGCAAACACCGACACCCAAACGGTGCACGGCTTTGGGTACCTGCCGGGAGAGCGTGTCACCGCAACCATCGACGACTCGGCGGTAGAACCGGTGAGCGCTGTGGTTGATGCGAGTGGCAACGTATCACTCGAGATTCCGCTTGGCGCGCGGGTCGCGCTCGGAACCCACACGATTCTGCTCACCGGGGAAGAGACAACACTGCGCTCTGAACCGTTCACCGTGGCGGAACAGCGCATGGCGTTCCTCGCGACTACGGGTGGTGAAGCCGCCGGGGTGTTGGCCGGACTTTCGTTGGTGGTGCTGCTGCTCGGGGCGGCCGCGGCAGTTCGCGGGCGTCGGCGATCCTCTGCAAAACGCACGACTTAAAACTTTTCAAAAATTCTTTCTCTTTTCGCGTCATAAAGAGGGCAGTTGCGAATCTAAGCCCTGAGCCGTGTCGAGAGAGCTTGGGTGCTTCGCGCCCATTTTCTATGAGACGCGGGAATTTGCGTGATTGCCGGTTGGAAAGGTTGAAAGTGGGGTTTCGGGCAACCGATGACGTCGTTTAAGGCTTTAGGGTTTTCAGTTTTTGTAGTTAAAACATGTTCGGGGAAACGATAGATGAGAAACAGTAGTCGGGCTCACAGCCCGTTTGACTTGGGCTCCACTGTGTTCAGTGGAGCTCGTGAGAGGGCGCGGCGCGTCATAGCCGTCACCGTGACCTTCTTGCTGGTGCTGAGCGGGTTTACGACTCTGGGCCTGACCCAGAGCACTGCCCCGGCCAACGCGCTGACCGGTGATGTGATCGGGTCTGTGGATTGGCCTGGCGACGCGGATCTGCGCAAGGGCGGTGTGTTCGCGATTGCTGTGTGGAACAACCAGAACCCCTCCTTCGGGCCAACCGGAGCGGGCAACCTCTCGGGTATCGTGAGCTCGAAGTCGACGCCCACTCGCGCCATTATCTTGCGTAACACGGCGAACACCGGGTACCGCGATGCGGTGAACCTGGCGGTATCAGCAAACGTTGCGAATAAGGGCGTTGACGGCATCTGGACGACACCCGGCTTGGGCGTTCAGCAGTCGACGGCGTGGTCATCCACGGCCGAGCGTGACGCGTTTAACGCCACGTACGGCACCACCCGGTACGGCATTATTGAGTGGTCTCCTGCCAACAACAACGGTGTGGGTCAGAAGGGCAAGACCTACGAGGTGCGAATCCCGTGGCCGTCTGCGTTCGACAACGAGACCTGTGGCATGGAGACCAACCCGGGCACCAACGAGCTTGTTGTGATGAACGACTGCACCCCGGCAAACGGCACACGCTACATGGTGTTCAGCCCCGGCCCCGACGGTGATCCGCTGACGCTCGCCGACAACTCGTTCCGCACGATCACCACCGTGACCTCTGCTGCGCCCAACAACAACCCGGGCAACGTGAGCGACATGACGCTTGACGCCCTCGGTAACGTGTACAACATCGCTACGAGCGGACTCCCCACCAACACTGGCCGCATCATGAAGACCGACGCGCAGACCGGCAAGGTTAGCGTCGTCGCCGACTTTGCGAGCGGAACCGGCTACACCCTGAACAACTCGGGCAACGGGCTTCCGGTGCAGGACTGGCGCGTGAACCAGTCGGAGTTCGTATCACTCGGCTTCTTGGACGGCAAGATCGTCATTCCGAGCGGCTACAACGATAACCGCGGCGCAAACTTTACCGCGATTGATCCGCTGCTGCAGCGCCCCTCGTTTGTGAAGGGCTACCCGATCGGTGCGACCGGTTGGAACGTGGCAGGTACGACCCCGAACACAAACAACACCTGGTACGACGGTGCCGGTGTTGAGGGTGCTGTTGGCCTGTCCGGTGTCGTGAAGACCACTGACGGCACCCCGCTCGCGAACCAGACGGTTGCGATCTACCGCGACAACGGTGACGGCACTGCGACGCTGCAGGGCTCTCGCACGACCGACGCAAACGGCGTGTACGAGTCGATGCTCAACTGGTCTGCAGGTGTTGGCTACATTCGTGTGGTGCAGCCGAAGCTGACCACGGGCACCGAGACCAAAAATGGCGAGGTTGTCGCAATTGATGCGTCGCTGAAGGCCAACGACGGTACAAACAGCGTCGAGGCCATCAACGAGACCAACTACGGCGCTAACCCTGCTCTCGGCACACCCTTGCAGACGAAGATCAACGTCAACGAGGTCACCGACCTCGTGAAGATCAACGGCAACAACGCGTCCGCCTACTATGTCGCCAACTTCCAGGTTGCTGTAGCCGGATCCACCGCCGACCTGTCGCGCAACAGCCTGCTGAGCAGCGACGCAAACACTGGTGTTGGTCCGCAGCACGTAAACGTTGACGGGGATGCCGCAAACGATCTGCGGATCGGCGCGGTCAACGGCCTGTTTACGATTGGTGCGACCAACAACTCGCACGCATCCGACGACGGTGTGTTCTTGAAGCTTGAGGGTGAGAACCGGGCCGTTGGTGGTCAGCTTCTCGCGCAGGGCAAAAAGTACCGCGTGCTCGTTGATAACCAGGGTGGCCAGGCAGCTAACGCCAAGGTCAGCGCTTGGCTGACGGCACCGGGTACGCAGAACGCGAGCCCACGAGCGGCGTTTGGTGCAAAGATGGCGGCGAGTGGAGCGCAGGCTGAATTTGACCTGACGGCACCGGCCTCCGCCCCGGCCGCGGCGAACAGCTACTCGACACTGCGTGTGAATAGCTCGCTGGTTGACGTTGAGAAGCCAAGCAACGTCGATGGTGAATACGCTGCGCTTGCGACGCAGACCGACAAGCCGTGGGTGACCGCGGGTGAGGTCGAAGACCACGAGGTGCGTGTTGTACCCGCGGTCTCCCGTTTCCAGGTGAACAGCAAGGTTCCCGGTAACTACAACTTCAACGTGAGTAACACGACGAACAGCCCGGCAACACTCTCCCTGGCTGCGGATGCCAAGAGCACCGCGTACGGGGTGACGACTGTCAGCAGCGACATGGTGCTCACCAACACCGCTGTTCCAGCTGGGGCATCGCTGAAGTCTGCGAAGGTCGTCGACTCCGTGACCGGTGCCGCCCTCGGCAACGCAACAGTGTCGGGAAACAACGTGACGATCCCCGGTGCACTACTTGCTGCCGGAAACGACGTTCGTGTTGTGCTCAACTACCTCGAGCTGCCCAACCCGGCTGCGTCAACCTTTGAGCTGGCACCTGCTTCTGTGGTTGCAGATGACACCGCCGAGATCACGGCAACTGTCACGGTGATCGGCGCATCGAGCGGCCTGCCTGCGGCTGGTCAGCTCGTGTCTATCAAGAAGCAGAACAGCAGCGATCCGTTCACCATTTCATCGGTGACGGATAACGGCGACGGCACGTACACCGCAAAGCTCAAGAGCGCCGCTTCTGGCACCTTTGCTGTAAAGGCCTTTGTCGACGTCAACGGCACCGACCAGCAGGTTGGACCCGTGCGTAACGCTGTGTTCACCGCGGGCGGTCCCGTCGTTGGAGCTGGAAAGTCCGAGCTCAGCATTGACGACAACAAGGATCGTGTGGCGGACGGTGCCGACAGGCACACCATCACCGCGGTGCTCAAGGACGCCAACAACAACCCCGTCGTGGGTGCTGCGGCTTCCCTCACCTCTTCGGTTGCAGACAACGCCGGTAACCCCGTTGTTGTCTCGGCGTTTACTGAAACCGCTGCTGGTGTGTACACCGCGACGGTGACGTCAACGAAGGCCGGCTCAAAGAGCGTCACGGTCTCGTACGATGCGACACTGAAGATTGGAACCGTCGACGCAAACTTTGCTGCCGGTGCTGTTGATCCTGCAAACCCAGGGTCGAGCTTCACCGTCACAGAGGGTAACCAAACGGCGGGTTCCGGATCACACACTGTGACGGCGAAACTTGCTGACGCACAGGGCAACCCCGTCTCGGGTAAAGCCGCAGGGCTGAACGGTGCTGCATCAGGCGGCGGCGTTGTGACCGGCTTTGTCGAGTCCGCTACAACCCCCGGAACCTACACCGCGAACGTTACCTCGGCCACCAAGGGCAGCAAGACGGTCACCGTGAAGTTCGGTGCCGACGCCCTCACGGCTGGCGCAAACGACAAGGCAGTCTTTGTCTCCGGTGAGGTTGACCCGAGCGCTACCGGCACCAGGTTTACGGTGTCGACCGGCACACAGGTTGCGGGATCCGGAAACCACACCGTTACCGTGACACTTGCTGATGCGGGCAACAACCCGGTTTCGGGCAAGGCTGCTGACCTGAACGGTGCGGTAACCGGTGGCGCCCTCGTGACCGGTTTCGTTGAGTCACCGGTGACCGAGGGTACCTACACCGCGACCGTCACCTCGCTCACAACCGGCACAAAGACCGTGACCGTCAACATTGGCGCGTCCGCGGTCACCGTCGGTGCAAACGACAAGGCAGTCTTCGGAGCAGGAACTGTGCTGCCCGGGCACGCTGATACTCGTTTCTGGGTGTCGACTGGCGCTCAGACCGTGGGCTCAGGCTCACACACGGTGACGGTGACGCTGCGTGATGCGAACGGGAACGCCGTGTCTGGTGTTGCTGCTCCGCTGACGTGGTCGGCGACCCCGAGCCAGGGTGTGACCCAGGCATCGGGCTTTGTTGAGACGGCAACCCCCGGTACGTACACGGCGACGATTAAGTCGACCGTGTCGGGCGCAAAGGTCATCTCGGTCAAGTTCGACGGTGCTTCGATTCTGGTCGGTGGAGTGACCAACAATGCGACCGCGCTGTTTACGGCTGGCGCCGTTGATCCGACTCAGGCGGGTACAAAGTACTCGGTGACGACGGGTGACGCGACGGCTGTGACTGGTTCACACCAGGTGACAGCGACGCTGGTTGATAGTTTCAATAACCCGGTGACCAACCAGGCTGCTGAACTCTCAGGTGTTGCTTCGGGCGGCGCTGTTGTGGGAGCGTTCACAGAGACCGTTGGAAAGCCGGGCGAGTACACCGCTCAGATCACCTCGGCGACTGCCGGCAGCAAGAACGTAACCGTGTCGCATAAGACGTCCGGGGCAGTAACTGCGTCTGGCAATGCCACGGCGAAGTTCGTCACGGGTGGCGTTGACACCAACAATGCTGGAACCACGTACGACGTAACGACGGGAACCCGGGTCGTCGGGTCGGGCTCGCACACCCTTACGGTGAAGCTTGCTGACGCGAACGGCCTTGCGGTTTCGGGGCAGAGCGCTGGAATCACCCCTGCGGTGACCGGTGGTGCTGTGATCGGTGGGTTCACGGAATCGGGTGCTACTCCCGGTACCTACACCGCTGCAATCACGTCAACGACACCCGGCTCGAAGAACGTCACCGTGAAGTTTGGTGCTGATCCGGTCAACCTCGACAAAAACGGCGCTGCTGTGTTTGTGGTGGGCCCGGTAGATCCGAGCAAAACGGGCACGAGCTACTCGGTAACCGGTGGTGAAGCTCCCGTTGTTGGTGGCGCCCACACGGTGACCGTCACGCTGGTTGATTCGCTGAACAACCCCATTCCTGGCCAGTCGGCCAACCTGGTTGGTGCCGCCGACGGAGGAGCAGCGGTTGGCGGGTTCTCGGAGTCGGTTGTGACTCCTGGTACCTACACGGCTCAGGTCACATCATCCACACCGGGCGACAAGACGGTGGCGGTAACACACACCGCTGCGGGCCCCCTGTCTACGACCGCGAACAAGGTCGCGAAGTTTGTGACCGGTGGTGTTGACACGAATGTTGCGTCGACGAACTACACGGTGACGACGGGTAACCTGCTTGCGGGTTCGGGCGCGCACACCGTGACCGTGAACCTCACGGACACGATCGGTAACCCGGTTTCGGGTCAGGCTGCTGGCCTGACCGGTGCTTCCTCAACCGGTGGTGTTGTTGGTGCGTTTACGCCGACCACGACCGCGGGTGAGTACGTTGCGCAGGTCACCTCGCTGACCCCCGGTACGCGCACCATTACGGTCACGTACGGCGCGAACGCTATTGGCCTGAAGACCGCCGGTAACGACAAGGCTGTGTTTGTGGTGGGTCCGGTTGATCCGAATGTTGGTGGGACCGGCTACTCCGTGACCACGGGCACTCGCGTCGCGGGTTCAACTGCGCACACGGTGACGGTGACACTGGCTGATTCGTTCGGCAACGTGATCGCGGGCCAGGCTGCAAGCCTGACCGGTGCCGCGACCGCCGGTGGTGTTGTTGGATCCTTCTCGGAGACTGCTACTGCGGGCACGTACACCGCTGAGGTGACGTCTGCAACCGTGGGTGTGAAGACCGTAACGGTCAAGCACTCGGGCACAACGATCAATCCTTCTGGTCCGAACACAGCTGAGTTCGCTGCGGGGGCTGTGTTCCCCGGTGACCCGGGCACGCGGTTCTCGGTATCGACTGGTGCGCAGACTGTGGGAACCGGTGCGCACACCGTGACGGTAACGCTGCGGGATTCGAACGGAATCCCTGTGCCTGGTGCGGCTGCTCCGTTGAGCTGGTCAGCAAACCCGAGCGCGGGTGTCACGCTGGGCTCCGGATTTGTGGAGACCGCGACGCCCGGTACCTACACGGCGACGATCAAGTCGACCGTGTCGGGTGCGAAGACAATTTCCGTGAACTACGACACGACGCCGATTCTGCTTGGCGGGAATAACAACGCTGCTGCCCTGTTCGTTGCGGGCAGTGTGGATCCGTCGCAGGGGAACACAAAGTTCTCGGTGACAACAGGTGATGCAACGGCTGTGACCGGTTCACACCAGGTGACGGTGACGCTGGTTGATAGCCTGAACAACCCCGTAACCAACCAGGCTGGTGAACTCACCGGCGCTGCATCGGGCGGTGCTCTTGTCGGGTCGTTTACCGAGTCGGTTGTGAAGCCGGGTGAGTACACGGCTCAGGTGACGTCGGCAACGGCGGGAAGCAAGACTGTTTCGGTCACGCATAAGACGGCCGGAGCGGTGACTGCCTCGGGCAACACCACGGCGAAGTTTGTTACCGGTGGTGTTGACACGGGTAATGCGGGTACGAAGTACAGCGTGACGGAGGGAACCCGAGTTGTGGGTTCCGGTGCGCACACGCTGACGGTGAAGCTTGCCGACGCGAACGGTCTTGCGGTTTCGGGTCAGAGCGCCGGCATTACGGCCGCGGTGACCGGTGGCGCTGTGATCGGTGCGTTTACTGAGTCTGGTGGAACGCCTGGCACATACACGGCTTCGGTGACATCGGAGACGCCTGGCAGCAAAAACGTGACGGTGAAGTTTGGTGCCGATCCGGTAAATGTTGACCAGAACGGAGCGGCCGTGTTTGTGGTCGGTCCGGTGGATCCGACCCAGGCCGGTACCAACTACACGGTGACCGGTGGTGAGGCCCCTGTTGTTGGTGGTACTCACACCGTGACTGTGTCGCTGGTTGATGGCTTGAAGAACCCGATCCCGGGTCAGGCAGCAAACCTCGCTGGCGCAGCTGATGGCGGTGCCGTGGTCGGTACGTTCCAGGAGTCGATTGTGGCTCCCGGTACCTACACCGCCCAGGTAACCGCGACAATTCCGGGCGACAAGACAGTTGCAGTGACACACTCTGCTGCTGGCGCGTTGAACGCGAAGGGCAACAAGGTTGCCAAGTTCGTAACCGGTGGAGTTGACACGAACGTTGCGTCGACAAACTACACGGTGACGACCGGAAACCTGCTTGCGGGCTCCGGCGCCCACACGGTGACAGTAAACCTGACCGATTCGATCGGTAACCCGGTCTCGGGTCAGGCAGCTGGCCTGACCGGTGCTTCCACCGTTGGTGGTGTGGTTGGTGCGTTCACGCCGACAACAACCGCGGGTGAATATGTCGCTCAGGTGACGTCACTGACTCCAGGCACGCGGACCATCACGGTCACCTACGGTGCCAACGCTGTTGGCCTGAAGACCGCCGGTAACGACAAAGCTGTGTTCGTTGTAGGCCCGGTTGATCCGAATGTTGGTGGAACCGGCTACTCCGTGACCACGGGCACTCGGGTTGCGGGCTCCGGTGAGCACACCGTAACTGTGACACTGGCTGATTCGTTCGGCAACGTGATCGCAGGCCAGGCGGCAAACCTGACCGGTGCGGTTTCGGGTGGCGCTGCAGTTGGCGCGTTCACGGAGACAGCAACCGCGGGTACTTACTCGGCCGCTGTGACGTCGCCGACCGTGGGTGTGAAGACCGTAACGGTCAAGCACTCCGGTACAACGATCAATCCATCGGGACCGAACACCGCGGAATTCGCTGCGGGTGAGGTGTTCCCGGGTGATCCCGGTACTCGCTTCTGGGTATCGACTGGGGCTCAGACCGTGGGCTCAGGCTCACACACGGTGACGGTGACGCTGCGCGACGCAAACGGGACCGCGGTCTCTGGTGTTGCAGCTCCCTTGACGTGGTCGGCGAACCCGAGCCAGGGTGTCACCCAGGCAACGGGCTTTGTTGAGACGGCAACTCCGGGAACCTATACGGCGACGATCAAGTCGACCGTGTCGGGTGCGAAGGTCATCTCGGTCAAGTTCGACAGTGCAACGATTCTGGTCGGCGGTGTGACGAACAACGCAACCGCGCTGTTTACAGCGGGTGCAGTTGACCCGGGTCAGGCGGGTACGAAGTACTCAGTGACGACGGGTGACGCGACGGCTGTGACCGGTTCACACCAGGTGACCGTAACGATGGTTGACGCGTTCGATAACCCTGTGACGAACCAGGCTGGTGAACTCACTGGCGCTGCTTCGGGTGGTGCTGTTGTGGGAGCGTTTACGGAGTCGGCTGTGAAGCCGGGCGAGTACACCGCTCAGATCACCTCGGCGACTGCCGGCAGCAAGAACGTGACGGTTGCGCACAAGACGGCCGGAGCGGTGACTGTCTCCGGCAATGCCACGGCGAAGTTCGTCACGGGTGGCGTCGACACGGGTAATGCCGATACGAAGTACAACGTGACCGAGGGAACCCGGGTTGTGGGTTCCGGTGCACACACGCTGACGGTGAAGCTTGCCGACGCCAACGGTCTCGCGGTGTCGAACCAGAGCGCAGGAATCACTGCCACGGCAACCGGCGGTGCTGTGATCGGTGCGTTCACCGAGTCCGGTGGCACACCTGGCACGTACACGGCGCAGATTACCTCGGACACCCCTGGTACGAAGAACGTGACGGTGAAGTTTGGTGCCGATCTCGTAAACGTTGACCAGAATGGTGCGGCTGTGTTTGTGGTGGGTCCGGTGGATCCGACCCAGGCTGGCACGAACTACACGGTGACCGGTGGTGAAGCGCCTGTTGTTGGTGGTGCTCACACGGTGACTGTGTCGCTGGTTGACAGCCTGAAGAACCCAATCTCGGGTCAGGCAGCAAACCTCGCTGGTGCAGCTGACGGTGGTGCTGTGGTGGGTGCCTTCCAGGAGTCCGTTGTGACTCCCGGCACGTACACAGCCCAGGTGACCGCGACAACTCCGGGCGACAAGACGGTAGCGGTCACACACTCCGCTGCTGGTGTGTTGAAGGCGAGCGGCAACAAGGTTGCCAAGTTCGTAACCGGTGGTGTCGACACGAACGTTGCGTCGACAAACTACACAGTGACGACCGGTGACCTGCTTGCGGGCTCCGGCGCGCACACGGTGACCGTGAACCTCACGGACACGATCGGCAACCCGGTCTCGGGTCAGGCTGCAGGGCTTACCGGCGCTTCCTCAACCGGTGGTGTGGTGAGCGCGTTTACGCCGACCACAACCGCGGGTGAGTACGTCGCTCAGGTGACGTCACTGACCCCCGGCACGCGGACCATTACGGTCACGTACGGCGCAAACGCTGTTGGCCTGAAGGCCGCCGGCAACGATAAAGCAGTGTTCGTCGTTGGTGCGGTTGATCCGAATGTTGGTGGGACCGGCTACTCCGTGACCACTGGCACTCGGATTGCAGGATCGACCTCACACACGGTGACCGTGACGCTGGCTGATTCGTTCGGCAACGTGATCGCGGGCCAGGCCGCAAGCCTGACCGGTGCGGTCACGGGTGGCGCTGCAGTTGGCGCGTTCACGGAAACCGCAACCGCGGGCACCTACACCGCAGAGGTGACATCGTCGAGCGTGGGTGTGAAGACCGTAACGGTCAAGCACTCCAGCACCACGATCAACGCCTCAGGACCGAACACCGCCGAGTTCACAGCTGGCAGTGTCGATCCGAACCACAGCGGCACACGATTCACAGTGACGCAGGGCGAGCAGACCGCTGGCCTTGGTTCGCACACCGTGACTGCGAAGCTGAAGGACAGCTACGGCAACGCCGTACCTGGCCAGGCCGCTCAGTTGAGCTGGTCTTCGGCGAACAGCCTCGGCGTGAACGTTGTGACGGGCTTTGTTGAGACGGCTACGCCCGGTACCTACACGGCCCCGATTCTCTCCTCGAGCGCGGGTAACAAGGTTATCTCTGTGCTGCACGGCGCAGACCCGATTACCTTCGAAACGAACCGCACTGCAACCTTCATCCCTGGTGGAGTGAGCGTCGGTAACGCAGGGACGAAGTTCTCGGTGTCAACCGGTACTCGTGTGGCGGGCTCCGGCACACACACGGTGACGGCGACACTGGCTGATGAGAACGGCAACGCGGTTTCCGGTCAGGCAGGCCCGCTGAGCTGGACGGCGAACGCTTCTCTGGGTGCTGGCGCGGTTACGCCCTTCACCGAGACGGCAACGCCCGGTACCTACACGGCCGTGATCAATTCGACGCTTGCCGGTGGAAAGGTCATCACCGCAAGCTACGGAAGCAGCGTGCTCGCTCGAAGTGGCAACGACACCGCGACCTTTGTCGCCGGTGGTGTTGACACCAACAACGCGGGTACGAAGTACACCGTGTCGCAGGGCACTCGCATTGCCGGTTCAGGATCGCACACCGTCACGGTCACCCTGCGTGATACGCACGGCAACGTGGTCTCGGGCGAAGCTGCTCCGCTGAGCTGGTCGTCAGCGACCAGCCTGGGTGTCAACAACGTCACTCCGTTTGTCGAGACAGCTACCCCCGGCACCTACTCCGCCGTGATTAGCTCCTCGCTTGCGGGTAACAAGGTGATCTCGACGCTGTACGGGGCCAACCCGATCAGTGTTCTGGGGAACGCTACGGCGGCATTTGTTGCCGGTGGTGTTGACACCAACCGTCCTGGCACGAAGTACTCAGTATCCGGGGGCGACGCCTCCGTGCTGGGCGGATCGCACCAGGTAACGGTGAATCTCGTTGACGGCGTGGATAACCCCGTGTCGGGCCAAGCGGCGAGCCTGAAGGCTGTTGCTTCGGGTGGTGCCGTGGTCGGTGACTTCACCGAGTCGACGGACACGCCTGGCATGTACACGGCGGCTGTCACATCGGCAACCGCGGGCAATAAGTCGGTCACTGTGAAGCACGACACCAACTCGGTGAACGCTTCCGGGAACACTACGGCACGGTTCATCGCCGGCGGTGTTGACACGAATGCCCCGGGCACCAACTACTCGGTGTCCACGGGTAGCCGAGTCGCCGGTGCGACCTCGCACACCGTGACAGTGAACCTCACTGACACAAACGGCAACGTGGTCTCAGGGCAGGCTGGTGGACTCACCGGCTCGGCTTCTGGCGGCGCAAAGGTGTCCAACTTCACGGAGACCGGCACCGCTGGTACCTACACGGCAACTGTGAGCTCGAACACCACGGGCGACAAGACCGTCACGGTGAACTACGGTGCAAACCAGGTCAACCTCAACGGAAACGGTGTTGCTGTCTTCGTTGCAGGGCTCGTCGATCTGGGTCACGCGAACACGAACTACACGGTGACTGGTGGAAACCAGATCGCGGGTGCAGGTTCGCACACTGTCACGGTGAAACTGGCCGATGCGAATGGAAACTCCGTAGCGGGTAAGGAAGCAGATCTTTCGGGAGCTGCGACCGGATCCGCCCAGGTCTCGGCGTTCAAGGAGTCGGCAGTTACTGCTGGCACCTACACGGCGACCGTCACCTCCAACGCCGCTGGAAACAAGACCGTCACGGTCAAGTTTGAAAGCGGTTCGGTGACTGCGAATGGCAACGACACCGCGAAGTTTGTCGCGGGCAGCGTTGACACCGGTGCTGACGCCACGCGCTACACGGTTTCGACCGGTACACGTGTCGCTGGCTCGGGAGTGCACACGGTCACGGCAACGCTGGCTGACGCGTACGGCAACCCGGTTTCGGGTGAGGCCGCTCCGCTGAGCTGGTCTTCCGTGCCTGGCAGTGTTGTGCCGAGCGCCTTTGTTGAGACGGCAACCCCGGGTACTTACACTGCGACGCTCGCGTCGCCGGTAGCCGGTGCCAAGACGATCAAGGTGCACTACGGTGCACTGCCCGTCACCCTCGGAGCTAACGACACCGCCACGTTTGTGGCCGGTGCTGTTGACACGAGCAAAACGGGCACGGCGTACTCGGTGTCGGGTGGTGACGCCTCAGTTGAGGGCGGCTCACACCAGGTGACCGTGACGCTGGTTGATGCACTGGACAACCCGGTTTCTGCACAGAGCGGTCTGCTGGTTGCGGCCGTCTCGGGCGGTGCTGTGGTTTCCAGCTTCACTGAGTCGGCTACCGCGCCTGGCACCTACACTGCGCAGGTAACCTCGGCAACCGCCGGTAGCAAGTCGGTAACTGTTCGCTACGGGGCTGACGCGGTAAACGCTTCGGGCAACACCACCGCGCGATTCGTGGCCGGTGGTGTTGACACCGGTGTCGCTGGCACCAACTACACGGTTTCGACAGGAACTCGTGTGGCTGGCAGTGGCGCGCACACCGTGACGGTGATGCTCGCTGACAAGGCCGGAAACGTGGTTTCCGGTCAGGGAAGCGGCTTGTCTGCGACCGCCGCTGGCGGCCTGGGTGGCGGTGGGGTCTCGACCTTCACCGAGACCGCTACGGCCGGTACCTACACCGCGACAATCACCTCGACGCTTGCCGGAGTGAAGACCATCGCGGTGAACTACGGCGCGAATCCTCTCACCCTGAAGGTTGGCGGAAACGCCAAGGCGAGCTTCATCGCTGGTGAGGTTGACACCGATAACGCTGCGACTCGTTACAACGTGTCCACAGGCGATGCGGTAGCGGGCTCCGGTTCGCACACCGTGACGGTGACGCTGGCTGACGTGAGTGGTAACGCGGTCTCTGGCAAGGCAAACGACCTTGTTGGTGCGGCCTCGGGTAGCGGTGCGGTGACGAACTTCACTGAGTCGCTGACCACCCCCGGTACGTACACGGCCACGGTGACCTCGAACACCTCCGGTGACAAGATTGTGACCGTGCGAGTTGCGGGCACTCTCGTAAAGCCGGGTCTGAACAGCATCGCTCGATTTATTGCGGGAGATGTTGATCCGAACAGCGCTGGCACCAAGTTCAAGGTGTCGACGGGTACGCAGGTTGCAGGATCAGGTGCTCACACGGTGACGGTGACCCTGAGTGACGCGTTCGGCAACCCGGTTTCGGGTCAGGCCGCTCCGCTGAGCTGGTCCTCGGCGAGTAGCCTCGGCGTGAACTCGGTTACGGGCTTCGCAGAGTCTGCGATCCCCGGCACCTACACCGCCGCGATCCTCTCCTCGGTTGCTGGTGACAAGGTCATCACGACGCTCTTCGGCTCGACTCCGCTCGGACTCGTTGCGAGCGGCAACGACACGGCGAAGTTTGTCGCCGGGTCTGTCGATCTGAACGGCGCGGGCACCGGATACTCGGTGTCGTCGGGTGAGAAGCAGGTCGTTGGTGGCTCACACACCGTGACGGTAACGCTGGTTGACGGTCTGGAGAACCCGGTTTCCGGTCAACGGAACAACCTCGTGGCGACAGCCACGGGCGGCGCCCAGGTCTCCAGCTTTAGTGAGTCGGCTACGCCGGGCACCTACACGGCAACGGTGACCGCGACCACAACCGGAAACAAGAAGGTGACGGTGAAGCTGAGCGGAAGCGATGTGAAGCCGAACGGAAACGACACGGCAGTGTTTGTGGCTGGTGACGTCGACACGAACAATGGCGGCACAAGCTACTCAGTGTCGGGTGGCACCGAGCTCGCTGGAACAGGAGCGCACACGGTAACGGCAACGTTGTCGGATGCAAACGGTAACCCGGTCACGGGTCAGGCTGCTGGGCTTGTTGCTGTTGCAACCGACGGTGGCGTGGTGGCAACCTTCACGGAGACGGCTGCGGTTCCAGGCGAGTACAAGGCGTCGGTGACGTCGAGCACTGCCGGAATTAAGACCGTCACGGTGAAGTTCTCCGGCAACGCTGTGAATGCCGGTACGAACAACACCAAGGCGAACTTCCTCGCCGGCGGCGTTGACCTCGGAAACGCCGGTACGAACTACACCGTGTCGACGGGAAGCCAGGTTGTGGCCTCCGGCTCGCACAAGGTGACCGTGAAGCTGGCGGATGCGAACAGCAACCCCGTCTCAGGCGAGGCAGCTCAGTTGAGCTGGTCGTCGGCTACGAGCCTCGGTGTGTTCTCGGTCACGGCATTCGTCGAGACGGCAACTCCCGGCACCTACGTGGCGACGATCCTGTCGTCGTCCGCTGGTGAGAAGGTCATTACCGTGAACCACAACGGTTCGCCGATCACCCTCACGGGGAACGGCACGGCGTTGTTCGCGGCGGGTGATGTTGACCTCGGGTTGGCTCGAACCGGTTACGTCGTATCTTCTGGTGAGGTTGCGATTGGAAACGGCTCGCACTCGGTCACGGTGACGCTTGCTGACGTGTTCGGCAACCCGATCGCAGGTCTGGCGAACAGAATCTCGGCTCAGAGCACTGACCCCTTGGGGCTGGGAATGATCTCGGGCTTCACGGAGTCGACCACCACCCCAGGTACGTACACAGCCGCGGTTGTGTCGAGCCGGCCGGGCAGCAAGTTCATCATCGCGAGCTACACAAACGGTGGTGCAACCGGCCTGATCACTCCTGTGGGCAACCGCAACGCGGTGTTCGTCACCGGTGGTACCGATATCACGCACCCGGGTACCAAGTACACGGTGTCAACGGGTGACAAGGTGGCCGAGGCCGCTGAGCACACGGTGACGGTATCGCTGGCCGACGCTGCTGGTAACCCGGTCACGGGTCAAGCTGCAGGCCTTGTGTGGGCGACCACTGCCAGCCTAGGAGACGAGACACCGACTGCATTCACTGAGACGGACGTTCCCGGTACCTACACCGCTCCGATCAAGACAACAGTCTTCGGTCTGAAGCCGATTACGGTGGTGTTCGGCGCCGACAGCATCAACCTGGTCGGTAACGGAACAGCCTCGTTCATCGACGGAGTGCTGGGTGTTGACCTTACGAAGTCTGGCTTCCAGGTGTCGACTGGATCACAGCTCGTCACGTCGGGCAAGCACACCGTCACGGTGAAGCTGCTCGATAAGAACGGCAAGCTGGTGCCCGGTCAGGTTGGCAAGCTCAAGGCCGCTGTAAGCGGTGGCATTGGTAAGGGAACCGTCGGCAACTTCGGTGAGGTATCGACTGGCACCTACACCGCAACCGTCACTTCGACCCTCGCGGGTAAGAAGCCGGTCACGGTGAAGTACGACGGTACTGACGTAAAGGTAACGATCAACCAGGGTAAGCCGGCAAACAACGTAGCGTTGTTCGCGGATCCTGTGGTTGTCCCTCCCTGCTCCACGCCACGGCCGGTTCCGGTGTTCCGCGATACTCCGTTGAACCACAAGTTCTACAAAGAGATCGACTGGATGCACTGCATGAAGTACTCCACCGGATGGCGTCAGCCCTACGGCAAGCCGCTCTACAAGCCGAACAACGAGCTCTCTCGTGAAGCGATGGCCGCGTTCATCTACCGTATGGAAGCACCGAAGGGCTACCGTCCTCCGCTCGTGTCTCCGTTCGCAGATGTGCCGACGGACCACAAGTTCTACACGGCGATTGCTTGGATGTGGGAGAGCGAACTGGCGACGGGTTGGGCAGAGCCCTCGGGCAAGCCGACCTTCCGTCCGAAGGAATCCCTGTCGCGTGAAGCGATGGCGGCGTTCATCTACCGCCTTGAAGCGCCAAAGGGTTACAAGGCTCCTGCAGTCTCTCCGATGGCCGACATGAAACCGAGCATGAAGTTCTACACCGAGGTCTCTTGGATGTGGGACGAGAAGCTGACAACCGGTAACAAGGTCGGATCGACCAAGGAGTACTGGCCTAAGAACAAGCTCTCGCGTCAAGCGATGGCGGCGTTCATCTACCGACTGGTGCTTGACTACAGGCCCAGCAAGTAGCCCCCTCTGCAAGCCCCAGTGGGCCGAGACCACGGTTTCGGCCCACTGGGTATTGCTTCGTTACACAGCGCCCCGTACCCTACCTAGGCAACGGGCCGTGAACAGCACACTGAATAAGGATCACAACAATGACAAAGACATTTCGCGCCAATCGACTTGCGGCAGCAGCGGGGATCGCACTACTCCTCGGAGTTGGACTGAGCGGCTGCCAGGCAACCGCGAACAGCAACACACCAAAGGGGCTCCCCGCGGCCGTTGTAACGGTCCAGGGTGAAGTTTCGAATGAGGCTTCACCTGACAAGAACAACTGGTCGTACACCGTAGAGGTTGCCGACGAGAAGGCTCAGAAAGAGGCCATCACAAAGCTGAAAGACAACGGCTTTACCGTGCTGGGTGAGGCCGAGGCCGACGGCAGGAAGACGTACTCGTTGACCAACGAGAAAGAAAAGATTAACGCGACTGTGGTGCTCGCGAAAGAGGGCAAGAAGTTCTTGGTCATCTACAACGTGATCAAGCTGTAGAAGCACTTCTTCGAAAAAGCGAACGGGCGTTCATGCCGTGGGAACATTGTCTCCACGGCATGGGCGCCCTTAGTCGTCCGTGCGAAAACCCGCGGCCTTGTGAGTCCCGTCGCAGAAGGGCTTGATGCTGGAAAGCCCGCAGCGGCATAGCGCAACAGTGCGTCGTTTGCGGGGAATCGGGGTGCCGTCTGCTGCGCGAAGCTCAACCTCCCCGCGTACGACGATCGGCCCGTCGGGGTAGGGAGTGATGATCGGCGTCTCGTCGTTCATAGCGCGCTCGATCACCGCAGCGACGATTCGCCGTTTGACCAAGCATTGAGCATGTGAGTAGCTGCCTCGCCGTCGATAGCGAGGCAGCACGCGGCTCCAAACATGATGTCTGCCAGCAGCTCGGGTCGATCCTCAGCCAGCGTGCCCGCCATATCCCGGCCCGCGATCTGCTCGTGAACCGCATCTGCCTCGACGTGCTCGTCGAAGTAGTCGGTCACGTCTGTGCCGAAGCCGAGACGCCGAAAGCCGTCGCCGTACATGCGGTTCGGGATCGACGAGGTCATCTCAAACGCGGCTAGGTGTCCCACAATCGCTCCGAGTAGCCGCCTGTTGAGCCCAAACATCGACATCATATTTTGTGAGGCCAGCGTGATCGCTGGAACCCTATCGAGATAGGCGGCGTAGTTGCTGTCGAGCCCGGCGGCCCGCATTGAAACCGCGAATATTTCGGCGTGGACACGGTCGGGTCTGCCGCCACCGTATTCATCTGACTGGATCTCGACCAGTGCAGCTTTGGGGCGACCCCTGAGGCGAGGGATGGCCCAGGAGTGCGGATCCGCCTCGCGAAGTGTGTAGATCGACCGCTGCACGAGAAACTCTCGGGCCTGGTCGAGTGTTGCCTTCTTCGAGAAGTAGCGCGACATGCTTGGGCCAGCTTCCTCTCCGGTTAGGGCGAAGAGGGAACGCGCGACCTGATCCGCGTCTGGTGCGGGGAGCGCGGCAACCGAAACGCGTTCCCGAAGCTCATGCTCAAACGCCGCCTCTAGCACCTGGCGCGACTCGATGAGGTCGGTATCCCACTCGAGCTCTGCAGTGAACTGCTCAAGTGAGCCGTAGGAAGATGCGTATAGGTAAAAGAGCGCAAGTTGAATGTCGTCGTCGCGAGTGATGCTTTCGGCTCGCTCAATAGCCTGCTGGGCGAGCCTGACAGGGCAGAAGTTGCTGCCGGCTGCTGAACCGGTGAGTCTGTGCAGCACCGCTTCGCTCAGCGGGCCGCGAGAAGAAAGTGTGTTTGTGGAGCGAGTAAGGCGAGGCGCAAGAAGCAAGAGGTATCCGTTCGTCGATCTAGCAACCCTCGCTCGAATGTGGTCGACGCAACAGACCCTTGTTATTGCCCCATTGGTCGGCTAGGTGTGGTCGGGACCACCGGGACTACCGGGATCACCGGGACGCAAGAAACGCCCACAGCCACAGACTGGCCGTATCCGTATCGGGCATGGGATCCTGCTGGATCCACGCCTCGATGATGCCCAGCAGGCCGCCCGCGATACCTGCCGCCTCAATTTCAAGGGGAACACCGCCGGTGGAGTCGGTGGATGAAAGTTCCAGTCCCTCCTTCACGAGGTCAATCGTGCGGGCACGCACTCGAGCGGCAACTCTCGCCGACCCCTGAGGGCCCAGCGCGAGTCGATACACGGGGGCGTACTCCGCGAAGTGTTCGATAAACCGGTGAATTTCCGTGGGGGGCTGAGCGGGGTCTGTCACAAGCACGGGTCGATTGATTCGAGTGCCGGCGCTCTCGATGGTCTCCAGGGCACTCGCGAGGAGCTCTTCGCGGTCGGTGAAGTGCTGGTAGAGGCTGCTGCGGTTTACGCCCGCGTGGGCGACGATCTCGGTCACCGGAATCTCGCCGATGGGCCGCACCGCGGCGAGTTCCAGGATCGTCGCGTGCAGGGTAGCGATGGTGCGCGCGGCTCGAGGATCCATGGTTCCAATTCTCCCAGGCGTCTGACCAAAGCTGTCAATCCGTAGTGAGTGAGCTGGAAATCAACAGTTCTCGTACAGTTTCTAGCTTCTCCAACATCTGTCGGAGTATGCTGTTCGGGAATCGATGCCGCGGGTGGTGCAGATCTCCCGCTCAAACTAGGAGGCAACATGTCTGTTCTTACCGCGCAGAGCACCATTGGTGAGTGGCTGGATAACCCGGAGGGTGCAGCGGCGCTCGGTGCGCTGCTCGCGCAGTCGGGGTCCGATGCCGGATCGCTGGCGCCCGTGCGCGCACTGCCACTTCAGCAGATGGTTGAGCTGAGCCAGGGCCAAATGCCGCAGTCGGTGATCGACGATCTCGTGCGCGCCGTCAACGGGGGCGTGATCCCTGAAGACACAGCACCCGCCGGTTGGCAGGAGCGCATCACGCAGGGTCGCTTCGACGGCAAGACCATTATCGTGACCGGTGCCGCGAGTGGCATCGGCCGCGCGACTGCCTCGCGCATCGTGCGCGAGGGCGGCCGGGTCGTTGCCGTGGATATTTCGGCGGAGAAGCTTGAGGCCGTTGCCGCAGGTTTCCCGGAGGGTCGTGTTGTTGCCGTTGCTGCTGACGTCACCAAGCAGGCCGATATTGATCGTGTCATCGCAGCGGCCGGTGACCGCATTGATGGCCTCGCGAACGTTGCCGGCATCAACGACGACTTCTCTCCGATCCACGAGACCAGCGACGAGACCTGGGATCGTGTCATCGGCATCAACCTGACCGGGGTGTTCCGGCTGACGCGCGCGGTTGTGCCATCCATGCTGCAGGCGGGCAAAGGATCGATCGTCAACATCTCGTCGGAAGCGGGTCTGCGCGGCAATGCCTCGGGCAACGCCTACACCGTCTCGAAGCACGGTGTGGTCGGCCTCACTCGCAGCGCGGCCTTCATGTACGCGCAGCAGGGGATCCGCGTGAACGCGGTCGCACCGGGCGGCGTCGCGACCGGGATCCCGTTCCCTCCGCACGTTTCTGAGACGGGCAGCGCGCGTCTGCAGCCCTTCCAGGCGGCGATCCCGTCGCTCGCGACCGCAGAGCAGCTCGCGGCCTCGATCACCTTCCTGCTCAGCGATGACGGCGTGAACATCAACGGCGCCGTGCTGCCCTCCGATGGCGGCTGGTCGGTGCAGTAATTTTCCGATCCGTCGTTAAAAACAGTGTTGCCATATTGCGGGTTGAAGCGCATTCAACCCGCAATATGGCAACACTCTTTTTTTTTTTGGGGGGGGGGAGGGGCTGGCGCCGCTAGATCGCGTCGCCGATCAGGGTCTTAGGTGACACCTTCTCCGCGACCTCGCGACGCTTCATCAGCACGGTGAAGTACCAGGCGGCCAGTGCGCCGACGAGACCGATGGCCGCGCTCACCACAAAGAACATGCTGTTCGCACCCGCGACGTTGTCTCCGAAGCCCGTGTAGATCGCGCCGCTAATCCAGGGGATCACGATGTCGGGGAGGTACCCAAAGAACGAGATCATTCCGATTGCAACACCCACAACGGCTGGCGGGATCCGGCACTCATCAAGAATTGCCCAGTAGACACCGCGCACCACATACATCAGCAGCCCCGCGGCGACGATCAGCGCATAGATGAGCCACATCGCTCCGTTGCCAGGAATAACCGCGAGCGAGATGAGCAGCACCGCTGTGATTGCCATCGCGATTGACAGCACCCGCGACCGGCCAAACTTATCCGCGAGAAAACCGCCGCTGAAGCCGCCAACCGGCCGCATCCACAGCACAATAACGGTGATCACCCCCGCACCAAGCTGCGTGGCGCCGTGGTTCACGTTCAAGAACCCGGAGAAGTAGTAGTGCGCCCAGAACAGGGTGTAGCCGCAGAAGATGATGACGATCATCACCCACACCTCACGAATGGTGAGGATCTTGCCGATTGCTCGGAACGTGTCTTTGGCCGAGGTCTTTTCTGCCGCGCCCTCCTTTTTCTCGCCGCGGTTCGGCATCAAGAAGAACAGTCCAACCGCGATCAACACAATCGCGCCGCAGTACATGTAGACGACCGCCTGGAACCCGGCCTTCGTCTCATTGAACGCGAGGTTCGCGCCGCCACCGGTGACAAGCGCAAAGACACCAACGGCGAGGCTTGCGAGCACGGCCTCAACGAGCCCACGCCCGCCGTCGAGCGCACCGAAGTAGCGGCCCTCTTCGCTGGTGTCGGCCAAGAGGTGCACCGATTTAAGCAGTGCGCTCCAGAACGTAAACACCGTCGCAAAACCCCAGACCAAAAAGATCGGCAGCAGGAATTCTTTCGGCGGAACCTGGGCGTACACAACACCGACGCCCGCGGTGACCAGCAGCGAAAAGATAATCAGCAGTTTGACCGAGAAGCGATCCGCCAACCAGCCACTCGGAATGTAGCCGATCACAAACATGAAACCGAGCATTGTGTAGAGGCCAGCGAGGTCTGCCTGGCTGATGTCAAACAGGGTGAGGATCGTGGCCTCGAAGTTCTGTCTGAGGTAGACCAGCGGATAGATGGAACCTGCAGCAAGAATGAGCAGGGCGAGCTCGAAAATCTTCTTTGATTGAGCGAGCTTTGTCATGGGTGGTGCTCCTAACGGTTGGACAGGATGTGGGAGGTACGTTCGAGAAGCGCGTCGGTTTGGGCAGAGATATCTGCGTAGACCTCGCCGAGCTCGCGGTAGAGAAGTGCGCGGTCAGGATCCGGCAGAAACACGTCTGCCTCGCGCACCATGCGCGCGCTCGCAGCGTCGAAGTCGGGGTAGACGCCGCAGGCCACCGCGGCGCAGATGGCTGCGCCAAGACCCGCCGCGTTCCGCATTTCGTTTCGCACGGCTGGCACGTTAAACACGTCGGCGAAAATCTGCATGCCGACGTCGCTGTTTGCGCCACCGCCAGACAGCACGAGTTTTTCGATCTGTGAGCCGAGCTCGGCCTCCATATCGCTGACGTGCTGTTTCATGCGAAACGCGATGCCCTCGAGAATCGATCGATACATGTGGGCGTAGCCGTGGCGCTCATCGAAGCCGATGAACATGCCCTTCTTGTGAGGCTGGCTCGGTGAGGCAAGCCAGTCGAGCACACACATGAGCCCGTCCGATCCCGCCGGAATATCTGCCGCGAGCTCGTTGAGGTACTCCTCGCGCCCGATGCCGCGCTCGGCGGCGGCCTGGGTGATCTCGGCGCCGACAAGATTGCGCAGCCACGAGACGGTCCACATGCCGCGGCGAATGCCCGCGCTCTCGTAGACGTAGCGGTGTGGCTCTGAGGCGAAGTTCGTGAAGTAGTACTGGGGATCCTTGGCGAATGTCGGCCCAACGACCATCGCCGCAATGTAGGTGCCGAGCGAAACGAGGCCGACCCGCTCGTCGCGCAGGCCGGCGCCGAGCGCTTCTGCTGCCTTGTCGTTTGCGGTGTGCACAACGGGCAGACCCTCTGGAATGCCCGTCGCCGCAGCGAACGCGCTGTTTACATACCCGCCAATCTCACCCGGCATCTTGAGCTCAAACAGCATCTCGCGAGAGATTCCAAACGAGTCAAAGGTGTCGGGATCACTGAACCAGTCCCAGGTGCCCACGTCCATCGGCCAGGGGCCGATGTAGTTCGCTGCGGTGTCGGTAAGGCTGCCCGTGATGCGGCCCATGATGTAGCCGGAGGTCGTGGTGACGTAGGCAACATCATCGGACTCGTGTTCGTAGGGGCGTGAGAGTCGCAGATCCATCCAGCTCTGCACGGGAGCCGCGAGTGTGCCGTCCGCGCGCACGAGCGCACGGCAGCAGCGGATCGTGCACAGGCCGACCCCGACGATGTCGGCGGGGTCACCAGGAAACTGGCGCATGGCACGAGCAGCAGCCGCTTCGAGGGTCGTGTAGAGGTCATCGTCGGGGTGCTCCACGACGCCGGGCGCGGGGGTGTGCATGGGGGCGAGCGCTTCGGCGGTCTCGCACACGATGTGCCCCTCGGTGTCAAAAATGACCACCTTGGTGCTCTGCGAGCCGCCGTCGATGCCGATCAGATATTTCGTTGTCATAGTGCTGCTGTTTCAGGATCGCTAGCGAACCAGGTATCCGCCGTCGACGCTCAGAATGTGACCGTTGACGTAGTCGGAGGCGCGGCTGGCGAGGAACGCGGTTGCGCCCATGAGGTCTTGTGTCTGCCCCCAGCGGCCCGCGGGAACGTGATTCATGACGTGCTGATTCGCGGCGGGGTTCGCCCGGGTTTCTGCCGTGAGTGGAGTCGCGTAGTAGCCGGGCGCGATCCCGTTCACCTGAATGCCAAACGGCGCGAGCTCGTCGCAGTACGCCTTCGTGAGGCCAGCGATGCCGTGTTTGGTTGCTGCGTACGCTGGCGACCACTGGCCGCCCAGAAAGGTAAAGACCGAGCAGATGTTGATGATCTTGCCGCTGCCCTGCGGAATCATAAACTTCGCAACCTCGTGGCTCATCTCGAACGCCGCGGTGAGGTTCAGCGCGACCATCGGGTCCCACTGCTCGCGCGTGAACTTGAGCACGTCAGGTTCGTTGATGCAGCGCCCTGCGCTGTTCACGAGAATGTCGACGCTGCCGAACTCGCTGACGCAGCGCTCGGCGACCTGCTGCGGCACCCCGCTCGCCGTTATGTCGGCGTGCATGTAGGCGTAGCGCGATCCTGAAGCCTCGACGAGTTTCTGTGTTTCGCCGTCATCGGGCATCACACTCGCGGCCAACACGTTGGCCCCCATGCTGGCGAGGGCGGTCGAGAATGCCTGCCCGAGACCTGAGTTGCCACCGGTCACAATTGCGTTTTTCCCGCGAAGTGAGAAAAAGTCTGCACCGAAGTCAGCGATGTTCAGTTCGTTCATGGGGTACCTATCTGCTGTGATGGGGTTTTGAAAGAGGGGGTGGTTGATTGCGGCGCGGGATCACCTGCTCGTGCCGCCGCGCCACAATCAACGCGGGTGTTACTTTTCGAGCGGGAAGATGGTGCCCTTGTTCATGATGCCGTTGGGATCGAACGCCGCCTTGAGGGTCTCGAGCATGTACAGCGAGGAGCCGTATTCTTCGGCAAGGAAGTGGGTGCGGTGCTTACCGACGCCGTGGTGGTGGCACATCGATCCGCCGAGCTTCAGGGTCTCCTCGACAATGATGTTCTGGATCGGATCGTGGTAGCGCGTGCGCTCCTCGGTGGGATCGCAGTCGATCTTGTAGTAATACACGAAGTACATGTTGGTGCCGTTGATGTAGCTGTGGCTTGAGTGCCCGCCGAGCAGCGTGAATTGCGCGGGAACCTCGGCACGAATACGGGCGATGGCGTTTTTGTAGATGTCGCCGATGACGCTCCAGTTGCCCGAGATCTCGGTGGTAAAGCCGTTGTTGAGGGTCTCGCGAATCTCGACGCGCTCCTCTTCGATCTTCGAGACGTCCCAGTTGAGGTTGTTGAACCACTCCTCGATCAGAGCACCGTCGACGCGGTCGGCCTCGGGAAGGTCGCGACGATCTCTTCGATGGCGTTACCGGTTGCATCGGCAATGCCCTTCGGGCCCTCCGCCACAAAAATGAGCACACAACGGCCGTCAGAGAAGTGCTTGAAGTGGTACAGGCCGTCCTCTTGATCGTAGAGGCGCGCAACCGAGGGGCGGTAGCCCGCCGTGACCACCTGGCGCAGAATCTCAATGCCCGTGTTGATGTCGTCGAGCAGGTAGCCGTAGAACTTGTTGTTCTGAGGGTAGTGGCGGAAGATCTTGACGCTGACCTCGGTGATGTAATTGAGGGCGCCCTCGTTGCCGAGCACCAGGTGGCGAATGTCGGGCCCAGCGGCGCGGCGCGGCACATTTTTGATGCGGCAGATCTCACCGTTCGGGAAGACGGTCTCGACGCCAACGAGCATGTCTTCGATGCCGCCGTAGAGGGTTGAGAACTGGCCGATCGAACGGGTTGCGACGAGCCCACCGAACTGGGCGAGTGGCTTCGACTGCGGGGAGTGGCCGGTGGTAAAACCGATCTTGCGCAGTTCGTCTTCGAGCTGCTCAAGGCCAACACCGCACTGCACCGTGGCGAGCATGTCGGTGGTATTGATCTCAAGGATCTGGTTCATGAGCGAACCGTCAACCACGATGGAGTTCTCAACGACGGTCTCAAGCCCGCCCTCGGTTGCACTGCCGCCGGTCTTGGGCACGACGTTGATGCGGTGTTCGTTCGCAAACACCAGAATCTTGGCGACTTCCTCCTTGGAGACCGGCTTCACGACCGCGGCGGGCAGCGGCAGTGAGTAGGTTCCGAACACGTTCTCGACCTTGTAGTAGCGATCGACGCTGTTTTCTTTGAGGGTTTGCTCGTCGGTCAGCACCCGGTCGGGTGACAACATCTCGGTGTAGGCGACAACAATCTGTTCGCGGGTGAGTGTTGTGGTGATGGTGTCTAGCACGGGGCAAGATTCCTTTCGCGGGGCAGCTGGGGCGGAAAACAGGCAAAGAGACCGTGCGGAGGCACAAAAAAAGAACAGCAATCTCCCTTAGGTAAAAAGGAGGCTGCTGTTCTCTAATCTCTAGCAACCGTTCCGACCGAGATCGAAACGTGTATTCAGTTGTGAGTTCTTCCCTGGATGCTAGCACACCCGCTACATCTTCCAAACGTCCCGGTTTGAGGACGCGATTGCGATGGCACCGGCGTCGAGTGCGTTGAGCACGTCCTGTTTGTCGCAGACGAGTCCGCCGGCGATTAAGGGCAGATCAACGTCTTCCTTGATCCAGGAGATCACCCGCGGCATACACCCGGGGAGAATTTCGACAGCGTCAGCCCCCGAGATGCCGAGTTGCTTGGGCAGGTTGTGATAGCTGAACGAGTCAACGAGAAACATGCGGTGGATGCTGGCGAGCTTCTTCGATTTGGCGTACTTCACCATCATCGCCTTTGTGCTCAAGATGCCATCAAGGGCGGTGTTTGCCTGCAGAAAGTCGATCGTGACCGTTTTGCTCGAGAACCCCTCGATCAGGTCGACATCAACGAAAACCGTCTTGCCGGCATCTTTGAGTGTCTCGACAATGGAGGGGATCGTGAGGATCGATCCAAAGAGCACAAACACCACCGGGCACTGCGTCTGCAGGACTGCCTTGGCATCGGCCTCACTTTTGACACTGGCAATGACGGGGTGCAGCAGCAACACATCTTCAAGCGAGGAGTGGGCTGCTGTGTTGCTGCGTGACGAAGCGGTATCGAGGGGGCTCACCGGTGAGATCCTTAGTGTGTGCGGGGTGGAGGCTGCCTGCAGGGGAGGCAAGTGAGATAAGCATAGCCGCGGTGTCGAAGCTGCAAGAATGGGAACATGACTGACCTGACGCAGCGACCCACCACCATCATCACCGGGGGCACACGAGGGATCGGCGCCGCTATTGCTCGCCGACTTGCCCTTGCGGGGCACGACCTGTTTTTGGTCTACCGCAATCGCGCCGATGAGGCCGAACTGGTGGCGGCAGAGTGCCAAGCCGCGGGCGCTCGGGTTGAGTTGTTGCAGGCCGATCTCGCCGACTTGGACGCCGCCGAGGCGGTCGTTGGCGAGGCTGTTGCTCGCTTCGGTCGCGTCACCGGTCTGGTCAACAACGCCGGTATTACGGGTCGCATTGGCAGCTTCCTCGACGCTCCGATCGAAGAGACCGAGCACATGTTCCGCCTCAACGTACTCGCACCGATTGTGCTGACCCGTTCTGCGATTCGGCACATGTCAACGGAGCTGGGAGGATCCGGCGGCGCCATTGTCAACATCTCCTCCGGGGCGGCCACCAGCGGTGCCGCCCACACTTACGTGCCCTACTCGATGAGCAAGGCAGCGATCAACATGCTGACCCTCGGTACCGCCCGCGAGTTCGCCGCCGCCGGGGTGCGCGTGAACACGGTTTCGCCGGGCACCACCCGCACTGAGATTCACGCCGACGCGGGCCGCCCCAATGCCCCGGAGGAGCGCGCTGCGGGCATTCCGATGGGCCGCGCGGGCAACCCCGAAGAGATCGCGGGTGCCGTCGCCTACCTGCTGGGCCCCGAAGCCAGTTACACAACGGGCACAGACATCAGGATCGCCGGGGGTAACTGACGCCCCGCGCCTTCCTGCGGATTACGCCGAAGGAACGGGTGCCGCGATCCTGACCGATGCCAGCTGCTCGGCCCGGGTCGGGGCCGCGTGCACCGTGATGAGTTCATCGACGTCGGCGAACTTCGCAAAGGCCTCAAGCTCGTTGAGCACACGATCCCGCGCCCCAATCGCGGTGTACTTCAGCATGCCACGAATCTCCACGGCGGCAGGGGTGTCGAACAGCTGCGAGGCCTCGTCGGTGGTCAACTCGCGCTCGCGGCCGCGTGACAGAAAGCGGCGCACGCGGTCGAGCTCGGTACGGGCATACAACGCTTCCGCCGCCTCATCGGTCTCGGCTGCAACAACGTTGACCCCCGCGCTCACGTAGGGCGTGGGGTGCGCCTCGCTCGGCACGTAGTGTGCGCGGTAGTGCTGCACGGCGGCGGTCAGGGCCTGCGGTGCGAAGTGGGAGGCAAACGAGTACGGCAGCCCGAGCTGTGCCGCGAGGCTCGCACCGAACAGGCTCGAGCCGAGAATCGTGAGGGGCACGTTGGTGCCGCGCCCCGGATACGCGTTAACCGCGGTGCGGGGGAGTTCGTCGGAGAGGTAGCGCTGCAGCTCCATGACGTCCTGCGGAAAGTTATCGGCAGCCTGCAGGGTACGGCGCAGGGCTCGGAAGGTGGCACCATCGGTGCCGGGTGCCCGCCCGAGGCCGAGGTCGATCCTGCCCGGGTGCAGTTCTGCGAGCATGCCAAACTGCTCGGCGATCACGAGCGGTGAGTGGTTCGGCAGCATAACGCCGCCCGCACCCAAGCCGATCGTGTTGGTGTGAGCGGCAATGTGCGCGATGAGCACGGCAGTCGCGCTCGACGCAATCGAGGCCATGTTGTGGTGCTCGGCGTACCAGATGCGACGGTAACCGCTGCGCTCGGCCGTTTGAGCAACCTCCACCGAGTGGGTGAAAGCGTCGGCAATGCTGCCGTCCGCTTCGACGGTTGCGAGATCCAGGATCGAGAGCGGGGTTGCAGTCATGAGGAGTGCAACCCCGCTCGATCCCGCGCTATTCCCTAGAGGGTTGGCCGCGGGGTTTAGACCCGCGCGAAGTCCTTCTCCGAGGTCCAGTTCTCCCACTGGCCGCTGTTCTCGAACTCAATATCGAGGGGAATGTTGGAGCGATCGCGCAGGATTGTCGTCGCAAACAGGCCGATGAACGTAATGAACATCAGGTAGACCGTGATCGCCCAAGTGGTCTCGTAGGTTTGCAGCAGCACCTGCGCGATGGTGGGAGCGAACGCGCCGCCGATCACACCGCCAAGGGCGTAGCTGATCGAGATTCCCGAGTAGCGCAGCGAGGCGGGGAAGCTCTCGGCGAACCACACAGCAGCAGGCCCATACGTCAGGCCGAGGCCAACCGCGAGCAGGCAGGTGCCAAGAAGCACGTGGAAGGCGTCGCCGCCCATGACGAACTGGAAGAGTGGGATCACGCCGATCGCCTGGATGAGCCAGGCGAAGGTCATGAGCTTCTTGCGCCCGAAGCGGTCGGAGAGCGGGCCCGAGAAGAACGTGAAGATGCCCCACACGAGTGCGGCTGTGAGCACCGCAAGCTGCACCTGCACGGGGTCGTAGCCGAGACCGCCCTCTGTCGTCGGACGCGAGGCGAGGCCCTGCACGTAACCACCGGTCAGCATGTAGCCGACGCCGTTGTTGCCCGCGAACAGCAGGGCGCACAGAATGACGAGGGGAGTGTGGCGCTTGAAGACCTGCACGATCGGGGCGGATCCCTGCTGTTTGCTCTCCTTGATCTCGCTGAACACGGGGGACTCGTCGACCGTGCGGCGGATGATGAAGCCCGCAACAATCAGCACAACCGAGATGAGGAACGGCACACGCCAGCCCCACTGCTCAAACGCCTCGCCCGGCGCAATGACTCGCATAAAGGCGAGCACGCCCGAGGCGAGCAGCATGCCGAGTGGCACACCCAGCTGCGGGAAGATGCCGTAGAAACCGCGCTTGCCCTTGGGGGCGTGCTCCACCGTCATGAGTACGGCACCGCCCCATTCGCCACCAGCGGAGATGCCCTGCAGGATGCGGAGGAAAATGAGGAGCGCGGGTGCCGCGTAGCCGATCGTGTCGTAGGTCGGCAGCAGGCCGATGCCCACCGTTGCAATGCCCATGAGCAGCAGGGTGATGACGAGCATCGGGCGGCGGCCGAGTTTGTCGCCGAAGTGGCCGGCGAGGAACGCACCGAGCGGGCGGAACAGGAACGAGAGGCCGATTGTGATGAGGGAGAGGATCTGCATCATCTGCGGCCCCGCTGGTTCAAAGAAGAGCTTTGCCAGGACCAGGTTGGCGGCGAACGCGTAGATGAAGAAGTCGTACCACTCGATGGTCGTTCCGACGATCGATGCGGCAACGACTTTACGGCGTTCTCTCGCTGAAGTTGGGGTGGGCGAATGGGGAGAGTTCACCATGTGACATCCTTGTCTAACTATCGAACAAACGAACAGGGTCTTATCTTACATAAGTTGCCCAGTCTGCTCAATAGTTTCGTGGGATTTTTGGCCGGGTGGGTTCTTCTAACCCCCGGAGTTGCGTGCGCCTGGGAAGGTCAATTCATTCCGCTGGTATTTGACCAAAACGGTGATCACCCGGGCCGGATTGTTCGTCCAAACGATAAGGAATGCAATAGAAACCGATGTAGATGATTCGCTTCACATCAGTTCCCTTTCATGCCTCAAGACCTTCTGAACGACGGCAAACCACTGTAACGCCTCCAAACATGTAGTTCAGCGATAACACCGGAAGTCCGGTCAGCCGGCGAGGTGTGCGTCCGTCATGGTTCCATCCGGTTCGACGTAGAACGTAATGGAATGACCCCCAAACATTTCGCCGTCGTCGAAATAGGTCGTTATTAAGCCCTCGTCATTGATGGCAAGTTCACTGAGCCGGATGCGCCGCGCAAACGTGTCGGCGGTTATCGGTTCCGGTGCTGGTTCGCTATCGTCCTCCTGCTGCCAGTCATTGGCCAAGCCGGTAAGCTTCGTCGCGGCAAAGGCACGCCAGCTGGCCTCGACGCGCGGCAGCGCCGCGACAAGCTCGGTCAGATAAGAAAGCGCCACAGTGCAAGTTTCAGCACCTTCGACGGAACCTTCATCAACATCGAGTGACACGCCAATTGCACTATCGTCCCGGTGGAGGTCTCCAATGAAGCACTCGAAAGCGCGATCAAGCGTGAAGCTGCCAAAATCTCTGGAGATGGTGTTGGGTTGCAGCCAACGCTCCATTCGCTCGTCGAGGGCGGGGACATGCACATCACGCTCAATCACCTGTTCAAGGGCGAAATGATGGGCGGTATTCGGAACGGGTAGGCCAAGCTTTTTGCGTGCAACAGGGTCAGAGATAGCTCGGCGAACCCGCACCACGTACTGAGTCAAAGGTTTGAGATCGTGGATCCAGGTACCGCGCTGCTCGCCGGTAGCAAGCCAATAGAGCACACCCTCTTCCGAGACAATCGCGCCGGTCTCGTCAACATGCGCAATGACATCTATAGAAGGTGACCAGAGAGATTCTCCGCGAAAATGAGTCGCTCCACTTCCTATTGAGCCAGTGAGAACAACGATGTTGATGTGCGCTGACTCGTATCGCCTGTCGAACGCCTTACGCTCCCGCTTCTCGGACATACCATGAATGCTAGCGGCACAACTTGTGCTGATTTCGCAGGGGAAGTTATCTTCAACTTCGCAGGAGTAGGCTGATGAAATGGCCGAGCGTATGAACGAGGGCAGCGCCCTCTTCGCGCCTGACATCGTGTCTATCTGGATCGGCATATTCGCAGACGAAAGCGCGCTACGTGCCTACCTAGAACCCGTCTATACCGACGACGGTGACACAAGAAGCGATTTCCGGGCCGACTTCGACATCGACTACGACGATGACTTCGCTGAAGCCGACCTCAGCACCAACCTCGTCGAGCAGCTACCGCAGCACTCCTACGGTTCAACCATCGACGCTGCCGCCCTCGCAGACATTCGCCGTTACCCAAGCGCGAACGCGCTCCTGCTTCTCTACAACATCGACGCGTCCGCGTTCCAGAACCACCCGGGCCGAATGACCTTGCTCGGCACGTACGCCTATAGCCCGACGACCCCGGACCTTTCGAGGTACTACTAGGGGTGGCTCGCAGCCGGGGCATACACTAAGGCCCCCGCTGGCGAACCAGCGGAGGCCTTGAAATGTTGAACTACTCCGCGTCGATGATCGAGAGCAGCAGGTGGCCGTTTGGCACGGTCTGCCCAACCGGGGCATCGATGCTCTGCACGACACCGTCGCGGTGTGCGTAAATCGACTGCTCCATCTTCATGGCCTCAAGAACTACAACCAGGTCGCCCTCTGCGACCTCCTGGCCCTCGGTAACCGCAACCTTCACGACCGTTGCCTGCATGGGCGCAGCGACCGAGTCGCCAGTGGCCGCGGAGACTCCCGAGCCCTTCGCGCGCTTCGGAGCGGGGCCACGCGTGACTTCCTGGTCGACGAGTGGCAACAGGGTTGCCGGCATAGTGACCTCGATGCGGCGACCCGCAACCTCGGTCACGACGGTCTGGCGCTTTGGATCAGCCAGGAGCGAGGCGACCTCGCCCTCCCACGGCTCGATGTTGTTTGCGAACTCGGATTCGATCCACGTTGTGTACACACCAAAGTGGCCGTCGGCGGCGGTGAATGCCGGATCCCGAACAATCTCGCGGTGGAACGGCAGCACGGTCGGCAGACCCTGCACCTCAAACTCGTCGAGTGCGCGACGGGCCCGCTCGAGCGCTTCCTCGCGGGTGGCGCCCGTGACGATCAGCTTGCCGAGCATCGAGTCGAAGGCGCCCGAGACAACGTCGCCAGCAACCACACCCGTGTCAACACGAACGCCGGGGCCCGAAGCCGCCTGGAACACCGTTACCGGGCCGGGTGAGGGCAAAAAGCCGTTGCCTGCGTCTTCGCCGTTGAGACGGAACTCAAACGAGTGGCCGTGTGCAACGGGGTCCGGGTAGTCGAGTACGCCACCCTCGGCGATGCGGAACTGCTCGCGAACGAGGTCGATGCCGGTGACTTCTTCGGAGACCGGGTGCTCAACCTGCAGTCGCGTGTTGACCTCGAGGAACGAGACGGTGCCGTCGCGAGCGACCAGGAACTCGCAGGTGCCAGCGCCGACGTAACCGACCTCGCGCAGAATCTCCTTCGAGGCGCGGTAGAGCTCGGCGTTCTGCTCGTCGGTGAGGAAGGGCGCGGGCGCCTCTTCAACCAGCTTCTGGTGGCGGCGCTGCAGCGAGCAGTCGCGAGTCGACACCACAACCACGTTGCCGTGTGCGTCAGCGAGGCACTGCGTTTCGACGTGGCGCGGCTTCTCCAAGAACTTCTCAACGAAGCACTCGCCGCGACCGAAGGCTGAGATTGCCTCGCGGGTTGCAGACTCGAACAGCTCCTCGACCTCATCGCGCTGGTAGGCGACCTTGAGACCGCGGCCGCCGCCGCCGAAGGCGGCCTTGATAGCGACGGGAAGACCGTACTGATCCGCAAACGCGACGACCTCGGAGGCGTCTTTTGCGGGGTCGCTGGTGCCGGGGGCAAGCGGGGCGTTCACCTTTTCAGCGACGTGGCGGGCCGAGACCTTATCGCCCAGGCGCTCAATCGCCTCTGGGCTGGGGCCGATCCAAATGAGACCGGCGGCGTTGACCGAACGTGCGAAGTCGGCGTTTTCAGCCAGGAAGCCGTAACCCGGGTGGACAGCATCCGCTCCGGATCGCCGAGCCACACCAAGAATCTTGTCGATAACGAGGTAGGTCTCGGCGCTTGTGGTGCCCCCGAGTGCGTACGCTTCGTCGGCGAGCCGAGCGTGCAAAGCGTCGCGATCCTGGTCTGCATATACCGCGACGGAGGCGATGCCGCTGTCTGCAGCTGCTCGAATAATACGGACGGCGATCTCGCCGCGGTTGGCGATCAAAACTTTACGAATACGCGACATGGGGTCCAGCCTATTGGAGCGAGTGGAGTAACCCTTGGATATATCGCACAAACATTTCGCAGAAACGCGGTTCAGTATCGCCAGCGCCCGGAGCGGTTGCGCGAGTGGGGCCAAAATTACACAACGCCTGTTTATGTGTTAGTGTGCCTATTGCTTGTCTGCGCATCGATCCCTACGAAGCGCGAAGGTTCTCTTGGGGTGTCGTCAATTCGGGGATCGTTCGCGCTGTCATTTCTTAGGGGGAGAAAGAAAATGATGCAAAGCCGATTTAAGCGAGCCGGAATTTTCCTGGCGCAAGCTTTAGTGGGGATGCTGGTTCTAACCGGGGGTGTGCTGACCGCACTCCCAGCAGGAGCCGTTGGGCCGCCAGTGACGTTTTCACTCGCGGCAGTTCAACTCGGTAGCGGAGAACCGCTGACCACGCTGAACTCGGGGAGTGAGTTCAACTACACCGCGAGTGTGGGCTGCCCTGATCCTTCGGGATGCGGGCCAGCGACACTCTCGATGCAGTTTCCTGCCGACGTTGAGTTTCTGGCGAGCGCCTTTACGCCGCCCAACGGAGTCACCGTTGACGTGAGCCCCGCCACGGGCCCGGCCACCGGCAAACTCGTGACACTCAGCTGGGACAACCTGGCCGCTACCTCGGTCGTCTTTCTGCCGTCTCGCCTGAGCGCAACGGTCGCAGCGAGCCTGAACGGCACGGTGCAGTCCGCAACCGCCACGCTCACTGCGGGTGAGGGCGCCAACACCACTGAAATTAGCGGTCGCGCCGACATTACCCTCCGGGTCTTCCAGAAGGCGTCACTCGGTGGCGTCACGAAAAAGTGGAGCACCACCAGCGTCGGCGACGGCAGCCGGGCGGCTGTGTCTTCGACCACAACCGGCACCGCCTCAGCGAACTCGGTGAGCTCACTGGTCTTCACCGAGCCGAGCGCCGAGACGATTCCGGCGGCGTCGATCCCCGTCGCCGAGGCCTTCGATTTGAAGAGCCTCGCGCTCACCCAGAACCCCGCTGGCGCGACTGTCAGCTTTGTGCTTGCGAACGGGAGCACTGCGGATCGAACCCTCGCGGCCGGTGAGCTGACCGTTGATGCCCCGGCCGACTCCGTGGGCTACACGGTCACGGTAGCCGGCCTGCCAGCCCTGACTGATGCTGCTGCCGCGGCACGCACGGTCTCAGTGCAGGCCAACTACACACTTCGCGACGCCAAACGAAGCGACGGAACAAGCCTGATCGATCCAACCGTCACCGCCCGCTCGGTGCGCGGAACCGCACTTGTTGCCAACACGGTTGTTGATCCCGCTCCGGGCGACTCCGGCCGGGTCGAGACCTCCACTCGCGAAGACATCTCCGTTGTGGCCCTGGTGCCGACAATCTCGCGCTCGCTCGACTGGGTCACCGAGTCGGGGGATCTCACGTCGGTCTACCGCTCAGGCGAGGCTTCGACCACCACAATCAGGGCATCGAACGCCGGTGTTCCGGTTCTCTCCTCGATCAGCGTGAAGACCTCAACCGATGTCAGCTCGTTCTTGGACTATCAGGCCCTCACTGCCGTTCCGAGCGTGACCTTCCCGAAGGGCGCCACAACGGCGACCATTCAGTATCTCTATGTCTCGGCGCCGAAGAACGGCGAGGTGCAGACGTTTGCTGCTGGGTCGCCGGTACCCGACTCCTCCATTGACGGAAGAGATCTTGCTGATGTCGCGGGCTTTATTGTCACGTTCTCGGCTCCGAAGAACGGCGAAATCGCGGGTGAGTGCGTGCTCGCCGACGACTCCTGCGCGGCGGTCGTGACGATCGAATCAAAACTGCGGCTGACACGGCTCACGAACGGTGCCGCGATTAGCGCGCCGTCAAGCAACCCTGGCAGCACGAGCGTTTCGCACTCGGCTGAGGTGTCTGCTGTCGCAGCGACCGGAACGATCGTGAACCAGAAGACCAACGCGGCAACACTGCTGATCGTCAAGCCGCAGTTCACCGCAAAGCTGGAGAAGAAACTCGGCGACGACAGCGATCGGACGGTCTACCCGCTCACCGGTGTCGCGAAGGCGGGCGACTACTACGACTCGACAAAACCAACGCAGTCGTTCTCCGATCACGGGTTCCGGCTGACGGCCTCAACTGAGCAGGCCGAAAACGCCACCGAACTGCTCGGTGCTGACGAGATCGTGATGGCGGATCCACAAACCGTCCCCACAAAAGCGAATCTCGGAAACAACCCCTTCAACGCGACCAAGTTCTCGGCGCTGCCGACCGCAGACGTAGCCTGCATCGACAGCAAAAAGAACCCGGTTGCCTCCACCACCAGCATGATGGTGTGGGTGGTCGACAGGATCGCGGATCCGACGACCGTCACAAAGGTTCCGTTTGACGCGTCGATCGACCTCGACCTCGTGGTCGGCGTGGAGTACTCGGTGCAGCCGAAGTCTGCCGCGGGACGATTCCCGATCGACCTCAGCTGCAGCACACCCACGGGAACCACGATTAAGTTCCGCGACAACCTGGTGAGCTCAGGGGTTGCCGTGTCGCCAGCGACCATTGGATCGGTCTCAACGCCCGGTCTGCTCGCGGTCGGTAATACGGCCCTGCTGACGACCGGTGCAAACACCGCAACGGCCACGGGCAGCGACTCGCTCTACCTGCTTGAGCTTGAGCGAGCTGGCGCAATTAAGCACTACGACACCGACGCCAAAACCTTTGGCATCCAGGGCCAGAACTCTGCGACGGCGTTTTTGCTGGCGGGCGTTCCCGCAACCGAGAACACGCTGAAGGCACGAATCGTCGACGGTGGCGGAAGTGCAACCGGAAGCTCGCTTGACGTGTTTGCGTTTGTTGGAGCCCGCGATGCAAAGGTCGGTCCCGACCAGAAAATGACCATCAGCTTCTTCGACCGCGCCGGAAACCCGGTCGGCCCGACGGGCACTGTCACCGGTCCGACCGAGCTCAAGGGCACGGAGCTTTCTCCCGACGACATCGAAAACTCGCAGAGCGACAACTACCTTGCTGTGCAGGGGGAGAAGCGCAAGATCGACTGGACCTCTGAGATTACGGCTGAACAGGCGAACGACGTGTACTCGGTACAGGTCGATGTAACCCGCACCGACACGTCGAAGCCGCTGCAGCGCTTCGGCGCGTTCTCGGTGGTCACCGACATGACACTGCGTTCGGCTCTGAAGAGTGATCCGGCGAAACCTGTGGCGGGATCAATTGGCGGTGTGTTCTATTACAACTTCGCTGCCGCCTCCTCGCTGCAGGAGGGTGGCAGCTGGCTGAACTCTTCGCAGGTCTCTGCAAAGTATGCGGTGTTCGCACCCGATCAGTTGTTTGGCGATTCCGCGGTGAACTGGCGCAACCTGACCGGAACCACCGTGCTGGTTGCCCAGCACGCGACGAAGTCGAAGATCACCCTCGACGCGTCCAACAAAACCGCCATCGGTGTCGCCGGTGTGCTCCCCGAGAACCAGTGGTCTGCGACGGGCAGCATTGCGGTCGGCCTTGACCGCATTGGTGTGTCGGTCGGCGGCGATCCTAACCTCGGTGCAAACCCGTTCGCCATCAACTCCTTCAGCGGCATCGAGTCGATGACCTGGCCCGAGATGAACGACGTGCCGAAAACCGGCACCGAAGCGCAGAAGCGGGTCGCGGGCAAGATCACGTACACCTACGCGGATGGCAGCACACTCGATGTTGCCGCGCCCGTTGGTGCGACTGCGGCCCAGATGAATCCGCCCGAGGCCGACTGGGACAAGATCGTTGATGTTTCGGTCACCTGGCAGCAGGACGGAAAATACGTCGGCCTGAAGCGCACGGCCGCGACAGTGCAGGGACGACTCGTGTTCCAGCTGACGCTGCTCGACAAGGTTCGCCAGGGCTACAGCTACAAGTTCTTGAGCGGTGAGCCGACTGACCTCACCTCGGGGCAGAGCATTGACGGTGCCTTCCAGACCGAAAGCGGTAAGGTCTCGCAGCTTGCCGAGGTTCGCCCCGAGTACAGCGCAGCGTTTGGCGACATGAAGCTGACGAACAGCCTCGGGACCGACAAAGTGGTCATCGACGTTGCAGACAGCTCGGTTGCAGTTTCGCTGCGTAACACCACCGGCGGAACGCTCTACCGGGACCTGCTGCCGGCTGCCACATGGACTCTCGCCGTGAAGAACACCGGCAACATTCCGGTTTCGGCATTGCGATCCTCGACGTCTTCCGGGCTGCTTGACGGCAAGAGCTGGCCGGATTCCGATCCTGCCGGGTATTCCGTTGAGCCGGGCTCGTTGTTCGACGCGTTTGATGTCACACGAGCACGAGTGGTGTACCCGAGCGGTGCAAGAACTGCAACGGTGTGGGCGCGAGGTGCCGATGGTGCCTGGAGCTCCCCGATTGCCGCGGGCAACGGTAGCTACATCACCCTCCCGCTGCAGGGAGACGGGCCGAAAGCCTGGAGCGACGTCACGGGTTTCCGTGTCCAGTTCACCGGTGACGAGATTCTCGGCATGCGCATTGCGATGCAGGGGGAGGGCTCCCTGCTCATGGAAACCAAACTGCGCGCAACACTGCGCAGCGATTCTGGCGTTATTTCGCCCGCAACAAAGCTGCCAGAGAATCAGACGCAGTGGCAGGTGCCAGGAACCGGAGCGGGTGCTTCGTACCTGGGCACCTTTGCGGCACCGCTCGCTGAGATGATTGCCGATACTGCGATCGCCTACATTACCCCGGGTTCGCCCTCACCAAAGGTGAACAAATACGCGGGCACGTACAACATCGCAACGAACACAGGAACGACCACGGCAAACACCAACCCTGGTGCGTGGACGAACTTCTACATTGTTGTCTCGAACCTGAGCGGCGCGACCAGCAACCTGAACGACCTGCAGGTGGTTGACACGCTGCCGAAGAACCTTATTTACAACGCGGCGAACGCTTCGGCCACGTGGTCGGTGGCTTCGGCTCCGGCTGGCGTCTCAACAACTCCCGTCTTCACCGAGACGACGGGTGCGGATACGCAGCTGCGCTGGGTATGGCCCGAGGGTCAGTCGCTCAAGCCAAACGAGCGAATTGTGCTGAAGGTGCCGCTGCAGATGCGTGACGGTGTCGCAACCGGCAGCTCGGCGGTGAACTCGGCTCGCCTCGTTGCCTCCGGGATCCCGGGCGCTACAGTGCAGTCGGTGTGTCAGTCGGAGGATTCCGCCTCGGCAAACTGTGTCTCGACCGCGGCAGTGACTTCGTTGCGCAACGACTCGGTGCGAGTCGAGTCGTACGCTCAGGCTGGCGCCATCACCTCGAAGACTCTAGAGGGAGACGAGTGCTCGCCGTCAACCGTTGCTGATTGGCAAGACGGCACCTGGCTGCGTAACCCCTGCGTCGTGGAAACGAGCACGGGTGGCACGATGACCTACCGACTCAAGCTCATCAACTCGGGGAACAACGACGTGCAGTCGCTTCGTTTTGTTGACGAGCTGCCCAAGATCGGTGACCGCGGAGCGGTGCTCCCCGGCGCGCGTGGATCTGAGTGGACACCGAAGCTCGTTCCCGGATCAGTGCGTTTGATTGCGGGAGCAGAAGCTGAATCGCTTGGGGCACGAGGGGACGGAACCGTATCCGGTGCGTTCCGCTACAGCAGCACCGCGGATCCCTGCGTTCTTGACCCCGACGCGTATGCGGGCCAGAAGACGCTCGCGTGTGCTGCCGGCACCTGGACGAGCGCGGCGAGCACTTCGAGCGAAGCCCTCGGGGGTGACGTTGCGTTTGGTGCTGGAAGCCTGTTGCACGGCGGTGAGTACGTGATCGTCGAGTTCAAGATGAGTGTTCCCACCACCGACACCAGTGCGACGGTTGCTTGGAACAGCGCGGCCATTACTGGGCGCGCGACTCCCGTCAGCGACTGGCTGCCCGCATCCGAATCGGCACGATCTGGCGGCCGGGCGCAAGACACAACGCTCACGCTAAACCTCGCTCTCGCCGATTCAGACGCCGCCAAGTGGCACCTGAAGGCGCAGCAGTACGTGGTCTACTACAGCTGCCTCGCTCCGGGGGAGACCGTGCCGCTCACCGGCCAGGTCACGATGAAGGGCATCTCAAAGATCGACGGCGTCGAGACGGCGACGATCCAGAACCTGCCCCGCGGAGCGGAGTGCCAGGTGACCGACGAGACCTATCAGCCGCTCGGAACAACCGGGCAGCGGGCGGCCTCGCCGCAGTACGGATCGGTAGCCGCCGGAACCACCGGGTACAGCTACACGACTGACCCGGCGGATCCGATCGTGCTCGGTTCGGACGCTGCGCTCAACGTGATCACAACCACCAATGCCTACACGGCCTCGTCCGTTATGGTCAGTGCGGTTGCGCAGGGAGACGCGGTTTCGTACCTTCCGGCAGGATCGAAGTTCCAGGTTGACGCGACGTGCGAGTTCGGTGGTTTCACCGAGACCTACGGTCCGTTCATGATCGAGAACGGCGGCGAAACACCCGTTGAAGGATTGCCGGTCGGTGCGAACTGTTCCTTCAAGGAAACCGATCACCTGGGTGCGAGTTCCGTGGCAGCCGCGGTTGACGGCGACGCGGCAACTCTCGACTCGACTCGAGGTCTCCGCATGCTGACGATCGAGCCCGGCGCCCACACCGTTGAGTTCGTCAACACGTTCGCGGCCGGTGGGGATCTGACGATCCTCAAGACCGTCGAGACGCCAAAGGCGGGAACCGCCGTGGGTGATGTGACCTTCGGTGTCAGCTGCGTGATGGGCGGTGCTGCGCTCGACCTGGGCGCAAACAGCGAGATGACGCTTTCGTTCGCTCCCGGTGCAACATCGACCTCTGGCAGCATCGCGGATCTGCCCGTTGGATCTGCGTGTACCGTCACCGAAACGAACGCCGGTGGCGCCAATATTCCGGCTCCCGACAAGACCGTGACGATTCTCGACGGCACCCAGGTGACCGTTGAGATGACCAACGTGTTCTCGCCTGCGCTGCTCGAGCTCAACGTGGCTGTCGACGGTTCTGCCGCTGCGAAGTCGTGGGTTCCGAAGAACTACGACGTCACCGCGGTTTGCACGCGCGAGCTGACGATTGGTGGAAACCCCGTGACGGTCACCGACTTCAGCGGCAGTGTTCCTGTCACCGTCGGTAAGAAGGTTGAGATTCGGGATCTGCCGCAGGGCTCACGCTGTGCGGTGACGGAGCCCGATAACAAGGGTGCGCAGGCAACAAGGGCCTCCTCGCAGACCGCCGGGGTTGTTGACCACAGCACGGTCGATGAGTCATCACTCGTCGATCTGCGCGGGCCAAGCGGCTCGGGCGCGGCTCAGGAGACCGCGGTGCTCGTGACGAATACCTTTGAAGCGGGCGATCTCAATGTGACTAAAAAGGTCACAGGGGATGCCCCGAAGAATGCTGACTACGGGTTTGCGCTTGCGTGCACCCGCGTGGATGCAGGCGGCAACCAGGTGAGTGTTCCGCTCGAGAACTCGACCTTCAAGTTGAAGGCTGGATCGTCGACAACTCTCTCGGTGTGGGCCGGCGCGAGTTGTGTCGTGACGGAAACGCAGGCCCACGGAGCGCTCTCGCAGAGCTTCGCGGGTGGTCAGTCCGTGAAGGGATCGTCGAGCGTTGCGGTCGAGGTGCCCGCGGCTTCCATCCCCGCGGCTGCGACGACCGTGACGAACAAGTTCGCTCCCGCCACGATCACCGATGTGGAAAAGGATCCCAAGGGTGCCGTCGGTGGACTGTCGCAGACCGGTGCGCAGAACAGCATGCTCTGGGTCGGTGGTGCGCTGCTGCTCGTAGTCGGGCTCGGCCTGGCGCTGTTCGCAATGCGTCGCCGCCGCAAAGATCGCGCCGATCAAGAAGAGGTCGCGCAGGATCCTGAAGTCTAGGGAACCTGACGCAGCATGAACGGTGGGTGCACCGGGACTCGTTCCCGGTGCACCCACCTTCGTTTTGCTCGGCTAGTGTTGAAGTGGTTATTTGGGGAGCAAGTCTTAGTAAAGGGGTCGTCGCGGCGAGCGTTCTTTGGGGAACGTCGTATGGAGTGTGAATATGTCTCAGCAGGTAGTCGTCCAAGGTGACGGAAGGCTCTACTGGGCCGCAGGATTCGCGACTTGCGTCCCTTTTATTGGCGGATTGGCGATCCTGATCCTGCCTATCATCCTGGCTGAGAAATCCAGAAACGACCCAAATCCTCTCGTGCGCGAAAACGCCAAAACTGCTGCGAACTGGCATCTCACTGCTGCACTTGTAATCGGTGGGATCGCCATCACGTCATATTTGCTCGCCGCAGCCTCCTTCATTTTCTTAGTGGAGGATTTGTTTAGTGTCGGAGTCGTGGGCCTGATTCTGGTCTACCCTTTGGTAGGTATCCACTTTGTGGTGACCATCATCGGGACCGTGCGTTCTGGGGACAGAATTTTTCGCCCGAGGTTTTCGATTCGGTTCTTTCGGTAGGCACTGGCAGGTTCGGCGACCTGGACCGTTATTGGTGCTGTCAATGTTCGATAGGATGTTTCAGACCCTTAGGGGGCGTTAGCTCAGCCGGTTAGAGCAGCGGACTCATAATCCGTCGGTCGCGGGTTCAAGTCCCGCACGCCCTACTCCTTGTATCGCTTTGATTCTCAGGCGTCGTGCTGCGTTGTCGGCTTCGGCTTGGTCGGTGTGTGGTCGGTGTTCTGGTTCGAATTGGTTCGCAATTCTTCGAAGCGCTTGGCCTCATTGAGTGCTTGATCTAGGCGATTCGCTACTGCATCTAGGTCAGATGGGAACAGGCTTGCGTAGTGTTTGAGAGTAACGCTTGGATCTCGATGACCGAGTAATGCGGCAACGGCTGGCACTGTGGCACCGGCTTGAATTGCGAGGGAAGCGCAAGTATCTCGAAAATTGTGCGGTGTAATTCCAATCAACCCAGCTCGTTCGAGCGCTGAGTTAAGCACGCGAAGCCGATAATTATTGTTTCGCAGTGGTATGTGTGGCTGTGAAGCGTGAAATAAAAAAGAATCTCGCGGTAAATCTGTTGCCCAGTCTAGTAGATCTGAGACGACAGACGCGGGTAACGGAACAGTTCGCGCCTGATGTGTCTTTAGATCACCCAGATGCATTACTCCGCCAGTCTCAGACCAAGCACGAACGAGACGCAACGCGCCACTGGCCGTGATGTCGCTCGTACGTAATGCAGTGAGTTCACCCCAACGAGGCCCGCCGTAGCAGGCGACGAGTATGAGTAGCCGATCTTTCCGCGTAGGCATCTGTTCAGCAAGACGCAGAACCTCTGCGTGTGTGAGGGGTTTAGGTTCACCTGCTTGTTGGGCAGGCAAACGAATTCCCAGGGTCGGGTTTGAACCAATTGCTCCATCCCGTATTGCGAGTTCGATGGTTCGTCTGAGTACGGCGAGAGCACGGCGGGCAGTTGAAGGGGAAAGTCGGATAGCGATTTCGCGCGCCCACGCAGCGATTTCTGAGTGTTTCAGCATTCCAATCGGACGACGTCCAAAGGCAGGCTCGACGTAGAGTCGAAACTTGGCTCGACGGTCGGCGATTGAGGATGGTTTGCCACCTTGCAGCGTTGCGAGCCAGAGTTCAGCCCACTCAGACACCGTAACGGCTTCGCTTGAAGACGGATCCACCCATCGACCAGCTGCAAGTGCGGCCTTAGAATCGCGCTCCCATGCCTCCGCATCGCGCTTGCGAGTGAAGGTCTTGCTGCCAACGTAACGCCGACGATAGTAGAGGCGAACCCGATAGGTTCCATTTGGTCTCTTATCGATCATGTTTTCCTAACAGAAGTGCCCCACCACAGTCGGCAGGGCACTTCGTCTATTCAGTTGGTTCGATTACGGAACCGTCGAGGTAATCGTCAAGGTCAGCCGGGCGATAGCGAACCTGGGCGCCGACTTTTAGGAATCGGGGCCGCTGCCTTGACCACGCCACGCTCGAAGAGAGCCGACGCTAATCGTGAGATAACGTGCGGCCTCGGCTTCGTTGAGTAACACTGGTGCGGGCACGGGACGTTTTGTTGCTGTTGTCATCAGTTGGTCACCTCCTCTAAGTGCTGCCGCGGGTCCGACGAGTCGGCCCCTTGCCTTGGAAAGACGGGCTGCTTGCGTGCCGAAGCCTCCCGAACGATTGCCGCGTAGGCTTCGTACGTCACGTAGTCTGCGCGAAAGTACCTGAGTGGTTCCCCGGCCTCCATCAAATAGCCTCGACCCGGTTTCGAGGACACTAAGCGCTCGACTTCCTCGGGCGAGGTCATCGGAAGTAGCATCTTCACACTGTCGGCGTTCTCGACAGCCATAACGATCGCACGTGCATACTGAGCGCGGTCATGCAGAACTGCCGCTTCCGGTCTCTGAAGGATGGACATGACATGGGTTGCCGCCTTGCTGCCTTCACGGAGGATTCGACCGACGATTCTGCGTATTTCCTCCCCTGCTTTTTTGTCTGCCGCTGCAAGTAGACCTGCGTATTCCTCGAGAACCACTACAACAGCACCTACACGCGGATCTGTATAGACGTGCTCCGGGATCTGATCGATGCCGAGCTCCATGAGCTTTGAGATTCGTTGATCCATCAGCTGTTCGATGTTCTTCAGTACTGCAATTGCATGTTCTAGCGCTTTCGGAGAAGTACCAAGTGCGAAGTCGTCTGGTTTCCCCGCAGAAGCAGGGCCGAGCAAGATCCCAGTTGGATCACAACCAACGAGCCGAACCCAGGGAACTTCGGCGCACTCAGCAAGAATTCGATACGCGGTTACAGATTTTCCTGACCTTGTGCGGCCAGCCAGCACAGTGTGGAGTTTCGCGGGATGAAATCTGACTCGGTACCCGTTCTCATCGGTTCCAAACTCAATCATCTTGCAATTCCTCTGCTCGCAAAGCGGCTTGAATCGCACCTGGCAGATCAGTCATTTTGATCGATCCGGGAGCATCACGCCTAAGCTCTTCGGCAACGTCGATTAGGGCTTGCCCTAGGGCGCGTGCCTCAGTCGGGAAGAAGGGAACAGGCCCGGTTCCAGGTAGGTCAAGCTCAACCATTGCTGAGTTCTCTCCGTCCGGCAGTGACGCCGGAAGAACTTGCACCGCGCCGCCCGCGAACCGAGCGGGTACAGAGAGCGATCCGTCACTCATCCTCTCGTATCCCTCGCGACGCAAATTCGCTATGTCTTCGCCCATCCAGTTATAGATGCGCTCAATCTGTCGAGGACTTGCTCTGGTGACGAAGAATCCTGACTGCTTTTCAGGCATCAGAGCCTCTTCTCGTTGTCGGTCCCAGAAAGGAAGTCTTGAGCAGAAACGGATGGAGGCGTTGGCTGCTGGTTAGTGAAACCTGATCGATTGCCTTCGAGCGGGTCTCTAATGCGCGCGAGAATGGCTACCTCACCCGGGCGAGTACGCGACACCTCGACTGACTCCGCGCCCCACATATTGGCGATTCGTTCGGCGTGAGCAGCGATGTGCTCAGCAGTAACGCGTGGGGTCAGAGCAACGATGGCAACAGGGCCAGCAGGGGCATTCTCAATACGTCGGATTTGAGGACCAAGGTCTGAGGAGTTCCCGGAGATTAGGCCCCAAAGTTTCATGGCAAGCGGTGGTTTTTGACCAAGTGCAGTACGAGGCACCCAGCCGCAAACGTCAATGAGGACAGGCCAGGCATCGAGCATTGCGGCACCGGCTGGAAGCATGTCAGGAGGGGTACCTGCCGCGGCGAGCTTCATCATGCGGACCCAGCGACCGCCGGTCCTGATTGCCCAGATTACGAGCCAGACGATGCAGACGAATGTGGCAGTGCCTGAGAGTCCCCGAAGGCCAAAGATCAATAGCGTGGGAGCGACTAGGAACAGACCCGCGAGGGGGATCCAAGGAAGGAGACCGATTACCGCAGGCACCGCGTTCTTGCGAGTAGTGTTCATCGATTGACCTTCCAAACAACCGCAAAGCGTGTTGGACCAACGCCGGTAATCTTCTCGATTCCATCGATGGGGCCGACGCTGCGAACATCATCGGTGACAGCGATCTGACAGCCCGGAGCAGGGAGGGACTTGGGGTTGAATTTCACCCCAGCGTGTGCCAGAGGCCTCCATTCGCCACGCGATGCTGTCGATAGACCATCTGCAATTCCAACGGCCCGCGATTCGCAAAGAGTTGAATCAAGAGCTTCGATGGTGGTGAGAACCGGCGGAGATGGAATTTCCCAGGCCGCCACAACAGGGGATTGAAAACCGGATATGAGGCTAGCGAGATAGGCCGCGAGCAGAATTTCGAGCATGATAGAAATGCTCCTTTCTTAGGTGAAGCTTGGGAGAGGGCAGAGGGAGGGCGGGGTCCAGCCGCTCTCCCTCATTGAATTAGTCGCTTTTGCCTCGACGAGACGTGGCCTGAGCCAACAGCGAGGCCATCGAGCCAACCGCTTCAATCTGCTCGACAAAAACTGAACCGGTGAGTGAGGCGCGAGGGCCACCGTCGCCAAAACCAGGCTTGGCCTCGCCCCGAATGTTTACTTCGACCACTCCAGAAGCGGCAAGCAGACTTCCGTCAGGGATCTCATCGACTTGGCTCGTCGTGGTAACGGTGAAACCATCAAGCGGCACCCCGCCCATTAGGGCGGTTACTCCTGCTGCGCGGCGAACTGGAATGCCGTTGCGGGTCTGTACGCCGACTCGTTGTCCGTCCTTGTAATCTGCGACTTCAGTAAGTCGTCCGCCGCCAACGAGGGCGATGGTTCCCGCTTCGGGGCGAATTGCGAGTGAATTGGTTGATGCCATGTTTATTTCCTTCTTTGTTGTGGGGGGGGTGTGAGATCTAGATCCACGAAGTATTTTGGTGAGGCGCCTCCTCTGGCCTAGCGAGAGCCGATTCTTTTAGATGGAGGGAAACCCAATACGCGAGAGCATCGAGAGGATTCCCGTTTTTCGATTTGACAGCCCACGCGTTTTTACCAGAGCAGTTGATTGGTGCGCCCACATCACCGAAGTGAACTGACAATCGAATTGCAAAGGTTTCGATAATGGCCAGATTGAGAGAATGAAGCAGGTCTAGCGCCAACAAGCAGCGATCAACTTCTTCCCGAGTGTTTGCCGTTCCGTTCATGCCAATGGACACTAGATGTGAAATCTGCGCTCTCAAGTCTTCGGCTGGTTGAGCAAGCTTCAGGCTCGGATTGCCTGCCAATGGGCTCATCTGTGTTCGTTGGACGGCCAAGGCGTGGCCGTGAACGTATTCATCCCCGCTCCAGGAGTGCTCATCTTCGAGACGCTTGCCCGCCGTCACATCTTTTCCGATGTAAAGGACCGCAAAGTCTTCTAACGAATTCCCGGAAACGGCATGGATGCCCCATACATACAAAAGACCTGGCACGGTGGGCGGTTGGGCAGATGGCTCCCAATCTATTCCGACGAATTCTAGGGCCGTCTTGATTTCTTCAGCGGTTGTGAGGTTGAGTGGGGTGAGCACAGTCATAGGTTTTCTCCGGTCTTGAGTTGGTTGAAATTATTCGTTTTCTAGTCGGTTTAGAAGATGCTTTATCGAGGATGCTTGTGTGGATAGCTTTCGCATACGTTCTTCTCTGCCTGGTAGGCGCTCAACTGCAGTCAGGATCGTGGCAGAGAGGGGCGCGCTTAGTCGAGATGCGTGCGCAATGCGAGCTTTCTCCCGGATATGGAGTGCGATAAGTGAATCTCGACGTGCTTGAATCTCAGTGATTTTGTTCTTCAGCGTCAGCACTTGCCGCTTTCTAGCCTGCTCGTGAGCGTTGCAATGAGCAGTCATCTCATCCCAGTGCTGGCAGTTTTCTTCAGGGGTGTTGAAGAATAACGAGTCTGCACGTCCGACGGTTGTCATTGCTTCTTCGATGTTCGTAAAGTCTCGCGCTTTGACCGATATTGGGGCACCTGCACGCATGTGTCGCCCTGGAAGTTGAGCTACGTGAAAAGTTGTCTGGGAGGTTAAGCAACGAAAAATCAAAATCAAACTAATTGCACCGCTTTCAAGAAATCTGTAGGCGTGATTGGAATATGTCTTTTGGTGGCGTGTTCTAGAAGTGGCTTGCGGGGTTTGGTATCCTGAAGGCATTGCTTGGAACATGACTTAATGTACTGGTTGCCACAAGGGGCTGTCAAGCTCTAGTTCTAATTGGTTAGATGACTTTTGATTTTGTTGGTGCGTTTCATAAGGGGACTGCGTTGGAAGAACTACTCATAGGGCACCAGGTGGAAAAGCGTTTAGGTGTGTCGAAGCGAACGCTTGCCACTCTCACCTCAGCGGGCATTTTGCACCCTAGACCGCTAGGGACGGCACTGATTTACAGTCCAGATGAGGTTGAGGCGCTTGAATCAATTAAGGAAAATCGGCCGGTCGCTAAAGAGGCCCCACCCGCATGGATCATTCGATTAGGCGCTCCAGATAGGGAAGGCGACGGTCATCCGCTTGGATGGGAAGTGGGAAGGAGTGACAACGTAGACGCTGCGCGCATGTACTGGAAAATCGCTGATCCAGAAGCCGCAGAAGGTAATGCGCTCGTTGCGCTCGTAGGGCCGCTAGTTGTCGGGGTCTGGAATATCACTAGCGGCATTTTGCACCCCGAAATCGGCCCGACAGGTCGCGCTGAATTTGAGGTCGAGGCCGCTGCACCTGACCAGCAAGAAGCTTACGAGGGTCGATGGCTGAACCTCGGGCGTGGGCCGACCACTCTGCGTTGGCCGCGACAAGAGTGAGGCATAAGGTAACGGTACTAGGAGGCTTCTAAATCCTTGTCGCACTGCTCTTCCGCTTTGGAATAGAGGTTCCCAAGGCGCGCCGATAGTTGGTAGTTACCTTCGCGGTCAGCCTTCTTTGACTTGCGTAAGTATTCTTCCATTTCCTTGCAACTCTCTGGCTTTTCAGGACCGCATGCTGAGAGAGACAAGCTTGCAAGGATCGCGATCATGAGAGCCGATAGAACTCGGGGCTTCAATCTATTCCGTTGCAGGGGGTTCATAGCGCCCACTCTAACCGAGATTTGGTTCACACCTGGAGTTCTTTGCAGTGAATAGAGTTTGAGGAAATATTCGATGCGTCTAGAACCACGAGCTAACGTTAGATTCAGCGGGCATGACTCGAAGCGGGCACCGCCCGTGACGGCCCAAATACTCTGCCGCTAGGTAAACAGTAATGATTCGGAGGCCAGAGATGGTGACTAATGTAAATGATCTGTTTCATTTAGAACTTGCCTGCTTTCGGAGCCCGAGCGGGATCTACGAGGCCACAGATCTTCGAAAAAGATTAATAGAATTGCTGCTCAAAAGTTTTCATGACCGTGGAATTGTGCCACGAGTGATAAACCCAGGTATGGGCGGAACCGGTGCGATGGCCGCGAAATCCATACCTCTAATGGTGAGATTTGGAACTGCCGTATGGAGGTCATACCGCCGAAGCCAGGAAGTTCAGCTATCTGATAACACGGCGTGGACAATGACGGTTCAGTTGCAGTGTTTCCTTGCAGAAGATAACTCTGTTCTGGTTAAGTCATCGATTATTGAGCTTGTTGACGCACTAAAGATGGCTGAGCAGAACATTCGTGAAGTCCTCGGGGCTGACTTCTGCCTACACGGAACTATCTCGATTTTTCATCGGGTAAGCGGAAACTTTCTGCTTTCCCTGAACTTGGCTCCCGGCGTTTTGGAAAACACCTCACGATTTCGGGTTACTCGGAGTATTGATCGATTTTCAATAGGCAACCAGGTCATTCTCCGCAATCGCATACTCCCGCCTTCTCCCAAAGCATTAGCGGATCCCGCCCCCAACTCGAACCCACCCCGCCCACTCTTGGACCAAAATGATCCAGCGCGAGCATCAGGCTTCGTAGGAGGAGAAAGCCAATAGAGTTCCCGTTTTCTACGTAATCCTGCTGCCGCTAGCACGCAGGTGCTCGTCGTAGAGCACCGCCACTGGCGCTGCTCTACATAACACCAGCAATCATAGAAAAAGTAGCCTAACCAATTCCGCGACCAGAAACGTCGACTCCTTCGTCTGCGGACTGCGGTGAATTCGCTAAGAGGGAAACTCTTGATCAAAGGTTAATCGCACCTTTCGTGACTCAAGATATGTGCGGAGGCCGTCGAAGCCCCTCTGCTCTGCCGCGTCTAACGCTCCTACTAACCATGCGGGGCGCCAAACAAGATGCCCATACCAATCCTCTCGTGGTATTTCACCTAAACGTTCCCCTTGAAGCTCCACCTGGGCCACTGTCTCATCATCTTTAGTTTCACCGCGTGCGGATACGATGGCTTCCCAAAGTTGGGCGCGCTCAGAGTCGTTTTTGAGTTTCAATGACCAGTGAATCTGGTGACGTCCCCTCGAAGCGCGCTCCCATTCATGCCACAGTGCCCACAATCCTGGTGAGGTAATCGAATCAACAGAACCGGTATCGAGATTAACCAGACCAATTGTTCCATCGTCCAAGTTAATGATTTCCCACCGCCGTGGGGTGCGGATGCCAAACCGACGCGCTTGAAGGTCTTCAGCGCAGCGCGACAGCACTTCGAACGGCGTGACATTTCGTTCCACCCTGGAGTTCTTTGTGTGTGCTCCGCTTGCTACCTCGAACCCGATTCTGGCTGCAACGTCGTACGTTGCTTTCGCGAGATACGAGCCAACAAAGTCTGCACCACCATCATGCACCTCGCGCAGATCAAACCCTTCCGAGTCTGCCCGGAAACCCACCTTCTCAATGGCCTTTCTATAACGCCCGAATACTTGCGAACCAAACGCAAGGAGGCCGAGGCCATCTCGATCCCACGAGATGCTCGTTCCGAAAAGCCGGTTAAGGTGCGAATCCAAATCAATGCGAAGACCTTCGCCCAGCGTGCCTGTCGCGAAGATGAGCGCATGAAAGTGAACGTGCCAGCCATGGCCACCAGAACCCGGCAAAGAAACCGTCGCCTCAGTTGCACGGACACGCCCCGCGATACCAAAGCGCTCTGCGTCTCCGAGGATCGCAGGTTCAAGCCACTCACGTCCATCTCGAACTCGAACACGCTCTTTTCGACCAGACCAGGCAACCCCTCCAAGACCGCTCCGCCACCCCTTCGAAATCACGTTAAAAAGCTCTTCAAGCGAGTCTTTCCGAGTGTGACGAACCGTCTTGGTCATCAGATAGACCTTTCCGCCGCGTTGATGGCATGCTGCGACGGCACGCGATATCTCCTCCGCACGACGTTGCGCGATCACAGCTGAACAACGTGGGCAAGACCAGACCGAGCCACACAAGGTAACTCCGGAATAGCCGGCCACAGCGCCATTCGGCAATTCACGCCGCTTGACCCCAGCACCAGTCGAGGGCGCACCAGGATCATCCCTCAGAACGCGTCCACACATCCGAACCGGGCGCAACGTCGAGGCTTTCCAGAGGAGTGCACGAGCCGCCCAGCGGATCGCTCGACGTTCCCCGGAACTATCAGGAAAATCTGTTTCGTTCTCGTCGTTCGGGATCTGCCCCCAACAGTAACTCAGAGTACTATCAAGGGCCGCTGGCGCGGCCACGCTCGCTTCGCTCGCTGCGGTGCAGTCGCCGCGCTTCCGCTCCGCACGCGCGGCGACTGCACCGCTCGTTACATTGGCGTGGTCTTTGTCGGGCCTCAGATATAAACTGAGAGCGCTGGCCACGCCCGGGTCGAGATTGTTCATGATTTCTCCCGGTGGAGGGGTCGCCGTTCTTGGTCGGGCGGCGGCCCCTTTTTCTATTCCGAGAGCCGGTCGGCAGGTGGTCGGTGCCTGAAGAGAATCGGTGTTCACTCGCTGGCAAGGAGTGGCAGCGAATAGTAAACGCTGCAAGGCTTCGCGCTAGGCGCTATGTGGGCGTATGGTTTTCACGACGGCCTCATAATCCGTCGGTCGCGGGTTCAAGTCCCGCACGCCCTACCAATCAGACAAAGGGGAGTCGCCACATTGGCGGTTCCCTTATTTTTCTTGGTGCAGCTTATTGTGCAGCTTATCTTCTGTGCGTGCAGCGAATCGTGCTGCTGCTTGATCCGCGAGAGCGACCTTTCGTTCCTCGATTGCGTGAGTGTAGATCGAAAGAGTGACGGCAGGGTTAGAGTGCCCCATCATCTCCGAGACTGCAGGAATGTCGGCACCGTCGGAGATGGCCATGGACGCGGCAGTGTGGCGGGCTGTATATCTGCGGGTGTGCGGCAGTCCAGCGCTCTCAACAACCTTCTTCCAAAGGCTCGTGTCATACCCAGGACGCAACACTGACCCGTCTGGGCGAGTGAAGCACCAGGCGTGCGGTTTCCCGTCCGGCTCCCAAGTTTTCCACTCGCTACGGCTGGCCATGTCAATAAGCTGCTGCTGGCGGAGCTCTCTGAGCATGTCGAGCATGTATTCGGGGAGAGCGATTTCGCGAGTGCCGGATCCTGTCTTTGTTGATGAGATCAGCTGTGCGCCCTTACCGCGGATCTGGAGTATCTGTTGCTCAACCCTCATCGTCGCTCTCTCGAAGTCGATGTGCGGCCATTCGAGCGCGATCGCCTCACCCGGGCGCAAGCCAAAGTCAAGGGAGAGGTGCCAGCGTGCCCGAAAACGGTCATTCTCGATAGCGCGATACACGGCAAGCATGTCCGCTTCAGACAGGCTCGTGGCCTGACTCTTAGAAGGCGTTGGTGGTTTCACCATGGCCGCGACATTGCGTCCGAGGTGCCCTCGCCAGACAGCGTGCTTGAGAGCTACACGGATGATCGAATGACACTGGTGCCGCGTTGAACCAGACATTCCACGTGATTCGAGTTCAGCGTAGAAGTTGTCGAGGTCGTCAATCGTGAGCTTGTCGATCTTCTTCGTGCCGAGCTGCGGGACGATGTAGTTATCGATGTACCCCTGATAGCCCGCATTGGTTGACTGAGCCCGGTCGCTCTCAGTTACTTTCATCCACTGCTTGAGCCACGCAGCAAGGGTCGGCACTTGCCCCGCTACGAGTTGGCCAGTGTCGCGCTGCAGAAGTAACGCGCGCCGCTTGCGTGCGGCATCAGCCTTCGTCGGTGCCGAGAAGTACTTCCGCTTACCGTCAACCGTGACGGCACCGCGCCACCCTTTGTCGGTCTTGTAGATAGACCCTTCGCCCTTAGCCGCGCGAACCATCTACGCACTCACTTTCATAGACCACTGACTGGCACCCATTTTGGAATCCCCGTAGACGGTATCTCCGATGCGCACAGCGCCGCTTTTTTGCAGTCCTTTGCGGTAGTCAACGTAGGCGAGAAACTGCCGCCTGGTAATGCCCAGTTCGAGGCACAGTGTGTCGTAGCAGGAAGTATGCGGCGTGAGTTCATTCCAGGCTATTGGGTTGATAAGTCGCAAAGCTGAATGGAGATTCGCGCGCAGTTCAAGCTTTGGGTGATGCCCGCCAATGTCGCAGTTTTCAACATGCGAGCACTCATGAGAAAGCGTCGGTCTGGTGAGATCTGAGCGTAAACCGCGATCAACAATGACCAGTTTCCGTTCAGGCACCCAGAGCGCATTGTGTCCGTGCAGCGTGTGACGAACGAGTCTCACTTTCATTGCTTCAAGATGCTCGACAGGGTCATAACTCGGATCATATTGGGGAAGAATCATCCTCGTTCCTTTCCGGCAAGTGGGGTTTACGGCGCTCCGTGGTCGATTGGGTCATCTCCCTTGGGGTCGGCAGCGTACTGTCCTAGCCAAGCTTCTTCGACGTTCTCCGGGATCACGGGAACATCATCGGACTTGCCACCGACATTTCTGCCGATCCGCGTCACCGTGGCGAGGCTCGGCATATCGGCAGACACGAACGGCTCTTTTAGCTTTAGGCCATCAGAAACGAATCTGGCTTTGGCAGGGAAGCTATCAAATTGCGACATGTACTCTTCTGCTTCGGCTAACAGGGTAGAGGGTGAAGTGCCCAACGCCCAGCAGATCGCGTCAAGCTGATCGATCGTAATGGGGCGGGTGCCGCGCACCATTTTCGAAAGCTGAGACTGAGAAATGCTGACAGATTCAGCTAGGTCTTTCTGACTGATGTTGAATTTCGCCATTAGTGCTCGGATTTGGCTGGCAACATGAAGTGCGAGATCTAGCTCGTCATAGTTCGGCATGTGGTCCATCGTGCCAAATCTGACACCAAATGTCCAGGGGGCTTGCACTTTAGTTCATTTGGAATATTCTAGTTCATATGAACTACAGCACACCAAGCATTCGAGCCTCACGCGCTGTTCGTGCTCTTCTTCATGATCGAAGGGAGTCGCAAGAGCAGCTTGCAGAAGCTACAGGAATCTCACTCTCTACTCTAAAGCGTCGGATGCTGAATATCAGCCCTTTCACGATTAACGAGCTTTTCGCTATCGCTCGGCATTTCGGCGTAGGAATCGAAGATGTTTTGAGCTCGCCGATGGAACGAGTAGCAGTATGACTGCCATGGAGGTCCAACCTAGCACTGGTATTGAGCGTCACTACTCGGTGCGGTCCGTTGCGGAGATCTTTGACCGTAGCGATGACTGGGTGCTCGACCGAATCAAAGCGGGGGAGTTCCCCAGGCTGCTGGATCTTGGCGCTTCACGTGCCGCCTACAGGATCCCGGAGTCGGTTCTCAAGGAGTACATCAAGACGCGCACCGTCGAAATTGAAGTGCCCGGTGCTGGAACACCGGGCGAGAGGTAGGGAGTCGGCGCGATGAGTGCTGAAGTAATTGAAATGACCCCGCTCGCGTTGCAGCGCGCCGGGGTCGTGGTTGAAAGGAATCAACGCGTCGATTCTACCGCGATTCACGTGGGAGTTGAAGATGTGCTTGTTGCGGATCGGTATCGCAGGGATCTTGGGGACATTGCTGACCTGAAAGCTTCCATTGTTGAGGTTGGGCTTTTGAACCCGATTACGGTTCGTGAGTGGCACGGTGGCTATCGTCTTGTAGCTGGCGAGCGTCGCCTTACTGCCTTCAAAGCGTTGGGGCTTGCTGAGATTCCGGCTCGTGTTGCTCGCGATATCGCGGATGCTCGGGATGCTTTGGTTGCTGAGCGTGATGAGAACACTGCTCGTAAAGAAATGCTGCCGTCTGAAAAGGCTTCATTAGGCATGGCTATCGAAGAGATGGAGAAACCTGCCGCGAAAGAACGTCAAGCTGCATCGCTTATCAAGGCGCGCGATGCTCGATGGAATTCTCTGTCCGGGTCCCGGGACCCGGACAGAGAAAAGGAAGTTCGTGCGCGTGATGTTGCTGCTGAAGCTGTCGGGCTAGGCCCCGCGTCCTACCGGCGAATCAAGAACCTCATCACCACAGCCGCAGACGACACGAATCCAGAACCGCTGCGTGAAGCGGCACGCGAAGGTATCGAGAACATCGACGCTGGCGGACCAATCAGAGGCGAGTATGACCGCGTGAAGGAACTGCGGCAGAAAGAATCAACTGTCACCGTGGAACCAGCAACGAAACGCGATGAAGCGGACGCATGGCACGCTGAACTCGCCGCCAGATACCCATTGCCCCGTATCGCGTTTGAAGCCGAAGGGCACGAGCGCCACGAAAACGCTGAATCGTTTGCTCGCGCTGCCTCGTATCACGGAGCGAAGTATCGCTTCAACGAGAAGAGTTACGCGAAGCACGCGGCGCAGTCTGCTGATTGGCTCGAACGTTCTTCCATGAATCTCGAAGTCGCCGTTGACGTTCTCTCTCACATTGACTTTTCAACTATCACTCCCGAGCAGGCGCTCGAAGCGTTGCAGCGCATTGAAGCAGTACCGCGTCAGCTCAACCTCTATATCCGCTCTCTGAAAGGAATCACTAATGAGCAGTAAGAAAGTACACACTAACGCCCGCATCAAGACAGTAGGGCTCTCAGAGCTTCGAGTGTCGCCAGCAGCACAGCGCGAGTTCAACCACAACTGGGGTAGCGAACTTGCCGAGACATTCGACATTGACAAGGTTGGGACGTTCGTCTGTTCCTATCGAGATGGCATTTACTGGATCATCGACGGGCAACACCGCCACTACGCGCTGACCTCGTTTGCGAAAGCAGAGTTTGGTGAAGAGTGGGGCGACTGGACGATTCAAGTCTGGGTACACGAAGGACTTGACGAACGCAAGGAAGCCGAACTCTTCCTGTCGTTCAACAACCGCAAGGCAATCAACAACTATGACAAGTTCAAGGTTGGTGTGACCGCCGAATTGCCCGTTCCGTCTGACATTAACCGGGTCGTGCTTGCTCTTGATCTGCGTGTTGCCAAGGACCGGCGCATCGGTTCTGTTTCTGCGGTAGGCACATTGGAAAAGATCTACAACGCGGGCGGGGCAGTTCTTCTTCGCAAGACGCTACAGACAGTTCGTGACGCTTGGGATTCTTCCGACTTTGATGCGAACGCTCTGGCAGGTGTGTCTCTCTTCATTAGCCGCTATGAAGGCCGGTATAAGGAGGATCGTCTCGTGAAGCAGATCGCCTCACTTCACAACGGTGCGAAGAGTTTGAAGCAGCGGGCGTATGTGCTGAAGGAACAATATGGCGGAACTCACGCTACGTCGCACGCTGCGGCGATCACCGAGCTCTACAACAAGGGCCTGCGTGGTGTGAGCAGTCTCGGGTCATGGTGGAAGTCAACGTCTGAGCCGGTGGCGTGATGAGCAGCATGGTGTTGGATGGTGCCGCGCCAAGGTCGCGTGCTTCTGATCCGGTTACGTCGGTTGAGGCGGGCCGGTCGGCTGATCTGACAGGTTCGCAGGATGCGGTTTTCTCGTGGTTCGAAATTAAGCCTGAGTGGACTCAGTCTGAGCTTGAACGTGCGATGCGGTTCTCGTCGTGGTCGCCGTCGCGCATCAGGTCTGCGGTGTCCGAGCTTCAGGCGATGGGGCTTGTGGAGACCACGGGGAAGACTCGTGAGACCAAGTACGGGCGTCAGGCTCGCGTGTACCGGGCAGTGAAAGCGGTGTCCCGATGATCGGCGTTCTAACAGCAATCATCATGCTGGTCACGGGTTGGTGTCTGTGTGAGACACGTCACCAGTTGAAGGTCATGCGGGCGCGTAGGGATGAGGTGGCGTGATGGGTGCTTGGTTTGGGCAGGTGTGTGCGCTGCTCGCTATCGGGTTCTTCGCGGCTACGTTGGTTGATTCGTGGCGTGCGGATCGTAGGGCGGCTCTGGTGGAACGAGAACGGCGAGAGATCGCTGCTTTCCGGTCCAGGACCGGTAAATCACTTCTACATGCGGAGGAAGCGCTCTTGTATGCGCGTCAACGAAGAATGTCACTTGATAGTGGAGATTTCGACGAAGTACCGGCTCACCTTTTGCCATCGACACGGGAAACTGGACAGCCCTTCCCGCGGCTATCAAATCGTGCACTTGAACGTCTACTTGACCAACGTTCTTTAGCTGGTAGACGACGGAATCCATTCCGGAGAACTCGTGAATGAGTTTCATCTTGAGTGATTTCATTTCGAGTCTGCGGCGGTTGTCTGCCCAACCAAGTACAGCGAAGACAAGGGCTGCCACTGCGATGAAGTTGTAAATGATTCCAGTCACAGTTTCAGCCTAGTCTCCCGATTTTTCGAGGGTTTCGACCCTACCGGTGCTTTTTGCGCCCTTTTTCAGCCCGTGATGCGCTCGCAGATCGGTCACGGGCACGACCCGCAAGGGCCACAAATTACATAGCTTGACTGAATTCCGATGCCTACCAAGGCCCGGTCCCAAAGGTTCGAGCGCAACATAACCGTCTAGATCCTGATTATCAGCCTGTGGTGGAGCTGTAGGGGTGCGGGTGGTGGAGAGTCCGGCCAGTAGATCCTGGCGGCGAAGATTTACGCCCTTCGGGGTGGGCGGTGTGTGGTGCCGTGTGCTGACTGGGATACCCGGGCATGCGTGGGGTTCGAGTCCTCAACCGTCACGGCAGATAGCCACAAGAGAAAGAGGGAGCGCTGTTATGGCGATTACGGAAGAGAAAACAGTCACGGTTGCGGATGCGAAGTCCCACGGGTCTCGTATCGAGGTTGTGGTGTCCCGCACTTTGACTGTGGGTGAGTCAAAGAGGTTGCGGAAGCTACTGAAGAAAGCGGAGGCGTCGGCCTCTTGTGAGCGGGGGCACCTAGAGCTTGGTGGTCTGTTCGGCCCGCGTCTGTAGTTGTTGGCCCGTGGAGCCGTTTGGTCATCCCCTTCAGCGGGGCACGGGCACGAAAGGAGGCCGCATGTTTAACGGTCTGACGATTTTGTTTGCTCTGGTCGCGTTCCTCGTGATCTGGGCTGTATACGAGTTTGAGGTTTGGAGGAATCGAGAGTGATTGAGTTCAGAGTTGATGGTGTGCCGGTGCCGCAAGGTTCTAAGACTGTGGCGCAGGGTGGCGGCAAGGCGTGGCTGCGTGACGCGAATGGTGCGAAGTTGAAGCCGTGGCGCGCGCTCGTTCAGAGTGTCGCTGAGGCGGCGCTGCTCGAGGCGGGTGGTGTCGGGTTTGACTGTCCCGTGGAACTGCACGTGACATTCTTCATGCCGCGCCCGAAGAAGCCAAAGTTCTATCTACCGGCGACGAAACCGGACATCGACAAGCTGCTGCGGGCCGTCATGGACGCTCTCACGAAGGCAAGTGTGATTCGTGACGATTCACGAGTGACTGCAGTGTCGATGTACGAGTCGTTTGCTGACGATCTCAACTCGGCGGGTGTTGATGTGTCGGTGTTTGAGGATCGGAGGGAACAGTGACCGATGACGAGCTTGAGCGTATGACTGCGCCGAAGCGTTACAACATTGCCCCGTACCCGATGCCTGGTGCGGGGTTTACTGTTTCCGCGGTCATGCAGCCAGAACGGAAGCACAGGTGCGGGCGGTGTGCGAACCCCTTCACGTATGGGCGTGAGGACTGCCCCAGAAAGAAGGTGCGTGCTGATGTGCGAGTTCTGTCGTGACGATCCCGAAGACGACCTCGATCCATGGGATGACGTTGACGCCCGGATCGACCTAATGAGAGAGGAACGAGCCTTTGACTGAACTCTCTGGGGTCGTGTATGACCTTCCGAACGCGGCGTATCACGCGCACAAGAGCTTGTCGGCTACGGGAGCGAAAACCCTTTTGAAGTCGCCGGCAAAGTACAAGTACGCGGTGCTCGACGGCAACAAAGAGTACAAGGCTTCGTTTGATCTCGGGTCAGCTGTGCATGCGAAGGTGCTCGGGATCTCGGGTGAAGTTGTGGTGCTCGATTTTGATTCGTTTCGGTCGAACGAGGCAAAGGTGGCGAGGGATGATGCGCGTGACGCCGGCCTCGTGCCGATGCTCCGCAAAGACATGAGCGAGGTTGACGCGATGGCGGAAGCCGTGCTCGGACACATGCCGGCACGAAAGATTATGGAGAAGCCTGGACGCTCTGAGGTGTCACTGTTTGGTGAACAGATCGGGGTGCCGCTGAGGTGTCGGTTTGATCGGCTCCCTGACGAGGGGCATATCGTCGCTGACCTGAAAACGATGTCTGGTGATGCGACGCCGGCAGAGTTCGCGAAAGCGGCCGCACGATATGGGTATGACATCGCGCGCGGTCACTACCTTGACCTGCTGGAACGGGTTGCCGGCAGGACTGCAGAAATGCTGTTCATCGTCGTGGAAACTGAACCACCACATTTGGTGAATGTCATCCAGCTGGATCGTGAGTTCGCGGAGATGGGCGAGGCGAAAGCGCTCGCTGCCCGCGACATTTACCGGCACTGCCTCGAAACGGGGGAGTGGCCGGGCTATCCCGAAACGGTGTCGCTCGCGCGAGCACCTCATTTCGCAATCGTTGAATATCAAGAAAGGTTCGGTGAGAACGCATGACCGAGATTGAACAGATGTTGCCCCGACCGTTGGCGGCGATGTCGCAAGGAACAGTCGTGGAGCAGTCGCGCGCGGTGGCGGAGGTCGCCGCAGCGGTGCAGGTAGCGAAGACGTTCCCGCGGGATACGAACCGTGCCGGCGAGCAGATGCAAGAACTGTGTGGCCGGCTCGCGGTCGCATCGCGGGCGTTCTACTCTGTCCCGAGACGTGGCTCTGGTATGTCGATCCACATCGCGCGCGAACTGGCGAGGATCTGGCAGAACGTCGATTACGGGGTGCGTGAGCTTCGCCGTGATGACGAGGCCGGTATATCGGAGATGCAAGCGTGGGCGTGGGATCAGCAGGAGAACGTGCGCACTACGCGCTCGTTCATCGTCCCGCACATGCGGTCCACCCGTGCCGGCGCGCTACCGCTCACCGATCTTGGCGACATCTACCTGAATAACCAGAACCAGGGAGCTAAAGCGGTACGTGAGTGCATCTTCGCGATGCTCCCGGGATGGTTCAAGACCGACGCCGAGGACCGGCTGCGTCGTACCCTTGAACACGGTGACGGTAAGCCCATCGAACAGCGCCGCACGGACGCTGTGGACAAGTTCAAAGACCTAGGCGTAACCCAAGCCCAGATGGAAGCGATGCTGAAGCGCGAGATGGGGCAGTGGGGAGCCCGCGATATTGCGGAGCTCACGAAGGCGTTCATGTCGATCACGCAGGACGGCATCACGGTGACCGAGTTCTTTATCGAAAAACCGGTAGAGATCGATGGGTAAACCGTTGTCGAAGAAGGTTGTGGCCGCTGTCCTGAAACGGGATGGCGGCCTTTGCGTTATCCAGCTGGACGGGTGCTTGCGAGACGCGAATGTAGCGGATCATCGTCGCAATCGGGGGAGTGGCGGCGCGAGGTCGCTTGATGGCAAGTCAAACCTGATTGCTGCGTGCGGGCTCTGTAACGGGGCGAAGGAAGACACCAAGGGTGAGCTACGCGACCTACTGATTGCGCGCGGCGTGATTATCGAGTCCGGGCGCACCCACGAGCACGAGGCGCAGAAGGCGCGCGAAACTCCGGTCTGGTATCCAGACGGTCGAGTGTGGCGTTTGGATGACCACGGTGGAAAGACGGAGGTGAAGTGATGGAGGCATGGCTGAGTTACGCAGGATTCGAAGAACTCGACTGGGAGGACCGGAAAACGCTCGCGAATACTTTTCTGGACCATTGCAAGGCACCTACTGGCGGTCTCTCGGAATCGTTCTACGCCGCGGTAATTGCTGTCGCGAACGTCGGGTACGAGCGAGCCAAAGAACACGCAATTAGCGGCATGGATCAGCTCGAAGCAATCCAGCAATCGGAGGTGACCTAGATGGGTGTGTACACGCCAGACAAGATCGTGATTGCGTGCGCGCGAGCACACAGCCCGCGGGAGCTCTGTGAGAAGGCCGACGCCGCCCACAACAAAGGCGAGGATGACCTGCTCTATCTTGACGCGCTCGCGGTTCACGCGCGCCGCGAAGGGTGGATCGAGTTGCTGATGCAGTCACTCTTCGGATGGGAAGACGACGTTGGACCCTGAACCGGTTTCACGGCGAATTCCCAGCATTAATTCCACGTGGAAAAACGGAAATTCCACATTCCATTCCACATGGCCTGAGTTGGCTACTAGTAAACGAAAGGAGGTTGATGTCAATGGCATGGTTCAGGGTTGATGATCAGTTTGGGAGTGATCCGAAGGTGATGAGGATTCCGCGTGCTGAGCGGCATTCGTGTTTGGGGTTGTGGTTGCAGGCGGGGGTGTGGTCGGCGCAGCATTTGACGGATGGTCGTGTGCCGGATTACATGCTCGATGAGCTGGGGGCGGATGTGTCCCACCGGGACAGACTTGTGACGGTCGGGTTGTGGATCGAAACGGGTGATGGGATCGCGTTCAATGACTGGTCTGACTACCAGCCATCGCGTGCCGACATCCTTGCTGCCCGAGAGAAGGAACGCCTTCGCAAAGAGGCATACCGCCAGAAAATGGCCGAGAACAAAGGGCAAAGTCCCGGCGGGACACAAAAGGACAGTGACGCGGGACACCAACAGGTTTCCGGGCACCCCGACCCGACCCGACCCGACCCGGCCCCTATTAAAGAAGTAGCTAAAGCTACTTCTACACGCGGGGCAAGAATCACAGCCGACTGGCTCCCCTCGAAAGACGACGTTGCCGCGATCAGTGAACAGTGCCCCGGCCTCGATACGCAGGCGGAGCACCTCGTGTTCATCGACTACTGGATCGGCGTCGCGGGAGCGAGGGGTGTGAAGCTCGATTGGTCGGCGACCTGGCGTAACTGGATGCGCAAGAAATTCAAGGAGCTGCCCCGCGGCACCACTCAAGCACCGGGCCAGAAGATGACCGCCGTCGATAAGGCGAGAGCATTTGCGGCAGAAATTGGAGGTGAAGGATGACCCCGCAAGAAATTGGTGAGGTGGTCGCGCTCGCTGCGGCTGGCGATCAGTACATGAGCTCCGAGCGCATGACGGGGGAGCGTGTCGCCTTGTGGGTGTACGCGATCCAGTCAGAAGCGCCAGAGATGACACTGGCTGAGGCTCGAGACACTATCGCGCACTATTACGCGAGGGTCGGGAAGTCGCTGCAAGTCGATGAGTTGATCAGTCTGTGGGAGCAACGGTCGGGGAAAGCACAGCGGGCGGTCGAGATTGCTCGTGATGTGCGTGTGGCGCGCTCGCTTGGGTTTGTGTCGCGCGACTGGCACGAGAAACGGGCACTCCCGCGGGAAGCTCTCGCGAAGCTCGCTGAGTATCGAGAGGCGCAGAAGTTGGAACGCGAACAGGTCGAATCAAGCTACATGCTCGGCACCACGAACGCGTCACCGCTTGCGCTTGATGTCGGGAGACAGGTCGATGGATGAGGTTCAGATATTGGCGGCGCGTCCGTTGGTGGCCCGGTTTGTTGCGGCGGTCAGGAATGGTGACGCGGACGATGTTGAGGCGGTGTGCAGCGAGGTTGCGCACCGCTTCGGTGTTTGTGGGCCTCAAGCACTCGCGGTACTCACCGCGGGTGTCCTGATCGAGCAGCAAGCAATCGCGGCCCGTGCGAGCCGTGAAGCAACCAGGTATGCCGAGGCGTACATGGAACAGAAAAACAAGGTGACGGAACTCCGTGGCCTTTTGGATACGGCAGCATCACGGATGCCTGCCGGCAACAGCAGATTGAGGGCAGTATGAGCAAAGCAACCACAGTTTTCGAGGGATTCGCGGCAGAACCGAAAACCCGGGTCTCTCAGCAGGGGAAAAGGCTGCTTGATATTTCGGTGGCCCACACGCCGCGACGATTCAACAAGCAGACAAACGAGTGGGAAGACGAACTAGATCGTGACGGCGAGAAGATCACGACGTGGGCGCAAGCGACCTTCTTTGACGAGATGGCAACGCATCTAGCGTCGGTTGTTTCGAAGGGGACAGAAGTCAGGATCGAAGGGGAGCCGCGACTGTCGGCATACATCGACAACAGCGGGAAACCTCGACCGAGCCTCGAACTGCGGTTCGCGCGCCTGACGCTTGTGCCTCGCCCGCCTCGCCAGGACGGTCCTGGCACGAGTTCAGGGGCACCCGAGGGGCAGAGTGCTTGGGGGCAACCAGCAGGCGCTCAAAACAGCTTTGACGATGAACAACCATTCTAAGGAGAATCAGAACATGGAACACCTCAGCAAGCAAGTAATCTCGTGGGCCTCAATCCTTGACGAGAACACGCGCGAGCAAGCAATCATGACCGGCACCATGCCATTCATCTACCCGCACATCGCGATCATGCCCGACGCGCACCTCGGCAAGGGTGCAACGGTCGGGTCAGTGATCCCGACACGGGGCGCGATCATCCCAGCAGCAGTGGGTGTGGACATTGGGTGCGGCATGATTGCCGTTCGAACCCAGTTCACTGCCGACGATATTGCGGGACTCGACCGCAGTACGCTTCGTACCGCAATCGAGAAGGCAATTCCGCTGTCTGCTGGGAAGTACAACATGGACCTCTCCCCATCAGCGGCTGCGCGAACCAACACACTTGACGCGGACGCGAGACTGGCTGGCTTCGATCCGGCTTCGTATGTCGGGAACTGGAAACTCCATCTCGGTACGCTCGGGTCGGGGAACCATTTCATTGAGGTGTCACTTGATCAGGATGACCGCGTGTGGCTATTCCTGCACTCTGGTTCCCGCGGTATTGGGAACCGGATCGCGCAGCACCACATCAAGGTTGCGCAGGAACAATGCGCCAGCCGGTTCATCGAGCTCCCGCACACCGACCTCGCTTATCTCGTAGAGGGCGAAGCGGAGTTCGACCGGTACATTGCCGAACTGCGGTGGGCTCAAGAGTTCGCTTTCCAGAACCGTGCCGAAATGATGGACCGCGTTCGCTACTGCTTCGAAAAGTGGGCTGGTGCACTGATCGAGACTGAGCTTGTCGTGAACTGCCACCACAACTACACCGAACAAGAAAACCATTTCGGGTCGAATGTGTGGCTCTCCCGCAAGGGCGCTATCGACGCAGCCGAAGGCGTGTGGGGACTCATCCCGGGATCGATGGGGGACCGCTCCTACGTCGTGAAGGGCAAAGGCAACAAGGTCGCGCTCTGCTCGGCACCTCACGGGGCGGGCCGTCAATACTCACGCTCGGCAGCACGCAAACGGTTCACACAAGACGAACTACGCGCGGCAATGGGTGACATCGAGTACCGCGATACGCCCGAGTTCATTGACGAGATCCCCGCAGCTTACAAACCGATTGATGTGGTGATGCAAGACGCGGATCCGCTCGTGGAAGTTGTGTACGAGCTTCGACAGATCGTCAACGTGAAGGGCGACTAACGCCCGTCATTTGCAGTATCTAGCCCCGCCAAGAGAGCGGGGCTTCGTGTTTCCCGGGGGCCGCATCGTGTGGCCCCCGCAGTCGTTTTAGGAGAAGTTGATGAAGATTTACGCGTTCGCGAGCAGGTTTGCACGCGGAGGTGCCTACCTGGTGGTGGGCACCAACATTCGAGATGCCGCACTCAAGATCGAAAGGTCTTTAGGTCGCCGTCCAACGATGGGCAACACGGCGACCGCGAGCGACCTGGCCAACTGTGACCAATCGCAACTCACGGAAGACGAGTGCGCGATTTTGGGGGAGCGGCTACGTGAAGCCGAGGCTGACGCGGCTCGGGTTCTCGCGCAGATAGGACAAACGAAATGACGATACCAAAACGCAAAACTCGCCGAACTGACTGGCTAGACGCTGAGTTCAAGGAGCAACTTGAGAATCAGTCGTTCGAATCAGGCCTCAACGCCAAGCTCTCGAAACGAGTTGTTGGGGTGGCTTGGCAAATCCTGCCACAAACGACTGCCGTCTATGACGGTGTACTTCAAGGGGCACGTAACACGTACTGGGTAAACCCGGACGGCGAAGTTTTGCACGTCGGTCACGCGAGCGAACACAACTGGCGTGAGGAAGGAAAGCTCGCTCAACGCGGCCCTTGGTTTCGGCTCCCCGACGAGGCGCTGGAAAGACACAAACAACACTGGGCCCGTGAAGTAGACGCAGCCAACGAACAACGTGACGCAGCCGTAAAGGAGCTTGCGGAACTGAAAGACAAGCTGGCAAAGCTTATCGGGTATGAAAGTTGTGAGGAATGGTGATGACGATGACACCAGAACAGAAACGCGAACGGATTGACGAAGCGCGAAAGTTGCTGAAGGACTTCGGTGGTGGATATCAGGACTATCCAGGTGGCCCAACTCGCGAGTACCTCGGGTTCGACGTGATTGCGCGATTGGTTGGCGCTTTGGAAGCGACACCTGACACACCAGACGAGAACGATCGAGAAGCGCTGAAGCGTATAGCTGAGGTCGCGAGCGTGCAGCACCTCAAAGATTCAATTGCTGAGTACAAGGCCGTAACCGGCATCGAAGAAAAGCCGAGCGATTGGGAGCTTGAGTTTTGGCACGCAGGTTACAAGTGCGGTGCCCTGGCGATGATCGATCACCAGCTTTCTCGTGCTGCTGTACCCGAAGCGACAGAACCGGGACGAACACTTTTCTACGCGCCAAAAGTGCGAAACGGCTCGGTCACGGCAGCCCCGGAGGGCTTCTCGCAAGCCAGGTGGCATCAGAGCGCAATCGGGGACACGGGATGCTCCCACAATCTCCCGGGCCGTCTGTACGTCGTGCAGTGCGAATGGTGCCCGAAAGCGTTTGCCGCCAACACGAAAACGGAGGCAATGGACATGTTCCGTGAGCACGAGAGCGAAATGCTCTCGCCAGCACTGGAGAGGGCGAGTGATGGCAACTGAGCGCGACATGCTGAACCTGCTCGGCAAGCGATACACGAGCATTCGGCCAGGGGCGCTCGCGGATCGCTGGGTGCGGGCGGAACACGTGCGCCGCACTCTCGGGGATCGTTTCGGCAACTACATTGCCGATTTCATGGCGCTTGATAAATGGCCCGGGATACCCTATGGATCCAGCATGGCCGTTCATTGGCATGAGGTGAAGGTTAGCCGGTCCGACTGGCTTGCTGAGCTACGGGAGGCGCGCGCCGCCATCGAGAGAGTACGCGCGTTACATCATGTACCAGTTGAGCCGTCACGCGACCGGCGCTTTAGCCATCGAGACGAGGAATGCGTGTCGTGCGGTGAGCTTGCGCCGTGCTCGACCGTCCGGGCAGTCGATGCGAGCTAGTCTGGGGTCATGATTGCTCGCGCCCATATCGCTCTCGACGCCAACAGTGTGCCTCCTGAGGATCGTCACGCCCGTGACCTCTCCGACTACGAAATGGTGGAGGTCACGGGTGAGGGCGCGACATGGGAGGCAGCAAAAGACGCGTGCGAGATCCCGGAAAACGCGCTCATCATCTCCTGGATCCAAGAATGATCGACTACGACGCCAGGCTTGCGCTGATTGCTGAGCAGCACGACGCGGGGTGGACCTCCACGCAGATTCTCGAACACCACGGCATCAGCAAGTCACGCGCGACCGAGCTAGTTCGAAAGGTCAAGCGGAAGCGGCTGTTTGCTGAAATTGAGGCCCAGAAAACCGGATTGTATAAAAGTAGACAATAGCTCCACTTTGCTGTATATTTATACACAACAGCAAGGGAGAAGAAAATGGCCACCTACGTACGAATCCAAGACCGCAAGCACGGCATTGAGGATCTCCTGCGCGAAGGCCGCGCAAGCCTCCCTATGCGCAACGAAGAAACCGACACCCGCTATGGTGTCTCCGTCTGCACCAACCTCGAAGCCCTCATGGACTACTACGTACAATGCCCCATCGAAATTGGTGACGACCCCGTAATCATCACCCTCGAAGGCGACATCGCAGACGATCAGCCCCTCGACGCCGAGTACGGCGAAATCCTCATCAACGCAACCCGCGTCGTCTCCATCGAATCCGCAGAAGACGCAGGATTCTTCGACGGCATCAACGCACGCCTCGACAGCTAGCCGACCAAGGAACCATCATGACCACCACCAAACTTCCCGGAGCCAAAGCCTGGCTTGGCCCCGCAGCGGATGAGATGACCGAATCTCAAATCGAGCGTTTCACCGAGCTAGTAAACCTGTACGACGTGAAAGTGAGATTACGCCGCCCGGACTACGGCACTGCTACCTATTACGAAGCAGACTACGAAGATGACAACGACGCCGCTTTGACTGCGGCCCTTGAAATCGCAATCGGCACATTCAATCTGGGTGCCCGAGGCCAATCGCTCATCCAAGCAAGAATTGACGCATACCAAGGGGCGGTCGTCGCACACCTTGCCGGTGAATCCGAAGTGCAAGCCGCACAAGACGCACGTATTTCCCGCCTCACACTACGCAAGCAACTCGGGAAGGGCAAAAAATGACCCAGCCCGCTAACCCGTCACGACCTCAACGAGGGGCGTTCTTTACCAAAACGGAGAGACTGTCAACCTTTATCAAAGCTAACGGCGGTCCCCCGGTCCGTATTTCAGACGACCCCGACGAGGTAGTCCTCGCAAACTTTGTTTACAACGCGAGACACAGGCACAAACAGGGGGAACTTTCTGCGCAACACATTCAAGCGCTCGATTCCGCTTATCCCGATTGGAACGCCCCACGCAAACGAGGCCGGACCAAGATGGACTTGTCGAAGCCCGTCAGGTACAAGAAGTCAGAAGCGGCAATAGCCGCGAGGCTGAAGCGGTATCAGGATTGGGCTACCCGCATTGCCGACTTTGTGGCTACAGAACGCAGATGGCCTCGGGATATGGGACACAACCCCAGTCCGGATGAGTTCTCACTTGGACGGCACCTGAAGATGCAACGCGGGCGACATCTCGGCTGGAAATCAGTCGCTCCACTCAGCGAAACTGAGCGACATATTTTGGACGCCATAATTCCCGGGTGGGATGCCGAAGAGTTCTCCACGAGAACTCTTCCTCAGTCAACTAACGAAAGATGTGAGATACCCGGGTGTGAAAACCCTACGCGAAAGATGGGACTCTGCAGCCAGCACTACAGGGAAGACCTCGAGCGTCGGCAAGCCCAAGGGACACAGAAAACTTGGAAAGCATGGACGCCTGAGGAAGACGCTTTGGTAATGGACGAAAAACTCAGCGGGCCAGTTGTTGCAGAGCGGATTGGGCGCACGTTGCCGTCAATCTACGCACGCCGGTTGATACTCAAAAAGCAAGAAAGTAGTTAGGCCGTGTCAGCAGAAGCAATAGCGCTCGCATGTGCCGGATTCTCTGACCGTGAGATCGAGCGCAGAACGGGATTGCATCGCAAACAGGTTGCGAAATTGCGTCAACAACACGACCTCCCCGCTTGGACCGCGCCGCTGCCTGCACACGGCACCCCAGCCCGTCACCGGAGGGGTTGCGAGTGCAGAAAGTGCGATGCCGCATACCGCGCAATGAAGCGAGACGGCTACGAAAGGACCGGCCCATCTCATCAGCCCATGCCTGCCGAGAAGTCTGCTTCGCTAACCGCTCGCGCACGACACGCTCAACGCGAGACAGCACGCGCAGCAACACGATGGCGTGAGCCCTGGACCCCTGAAGAACTCACCATCGCTTTGGACTACCGGAACACCGCTACCGCAGCCGCTCTCAAAATTGGTCGCTCTCTCGGAGCCGTCCGACACATCAGACGCCGACACAAAGCGGCACCAGATATGCTCCCACACCGGCCTCGCAATTCACACTAACCCCTAGCTGAACAGCACTGGTCAGGCGTATTCTGCCTGCATGTGTGCATCATATGGACTCAGCGGTAACGGCGAGCGGATCGAGCTACCCCGCGGGCTTGAGCCGATGGATGACCGAGACTCGCAGCAACTCTTGTCAGATTGGATGGAGCAGCGCAGCGGGAGCGCGAAGATCACCGGCAAGAACGCGGTCAATCTGAACCCGATCATTCGCGCGAACTCTGCCGGTGAGCAAGAGTTGCTGATGGCGTGGTGGTGGATCTGGCTCGACGGATCAGGGCCGGTCAAATTCAGCGCCTTCAACAGCCGCGATGACAAACTCCTACGCTCATGGAAGCGCCCCTTTCAGCACCGCGCAATCCTCCCCGCATCCTGGTACGTCGAAAAGAAAGGCCGCTTCCACCTCCCCGAGCACGAACCATTCGGGATCGCGGCACTCACGAATACGATTACTCGAGAAGACGGCACCGAGCTCGTCACCTATTCAATGGTGACTCGCGACGCTGTAGGTGAGGCTGCCGACTATTGGCCACGCATGCCACTCGTGCTCCCACAATCCCTCTACAGCGAATGGCTCGACCCCGAACGCCCCGGCGACGAAAGTCTCGTGTCAGAAGTACAGCACGGCTCCGACGAAATCTCACGAACACTCACCGCCGCGGTGTGAATGTCAGAGCCACCAGATACTCTCGAGCCCTAGTCTCAGGAGGGTGCCGTGCCGCAAATCAATCTGATCCAGATAGAAACCAACGTCTGGGTCGTGCTGCGCGAATTTAGACAGCAACCCAAAGCCGTCATCCACAAAATTACTGACACAACCGGTGCGGACCGCTACATGGTGATGAGATGGGAGCCCGACCCAGCACAGCGCCGCATGACGGGGATCTACAACGACCTGACCGAGGCCGAGAAAACAGTGCCGTGGCCGAGCACCCGCCCGAACACCCAAAGCAACCGCGGTGTCGGGCCAGGCGGCTACCAATAAACACAAAAAGACCCCCTCACCTGATCCCGTTGGGATTGAGTGAGGGGGTTTCGCTGTTTCTACACACTGTCTTCAGCGTCGCGAGTGACAAGCGAGGCAGTCCCGCGGTCGCCGAACGAATCGGACCCCACCGAAGTGAGGATCGACACGAGCGCCGCTAGACCGGCTACCGAGAAAAGCTGAAGCCAGTCAATCCCGAGTAACCCAGTCGCGCCCGCGGTGAGCAAAGCTACCGCGGCCTGAGCAAATGTCTTCACTGCACGCTCGCCAGCATCTTTCCAAAACTGCTTCTCGAACATTTATCCTCCGTTAAAGATTCGTCCAACAATGTAAGCGCCGCCAGTTGCAATAAGCCCGGCTGCGAGTGGTGGTAGCCAGATGATCCGTGAGACCTGATGAGCCACAGCATCATGCTTCTTCTCAATCGAGACCTGGCGCTCCATCACGGCCTTAATGTCCGCGGCATCACCCTCTTGCCTGACCGTTGCGGCCTCAAGATCTCGTAGCCGCCCAGAATGCGAATCGAGGCGCTCGTCAACTTTCGCGAGTTGTTCCACGATCACCTCAAGCCTTGCGATCCGTTCTTGAGTGCCTTGGCCTTGGTGCCAAAGTTCAGCAAGCCCGATATTGCCGGGCGCAGCTGCGGTCATTTCGAGACTCGCTTGAACTTCGCCCACCCACCAGCATCAGTGTGGAACGCGACGAGTCCGAGCTGCTGCGCGAACGCGTTAGCGGCCCGCTGCGTGGACAGTTCCATCCAGAACTTCGGGCCAAAAACGGCCCAGCGTCCCTGATTCGGTCCTGCAGCGTGCTCGTAGTATGCCATCAACATGTTGTGCTCCTGTCTTTTCGGTGCCGCAGGTGCGGCATGCTTCGGAAATGCTTTGATGGGGAGACTGCGCGGGTCATACCAACCCACCGGACCCCACCCGCGGTTGTCACGGATCTCCCAGTGCAAGTGAGAACCAGTCGAGAGACCGGCCCCGATAGTGCCGAGCGCCCCGCCAGTGAGTCCGATCACATCTCCGGCGTTCACCCACTGGCCATCTTTCGGGTCCATCCGTGACAGATGACCGTGACGGGCGACAGTGCCGTCCGGTGCGATGATGTCGATCACCCACGCACCCAGGCCGTCGTTCCAAATGATGTCGACAATGCCGGACATGGTGGCGCGCAACGGTGTCCCTTGCGCAACCGCAAAGTCAGTGCCGACGTGATCAGCCCACCCCTGCGGGCGAGTACCAGGCCACTCACTCACGAGCGCGGGATCGAACGGCCAAAATAACTCAGCCATGAATTTCCCCTCCTTACATGCAAAAACCCCGCCGTAGCGGGGTCTAATCGGTTTCAGTTCGTGGCGGATCCGGCGGTGACTCAGCCTCACGGATCGCCTGCACCGCGGCAAGAATCATGCCGTCACTAATCACCGAGCTATCACCACCCGGCTCCGACACCTTGCGGGCAAGCGCAGACTCATACGCGGCATCCCACCCTGGCTGAGCCGACAACCTCCACCCTTGCTGCGATGCCCAAAACGGCGCATCAGGAACCCCCTCGGAAGCGGCACACGCCGTCACCCGCTGGATAATCAACTGATCCCCGGCAAGCTTCGCCTGAGTCAAATACGACATCACTTACTCCTTACGATGAGGCAGGCCACGACCCATGCCCCAAGAACGAGGTAGAGGCCGCGGTATGCAAATTACGGATCGTGCACCGCCCAGTAGCAGAATCCACCCAACCCAGACCGGGCACACTGCCACCACCAACAACCGAGATCGGTTTGTTGAGCGGCGGATACGCGGCAGCAGGCAACGTGAACGCAGGCGCAAGCACACCATTCGCCGCGACACTCGCCGTGTACTTCACATCAAATTCGAGATAAATGATTCCTAGCTTGCGCATCCAACGGCACGTACCCGTACCGCCAGGGATCGCGACATTTTGCCAGTCAGTGTCAATACGCGACCGGATCGTGTCCTGGACCGTAATAACGCCATCGCCATCAAACCTGAATCGGCCAATCAGCGTGTCATCGCGCACGGCAACGATACTTAGAAGTGATCCGCCAGCATCGAGCCGGAGCTCTGATCGAGTGTCTGCTTGGGTGCTGGACACGCCCATCTCGACTGAAATTGCGCTCGCACCGAAAAGGTGAGGACGCACAAAACCCGAGAGCCCGCCATAGTCTGCCTCAAGCTGAGAGTCTTGAAACTTGATCATCGACCCATCAGCCGCTTCGCTGTAGACGCGTGCAGCACCAGACGGCGCGCGATCAATCGCAGCCTTCCCAGAGAGCGAGGTGTATCTAACCACGGTCAAATCGTCAATGTAGATCAACGCGGCACCAGCGCCAGCATCCGATACCCTGATCTGGCTTACTGACACGCCAGAGGGAATCGCACACCGAATCTCTACCCATGTTTTCGCAGGCATGTCATACCCGCCATAGACTTGCGCCTCGTCGGTGACCAGCATTGAACCGGCCACCGACCTCCAAACCCATACGGAAAAATAGCCTCCCCGAGGAAACGACGTCGTTGGGATGGGCCGCTTTGCGCCTCGTTCAGTGGTCGAGGGATTCTTGGAAAGCAGTAGGGAATAGTTGCCACTGCGCTTCTGCGCAGTTGAGAGCGTCGGCTTCGGAATTGGGTCCCATGGCCCCACCCATTGACCAACCGACTCACACTGATCCGTAAGCACCGTTTCGGACGCTTCGACAGACGGAAGTGTAAAGGTAGACCCTTCAAACCGGTTGCCGAAAAACTCGCCACCAATGATCGTCGGCGCATAGATCTGGGCATTCCCAATCGCGATAGTGCCATCCTCGCTCGGGATCAACAACTGATCCATGAGCACCTGATCACGCACCCACTCAGCGCCCGCCCACCGGTCAATCCGGTATGGATGACCGTCAGCGTTCACACGCACCAACTGAGCGCCGATCCGAAACCCACCTTCAGGCATCGCCGGGGAATACACGCCATCAGGCCCGACCCGGTAGCGTGCCGCCCTCAACGCATCCTCACGCGCCTGCACTGCTTTCGAGTCAGCGGTAGCGGCGGCTTGAGCGGCGTTATCGGCAGCGAGCTTCGCCTCTGCAGCTTTTTCTTTCGCCGCCCGTTCAGCTTCGTCGGCCTTGTCCTGAGCATCCTTTGCCGCCGCAACCTTTGCTGCAGCGACCGCCCGCGCAGTTTCGTCGTTCGCATCAATCTGAGCCTGCTCAGCTTGAGCCTTAGCAAACTCCTTGGCCGCCAGTTCAGCGTCAGCGGCACGATCAATCGCCGCTTGCGCCGCGTCCTGCGCCTCACGCTGAGCAGAATTCGCAGTGTTCTTCGCCGCCTCAGCATCATTCGCGGCAGCATCCGCGACCGCTTTCACGCCCTCCGCAAACTCGGAAACCTCAGATGCAGCCCGGATTGCTTCCTCGGCCTGCTCTTGGGCTTCCTGCACCACAAGATTCGTGCCGATGACACTCATTTGGGTTTCATGCAAACCATCTGCAAGGGCTTCCTGCTCAGTGATTGCCTCGCCAATCAGGTCGAAATCGCTGGACTGTGCCGCATCAAGAGCGGCAAGGTCTTCACGCTGACCCGGCAAAGCCGCAGCCGCGTCCGTAGCGTCAGCGAGCGCGTCAGAGAGTTGCACCTCGCCATCCGGCGTGGAGATCGTTGACCTCACTACCTGACGTGTGCGCATCAATCCTTTTACATCCTTTGAGAGCGCGGCCTGTTGGCGGGCGATCTTATCGAGTGCATCACTCATATGGCATTCACCCTTTCAAGTCGAAGTTCAGCCTCAATTGGGCTGCGTAGTTTCCATGACAGAATCCGGTGCCACCAGGCGATCCTGCCAACGTTAGGGACGATGCCCTGTACAAGGATCGTGTCGCCCGGATTCCAAGACCACAACGGTGCCGCAGGGTTGTCGCGCACGGTAATCGAGGGGATCTCCAAGAAGCCTCCCGCGTACTTCAGCTCGGTAGCGACTTCGGCGCGCATGGCTGAGACCGTGGATATTTCGGGTCGTGAGAGAACGATGTTGCGGCGTGCTCGACGATCCACCCGAGCACTATTTGCCCGGATTGCGCCATCGCCTTCACCAGCACCGCGACCCAGGATCTCCGAGGCGTACGGAATCGAGCGCGGCTTGAGCTCCGAAATGATGTTGATGCCCTGCTGAAAAGTCAGGTCATCACGTGTGCGACCTGCAGAAGGGTAGGCAATCTGGATGCGGTAGTCCGGTTTGCCTTCACTCCACACAGCACGAGTTGTGAAGTCGAAACCATACTGTTTCGCAAGCTTCGTGATTTCGTCCCACGTGTCCGGGAAATCAGCGGCCTCAATCTTGAGCCCACCACCATCCTTACGAGCTAGTTCTTGTGCTGCCCGATACGCTTCCTCTGCATCGTCGTAAGGTTCCTGCCACGGTGTCTCTTCATCGCGCAGGTCTTCAAGCTGAGTCTGCAACGGCTCGATCTTCTTGTCGCGCTCGTCACGTTTCTTCTTGAGCGCTTCCTGCTTTGTTGTAACCTGAGCTTTCGCCGTGTCGAGCTGAGCTTTCGGGGCTTTCGCCTGCACAAGCGCGTCATACGCTTGAGTTGCGTCGTCACGAGCACGGGTGAGGGGACGCAACAGCGGTGCATATTGTTCACGTATTTTCCGAATCTGCGCCTCTTTCGCTTTGCGAGGCTTCGATCGAAGCTCAAGCGCTGCCTTCGCTTTATCGACTGCGATCTTCGCGGCAGTCGATTTGATGTCTGAGTCAGTTCCTTCGCGGAGCGGAGTCGATCCCACAACCGACACCCCAAAGTCGCCCGATGGGGCGGCTTGTGTGTACGCCCAAAGGTCACGTACGACTGCGGCGGGGTCGACTTTCACGCCGTGAATGTTGCCGGTGAAAGTCAGTCCGTCTGGGTAGCCTGCAAGTTCGCGCACCGTGAACTTGAGGTTCGGCCCGTCCGGAGTTACTTCGTGGACGATGCCTTGCCATCTGCGCCGGTCGACCCCATTCCCGGTCTCTGCGTTGATGATCGTGCCGCCCTCTTCAATCAGAGGGTGTCCGTCCTCCGCGATACCAGAGGCGAGGCCATGAGGCAGTGTAGCTTCGAGAACCCCGTACATGTTCAGCCCCCACTCGCATCCCGAGGTGATGGTGAGAGGGAGTGAGCGGTGCAGCGTTTGCCAGGTGCCGAAACGTTGCGCGACATATACGAGGTCGGTCATGCTGTCCTCCTTATGCTGCGGTCTGCTTGAACGTGACATCAAGATCGAACGACGACGCCCAGTTCACTGACGGCGCGTTCACCGCGGACCCACCTTGAAGATTGACTCGTGGGAAAAAGCGTTTGGTTTTGCCACGCAGCTCTGGCTTGATGTAGGCAGTATCTGCCACACGCATGGTCATTGTGTGTCCACCTGCTTTTTCGGCGATGTCCCAATTGCTGAGTTGTCCTCGCCACACATCAGGATCAATCGTCGCGCCGACCTGCAACCACATTCCACCAAACACGTTCCCTGCACCGTCTTTCGGGCCTACGAAAAGTTGTGACCAGGTGATGGTGTAGGCCATGTAGGTGGCCCACTCAGGAATATCGATGTCGAGGATTCCCGCGGATTCGGCCTCCGCAGGCCACGTCTGTCCGCCTGTCGGATATGCGCCAGTGTTCGTGATCTGCTTATATCCGGTGCCTGCCTCGGTGAGGTTGATCGCCCGAACGACGCGCTCGCTCATCGGCTGCGCGACCTTTCGCAGGTCCGTGATCGTGCCGGTGATGTTGTCGATAGTGCCCTTCATAGCCGGTATCTTGATGCGTCCGAGCGTGATCGCGGTATCGTTCTCATGCCCGACGACCTGCTGAATACGGGTTGTAGTCGCACTCACTCCGGAGATGACCCGCACATAGATGTACTGCTCATCCGCAAGCAGTTCAAGTGCTGGTTTCGGGTAGGCCGAGCCTGCGGCGTGTGGGTCCTCAACCCGGAGAATTACGAGGTCGTAACGGTCCTGATTCGTAGTGTTTTGCGCGATCGGCACTTCGACCTCACGGAAGATGTTCGCCTGATAGGTCTGAGTCTCCCCGCCAATGAAGCGGCTGCGAATCAAGGCTGAGCCCGTGATGACGCGCACCCCCTGTCCTGGGATCGCGAGCGGCATCACCTTCAGATCAGAGACACCACCAACACCCTCGTTTCCGCGGGTCGCGGTGTGTACGAGCCGCCGCGCGGATTCGGGGGTGTGCTCGGCACCGCCGCCGATGAACCAGCGGTCGATGCCAGCTTCTTGAATGCTGGCCATTTAGATGCTCTCTTTCGTTGTGCGCCACCGCACAGACGCGGTAGCAGTACCTTCGAGTGATGTGCCACGTAGGGCGAGTTCTTGCGGGCCAGGGGCCATCGCAGCGTCAGCGAGCTGCACCGCCCCAGAAGTGAGGACGTTTGCGGCGCGCCCGTTGAGTGTCATGCCTCGATGACCCGGCCTGGTGTCGATCTCGACAACATCGAATGCGCCGAGCGACCGGTTGAGTGGCATGCGCCAACGCGATGTGAGTTCCACCTGCGCCCCGGCCCCGAGCGGGCCTTTCACCGTGACGATGGGCCACGCCGGAACATCGCCCGCAACCGTGAATGGTCGCGCGCGCGAGGACTCGATACTCGTCGACAGAGGTGCTTTGAGGGGTGCTTTCAGTCCGCCCGTTTGCGGGGGTACGAGCCCGACCGTCTGGGTATGCCAGCCACCACCATCCGACATGTCAAACACGCCAGTGCCCGCGGGTACAAAAAGGGCCGAGCCCGTAATGAGCCCGACCCCTTGATGATCGTCATTCCAAGACACACCCCGCGGTCTGCCCTCGATGGCTTGCTCGCCACCCATCACCAACTCACACACCGCGCCAGGAGTGCGGCGCACCGGGTCAGCACGCCACCCCCGCTCAAACGCCTGTCGTGCCGCCCATGCAAGGCGCGCGCACTCATCCGGGCCAGCCGGATAGGTCGTGAAGTCGATCTTGACTGCGATGGCGAGTTGCCCCGACTCGATGAAATCCTGCCCGAAAGCCGTCCCGTCCTGCCGGGGCAACTGGCTATCGTCAGTACGGTACACGTCGCCGGAGACGGTGAGCTTCACGAACTCGACGTCGTGTTCTCGCGTTCCGAAACGTAGGTCGGTTCCCTCGTAGATCAGTTGCCAATCGCCATACATCTAGCGGCCACCTCTCTCGTAAAAATCGAGCCTCGTCTTGAACTCTTCAAACTGGTCACGGGTCACACCCTCACCGATAGAGACCGACCCAATAAGGGGTGCGTCACGGCCACGCTCAACACGCGACACCGTCACCGGAGCCGCTGCAGATGATGCCGAGTTCGTGCGGTTTGCGAGCATGTCACCCCGCGCAAACGCCCGCGTCCCATACACCTGACTAGCTGGAACAACCGGGAACGCCAGACGCTTAAGCGACTCAAGCGCTAGGCCAATGTTTCGTTCACGGAAGGCAGGGTTGCCCGAGATGTAGGCCTCCCACGGGACACCCAACTCTTTCTCCGCGAAATTGTGCAGCTTGCCATCCACGCCGGGCTTCCATATTCCACCGACACGTCCGGCATACATGCCTGAGGGGAAACCGCCTTTTGCGAATTGCTCAACAGTTCCCCCAGATGAAAACCCACTCGTCAGCACAGCGCCAGCGAAGTGCTTCCCCTTGTCAACACTGAAGGTTTCAGTGATGATCTGCACGGTCTTCTGGATCGCGTCTTGTGCCTGGATCGTGTTCCACTTGACCCAGAAAGCCGCATCGTTAGCATCGACAACTGAAGTCTTGCCCGGGATACCTTGGTCAATCACTTTCTGAATTTCGGACATGGCCGACTCGGTATTGCCGTACACATAGGCGGTTTTTCCATCCACTACTTTGACGTTTACGCCATCGATTTCACTGAAGGCGTTCGCGGCATTCGCGTCGATCTCAAGGACTTTTTTGGGAACATATGTGCCATTGATAACGCCCAGAGCGTCGACCACACCCTCTTCCCCAGAAGAGGTAATTTCGACATGCTTTTTGTCAGCGGTCTCTTTCACAGCAAATCCGAGTGCCTTCATGCTGGCAATGGCTTGTTCGTTGCCCTCCGTCTCAATCGTGAGCGTCTTGCCGCTTGGCACTTCAGACAGTTTCGAAAGAAATTGCAAGACCTTTTGGTCTGTCTCGCTGATCGTGTCATTGTCGGTGAGCACAGTCGCGATAAGTGAGGGGATATCAAAGTATGCAGCCGCCACCTTCCGCGCCTGTTCTTCTTGCATCCCACCCGCGACAAGAGACGCTTCCATCTGCTTGATGTTTTCGTTGCCCACCCTGATCGCTGCCTCTATGGCACCTGCGCGGTCATCGTGCGCCATCCTGTCTTCGACTGCTGCTTGGGTCGCAGACTTCATCTTTTCGTTCGCCGCATCGAGCATCCTTTCGAACGAAATGCCCGCCTGCGTCGAGGTGTTGATTTGACCTGAGCCCTCCACAAATGACTTCCAAAGCTGGTTGCCGTTCTCGTCAACCTGCTTCATGGCGTCAGCAATTTGAAGACTGGACTCATTTAGGTCGGTCTGTGATTGCCGAGCAGATTTGGTGCCGCCATTCAGCTCATCTAGAGCTTGAGTAAGAGCCCGAACTCGTGTCTCGGCGTCTTGGGTAATGTCTCGTGCGGCCTCAAGCGCCTCATTGAACCGTTGATTGCTTCGCCCAGCGTCCGTGAGAGCTGCCGCCGCCTCTCGATCAGATTGAATCTTCTCGCGCGTTGCTTGCTGTGCATCTTCAAGAGCTGACTTGTGGTCATCAAGAATCTCCGAGAATTCCTTGACACGGTTCTTTGCGTTGGTGGCATCAGCGGACCAAGTATTGAGGTTTTCATCGCCGGTCGTAGTGGTAGCGATGTGCTTGTCCATTGCAGCGTTCACTCGCTTAAGCGCGTCTTCATTTCCTAGAATTGCATGCTGCATATCTCGATAGGAGATGCCCATTTCATCCGCGAGTGTCTTGGCGCGTGTCTCTCCGAGCTGCGATAGAACAGTGGCTTCAGTCGCTTTCGTCATTGCGCCTGTGGTCTCATTCAGAGTGTCTTTTAGCGCGAGTACCCTACTGTTGTGCTCTTCAACTTTCTGCTGGGCGGCTGCGTTGGCCATCGCCCACGCACCGAGCGCCATTGAGACCGCAGTGATCGCAATGCCGATGGGGTTGCTTAAGAACGCAGTTTTGAGCGCAGTGCCGAGCGTGAGCACGCCGCCCTTTGCGACGTTCGCCACGGACCCAAGTGCGCCTACCCCGCCAGCAATCTCGCCGACCGCTTGCCCTGCACCACGAGCCGCAAGGCTTTGGATGCCATCGCCGACGTTCTGAAGCACACCGCCAAGTGGTCCTGCCGCGCGGTGCATCGCAAGAAACGCCGCTGCTCCAACCAGGACTGGTGCGGGGATCTTCTCGACGATCCCGACAACGACCTTGAGCGCAGACGCAAAAACGTCGACACCGGACGCCACCACAGGGAGTGCCGCATTGAGTGTCCCCGAGAGGGTTGTTGCGAGCTCAGCCACTACAGGTACGAGAGGCTTGCCCGCTTCGAGCACACCCTTCAGCGATTCACGTACCTCGGGGGATGCTGCTGCCATACCCACGAACGCGGCCACGACAGGGTTGGCCGAGATCCCGAGAGTGGTGAGTACCTTCCCGAGCGGTCCAACCTGTGCACCGAGCGCGAGCGTTGCGCCCGCGAGGGCTGCTATTCCGGGTGCGTGATGGCCGAGCTTGTCAAGTGACTGATCAAGCGTCGATGCGTCCCAACGCTGAATCGACATGCGTGCTTTGTCGAGCCCCTCAATGAGGGACGCAAAGAACGGCATCCCCCTCTGGGTGAGGATCGACATGACCGGGATGGCCTGCTTCTCGATAGCCCTGAGTACGTCGGCGACTTGGTTGCCCCACGTGACGGCCATGCCGCCACCCTGAGCAGACACGAACGGCTCCGCGATATGTGCGCCGAGGTCACGGTTTGCGGCCTTGATACGGTCGACCGCACCAGACCACTGTTCCTTGATGCCATCCGCGGCACCACCGTAGGTGGCCCCCATCTGGCCGACAAGCGCTTCGAGCGCCGCGCGCCCGTCGAGGGTGGAGTCGGTGATCGAGTCACGAATGTCGTTGCCGGTGACGCCCCACGCCTTGCCGATAAGCTGCGCGGCGTCGATACCGCGATAGCCGAGTTGGTTCAGGGTTTCGGCAGTCAGTTTGCCCGTCGACTGGACGTTCGCGAGAATGTTGACGACTTCGCTGATTTGCTCGTTCGAGCCACCCATCGCAGCCACCGACTGCTGCACAGCATCCAGTGTCGGGATAACCTTCGCGGCCTCCATACCGAAGCCAAGGAGCTGCTGCTGCGCCGAGATAAACACGGACTTCGAGAAGGGAGAGTTCCTCGCAAAGTCGTCGAGCTTCGACATCTGCTCGTTGGCCTGCTCAGTACCACCGAGCAGCACCTTGAGCGCCGCACGGCTGTTTTGTTGCAGGCTGTTGTAACTGATGCCGGTCTTGGTGAGGATCGCGAGATACGCGCCCGCAGCGGAAACGAGCCCGGTCGTCGCGCCAGCAGCCTTACGTACCGCTGCCGCACCGGCTTCGCCGAAGCTCTTGCCCTTCTGCCCGGCCTCGTTGAGCTTACGCCCAGCATCATCGAGCCCACGATGGAACTCGGGCATCCCGTCGAGCGTGAGGGCAGCACTTAGCCGTCCGACTTCGAAACTCATGTGTCACCGTCTTTCTGATGAAGGCGTGCAAAGGTCGAGCCGGTCACGCTGTCGCGGATACCGAAGAGTGCGAGCACGTACTCGCGCAAAGAACGCCACGGGGTCGCCAAGAGTTCTTGCTCGTCGACGGGGAGGCCCGGATAGAAACGGGCCAAATCAGGGAGCACGTAGCCGCGCCAATGCTCGATCACGTGCCGCCACAGCTCTCGCGAGTCAATGCCCGCGGTATCGCCGTCGGCTTCCTCACGCTCTAGACGGAGGTATTCAGGCCACCAGTCAGGTTCGGCGTAGAAGCCGTCGCCGAGGTGAGCCCCACCCCATCGAGCCATGTCCTCAGAATTTTCCACTGATCGCCCAGCCCGGAGGATTGCATCACGCGTCCGAGGGCTTTTGGGTAGCCACCACCCTCTTCAAGCAGGTCCATGACGGCATCGATGCCGCCACCGCCCGTGTTCCACAAGATCGCTGCCTGAGACACCACCGTGGCGCGCGCAGACCGCAGCTTGTCGAACTCCGCCCAACGCTTGTTGGTGCGCCCCTTCACCGGGACACCGAGTGCAAGCTTCGCGATCTTCTCCGTATCGGAGGCGAGCCGGTCAGCACCGTGCTCGTGGCCGGTGGTGCCCATCGTGATTCCCACGAGGATGGCCTGGATCTCGATGCCGATCTTGCCGGGTACCGGATAAACCATGTAGTCGGTTCCGTCACCGAAATCGATAATGAGGTTGCCATTGAGTTCGCGTGCAGTGGTAGTCATGGTCGTGCTCCTAAAGTGTGTGGGTCGCGCTAAGGGGTGCCTCGGGGCGCGGCACGACCAATGCACGCCCCGAGGGGTCTTGAGATCCGGGTTACGGAGTAGTTGTGAGTGCCGGGTTCGGAACGACCTCGCGGTCACCCTTCGAGGTGAGCGTGAAGCTGAAGAACTCGATGTCGGCGTTGCCCGTGTTCTTCCGCTGGAAGCTGACCTCTGCAGTAAGTTGCCACGAAAGTTCTTCCACCCATTCGTGGTAGACGCGAGCCGCGATGACCTTCTTGGTGGGGTCACCGCCCTTGAGGTTCGCCTGTGCTGCCGCGATCAGCAGTGACATGTACGGGGCGAGCTTCCCCTCCGTGTTCTTGACGGCCTTCGCGTCAAAAGCGATTGTGAACGTCTCACCCACGGTCGGGGTGTCGTCCTGTCCGCGATTCGCGTACGTGGTGCCGTCCGCGGTCTTGGGGGAAGCGTTCGGCTGCAACCCCGTAATGTCAGGGCCAGGGAGCCAAACATATTCGGCGCTCCCCTCTGGGATTGCGGCGACATCGAGCTTGAACTCGTAGGACTGCCCGTTGACGCCCTTTGTCGGGGCGGGAGGTGTATAAACCATGATGTAACTCCTTCTGGGTACAGAAAAACCCCCAGCAGTTGCCAGGGGTTCAGGTGGATTCGGTGGTTAGTCGTCGGCGTATCGGTTGCCGCGAAACTCAAAATTCTGGGTTGTCTCAAGCGACTCGGTCGCGGAGGGTTCACCCCAAGTGGTTGACCCGATCTGGCGTACTCGGTCGAAGTCGAGACCGCCGAGCGTGATCGGTGTCAGGTCGGGGAAGCATGCGCGTATGTCGTCGAGCCAGTCACGCACCTGCAGCGCGCCGAGGCCCGGGTGTCGTGCGCGGATCTGGACGCGGGTACGCTCGATGTTCAGGATGCCTGCCTGCGGCATGTACGGCGTGATCACACACGTTGCTTGCCGGGTCGCTCCGGCCCCGGTCGGTGAATGGTCCAGGTAGATACCTCGCACACCCTCGGGGTAGGGCTCGCCTGTCGGATCGTAGACGGCAAGGCCCGCCTCGTGGATGCGTTCAGCGATCCCCGCCATGAGTTTCGCCGTGTAGTGCTTGGGTGCGTAGCAGGTCATGTTCCGAGCGCCTTCCCGAGCCGATCCGCGATGGCCTGCTGGTACTTCGCTTCGTTCTCCGTGAGCGGGCCTTCGAGGTACTTGGATTGGCCCTCGTCGTGCTGCCAGTCCAGTTCCTCGTGCTGTCGAGCCGCATAGGAAGTGTCATAGGACACATACGCAGTTAAGCTTCCCGCGGTTGCAGGTGTGACCTGTGCCGAGGCGCGCAGTTGGCCGCGGTCGATAGGGGCCAGAGGTACGGAGTCGCCACGCAGCAGCTCGGCGGCATGATTCACCGCTTCGGGTGCTTCGGCTTCCAGCGCCGCAATCGCGGCGTCGCCGTTCCATTCAGTCGTGACACTACTCATGAAAGCTTCACCTCCAACAGATCGCCGATGCGCGGATGCTCATGCCGTTTCACGGACTCGACGTGAGTTTCGCGCTCGTCGACCGTGCCCGCCCACAAGATCACGCGGGATTCAGGAGCCGGGATTGTAGGCACTTCTGACCGTTCAAAGAACACCGTCGAGGGTGCTGTGGTTTCAGCGTCGTATTGATCCGGCTTGATCTTCATCTCGTCGTTGATCTGCGCCCGCTTCACAGCGACCGGCTCCCCATAACTGCGCCCGTTGGCACCGCCACCGAGATAGGGGATCACTTGCACAAGGTTGCGGTGAGGCAGCAGCTTTCCGGGGATGCGCCTAACCATCTTGCACCGTGCCCGGAATCAGACCCGCGAGCCGCAAAATACGGTACGCCTTCGGTGAATACTGCGGGATCGGCTGTGTAGGCTTCGGACCTGACGAGAACGCTCCACCGAACCCGAGCGGGCCAAGACGCACTGACTCGCCTGACCCCATTGCTTCAACCTCATCACCGTGCTCATCGCGGAACTCAGCCTGCGCGCAGGTAGCGTCACGCAGTGCTTCGATCACGCGAGGTTCGGTTGGTGCGCCATCATGGTCGACTCGGTAGATCGCGGTGAGGAGCATCTCGTCGACCTCAAGCGAGGCGTCGCGGAGAAGACGAGCCGCACCCTCAGGCGCTTTGTCGACCTGAAGCCATGTGGCGAAGTCTTTGTCATCGGCGTAGGTGCGGCTCATCTGTCTCACTTCTTTCGCTGTTTCGGTGCAGGCTCAGCGGCCTGCTCGGTTGGGTCGGGTGACGGCTTCTCGGTCGGCACCTTGACGATCCCCGCGGATGCAAACAGCCGCTGCGTCTCGGGACCGACGTTGATGTCGGCGGTCAGCCCATCAACAAACGGTGTCCCGCCGAACACGACGCGACCCTGGGGTGCGTTCGAGTCTTTGTAGATGGTCATTACTCGACCGCCTCAGTCTTTGCGCGCGGCCTCTTCCCGGACTCGACCTTGTAGCCGTGACGTTCGAAGTAGGCGAGCGCCCGCGGGTCATCTGTCTCGGCCTCACCGTTCACGAAATCAACGCCCGCAACGTTGCCGGTAAATCCCTTCACAGGGGTGTAAATCTTCGCCATGTTGTTACTCCTCGTTCATGGGTAGATCGGGTGAGTGTGGACCGCACGCGAAGGGTGCGGTCCACACTGCGGACTGCTAGACGGTGAGGTCGCGCAGTACCGCCGCCGACTTGGTTGACTTGAGCGCGACACCCACAGGGCCGAGCTCGACGCCGCCCTCCTGCACTGCCTTCACGTTCGAGAAGTCAGGCAGCCAGGACTCGATGAGCTGGCCTCCCGCGGTCGAGATGGCATGGAAGCCGTCGAGCGCGACACGGTACGCGTACAGGCTCGTCTTGCCCCCAGTAATCGGGATGATCGGGCTGTTGGTGCCCGCTTTGGTGCCGGGATCGGCGAAGAAGATCCCGCCGTAGTTTTCGCGCGTGATCGGTCGACCGTTCGCACCCATCAGGCCCTCAACTGGTTCGCGGTTGTACATGGACGAACGGCGCACGATAGCACGCACCTTCGCGAGCGCCTTGGCGTTGCCGAGGATCACGGTCGGGGTGCCATCAAGCAGCGACAGGAACTCATCAAACAGGTCCAGTGCCTTGTGCGGCGCAGACGGGTCCGTGTCGAGATCCTGCCAGTTTGCTGCCGTGACCATCTCAGTCGAGGAGCCAGCAAGCGCCTTGTCCAGCCCGTCGAAACCATGAGCCTCGACGGCGGTGTCACCGTTGATAACGGCATCCTGGAACTTCGTCGAGGTGGCCTTGACCTTCTGACGCATGTTCAGAGCGACACCACCAGATGCGGCGGGACCGAGCTTCGCGATCACGCGGTCGATCTGGAACGTGCCACCGAGCACGGCGAGGCCGGTCACGTGGTGTTCGGTCTCGACGTTCACGGGCGTGTACTCGGTGTTGAGTTCACGGAAGTCGGCGGTGGGCTGAGTCTTGAGTCGACGGTACCCGTAGGTCATCGTCGCCCCACCGCCTGCAGGGTTCACGACATCGTCGAAGAGCATCGTGTCGAGCACCACGGATTCTTTGCGGAATTCGTCAATGACGGTGACATCGAGGTCGGTCTGGGTGTTGCGGTTGGCTTCTGCCAGTGTGATCGGCATGGGCTACTCCTTTCGGTTAGGCGCTCATTGCGGCGGCTACGACACCGTCGAGCGTTTTAGGCGTGTTGTTGGTTCCCCCTGATGGGGTTCCCCGGATGTCCCGGGAAGTGTTGGGCCTGCCGCATAAGCGGGGTTCGCGTCGACGAACGTTGTGACCGCTGCGTTGAGTGCGGCGCTATCGGCAAGGTCGACATCCTTGATCGCGGCCTGAAAGCTGGCCGAGTCGAGCAGAAGGGCAGCGTTCGCGATATCGCCTGCGGCGGTGCGTACGGCGCTGTCACGCTGGAACGAAGCAACCTGAGCGGTAGCCTCACCAAGCGCTTTCTCTGCCGCTGCGCGTGCCGCCTGCGCATCCTCAGCCGCCTTGAGCGCGGTCTGGTTCTCGGTCATGAGCTTCTGCACCTGCTCAGGAGTGAAACCCTGGATCTGCTGAGGGGCCGCGGGTGCCTGCGGTGCCGGTGCTGCCGCGGGAGGCGTGGCCTTGCCGAGTGTGGCGAGCATCGCGGCAACATCAGCCGGGGACGCTGCAGAGCTAGCCGCTTCGCCGCCCGCTGGTGCTGCGGGTGCCGCACCGTTCTCGCCATCAGCAAAGCGAATGCCGCGGAGTGCAAGTGGTGCCCGTCCGATAGACCAGCCGACCGTGGCCGGTTCGCCCTGACGAAACGTTGGTGTGTTCATGGGTCGTGCCTCCTCAGGCGTGGTTGGTGCCCGAGAGCGGGCGTTGATGTGACCGTGGGGCGTGCAGGAATCGAACCTGCAGTGCTGACGCAGCCGATTTACAGTCGGCTTCCGATCCACTCGGTACGCCCCGAAACCCTCACCGATATGCGGAGAGGGTGGTGGGAATCGTCTAGGTGACGTATCCTGGACTTGTAGGGGTTCCCGCCCCACCCTTGAAATAACAGGGCAAGTGAAAAGGCGGGCCAGCCCCTACTTTTCTGTCTTCAGGACCACTCGATGCAAGATCCCGCGACTGAACACCCACAGTTCGCGGATGCGACGCTCCGGTGTCCGGTGGTCGTTGTACTTGCCAAGCTGGTTGAGAAGCCCCGGCGACGCGGGGAAATCTTGCAGGTCGATGATGAAGCGATCCTTGACAAAGCCGTGGTTCTCCCACGCCGATGTGACCGCCTTCGAGATGCGGTCGACAATGCTCGAGTTCTTGTTCTTCGTCTTCTTCACTTCCACCTGAATGGCACCGTTCGATCTCCAAATGAAATCGTTCGTGGGCTTGCCGTCGAGGCTCTTCGCGATCAACTTGACCGAATGCCCGCTGTCGGTGAAGCGTTCGTAGAACTCGATCTCGTGCGGGTCCAGATCCCATCCGGCACCGGTCGGGAACCCGAGCGCCCGCTGCCGCTCACCCCATGTCATACGCTCGCGAGACTTCGGCGGTGTCGGCTTCGTGTTGCCGCGAGGGTTCTTGGTGCCACCGTCAGCGAATGGCAACTGTTCACGGAACTCGCGCCGAATCAGGCCCGTATCTCGGACGTGTGCCCTGAGTGCGGCTTGTGCTGCACCTATCTCGTCAGGGCCACCGTCGCGTTTCGCTGAGCGCACGTCACGTTCGAGCTCGCGGAGATGTTCACGGTCTTGCTGTGCTTGCGGGTCGTGCGTCGTGTACTGCGTCGGGTCAGGCCCACCCGGTAGGCCGGGCACGAGCACGCAGCGGCAGTTGGGGTGTCCCCATCCTGATGCGCGCATCTCGTCGAGTGTGCCGTCGACCGTGATCTCGGTAGGTTCCCCAGTGATCGCGTGCGGCACCGTGATTGTGCCTGTTGGTCCGCCATCGGTGACGATCTTCCCCGCCCACGCCCCACACGCCGAGCATGCAGAAACACCGATGACAGGCGTGAAAGTCGTGATCCCTGCCGCCGTCATGGACGCGACTGATTGGTCTCGCCAGGCACGTGCTGCCGCGGTCCTGGTAGCCATCTCCGAGTACGCCCCGATAGTCCAACGCCGGTCAGCCTTGTCGACGAAACCGGTGATGCCGTCTGCGAGGTATTCGTCGAGGATGCGACGGTGGAGTGCCTGCGAGGTCGTCATGCCCGTTAGGAGTGAGCCGACGTGCTTTGAGGTCATCGCCTGGTAGGCGTCGACCGGGGCACGAAGAATGCGGGCGTTGAGTGCTCGCAGGCTGTCGCGTAGATCGAGTTCGACCGCCGCTACCGCATACGCACCACCCGCGGTGAGAGCCGTTACTTGGCTCACACCGCGTGCAGCATATGCCGGGAAGTCGACCAGGACGCGGGCGATCTCCGAACTCGCCCCGCTCGCGGCTTCCTCTGTCGCCCACCTTGCGAGCTCGTCAGGATTGACCTGCTTCACGAGACGTTCGGCCTGCTCACGCAGTTCACGGATCGCGTTGTAGCGGGCAATCGTGTCATCGGGTGCGTCGAGATGCTGCTCAGCGAGCCGCCGCAGCGTCCCTTCGAGCGCTTCCTCGATGCGCCGGTAACGTTCGGCTATCGCATGCCCGAAGTCGTCGATCCAAGCTTGCGGGGAATCGCCAGGCCACTGCTCCATGACGACCCCCTGCCGTTACTCGTGTTTGATGAATGGGTTGCGGCGTGGTTCACGCGCATCGAGGTACTCCGATGCCGACTGCGCGAAAACGCCGCGCTTGAGGGACTGCAGTTGAAGTAACATCTCTTCGGTTTCCTCGCGAAGCGCTTCCCCGAGGACAGCTTTCGCGTCAGCAAGTGTGGCTGCCATGGGTTACTCCTCTTCGTGGTTTGGTTCTTCGTCGACACGGCCTGCGCTGAACGGGTCAGGTGGCATGTTCTCGGTCTTGCGTGCCTGAATCTTTGCCACCTCTTCGGTCACCGCTGTGTCGTCCCAGTCGGGATTCGCGCGGCGCACCGCGGTCTCTGCACTGATCGCACCGGCCACGTTGAGGAGCCCGATAGTCTCGGCTTCAGTCTTCGGGTCCGTGCGTGAAAGCTCAGGGAATACAACGTTGAGGTCGTACCTACCGCCGCCCTTGCCCTTGAAAATGAGCCCGTCAAGTTCGAGCGCCACAGACCCCATACGCGACAGCACGCGCCTGTCGTAAAGGTTCTTCTTCGACCGCGTGCGCTCCGTCTGAGCGCTGCGCTGCTGGATCTCCGTCGCGGTGACCTGTGAACTCTTCTCGTCCGGGTCGCCCCAAGATGAGGGTGAGTAACCTGCTTTGCGGAGGATTTCGCGCATGATGCCGCGCATAGTCTGCTCGTGCTCCTGAACACGGATCGCGAACTGATGAGCGTCGATTGTCAGGTGCTTGTTCGGGTCGCCAGGGATGTTGAGTCCGAGGAACATCTCACGGAAAGCATCAAAGCTCGCACCAGCACCGGGACCATTGGCATGGAGGTACTGTTCAGGGACGATGAGCTTTGCTGACCCGAGCTTTAGGTCACGCATCCATGACGAGAATGCCTCGTCGAGCGCGTCAAAGAGGGGGATGCACTGGTTGAAGTCGCTGCGGCCAGCGTCTGCCAACTGGCCCGACTTACGCCACGACAACGCGGGAGCGTTCGGGAGGTACCCCGCGGTGAGCCGGTCAATCTCGGTCGCGTAGCGTGACTCACCATCAACAATGGCCGCGTAGCCTGCGGTCTCAGGTCGTTCTTCCAACGGCACCCGTTTTCCGAGGCTGGTCTGGTTGCCTTGGAACAGTGCGTGCTCGATATATCCGGGCGCGTGGTGTTCGAGGTGCCGCCAGTACACGTTGCCGTCGACAAACTCAGACCACAGAGTGACCTCGACGAGTCGGCGATGTTTAAACGTGGGGATTGCTGCGTCTGCGGCAGCGTAATCAAGCCACACATGGTCTTCGATGTCGGCATCCCACCGAGGGAGAATGATTGACGCGCCGAGTGCGCTTTTCACTTCACCCATCGAGTTGAGGGTCGCGTGTGCGTCGTCGCTGTTCATGATGAGGTCGAGACGAGTGCGTGCCTTGTCATTGACCTTCGCGCCGTCTGTCACCTCGGCGAAGTCTGTCACCGGAGGGTCGGAGTACTGCAGGTCTGACGCGAGCGTGGCAAGGTCAGCCGCCGCAGGCACGTGAAGCCTGGTGCGCTGTTCACCCTGCGGTACAGGTCGCCCCCAGAACAGGCGCGACGCGACCCCAGCAATCCCGCCACGGTATGGTGCACCGTTGTGGGTGTGCGTCGCGCCCTGCTGCCCCGAGTAGAGCGTTTGTAGCGTCTTCACGTCACCGGTCAGCCAGGCGTCGTTTTCGGCATACTGGTCGTAGGCGGGCCCCCATTCTTTCGGGGGCCAAGGGGCATTCGGTTGAGGCATCGGCATGGCCTGATACTCCTTTCGGTCAGGCCGCGAGGCCGTAGATCTCGTATTGCCATGACCCGACGCACGATTGGATCGCGTACCGTACCGCGTCGCAGTAGTGGTCGTCCTTCTTCACAGGCTTGTCTTCACCGTCTTCTGACGCTTTGCTGTCCCACTCGTACTCGGTAACCTCGCCGAGGAAGCCCGTGCATTTGTCTGTGACGATGAGCTTGTCCTGTGCGAGGAGTGAGGCAACGTTCTTGATGCCGTCGAGCACGGTGTTGTCAGCAGCCCAGGTGGTCGTGCCGTCCGAGAAGAGTTGTGCACGCATGGACGCTGCTGACGGGTCGAGGAAGATGAACTCATGAGTGGGCACAGAGACTTGGCTGTTGCCATGGTCAGTGTGTAGCCACTCACGGAAGCGGCGTGCGAGCTCCACGTCGGGGAGTGTTTCACCGTGATGCTCCGCTGCCGTGTATCCCCACTCGTCGATCAGCACGAGTCGCGGTTTCGGTTCGGCAGTGATGCCCAGCAGAACGGCTGCGGTCGTGTTCGTGGTGCCGTAATCCATCCCCACCGCGAGGGTGCGCGCAATCGGGGGAAGATCAACATGCTTAATCAGATGCCGGTCCTCTGACCACATCTGGTAGATCGCACCCTCAGCGTTGGTCCACTTGCCTTCGATCATGCGCTGATAGAACAAGCCCTCGAACTGGGCTTTCGTGTCGCGCACGTAGTCGGGTTCGAGTGACGGGTTGTCGTCCATCGTGAACGAGAAGTGGATCACGTTCTTCTTCGTGGCCTGCAAGATCCACTTCTTCCGCAGCCAGTGGTTCTTGCTGTCCGGGTTGGTGGTGGCAAGGCAACGTGCACCCTTCACGCGGAGGCGGGTCATGAGCATGTCCCAGAACCCCTCAGGGAGGATGGTCGCTTCGTCGACGTAGGCGAGGCTGACTGTCATGCCACGGATCTTGGTCTCAGACTCGGCGTTGTTCGCACCGTACAGGTGCACCGTGCGTCCGAGGATGCGTGCTGTCTTCGCGCCCGGAGTGTAGGTCACGAACTTCGTGAGCTCACCAAAGATTGCCGGATCGGTGAGTAGCGTGAAGATGTTCGTCTGGATCGTTTCGAGGGTCTTACCCACGATGATGATTCGTCCACTCGTCGACGCATCCAACACCGCGAACAAGAACGCATACAAGCTCACGTAGGTCTTACCTGCTGACACGGCACCGGACCAAATGGCAATCTTCTTGGAGCTACAGTCAGCGATAGAAAGGATCTGTGCTCGTGACATGCACGACAGTACAGGCGCGAACGCATCAGACACGTCTACTCCTCCTGTGGGGTCTCCTCCGGCCTGAGTGCGTCAGCAACAGCCGCGAGACCGTGCTGCAGCGCACGCACAGCAGACTCCGCACCCGACACGTCAGGGTCGCGTTCGACGATGCGTGAGAGCTTGTCGAACGTGATCGCCGCCGTCGTGATGACGTTGCGGCGCACCTCAACGGGGGCCGACTCAAGCTCGTGCTCCTCGTAGTCGTTGTCCTTGCCACCAAAGTTGTACACAAGATAGGGCTCATCGATACGGTCAAGCATGTCTTCGGACGCGGCAAGCATCTTCTCCGCGAGCCTCTGACGGCCAGCAGCAAGATCAATGCTCTTCGCCGCAACAGCGTCAGCAGTCTGCGAACGATCAAACGCGAGGTTGTCTTCTTTCGCCCAACGAGAGATCGTCGACTTCGCGACACCGAGCTCACGAGCGATAGCCGAGAGGGAAAGCTCCTCGGCGTGGAGTTCGTGCATTCGAGCGCGTTTAGGATCGGAACGTTTCACAGTGTTGTTGGTCAAGGTGTGTTCCTCCTTGACTGTTGTGGGTATGAGAAAGGCCCACATCCGAGATGGGATGCAGGCCTTTGGTTTGTGGTTTGGTTTTAGTTGTCGCGCTCAACCAGGAGGTTGAGTCCGCTGTCGGGGTGGTAAGTCCATTGGGCTTTCCATCCGTCCCATTCGGCTTCTCTAGTGCCGTCGAGTGAGCGGGTTTGGCCGACCTTGGTTTCGATGGATTGCGGAGCTCCGAGTTCGTGCAAGATGCAGAACACAACATCTGAATCTGCACCGCCTGATTTTGCTGCGCCCATGAATTCCACTGCGTCGCCGTCGTCAATGATGTCGTAGCCGAAAGGAGCTGCTTCACACATCTTGCTGGCGTCTGAGATTTGGTTAGCGCGGGCGTTTGCGCTGAGAGCAATGAAAGTAATGATGGCTGCGATGATCGCGACCACAACGACTGCGGCAATCGTGATGACAAGTGCCTTCTTGTTGGGGCGCTTCTTAGGTTCCACGGGTGGTTCTACGGGGTCTTCGATGACGGGTCCGGGAACTGCGCTGGGGGTTTCGGTCATGCTCTTCACAATAGCTGTTTCGATACTGGTGTTGTAGGTCTGTGTGTGGCAGGTCGACACGCGTCTGTTTGCTCTGTACGCATGAATAGTGATCGTGTGCCTGCCACACAAGGTCGTGAGCACGGTCGTACCGCTTACCCCTATGCAGGAGAACCCGTCACGAAGCGGGCAAGAATGAGGGTGTTAACGACAAAACCCCCGACGATGCGCCGGGGGTTTTAGTCTTAACTAGATCGTTCGAACTGAAATCAATTCATAACTTCGTTTGGCCGTCGAATTCGACATTGAGCGTTTTATGTGGACGTTAAACTTTGCCTCAACCTTATTGTTTTCGTCCGCAGCGATTTCGGCCGCTCGGCTCTGAAGCTCTGCACTTGCATATGAAGCAGGAATGGTGCGCGGTTGTCCGCTAGGCGAGAAGTACGCCAATCCATTAGACCATCGGTGCCCGTCAAGACGACCCGTTGACGTCCAGGTTTCCGTCTCTGTATAGACGGCCTTTAGCTGCTTCTTGAGATACTCAGCGTGCCTCTTTCCAAAGCTGAGCTCGCTTGTTCCCAATCCACGTTGCGCGAAAGTCCCAGTTACGTCCCATCCCTGCTTGCGGATGGGGTCAAGGGCGTGCGCAAGCTCATTCCGCGCACTGGGAGGTAACTGTTCGATTGCTGCGCCAAGGGCTTCATTGCCCGGAGACTCGGGGTCGCTATTCGCTAGAACCACTGCGATCCGGCGTAGCGCTTCCGAGAACGTGTCATCTACGTGGAGAATCTCGTTTTCAAGTTCCATGTCAAGTGGGACAGCACCATCGATTGTTCTGCTTGGGGCTTTAAAGGTCACTCGCACTGAGCCAGGGCCAGTGTCAACAAGCAGCTCTGACGTCTGGCGAACGGAATTCGCCCTATCTTTCACAAAATGTTTAGTCGAAGCGGCGATTCGACGGACCAACTCGCTAAACGCTTCCGCGTTTGCAGCATGTCCAATCACGCTCTTACCCGTTAAGTGAAGTTCGAGTTCTCCTGATACTGGAGCCAATTCATCTCGAACCACAGGTGCGAGAACCCTAATTCCTTCGGCAGAGGCAAGCAGTGAGCCTAACGCAAACTTGTCTCCGCTTGAAAGAGTATCGCGAAGCGTGCGCCTAAAGCTTTCTACAAAAAGCACCTCACGTGAGTTAGCCACGCTCATCCACCTCCACAAATCCCTTCTCGCGACTAAAATCAAGGTGTCCGTCATCGTCTTTAGGGGTGGACCACTGCACTTCCCAACGGGCAACGTCGTTTTGTTTGGAGGCATCAGCTTGGTAAGCGTCAAGCATGCCACCATACGGAGCAAGCTTCTGACGTACTGGGATGTCCACGCCATCAATCTTGAAGCTAGCCTCAGACATTGTTAGCAGTCCGCGCCCCGCTAGCTCCTGTCGCTGAAGTCTTGTCGGCTGGTTAATGATGAGAACAAGGTCTAGGTCGTTAGGTGGTCGGTCTTGCCGCAGTGAAACAAAACTGCCGTCCACCCATACTCTGCGATCTGGAACAATCGACCGGGTTTGCTTCAAGTAGACAACAAACGCCTCGAACAGCAGGCTTCGGTCTTCAGGAAAAGGGGCATTCACGACGAACGCCTGGTGCATCTCGTCTAGGGTCAACTCATAGGGTGATGCCTTGTAAAGCAGCAGTCCAGTAGCGGGGTCCACCTGGATCAAGGTCTGCTGCTTGGTAGCGACCAAGCTCTCCATTTCACCGACTCTAGCGCACGCAACAAGCTAAGGCGTCGCAAAGCTACGTTTCATACCGTCACCGTATGAGTCTCGGGTGACCACGAGCACGTATGAGGCTGTAGAAACACGAAAAGCCCCAACCGTGAGGTGTGGGGCTTCATGTAGGCGCACTTGTAGCGCGCACTAATAGGTTAACACGTTTGTGGCTGGTTTTGGGGGAGGCCCAAGAACTCTCGCAACGCTACCCAGTCGACGTTGATTTGCATGGACTCCGCAAGGTTGGTGAGTTGGTCGTGTCCTGCCCACAGCGTGCCGCAGTGATGGCATTCAGCGACCAGTGCGCGACCTTCCTTCACGGGGACACGGACGGCCCAAAGCTGGCACCCGTCCTTGTCGGCTACATGCTCGGTCTCGCACACGGGGCAAGCCTCGGTGAGCTCGTACTCGCGGGGCGGGTTGAACAGATCCTCGATGCGTTGCACCCAGGTGTGGAACATGCCGAACATGCGGTCAGGGTCATCGAGGCGATTGCCTGCGGCCTCGGCCCTGAGCGTGTTGTGAAGCAGTCTGGTGGCTTCGAGTAGATCGTCGGGTTGCGGCTGCCGGTAGTGGTTGAGCCATGCCCTAACGTCGGCGTCCGTGGTCTCGTAGAGGTTGAAGGCTTTCATGTCGAGTAGGTCACCGCCGCCTCCGCCGCCGCTCTTGGTGCGCCCTAGGTTTGGATAGCGGGCCTGCCGTAGCTCTTCGAGTAGTGGGCCTGACATCGCGATGTTGCCGTTGACCGTGACCGCGTGCGCCTCGGTGAGTCGTTCGACAGCTCGATCCGTGTCAGGGGAGGTGTGGATGGTGGTGGTTGACGTGTGCATGTGCAGTGTCTCCGTGCCTCACCCCGGGAGTCCTGGGAGAGCTATTCAATTTGTAGCCATGTTAACACGCGCAGTTGGTTTGCGGTCTAGTAAATGAGCCCCGAAGCTATTCCCATTGGGCCGAGAGGCTCAGTGTCGCTTTTCCCGAATGCGCGGCGGATTGCCGACATCTGCAAAGGTGAGGGCGTGTAAAAGTTCCCTGCCGGATCCGCGATCAACTGACGGTGGGCGGTCCAGACTTTGCCGGACCCTTCAGCCACAATGTCCCCATGCGTGAGTAGGTGGCGGATAGCCTGAGCACCAAGGAGTTCTTCGATCTGGGCCTCGATCTCGCCATCAGGAACCGCAATTCTCTTGTGGGTGTCCTTGGTCCACGCGCTTGCCGAGAAATGAAGTTCATCACCGACCAGGAGTGCAGATCCATACTGCGCGCTGGCCGAGTCGCGACCCAGCGCGAGCCGAATATTGACCCTTTTGGCAGTGAGTGATTCTCTGCCAATTGCAGGAGGTCGGTTGATGCTCGTGTGCTTGCCCGAAAGTGCTGCAAAGAACTCGACTGATTGCTGGTTACTGCTCATGAAGAAAACCTAAACGCCCCCACCGACATTCATGATTTTCGCTGCCTATAGGTTGGTGTCAGTGCAGCTTATGGTGCAGCTTATGAAGCCGTCAATACCGGTTTTCTCCGGGCATCGCGCTTGAAGAAATGGCATATTTCCGCCATTTTCCTTGTCCTCCGGGGCGTAAGCAACAGACTCATAATCCGTCGGTCGCGGGTTCAAGTCCCGCACGCCCTACCAATCCCTGTATACGAAACCTCGCTGCTGTTGTGCGCGAGAGTCGAGGGATTTCCTCTATTGCCCCTTTGGTGGGCTACTTCATGCTGTGTATCCTTCAACTTCGAATGTGACAGGATTGAGTAGTTGTGCAGAATTAAATTTTTGCGGCGTGAGTGGTGTCGTTGATGTTTGGCTATTCACTCTTGAGAGTGATTTGTGAACAAAGGACTGTCATACCGTGGTTTCCTGGATTTTCGATTTTGGCCCTGCTGATTTGACGTTTGATTTTGGTGCGGCAAATACGTTGGTGTCGAAACTGAATTCGACCGCGACTGAGGTGGGCGAAGAGAATGCGTCCTTTCAGAAGTTAGCCACTGATGCGCAGCAGGACTTCAAAGGCTCGTATGCTGACGTGTTTCGGGATCACGTGCGGTGGGCTCACACGGATGGGATGAACATTGTTACCTGCTTGCAGTCATTGAGTTCGCAGGTTTCGACTTTGATTTCTTCGGCTGAGACAGAGAACGCACGACGGAGTGCGGCGCGTGAGGCACGGAAGCTGAAGTATGACGAGTTGATGCGAGACCATGAGACTGCGCAGGCGTTGCCTGGGTCGGTGATTTCGAAGCCTCCGACGGTGGCGCAAGTGCGAACATTGGTGCCGTATTCGTCAAATACACCCCCGACGGTGTCGCCTACGGGGGTGAAGTTGCAGCCGCGTGAACCGGCTTCCGGTGGAGGGAAGCGTGGCGGGGGTACGACTTCGGGACGGCCCGACAAACTGTTGAGCTTCGCGAACGGTGTGATGGGCTCGGGTGGGCAGAGCGGCGGATCGTTTGGTACGTACGTTCCCAGCTCGGGTACTGGGCTCCGAGGTGCGTGGAATGATTTCGTGGCGGGTCTTGGCGGCTGGGGCTCCGTTGATGAGGGCGGTGTGATCGCCTCAGTGCAGAGCTGGCGTCAAGCGAATCGCGATGAAGGTGCTTGGGTGCAGGCGTTTGCGAAGAACCTAAAACAGGCGGGCGGCCAAGGATCCATTAAGTCGATGGCAGATCGTGCTCTTGATCTTCTGATGCAGAACGATTCCCTTGCGCCGGGTGAACGTGCTGCGCTGTCACTTAAGCTGCCGGAAACGTTTGGCGATGTGCCGGCGACGGGGTACGCGGTTGATCCGGTGAATACAGCCACGGGCAACTTTATCGAGCCTGAGACAGATGTGTCGTTTGAGGGTTCAGCTGACACGCTCGTGTTCTCTCGGATGTATAACTCTCAGGATGAGGGTGCTGGCGTGTTTGGCACTGGGTGGTCATCGAGCCTAGATGCGCGGCTGGAGCTGTCTGACGAGGATGCTGAGGGCGTGATGTTTGATGGGCGTCGATTGGTGTTTCCTCGTGAGGATGCGGGTTGGGGTAGAGCGCTGCGAGCGAACTTCTGGTTGACGCGTGAGCGAGTTGATGCGGCCGGGGAGTTCGGGCATGTGTGGTGTGTAGCTGGCGAGGGTGCTGCGGATGAGGCACTGGTGTTGCGCGGCAACCAGGGGAATGGTGGTTGTTTGATACCGCAGGCGTGTGGTTGGGGTATGGCAAGGGTGCAGGCACGTCAGTGGCGGTGGTGCGGGATCAGGTTCTGCGGGTAACTCGGTTGGTGCATGAGTTTGGGCGTGAGATCCGGGTGGCGTATGCGCGTGATCTCGTCTCGCGGGTGACAGCCACCGGTGGTGAGCAGGTGGAGTACCGCTATGACGAGGTGGGCAGGCTCATTGAGGTGGAGTCTGTGTTAGGGGTGCGTTCGTATCGGTGGAATGCGGATGGTCTGATCGACAAAGTCACTGCCGCTTCTGGGGTGGTGGAATGTGTGAATACCTATGACGAACAGCGTCGGGTGGTGTCGCAGGTGACGGAGTTTGGCCGTGAGATTGAGTTTTCGTATGTGGGTCGTGCGACGGGGGTCGCCGACACAGATGGGAGTAACTCGAATTCGTGGATAGCTGATCGGTATGGACGTTTGATTCGGGTCGTTGATACGGATCATCAGGCGCAGTCGATGACCTATGACCAGCACAGCAACCTCTTGACCGTGACCGAGCGTGACGGGGCGGAGACAGTGTGCGTATATGACAGGCGAGGTCGCCTCACCAGGCGCGTGTCGCCTGAAGGCGTAGACCTGAAGTTCTCGTACGACAACCGTGATCGGGTGGTTGAGATTTGTGAGGGTGATGATCCCCGGGTGAGGGCTGGCGAAGGCCGTTCGGGGGTGCGTGGTGAGGCCGTGACGAGCTTGGAGTATGCGGGCGAGTGGGACAGGTGGCCGTCGCGTGTGATTGACGCTGCTGGTGGTATCACGCAATTGGCGTGGGAGCGGGGTTTGTTGACGCGGGTGACGGACCCGGTAGGGACCGTCACATTTCTCAGTTATGACGAGCAGGGGGACCTTGTCGGTGTGACGGACGGGGTGGGGAATGAGACTCGGTATGTGCGCGATCGGGCAGGGCATGTGCTTGAGATGGTGGCGCCTTCGGGAGCGCGTGAGCGGTTCACCTGGGAAGGCGCGTTGTTGACGGGTCGTGAGGCCGCTGACGGGGCGAAGTGGGTTTACGAGTACGGTGCGGCAGGGCAGCTCACAGTGGTTATTGATCCGATGGGCGCAAAAACCTCGTATCAGTATGGCGTGCATGGGCGACTTGAGCGTGTAATTGACGCGTTGGGGAGGGCGACAGAGTGCGGTTTTGATGCGTTTGGAAACCCGGAACAGGTCGTCAACGCTGATGGCAGTGTGTGGCAGCTTAGGCATGACGGTTTGTCAAGGCTTCGGGAAGTAATTGACCCGGTCGGGAGCGTATGGGCACGTGAGTATGGGGTGACGGGTGAATTGACCGGGAGGCGTGACCCGGTCGGCGTGACTCAAGAGATCAGCCGGAATCGTCAGAAGGGCGAGGCTGTGACCCGTGCTGCTGGGGTGGTGTCGAGTGTGGCGTTTGATCGATATGGCCGACCCGTGACGACCACCGTGGATGGAGAACAGGTCAGTGAGGCAAGGTATGACCTGATGGGGCGGATGGTCGAACAAATCGATGCCGAGGGTGGCGTGACGCGTGTGACCTATGATCTCGCTGGGAAACCTGTTGAGGTATACACGCCAGAAGGCCGCAGGACACGAGTGACGTTTGACCTCGCGGGGAGACCGTCTGAGGTGACTGACCCGATAGGTGGGGTAACGAAGCTCAGATATGACGAGGATTCGCGAGTGGTGCAGCAGGTGTTGCCTTCAGGAGATACCGCGGTGTTCGAATACGACCAAGTTGGTCGGGTGCTCCGTGAAGATATTCCTGGGGTTGGGGTGACTCGGTTCCGGTATGACGCGGTGGGCCGGTTGGTGTGGACGCAGGGGCCGAAGTTTGGTCGTCGGGAATTCGTGTATGACCTGTCAGGGCAGCTGATTCGTGCGGTCAACGGTGTTGGCGGTATCACGCACTACGAGTACGATCTGCTCGGCAGGCTCGTGAAGGTCATCGATCCTGCTGGTGGCGTGACGACTCGGACCTACACACTGTTGGGGCGGGTGGCTGAGGTGACTGATCCACTCGGGCGCAAAATGATGGCCGAATATGATGCGGCCGGCAAACTTACTGGGTGGCGTGATGCGGCGGGTACCAGTGTTGGGTTGTCGTATGACAGTGTCGGCCGGTTGGCGCAGGTGTCAGAAGATGAGCGCCTAGTGGCTGAGGTAGCGTCAGAGTCGGTTTGGTCGGGGTGTATTACGGACCACACCAAGCTAACTGCCACTGGTGCTGCGGGTGTGATGCATCGGGTGGCACGAGACCCAAGAGGTCTCATGCTGGAGCGCACCCGTGACGAACAGAGCACGACTTGGGGGTATGACGGTGACGGCCTTCGCACCCGACTCCGCACTCCGGATGGCCGTGAGGTGGCCTACGTACGTGATGGAGCGGGCCAAGTAACACGAGTCGAGCATCCGGTGTTTGGAGCGATCACCTACGAGTACGACGCTGACGGGCACCTCACAAGGTCCCTCGCGGGTAACCTACTGCAGTCGTGGGAATACGAGCACGGAAAGCCAGCCACCTACACCCGCACAGATGCTGAAGGTGCCTCCACAACGCGGATCGGGTACGACGAAGATGGTCGCATCGCCCAGGTGAAAACCTCCACCGAATCGACGGACTACACCTATGACGGGGCGGGGCAACTCACCCACGCGGTGACCGTGGATGATGCTGGCGTGACGGTGTCGAGTTTGGTGTGGGAATACGACGTGGCAGGCCGCTTAACCCGAAGGGTGTCGCTCTCGGATGAGGTGGGGTTTGCGTATGATGCGGCAGGGCAGTTGGTGAGGGCTGTCGTGACGAGTCGTGGCGACGCTACAGAAGCTGCGAGCTCTGCTCCCGCGCCCTTGGTGACGACGTATGAATACGATGTGGCCGGGCGCCGCATCGCCGAGCATGGACCTGCTGGGGAGACTCGTTATGAGTGGAGTGCGTTTGGCTCACTTTCAGAGGTCACAACCACAACCCCTGACGGCGAGACCACGTGCCGTAAGGTGTGGATGGATGTGATGGGTGAGCTTGCTGAACTCGACGGCGAAGAAGTGGTGTGGGATGCCGCGAGCGGCGACCCGACCCCTCTGAAGGTTGGTGATGCGCCAGTCTTTCGGTTTCCGGGGAGTGTGACCGGCGCCGGTGAGACCGTGTTTGGTAGCGGGTGGCGGATGGGTCGCGGCAGTGGGGTGGCGGATCCGTGGGACGTAGCAGTATTGGGAACTGCTGGAGCAGGTCTGGCTAATATTGGCGCCGTTGACGGAAACGCGGTAGCCGGCGGAGATCCGCTGTTGGAGCGTCTCCAAAGCACCGGGATCAGCATCACCCCACACGGTTCCCTAACATTCAATGGCCTCGAACATCTTGGGGCGCGGTTGTATCAGCCGGGCACCCACGCTTTCCTCACGACGGATCCGTTACCTGCGGTAATTGGTGCTGGGTGGGCAGGGAATCCTTATGCGTATGCGGGGAATGATCCGGTGGGGATGTTGGACCCGGCAGGACTGACGCCGGAGCCAGATTCGGAGTTCAAAGCACGCGTACCTGGCTTCCTAGACGGTGTTGTGAAGGCCGAATCGGTGCTTGAATTTGTGTGGGCCTTTGTTGTGAAGAGCTTTCCTGGCGGCATCAAGGCCTATGAAAAGTGGCGCGGATCGTGGGGGTCTGTTGGGCGGAGGCTTTCAAATACCGGCAAGATCGTCCCTGTTCTTGGCGGCGTTTTGTCGGCAGCCGATCTGACCGTTGCAATCGCCAACAAAGATGAAGTGGGATATGTGCGGCATGGTGGTGCATTAGTGATTGATATCGCGACGTTCTTCCTGTTGCAGGCTGGTTTAATCCCGGGGGTTGTGGCTGCGGGGGCTGGGATTGTGTGGGATGTAGCGTGGAATATTGGCGATAGCGTGTATAAGCTCTCGCAGAATCCGAACGCGTTGGTTGAGTACTATCAGGAAGATCCGTGGATGCTCCTGAACATTCTGAATCCGGGGACAGGTGGGATCTTGACGCCCGTGATTTTGGGAGAGTTGAAGTGATGAGTGCCTCGTTAAGGATCTTTCAAACTCATGATGCGGCGGGGGAGCCGGCTCCTGCGGAGTTTGTGCAGACGATTGTGCCGAAGAACTCGCAACCGGAGCCGGAAGCGTTACGCGAATTCATGTTGCCGCTGCGGCCGTCACGAACGTCTCGTTCTGGTGTGTATTTCTATGATGACCCTGCACGGGGTTCTGGTCGCTTGAAGGTGGTTGGGGCGAGTGGGTTTGATCTTCCGCGGGTGGACGAGATGGTGCATTTGATGGAGATTAATCGGAAGATTGGGATGGAGGATCCGGCGCGGGTGCCGGATGTGCCGGGGTGGGTGGTGCCGTTTGTGATTTCGAATCGGAGTCCGTGGATTCGTATCCTAATCGGACTATTCTTCCTCTTTCCAGTGTCCTTGATGCTGAGCGTCCCTTTGCTTGTTCCGGAATTTTCTCTATTCACAAAAATTGGCAGTCTGATACTGGGTTTTGCTCTGTTGGTGGGGCTCGTGTGGTCGTTTTGGACGAATGTGCGGCGTTTGCCGTGGTGGGTGAAGGCTCGTGCGCAGGCGAAGCGAGACGGCGGACCTTTGCCTGAGGAACTACGCGTGTGGAGTTGAGTGACGGGTGGTTGATCCTTACTCCGCATTTTGTGTGGGACCGGTACCGGTGATGCACGCTTGGGCAGAGGGAGGGCCGTGGGGTGGCGGTCGTTGAAGTGATTCGTACTCACGTGCCTTCTGGTGATCCTGTGTCGGAAACGACGGTTTTTGAGGTTGCACAAGATAAGTGGTGGAGTACGGAGCCTGACGCGGTGGTCCGTCGGATTCGTTCGATGCGTCCGTCTCGTACCGTCAATAGCTGTGTGTATTCGTTTGAATCGCCTGAGCATGGAAGCGGGTGGATTCGGGTATCGATAGATGGTTCAGTTGCTGGTGTTATCTATCGTGAGCAGATGGATGAGAAGGTTCAGATGCTTGAGATTGAGCGTGTGCTGGGCAGAAAAGAGCCGGGCGCTATAGCTGATATGCCTGTGTGGATGTACTCAACGCGCTTGAACGCAAGGAATCCCTATATACAATTTGGTCTTGGCATAATCCCGGCTTATGTGGGTTGGCGGGCTATTGCAGAGGTTCTTGGGGGCACCTACTCTGATGCCTTCAATAAGATCGGGTTTTTTGTCCTTGGGCTATTGCTCATCGGGGCAGGGGTGGCCTTGTGGCAGCTAGGGGTAAGGCGTTTCCGGTGGTGGCACCGTGCGCGTGCGGTGGTGAAGCGGCGCGGTGACAAGATGCCGTCGTATTTGCGAGCGTTTGAGTGACGTGCGGCTGATGGCTATTCCTGAACCCATATTGCGTCGCGGTTGTGGGCCTGTGCCGATCGCGATTGATGGATCCTTGAGATTTGGATAATGGCGAACCTTTTTGGCTGCGGGGGCTGGGATTGTGTGGGATGTAGCGTGTATAAGCTCTCGCAGAATCCGAACGCGTTGGTTGAGTGCTATCAGGAAGATCCGTGGATGCTCCTGAACATTCTGAATCCGGGGACAGGTGGGATCTTGACGCCCGTGATTTTGGGAGAGTTGAAGTGATGAGTGCCTCGTTAAGGATCTTTCAAACTCATGATGCGGCGGGGGAGCCGGCTCCTGCGGAGTTTGTGCAGACGATTGTGCCGAAGAACTCGCAACCGGAGCCGGAAGCGTTACGCGAATTCATGTTGCCGCTGCGGCCGTCACGAACGTCTCGTTCTGGTGTGTATTTCTATGATGACCCTGCACGGGGTTCTGGTCGCTTGAAGGTGGTTGGGGCGAGTGGGTTTGATCTTCCGCGGGTGGACGAGATGGTGCATTTGATGGAGATTAATCGGAAGATTGGGATGGAGGATCCGGCGCGGGTGCCGGATGTGCCGGGGTGGGTGGTGCCGTTTGTGATTTCGAATCGGAGTCCGTGGGTCCGTATCCTGGTCGGGTTATTTTTTCTCATCCCAGGGTTTTTCATGCTTTCGATCCCTCTTCTGAAACCCCACTGGAATGCACTGCCAATTGCTGTGAATTTTATTTTCGGGATGCTTATTCTTTTGATGTGTGCGTGGTCGTTGTGGAGGGATGTGCGGCGTTTGCCGTGGTGGGTGAAGGCTCGTGCGCAGGCGAAGCGAGACGGCGGGCCTTTGCCTGAGGAACTTCGCGTGTGGAGTTGAGTGATGGGTGGTTGATCCTTTCCCCGCATTTTGTGTGGGACCGGTGCCGGTGATGCACGCTTGGGCAGACGGAAGGCCGTGTGATGGCGGTCGTTGAAGTGAACCGTACCCACGCGCCTTCCGGTAATCCTGAGTCGGAATTAAAGTAGGTCGTACAAATCGACTGGGGATAACTGCAGCTGGTACAGGCTCAACACTCCCGACCGCCTCATAATCCGTCGGTCGCGGGTTCAAGTCCCGCACGCCCTACCAATCCCTTTTGCGGATAGGTTGGAGAACGATCAGCCGTTGAAGTTGGTTCCGCAAGCCATGTTCGCCCCGAACGTTCCGATGCTCAAACCGCTGTACAGCACGTTGCCGACCGAATCGACGACCCGTATGCCGATTGTCGCGTCGCCTGCCGGGAACATCGATCGGGTCATCGTGAACGTCGACTGCGCCATGTCCGGGTTCGTGTACACGTCAGTCCACTGCCCACCGACCTGTATCTGCACGGTGTAGGTGCGCACGCCGGGAGGAGCTTTGAACGCGAGGTAGATGTTCGATGCCGAAACCGAGCACGAGACCGGATCGCGCGTCATCGTGAACTTTTGCGTGTTCGCCCCAGAACAAGGGGTCAACGTCGTCTGTGCGCTGGTGTTCGCCGTGAGGCACAGACCCGTGTCGCCGTGGACTAGCTGGAACGTAGTTGAGGTGACGGTCTCAATGCGCCAGTTAGCGCTGGAGTCTCCGGCTGCTGCAAGTACGCCACGGTTGCCTGTCTGTCCGATGGACATTTCTGGAGAGGTCCTCGGTCGGAGGGTGGACTGTCCGCCGGGCGTCGTGACAATCTCGAAACGCTGATTCGACTGGGCGCCACACCCAAACGTCTGGAGTGCTGTGCCTGCTTGCGAGCGCGAATAGTAGATATCGAGACACTGGTTAGGATCCGAGACTGGCTTCACCATCATCCAGTTGTTCTGGTTCGCTGCCCGGGCGGGCATTCCCAGGGGGTAGAACGCTTTTGTGGTCATCGTGGCCTGAGAGTTGCCAGTCCCCGCTAACCATGTTCCCGCCCTGATTTGTGAATATGCCGTCGCCACCAGACTCTGTGTGCCGGACGCCGTGGCTAAACCATCGGCATCCGTCGCCAACGACCTCACACAATAGATAACTGAGGCCCCGGGGGCCAGTGAAGTGCCGGCGATCGTCGGGAACGCTGCCCAGGTGCCAAACTGTGCGGTTTCTGGCATCACTCCGTTGAGACACTCGTCCATCGATGCGGTCGGCCACACCCGCACGCCCACCTTCGATGCGCCCGTGCTTGTCGACTTGGCAATGAAATACGCGTTTCCGGTGCCGCCGCCCGTGTTGGTCAGTGTGAAGCCGCCACGCTGATCTGTCGTGTGGCGTTGAAACGTCGTAGACAAGCTGTCGAAGCCGCTCTGCGTAATGGCGATCGTCGGGGCCGAAGCTGATCCGGTGGACGTCGCAGTCGCAGACCACGCCGCAACCGCAGGGGGTGCACCCAAAGCAAGCAGGAACGACACGATACCGACCACTGCGGCAGTGACCTTCGTGCGGCGGCTCAGCTGCCGCGCATGTTGCATCAACATGTTGTCTGCCATGATTAGAGGTCCTTCTGAGTTCCGTTAACGGTGAGGGTAAACAGTGCAGTTTGTACCTGTGACGACTGAGAAGCCGTGTCATCGAGAGCGAGCTCTAGGCAGAGCACCGCTGACCCGCCGCCGTCAACCAGCGCAACTGCTGAGGCCGTGTGTCCGTGCAGTTTGTCTTGGGTGCCCGCAAGGCCAGGCGCACAGCTCGCCGCGTCAGGAACCGCGGTCACTCGTGCGCGCATAGAGTCTTTGATCAATGCCGATGACGTCACTGCAATTTTGGTGTTGAGCTCCGCCGGCACTGTCCCGGTATTTGTCACCTTAAATGCTTGGGCCTGCGGTGAGCCAGGCAGCACTGAGTACGGAGCAAGCGCCACGCTTGCCTGGTCGTTGACCGTCAACCCGAGGCTTCCCGCTGTGATCGTTGCACCGGGCACCGTCTGGCTGCTCGACAGCATCGCCAATGTGCCACCTGCTGCACCGAGTCCAAGCACGAGTGCACCAACCACCGCTAAAGATGACAGCAGTAGGGCTTTGGTTCGCGCTCGGATGCCTGTCGGCTCAGCCTGTTTGGCCTTCATCGGCGTCTCCTCCTCATTTCTGTTTGTGGATCTGTCCAAGTTTCCTGGTGATTCACTACAGAGACGAGGATCGGGCACTTTCATAACACCCGGGTAAAGAAACTTGCAGAAACGGGATATTCGCCTCGAGATCGCAACGCAGCGAGGGCGCTTAGTGCGTGGGTCGACGCTTTCTCAACGCAGCGAGGGCAGCGCGTATTCGACCGCCGTCCGTCTCGAGGTAGCTCTTCTTCAACGCGCGACGAGCCCGCATGTACACCATGGCCTCGGTTGTGGGCAGAATGTCGAGATCGTGAGCAGACTCGCGGTTGCTTTTGCCCTCCAGCACGCGCGCGTGCAGCACGCGCCGATAACGTTCCGGGAGACTGTCGAACGCGGCTGAAAGATCCGAATCGATGTCGTGACCGTCGTCAGCATGGTCGGGGATATGGTCGACGACTACCTTCTCGATGTCATCGAGTGTCTTGATTCGGGCGCGATAACGCAGCTGGCTGATGGACGTATTCCGCACTGCCGAGCGCAGGTAGAGGGAAAACGCTTCCGTCGGCCCGCCACCATTGCGAATCACGGTGAAGACTCGTGAGAATGCTTCGCTCGCGATCTCTTCGGCTTCATCGGGGTGAGGCGCCGTGCGACGAGCCAGTCGAACAGCCATCTGAAAATGACGGTTGTAGAGCACTCCGCCTGCGTCAGTGTCGCCAGCCCGCAATGCGTCGACGAGATCTACATCGCTGACGCCGTCAACATCTTCACTCACCCGCCACGCTCCTCTCCCCACGTTGTGCGCCCGAGGGCTCGCCTGTCCTTTTATATAGCAAATCTACTCAGATATGAACAGAACAGGTTGCGAGTTTGGGTTGCTGCGATCATCACACCGACCTGCGCGGGGACACAACGCCGCTAGTGCGATACGTATCTTCGCGCACTGGTCGTGCATATTGTGTGCGTGCGATACGTAACTTGAACCACTTGCGGCACTCAGAAGGTGTGCCGTAGGTATCGTTAACCTCACTACATCTTTCACGACACGTGTTTGTTTTCCAGGGGTAGATCCTCTGCCCTGTGTTCTCTATCCGGGGTAAACGTCCGCGCCTGTTAGTTCTCCAGAAACTCAGGCTTCGATTTCTGGGAGACGCGAATTGTTGGCGCGCGGTGACGGAACCGGGTGATCTGAAACGGCTTCTTGTGCTGTCTGTGAAGCAGAAATGTCTATTAACCGAATGAAGGGGTTGAAATTGGGTAGGTTCAGAAGACTCTTGAGTGGAGGGCTTGCTGTTGTGCTTTTGGGCAGCGGAGTTCTGCTTGCCGGTACGGGCGCAGCTACTGCGGTCGAGCGAGACAGTGGGGCTGGACCGGCTGTCATTTCACCGGGTCAGGGGCCCCAGGAAGGCGGGACGGCGGTCACGCTTCCAGCCCCTTCCGCGTTGACGTTTACGCAGGCCGTATCGGGGGAAGCTCATACCGTGGCCTTGGGTGATGACGGCAACACCTATGCCTGGGGGTACAACGCTTACGGCCAGTTGGGCGACGGCACTGTCCAGGTGCGAAACGTGCCAGCGCGCGTAAAGGTCCCTGCGGGTGTGACGTTCACCCAGATCGCAGCAAGAGGGTTCTTTACCGTGGGGTTGGGTGATGACGGCAACACCTACGCCTGGGGGAGCAACCAGTACGGCCAGCTGGGTGACGGCACAACCACACACCGGAATCTGCCGGTACTAGTGCAGGCCCCTTCGGGTGTGAAATTCACTCGGATCACGACGGGCTACAACCACACGGTGGCGCAGGGCGACGATGGCAACACCTATGCCTGGGGGCTGAACGCATCCGGTCAGCTGGGCGATGGTAGCAACACGGATCGGAACGTACCGGAACTGGTGCAGGCTTCCTCGCAAGTGAAGTTCACACAGGTCGAGGCGGGCTACAACCAGACTCTTGCGGTGGGCACCGACGGCAATACCTATGCCTGGGGGCAGAACTCCTCCGGGCAACTGGGCGACGGCACAACGACTGACCGGAACGTGCCAGGTCTGGTACAGACACCTTCAGGAGTGGCGTTCACGCAGATCGCTGCGGGAGGCATCTCCGCTTTGGCGGTGGGCGATGACGGCAACACCTACGCCTGGGGAAGCAACGGCTACGGGCAGCTGGGTGATGGAACAACCGCGCAGCGGATCGTGCCAACACCCGTGCAGAGCCCGTCCGGTGTGACGTTCACACAGATCTCAGCGGGAAGCTATTCATCTGCGGCGCTGGGTGATGACGGCAACGCCTACGGTTGGGGAAACAACTTCTACGGGAGGCTGGGTGACGGCACAAGCACACAGCGGGAAGTGCCGACACTCGCGCAGCTTCCTTCCGGAGTGACATTCAAGCGGATCACAGCGGCGACCGACTTCACAACGGCGGTGGGCGCCGACGGTAACGTCTACGCCTGGGGGCAATATACCTATGGGCGACTGGGTGACGGCATTGCGACAGCGAGCCGAAAGGTGCCGGGTGTCGTACCGACAAACGACGTTGTGACTGGTGTGCTGTTTGATGGTGTTGCCGGTGCCGACTTCGTTCACAATGCTGACGGGACTCTGACCGTGGTAACTCCGGCGCATGCTCCTGGTGCGGTAGATGTGAGCATTGAAATGACTCGGTACGGGGTTGTGCTTCCGCCCCTGGTGTACCCGTCCGCGTACACCTACGTAGCCCCGGTCAAGGTGTCGATTACCACGGGTTCGTTGCCTGCGGGTCGTGTGTCTGCCTCGTATTCTGCGGTATTGGCCGCGACGGGTACGGCCCCGTTCGCGTGGAGCGTGACCAACGGCAACCTGCCCGACGGCCTAAAGCTCGACAGGGCGAGCGGCAAACTTTCCGGCGTCCCAACCAAAGCGGGTACGTTCAAGTTCACCGTTACCGTGGAAGACTCTGCTGGAAGTGCATCAAAGGTGTTCTCCATCACGGTTAAGCAAGATGACGTGACGGCGTGTGTGGCTCCGCGTAAGGTTCCGGTGTTTGCGGATACCCCGCTGTCGCACAAGTTCTATAAAGAGATCGACTGGATGGAGTGCATGAAGTACTCCACCGGCTGGCGCCAGCCCGTAGGCAAGCCGCTCTACAAGCCGCAGGACAACCTGGAGCGTCAGGCCATGGCAGCGTTCATCTTCCGTATGGAAGCCCCGAAGGGGTACAAGGCGCCGAAGGTGTCTCCGTTCGCGGATGTAAAGCCTGGCGATTCGTTCTACACCGAGATGGCGTGGATGTACGAAAAGGGGTACGCCACCGGATGGGCTGAGCCGTCGGGTAAGCCGACGTATCGTCCGCACGAGCCGCTGTCTCGTGAAGCGATGGCTGCGTTCATCTACCGTCTTGAGGCCTCCACGAATCCTGCCGCGAAGAACTACAAGGCTCCCGCGAAGTCGCCGATGGCCGACATGAAGCCGGGAATGAAGTTCTACAAGGAGATATCATGGATGTACAGCGAGGGTCTGTCGACCGGTAACAAGGTGGGCAACACCAAGGAGTACTGGCCGAAGGATGACCTCAGCCGTCAGGCGATGGCCGCGTTCATCTACCGACTGGTGACGGACTACCGCGCCACCAAGTAGTCGCCACCCGTTATCCTGCGGCTCACAAGTGCACTGCCGAGTGAGCCGCAGGATCACCTAAATCCCTTAACTTGTCTGAGCTGACGTGGCTGCGTCAGCGTCGAGACAGTATCTGCGGGGAATGGCTAATGCAGCTTAACGACTCGTCTCACGGTCAAAGATAAGTCGTGAGCTAAAGCCAGCGATGAGACCACCAATTATCGGAAAGACAATGAAGACCCAGACCTGTGCAAGCCAGTCTGGTCCGCCATAGATCGCGGTGGCGATGGATCGCGCGGGGTTCACAGATCCGTTGTCGATTGGGATCAGAATCATGAGCATCAGGGTAAGCGTAAGGCCAATGGCAATCGGCGCAAAGCCGGCAGCAGCTCTTGAGTGCGTGACTCCGAGGATCACATACACGAAGACGGCGGTGAAGACGATTTCGATGATGACGGCAGAACCGAGACCAAAGCCGCCTGGTGATTGGTCGCCAAAGCCGTTGGAAACAAAACCAGAGTCTATGGCAGCTTTTGCAAATCCATCGGGCCCCCCAAGTGCAAGGAGATAAATGAGGCTTGTGGCGACAATGCCTCCAACGAGCTGAGCAATGATGTACGGGACGGTGTCTTTCCAAGCGAAGCGTCCTGCAGCTGCGAGGCCGAGAGTGACGGCTGGGTTGAAATGGCCGCCGGAGATTGGCCCGAAGGCGTAGGCGCCGATGATGACGGCGAAGCCGAGAGACAGGCAGGCTCCGAGCGTGCCAACCCCGGCTGCTCCACCGTCGAGGGTGGCCGCGAACGTAGCGGTCGCGATCAGTCCAAAGACGAGGAGAAAGGTGCCAGCCACTTCGGCGGCGAGCTTGGCGCTCGTGCTTGGTGATCGTTGTGCGGTTGAAGATACAGAAGGCGAATTATTCATTGCTGGACTTTCTCTTGAGTGGCCAAAAACGAAATGTCAAGGCTCGCGGCACGACAAGCCGCATAGCTTATGAGATGCCGAGCTGGTTAATTTTACGCGGTTCTAGAAAAACTCTGAAAGTACTTGACATGTTTCTGAGTTCTTGTATCGATGATTCGCAGCTATCGCGAGTCGCCCCGCAAGTGGAATGACATGTGCCTCGACCACACCGCGCTCCTTCCCCTTCCCTTAACCTGTAAGAGTTGATGCAGCTGCGTCAGCGTCGAGACAGTATGTGCGGGGAGCGGTATGTCTAAAGCAGCAGAACCAAGCCACAAGCTACCAACGGCTCGGCCACTAGACCTCCACTGGATCCACGGCTCCGAGTCCGCGAAGCACAACACGGATCCCGACCTACAGACCTACTGGTACGACGAAAGTACCGTGATCCTGCGCCAGAACAAGGCGACCAATTACGAAGCCCCATTCTTGTACCTGCTGTTTGGCAGCGAAAAGGCCATGCTCGTGGACACGGGTGCGACCGCAGACCCCGCCTTCCTGCCGCTGCGCGAGACCGTCGACCAGCTCCTCGAATCCTGGTGTGAAAAGCACCCGAGTGAAGGCTACGAACTTCTCGTGTTGCACTCGCACGAACACGGCGATCATATCGCGGGGGATCAGCAGTTCCAGGGCCGGGCGAACACCACTGTTGTGGGGGCTGACCGCACATCCGCCTGGTCGTTTCTGGGATTCAACGGCAACGCGCTAAAGCCTCAGAATATAGACCTGGGGGATCGCACGGTGCTGGCCATCGCGTCTCCGGGACACGATGCGGCGGCGGTAACCTACTACGACTCCCAGACCGGCATCCTCCTCACCGGCGACACCGTCTACCGAGGCCGCCTCTACATCGAAGACTGGGCAGCCTTTACCGACACGATCGACCGACTCATTCGATTCGCCGAAGAGTACCCGGTTACACACGTACTCGGTTGTCACATCGAAATGACGCGCGAGCCCGGTGTCGACTACCCCGTTCGCACGACCTACCAACCCGACGAACCACCCCTTGAAATGACGGTGGCGCACCTGCACCAGATTCGTGACGCACTCACAAAAGCCGGATCGACCCCGAAGCGGGTCATCTGCGACGACTTCATCCTCTGGCCTAAACCGGGCGACAACGACTAGCCCCTCCGCCAAGCACCGACCCTCTGTAGACTGTTCTCGTGGTTAATCCAGAGATTCAAGGCCGGGTCTACCCGCCGACCGCCCCGTATCTTGTCGGCCGTGAAAAGGTGCGTGAGTTCGCTCGCGCTGTGCTGAGCACTTCACCGCTTCACCTCGACCCCGAGGCGGCAAAAGCCGCCGGGTACGCAGACGTGATCGCTCCGCCCACCTTCGCTGTCACGGTGCAGGAGGCAACGCTCGCGCAGCTGCTTGCTGACGAGGAGGCGGGCGTTGATTTCACGCGGGTGGTCCACGGGGATCAGCGCTTCACTTACACCCGCCCGATTGTGGCTGGTGACGAGCTCACCGCGACGCTCACCATCGCAGCGGTCAAGCAGCTTGGTGGACACTCGATGGTGACCGCCTCCAGCGACATCGTTGACGCGAAGGGCGACCACGTGGTCACCGCTATTTCCACGCTTGTGGTGCGAGGGGACGAAAACGCATGAGTTCAGTAACACCAGACTTCTCGCAACTCGAAACGGGCGACGTTGTCGCCGAGCGCGAGCTCACCCTCACCCGCGACACCCTCGTGCGCTACGCGGGTGCTTCGGGCGACTTCAACCCGATCCACTACCGCGATGACTTCGCCATCGAGGTCGGCCTGCCTGGTGTGCTCGCCCACGGCATGCTCACCATGGGGGCCGCGGGCTCCGTCGCAACCGACTGGCTCGGCGACGCAGGCTGGGTCAAAGACTTTCAGTCGCGCTTCACCAGGCCTGTGCCGGTCGATGCCAAGGAAGGCGCTCCCGTCACAGTAACCGCGACGGTTGGCGCGCTCGATCCTGAAGCCCGCACCGCCCGCATCGACCTCAAGGTTGTCTTCGACGGATCGACCGTACTCGGCAAAGCCCAGCTGGTGGCGGCGTTCGCGTGACTCTTCCCGACATTGTGCCCGAGCCCATCGGCGACGGAGCGCGACTTGCCGACCTCACCACGATGCGTGTTGGTGGCCCCGCCGAGCGTGTGATTGTCGCGCGCAGCACTGAGGATCTCATTCGCAACGCGACCGAACTGTGGAGCACCGACGAGCCCTGGATGCTGCTCGGTGGCGGCTCGAACACGATCGTCGCCGACGAGGGCTTCCCCGGCACGGTGCTGCTCGTGCGCAGTGGTGGCATTACGCGGGTCGAGGATCCGCAGGCCCCCTCTGACCAGGTGCGACTGCGGGTGCAGGCGGGCCACAACTGGGATCTGCTTGTTGCAGCCTGCGTTGATCGCGGCTGGGCGGGCCTCGAAGCGCTCTCGGGCATCCCCGGTCTTGTGGGAGCTGCGCCGATCCAGAACATTGGTGCCTACGGCCAAGAACTGTCGCAGGTGCTTCACTCGATCGAGTTCTACGACCGGGCTGAGGGTGAGGTGCTGCGCATCCCCGCCGCCGAGCTTGAGCTCGCCTACCGCGACTCCGCGATCAAACGCGGGCGCGAGGGTGTTGTGCTCTCGATCGACCTGGTGCTCACTGAACTGAGTGATCCCACCTCCGTGGTCTCATACGCCCAGCTCGCGTCTGCTCTGAGCGTTGAGGTCGGTGATCGGGTGCCGATCCTCAGCGTGCGCAACGAGGTGCTCCGCTTGCGCGCGTCTAAGGGCATGCTGCTCGACGAGAGTGACAATGACTCGTGGAGCGCAGGATCCTTCTTCACCAACCCCATCGTCTCGCAGCAGTTTGCCCGCGAGCTGCCGGCCGATGCGCCGCGGTTCCCGGTGGGCGGCACGGCGCCCTCTCCGACGGTGACGAGTCTTGAAGACATCGCAGCGGGTGTTCCCATGCGGGTTCCGCGCGCCGCCACCGAGGGCAAAGTGAAGCTCTCGGCCGCCTGGCTAATCGAGCACGCCGGCTTCAAGCGTGGCTTCCACCTGCCCGGATCGGGTGCGGCAATTTCGTCGAAGCACACGCTCGCCATCACCAACCGCGGTTTCGCCTCTGCCGCCGACGTCGCGGAGCTCGCGCGCTTTGTCGTGCAGCGGGTGCAGCAAGAGTTTGGTGTGATCCTCGCCCCCGAACCCAATCTCTACGGCCTGGAGCTGTAGGTGTCGGTGCGGCTGGCGGATCGCCCGGTGCTCCAGATCGTTGGGCGTGGACGCATGGGAGCCGCGCTCGACGCGGCCCTGCGCACCTCTAACCTCGAGCTGCTGCCGCCGGCGGGCCGCGGCGCAGACGGGGCCTCCGCAGACATTGTGCTGCTCGCCGTGCCAGACGCCGAGATCGCTAGCGCTGCCGCAGCCATTGCGCCCGGGCGGATCGTCGGCCACCTTTCGGGCATTACAACGCTTGCAGCGCTGCAGCCGCACGAGGCGTTTTCGCTGCACCCGCTGATGACGGTAACCGGCCCCGGCACATCCTTCGCGGGAGCCCACGCGGCGATCGCGGGCACCTCCGAGCGGGCGCTGCAAGCGGCTCAGGATCTGGCCGAACGCCTCGGCATGGTGCCGTTCCGGGTGGCCGACGCCGACCGTGCCGCCTATCACGCAGCGGCCTCGATTGCCTCAAACTACCTCGTCACTCTCGAGGGCCTTGCCGAGCAGCTCGCCGAGACCGCGGGGGTGCCGCGCGCCGCGCTCCTGCCGCTTGCTGAGGCTTCGCTGCGTAACTGGGCAGAACGCGGTGCAGCGTCGGCGTTGACTGGTCCGGTGGTGCGCGGTGACGAGGCGACCGTGCGTGCGCAGCGAGACGCCGTCGCCGAACGGCTACCCGAACACGTCGCGCTATTCGACGCGCTCACCGATGCAACGCGCACACTGGCAGGGGGCCAGCAATGAAGGTCGTAAGAACCATCGCCGAGCTGCGCGAGGCACTTCGCCCCGGTCATCCTGCGCGAGCTTGCGAGTCGCAGGATCACCTCGGTCAGAACCCTGACACAGCTTCAAGGATCGGCATGGTCCCCACGATGGGCGCCCTGCACGAGGGCCACCTCTCCCTTTTGCAGCGGGCTCGCGCCGAGAACGACCTGGTGATCCTCTCCATTTTCGTAAACCCCACGCAGTTCAGCGAGGCGAGCGATCTCGACGCGTATCCCCGGCAGGAAGCGCAAGATGCAGCACTCGCCGAGAGCGCCGGTGTCGACGTGATCTTCGCGCCAAGTGCAGCCGAGATGTACCCCGCGGGTTTTGCCACAACCGTGAGCGTCTCCGGCGCGATCACCGAAACCCTTGAGGGCGCCGGCCGCGGCAGCTCCCACTTCGACGGGGTCGCCACGGTCGTCGCCAAGCTGTTGCTCGCGGCCCTGCCGCACCGCGCCTACTTCGGGCAGAAGGACGCCCAGCAGCTGCGAGTTGTGCAGCGCATGGTGGCCGACCTGGGCATCCCCACCGAGATCGTGAGCTGTGCCACATCGCGCGACGCCGATGGGCTCGCCCGCTCAAGCCGCAACGTTCGCCTGAGCGAGACGGACCGGCAGCGCGCCCTGGTGATCCCGCGCGCGCTCGCCGCGGTGTCGGCCGCGGCCGCTTCGGGCGAGACCGAGGTCGTTGCGCTGCGCACGCTCGCAGAGGGCATCCTTGCTGAGGGAAGCGTCGATCCTGAATATCTTGCCTTTGTGAACCCCGAGAGCTTCGCCCCCGCCACAACCGTGAGTGGTACCGTGCTGTGTGCAATCGCTGCTCGCGTCGGCGAGGTGCGACTGATCGATAACGAACTGCTGAACCCACCGAGTTTGCCAATCTCGAAGGAGAACTGAGATGCCGAAGGTTTCGATCCCGCGCCTCGCAGAAAAGCGAGCGAACGGTGAACCGATTGTCATGGTGACCGCGTACGACTACCCCGCAGCGCGCGCCGCCGAGCGGGCCGGCGTCGACATGGTGCTGGTGGGAGACTCGGGTGCGCAGGTTGTGCTCGGCCATAGCTCCACCGTTTCGGTCACCACCGACGAGATGCTGATGATGTCGAAGGCCGTGCGCCGCGGCACCGAGACGGCGTTTCTGGTGTGCGACGTGGCGTTTGGCACGACGGAAGAATCGGACGAGCAGGCCGTGGCGACGGCTGTGCGCTTTGTGAAGGAAGCGCAGGCCGACGCGATCAAGCTTGAGGGTGGCAGCGAAGCTCGCCTGAGCAGGATCCGGGCCATTGTTGCTGCCGGGATCCCCGTGGTCGCGCACCTCGGCCTCACCCCGCAGACCGCAACCGCTCTCGGCGGACTGCGCGCCCAGGGGCGCACGGCTGCGACGGCCTCGCGAATCGTGGACGAGGCGTTTGCGGTGCAGGAGGCTGGCGCCTTCTGCCTGGTGATCGAGGCGGTTCCCTCGGAGATCGTCGCGGTTGTTCGTGAGCGCCTGTCGATCCCGATTATTGGAATCGGTGCCGGACCCGCTGATGGCCAGGTGTTGGTGCTGCACGATCTGCTTGGTGTGACCGAGGGCGGCATCGCGAAGTTCGTGAAGTCGTTCGGCAGTATCGGCGAGGCGACGGTCGCCGCGATCTCGGATTACGCTGCCGAGGTGCGCGCGGGATCCTTCCCTGGACCCGAGCACCAGTACGCGGCGACGCCCGAGGCGGTCGACGCGGCTCGCGCGGCGCTCGAGCGTCACGAGTAAGGCGTCCCGTGATCGCGTCTGAATTCTGGGAGCAGATCCACTCCGAGCGCACAAAACTGCTGAGCTTGCTTGAGAGTCTCAGCGACGACCAGTGGCGCACCACCTCGCTCTGCTCTGCGTGGACGGTTGAAGATGTCGTTGCACACCTCACCGCCGCCGCGAGCACTGGCAGGTGGGCGTGGATCAGCAACATGCTTCGATCGGGGTTCAACACCGACAAACACAACGCCCGTTTGCTGGCGAAGTTCAAGGGGCGCACTCCCCAGGATACGCTTGGTCGGTTTCGGGGTGCCATTGCCAACACTGTTGCTCCAACGGCTGACTACGCCGCATTCCTCGGCGAGGTGGTTGTGCACGGGCAAGACATCGCGCGACCGCTCGGCCTTGAACTCGTGCCGGATCCCGCTGGCCTGCAGGAGGTCGCGGGTTTCTTCGCGAGCAAGGACTTCGCCGTAAACAGCAAGACCCTGGTGAAGGGATTACGGCTAAAAGCAAGCGATGCGTCGTTCGAGGCGGGCGAGGGCCCGGTCGTGCGCGGCGCACTCCTCGACCTGGTGATGGCGATGGCCGGCCGCGGAGTGTACTGCGAAGCTCTCTCCGGCGAGGGCGTCCCTGAACTCCGTCGCAGGATCGAGCGTCCAGCTTAGCGACGAGCGGCCCGCATACCTACGCGGCAGTAACCTGGGCACTCGTCACTAAGCTGGACGCTCGTCGACTGGATCAGAGTTTGCGCCTCACACCCGATCGAGCGCCGCGCGCAGATCCTGGATTAGATCGCCGGAAGACTCGAGACCGATCGAGAGGCGCAGCAGGCCGGGCGTGATCCCGAGCCGGTCATTGATCTCGGATCCGAACGTTGCGTGCGTCGAGCTCAGCGGGTGGATGATCATCGAGCGAGTGTCTCCAATGCCGGTCATGCGTGAGAACACCCGCAGACCATCCACAAAAGCGCGTGCGCCGTCGATGCCACCGTGCACGGTCACCCCGAAGACGGACCCCGTGCGACCGCGGCCCGAGGCATCGACCCCGTAGTCCCGCTGCGCAAGCTCGAACAGCGGGTTCGACGGCAGGCCCGCATAGTCGACGGACTCAACCTCGGGCTGCTCCTCAAGCCACGCGGCAATTTCGAGCGACGAATCAACGTGACGATCCATGCGCAGCGAGAGTGTCTCCATGCCCTGGTGCAACAGAAACCCGTTGAACGGCGACAGCGAGGGCCCAATGTCGTTCACAACGGCCTCACGCACCGCGCGTGCGTAGGCGCCGCGCCCGAAGCGATCGAGCATCGAGCCAAGTCCGGGCCGCGGCGAAGCCGTCACGAGGGGAAAGGATCGCCCGGCCTGCTCGGCGGCCTCCCAATCGAAGGTGCCCCCGTCAATAATGGCACCGCCAACGGCGGCACCGTGCCCGGTCAAAAACTTGGTGGTTGAGTGCACAACGATATTTGCGCCGTGCTCAATGGGGCGGATGAGCGCAGGTGTGCCGACCGTATTGTCGACCACCAGCGGCAGATTGTGGCGGGCGGCCACGGCCGCGATCCTGCGCAGATCGGTGACGTCGTTGCGGGGGTTCGGGATCGTCTCCGTGTAGATCGCCTTGGTGTTCGGGCGAATCACCCGATCCCACTCGGCATCGTCTTCCACGTCCCAGACGTAGTCAGTTTCGATGCCGAACCGCTTGAAACTGCGGCCGAAGAGGATCCGCGTACCGCCATAGATTGAGGCCGTCGACACGATGTGATCGCCGTGCTGCGCGAGCGTGAAGAGCGCCGACGAGATCGCTGCCTGCCCGCTCGACACCGCAACCGCGACAGTGCCTCCCTCGAGCGAGGCGAGCCTGGCCTCGGCAACCCCGTTTGTGGGGTTGCCCTGGCGCGAATAGATCGGTCCCGGCTCGGGACCTTCGTCGGTCTGTGCCTGGCCAGCAAAGCGGCCTACCTGGTCATCGAAGCTGTCGAACACGTAGCCGGCAGAGAGTGCGATTGGCGGCACCCGCAGTCCGGTGTTCAGATCGGGGTACTCGCCAGCGTGAACCTGGCGGGTCTCAAAGTCGAAACCGTCCCAGTCGGTGACGGGCTCGGCGGGCGCCTGCGGAGTGGTGGCGACGGCAGTCGGTTCTGCAAGAGTCATGATGCGCTCGTTTCGGCGAGGGGCAGGGAGCCAGGTTTGGGCAGGGAATCACGGCTGGGCAAGGAAACACTGCTGGGCAGGATCGCGGCGATGCGTCGCACAGCCTCGCGGATTGTGGCGGGGGCACAGGCGAGGTTGAGTCGCACGTGCCCCGCTCCGCCCTCGCCGAAGTGGACACCATCGTTCAAGGCAACACGAGCCTCGGTGAGGATCGCGGTGAACGGATCAGCAGCGATCCGCGTCTCGCCGAAGTCGAGCCACGCCAGGTACCCCGCCCGGGGGCGGGTGTAAACAACGCCGGGCAGCTGATCCTGAACCAACCCTGCGAGCAGGGCATCATTCGCCTCGATCTGGGCGACCGTGCGGTCGAGCCAGTCTCGACCGTCAGAGAACGCGGCGACGCTGGCGTGCAACCCGAGAATGCTGGCTCGGCAGGCGACCTCGGGCGGCAACGCCTGCAGGATGTCGTTCGCGCGATCGTCGGCGGCGACAATCACCGAGCACTTCACCCCCGCAAGATTCCAGCCCTTACTCGCCGAGGTCGTCGTGACCGAGAGCGCTCCCGCGGCGGCCGCGATGGGCGCGAACGGCGTGAACTGTTGCCCGCGGTGGGTGAGTGGGGCGTGAATCTCGTCCGACACCACAAACACGTCGTGGAGCGCCGCGAGGCGGGCGAGCTCGGTGAGGTCCTCTGCCGAGTGCAGCAGGCCGTGCGGGTTGTGTGGGTTGCACAGCAAAAAGATGTCGATGCCACGCTCGAACTCCTGCTCGATCGCCGCGAGATCGAGGCGGGGCGAAGCGCCGGGAGCGGCACTGAGAAGCGGAATCTCAACCGCCTCAACGGGCAGCTCCTCAAACATCTCGAAGAAGCTGGGGTAGGCCGGTGTGGCGAGTGCGATGCGGCCACCGTTGGGGCGCGCGACCCGGATCGACTCGACGATTCCGGTGGCGACGTCGGTGGCGAGGTAGATCTGATCTAGGGGAACGTGCCACCCCCACCGATCCCGAGCAAAATCGGCGAACGCCGGTGCAAGCGGACCGGGGCCGTCGAGGTATCCCAGATCCGACGCCTGCACCCGCTCGATGAGTGCCTGCTGGACCTCGGGAGCAACCGTAAAGTCCATCTCGGCGACAAACAGCGGCAGCACGTCGGCCGGAAAGCGGGTCCACTTCAGGCTGGTGCGCTGTGCGCGCAGAAGCGCAGGATCCAGCTCGGCAAAGGGGATGCCGCTGGGATCTGTGTCGACAGCGTCGGTACAGTCTGCGTCGGGGAAGTTAGCCACGGTGTTGTTCGCCATAGCCCTATGCTCTCGCGGGATCCGGCGGCGCGCGATCCCCGCGGTAATGCACCGTCATCTTTCTCATTTTGCGGTGCGGCCGAAACCACGACTATTCGCGCATGGATCGGAAAATCGGTACCTAGTGAGTCGCGTTCAACTGAAACTCGACAAACCCGGTTGGCTCCACCGAAACGAAGCCAAGGCTCGGCGCCGTGACACCGAAGTCTTGGAAGGTGATCGGGATCGATCCCGCGATTTCTGCAGTGGTCCCGTCACTGCGCACCTCGACGGAAGCGGTGACCGGTTTTGTGACCCCCGCGATGGTGAGATCTCCCGTAGCATCTGCCTTAACAACGTCGCCCGAGTTCGGTGCAGATTTCAGCGTGACGGGAGCGGTGAGTTTAAAGGTTGCCGTCGGGTTCTCTGAGGTGCGCAGGGCCTGGTCGCGGAAGTAGGCGTCTCGACTGCCACTGTCGGTGGCGATGGACGCGACATCGACGGTGAGGTCCGTTGCCTGCAGGGTGAGACCGCTGTCGTCGATCTTGAAGGTTCCCTCGACCTTGTTCGTGCGGCCCGTCACGGTTACGTCGGTGCCGTTCAGCACCTCGTTGACGCGATACCCCGCTTCTGAGCCGGTTGCGACGCTCCACTCGCCGGCCAGCTGGGTCGGATCAAGCGGAGAGCCAGAAGCAGTGCTGCTATCGAGCATGTTCGCGTCACCGCTCAGCGTCGGTGCTTCCGCAGCGGGTGCCGCGATAAAGTCTCGGTAAATGATCGGTCCCGCAACCGCGGCGGCTCCGCCCAGAACGAGCACACCGATGGCCACCCCGATAAGAACCTTCCGAGACTTCTTCACAATTGCTCCTGACGCTGAGTGATGTTTCAACCTTGGCAGTCAGCCCGATGAAACGCCTCCGAATGGGTAGGGAAGAAGCTGGCAATTGGTGGCGAAGCGGGGCGCGATAGCGATTAGAGCCCCGCGAGCAGCGACTTCCAGTGCGCGCGCCACTCCTCGATGCGCTCGCCGTCGGGCAGGCCGTCCTGGCTAATCGCGAGGATCACGCGGGTGTCATCTTTGGGGGTCGCTGAAGCCTCAACCCGACCGGCACCCTCGAGGTCTATCCGCCAGAACGTGCGCTTCTCAGTGCGGGATCGCCGCGGCTCGCCCGCTGCATGCCCGAGGTGCTCGGTGATCCCTTCGGCGGCCGCGGCCCACGCCTCAATCGCTGCGTCACGATCGAGGGGCAGCGTGCGGCTGGCGCTCACCCGAAACGTGCCGCTCGACGACTGGCCAGGCACCCGAAGCCCTGCGTGCTGCTCGTACGCGATTGCAACGGCCTGCGCCCACCAGTCCGGGTTGTACAGCGTCTCAGGAACCTCAGCCCTCGCAATAATCGCGATCTCGTTGTGCGGCTTCGACTTGGCGTCCTTGGCCTCGAAGATCTTGACCCAATCGGCCCAGTCGCGTCCGGTCGCGCGCTCGATGCCGGGGATGCTCTCCGCACGTGTCTGGTTTGCTGCGGAATCGGCGGCTTTGCTCATCGGATCCTCGTCTTCGGTAACTCGTTGCTTCTGCGTCAGTCTAACTAATTAGCCGACATGCTTGAATGGACCCATGAGTGAACAGGATCGCGAAGCCGCGAGTGTGGGTCGGGCCTCAAGGCGCTACGCCGACCAGGCGCTGTCGCAGCACCGGGCCGCCAGCGTTGGCGAGAACGGCGGAGACAACGGCAACGAGCAACCCGGCAGCGCAGCGGGCGGCGGCCGCCACCACTCGAGTGATGCGCAGGAGTTCCGCATCGACCTCGAGCGCATCCGTTTCTCCTCCTACTTCGCCAGGCTTTCTGATGTGACGCAGGTGATCCCGAGATCGGGGGTCGGCCCGGTCATGCACAACCGCCTCACGCACTCTCTGAAGGTGAGCGCGGTTGCCCGCGTCATCGCCTCGAATCTCGCCGAACTTGAGGCTCGGCACCGCGCATTCGTAAAGGGCGAGCGCACCGAAGACGACGCTGCGGGCGCCACCATCGCGAGACTCGGCGGCTGCGACACGATTGTGGTGCAGGCGGCCGGTCACGCGCACGACCTCGGGCATCCGCCCTTCGGGCACCTGGGCGAGCGCGTGCTGGATCAGGTTGCTCGCGGTCGACTCGGACTCCCCGAGGGATTCGAGGGGAACGCCCAGAGCTTCCGGATCCTGACCCAACTCGACACCCTGGGCCGTGACTTCCCTGGACTGAATCTCACGGCCGCGGTGCGGGCGGCAACCCTTAAGTACCCGTGGACACGAACCGAGTGGATCGGCATCAGCCTGAGCGACCTGCCCGTGGCCGAGCGCCCTCGCGGGGTTGGCTACGATGTGGCTGGCGGCGCCGAGAAGTTCTCGGCGTACGCGCTCGACGTGGCCGAGATGGAGCAGGCGCGATCCGCGTACCCGAACATTGGGCGGGGTGAACAGACGCTTGAGTGCGCCGTCATGGACCTTGCCGATGACATCGCGTACGCGGTGCACGACCTCGATGACTTCACCCGCGCCGGTGTGCTGCAGCAGGCTGCGGTGGCCGGAGAGCTGCGCGCCTGGTTAGCGGCCACCGACGAAATGGAGGCCGCCAACCTCAGCGAGCTGGGCACCCGGTGGCGGGCGCCCGGGCACTCACTCGAGGCTCTGTGGCGCCGTCTGCTGCTGAAGGACGATTGGATCGCCGACCGTGACGCTTTCTCTGCCGCGGTCGAGCGCGTGAACCGGGATCTCGCCGAGTCGCTGCTTGCCGCTCCGTATGACGGCGGCATCGAGAGTGAGCGTGCGGTCTCGGGCTTCACCCGCAAGTGGATCGAGCACCTGCGCACTGCGATTGTCGTCGAGGATCAGCCGCACGTTCGCAGCGGCCATGTCCGTCTCAACCAGCAGGCGTGGCACGAGGTGAAGGTGCTGAAGTTTGTGCACACGCACTTTGTGTTGGATCGTCCTGAGTTGGGTCAGGATCAGCGGGGGCGGGCGCGTATTGTTGAGGGGCTCACGCTCGGGTTCGAAGACTGGCTTAGCGACCCGGTTGACGCGGCGAGAGCCCCGCGTCGCCTCGTTGAGTGGGTAGACGAAGCAACCGAAGCAGGGTTCGAACTGAGGCGATCCCGACCCGAACTCCTCAGCGGCGACACGAGCGATGCCGGACTCGTGCGGCAGGGGAGGGCCCGCGCGATCCTCGACTATGTATCATCGTTCAGTGACCAGCAGGCCGTGGCCACGTATCGTGCACTGAGCGGAGGGATCAGCGATGACTGAGAACCGGGATCGGGATCGCCTGATTGACGAATTGATTGCGGTTGGACGCGACGCTGTCGAGCGAGGGCTTGTGCTCGCGAGTGGTGGCAATCTGTCGGCTCGGGTGGCAGAGAACAGCTTTGTTGTGACGGCGAGTGGTACGTGGCTGGATCGGCTGACGCGTGACGACTTCGTCGAGCTGACGCTTGACTCAGACGAGGCGGGCGCAGGATCGATCGGATCCAAACCCTCCAGCGAGTGGAAACTGCACCACCGCGCCTACCTCGCGCGCCCAGACGCCCAGTGCGTGATCCACCTGCACCCGCGGCACGCGGTTGTGCTCGCGAGCATCGGGCGCGAGATCCGCCTGCTCACACTCGACCACGCGTTCTACGTCGGATCGATCGGGCTGACCCCGTTCTACCACAACGGATCAGACGAACTCGCAGACACCGCGGCCGAGCAACTGCGGTCCCACAACTGCGTCGTGATGCAGCACCACGGGTGCTCGGTGGTGGGCGACTCCGTCGAGATGACCTACCGGCGGGCGCTCAACCTTGAGGACGCGGCCAAGGCGACCGCGCTCGCGCTGCAACTGGGCGACACTGGCACGACGTTCCCGCCGGAGGCCTTCGCCGAGATTCACCACGCGTAAGCGCCCAATGCGCTGTGCCGGTGCGCCGGCAAATTTTGTGTACCCAAAAATACTTTCGAAACCGCGTTGAATTTCTGGCTCGTGCGCGCTCCTAGCTCTATGTGGGCTGAGTTTGAAGCCCACTGAAACGTGAAATAGGGAGTTTTGGCATGGGGGAGCGTATCGCTCACAAGGGTTCTGCATTGCGACGAGTAATGGCGGTGCTTATGGTGCTGCTGGTCTTCGGGTTTGCAAGCAACGTTACGGTGACTCGCGCGTCCGCGGTTTCCGGAAGCATTCAGAACCCGCAGATTCGAATCGTGAATGACGGTACAAGTGAGGTGACCGGTGACACTTCAGATCACGACGGCTTGCTCGCACTTGGAAACCGAGTCGTCTTTCAGTGGGAGGTGACACTCCTCGCTGTTGAAGACGGTGTGCTCACCCAAACCCTTCCGGTCGGACTGACCTGGGACGAGGCTTCGCTTACGCTCGCCGGGGTCAACAACCAGTCCGGGCAGAACGGTTTTGTCTCCTCCTATGTGCTCAGCGATGAGGGGCGCACACTCACCGTAAAGATTGCGACAGCTCCTGGTGCCCCCGGTTCGCAATACGTTGAGTTTACCGGGATCACTGCGCTAGTTGATCGCGCGACCGCGTCTGTCGGGGACGTGTATGCCCCCACGCTCAGCGTGACCGATGGGCTTGGAACCAACGTGATTGCTGCCTCGGGAACGCCAGCTCAGGTTGAGATTGTCGGCCAGGTGCGTGGCAACCTGTCAAAAGTTGGCAGAACCATCAACCCCGGTGTCGCGGAGACACATGATTTTGGAGCCGGTGAGGTGCCCGCCGTGCGCCACACCTTTGGTGTTGTGCTCGAAAAGAGTGTGCTCCCCGGCGATCGTATGTTCGAGTGGCAGGGGCCGATTCGTGTTGCCGACACCTTCACCCTCACCAAAAACGGTGCGCCTGCGATGTCGAGCAATCAGGCGGTTGCGATCGACGGCACTTCCGGGAGCGGCCTGACTGCGACTCTCGAAAACGTCAACGCGGCAAACGGTACCTTCGAGGTTGTCTTCGACAACATCCCCGCGGGCGATGACCCAATGTACGCGAACGTTTCCGTGTGGATCCCGAGCGCCCAGGTTCCCAATCTTTCGGCGGGAGAACTCCCCATCGTCATGGAGAACACTGTCTCCAAACCCGCGGGTGCCCAGTGGCGCACGACCGATGGGGCAGAGATTGTCGACGCGAATGCAGGCGACAACACACAGATCCGTAACTATGGCATTCAAAACTCGGTGTCGGGTAGCCCGTTCTACAGCCAAGAACTGCGGTCTGTTCCCGGTCGTGTTGTGCTGAGCAGTTCAGGCGTGTACACCGGCACAAACTACACCACCGACGGACAGTTTCGCCCCGCTGGCACGCGCGCCTCAGACGGCACGATCTGGACGGCGGTCCCCTCAACCAATGTCAACATGTTCGAGTTTTGGGATCCGGCCGTTTCGGAACTCAAGAACTCAGGAAGCGTGTATTCGGGCAACAATCTTCTCGTTGAAAATGTCGATTATCGGGTGTACTACTCCACCTCTGCCGGCCCGGGGTTTGGTGGTCCGACGAATCCGCTGACAATGCCCTGGACCCTGAAGTCGGATTACACGGGTGATCTCGCTGACGTTGCGAGTTTGCGCGTGGAATACATCGGCAACGGAGGAGTGTACGAGCCTGCTCCAAGCGCCGCGCGCGACACCCACAACCTCAAGATCTCCCCGCAGTTCGAGGTGGTCAGAGGGTTACCGAACCCGAACGACCCGGCTGACCTCGGTCGGGTGCTGCACCGCGGGCAGGTCCTAGCAAACTTGCAGACCACACCCCCAACGAATTACAACCAGGGCATACTGGGTGAGCTTTTTGTTCGGGCCGGAGACGCGTCTGTTACAAAAACCGGAGTCGCGCTCAATGCGGCGGGCGAGGTGCAACTGCCAGCAACCGAGTTCATCAGCGCTGGGCAGGGTGTGCGATACACGATCACCCCGCAGCTCAAAGGGCTCAAGGTGAACCCCTCAGATTCGTCATCGCTGGTGATTCCAAACGTTCGCGTAACGGACTGCCTACCAGCGAATGTGCTGACCTCCGGTCTTGATTTTTCGAGGGTAGATCACAAGGTATGGGGAATTACCGTCACCCCTAACGCCTGCGGCTCGGGGGCAAGAACGCAGATTGTGTTCGAGTACCTGCCAGAGGCACGTTACGCTGACGATCTTGCGCCGATCAGTTTCGACGCAAGAACCTCGAAGATCGCTCCGAACGGCAACGTGTTTGACAACCTGGCTGAGCTACAAGCAGACGGCATCTTCGGAACAACCGGAGGGGCGGCTGCAACGGGCACGGCGAGGATGTACGCGTCGCAGCCGAGCGTCACCGCGTACGAGAAGTTCACTGACACACCACGTGTTTTGCGCGGTGGAGAAACGAACTACCGCATTAACTGGTTCAACTTTCTCTCCTCTGACCGGGCAAATAGTTACTTTGTTGATGTGCTTCCCTTCAACGGAGATACACGCGGCACCGTGTTGAACGGTGAGGCTTCCCTGGTCGGGGCCTCGGTCGTCGCGGATGCGGCTGTCGGCGCAACACTGCAGCTCACCACAGACAGTGCGATCCGGCTCCCCGGAGCCGCCGAAGCGCCAGCCTCGAGTGTCGCTTGGGTTGACTACGCAGCCGCAACTCCAGCAGAGATCGCTCAGGCCAAGGCCCTGCGCGTTCATCTGCAAAACTTCGTCGCGGGTGCGACGAGCGTGGGGTCGCTTAATATGACGTTGACGACCCCCGATGCTCACGGTGGTGACGTGCTCATGAACACCACCAACGGTCTGCTTTCCGTGGGGCAACCCGACCAGGTCAAACTCGACGAGGCCAAACCAGTGGCTGTCGACATCGTGGCCTCGAGCATCTCGGGTGAGCTCTGGGAAGACGTCAACGGAAATGGCACGCGCGAGGCCGGTGAGCCCGCCATTGAGGGCACGACTGTGCAGCTGACCCGCGGTGGCACCACCGTGGCCTCCGCAACGACCGATGCGAATGGCATCTATCGATTCGCAGATCTCGACCCCGGAGAGTACCGCGTTGTGGTTGACACAGCCACGCTTCCCGCCACAACCGGAAACTGGGTCAACACTGCTAGCCCGGCTGGCGGATCGAACAGCGAATCGGGATTGATAACCGTGGGCGAAGGCGAGGATCTGGCAGACCAAAACTTCGGGTTCCGCAACAACGTTCCCGCCGTGAAGCTTGAGAAGCAGGGGGTGGTGCCAGCAGAACTTCGTGCGGGTGAGCCCATCACATGGACCTTCACCGTCACCAACACCGGCAACATGGATCTTTCGAACATCGAAGTGGCCGACCAGTTTCCTGGCATGAGCAGTATCGCGTTTGGATCCTGGCCGACCGCCACGAAGGACTTGCTTGAGCCAGGCCAGAGTGTCACTGCGACCGCTACCTCTCCGCTCACCCAGGCGCAGCTTGACGGTGCCATGGTTGAGAATGAGGCGAGGGTCGCAGCAGTTTCGTCTGACGCGGTTGACGTCGCCGATACCGCGGCCGCGACGGTTGTGTTGCCGCGCGCGGCAACACTCGATCTCGTAAAGACGGTTTCGTTGGCAAGTGGAGCTGAGCCATCTTCGGCCAAGGCTGGCGACACACTGAACTACGCGTTCAAAGTGACGAACAACGGTAACGTGACGCTCTCGAACGTGGAGCTCAAGGACCAGCTTGAAGGGCTTTCAACTGTTGAGTTTGGTGCCTGGCCGAACCCCGCTACCCCCGGAGTGCTGAAGCCGGGCGAGACCGTAACTGCGACGGCAACCCTCAAGCTGAGCCAGGATCACATTGAAGCGGGCAGCGTGAGTAACACTGCGTCAGCGAGTGGTGAGCTACCGCTGCTGCCCACCGAAACCGAACCCCAGCAGGCAACCGACACCGCGACTGCCGTGATGGATTTCACGCCCAGCCCCGCGATTCAGCTGCAGAAATCGGCTCACCTCAGTTCTGGCGCATCGGGCGTCGGTGACAGCATTAGATATGACTTTGTGCTGACGAATACTGGAAGTGCCGAGCTCAAGGGGGTGGCCCTGGCGGACAAGCTCGCCGGGTTGTCAGCCGTAAAGTTCGGGGAGTGGCCTGATGCGAAGGCTTCGGGGCGACTGGCTCCCGGAGAAAGCGTCACCGCAACCGCCAAGCTCACCATCACCCAGGCGCATGTTGATGCCGGTGGAGTGTCGAACACGGCGAGTGCTCGGGGAGCAACTCGTAAGGGCGTTGAGGTCTCGGCGGAGGACACCGCCAAAGTAGTTCTCACGAAGGTACCGGGTCTGACTCCCGGAGGCGTTGATCCCGAGTCCCTCGATGGCCTGGAGAACACCGGAGCGAAAGGCCAGCTCGGTCTCGCGCTCGCGGCGATGGTGCTCCTCATCGCTGGTGGCAGTGTGTACCTTCGTGCGCGAAAGCGTCGTCGCGCGTAGCCCCGCCTAAAAGGATGAACCGCCCCGCGCTGCACACAGCCAGCTCGGGGCGGTTTCGTCCTAGCGACGCAACTGAAACTCGCGCTTCTTATCCCAGGGAAGCTCCCACTGCAGCTCTCTGAAAAGCGAGGAGAGCAGGATCCCGGTAAAGCCCCACACGAGATGCCCGCCGAAGCGGGGACCGAGCTGAAACGCTGGCCCCCTGAAGGTCGTGGAGCCGCTGCGAAGCACCGAGGTGCCGCGGGCAGCCGGATCCAGTAGTTCAGCAACCGGCGCACGGAACACTTCTACCGACTCGCTGGCATCGGCGGCTATCTGGCTGGGTCGGGTCCACCAGCCAACAACTGGCGTGACGAGGTTATTGCTGACGGGAATGTGTACTTCTGGCAGCATCCCGAGCACCTCAACCCCGCTGGGGTCGAGGTGGGTCTCTTCCTCAGCCTCGCGAAGCGCGGTCATCGTGAGATCGCGATCCTGTGGCTCAACTCCGCCACCGGGGAATGCGATCTCGCCGGGGTGGTGGCGGAGTGCGTTCGAGCGGCGAATCAGTAGCACGTCGAGCTCGGGTGGCACAGAGCTGACCGACTCCGTCGCGGGTGTGCGGTCAAGCGCACCAAAGAGAATCAGAACCGAGGATCGCCGGGTCGGGCGATCGGTGAGGTGCCCCTGCGGCCGGTAGTCGAAATCGACGTCCCGCTGCATGAGCTCGCGGAGATCCCGCTGCACCTGCTCCACCGTCGACGACATACCGGCTAGCCTAACGCTCAACGCGCGGTATTGAGCGAGGTGTTCGCCGCTGGCGGGAAGAGCTAGCCGTCTGCGAGCAGCTCGCCGATCCCCTCGGGCACACGCTGCGATCTGGCCCAGGGTTCGCGGTCGCGCCTTGCAACTCGCTTCACACGCTGCGTCTCTTCAGTGCGCACCTGAGTCAGCACGGCGATAGCCGCGGCTCGCTCCTCGGCACTCACACCGCGGGTGACAAAGTGAATGTCGTCACCGGTGAGGGCCGTGTCGACCTCACCCACTTCTTCGCGCTTTGCTGCGTCGCGCGCGGCTGCATCGGGCGGTAGGAAGCCGTGTTTCACTGTGTTGCCGATCTGTCTCTTGAACTGAGGGGAGGATCCCGCGCTTACAGCGGGATATTTCCGTGCTTCTTGGCGGGCAGCTCGGTGCGCTTGCCGCGCAGACCGCGCAGCGCCTTGATGACCGCGAGGCGAGTACCAGCGGGCTCAAGCACGTTGTCGAGTTCACCGCGCTCGGCCGCGAGGAACGGCGAGGTGACGTCTGCCGTGTACTTCGCCGTGAGCTCGGCGCGCAGGGCATCAACATCTTCCCCGGCCGCTGCCGCCGCAGCGAGCTCCTTGCGGTAGAGAATATTCACGGCGCCGGCGCCGCCCATAACGGCGATCTCGGCGGTGGGCCACGCGATGTTAATGTCGGCGCCCATCTCCTTTGAGCCCATCACGATGTACGCGCCGCCATAAGCCTTGCGCGTGATGATCGTGACGAGTGGCACGGTGGCCTCGGCGTAGGCGTAGAGCAGCTTCGCGCCGCGGCGAATGACTCCCTGGAACTCCTGGTCGGTGCCGGGCAGGTAGCCGGGAACGTCGACGAGGGTCAGAATCGGAATCGAGAACGCGTCGCAGAACCGCACAAAGCGGGCAGCCTTTTCGCTCGCGTCGATGTTGAGTGTGCCCGCCATCTGGTTCGGCTGGTTCGCCACGATACCGACGGTGCGGCCCTCAACTCGGCCAAAACCGATGAGCATGTTCGGGGCGAACAGCGGCTGAACCTCGAGGAAGTCGCCAGCGTCGAGGATCGCCTCGATCGCGACCTTCATGTCGTACGGCTGGTTCGCGCTGTCAGGAATAAGCGTGTTCAAGCGGCGGTCCGCCGCTGTGATCTCGAGCGCGGTGTCGCTGTCGTAGACCGGCAGCTCCGACATGTTGTTGTCGGGCAGGAAGCTGATGAGCGACCGCGCGTAGTCGAGTGCGTCGTGCTCGTCGCTCGCGAGGTAGTGCGATACACCGCTCGTTTTGTTGTGCGTGAGCGCACCGCCGAGCTCTTCGAAGCCAACCTCTTCGCCGGTGACGGTCTTGATGACGTCGGGGCCGGTCACAAACATGTGGCTCGTTTTGTCGACCATAATCACGAAGTCGGTGAGGGCGGGGGAGTAGACCGCGCCGCCAGCTGACGGGCCCATCACGATCGAGATCTGGGGGATGACACCAGAAGACATGGTGTTGAGGCGGAAGATCTTGGCGTAGTTCGAGAGCGCAACCACACCCTCCTGGATGCGAGCGCCACCCGAGTCGAGAATGCCGAGGATCGGAGCGCCGGTCTTGAGCGCAAACTCCATGGCCTTTACGATCTTCTCACCGGCAACCTCACCGAGTGAACCACCGAAGGTGGTGAAGTCTTGTGAGTAGACGACGACCTGGCGTCCGTCGATGGTGCCAGCGCCCGTGACAACCGCGTCGCCGAAGGGGCGGCTGTTCTCCATACCGAAGCCCTGGGTGCGGTGCTTGACGTACTTGTCGAACTCAACGAACGACCCCGGATCAAGCAGTGCGGTGATCCGCTCGCGCGCAGTCATCTTGCCGCGCGGGTGCTGCTTCGCGGCGGCAGCGGCGTCGCGGTCGCCCACGGCCTCCTGGTACTTGCGGCGATGGTCTGCGATGCGGCCCGCCGTGGTTTGAAGATCCGCGGTCTCGGGAGTGATGGTGTTGTCTGCAGTCACGCGCTCTAGCCTAGCGTGGCACTCACCGCTCCAGCAGGAGAGACCCTCCAATGACTTCGAGTTTTTGTAGGAGAAACACGACGAAGGCTTTTTTGCCCCGCTGGCCCCTGGATTTCACCAGAAATGGCGAGAAACTCAGGTAGCGCGGTTAGAATTTAGTGGGGGAATTAAAGAGGGGAATTCGGGTTGACGATTGACAACCGAAGCGTTCTGACAGGTGCCGTCGTAGAGACTGATGAGTTTGACGAACCCAACTCATCTGTTCAAGAAAATTCCAGGTTTACCGACAAGGCTTCAGACCTTGAGCTATTGCGTGCCGTGCGTGAGCACGACCCCCATGCCTATGGTGAACTGTATCGACGGCACGTTGATGCCGCGAGAGCGGCCGCTTTCCGCATCGCACCGGATCTCGGAGTTGATGATCTGGTCGCCGAGTCCTTTACCCGGATTATCCAGGCGATTCATCGCGGCAAGGGACCAACCGAATCGTTCCGGCCGTATCTCTACAGTGTCATTCGTTCCGTCGTGGCTGAAGCACTGCGCAAGCGCTCGCCAATGCTTGGTGACATGGAAGAGATTGCCGATACCGAGACTCCTCTTGATCGAGAGACCCAGAATTTTGAGCACGTAGTGCTCGCTCGTGCCTTCGCGAAGCTTCCTGAACGGTGGCAGCGTGTGCTCTGGCACACGGAGGTTGAGGGCCTGCCGCCCCGAGAGGTTGCGAAGATCCTCGGAGAGAATCCCCGCGTGATTTCTCAGCTGGTGTTTCGTGCCAAAAGAGGACTCCGCGAAGCGTGGGTGTTTGAACATATTGACACCGCAGGCATGCCGTCTGATTGCCAGGCAGTAGTCAAACGGCTTGAGAAGTTTGGGCAGAATGAGCTGAGTGCAGGGAAAGCTGACGAAGTCGCGCGGCACCTTGCCTGGTGCCGATCCTGTCAGAGTTCGCTTGAAGAGCTCAAGTACGTCTCATCGCACATGGGTCGTGGCCTCAGCGCGGTCCTGCTGCTCGGTGGGGGTCTAGGAGTGGTCGTGTCTTCGAATGCGGCGGCTCCCTCAGGGGCCATCGGAGCGGCGGCGGGATCGAGTTCGAGTGTTCTCGGCAAGGTTCTCGTGGGAGCCGCGATCCTAGCTGGAATCACCGCTGTTCCCGTAGCGATGCTGATGAATGCAACGGAGCACACCTCGAAGCCGATCGCAAAGTCGGAGAGCGCTGAAACCGCAACACCTGCCCTTCTCGAGACCCCCGTTACAAAGACTTCCGAGAAGGCTGCTCCCGCGAAAGAGCCCGAATCGATGCCAGAGCCGGTCGCTGCGGCGGCACCCACCGATGTGCAGGTCGACACGTCAACGCCACCGGTTACTTCAAATGATGGTGGTGATCCTCCGCCAAAAGATCCAAACCCGCCTGCTACTGAGACCGACGACGACGACACATGGACGCCGCCAAACTATCCAACGGTGGTGAGTCCCCCCGACGACCTAGGCTCATCGAGCCCGACACCCGACTCGTTTGAATAGTGAGAACGACAAAGCCCCGTGTCACCCTTCTTGGAAAGGTGACACGGGGCTTTGAGCTTTAGCGATCCGCTAGTTGGCTTCAGACCGTGCGCGAGGACGTCGTCGCCACAGCACTAGGCCAACAGCGATTAATCCAAGTGCGCTGTACCCGAGCAGAGCCAGTGACCCACCCGTCAGCGCGAGCATCGGAGCTCCATCCGTGGCGGGCGTGCCATTGCCCGGCGTTCCGCCCGGGTTCGTACCACCACCGTTTCCGGGTCCCTGAGTGGGGCACTTTGGCCCTGTGCACGTAGTGGTTTTCTCGTCACAAGCACCTCCGGCGCAAGTGAACGTATTGACTGCGGTTAAGGAAAGGGTCTGCACCTTTTCGGGTGTTCCAATCGTTACAGCTGCACCGTTGTCATACGAAGAATGATCAATCGAGCTTTCGGTCGCCCCGCCGCTGTTGGTCTCTTCGCCAAAGCAGCGAGCGCCGAGAGGTAACGCGATGACCTGACTGTTGCTGTTGCCGAGAATCACCGTCTCACCACCACGCACCTTCCAAGTGCCCGAGAACAGGGTTGATCGCACCGAGTCACCACTCGCGTTTTTCTCCTCGATCTGGCAGGTCACGAGGAAGGTGAATTTCGTTTTTTCCACTTGCTTGAGGCGCTTCGGGTCGCCCTTGAGCTGCTTCGTCAGCTGGACCTTGCCCGCTGAGTAGTAGTTTGTCAGCGAGGCCGTTACATTGCCAGCGGCTTGGGCCGAGCTGTCCCATGGAATGGTCACTGTGACGGGCTCAGGATCAAGATCCTTGTCTGAGCGCGGCGAAGCCGTTTCAGTCACAACACACTTGGCGAAAGCCGGAATCGGCCCGAGCACTGCCGAACTGACCGACTCCGAGCCGTCGGGCTGAAGCGTGATGGTGTTTGAATAGACACTCTCGTCGTTCAGCGTGCACTCCACACCGAACTCAAGCGGATCCTTCGCGCTGAACGGTTTCACGCCGGCACCCTTGAGTGTCTTCTGGATGTTGAGGCTGCCATCAGCGATGAGACCCGCATTAATGGTGGTGTTGGACTCGTTGGTACCGACGACTACCGGTGCGCTGGCGCCCGACGTCACATCAGGCACCGAGGCGGTTCCAGGCGCGGATCCTGCAGCGTTCTGCTCAGTGAATGCCGAGGCTCCAGTGGGCTTGCTGAAGGTGACAACGTAGCCGTTGGCGTCGGAAGAACGCAGACCGTCGAAGTGGTAATCACCGTTTTCGTCGGTGGTGGTTGTGCGATCAACGGCGTTGCCAAGATCGTCAGTTCCGACGAGGTGCACACTCACGTTGGGTGCGCCGGGCTCGGGCAGATCGCCGTCGCCACCGAGAACCCCGCTGCGATTGAAGTCCCACCACACATGGCTGCCTACGGAAGACGAGACTACGGTCTCGGCGCGGTCGAGCGGGCCAACAAACTGGTCAAGACCGGTCGCGGCAGCAGCTGCCCGGTTCACGTAGCGGTCACCCGCGGCATTTCCCTTGCCAACCATCGCGACCTCAACTGAGATCTTGTCGCCGGGGTTGTACGCGCCGGGGCGCTGGAACCGCAAGCCAGTTACGTCCGCATTTCCGGTCGGGCAGGATCCCGTGCCACTCACGAGGTTGCCACCGCTGGGAGCGTCACACCAGGCAGTTGACCCAGCTGCTCCGTTCGAGGAGTGGGTCGGGTTTGCGTTGATGCTTGTCGAGTTTGTGTACAGCGTCACGACGTCACTGCCGCCCTCGGTCACGGTCGCACCATCGAAGGTGAATGTGCCGTGGAATGAAGTACCGAGCTTGCCCTGAGCGGGCAGCACATCGATGATGTCGGGGCCGGAGACTCCGGATCCAGTAACGACGGGAAGCGTATTGGTCAGCGTGATTGACCAGAGGTTGCGCTCCAAATTGGTTGCACCTGGAGTATTGACCTGAACGACAGGGGTAAGTGCCTTCTTCTCGAGTTTGATACCCGCGACGTTCGAGATCTGAATTTGCGCGGCGTCGCGCCGCTGCGTAAGCATCGACGCATCTTCTGAGGCCCACGCAACAACATCACTGGATGAAGCTCCATCGGGTGCGGTAGGTGAGACCTCAGTTGTAAGAATGATCGGAGTGATCGGCTGGTTCACTTCGGCATTGAACACCCAACGCACGTAGGTTTCGCCCGCTGCACAGGCTGGGCGTTTGGCATCCGCGGGTGTCGAACCGATCGAAACGACGGTCGGGGTGACCGACGCATCCGCGTATGTTTGGGTCGACGCGATGCAATCCTCAACCCAAACCTCGTTAAAGATGCCCGGAGTTGATGCGCCACTGGTGAGCGTGGGACTGATCTGGTACTGAACCGTGTCATTGCCGGTCACCTGCGGAGGTGTTGAAGTGAAATCTCCCGAGGTGCCTTTGCGCACCTGCTTGTCGACCCGAACTTGTGCCGCGGCAAGGATCAGGCGGTCGCCGAGATTGCCGGTGTGGCCGGTGGTCTGCGTTGTGCCGGGATCATAGGTCGATGTGCTCCAGGCCCCGGGAGCTGCGAGCACCTGCGCCATTGACAGCGAGGCGCTCTTCACTCGCTTAGTGGAGGCCCAGTTGGGCAGAATCGTGCCGGTTGGCATTCCGGTGTCCGCCACCTGCATGCCGATCGAGACGGCCGCACGTACGTTTGAGATACCCACGTTTGAGACCGGCTTCGACAGGATGAGGTGCACTCGCACGCGGGCAACCCCGGTGTACACGCCCTCACTGAGTTTTGCGGGGTCATTGCCGGGCACGTCTTTGGGATTGTCGTACCAGGGCCCTGCTGAATCGCCACACTCAGATGCGGCGCCGGATCCGCCGGCGAGAGCGGAGTACTGCACCTTGAGTGCGGGGGTATCTGCGGCGGTCAGAGCCTCTCGAGCCCCGGTGCCGTCTGCCTTGAGCACGTTGTTGTAGCCGGAAACCCAGACGGCTTTGCCGTTTGAAGGTACCCGCTGCAACTGCGACGCCGTGCTCTTGCCATCCACTTCGGAGAGGTACAGCTTTGTGTTGTCCCAAACGTCGCAGCCGATAACACTCTGATCAACCGGCAATGACGTTGTGGATCCCGTGAAGTAAAGCTGAGACGTAAGCTTCTGCGTCGCGGCGACTGTCGCGCTTCCGGAACGCAGGGTCGAGCCTCCAGGAACGCCTTCACCGAGGGACGGGTCAGATGCAAACTGCGTAGGGGGAGTGTTTCCAGGGGCGCCAGGAACACCCATGAAGTACTTGTTGAATCCACCAGGGATTGAGATAGACATCGGCAACGCACGGTAGTCGTTCCAAGTCGGCTGTTCCGCGCTTGACTGGTGGTCGGCTGCGGTGAACCCGTTAATTGAGAGGTTGCTGAATGTATTGCGGGTTTGTAAGGTCCAGGTGTCATTCACCGGGACCCCGAAGTCACGAATTGTGGCAATAGGTACGTAAACCGTCACGGGCAAAGCCACTGCGTAAGCCTGGTTGGAAGGAAGTGCCTGGTCAGGGTACGCAGTGTTAGTGGGGATCGTGAGCAGACTCGTATCAGCGCCTGAGACCTTCAACTGGACTGGCTTTCCAGGTCCAGCGGTGGTCGCCGTACAAGATCCGCTGTCTCGTACCGAGTTTTCTTTCGTGGCAAGCACGCCCGCCTGAGTTACGCCGATTTTACGCGCGGGAATCATGCGACCCCAGGAGCCCGTGCAGGCGAAGCGAGCGCCGTAGGCGTCCGGGTCGGCGTTTAGGGCAGCGTACTGCTGGGCCGTCAGTCCGGGAAAGAGAGCTTCGGGGCTGAGGTCATCGGTGAACGTGAAGTCGCCGACGAGGGGCATTGCGCCCTTACCCTGGTTTGGTGCAGAGAGCAGGATCGAGTACTCCGTTGAGAGGCAGACTAGCGTTGAATCCCACGGACAAGCCACAGAAGCGGGGCCAGTAACGTAGCCACTATTCTCCGTTAGGGCAACGCCGTTTTTAGAAAGATCCCACTGCAGGCGCGAAGAGGCCTTTACCGAGGGGAGCGTCTGCGAAGGAATTGGTTCATCGATACCGTCAGCTTTGATACTTGCCTCGACGATGGGCAGATCTTGTGCGTTTGGCACAAAGCCCAATACTCGTAGCTTGACTGATACCTTTTGGCGCTCAACCGCAATTGAGCCCATGTTGCAGGTCAAGGTCTGCTCGGCGAGCTCATCAATAGAAGACGACGAGTAGGGCAGTGAAGGTGTTCCCGCTGTGGCTGGTTCGATTGTGCCCCCACCAACGCAGTACCCCGGCACCTCGGTGATTTCCATGCCCTTTGGAAACTTGATCGACCAGGTGAGATTGTCTACCTCGGAATCGTTGACGCCGTACTGTACCTCGTACGTGACGACGTCGTTGACACGAACAATGCCGTTGTTGGGGCCCGAGTCATTGCCCGCATCATCGTTCCCGTCCCAGCCGGGAGTGCCATCGCTCTGCGTGACGATCTTCATGTCAATGGGCGTGGGGCCTGCATCCGCACTTGCGCCGTCTTCTGCCCAGGCGGTGCCTGTAGGAAGAAGCGAAAAGAGTAGAAAGAGTGAAAGGGCTGCCGCCAGTCCACGCTGCGTGCCCGAGGTGCGGGCGCGACCGGTTCGCGGGTGTTTCCGTTGGAACATTTCTTCCTTAGCTGTATCGGTACATCGAAGGGAATCGAAGTTAAAAAGAGGGCAACTCAAATTGGGGGACAACAAAATTGCCCTCTTCACTCCCCTGGATGCAACTGACCCCGTTTTGTTACGCGACTACCAAAAGTTTTTCCGATTAAAATTCTGCAACCCCAAACTCACGCAGAAGTAACCGGTCGGAAGATGCTCTTTCGAGCTGGCGGTAGTCTCTCCTCATGGAGCTGACTCGCACTCGTGCAATTTTACCGCAGGTTATCTGGCATCGTGCTGTACCTTCTACTAATGCTGCGCTGCGAGAACTGGCGCTGCAGGGTGAGGATCGAGCGCCCCATGGCACGCTCGTAGCTACGGCAGATCAGACCGCGGGAAAAGGGCGTCTTGGTCGCGAATGGGTCATGCCTGCCGACACCGCGGTTGCCGCGTCGTTGCTGATTCGAGGGTTTGGTAAAAGCGGTTTGCCCGCAAGCTGGCTGCCCCTGCTCGCGGGCTCCGCTGTTGTTGGCGCGCTGCAGCCGTTATTCGGTGAGGGCATGCGCGTCGGCGTGAAGTGGCCCAACGATGTTCATGTGCGCACGGAGGCCGACGCCGAAGAGGGGCGAGTCGGTCAAAAGTTGTGCGGGATCCTGTGCGAAATGCTGCCCGACGGCTCAGTGGTCGTGGGAATGGGGATCAACCTGCTCATTCCAGAGTGGGAGCTGCCCACTGACCGGGCGACATCGCTGCTCGCAGCGGGAGCCGATGTTCGCGGGGCCGAGCTTCTCACGGACGCCGCGGGTCAGGATCTGCTCGACCGTGTTCTGCACGATGTGTGTGCTGGCCTGTTGCGCCTCGTTGAACTTGCAAATGTCGACCCGCAGGCGGCCCGGAATCGCGTGGCCAGGCACTCACTCACTCTGGGCACCGAGGTGCGTGTCCACCTGCCCGGTGACGAAATAGTTGATGGCCGCGCCCGCGCGCTGGCAGACGACGGCTCGCTAGTGGTGGATCTGCCGACCGGCGGCGAACTCACCGTGTCGGCGGGGGATGTGGAGCATCTTCGATAGCTCCGCATCCCCAACCGAACAAGCAGCTAGCTCCGCATGCCCTCGAGCGGGTAGTCCTCACCGAGCTGATCGATCTGCTGCGTGGTGGGATCCTGCTCGGAGAAATCGAGCTTCGGAACGGGGCGCTTGAAGCCGCCCGTCACGATCGCGATGATGCCAACGCCGATGAGGAGCCAAATGCCACCCACGATCCAGGTGGCCGCGTGCAGCGAGGTCCACAACCAGATGGTCAGCGCGAAGCCGATGAGTGGGAACACAACGAAACGAATCACTCGCCAGAACGTGACCTTCTCGCGTTGTCCATTCTTCGGGAACATGTAGGTGCGGATCACCGAGAGGTTCACCATCGCAAACGCGGCGAGCGCGCCGAAGCTGATCATGAACGCGACGATGTCGAGTGACAGGAACAGTGCCGAGAGCGCAAACACCGACACTGTGATGGCGGCGACGATCGGGGTGCCGAAGCGCTTGTGCAGGCGTGAGAGCGGCTTGGGGAGCATGCCGTCGCGGCCCATTGCGTAAAGAATGCGCGAGACCGAGACCTGGCCGGTCATGCCCGAGCCGAGTCCGCCAACCACGTACACGGCGACAAAGAACGACGTCATCCAGGGCATGTTAAAGCTGTCGATAACGGTTGTACCCGCGGCTTCGATCTGGCCATCGGAGAGTGAACCCCAGTCGGGTTGGTAGGCGAGCCCGCCCGCCCAAGAGACGAGGATGAAGCAGAGTCCACCGATCATGGTCGCCAGAATAATTGCGCGAGGAATGTCGCGGCGCGGGTTCTTTGCCTCTTCCGAGAGCGTGGAGACCGCGTCGAAGCCGAGGAACGAAAGCGCCAAGACGGCCGCGCCCGAAGCGATGGCGCCGATGCCGCCCTCTCCGAAGGTGAAGGGCTCGATCAGGTTCACTGAGGTGTTGCCGCCGAAGGCTTCCTTGAACGAGAGCACCACAAAGACCACAACGAGGATCACCGACAGCGCAATGATCGCAATGTTGACCTTGTTGACCAGCGTGATACCCAGGATGTTGAACAGCAGCACAAGCAGCAGAGCCGCGAGCGTAAACACCCAGACCGGGATCGCGGGGAACTGCGTGTTCAGGTAGATGCCAATGAGCATGAAGTTAATCATCGGGATGAACATGTAGTCGAGCAGCATGACCCAACCGGTGAGGAAGCCCGCCGCGCCACCAAAGGACTGTTGCGTGTAGGTGTAGGCCGATCCTGCCACGGGGTACCGGCGCACCATCGCACCGTAGCTGCCAGCGGTGAACAGCATCGCAACAACGGCGATGATGTAGGCCGCGGGCAGGTGCCCGTCGGTGACCTGGTTGACGATTCCGTAGGTGGTGAACACCGTGATGACCGTCATGTAGGTGACGCCGAAGAGAGTGAGGCCGGTGAGGCCAAGTGCTCTCTTCAACTGTGGTTGGTTCGAATCGCTCAAAATATCTCCTTTGAAGTGGTGCGAAGTGGTGAAGTCTGTATTAGTGGGTGCGTTCGCCCGCGAGCCAGGTGCCGTGCACTGTGAGGTCTGCGATGGACTCGGGTGTCACGCTGAGGGGGTCCGCAGACAGCCACACGGCGTCGGCAACCATGCCAACCGCAAGCGTGCCGCGATCCTGAGCCAGCGCCTGCCGCGCGATGCCCTTGGTGTAGGCGGCGAGCGCGGTGGCCGCGTCAACGCGCTCCTCGGGTAGCCAGGCGTCGGCGCAGGCGTCCTCGTGGCTGTGCCGGGTGATCGCCGTGGAGAGCGCGGGTCGCCAGTCGAGGGTGGTGACCGGCCAGTCGCTGCCAAAGGAGATCGTTGCTCCGCTCCGCTCGACCGAACCGATGAGGTACTGCCAGGTGTCGCGCGGCTCGCCGAGATGCGGGATCGTGAGGTCGCGCATCACCGCGTCGCACTGCGCCCAGTAGGGCTCGAAGTTCGCGATCACGTTGAGCTCCGCAAAACGTGACACGTCGGCGGGATCGAGCAAAGCGACGTGGGCGATCACGTGGTGGCGTTCGCGATCCGGATCCGTGAGCGTCGCCGCCTCAAGCGCGTCGAGTGCGTTGCGATTCGCGGCATCGCCGATCGCGTGCAGGTGTAGCTGGAATCCCTCGGCGTCAAACGCCTGGGTTGCGGCGAAAAGTTCGTCCCTGGTCCAGTTCGGCAGGCCGCGCTCGTCGGGCAGATCGGCGTAGGGTTCGATCAGCGCGGCGGTGTGGCTCTCGATCACGCCGTCGAGGAAGAACTTGACGGTTTCGCCGCTCAGGCGATCGGCGGCTAGATCCCGAACCTGCGCTCGCGCGGTAACGAACTCGGTGAGCTGTGCCCGCCACCGCGCGGGATCGGCCCTGAACGCGAGGTTCACTCGAGTGTGCAGGCGATCCTGCGCCACTGCGGCCAGGTAGACCTCAAGGTCGCTCGCCTCGACCCAGGCGTCTTGAATCCACGTGGTTCCCTGGGCAGCGTACGTGCGAGTGGCGCGTTCGAGCGCATCGATCCGCTCCTCGAGCGTGAACGAGGGCACGATGTTGGCGAGAAAGTCATTGGCCGCGGCTTCCTGTAGCGTGCCGAGTGGGGAGCCGTCCGCGCGCCGCACGATGCGTCCGAGCGCGGGATCCGGCGTATCGGCGGTGATCCCCGCGGCTGCGAGCGCTGCGGAGTTCACCCAGACTGTGTGGTAGTCCCAGGAGCGAAGAATGGTGGGGGTGTCTCCGGTGACCTCGTCGAGCCAGTGCGCGTCGAAGTAGCCGCCGGGCGCAAACGTTGCGTCGTAGCTGCCGCCCACGATCCACGTTGCCTCGGGGTGCTCTGCGCGCCAGGTTGCAACAGCCTCGAGGATTCCCGGGATGTCGGACGCCTGCCTGATGGCTGGTCCGAGCGATTCCAGACCACCGAGCATGGGGTGGGCGTGACCGTCGCCGACCGCGGGGGTGAGTGTGCCGCCCTCGAGGTCTATGACCTCCGCGTTGGCCTCCGCTGCCAGGGGCTCAGCCTCAGACCCGATCGCCACAACAACCCCGTCACGCATTGCGAGCGCGCTGCTTGTCACGCTGCTGCCTGCTTGTGCTGGATCGATGAGGATCGTGCCACCCGTGAAAACCGTGGTCTTCATGCGAAAGCCTCCTTGCTTGGTGTGACGCGCGGGTCAGTTTCCCACTTAAATGAACAGGGTTCTTTTTCTGCTCGGGTTCGAGGATAATACGAAAAGGAAGAAAAGTGTTACTCGATGGAGAAACTCGACGCGATAGGGTCATTGCTTGTGGCAGAGGAGAAGCAGCAGCGGCGGGCAGGGCGCCCAAAAACGCCGCTGTTGAACCGGCAGCTCATCTTGGAGACCGCTCTGCGCTTGCTAGACGAACGCGGTGAGTCTGGTGCCAGCATGCGCGAGGTTGCCCGTGAACTCGGTGTGCGACCTTCCGCCCTGTACAACCACGTTTCGGGGCGCGAAGAACTGATCGCGGGTATTCGCGAACAGATCAGCGACCGCATGGATGTCGGAGTGTTCGATCGTCTTGAGTGGGACGCCGCGATGATCAGCTGGGCCGATTCCTATCGGGCCGCGTTTGCCGCGCATCCTCCCACGATTGCCTTGCTCGCCACGCAGCCCCTGAGCGCTGACGCTCGAACAAGCCTCATGTACGACCTGGTCTCCCGGGCGCTCGTTGACGCTGGGTGGCCGCGAGAACGAGCACTCTCGGTGATTGTTGCCATTGAGTCGTTTGTGCTCGGCTCCGCGCTCGACGCCGCTGCAGATCCGACGATGCTGGATCCCGGCGCGCGCGACGATGTCCCCGACTTTGCGGCGGCGTACGCGGCGCGGAACGCCCACCTCGCAGCGGCGGGAACGTCACCGGCCGACGATGCCTTCCAGCTCGGCATTCGAGCGATCGTGCACGGCCTTCGTGCCGAGCTCGAATCGCTTCGGGGGAGTGCGCTCAAATAGTTGCGATCGCTGCTGAGATAGCGGAGATGACCAGGATGCCCGCGCGTAGAGAGGGGTAGAAATTGGGATTCCCCGAGCGGTAATGGTCCCGCGCGATGCGCGTTGGGTTGGGCTGCATCCTGATCACCTCCTGTTTTTCCCTTGGGGGGATCTGTGGGGCGGACTAGATCGAACCGTCGATCTGCGTGTCCGCGAGGGTGGTCTTCGTCATGTTCTTCATGATTGCTCCTGTGTGTCGGTGAAGCGTTACACCGTGCTCGGGAGCTGTGACGCTTGCATTCCCCTGGTGTGGCTCCCGAGCAGCGGGTTAATGTGAATAGTACGTTCATTGTTGATGGGAGCGCGCGCTTATTTCAGTGTGCATTTGCTGAGGGTTTTTAAGGTTGCCTGAACTGCATGTGAAACGGCATGGTCGATATTTCGCGGGTGCTGTAAAAGCACTCAACCGCACGACCGTCCTTGAAAAGGAGGGCGTGCGGTTGAGAGTAAACGCGAGACGCTGAGGTTAGCGGAAGATGATCGTGCGATCCCCGTCGGCGAGAATCCTGTTCTCCGCAAACCAGTTCACGGCACGACGCAGCACGCGGGCCTCTTCGTCTTGCCCCAACTGCACGAGTTCGCGTGGGGAGTAGGAGTGATCAACGCGGGTGACGTCCTGTTCGATGATTGGGCCCTCGTCGAGGTCCGTTGTGACGAAGTGGGCCGTCGCGCCGATGAGCTTCACGCCGCGCTGGTGCGCCTGCTTGTAGGGGTTTGCGCCCTTAAAGCCCGGCAAGAACGAATGGTGAATGTTGATCGCCTTGCCCTCGAGTGCCTCACACAGCTCGGGGGAGAGGATCTGCATGTAGCGGGCGAGCACAACGAGCTCGATGTCGAGCTCTTCAACCGCCTCAATGACGCGCGCCTCGAAGGCTGCCTTGTCGGCGGCGCCGGCGATCGCGCGCTGCTCGAACGGCACCCCGTAGAACTCGGCGATGTCGCGCACCGTGTCGTGGTTTGAGAGCACAAGCGGCACCTCGATGGGCAGCTGACCGCCGCGGCGGCGGTAAAGCAAATCGTTGACGCAGTGTGTGGCGGTGGAGGCGAGGATCAGCGTGCGCACTGGGCGCCCAACCCTGTCGAGGCGCCAGGCCATGTTGTACCGCTCCGTCACCGGAGCAAGCGTGCTGTTGAAGCGAGACTCAAATGTCTCGGGCTGCGAAACCGCCTCAACCTGCAGGCGCATGAAGAATCGACCGGTATCGGCGCTGGCAAACTGCTGGCTCTCGGCGATATTGCCGCCCGCCGCGACGATCGCGCCGCTGATGGCGTGCACGATGCCGGGACCGTCGATGCAAGAGAGGGTCAGTACCCACTGAGTGGCGGAGCTGGTTTGAGCGCTGGTGTTCACGAGATACAAGGGTAGCGCCCGCACCCATGGTCATTCTGCGCGAGCTTGCGAGTCGCAGAATCTTGCCGCCCAGCAACTCCTTGCTAAGATGATTCTCGTCGTGACTGGCGTGCAGATGGGACACCATCGGGGAACGACACTCTCAGTTTTAGGCCGCTCGCCTGGGTCGCAAAGTTCATGGAGGAATGTCTATGTCAACCCAGTCCGCTTTTTTTAACGAGCCACTTGAGGTCGTCGATCCTGAGATTGCTGCCGTTCTGCGCGACGAGCTCAATCGCCAGCGTTCGACGCTCGAGATGATCGCGAGTGAGAACTTCGTGCCTCGCGCCGTGCTCGAGTCGCAAGGCTCCGTGCTCACCAACAAGTACGCCGAGGGCTACCCGGGGCGTCGCTACTACGGCGGCTGCGAGTTCGTTGACGTTGCAGAAGACCTCGCTCGGGATCGGGCCAAGAGCCTCTTCGGCGCGAAGTACGCCAACGTGCAGCCTCACTCGGGTGCCTCGGCTAACGCCGCGGTGCTTTCGGCGATCGCCGAACCAGGCGATACCATCCTCGGTCTTGAACTCTCGCACGGTGGCCACCTCACCCACGGCATGAAGCTGAACTTCTCGGGCAAGCTCTACAACGTTGTCTCGTACGGCGTTGACCCCGAAACATTCCTTGTCGACATGGATGTTGTGCGCCAGAAGGCCCTCGAGACGAAGCCCAAGGTCATCATCGCGGGCTGGTCGGCGTACCCCCGCACGCTCGACTTCGCTGCGTTCCGCGCGATCGCTGACGAGGTTGGTGCGACCCTCTGGGTTGATATGGCCCACTTCGCAGGCCTCGTTGCAGCGGGCATCCACCCGAGCCCCGTGCCGCACGCACACGTCACCTCGTCGACCGTACACAAGACCATTGGTGGCCCCCGCTCGGGCTTCATCCTCACCAACGATCTCGAGATTTACAAGAAGCTCAACTCGAACGTGTTCCCCGGTCAGCAGGGTGGGCCGCTGATGCACGTGATCGCCGCGAAGGCGACTGCGTTCAAGCTTGCGGCGACCGACGAGTTCAAGGAGCGTCAGCTGCGCACCGTGTCGGGCGCAAAGCTTCTCGCTGACGCACTAACCACCGAGGCCTCGCGCGCAGCGGGTGTTGACGTGCTCACCGGTGGCACCGACGTGCACCTCGTGCTCGCCGACCTGCGCAACTCACCCCTCGACGGGCAGCAGGCGGAAGACGCGCTGCACGCTGTGGGCATCACCGTGAACCGCAACGCTGTACCGTTCGATCCCCGCCCGCCGATGGTCACCAGCGGCCTGCGGATCGGTACCCCCGCTCTCGCAACCCGTGGCTTTGGCGATGCCGAGTTCACCGAGGTCGCCGACATCGTCGCGCAGACGCTGCAGCAGTCGGGCGACGTTGACGCCCTGTCGGCGCGCGTAAAGGCGCTCGCCGACGCGTTCCCGCTCTACCCCGGTCTCGAGGAGTGGTAAGCCGCGTGACAAGCGAAAACGCTCGTCAGTCAGCGCAGATCCTCAACGGAACCGCTGCGGCGGCCGCGATCAAGCAGGAACTCACTGAACGAGTCACCGCGCTCAAGGCCCGCGGGGTCACCCCGGGCCTTGCAACGGTGCTCGTCGGTGAGGATCCTGGCTCGCAGTGGTACGTCGCGGGCAAGCACCGCGACTGCGCCGAGGTGGGCATCACCTCGATCAAGCGTGAGCTGCCCGAGTCGGTGACGCAGGAAGAGCTTGAAGCGGTACTCGCGGAGTTGAACGCCGACGAGAGCTGCACCGGCTACATCGTGCAGCTGCCGCTGCCGAAGCACATCGACACCGATCGCATTCTCGAGTGCATCGACCCCGCGAAAGACGCCGACGGCCTGCACCCGACCAACCTCGGTCGGCTCGTGTTGAACGCGAACACCGAGATCAACTCGCCGCTGCCGTGCACACCGCGCGGTGTCATCGAGCTGGTTGAGCGCAACGGCCTCTCCTGGGCAGGCAAACACGTGGTTGTTGTCGGCCGCGGTGTGACGGTCGGGCGCCCCATCGGCCCGCTGCTCACCAGGCGCGAGTACAACGCAACCGTGACGCTGACGCACACGGGCACAAAGGATCTGGGCGCCGAGCTGCGCCGGGCCGATGTGATCGTGGCAGCGGCCGGTGTCGAAGGGATTGTGCGGGCCGAAGACGTGAAGCCGGGTGCGATCGTGCTTGACGTGGGTGTGTCGCGCAAGGTTGATCCCGAGACCGGCAAGAGCCGCGTTGTGGGCGACGTCTCGCCCGAGGTCGCAAATGTTGCGGGTTGGATCTCGCCAAACCCGGGTGGGGTTGGTCCCATGACCCGGGCCCTGCTGCTGAAGAACGTTGTAGAGATGGCGGAGCGCGCTTCGGCGTAGGTTGCCGTCACCTTACCCCGGGGGCTGCTCCTTGCCAGGTGGCAGGAGCGCCTCCGGTTTCGTCCCAGCGGGGGCGTGCATAATGAGTGGGGGCCATTGCTTCGCGCTCAAAACCACCGACACGAAAGTCGAGCCGCTCTGTGACACTGCCGATTTCCGCAGCGAGCGTGCTCGCGACCGTTCCAGCACTTCTCGGGATCGACTGGCTTGATCCTGAAACGCTTCTCAAGACCGGTGGGTGGATCGCACTGATCCTCGCGTGCGCCTTTGTGTTCTTGGAAACCGGCGTGCTGGTGCTCGCGTTCCTGCCCGGTGATTCGCTGCTGTTTACCGTCGGACTGTTCACAGCCACCGGCGTCATCGATGTGCCGATCTGGATCACCTGCATCCTGCTATTTGCCTTCGCGTTTGCTGGCGACCAAATGGGCTTCATGATCGGCCGAAAACTTGGCCCCGCGATCTTCAAGAAAGAGAAGAGTCGTCTCTTTAACCCCGAGAATGTTGCGCGTACGCACGCGTTCTTCGAAAAGCACGGCCCGAAGGCGATTATCATCGCGCGCTTCCTCCCCGTGTTCCGCGCTTTTGTGCCTGCCGCCGCGGGTGTCGGTCAGATGCGCTATCGCCACTTCGTAACGTACAACGCAATCGGAGCGCTGCTCTGGGGTGTTGGTGTGACCCTGATCGGCTTCTTCCTCGGCCAGATCCCGTTTGTGCGTGAGTACAGTGAGGTATTCATCATTGTGCTCGTGCTGATCCCGGGTATCCCGATTCTGATCGAGGCGATTCGTGCGTTTATGTCGTGGCGGGCGAAGCGCCGGGCTGGCGTCGAGTAACGCAATATCTGTGCCCCGCTAGCGGGCTCCTCGTGCGGCGTGAGGTCGAAACGCTCCCCGCACGTGAGTATTTTCTCGTTGACGACGAACGTTCTTCCTGTCGTAATTCTTGACCCCTCAGGTATGACTTGCTGAGAAGCGGAAACACGCGCCGTACTCAGAGTGCTTGTCGGGTCACTCATTTTGATCCGCTTTAACCCGGTTACTACTCAAATTCTGGACAGTTGTGTGCTGGTAGGCATCCCGGGTGTGCTGACATATAGCAAGGTACACCTGTGTGATCGTCCCTGCATTGATGGGAACCCCACTCATCAATGATTCCGATTTCACAATTCCACCGGAAATCTAATTATTAGATTTTGCATAATTTGAGGAACCATATTGGAATTTAAATCATTACGAAGAAAGCTGACGTTCGCCCTGGCACTCACTGTTGTGCTCTCAGGAGGCGGAGTAGCCCAGGCAGCAGTTCCAGCAAATGCGACCGAGAGCCCGACCCAAGAAGCGAATGATTCCGCGACGAGTGCTCCAGCGGGTGCTGACGAAGCGCAAGCCCCTGTTCCAGGGCCTTCCGGCGCGAGCAGCCGAGTTATGGGCGAAAAGGGTTGGCTTCCCGACGTGTTCACGATGAGAAACGATCACAACCCAAACCTGCCATTGGCAGTGGGTGATACGTTCAACTACTACATCAGAATCGGTGTGAACTACATGACCCCGGCTGGTCCGATGACTATCGTCGACAGCGTCCCGAGCGGTCTTAAAGTCATGCCACCGCCGTACTTTGCTCCGGAAATGTGGTGGAGCCAGGGCTGGATTCCTGAAACGGCCACGGTCTCTTCGCTGAACAACTACCTGGTTACGATTAACATCCCTGGGTTCCCTGTGATGGATAACAAAGGCGGAGACCACAACTGGGTCGAAGTGAAGGTTCCGGTGAAAGTTGTTGCGCTGACCGGCACCGACGTTCCGCTCAACATTGCGTATGTCGAACAAAACGACCCCCGTACCCCACAGCTGTGTGAGCTGTTTGCCCGAAATCCAAACAAGGCGATATTCGACGACACGCAAGCTCCAAATAAGTGTGCGGTTGACGGGACCGTGCCGCCAAAGAATGGTGGCGTGCAGGCGGGCAAGAATGCTTCCGCTTCAGCTTCCGCTTCAGCGACGGCTGATGGTAACCAGCAGGCTGGTGCGGTTGGTGCTGCGGTCGGTGCTGCCGAATCTGAAGGCAAGAGCACAGCGTCCGCTGCGGCAAATCACGATGCTTCTGCTGCTGCCGCTTCTGCTGGTAACGCGGATGCGTCGAAGGATGCGTCGGCTACGGCTGGTTCTGCGGCTCAGGGTTCTGCGGTAGGTTCGCAGGACTCGGAAGGCGACAGTGTTGCTGGCGCCGCGGGCTCAACGACCGGCAACCAAGATGCTTCCGGTGCATCTGTTTCGGCTGCTGATACGGATGCGTCCGGAAACGCCAGTGGCAAGAACGGTACGACCCAGGGTGGCAAGAACGCGTCGGCGTCGGCTTCTGCTTCGGCGAAGGCTGATGGTAACCAGCAGGCTGGTGCGGTTGGTGCTGCGGTCGGTGCTGCCGATTCTGAAGGCAAGAGCACAGCGTCCGCTGCGGCAAATCACGATGCTTCTGCTGCTGCCGCTTCTGCTGGCAATGCGGATGCCTCGAAGGATGCGTCGGCTACGGCTGGTTCTGCGGCTCAGGGTTCTGCGGTAGGTTCGCAGGATTCGAACGGCGACAGCATTGCTGGTGCTGCGGGTTCAACGACGGCGAATTCGGATGCGTCTGGTGCGTCGAAGTCGGCTGCTGACACGGATGCGTCGTCGAATGCGGCGGGGAACGCGTCTGGCGCGAACACGGGTGTGCAGGGTAACAAGAACGGTACGACCCAGGGTGGCAAGAACGCCTCGGCGTCGGCTTCTGCTTCGGCGAAGGCTGATGGTAACCAGCAGGCTGGTGCCGTTGGTGCTGCGGTCGGTGCTGCCGATTCTGAAGGCAAGAGCACAGCGTCCGCTGCGGCAAATCACGATGCTTCTGCTGCTGCCGCTTCTGCTGGCAACGCGGATGCCTCGAAGGACGCATCAGCTACGGCTGGTTCTGCGGCTCAGGGTTCTGCGGTAGGTTCGCAGGATTCGAACGGCGACAGCATTGCTGGTGCTGCAGGTTCAACGACGGGTAGCAAGGATGCGTCAGGTGCGTCTGTTTCGGCTGCTGATACGGATGCGTCTGGTAACGCCAGCGGCAAGAACGGTACGACCCAGGGTGGCAAGAACGCGTCGGCGTCGGCTTCTGCTTCAGCGAAGGCTGATGGTAACCAGCAGGCTGGTGCCGTTGGTGCTGCGGTCGGTGCTGCCGATTCTGAAGGCAAGAGCACAGCGTCCGCTGCGGCAAATCACGATGCCTCTGCTGCTGCCGCTTCTGCTGGCAATGCGGATGCCTCGAAGGACGCATCGGCCACGGCCGGTTCTGCGGCTCAGGGTTCTGCGGTAGGTTCGCAGGATTCGAACGGCGACAGCATTGCTGGTGCTGCGGGTTCAACGACCGGTAGCAAGGATGCGTCAGGCGCTTCTAAGTCGGCTGCTGACACCGATGCATCGTCGAACGCATCGGGGAGCGCATCTGGTACAAATGCGTCGTCGAATACATCGGGGAACGGGTCTGGTACGAACAACGAAACCGGTAAGAATGGCACGACCCAGGGCGGCAAGAACGCTTCCGCTTCCGCTTCTGCCTCCGCGACGGCTGATGGAAATCAACAGGCCGGTGCGGTCGGTGCTGCGGTCGGAGCTGCCGATTCTGAAGGCAACAGCACAGCGTCCGCTGCGGCGAACCACGATGCTTCTGCTGCTGCCGCTTCTGCTGGTAACGCGGATGCGTCGAAGGATGCGTCGGCTACGGCTGGTTCTGCGGCTCAGGGTTCTGCGGTAGGTTCGCAGGACTCGGAAGGCGACAGTGTTGCTGGCGCCGCGGGCTCGACAACGGGTAACAAGGATGCGACTGGCGCGTCCATGTCAGCCGCTTCCTCGAACGCGTCTGGTAACGCCAGCGGTAAGAACGGTACGACCCAGGGTGGCAAGAACGCGTCAGCGTCTGCTTCCGCTTCGGCACAGGCTGACAACAACAGCCAGGCCGCGGCTCAGGGAGCAGCGGTTGGTGCTGCCGATTCCGACGACAAGGGCGCAGCTTCCGCTGCCGCGAACCACGACGCGTCTGCTGCTGCCGCTTCTGCTGGCAACAATGATGCGTCGAAGGATGCGTCGGCCACGGCTGGTTCTGCCGCTCAGGGTTCTGCGGTAGGTTCGCAGGACTCGGAAGGCGACAGTGTCGCTGGTGCTGCCGGTTCAACGACGGCAACAGGTGATGCGTCGGGTGCGTCGAAGTCGGCTGCCGACACGAACGCATCGACGAACGCGTCTGGTACGAACAACGCAACCGGTAAGAACGGCACGACCCAGGGTGGCAAGAACGCGTCAGCGTCTGCTTCCGCTTCAGCGAAGGCTGACGGAAACCAGCAGGCTGGTGCGGTTGGTGCTGCGATTGGTGCTGCCAATTCTGATGGCACGACCACAGCGTCTGCTGCGGCAAATCACGATGCTTCTGCTGCTGCCGCTTCTGCTGGTAACACGGATGCGTCGAAGGATGCTTCGGCCACCGCTGGTTCTGCCGCGCAGGGTGCTGCGGAAGGTTCGCAGAACTCGAATGGCAACAGCATCGCTGGTGCTGGCGGCTCAACCACCGGCAACAAGGACGCGACAGGCGCATCAATGTCGGCCGCTTCCTCGAACGCCTCCGGAAACGCCAGCGGTAAGAATGGCACGACCCAGGGTGGCAAGAACGCGTCGGCGTCGGCTTCTGCTTCGGCGAAGGCTGATGGTAACCAGCAGGCTGGTGCGGTTGGTGCTGCGATCGGTGCTGCGGATTCTGATAGCAGGGGCGCAGCCTCAGCTGCCGCGAACCACGATGCAAGCGCTGCTGCCGCTTCTGCTGGCAACAATGATGCGTCGAAAGACGCATCGGCCACGGCTGGTTCTGCTGCAAAGGGTTCTGCGGTAGGTTCGCAGGACTCGAACGGCAACAGCATTGCTGGCGCCGGCGGTTCAACAGCTGGCAACAAGGATGCGTCAGGCGCATCTAAGTCGGCTGCCGACACGGACGCGTCGTCGAATGCGGCGGGCAATGCGTCCGGTACAAATAATGGAAATGCTAATGCTGGTGAGACGGGTGGAGATCCGGTTGCCCCGAAGATCAGCACTGCGTCACTGCCGGTGGCCACGGTGGGCGTGAAGTACAGCGCCCAGGTGAAGTCTTCGGGCACGCCTGCGCCGTCGTTCACTGTCTCGTCAGGCAAGCTTCCCAAGGGCCTGTCCCTGGACGCGAAGACTGGTGTGATCTCGGGGACTGCCTCCGAGTCGGGAACGTTTAAGTTCACGGTGACCGCGAAGAACTCAGCAGGGATTGTGTCACAGTCTGTGTCCATGACGGTGAAGCCTTCTACGCATACTGTTTGTGACGTGCCTCGCAAGACGCCCGTGTTTGCAGATACTCCGTTGAGCCACAAGTTCTATAAGGAGATCGACTGGATGGAGTGCATGAAGTACTCCACCGGTTGGAAGCAGGCTGCGGGCAAGCCGCTGTACAAGCCGGCCGACAACCTGGAGCGTCAGGCGATGGCAGCGTTCATCTTCCGAATGGAAGCTCCGAAGAACTACCAGGCACCGAAGGTGTCACCGTTCGCGGATGTCAACCCAGGCGACTCCTTCTACAAAGAGATGGCGTGGATGTACGAAGCGAAACTCTCTACCGGGTACAAGGAAGCCGGCGGAAAGCCGACGTTCCGACCACACGCATCACTGACGCGTGAGGCGATGGCAGCGTTCATCTACCGCCTCGAGGCTCCGAAGAACTACACGGCACCGAAGGTGTCGCCGATGGCAGATATGAAGCCGGGGATGTCGTTCTATAAGGAGATCTCGTGGATGTACGACGTGAAGCTCTCCACCGGCAACAAGACAGCTGCAGGGAAGGAGTACTGGCCGAAGGATGACCTGTCGCGTCAGGCGATGGCAGCGTTCATCTACCGACTGGTGCTCGACTACCGCAAGTAGCTGACACCCCTCCCGTGGGTTGTACGATCCCGAGCGAGTCAAAACCATTGGTTTTAATTCGCTCGGGATCGCCCAGCCCGCAGGAGACACAGTCCCTCGCAACGAGTGAGTGCGCTATGGCTGCGAGGGGCTCATTTTTGTTTGGAAAATCTTTGCCAGTAGGGGCGCCTGAGGGCGGTGAACTGGCTTTTTGTCTTCGCTTAACGCCTGGAAGTTGGCGCAGACATCTTGCTTTACCTTGGGGGGGTAGCATGTCTTTAACTTCGCGCAAGAGAGGTAATAGTTTACTTTTTCGAGAGGAGTCGAGGAACGCGGTTGCGCTCATTCAAGATGCGGTCTCAGTCCATATTTCTGGAGTGACCGGTGGAAGCGCAAAGGCTCAGCAAGAGATCGTAGCTCAGCTTTCTCCACTGGGTTACGCGGTGTTCGGGATTAGGTGTTCAGCCTCTATTAGTAACGCGCCGCTCGCCGCATTCCGGCTTTCTGAGCTCTGGCAGAATCTCCGTCTGCCCGATTCGCCCTCTATGTCTCAGGTCGTGCAGCGACTATGCGAGGCTGTTCTGAGCCAACCGCGAGCCGTGCTTGTTGTGGAAAATCTTGACAACATCGATGCCGCGAGTTGGGCGGTCGTTGATGAGGTCTATTCGCGTACCAGGACGCCTCTCCTGACTTCCGGCGTTAGCATCACCCGATCCCAAGTGCGTGGCAAGAGAGCCATCTCTGACGTTGCGTGGCCCTGGGCAGAGGTTGCGCTAGACTCCCTCTCGTTCCAGGGGGTAGATACCCTCGCCGCCGAGATACTCCGGGGCCCGCCGTCGCACGAGGTTGTGCGGCAGGCGTACGCGGAGACTCAGGGCCATTTTGACCTGGTGCGCGCGGTGCTTGATGCGGGTAGCCGAGCCGGTGCGTTTGTGAAGCGCGGTGAAGAATGGCGCCTCAACGGTGATCTTTTCAATCCTCAACTGGCGGGATACATTGAGACGTACCTTTCCGCAAAACCGTCGCATCTGCGCGAGCCGCTTGAGGTGTTATCGCTATTTCAACATGTGAAACTGTCGGAGTTTGGCACAAGGTACTCAGCGGATATCGTTCAGCAGCTTGAACAAGAAAAACTGGTGATCTCCGAGGAGTCCGACGGTTCTCAGTTTCTTGAGGCCTCGCCACCCGTCGTCGCAAATCACTTACGGTCTACCATTTCGTCGGAGCGGGCAAGGGAAATACTCTCTTGGTTTGCGGATACCTTGGAAGACGCCGACGGTGAATCACTCGACCACGCTATTGATGAATCGAGCATAGAACTCGAAGGATCGGCGTGGCCGAGATCACACGCGGTGCTCAGACGTTCGCGGTTACTCGATGTAGCGCTGGCGGAAAAGATGCGGATGAAGTGGCGCTCTGACTATGAGAGCGAAAAGCGTGAATGGACAGCAAACCCCTCCCTTGAGACCGGTCTGCCTCTTCTGCGTAAGCTTGTCGTTTGGGAAAATGCGCCGGGTGAAACTGAGGAACTTCTTGCTCGACTCTCGAGGGTTACGGGTACGTCTGCTGCCGCGGCGGAAGCTGCGAGCTTGCAACTTGAAATTCAATCAACCCGAAATGGGCCTGAACGATTGGACGAGTTGGCGCTAGAACTGGCGGATCGATTCCCCCAGTATGCGTATGCGTTTGAGGGGCAGAGTATCTTCCTTGCCTCCATGTTTTCCTCGGCTGAAGAAGTTGCGCAGATTAGTGATTCTCTGATGCCGGCTTCCGACGGAGGAAGCGGGGTTGTCGAGGCATTCCGTGAGGCAATCGCCGGTATGGAAGATCCAGACGCTCTCGAGAGTTTGTTGCCCATCAAAGCCACAAAACGGCTGGCTCCGTTTCTCAGGCAGTCGCTGCGTACTCGATATTTGACGGTGAACCTGGGGATGCTGGCGCAGGGTCGCATCGTCGAAATGACAGGTTCAGTTTTGGATCAGCTCGAAGAAGCACTCGCGGCCGAAGATTATCGACTCATTGTGCAGCACTCCTACTTCGCCGCGCTCGGGCTTTATCTGATGGGGCAGTTCGAAAATGCTGCCCTCGTGAGCGATGCTGTTTTTGCCAGCGAGCCGCCGATCTCTGTTCAGCGGTACTACTACGCGGCGCTGTTGCTGCTCAACGCGCTCATTTCCTATCGAAGCGGATCGGGTTTGGTGGCCCTGCGTTTTATCGATCATTTCACATCGCTGCAGATTCGTGATTCTGCCATTCCTGGCGCGACAGCTGAGATTGGGGTCGCGATCCAGGCGCTTCAAAGACGCGATACCGAAACAGCGATAGAGGCGTTGGGGGTTGGACTGGGCAGGTGCCTTGCGAACGGATGGGTGCTCGCGGCCTTCTATCTTTCGGTAGTGGCGACGCAGCTTGGTATCGGAGCTCCGCTGCGCGAGCGCGTCGACTCGTTAGGTTTGCGTGCGCAGTTAACTCCTCGCCTTATGGCGCTGCTAGACATGTGTTTGAGTTTTCACGACTCTGAGCCTCGCGCCACCGAAAAACTCGCTGAGCTGTTTTTGGGGTGGGACGATCCGTATTTTGCGGCCGTGTGTCTAGAGAGCGCAACTCAGCGCTGGTTGCTGCGAAGTGACTTCGAGAACGCGGCTCTCACGGAAGCGCGTCGTAATCGTTTGGCGCTGGGGCCAATATCCAGTCCGGTCGATTGGGTCGACCAGCCGCTGGGTGTTGAGTTTGTGTTGACCCCTCGTGAGGAGGAACTCGCACTACATGCAACGCTCGGCACTCAAGAGATAGCGCGCAAGTTTTCATTGAGCCCTCGAACGGTTGAAAACCATCTGCACAGGGCCATGAAGAAACTGAACATCACGGACCGTAGAGAGCTGAGAAACAGAATGATTGCATTGCGGGCGCACAAGAGCGGAACACCCTAGTTCTCTAAGTGTGGCCGAGGAAAGCCGTCTCGAGATAACTGAGGAAGTCAGGATCAAGGCGGCTTTCTTCGGCCACAAGGGTGTTTAAGCCCGGTAGTTTGTCACCAGGCGATACAAGAACGCAGACATCGCTTCTCGAGACAGATCTTCTTTCGGGCGATACTCGCGACCTGACGGGGTCTTGTTTCCGGTTGTGAGCTTCTCGCTGTACATCCAGGAGATCTCTTTATAGAAATTCATCCCTGGTTTCATGTCCGTTAGCGGAGACACCTTGGGGGCTTGGTACCCGGCGGGGCTTTCAAGGCGGTAAATGAAGGCGGCCATCGCCTCTCGAGTGAGTGTTCCACCCGGGCGGAAGGTCGGTTTCCCGTGTGCTTCACGGTACCCAGTTGATAGGCCCTCCTTGTACATCCAAGTGATTTCTTTGTAGAAGGAATCGCCGGGGTGCACATCAGCGAATGGTGATTCTTTCGGCGCTTTGTAGTCTTTGGGAGCCTCGAGGCGATAGATGAAGGCCGCCATCGCAGCGCGCTGGAGGTTGTCACTCGGACGATAGAGCGACTTTCCGATTGCCTGTCGCCAGCCAGTTGAATAATTCATGCACTCCATCCAGTCGATCTCTGTATAGAACTTGTGCGACAGGGGTGTGTCAGCAAAGACCGGAACGCGGCGCGGTTCCATACATTTCTGGGGCAGATCGCTCCCTTCGGCCACGACAGAAACACGGGGCGATTCAAAACCGTTTTGATCCACGGCTGAAACGCTCAAGCGTTCCCCTTTCGAGACTGCGGGGCGAGCGGGCAGCTTTATCGAATACGTGCCATCGTTGCCTACTGAACCACGCGCAATTTCTTTGCCGGCTGAGTTTCTAATAATCACGGTGTACCCCTTTGAGCTCTTGCCGCTCACCATCGTGTTGTTGGCAGATTTCACCGTTGGGGCGAGTACCTGTATAAATTCGACCGACTTTGTGGAGGTCGAGGCTGATCCTCCGAGATCCACGGACACATTTGCGGTGCCTCCGATGGTCGACGAGACCTTCGCGGCGTAGCGGCCGTTGCCGAGAGAAATGACGGGGGTCATCGTACCGAGGTCGGTACGAATGTGGAGCTGGCTAGCTGCAGCTGAATCGGTCACGGTGTTTCCGAATGTGTCCTTCAGCGTCATGGTAGCGGTCGCTGTGGCGGCGCCGTTCGCGTGAACAATCTCTCGATCGAGGGTGAGGGTAGAGGCCGACTTCTGGAGATCTACTGCGCCTGGAAGGAACATGATCTGAGCCTTGGAAGGGGAAGTAACACCGTTGACCGAAAACTTTACTGTTGCTGATCCTGATGTAGTTGAGGACCACATTGCGGAGTAGGTGCCATCGCCTCGGTCAACAACGTTGCTTAGACTGCCAAAATCGGGAGTGAGCACTACGTTTGCGCCGCCAGTCAGCATTGCGTTGTTGTTGCCTTCACGGGTCTTGACCGTGATCGTCGAAGTCGACACACCATCAGCGGTTACCGACACGGGTGACGCTGAAATTGTTGAAGTGCTTGCGACCGGAATTTGACCGACCGTGAGCGTTGTTGTGACTAGGTTGTTCGAGATGTCCGAGTCGATGACCGCACCATTCTTCTGAACCGCGGCCGAAGCGGGGTCGAGGGTGTTGTCAGCGAAGTTGGTTGGGATGACCGCGATCACCGGATACTCACCGGAGTAGACACCGGTCTTGACCTTCCCGGAAACCGTGACGGTTACGCTACTTCCCTTGGGGCCGTACCAGTCAGTTAGTACGACGGGACTCGACTCTCCGGGCGTGCCGCATGTCGCGCCGCCATCTGCCGTGCACGACCAAGACACCTGCTCCAAGATTGAGTTACGCAAATCGAGGTACACCCGGGCGACGCCATCAGGGGGACTGCCGATCGTGGTGGGACCGAGGTTTGTGGCCGTGTAGCTGAGCTGCACTGCGTCACCCGGGTTGAGCGCAGGGGGCTCGCCCTGGCCCGTATTTCCGACTAAACCGCCGGTGAGAGCCAGGTCGGTGAGAGCAGAGATCTGAATGTTTCTAATGTCTTGGTAGAGACCTGGACGATGCGCGGCCGCCGAAGTGCTGGCGGAAAAGCCGAGTTTTAGTGTTGCGGGAGTAACCGCGGCTACGTTTGTGTTCAGCACTTCGGTGAACTCGCCAACGGACTGGTTCTTGCTTGGTGAACTGGCTAGTGACACTGACACGCTCGCTCCGTTTTGAACGGGAGTGACCGTCATGCGAACTCGCTTGTAGGGGCCGTCAGATTGTGCCGGATCACCTTCGTCGTCAGAGGTTCTGAGGTCTTCTGTCGGGTATGAGGCGAGCAGGGGATACTGAGAGAGGTTGCACTCACGGTTACCCGGGCCGCGCATAAAGACGCCTGGCACAATTGCTTCACCGTTTCCGGAAAGCGGGCAGAGGGTCTGGCTGCCCGTGACCGAACGATTGAACCATCCAGCGGCGTCCAGGCCAACGCCCAGGTATCCACCCTTAACTCCTGAGTTTTTCGACGCGTCGTTCGAAGCGTACCCCAGGCCCATCCCGGTGCCCCCGGATGTGACTTCTTGGTTGCCGTCTACGAGGTAGAACGTGAGGCCGTCGCCCGCATCGGCCGCACCCGTCATGCGATAGTCGAACTCTGCAGCAAATCCAGTGGTCGAAGGGAAGGCTGAGTCTTTGAGCAGGTTTGTTGAAATCTGGGTGGCGTTTGAAGTGAGGCGCGTCCATCCGTCGCTCGTGAACTTTCCGCTTTCAGGGTCTGATCCTGAAAGGCTCCAAAGACTATTCACGGTGCCCTCTGGGCCAGCGCCGGGATCCACGATCGGGAAGGTTTCTGAAGCCATCGCAGGAGTCGAGAACAGGGTGCTTGCAATCGCAATGAAAACTGCCGATGCGAGAGCGCGTTTGCCAAAGCCTGAGGCAGCTCTGACGCTTCGTTGAGAACCCACCTTCGCTCTCTCCCGGTTGAAGTTTCTGTCCGTCCGTTCGTGTTCTGCGGCAAACATCAAGATATGTTCCTTTTGGTTTCTAGGCCGGTCTTGTGGCGAGGAGGGCCTTCGCGCGGGCGAAGAGCCACTGCCTAGCATTTACTCACGCAGCGGGCGGCATCATATGCCTGCTGAGTAGCCTTCGAGTTCTTACCTGGCAGGAGAATTTCGCATCAGGGTGGCACGTGCAGATCGCTGCTGCCGCGGTGTGAGCCTGTTGGGACACGATTTCTGGATCAAGTGAGATTGATGCTTGGCCGGGATGCTGAAGGCGTGCGCAGGGTTTTGCAAATCTGAGTACCAAACTCATGAGTTGAGTGGAATGCTCTTTCGGCTGAGTGAGAATGTTCGATTCGTTTGATGGACGTTGCCGGTATCCGATTTTCTTTGTGCGTTCAGATTTTGCTTTGTGGCTCGGAGAAGTTGCGTTTACTCAGATGGCCTTAGGCCGTACTCAACTTTCCTCTGGGTCGGTTGAGGGGTACTCAGTTTCAAGGTCACTGGTGTAGTCGAGGTGTTTCTTCGTGTTGTTCTTGGTGTGGCGAAGCTTTGCGGAGTCCTCTATGGGTGGGCTCTCGTTGTCGTTTCGCAGACGCCATCCTTTGCGAGGACCCCGGGTTTTCTGACCGAGGTTTCGTTTCGCGTCAGAGGAAACCCCGTGTCGAACCATTAACGCTAGTGAGTATTAAGGACAGCAAGATCAATGAATTTGAAACGATTGGGAAGACGGCTCTCCGGGGCCTTAGCTCTGACCCTGCTGCTTTCGGGGGGGGGGGGGGGGGCTTATTAGGCCCTGTTTCCCCTGCGAGTGCGGTTGAGCCGGTACAGGCCGATGTCGGTAGTGTTCGGATGGCCGAGCCCACAACCGAGGTGAAAAACTGGCAGCCTGCTGGGCCCGGGAGGCAGGTCGGGAACTATATTGTCGCGGGACATACCTTTAAAGGCTACGTAACCCCGTATACCGATTACGGCAACACTCTGAGGCCCGGAAGCAACCAGGCTCTTGTGACGTCGCCATACCCGCCCCGCTCTCCTGATTCTGAGTTCGCTGCGCTATTCGAGAAAGTTGCCGCGACGCAACCTTCTCTGAAAATCGAGGTCCCGACTTCTGGCAATACAGGGGTCGTGAAGCTGGTCAATTCCCTAGGCACCGGCTTGATGGCGGGCAAGTGTCTTGCTAGGGGGGCTCGTATTGCTCTTATTGAGGGTACCGCCACCTACGGAATCGATTTGAAGGATTGTAGTGATCCTGCCGTCGTCCAGGTCAAGAATGTTCCCCAGCATCGGTGCGCAATTACTGACACTTGCCAACCGGAGCCTGCCGTAAATTCTAAGAAAACCTATAACTTTTTTGCACTTTATGATGTGCAGACGGGCTTGTACTTAGCGGCTACAACCGATACCCCAAGTTGGTATCTTCGCCAAACACTCAATGGCGGCGCTGACCTGGGCTACTTTTATGATGGTTACACTTCATCGGAGGCTCCAGTTGAGAAGGAGCTTTCGGTTTCGGTTGATAGGAATACTGCGAATAATACGTTCACGGTGAGTGGTGCGTGTGAACCGAATTCTGACGTGTTGGTGGTCGAGAAATCGAGTCCTGGTGTGGCGTTGTTCCCGAATGGGAAGTGTAGTCCGTCGGGTTCGTATGTGTCGCCCCAGATTGTGGGGAAGCCGGGTCAGGACACGGTGTATACGGTGACGCAGAAGACGCCGCGGGGGACGGTGACGTTGAAGGATGTGACGGTGCATTTTGATGCGGCACCGGTTGAGAAGGAACTCACGGTCACGGTGGAGAAGAACACGTCGAACACGACGTTCGTGGTGAAGGGTGCGTGTGAACCAAATTCTGACCTGTGGGTGAATCTGAAGAACAACACGACTGATCAGTTGTTCCCGAATGGGAAGTGTAGTCCGTCGGGTTCGTATGTGTCGCCCCAGATTGCGGGGAAGCCGGGTCAGGACACGGTGTACACGGTGACGCAGAAGACGCCTGGGGGGACGGTGACGTTGAAGGATGTGACGGTGCATTTTGATGCGAACCCTGGCGGGACCACGAATGGTGGTGGGACGGTGGTGGACCGGCCTGACGAGGTGGGGTACATCGTGAAGAGTGTGAGTAGTGGCAGCCCGCGTGAGGTGCGGGTGGGAGACACGGTGAAGTACGAGATTACGTTCGGGCAGGGTCGTGGTGACACGGACACGCTCACGAACGTGAAGGTCTCTGACCAGCTTCCGTCTGGTCTGGAATTATCGAAGGTCGAGTTTCAGAGTTGGAGTCAGAACCCGGTGTTCAGTCAGGGACCGAACCGGTTCAGTATCAGCGGGAACACGGTGACGGTTGCAGCGGATCGGATTCCGTTTGAGAACTCGCAGGGAAACACGTCGTTCCGGGTGGGAGTGATCGTGACGGCCAAGGTCGTTGCCGCACCTGCTCAGGGGGATGTGTTTAAGAACACGGCAGTGGTGAAAGACTACCCAATGGGTATCGCGTGTACGCCGGCGTTTGCGGAGACTCGGTGCGCCACTGATGCGAGTGTGAAGTACCTTACGGGCGTGAATGGTGGCCCTGACGCAGGCATGAACGCGTCAGCATCCGCGAGCGCGTCAGCTCAGGCAGACAGTAACAAGAATGCTGCTGCGGTGGGGGCTGCGCAGGGTGCTGCTGACTCGACAGGCAACCCGGATAGTGGAAAGTCTGCTGCGGCGAACCATGATGCGACCGCTGCTGCCGCGTCTGCGGGGAACACGCAAGCGTCCGCGAACACGACCGGTAACACGTCCGCGGTAGGGGCCGCGCAGGGTGCCGCGGTCGGTACGCACTCCTCGACGGCGAATAGTTCCGCGAACACGAAGGGCACAACGGCTGCGAACGCGGATGCGTCGGCGGCGTCGAAGGGTGCGTCGTCGGCTTCGGCTGACGCGTCAGGAACCGCGGCAGGAGGAGCGAACGCAGGATCCCAGGTCAACGGCGCCGCGAACGGTGGCATGAACGCATCCGCATCAGCTTCCGCGTCAGCTCAAGCGGACAGTAACAAGAATGCTGCTGCGGTGGGGGCTGCGCAGGGTGCTGCAGACTCGACAGGCAACCCGGATAGTGGAAAGTCTGCTGCGGCAAACCATGACGCGACCGCCGCTGCCGCGTCCGCTGGGAACACGCAAGCGTCAACGAACACGACCGGTAACACGTCCGCGGTAGGTGCGGCGCAGGGTGCTGCGGTGGGTACGCAGAACTCGACGGCGAATAGTTCCGCGAACACGAAGGGAACTGCTGCTGCGAACGCGGATGCGTCGGCGGCGTCGAAGGGTGCGTCGTCGGCTTCGGCTGACGCGTCAGGGACCGCGGCGGGTGGTGCGAACGCGGGCGCTCAGGTTAACGGTGCTGCGAACGGTGGCATGAACGCGTCAGCATCAGCAAGCGCGTCTGCCCAGGCGGACAGCAATAAGAATGCTGCTGCGGTGGGGGCTGCGCAGGGTGCTGCAGACTCGACGGGTAACCCGGATAGTGGGAAGTCTGCTGCGGCGAACCATGACGCGACCGCTGCTGCCGCATCCGCCGGGAACACGCAAGCGTCCGCGAACGCGACCGGTTCTACGACCGCGGTAGGTGCGGCGCAGGGTGCTGCGGTCGGGACGCACACCTCGACGGCGAATAGTTCCGCGAACACGAAGGGAACGGCTGCTGCGAACCATGACGCGTCTGCTGCGTCGTCGTCGGCGTCGTCTGCGAATGCGTCGTCGAACGCGGCAGGGAACGCGAACGGGGCGAACGCGAACGCTGCTTCTCGTGGGAACGATGTCCCACCAAAGATCAGCACCGGAACCCTGCCTGACGCAACAATTGGTGTCAAGTACACCGCGACCGTGAAGTCCTCGGGCAACCCGGTACCCTCGTATTCGGTGTCATCAGGCAAACTTCCTAAGGGACTCACCCTGAACGCGAAGTCGGGCGTGATTTCAGGGACACCGTCTGAGCGGGGAACGTTCACGTTCACGGTGACCGCGAAGAGCTCGGCGGGTACGAACCCGAAAGTGTTCTCAATCATGGTGAAACCCTCCACTAAGTCAGGGGTCTGTGTCGCGCCACGCAAAATACCCGTGTTTGCTGACACCCCCTTGTCGCACAAGTTCTATACAGAGATCGACTGGATGGAGTGCATGAAGTACTCCACCGGTTGGCGCCAACCCGCCGGCAAGCCGCTCTACAAACCCCAGGACAACCTGGAACGTCAAGCCATGGCGGCGTTCATCTACCGGATGGAAGGTCCAAAGAACTACCAGGCGCCGAAGGTGTCACCGTTCGCGGACGTGAAGCCAGGAGACTCGTTCTACAAGGAGATGGCGTGGATGTACGAAGCGAAACTCTCTACCGGGTACAAAGAGCCTGGTGGGAAGCCGACGTTCCGGCCACACACATCACTCACCCGTGAAGCGATGGCAGCGTTCATCTACCGCCTCGAAGCGCCGAAGAACTACACGGCACCGAAGGTGTCACCGATGGCGGACATGCGGCCGGGGATGTCGTTCTATAAGGAGATCTCGTGGATGTACGACGTGAAGCTCTCTACCGGTAACAAGACAGTTGCCGGGAAAGAATACTGGCCCAAGGACGACCTCAGCCGTCAAGCGATGGCAGCGTTCATTTACCGGCTCGTACTCGACTACCGCAAATAGATAACTACCCCTGCCATTCCGCGCAGACTCCACGACTCGTGGGGGGTTGTGCGGGACGGCAGGGGGTGTAGGCCTGGCGGCAGAGTCCCCCCTTTTCTGTGCCGTCAGGGTTTCTCTCGAGCTGCACTCTGAGAGATCCCTCTGTTGTCACTGATCGCGGCCACCTCCTTTTCCCGTTCCCCTGGCGAGCATCCCCCCTGATGTGCGTTTGCTGGGCGAATCGGCCGCGATCAGTGACACCCCCCCAGAAAAACCCCAAGCCCACATACCGGCACCCGAATGCTGCGTGAGCGGGGATCGGGCCCGAAAGGACACGTAGTCGTCAAGAGGCGGCTACGTGCCCTGATCGGTGATGCGTGAGCGAACTGAGGACGGAAAACATGCAACAGACAACAACCCCGCCTTCTGAGTATCAAGCTCATCGGTTGAGTTGGATGCCCTTCCGCCTGAGTAGGAAGGTCGGGGCGAGCAGTATGTGTCATTGGCAGCTACTTCCGGGTTGGGGATGGTGCATGTGTCCCTATTTGCGGCGGGACACCTACTCAGGCGACCTGAAGTCGTACTCAACTTCCTCCGGTTGTCGCCAAGCGTTACTCAGTTTCAAGGTCTCTCGTGTAGTTGAGCCGTCTTCCCATGCTGTTCTTGGTGTGGCGAAGCTTTGCGAAGCCTCTACGAGTGGGATCTCGTTAGTCGTTTCGCGAACGTCACCACCTGCGAGAACCCAGGTTTCTGACCGAGGTTTCGGTTCGTGTTGAGCAAACAGCGTATTGAACAGCAAAGCCAAAGAACATTAAGGACAGCAAGGCCAATGAAATTGAAACGACTGGGAAGGCCGATCCCTAGCGGTCTGGCCCTTGCTCTGGAGCTTTCAGGGGCGGGACTTGCAGGCGGCAATTCTTCAGCGAGTGCAGCTGAGCCCTTAACGGGTGATGCGGGTAGCGCTCGAACGGCCAAGCTCGCAATGGAGGTGAAGAAATGGCAGCCTGTCGTGGGCTTGCGTAGAACGACAGAGCATTAGACCTGGCGGCAGAATTCCCCTAGCCGTCAGGGTTTCTCTCGAATTGCTCTCCGAGAGAGTCCCCTGGTCACTGACCGCGGCCACTCCAAGAATCACAGTTGGCATCCCCCCTAACTCTGCTGACTGCGGTGATTTGGCCGCGGTCAGTGACCCCCCCCGAGTAAGAACTAAATCTCACGCGTTGGACCTGGCGAGATTCCCTGGCTGCGTCCTATCTGCTCACGACGTTGTGATCTGTTGAAAGTTTGGGCAGACATCGCGTCACGAAGCAATTTTGGAGTAAAGCATGACACTCACGCACACGCGCCCGCCGACAGATGAGGGCGTGGACGACGTGGATCGTCCAGACCCCTCACCGGAGGCGAGCCCTAAGGCCGCAAAAGAGCCGTCTGTCCCGCAGGCGAGTTTTGCGGATCCTGCGAGTCGGAAGCGTTCTCCGCTGATGCGGGTTGTTGCTGTTCTGGTGCTGGTCTTCACGGCCTGGCATTTGTTCGCGTCGTTCTTGTGGATCGCGCCGGTAACGCCGTTGCGTGAGCTCGTGCCGGGGAACATGTTGTCGTCGTACATGATTCCGATGTTTGGGCAGAGCTGGAGCGTGTTCGCGCCCGCTCCTATTAATGGTGATTTCTCGTTGAAGGTGCGCGCCCAGGTCGAACAGAACGGTGAGCTGGTGGAGACCGACTGGGTGGATGCCGCTCAGATCGAGGTGCATGCCATGCACACCCATAACCTGTTCCCGCCGCGTGCGAGTACCGCGGGCCTGCAGCAGGCGTCCGCGTTGAAGAACGCGTGGGACGATCTCGCGGGAGACCAGCAAGCCCTGGTTGCTGAAGACTTCGTGCAAGACGACACGGCGGGCGAGCGGCTCAGCTACTTGTTGACCGAGGATGACCCGAACTTTGTGGGCTCGACCTATTACACGATTGAACACCGCACCGCCGCGTACGCGACCCAGGTCGCTCGTGCCGTGTGGGGCGACGGCGTGAAAGAGATCCAGTTCCAGGCTTCACGCCAGAACGTGATTCCGTTCGAACAGCGGCACGATCCCGATGCGGTACGTCCTCCGGTACAGATTGTGCAGACCGGGTGGCGGGTCCCGGTCGTGCTCCACGGCCAGTCCGATGTCCGTTTCGCTGAAGTGTTTACCCCGATGTACAACTCCTACGAGGAGACCAGCAAATGAGCGCTCAACAGCCCACAACAGACCCCACACCCGGTGTCGGAGCCGGCCTGAAACGCCTTCTCGTAGGTGTCTTCCGAGACGGCTGGAAAAACCTCGTCGCGCAACTCACCCTGCTACGCGACTTTTTCGAGCACTGGCTCATGGACGCGCCGAAGGCCAGGTACGGGATCGCGGTCACCCGCATGTTGTTCTCGTTCGCGGCGATCGGGATCCTGCTCACGAACTTCAACACCCGCTTTTACGCGTTCGGGACGGGGTCTGCGTGGTCGAGTGAGCTCGATAAACCCATCAGCGATTTCCCGAATATCTGGTTGTTCTCCTTCTTCTACCGCATTATCGAGAACGACACCCTGTTCACGATCGCGTACATCCTGCTCGGGGTCCTCGCGTTCATCCTGATGATTGGGTATCGCACGAAGATCGTGATGCCCATCTTCTTCGTCGGCTGGGTCAGCTTCATCGAACTGAACGACATGCTGGGGGATCAGGGCGACAACATCTTCCGCATCGTGATGCTCGTCCTCATGTTTGCCGACACCAGTAGCCGCTGGTCACTCGATGCGAAGCGGCGCAAAAAGTACGCCCTGAACCCGACCAACAGTTTTGTGGGTCGTGCACTCCGGGGTGGCCCGCTTGTACCGTCGTGGTTTCGGAACTTGTTCCACAACGTTGCGATCATGATCCTCGTCTGCCAGGTCTCCATGGTGTACGTCTCTGGCGCGTTCTACAAAGCGTCGGGAGAGCCCTGGGATGATGGCATCGCGCTCTACGCCCCAATCACGACGCAACAGTTTGGTACCTGGCCAGAACTCTCCGCGTTCTTCACCTCGTGGGGCCCAGTTGTGGCCGGGCTGACCTATATGACGCTCCTGATTCAGGCGTTCTTCCCGGCCATGCTGATGAACAAGTGGACGCGCCGTCTCGCGCTCCTCGTGATCGTCGTCTTCCACCTGGGTATCGCGCTGCTGATGGGGTTGCCGTGGTTCTCGTTGTGCATGATCGGCATCGATTCCGTGTTCATCCGCGACGTTTCGTGGCAGCGGTTGAGCCTCTGGATCACTAGTACCTATCGCGGGAAGACCACTCCCGCGACCACCACCTCTCTCATGCAAGGACAACCCGCATGACCCCCACACAACGTTTCACTGCTCGTACGGGTGCTGCGATCCTCGCTTCCGCGTTGATCCTCACCGGCATCGCGGGCTGTTCACCCGCACCCACCGCGTCAAAAGCGCAGCAAACCCAGGCCCCGGTCCCGATCGCTCTGCCAGATACCAGCACGGGGAAGCTCGCGGACTGGGTCATCACGCAAATGAATGGCACGAGCCCGACTGATGGGGCCGAGTTGAAGACGCGTATGGATCCCGAACTGTTGAAGGGCATCAAGGAAGCAGAGCTTGCGAAGATCCTTGACGAGCGCCAGGCGAGCCGTAACTGGGTGCCAACGAAGGTGAAAGAAACCACGATCGACGACATGAATGTGATCTATGTGCGTCTGCAGTCTGACAGCTCGGACGCGGTCACAGTGTTGCAGATTTCGCAGTCGCGTAAGAGCAAGTTGATGGCCGGTATCTACTTCCTCGCACCAGGCGCCATCGACTTCAGCAGTAAGTAGCGGCAAACCCGGGAAGGAGCAAAGGCAGCAATTCGCGAGCTCCTCTGAGCGGAGTGATGCTGGCGATCCGCCGCGTTCGCAATCTTCAGTCCTAAAGGTTCTGTAATCCGGGCATTCATTTTGGGTGTCCACGTGAATAAGGAGAAAAATGAAACAGCCAATGTTGAGGCGCTTAGCACCGGTGGCGGTGGTGGGTTTGACAACGTTTTCACTGTTGGGATCATCGCTCGTAGCCAATGCGGCTGATCCTGAGACCACCGAGTACAAAAAATGCTTGGCCGACAACACTGTTCTGGTCATGCCTGATAGCCCGGAGTGGAACACCGGTGCTGAAAACGCGAACCTCGGAGCGTGGTGGCCCGAAGGGCAAGCGACGATCGAGTCAGACGGTCTGCATGTATCGGCGGAAGAAACAGGGCCACGTGCGGCTGTGACATTCAATTTGCCGCAGAATATCGAGCCGGCAGATCTGTGTATCCCAGACATGAAATACAGCGGTACGGGCGCTCAGCCAGCCCTGAACTATGTGCCGCACCTTGAAACCGTCAACAACGATGTGAACGCCAATGCTTACACCTCGTTTGTTATGGCGGGGCCAGAGAACTGGTGGTACACCAAGAACTCCACAAAGCCATGGAAAACGGAAATTGGGATCGATAATGTTCCGCTCAAGGCCTTCTTTGACGGCGGTTGGGCGACAGACGTGTATCGTGCAGGATTCTCGCTCGGTTCTGGGTCAACTGGCGAGGGTGTACTCTCATCTGTGACGTTTGGGGGCACGAAGTACGTGTTCACCGATGTCTACGTCGATGATCTGAACATGATGTCGCTTTCTACCCCCGCTGGCAGGATGCCCACCATGCCGAAGGCGAAAATTACCTGGAGCGATGGGTCATACTCCGAGGACGAGGTCGATTGGGATGCAATCGATCCTGCGGACCTGGTGGAAGGCGCCTTTCTCTATGTAGATGGAATAGTTAGGAACACCAAGAACCCCGAAGCCGAGCCGATTCCAGTCAGGACTGAGCTCACGGTAGAAGCTGCGGTTCCAGAAGATGTTATTCTGCCCGACGAAGAGACAGCCGTTGGTGTGGGCATTGACCTGCCCGATGCCGTCACGGTTACCTGGACTGACGGCAGGAATGAAGAGGCAGACGTTTCATGGGAAGAGTTCAAGCCCACTGAAGCAGGCGAGTTCACTGTGAATGGCGTCGCCAAACTTGCGGGCGGTGACGAAGTTAATGTGACCAAGAAGGTCACTGTTGTCGAGCTCGCCGCGACTGGATACGAGCCGGTTGCAGACACCTTGACTGCCGCTGGCGTCGCTCCGGTCATGCCTAAGTTTGTGAGGGTGAACTGGAACTACGGTCCTTCGACTGAGCTTCCTGCGGTGTGGGACGCGGTTGATGTTTCTGAGCCTGGAACCTTTGAGGTCGGCGGCAAAGTTGCGATAGCGGGCGCTGATGCGCTTGATGTGAAAGCAAACGTGATCGTGTCTGATGCGGTTGCGGTTGATGTTGCGCCTGTTACTGATGTGTCGACGCTTACTGGTGTGAAGCCTGAGTTGCCTGCCAAGGTGACGGTCAACATGAGTGACGGTAAGACCGTGGAGCTTCCTGTTGTGTGGGACGCGGTTGATGCTGATGATTATGCGGTTGCTGGTGGCTTTACCGTGAAGGGTTCGGTTGCCATTGATGGTGCTGATGCGCTTGAAGCATCCGTAAAGGTAGTTGTGACTGATGCGGTTGCGGTTGATGTTGCGCCTGTTACTGATGTGTCGACGCTTACTGGTGTGAAGCCTGAGTTGCCTGCCAAGGTGACGGTCAACATGAGTGACGGTAAGACCGTGGAGCTTCCTGTTGTGTGGGACGCGGTTGATGCTGATGATTATGCGGTTGCTGGTGACTTTACCGTGAAGGGTTCGGTTGCCATTGATGGTGCTGATGCGCTTGAAGCATCCGTAAAGGTTGTTGTGTCTGATGCGGTTGCGGTTGATGTTGCGCCTGTTGCTGATGTGTCGACGCCTGCTGGTGTGAAGCCTGAGTTGCCTGCCAAGGTGACGGTCAACATGAGTGACGGTAAGACCGTGGAGCTTCCTGTTGTGTGGGACGCGGTTGATGCTGATGATTATGCGGTTGCTGGTGACTTTACCGTGAAGGGTTCGGTTGCCATTGATGGTGCTGATGCGCTTGAAGCATCCGTAAAGGTTGTTGTGTCTGATGCGGTTGCGGTTGAGGTTGCGCCGGTTGCTGATGTGTCGACGCCTGCTGGTGTGAAGCCTGAGTTGCCTGCCAAGGTGACGGTCAACATGAGTGACGGTAAGACCGTGGAGCTTCCTGTTGTGTGGGACGCGGTTGATGCTGATGATTATGCGGTTGCTGGTGACTTTACCGTGAAGGGTTCGGTTGCCATTGATGGTGCTGATGCGCTTGAAGCATCGGTGAAGGTTGTTGTGACCGCGGTTGTTGTTCCGCCGGCTCCGAAGCCTTCCGTCTCGGGTTCGACCAAGTCTGTCGATGCTGGCGGCAAGATCACCATCACGGGCAAGGACTTCGCACCGAACGAATCAGTCACCGTCACGCTCGGTGGATCCAACCTCGCAACTGCAAAGGCTGATGCGAACGGCAAACTGTCGATAACTGTCACGATTCCCGTAAAGACCACCGAGGGCAAACACGCCATCACAGTAAAGGGTGCGAGCTCTGACGCACTCACCGTCGAACTGACCGTGAAGAAAGGCAAGGTCGACCCGGCCTGCGTAGTTCCTTCGAAGAGCCCTGTGTTCTTGGATACTCCGGTGTCGCACAAGTTCTATAAAGAGATCGACTGGATGTACTGCATGAAGTACACCACCGGTATCAAGGCTCCCAACGGTCTGAACTATGCGCCGCAGCAGGAACTGACTCGAGAGGCGATGGCGGCATTCATTTACCGTCTCGAAGCACCGAAGGGTTATGTGGCTCCGAAGGTGTCTCCGTTCGCTGATGTGAAGCCTGGCGATAAGTTCTACACGGAGATCGCGTGGATGTTCGACAAGAAGCTGTCCACGGGTACGAAGCAGGCCACCGGTAAGCCGATGTTTATGCCGAAGGACAGCCTGTCGCGTGAAGCAATGGCCGCGTTTATTTACCGTCTTGAGGCTCCGAAGAACTACACGGCTCCGAAGAAGTCGGCTCTGGCCGACATGAAGCCGGGGATGTCGTTCTACAAGGAGATCTCGTGGATGTACGACGTGAAGCTCACGACTGGTAATAAGACGGCTGCGGGCAAGGAATACCTGCCCAAGGACAAGCTGACGCGTCAGGCGATGGCTGCGTTTATTTACCGTCTGGTCACCGACTACCGCAATTAGTCAATCACTCGCTGTTGTATCTGAGTGCGTGGCCATGCGTGCCCAGATACAACGGCAGTCCCCGCTCATATGAGCGGGGACATCTGTCTGGTCGGTGCGGAGTGTGCAAGTCTTTGCACCGACCAGCCTCACCTGTCCTCGGAGGGCTCTGGAAGGTTTTTGTTCCACATGTTTCATAAATTGAAGTACCGATCGCAAGTAGCTCCAAAGGTGGAGCCGCGATCCCGAAATCATATTCGTATTCTGCGACCACTCGCACTTGGTGCGGTCGCTCTTTTGGGGTTTTCGGGCCTTACAATCTCAGGTGCAGACCAGGCTCTCGCTGTCACGAACGTGACGAACGGTCGCATTCAGATTGATCAGCCCAACCCGGTCAGTGAAATCACTCTGGCGAATGGGTACCGACAGCAGTATTACTCCCGCACGCTGGGCGGAAAAGCATTCTACGGGAGCGGCGGGTATCCTGTCTTTTTTGATGCGGGGCGAAACAAATCGATCCCGCTTCCGAGCGAAACTCAAGCTTCGGGCGGCACCGGCACTGTCGGCGACCCCTTCTGGTTGGAAACCTCCGGTGTTTTTAGCGACCCGGCATATGCGGGGTCGACATTTACGCAGCGCCTAAGCTACGTGATTGGCACCGAGTACATGCGCAATGACATGACTATCACGAACAACAGCTCCGAAACGCAGAACATTCAGTTTGGTCAGTACGCTGACTGTTTCTTCAACGGGGACGACAACGGAACCAGCCGCGTAGTCTCTGGCCAGATGGTGCAGTGCGTGCAGGGCTCCAAAGCGATGTCGCTGATCGCTGTTACCCCTGGAGCGGCATTTGCAGGCGGGCACTATATTGGTGTCCGCAAAAAGGTTCTCGGTGACTTTGTCGGCACGGCGTCTGCTGACAAGTGCTTCAACTCCAGCTCGCTGGAAATGAATTGCAATACGTATCTCGATAACGGGTTTGGGATGGTCTGGAAGGATCAGATCGCACCAGGATCGACCGTCACGAAGACTGGCTACCTGAGCTATACCGACAAATTGGCGTTTGTGAATCTGACGCCGGAGTCTGCGGTATCTTCGACTTCAGTTCGTCCGAACCAGAATGTCACGTACAAGCTGTCGGTCAAGAACGCTGGCCCCTCAGCATCTGAGGGCACCAAGGTAGCATTTGCACTTCCTGCCGGATTCTCGTACGTGAGCGCGAGTGGAACGGGAAGCTATAACGCTGCAGCAGGCACTTGGGAGATTGGTACGATCGGGATCAACGGCGAGGCCACTATCGAGATCGTCGCGAAAGCTCTGCAGCCCGGTGAATGGACCACGAAAACTACTGCGACCGCATCTGACGGGATTGATACTGCTCCCTGCCAAGCTGACGATAGCTGTGGATCACCGCTCACTGTGACAGTCCTTGCTACAGGAGTGGCTGCGAACAGCACCATCACGGCAGCGCCTGCGCAGTTGACCGCTGACGGTACGTCGCAGTCCACCATCACCGTGACCGCGTATGACGCTGCCGGTGACCCGGTCGGGTTTGGCGGCGCGAAGGTCGTTCTAGCGACCGACCTTGGCACACTGTCGAACGTGAAGGACAACGGTGACGGCACTTACACCGCGACTCTGACATCGACAAAGTCTGGACCCGCAACCGTCAGCGTTGAGTTGAACGACGAGACGGTCCCCAGAACCGCGCTGGTGCAATTTAATGCCGGGGCAGTAGCCACCGCAAAATACAGTGTGACCGATGACGTGCAGGTGGTTGGCACCGGACAGCACACAATCACGATCACGCTGGCCGACGCCCACAACAACCCCGTCTTGGGTAAGGCCGGAAAGCTCACCGCTTCTGCCGCACCCGGCCTCGGTGATGGAGAGATTTCGGCGTTCAACGCGACGGGAACGCCGGGGAGTACACGGCCACAGTCACCTCCACCGTTGCGAAACCACAAGCCATCACAGTGAACATTGATGGGAGTCCGGCGACGGCTGACGGAAATGCGAGCGCAAGGTTCTCGCCCGGTCCGCTGGCCAGCAAGATCTACTCCGTTACCGGTGGTGATGTGTCAGTAGAGGGCGGATCGCACTCAGTAACATTGGCGCTTGCTGATCAGTACGGTAACCCGATCCCTGGGTTCACCGGTTCTCTTCTCGCGGAAAGTCAGGATGATTTGGGTGACGGCGAGATCTCGGCGTTCACGGAGTCCACTATCCCAGGTACTTATGAGGCGAAAATCACCTCGACCAGTTCCGGCTCCAAGAAGATTGAGGTCTCGGTTGCTGGCGCCCAAGCAACGGTTGGCGCCCGCGACACGGCGAGCTTTATCCCCGGTGGTGTGTCTATCCCTCACGAAGGCACCCGATACTCGGTGACCGAGGGCGACCGTGTAGTCGGCGACGGCACCCACACCGTCACCGTGACCCTGGTGGATAAGTATGGCAACCCCGTGCCCGGTCAGGCAGCAGGATTGTCGGCGACAATTCCGGAGGCTCTCGGAACGGGCGGGCTGAGTGAGTTTGAAGAAACTTCAACCCTCGGCACCTACACAGCAACCCTCGCGTCTACTATCGCGGGGGCGAAGGACGTGGCGATCCTGCACGGTGGCGACCGACTCACCGAGACCGGAAACAAGGTCGCGAAGTTCATTCCTGGCGCTATTGATTCCCCGGCATACACGGTGTCGCTCGGTTCCCGCGTCGTTGGTGAAGACGCGCACACGGTGACGGTGAAGCTTGCCGACAAATACGGAAACGTGGTTTCCGGAATGGCTGCAGAGTTGAAAGCCGCAACGACCGACGAACTCGGAGAGGGCGCCGTCTCGGCATTTGTTGAGACGGGTACCCCGGGTACCTACACTGCCACGGTCGCGTCCACGCGTTCGGGCGGCAAACAAATGACCGTCTCGCTCACCGGAAACCCGGTGACTGTGCAGGGTAATGCCGTCGCTCTGTTCGGAGCAGGTGCGGTTAGCAGCATTAAGTATGTCATTACGACCGGCGAAGAGATGGTGGGTTCTGGCAAGCACACCGTCACGATTATGCTCGCTGACAAATACGGCAACCCGGTTCCCGGTCAGTCTGGAAAATTGAAGATCACGGCGAAGGACGATCTGGGCAAGGGATCGATCTCCGACATCGTGGAAACTGATGTTCCGGGCACATACACGGCAACGATTACCTCGACAATCGCGGGTACGAAGGCGCTCACGATCACGGTCGATGGTGTCGAAGACGTGGAAGGTGTCGCTGACGGCAACGACGCGGCGCACTTCGCAGCCCTGCCGCAGGAGAAGGCTCCGCCTGCTCCAGCACCGGAGCTTGCTGCAACGGGCGGATCCTCAGTGTTGCCAGTGGCCGGGATCTCGATTCTGTTGCTGCTCGTTGGCGGAGCACTTCTTGTATTCCACAACCGTGGTCGCAAGCAGCGCTCAAAGTAGCGACGAGCCCGTGTAAGCGTCAGCGGATCGACTCCACGTTTGACTCGTGGAGTTGATCCGCTGACGCTTTCAGAAACTCGCAGTAGTTAGCCTCCGCGATCACACTCAAATAAACTACGCAATTTTCGAGATGAACTACGCACTTATTGACCAGAAATATACCTGGATTTTGCGGGTAACTACCTCGATCAATACCTAAATTCGTTCCACATTGTGGTTCAGATTCATCCCCTGGGAAATGATGAGGGGGAACTTTTCCTCCTGGTCCAGCCCGTTAAAGAATGCGCGACTTGGTCTGTCTGTTGAGCAAACGTGGACTGACGCTCGCTGGATATGGAGTGCTTATGTTCGACAAACGTAATGAGCTTGAGGGGGCGACCATGCGACAAGAGACTTTCTTCGTAAGTGAAATTGAAAAGGCAATGGTTGCCATAAACCAGCGGCTGTCCGTGCACATATCTACTCTGGGTGAGGGACGCCAAGTTGTCTTTGCTCGAGTCGTGTCACTACTCGAGGGAGAAGGTCGTCGGGTATATCGCATTCGTTGCAGTAAGGGGCTTTCGGGCGAACCATTGGCTGCACTGCGGCTCTCCGACTTTTGGGGCGAATCCCGTCTAGACGAAACGACGTCTGTTTCGAGAATCGTGTCGACCTTCGCCGCAGCCATTTTCAAGAACCGTTTGCCAATCATCGCTATTGAGAATGTCGAACATGTCGATCCGCTCACCTGGGCCGTGATTGAAGCGATTGAAATGCGGACAAGAGTTCAACTCGTTACATGCGGTGACCGCATGACAAGCTCACGTATCCAGGAAAAGAACGGATTGGCGGATTTTGCCTGGCCCTGGAAAGAGATACCGATTGGTGGGCTGTCTTTTGTCGAAGTGAGCGCATATGTCGCCAGGGAGGTTGGGGAGGGCGTCGAGCCAGAGCTGATCCGAAGGGTATACATGGAAACCCGGGGTCATTTCGATCTCGTGAAGGCCGTTGTGCAGACTGGCTTGAGTGAGGGATTTATCGTTTTGCGAGGTGGGGAGTGGGTACTCGACGGAGAAATGTGGAGTTCGCTCACCGAGCAATATTTGTGGTTCTTTCTCGATCGACTGCCGAAAGAGATGCTTGAAATGCTTGAAGTGTTGGCCGTGTGTGGGGGAGCAAAGCTAGAGGATATTGGGGGCACTTTTTCTGAAACGCTCCTCCGCCAGCTGGTCGAGGAGGGCATCGTTACCTCCACGGATCCCGACAAGAAGACGCCGACCCAAACGATCCCACCGATATTGGACCGCTACTTCGAAGAGACCATGACCCTCGCGCGGCGAAAAGAAATCTTCCAAGGCTGCGACCACCCCAAAGCTGAATACTTGAATTTCAGAGAGACAAACATTCAAGACGCGCCCAAAGTTGCTTCTTGGCCGACATCCCACCCCGCATTGGAGCGTACTCGTGCCGCAGACGTAGCACTTGCTGGAATGCTGCGCGCCAAATGGAGAACCTCGTACGAGCGCACCCGCGCAGATTGGCTAGAACGCCCCTCAGCTGAGACCGCTCTACTTTATCTCCGTGCTTTGTTTGTCTGGGAGGGAAACCCGGGAGCTGTAGCGGAAGTGTTCCGTGACCTGGGCAGTACCGAGGGTGAGTCAGACGCGGCTGCCGAGATCGAGGTACTTAGGCTGAGTTATCGCTACCTCGTGGAATCCGAGCACGGCGACGCGGTAGTGGTGCAAGAAGGACTCGACAAGCGATTCCCCCGATTTAGCGACGTGTTCTTTGGAAGTGAACTGTTCTTGAGGGGTATGCTCGCGCTGCCGTATGAAGAGAACGATCTCACTCGTGATACTTCAAACTTTTTCTATCTCAGGTCGCTGATCTATGTGAGAGCGCTCAAGGGGTCTGTGTCTGAGCATCTCGACGAGATTCTTCCAGAGACAATGGCTGCCTCCCGTGACCCTCAGTTTCCTCGTCAGAGGGATACGGCGACCTATCTCTCGATTGCAGCGGGGATGTTTGCCGATGGGCGGATAGTCGAGCTGACCGGTTGGTCGTTGGATTTGATTGAGGCAGCGATGGAGGAGCCCGACTATCGGTTCGTTATTCAGCATTCTTACAACGCTGCTCTGGGGCTTTACCTCATGGGGAGGCTGGAAGAGGCCGCCTCACTCGCTGACGCGGTTTTTGCGAACGGGGATCCGGCCTTGTTTTCACGTTATTTTTATGCGGGGCTTTTGTTGCTGAGCGCCTTGATCGCGTACCGTCAGGGGCGCGAGACGGTGGTGAGGCGCTTTCTCGAGCATTACCACGCGATGGGCGTCTCTGACGCTGCGTTGCCGTGCCTTGCTCCTGAAATCGCGACAGCTCTGCAGCAACTCATCGACCAAAAACCCGGAAAGGCAACTGCCACCCTGCTGGCAGGCATAGCTCGAACCGTTGCGCAGGGCTCCGTTCTTGCCGCTTTCTTTCTCACTGTGGTGAGTATCCAGCTCTGCGGCAAAAGAGTAGTCTCACAGCTCGAAGCGTTTGACCTTGGAAGTCGGGTATCGCCCAAGCTCTCGTTGTTTCTGCAGTTTACTCAGGCCTTGTTGAAGGGCGACCCCGAGCAGCTTGTATCCGCAGGCGCCGCTCTGGCTGCGGAGGGTGAGGATTACTTTGCCTCGATCGCATACGGCCTTGCGATTGATTCTCTGGCGCGATCCGGCGAATTGAAGGAAGCGAAGACAGTTGCGGAACTCAGAGATTCGCTGAGTATCGCGGCAGCACACGAGCCACTCAAGCTCGTTGCCGCTACCCTGGATCTTCGGCCCAGCCCCCGCCTTACCCCTCGAGAACTCGAACTCGCTGCCCACGCGAATCTCAGCAACCAGGAGATTGCAAACCGATTTTCGCTCAGTCCAAGAACTGTCGAGAACCATCTGCAGCATGCGAGAGAAAAGCTCAACGTGCCTGACCGCCGGAGCCTCGCCGCAGCTGCCACAGCGTTGCAAGAGAGCAACAGGGGACGAACTGCTCGAGGCATTATCGGTGGCTAAGGCTTCTGCGAACCGGGATACGCCCGGGCTTGAAGGTCTGCACATCCAGACCTACTCACTATTTCCCTGACTTCCGACTTAATGTTGTGAATCTCGCCTTTGAACTACTCAGATTTCGATACTCAGTGGGAATCCGGCCGGCGCTGATGGTTGAGAATGAGTTTGCACTGATCACCTGCGTGGACGCTTCTTGTAGCGCCACGAATGACCTGGCGGTAATGCATTGCCGTCAGGGCCTCACCGGTCTGAAATACGCTGAGGCCACGTCGTTGACTGCGGCGGGTCAACCCGCAGCCCGTCTCCCCCGGCCTGTTGCGGGGCCTTGCCGCAGTCAACGACCCCACACCCGAAAGTGATCATCCTTGAACAGTCGCTGAAGCAGCAGAATGCTGAGCCCAGGAATGTGACGTGGTGTCGCGCCCCATACCGATTGCTGGCGGTAGCTCCCTATCTCTTCGTTATGCCGTTCTCGTGCTCCGCAGCGATTTGTCGGGGCACCGTGTTGATCGGTTGAGACAACCTTGACTACTGAAATCATGTGCCTCACTCGTTAAGAAAGCCCCTGCTTTAGGTACTTAACTTCGCCCGGATCACTACCCAAATCAACCCTCGCACTACCTAAGTAGACGCAAAATTAGCGCACCTCGATGAGACCATTGAGTACCTAAACGCGGTTGAAGTCACCAGTGAATCACTGTCCCAATCGCGTTCTCGGGGTCGTCCCTTTTCTTGGGTCTGATCCATCACAGTTCTGTTGTCCCGGCACCAGTGGTAACTCGCAATAACCAATATGCGCACTAGTGCAAAATCGAAATGGAGAGATAATTGCTCAGTTTTACTGCGGCATTTCCCAGTATCAGTAGATCCGCTGTCCCCGGCGAACCTAAGCCTGCAGCTGCGCCTGAAAAGAGACGGACGCGTCGTGCGTTGCTCTCGGTGCTTGCTATTGCCAGCCTTCTCGGGGGAAACCTCGCGGTGGGGAGTGTAAATGCACCGGGCGCCCACGCGTTCGAGGTCTCCGAAGTGTTCCCCATTGTCGATCCTGGCAATCAAGGTTCCGAAGGTGAGCAGAATCCTCATTGGCTCACAAAAGGCTCTTTCGCTGGTGGCGGGAAGTACACAAAGGACGGCTGGACACGTCTCACCGCAGGTGGCACCGGGCAATCGGTGAACCTTCTCAATGAACGTGCATTTCCCTCAACAACTGGGTTCGTGGCCGAGTTCGACTACAGAATGACCGGGGTGGACGCCATTGCGCCAAAGGTTGCTGCCGCTGACGGCATGACCTTCCATCTCATCGACGGTAACTCTTCCATTTCGAATGGTGGAGCTGGCTCAGGACTCGGGTATGCGACCAATGATTCGGTAAACGCGAAAAGCGGCGTGGAGGGCGGATACTTCGGTGTTGGCCTCGACGCTTCGGGCTGGTTTAACAAGGCCATCAAGGCGGTTACTGGTACCAACAAGATTTGTGGGCGGGATGGAAGCAACGACGTTGTTGTGCCCGGATTTATTTTGCGTGGACCCGGGAATGCCGGCTGCAGTATTGCGGATTACCCTCTCATCGCGTCGGTTCCCAGTTCGGAACTCAAAACTGACAACACGAAGACGGACCCCGCCGAGGTTAACGGTGGATACAAACGTGTTCGCATGACGGTGACGCCTGCTGATGTCGGCACAGACGTTGTGATCCGAGTCGCTGACGCAGCGGAAAAGGGTGCGCCTGTTGGCGCCTTCACGGAGGTTATGAACACGCATGTTCCGGTAAAAGCTCCGGCCACGCTCAAACTCGGGTTCTCCGCAGCCACCTCATCGAACTCAGACGTTCCAGCCCTTTTCCAAGACATCCGGAACATCCAAGTAACCGCATTGACAGACCTCGACGTTGACGGTGCATTGCTGAATGCGGGCGAAGGTACGGGCCCCGATGGGGTGTTCATGCCCGGCGATACCGTCAAGTTGCGGTACACCCTAAAGAACCACGGTCCGACGGCAATCGGTGGTGCTGCGGACGGCGTAGCCCGTTTCTACCAGAACCTGGGCGATTCAGTATTGAGCGACCCCACATGGAACTGTGAGGCGCACGACGGTGCTACCTGCGAAAAACGAGTCGGCGACGAACAAGAGGTTATCGCTGCGTGGTCGGGGCCAAAAAATAGCAGTGTAACAATTGACGTCGATGCCAAGGTCAAGAAGGGTACCTACTCGGGCAACCACCCGGTAGTGGGAGTGATCCCAACTGACTTTGAGAACAACACTCTTGACCTCGCCCAGAGCACGGTGCAAGAGAACGGCGCAGTCAGCGATTCGGACCTCTCAAACAACAGGTCTGAACTTGAGATTCCCGTTGGACAGACTCGGGCGGCCAGCAAATCAACCGTCGAAGCAACGCCCAGCGTGGTTACCGCTGATGGCGCATCGACCTCTACCGTGAAAGTCATCACTCGCGAGGGCAACGAAACCCCGATGCGGACTGGCGGCGGAACGATCGTGCTGAGCCCCGAGTTTGGAAACGTCAGCAATGTCGAAGACAAGGGTGACGGCACCTACACCGCCACCTGGTCGTCAACGAAAGCCGGATCCCCCTCTATTGGCTTCACAGTAGACGGGATCGAATCGCCGTCCACGACGAACGTGCGTTTTACCCCGGGACAGTTTGAAATCGGTGATGCAAACGCAAGTAACTTCACTGTTGACGCAAGTGAGGATCCAGTGGTTGTTGGCGATGCCCACACGATAACGCTCAAGACCTTCGACCAGTTCGAGAATGGCACCGATATTGACCTGTCGCGGGTCAAACTATTCGCGAGCCCGAGCGAGGGTGTTGAATTCACCGGGTTCCAAGCAAAGGAAAACAAGCCGGGCGAGTACACCGTCACCGTTTCGTCGACTGTTGCGGGTTCGAAGACCATCACTGTGAAAATCGATGATGTCGCAGTGCTTGTGAGTGACGGCGGCACCCAAATTGCTGACTTTGCTCCAGGCGCACCATCACTCGAAGACAGCTCGAGCGCAAACTACACAGTGTCTCCGGGCCCCGCGGTTGTGGGTAAGGACGCGCATACGGTAACTGTGAACCTAAAGGACGCGCACGGGAACGCAGTTCTCAACGCTGCAGCCGGCCTGGCTCTGGATGTTGCCGACCTGGGTGGCGGCGTAGCGACTGGCTTTGCAAGCAAGGGCGACGGCGTATACACCGCGACAATTACCTCGAAGCTCGCTGGATCAAAGCCAGTGGGTGTGACTCTCGACGGTAAATCTCTCAAGCTGCAGGATGGCGGAAACGCAGACGCACTTTTCATCGCGGACGTGTTTGACGAGAACAACTCGAGCGCCAGTAGCTTTACGGTGTTGGGATCCGCTGAACCTGTTGCAACAGGGGGCGGTTCTTACACGGTGCAGGTGAAGGTTGCCGACCAGTTCGAAAATGGCGCCGACATTGATCCCGAGCTCATTGAGCCGACGTCGACCCCATCTGCTGGCGTGACTTTTTCGGCGTTCCGCAAAACCGCGGGTAAGCCCGGCGAATACACCGCCACTGTTTCTTCGACCGTCGTCGGTGTGAAGACGATCTCGGTGAAGATCAAGTCGGTTGCTGTTCAGAAACTAGCGGGCGGAAGCAACACTGCAGAGTTTGTCGCGGGCCAGGATGTCTTGGATGCCCGCGAGCAAGCGAAGGGTGATCTTGTTGCTGCTGGGAATGCGGCGAAGGACAAGGTTGACGGGTTGCCTGGTCTGACTGATGACGAGAAGCAGGCCGCGAAGGACGCGATTGATGCGTTGGTCGAAGAGGGTAAGACCTCGATTGATGGTGCTGGTTCGACTGGAGATGCCGCAAATGTGGGCGGTTCGGTTGAAGACGCGGTGACCAAGGTTGTGGCTGATGCTGAGCTTGCTGGCGCGAAGAGCGTGGGTAAGGACGCGTTGGATGCGGCTGCTGATTCGGCGAAGCAGGCTGTTGAAGAGTTGTTGAACGTGTCGCAGGAAGAGAAGGATCTTGCCAAGGGCAAGATTGATGCGGCGCGTGATGCGGCCAAGGTGAAGGTTGATGCTGCGGAGTCGACTGGTGAGGTGACTGATGAGGTTACTGCCGGGAAGGGCATCATCGATGGTCTCTTTGATGGTCTGGTCGGTTCGGGAAACACGAACCTTGAGCAGGCGAAGGATAAGGCGAAGGGTGATCTTGTTGCTGCTGGGAATGCGGCGAAGGACAAGGTTGACGGGTTGCCTGGTCTGACTGCTGACGAGAAGCAGGCCGCGAAGGACGCGATTGATGCGTTGGTCGAAGAGGGTAAGACCTCGATTGATGGTGCTGGTTCGACTGGAGATGCCGCAAATGTGGGCGGTTCGGTTGAAGACGCGGTGACCAAGGTTGTGGCTGATGCTGAGCTTGCTGGCGCGAAGAGCGTGGGTAAGGACGCGTTGGATGCGGCTGCTGATTCGGCGAAGCAGGCTGTTGAAGAGTTGTTGAACGTGTCGCAGGAAGAGAAGGATCTTGCCAAGGGCAAGATTGATGCGGCGCGTGATGCGGCCAAGGTGAAGGTTGATGCTGCGGAGTCGACTGGTGAGGTGACTGATGAGGTTACTGCCGGGAAGGGCATCATCGATGGTCTCTTTGATGGTCTGGTCGGTTCGGGAAACACGAACCTTGAGCAGGCGAAGGATAAGGCGAAGGGTGATCTTGTTGCTGCTGGGAATGCGGCGAAGGACAAGGTTGACGGGTTGCCTGGTCTGACTGATGACGAGAAGCAGGCCGCGAAGGACGCGATTGATGCGTTGGTCGAGGAGGGTAAGACCTCGATTGATGGTGCTGGTTCGACTGGAGATGCCGCAAATGTGGGCGGTTCGGTTGAAGACGCGGTGACCAAGGTTGTGGCTGATGCTGAGCTTGCTGGCGCGAAGAGCGTGGGTAAGGACGCGTTGGATGCGGCTGCTGATTCGGCGAAGCAGGCTGTTGAAGAGTTGTTGAATGTGTCGCAGGAAGAGAAGGATCTTGCCAAGGGCAAGATTGATGCGGCGCGTGATGCGGCCAAGGTGAAGGTTGATGCTGCGGAGTCGACTGGTGAGGTGACTGATGAGGTTACTGCCGGCAAGACCGTGATCGACGGCATCACCGTAAACAAGCCCGGACCTCCGGCGCCCCCAGTGGCGGATCCCTCGAACGGTGATACCGTCTCCGGTAAGGCTGAAAACGGCACCACCGTGACCGTGACGGACAAGGACGGCAAGGAACTCTGCTCTCACGTAGTGACAGACGGAACCTTCAGCTGCGTGCCAAAGCCCAAACCAGAGCACGGCGACGAGATTACAATCACGGTTACTGATCCTGCAGGCAACTCTTCAGCGACAACCGTCGTAGTGAAGTCGCCGGCCGCCCCTAAAATGACTGGCGCTAAGTTGGCAAATGGTGAGGTCAACTCCGCATACAGTGCGCAGGTGACGGCAACAGGAAAGCCCGCCCCCGTTTTGACTATCTCTGGTGGCAAGCTCCCCGAAGGGCTGAAGTTCGACGCCAAGACGGGCAAGCTCTCGGGCAAGCCAACAAAGGCGGGTACGTACACATTCGAGGTATCGGCGAAGAACGAGGCTGGAACGGCTACCGCGAAGTTTACGCTCGAGGTAAAGAAAGCCAAGGTGTTCCCGGAGTGTGCCGTGACACGAACGGTGCCTGTTTTCGCGGATGCCCCCGTAGCGCATAAGTTCTACAAAGAGATCGACTGGATGGGAGTGCATGAAGTACTCGACCGGTTGGAAGCAGGCAGCGGGCAAGCCGCTGTACAAGCCGAGCGATGGTCTGCAGCGTGCTGCAATGGCTGCGTTTATCTTCCGTATGGAGGATCCGAAGGGTTATGTTGCTCCGAAGGTATCGCCGTTTGTCGACGTAAACCCCGGTGATCCCTTCTACAAAGAGATTGCTTGGATGTATGAGTCTAAGCTCTCGACGGGATACAAAGAAGCGGCAGGCAAGCCAAGCTATCGCCCGAATGCGGGTCTGACCCGTGAAGCGATGGCGGCGTTCATCTACCGTCTTGAAGCCCCTCAGAACTACAAGGCCCCGGCCGTGTCGCCAATGGCTGACATGAAACCAGGGATGAAGTTCTACAAGGAGATTTCGTGGATGTATTCCGTGAAGTTGACGACGGGTAACACGACCGAACGAGGCAAGGAATACCTTCCGAAAGATGAGTTGTCGCGTCAAGCGATGGCGGCGTTCATCCACCGCCTCGTGACGAGCTACCGGGCTTAACAAGCAGCCAGTAGCTGAGACAGAAACGAATGATCGTATATGCCGGGGTGTGGTTCGGAAGAACCAAATGGCCCCGGCATATACGATCATTCTTCGTTTGTAGCTGGATGAAATCCAGTCGAAAGTCTTCGCCGGAAGGGGTCGGCTAATGCGAGCCTAACCTTGCTTGCGAGGGCGTGATCTGGCGAGGATGATGAAGGCATGACTAGCGAACGTAGCGACATTGAAGCCGCGATTCATCACCTGCACGAGGCCCACACCGACGAAAAGGTAGGGCAGCGCCTGAACTGGCTTCGTGCCGGTGTGCTTGGTGCAAACGACGGCATCGTGTCGGTTGCGGGTGTCGTTGTTGGTGTTGCCGCGGCGACACCGGGTAACGTTGTCGCGATCATGACGGCGGGTGTTGCTGCTCTGGTTGCGGGCGCCTTCTCGATGGCTGGCGGTGAGTACGTTTCGGTGAGCACACAGCGCGATACCGAGAAAGCGCTCATCGCGAAAGAAGTCCAGGAGCTCAGCGAGCAGCCCGCTGCCGAGTTGGCTGAGCTGACAGGGCTGTACCGCAAGCGGGGGCTCTCCGCGAAGCTCGCGCGTCAGGTCGCGGAGGAACTCACCGCGCACGATGCACTCGCCGCCCACGCCGAGGTTGAACTGGGCATTGACCCTGAAGAGCTGACGAGCCCGTGGCTTGCAGCACTCTCCTCCTTTGTCGCCTTCACCATTGGTGCCCTCATACCTCTGATTCTGGCGATGGTGTCTGGCGACCACACAATCCTGGTCGCGGCTGGGGCGGTGGTGCTCGGTCTGTTCTTGACGGGGTGGATCAGCGCCAGTCTCGGAAGGGCGCCGCTGCTTCCCGCGATCCTGCGGAACGTGCTGATGGGATCTGCGACGATGGTGGCGACGTATCTCATTGGCCTGTTGTTCGGCGTCGCGATCGGGTAGTCCGTCTCTCGGAGACGGAACGAGTTCTGCGCCCACCGAGCTTTTTCCGATCCCAACGATGTAATGTGGAGCCTTGTGCTGACTGAGCTGGAACAATACTCGACGATCCTTCTTTACTCGGCGATGGTCGTGTACGCGATCGCCTTTGTGTTTTACGCCGTTGACCTCGCGAATCGCAGTGGTGACGCAGACATTGTGCAGACGGCCACGCCCGCGAAACAGCCGCGATCCCGCAGTCTGAGGATCGGCTTCTCACTCACGGTGCTCGGGTTCATTCTGCAGCTGGGTGCGACGATTCTGCGTGGTATCGGTGCCGAGCGCGTGCCGTGGGCCAACATGTACGAGTTTGCGCTCACCGCCACCTGCGCGATCGTCTTCATCTTTTTGCTGGTGCAGTTCTTCGTTGACCTGAGGTTCCTCGGTGCGCTTGTCACCGGCATGACCGTGCTGTTCCTGGGTGTCAGCAAGGTGAATTTCTACGTCGAGATCGTGCCGCTGCCGCCGGCCCTCGACTCCTACTGGCTGGTCATTCACATTCTTGTTGCCGTGTTGGCGGTCGGGTTCTTGACGCTCTCGTTTGGTCTCTCGGTGCTGCAGCTCATGCAAACCCGTCGCGAGGCTCAAATCGCGGCCAAGGAGCCCGTCAAGGGGCTCCGCTTCTTGACGAGCCTGCCCACGGCGGTGCGCCTCGAAGACCTGTCTTACCGCGTGGCCATTATCGGCTTTGTGTTCTGGACGTTCACGCTGATCGCGGGATCGATCTGGGCCGAGTCAGCGTGGAGCCGCTACTGGGGTTGGGACACCAAGGAGGTCTGGACCTTCGTTATCTGGGTGCTCTACGCCGGATTCATTCATGCCCGTGCAACACGTGGCTGGCGCGGTACCCGCTCGGCCTGGTTGTCGATCATCGCCTACACCGCGGTTATCTTTAACTTCACGATTGTGAACGTCTTCTTTAAGGGACTGCACGCGTACTCGGGTCTGTAGCCCGGAGCAGATACGACAAGAGCGCAGTTTCGCATCAATCCCTAAGGGGGAAGATACGAAACTGCGCTCTTGTCGTTTAGTGCGGAGAACGCGGAGAACTAGCCCTTGACGACCGGGAATGTGCCGGTCGCGGTCTCGCCGTCATCGTAGATTTCAGAGGGCGGGCCGATCAGCTTCGGGTCGGGTGTGCCGACGACCGAGTGATCCTTGTCCGGGTAATCGAAGCGTGAGAGCACCCAGCGCATTGCCTCGAGGCGCGCACGCTTCTTGTCGTTCGACTTGACCACGGTCCACGGTGCGTGCGGAGTGTCGGTGTAGAAGAACATGGCCTCTTTGGCGGCCGTGTAATCGTCCCACATGTTGACGCTCGCGAGGTCGGTGGGAGAGAGCTTCCACTGCTTCACGCGATCCTGTGAGCGCGAAACGAAGCGCTCGTGCTGCTCCGCCTTGCCCACGGAGAACCAGAACTTCATGAGGTGAATGCCAGAGTTGGTGAGCATGCGCTCAAACTCGGGAGCTGAACGGGTGAACTCGAGGTACTGCTGCGGCGTGCAGTAGCCCATGACGCGCTCAACACCGGCGCGGTTGTACCAGGAGCGGTCAAACATGACGATCTCGCCAGCGGCGGGGAGGTGTGCCGAGTAACGCTGGAAGAACCACTGGGTCTGCTCGCGCTCGGTCGGAATCTCGAGTGCAACAACGCGTGCACCACGGGGGTTCATGTGCTCGGTGAAGCGCTTGATCGCGCCACCCTTGCCCGCTGCGTCGCGGCCCTCAAACAGAATCACGATCCGCTCGCCCGACTCCTTGACCCAGGCCTGCAGTTTCAGCAGCTCGATCTGCAGCTTGCGCTTCTGCTTCTCGTAATCCTTACGAGAGATTTTGGTGTCGTAGGGGTAGCCCTGTCGCCAGGGCGCATCCTTGCCGTTATCTTCTTTGGCGTCTTCGCCGAGCAGCTCACTAATCTCGTCGATTTCAGGAGTGACGTCGACCTGTCCGGGCGTCGCCATGTCGAAGTTGTCAGCCTTCTGAGCAGTGGTTGGTTCGTGTTCCATGGGTGTTCCTTCGTTGTGAGGACCGGCGCGATCACGCACACGCCACCTCTCAGTCTAAGGAATGTGGCGCGTTCTCACAGAATCGTCTGGCAGAATTCTCCAACTCACCATTCAGTGGGGACTAGCGCACGAGTCGCGCGATGGCCGCCGAAACCTCTTCAAGCTTTTCGGTGGCCACCTGTCCGCCCTCGGCGGCGGCCGCGGTGACACAGTGGCTCAGGTGGTCGTCGAGGAGAGCAAGAGCGACCTGTTCCAGGGCTTTCGTCGCAGCAGAAACCTGGGTGAGAATGTCGATGCAGTACTTGTCTTCTTCGACCATGCGCTGCACTCCGCGAACCTGTCCCTCAGCGCGGCGCAAACGCTTGAGCACCTGGTCTTTGTGCTCGATATAGCCGTGCCCGGTGTGTTCGTTTTCGATCGTGTCTGCCATGCCCAGAACCCTACACGCGGTGGCGGTGAAACGCGTAGTCGTTCGCTAGTTCGGGCTTGGCCGCCGTCGGGATCGCAGCACTGTCGCGACGCCTCCGATGACGAGGATGAGTACCGCGGCCCAGATCATGATGTAGATGTACCACTCGCCACCGGTGATGCGTTCACCGATGAGGATCGAAGCTACAACGAGCAACGCCGGTTCGAGGTAACTGAGCAGGCCGAACAGGCTCAGCGTCAGCAGCCGGGACGCCACCACGTACAGCACGAGCGCGATCCCGGTCCACACACCAAACAGGGGAGCGGACCACCACAGCGACGGGTTAGCCTCCATCGCGGTGCCCTGGGTGATTTCAATGGCGACCAGCACAAGCGCCGCCGGCGCGAGAACCAAGAACTCCCAGAACATGCCACCGAGGTGATTGGTTCCCAGTGCTCGCCGCAGCACAAAGTAGACGGGGTACCCGAGACACACCAGCAGGGTCTCCCACGAGATCCCGCCGACCCGGATGAGCTCAAACACCACTCCGGCGGCGGCAACTGCCGCGGCCAACCACTGCCACCAGCTGAGTTTGTCCTTGTAGAGGAACCGCCCGATTACAACAAGCACCAGCGGCAGCAAGAAGTAGCCGAGAGCGACGTGCAGCCCCCGACCGTGCATGGGCGCCCAGGTGAAGACCCAGAGCTGGACCGCGATCAGGAGACCGCAGACGATACTGCCGAGCAACAGAAGCGGCTTGCGACGAATGCGGTGCGCGATCTCGGTGACGAGGTGCCACTGCCTCACGGCAACGAGGGCGAGCACGATGACCGGAATGGTCACCAGGTTACGTACACCCCAGATCGCCTCCGCCGGGGCAGGCGCAAGCATCGGCGTGACAAAATACACGCCCGCGAAGGCGACGGAAGAACCGACGGAAGCGAGCGTTCCGCGAGAACCTCGACTGGGGGAGAGCGTCACGCCTTACAGGTCAATTGCGCCGATAACCTCGCCATAGGGAGTTTCACCCACCGGCTTGAAGCCCATGAACAGAAAGAACTCCTCGGGGCCATCTTCGCCACGCTCCCACAGCACGGTGAGGCGGTCGACGCCCCGGCTGCGAGCCTCTTCGATCAGTGCGTTCACCGCGAAGGTACCGACACCCATCCCCTGCGCTTCTGCGTCGACGTTAATGCGCCACAGCGCCGCACGGAACTCCTCTTGTGCCGCATCAGGATCGAAGTTGCCGTGAATGAACCCGACGACGTGGTCGTTGTCGAGCACCACGCGCTGCCATGCGGTGTGGGCGGGGGTAACAGCCGCTGCTGCCGCGTAGGAGACAGGGGTGATGAACTGTTCCTGTCCCGGCTTCAGGCCCAGCGTATTGACGTGAATGATCGTCGCGGCCGAGAGTTCTTCGAGTCTAAGTTGGCTCATGGTTCCAGGCTAGCGTGTGCGGGCGGAACCGCAAGCACGGGTTTCTGCGAAGAGGCTTAAATTTGCTGACTAGGACTGATACGAGAGCGCAGCACCCACTGCAGCTGCCGAAGAATCTTCGGGCAGGATCCGGATCCGCGAGTTGATTTCTAGGCTCGCTAGGAACGGGGAAACGGCGGCACTCCGGTCAAGGTTTTCACGGATCCCGCTGATCAGAGGTTCGCCGAGCAGGCGAAGCCCACCTCCGATTACAAGCGAGTGCGGATCGAGCGTGAGTACCAGCAACCGAACAGCGGTCGCGGCTCCCGCAATGAGCTGCTCAAGGGCGTGCGTCGCTTCCGGGTCGCCAGCTGCAACAGCGGTCATGAGTAGGTGGCCGCTCGCGTCCGGGCGCCAGAACGATGTCAGTGCCGAACCACTCGCCACCGTTTCGAGGCAACCCTTCTGCCCGCACGGGCACTGCCGCAGCAGCGGATCGATCGCGAGGTGCCCGATCTCACCGGTGATGCCGTGGGCTCCACGGACGGGCAGCCCGTCGATGACGCACCCCGCGGCAAGACCCGTACCGAGGTTGAGGTAGGCGGTGGTTCCCTCCAAGTGCATGAGGTGGGCAGCGCCAATCGCTGCGGCGGTCACATCGTTGTCAATCGAGACGGGAATGCCGAGTCGCTCTTGCAAGAGCGGTCCAAGCGCAAGGCTGTCGATACCGATGTTGTAGGCGTGCTGCACCATACCGAGCTCGTGGTCGATCTGGCCTGGGATCCCGATGCCAAGGGACGTGAACTCGGCGCGATCACGCCCGCTCCGCTCCGTCAGGCCCGCAACCGCGCGCTCGACGGTGTCGAGTAGGCCCTGAGTGCCCTTGAGTGTTGGCAACTGGATCTCGGCCTCAACCTGCCCCGCAGGGTCGAGCGCCAGGGCCACGGTAGATGTACCGCCAATGTCCATGCCGATGTGGGCTTGGTGTGATTCGGTCATGCGGGTGAGTCCTCGATCAGGCTGAGTAGTGCAGAGCCGACGAGTCGTGTAGCTCCGTAACAGGCAAGATCAGCGTACCCCGGCGCGCTGGCAGGCCACCCGGTTTCTACGGCCAGTACGGAAATTTTTGAGGCGCGCAGCGCGTCGATGCCCTCGCGAGCGAACGCGTGGCGATGCAGATCGCGGCCGATGACGATGACACCTTTACTGTCGGCTGCCGACACAGGCCACGGCAGCGGGCTGTGATCGTCAACCGTGAACTGGTCGCGCCGCAAAAAGCGCTCCACCGCGGTCGCCGTCGGGGCCAGCGGATCTTCAACCGCCGCGAATGGGCCCCAGGGCACGCGGCCAACGGCCATGTTTGCTTCGGTCTCAACTCGGATCACTGCTGCTTCTGGATGCGCGGCGATCCAGGCACGTGCGACGGCAACCCCCGAAAAACTCTCCGCGACCCTCGTCAGTTCCAGCTCCGAAATTTCTTGCTGAGCAGCCTCGGCAAGTGCCGCCGCAGAGGGTGTTACCGCGCTCGCCGCTGCAAGTTCTCGCACGCGCTCCTGCGCTTCTTGCACCCGACTTGCGGCGAGCCGGCCGCTTGAGATCGCTTCAATAACGTGGTCCTCAATTTCGCGCAGCTGATCCGGTGTCGTGTGCGCCCCGAGGCACAGCAGATCGCAGCCCGCCCGCAGCGCTCGCACCGCCGCCTCGGGAATCCCAATCTCGCCGCTCGCGCCGCGCATGTCGAGGGCATCGGAAACGATCACCCCGGTGAACCCGAGCTGTTCGCGCAGCAATCCCTGCAGAATCTTTCGGCTCAGTGTCGCCGGGTTTACCGAGTCCAATTGGGGGAGCAAGATGTGGGAGGTCATGATCGCAGGGGCCCCGGCGGCGACTGCCGCCCGGAACGGCGGCAGGTCACGCTCTTCGAGCACAGAGAGGGGAACGTCAACCACTGGAAGGGCAAGGTGCGAGTCCTGTGTCGTGTCACCGTGGCCGGGAAAATGCTTGGGGCAGGCCTGCGCCCCCGTTTGCTGGAGCCCCCGCACCCACGCGGCGGTGTGCTGTGAGGCGAGTTCGGGATCCGCGCCAAAACTCCGGGTGCCAATGACCGGGTTTTCCGGGTTGCTGTTGACGTCGGCATCGGGGGCGAGCGCGAGGTTGAAGCCGGCCCCCAATATGTCGCGGCCAACACGGGCGCCAATCTCGGCTGTGTAGTCAAGATCGTTCATTCTGCCGAGTACGGCGGCGCCCGGGTAGGGCGAGCCCGTGAGGTAGTGCAGTCGGGTGACCTCACCGCCCTCCTCGTCGATGGCGAGGATTGCCCCCGGTGCTGCGTCGCGAAGAGCATTGCCGAGGGCGCGCAGTTGTGCAGCGTCGGCCACATTTTCGCCGTACACGCAGGTTGATTGCAGGCCATCGTTCAGTGCCTCGGTCAGCCACGCTGGCGGAGTGAACCCGGCGAATCCAGGCATGAGCGTTCCGCGGATCGTGCGCCGCAGTGCTTCCGTGTGCACGTCGGTCACCCCTTCACCGCCCCGCTCACAAGGCCGCTCGTCATGCGACCCTGCACGAACAGGAAGAAGATGATGACTGGAACTGCGACAAGCGTCGAGGCCGCCATAACCTCACCCCAGTCGATCGCGCGCGAGGACGACTGCTGAATGAACCCGCGCAGCCACAGCGGAAGCGTCTGGGTTTCGGTGTCTTGCAGGATGACGAGGGCGACGGTGAACTCGTTCCAGGCCTGCAAGAACGCATAGACGCCACTTGCGACGAGACCCGGTGCGAGAAGCGGGAACGTGATCCGCAGGAAGGCCTGCGTGCGGCTGAGGCCGTCGACCATCGCTGCTTCTTCTAGATCGGCCGGCACACCCGCGACAAAACCGCGCAGCATCCAGATGGTGAACGGCACGACGGCCGCGATATAGATGATGCTCACACCGATAACCGAGTTGAGCAGGCCGAGCGATCCCATCAGCTTGTATTGCGCGATAAACATGCCCTCAGCGGGCAGCATCTGAATAAAGAGCACGGCCAGCACAAAGCTGCGGCGCCCCTTGAAACGGAAACGGCTGATGGCGAGGGCCGCCAAAAACGCAAAGATGAGGCAGCAAGCAACCGCGAGCCCGGCGACCGCGAGGCTGATCCCGAGAGCCTGGAAGAAGCTGCCGTCTTCGGTGACGGAAGCAAAGTTCTTGAGTGATCCGCCAATCGGAAGCAGCGTGGGGGTCGTCTGCTCCAGCACCACACTCGGGAGCAGCGAGGAGTTGAGCATCCAGTAGACCGGGAAGACCCAGACGATCGCGATCACAATCGCGAGTATGCCCAGAAGAGTGCGTTTCATTACGACTCATCCTCCTTGAGTAGATTGCGCACGTAGGCCCAGCTCAGCGCGATGGTGAGAAGCAGCACAAAAATTGACATGGCACTCGCCATGGCGAAGTCGCTCGAGCCGACGCCGAGCTTGTAGATGAAGGTGCCGAGCACGTCGGTCTGGCTGGCGATTGAGCCGCGATCCTGCAGCAGCTTGATCTGGGCGAACACTCGGAGATCCCAGATGATCTGCAGCAGCATCACGATACCGATCACCGGCTTGATAATCGGGATGATGATGAAGCGCACCCGCTGCCACGGAGATGCGCCATCGAGCTGAGCTGCCTCAAGCACCTCGTCAGAGACCTGGGTCAGGCCAGCGTAGATCGCAAAGGCCGCGAACGGCACCGACATCCACACCACGATGATGAGGGCGACGGCAAAAAACGAGAGCGGATCCTGCAGCCAGTTGTGGCCCTGGGAGGGGATCCCGAGGTTGGTGAGCAGCCAGTTCACGAAGCCGCGACGCCAGTCGAAGATCCAGTTCCAGATGGTCATCGCTGCGACCACCGGGGTTGCCCAGGCCAGCAGCAGTGCGATCTGCAGGGTGATGCGGATCGGAGTGGAGACCGCCTGCATGAGGAGCGCGAGCCCAATGCCAAACGCCATCGTGACGGCTGCCGTGACCAGGCAGAACGCGACGGATCGGCCGACGACGAGCCAGGTCTCGGGGTTCGAGAAGAGCGTGATGTAGTTGTCGAACCAGACCCACTCCGGTGGCTGCCCGAACTGCTGGGCAAGACCAAAGTGCTGCATCGAAGTGATGAACTGCCAGACGATCGGATAACCGAGGGCAAGAAGCACGATCAGTACGGCCGGCAGCAGCAGGGTGTACGGAGTGAGCAGCCGACGGAGCGGCCGCCGAGGGCGAGGTGGGGCGCCTGTACTCATCGGGGTCCTTATGCTTGCGGTGGGAAACGTGTTGGGGCGGCGCTCGCCGCCCCAACACATGGACTACTTGACGTTCAGCAACTCGTCAAGCTTCGCGTTGGTGTCTTTCGCAAGCTTGTTGAGATCACTTGAATCGCGAATCTGGGCGAAGAACTCCTCCATGATGCCCTTCGACTCGATGGCTGCCCAGCCCGGTGCAGCCGGTGTGAGCTTCGAGTTCGATGCCGACTCGATGAGGGCCTTCGCGAACTGATCGTCACCGAGTGACGAGGTGTACTTCTGGTTCGCGGGGCCGAGACCGTTCTTGCCGAGCATGGTCTGGTAATCCTTGGAGTAGATGATCTTCAGCAGCTCTTTGGAGAGCTCCGGCTCCTTGGTCTTGGCCGAGATGCCGATGTTCGAACCGCCAGCGAAGACCGGGGCGGGCTTGCCGTCGTTGCCCGGCAGTACGAAGGTGCCAAAGGTGTCGTCGTTCCACTCGCGAACGGGGTTGCCGTCCTTGTCCTTCGCCAGATCACCGATTGACCAGTGCGCCCAGCCCGGGGCCATGATGGTTGCGGCTGACAGCGAGACATCGGAGGTCACGTTGCCGTTCTCGTCCTTCACCTGATCCGAGTCGTTCAAGAACTGGTACTGGTTCGCGTCCTTGGCATCGTTCGGAGCCTTAGAGGCCGTCTTGTAGAGCTGCTGCAGCTGCTCCATGCCCTTGATCGACTCGGGTGAATCGAGCGTTGCGACCCACTTGCCGTCCTTCAGCTGTGCGATGTCGCCGCCGTTTGCGAAGATCCACGAGATGCCGTCACGCCAGTCCTGACCACCGAGGTAGAAGCCCGAGAAGTTGTCGATCTTCTTCGGGTTCTTTTCGGTGATGGTCGCCACGTTGGTATTGAACTGGTCGAGAGTTGTCGGTACGTCTACGCCAGCCGCCTTCCACACGTCCTTGCGGTAGAACATGTAGCGCGATCCGAAGTAGTAGGGAAGCGTGTAGTTCTTGTCTTCGAACTTGCCCGCCTCGACGAAGGACTGCAGCAGATCGCTGCCGCCGAGCTCGTCGTACATGTCGCTGACGTCGAGGAACGCACCGACGTTTGTGAACGTTGGCGACTGCGTGTTGCCGATCTCCGTGACGTCTGGAGTGTTGTTTTCGTCGGGCAGAGCCGTGGTCAGTTTGGTGACCAGGTCGTTCCAGTTCTGCTCTTCGATCTTGAGGGTCGCCCCAGTCTTCGCCTTGAACTCATCTTTGAGATACGTGCGCAGTTCGTCGGGGGTGTCACTCCCCGCGAGCCAGAGAGTGATCGACTTGCCCTCGCCGCTCACCTTGTCATCGGACGCGCCCTGACTGCAGCCCGTCAGCAGCATTGCGGAGGCAACGACCGCGGCGGTGATGCCCGTGAGCTTTCGTTTCATGGTGTGTACCTTTCTCTTTGCGTTCCGACGGGTGCCGGGCCGCGGTGTGCGGGGTTGACTGTTGGCCGGGCGGCCGTCAGCTCACCCCAAGCTGTTCTGTGAGTACGATCGCGGTGGCTCCGCGCAGCACCAGGTCTTTGCCCTGGGAGCTTGTGCGCAACACGAGGTTGCTGTGGGAATCAGACATGGTGCGCCGCTGCAGGATCTCGAGCGTCGCCTCGGCGAGTGTGCCCTCGACGAGCTCGGGTGGGCCTGCGAGCACAACCTCCGCGAGGTTGAGTACACCGACAACGGGGGCGAGTGCAATGCCGAGCCGCTGGCCCGCCTCGCGGAGAACTCGTTCGCGATGCTCGGGTGCATTGGCGCCGTCGGATCCAGTGTTTCCCTCGAGCGCTCGTGTGAGCGCGGGAACCGACAGCCAGTGCTCCAGCACCTGCTCGCGCGAGTAGGGCGCTTCGAGACCGAGATCCGTGCCGACCATCACCTGGCCGATCTCACCTGAGGCGAAGTGGGTGCCGGTAACGGGGCGCCCACCGATGATGAGCCCTGAACCGACACCGTCACCAATCGCGATAAGGATGAAGTTGTCGCTGGAGTCGCCGTAGCTGTATTCGGCGAGGGCCGCCACGTTTGCGTCATTCGCAACCACGGTGGGCAGGCCGGTCCGCTCCTCGAGAATGGCTTGGAGCGGCAGATCATCCCACGCGAGGTTTTGTGCGGTGCGCACAACACCCTCATCGTCGACCACACCCGGAGTGCCAACTCCGAGGCCGAGCAGAGAGATTGCGGGATCAACCTGCTGCTGCAACTGCAGGGCAAGGTTTACGGTGAGCGAGCACGCCTCGTCTCCGACCGCGCCGTCGTTGGTCGCCTCGGCCCGGGCGAGCACCTCGCCCGCGATGGTCATGACGGCTCCGCGGAGCCGGCGGTGATCGCTGAGATCGAGAGCGAGAACCGCGTGACTGTCGCGCGCAAGATCGACGAGCGTAGCTGGTTTTCCGGGACGCTGTGATTCTTGATGACCGAGCTCGCGCAGGAGGCCCTCGTCGATAAGCTCGGCGACCAGACCCGAGATGGTGACCTTAGTGAGGCCGGTTGCGCGGGCGAGGTCGGCTCGACTGAGCGGATCCGAAAGATAGAGGGTCTGCAGCACGAGTACACGATTGTGCTGTTTGGCGTCACCGGGAGTTGCCTTGAGCGCCGTGCGCGGCGAGCCAGCGCGAAACGCTGCCCCGGCCGAGCGCGTGCGCCTGTCGGAGTTCTGGTGCTGCGATGCAACCTTCATAAGAGTTAGTAAAGCTAACGAACTAAATAATTGCAAGTCCGTTGTTTCGCGCCGAGGCCGTGTTACGCTGACCCCGACCGGTGGATCACGGCGATCCGCAGGGCATCAACTCTTCACAATGGATCGTCCGACACGTACCTGTCGGTGAGAGGAATACCATGGCGTCAGTAACTTTTGAGGGGATCTCGCGCACCTATCCCGGTGCAAAATCTCCGTCAGTCGAGGACCTGAACTTAGAGATCGGTGACGGCGAGTTTTTGGTTCTCGTTGGCCCGTCGGGGTGTGGCAAATCCACCACACTGCGTATGCTCGCGGGGCTCGAAGACGTTGATTCGGGCCGGATCCTGATCGGTGATGGGGACGTCACAAGCACACCCCCGAAGGATCGCGACATCGCGATGGTGTTTCAGAACTACGCGCTGTACCCGCACATGACGGTCGCCGAAAACATGGGCTTCGCGCTGAAGATTGCGGGCGTCGACAAAGATGAACGCGCGGCGCGCGTCGGTGAGGTCGCCAAGATGCTCGACCTTGAGTCTTTTCTTGATCGCAAGCCGAAGGCCCTCTCGGGTGGGCAGCGGCAGCGAGTCGCAATGGGGCGAGCTATCGTGCGTCAACCGCGGGTGTTTCTGATGGACGAACCCCTCTCGAACCTGGACGCGAAACTGCGCGTACAAACCCGCACCCAGATTGCCTCGTTGCAGCGCCGGCTCGGTGTGACGACGGTGTACGTTACCCACGATCAAACCGAGGCACTGACGATGGGGGACCGTATCGCCGTGCTGAAAGAGGGAAAGCTGCAGCAGGTTGGCACGCCGCGTGAGTTGTATGAAACCCCCAAAAATGTGTTTGTGGCCGGGTTTATTGGCTCGCCAGCCATGAATCTTTTTGCGTCGAAGGTCTCGGACGGCGGAGTGGCTTTTGGATCACTCACGGTGCCGGTCGAGCCGGGTGTTCTTGCGCGATCCTCAGGGGAGTCGGTGACGATCGGGGTGAGACCAGAAGACCTGGTCGTTGCTGGTTCGGGGGAGCCCGGTCTCGACATCGTCGTTGACCTCGTGGAAGAGCTCGGCGCGGACGGGTACCTCTACGGGCACACGGTTGGAGAGCGCGTAGATATTGTGGTGCGCGTGGACGGGCGTAATCACCCGGCGGCTGGAGAGACCGTGGCGGTCGTGCCCAACCCGAGCACGTTCACCTGTTCGACGGGGAGAGCGGTGACCGGCTGGCCCGGTAACCGGTTCCACGAGAGGGCATTCCATGCGAGTACTGATAGTTGAGAATGAAGCAGAGGTTGCCCGCGCGGCGGCTGAGCAAGTTGCTGATGTGATCCGAAGAGGTCGCGGGGCGGGCCGGGCGGCGGTGCTCGGTGTTGCCACCGGATCCTCACCCCTCGGCATTTACCACGAGCTCGCGGCCCAGGTGCGTGGCGACAGGCTTGACACCGCGGGGGTCTCGGCGTTTGCGCTCGATGAGTATGTCGGTCTTGATGCGGGGCACCCCGAAAGCTACCACTCGGTGATTCGGCGCACGGTCACTGAACCGCTGCGCCTCGATCCCGCACGGGTGCACGTGCCCAACGGCACCGCAGCTGATCTTGAAGCAGAGTGCCGAGCCTACGAGCGGGCAATTCGAGGAGCTGGCGGGATCGACCTGCAGCTGCTCGGGATCGGCAGCAATGGGCACGTGGGGTTCAACGAACCCGTCTCTTCGTTCGCCTCGAGGACCAGGCTGAAGACGCTGGCGCCGCAGACCAGGGCAGACAACGCCAGGTTTTTCGAGTCGCCCGAGCAGGTGCCGGTGCACTGCGTGACACAGGGTCTGGGGACCATCCTGGAAGCCGATCGCTTGCTGCTGGTTGCGCACGGAACGGCGAAGGCCGACGCGGTCGCGAGAATGATTGAGGGCCCGCTCACGAGTATGTGTCCGGCTTCAGTACTGCAGTTGCACCCCGAAGCAACCGTCATTGTTGATCGCGAGGCTGCCGCGGAACTGCAGCTGACGGACTACTACGAGTGGGTGCAGCACCATTTGCCCGAGGGGCTGGTTGGCAAATGACCGAGACGTTGCTCGCGGCTCGTGTGGTGACCGCGACCGAGGTGCACTCGCCCGGCTGGATCTCGATTGATCGTGAGCGGATCACCGGGGTGGGAGCTGGGCTGCCGAGTGTGCGCGACGGGGAAGTACATGATCTCGGTGACGTGACGGTCGTGCCCGGGTTCGTTGATACTCACGTGCACGGGGGAGGTGGTGCGGGATACACGGGTGTTGGAAACGAGGTTTCACTGCGTCAAGCAGCGCTGATCGCACGCGATGCTCACCTGCAACACGGAACGACCGCGACGATGGCCAGCCTCGTCACCATGGACGCCGAAGCGCTGCTGCACGGAGTGCGCGGTCTGACCGAGCTCGTGCGCGAGGGGGTGCTTGGGGGCATCCACCTTGAGGGGCCGTGGCTGAGCCGTGCGCGCGCCGGTGCGCACGCTGTTTCACAGTTGCGGGATCCCGATCCCGCTGAAATCGCGGCGCTGCTCGCAGCGGGAGACGGTGCGATCGCGATGGTGACGATCGCCCCCGAGCTGCCGGGGGCGATCGACGCGATAGAGCAGCTCACCGCGGCTGGAGTTGTTGTGGCCATTGGCCATAGCGACGCGGACTACGAGACCGTTGTGAACGCGATTGCCGCAGGGGCGAGGGTCGCAACGCACCTGTTTAATGCGATGCGGCCGTTGGATCACCGCGAGCCGGGGCCGGTTCTTGCGCTGATGGAGGATCCGCGTGTGGCCCTTGAGCTCATTGCGGACGGTACGCACCTGCATCCCTCGGTGCTGGGTTGGGTCGAGGCCGCCGCCGGAGTGGATCGAGTGCTGCTCGTGTCTGATGCGATGGATGCTGCTGGGTGCGGTGACGGCGAGTACAAGCTGGGTGAACTTGATGTTGAGGTTCGTGACGGTGTCGCGAGGCTTTGCGGAGACGACACGATTGCTGGCAGCACCGCGACGATGGACCTGCTGTTTCGGGCGCGCGCGGAGAGCGGCGGGTGGAGCAGCGACGCGTTGCTGGCGGCGGTACGAGAGACCGCAACGAACCCGGCTCGAGCACTCTCCTGGGGTAACGAGGGCGACATCGCGGTCGACAAACACGCGAGCATGGTTGTGTTTGACCGTTCGCGTGTTGTATCTGGCGTTATGCGGCGCGGCGAATGGGTTCGTGAACCCGAGTCGAACTAGGCGCGGTAGTTTTCGACCAGCCGGTAGACAAACGCGGCCATCGCCTCGCGCGACAGGGAATCCTTAGCGAGAAACTTGCGACCGTCGGGTGTTTTGCTGCCGGTGGTCAGTTTTGCCTCGTAGAGCCAGGTGATCTCCGTGTAGAAGTTTGACTTTGGCGTGAGATCTGCGAAGGGCGACTTCTTTGGTGCCTTGAAGTTTTTGGGTGCCTCAAGACGGTACATAAACGCCGCCATTGCCTCGCGGCTGAGGCTGTTGTTTGGTCGGAAGCTTGGCTTACCCGATGGTTCGGCGTATCCCTTCGACAGCCCCTGCTGCCACATCCAGGTGATTTCTTTGTAGAACGGGTCACCGGGGTTCACGTCTGAGAAGGGTGACTCGCTCGGGGCCTGGTAGTTCTTTGGAGCCTCCAAGCGGTAAACGAAGGCTGCCATGGCTGAGCGCGTCAGGTTCTCACTTGGCTTATAGAGCGGCAAGCCAGAGCCCTGTGACCAGCCTCGCGAGTATCCGTTGCAGTACATCCAGGCAATTTCCGTGTGGAACTTGTGCTGGAGTGACACGTCAGCGAAAGCCTGGAAAGACTGCGGCCAGTGGCAGGGGCCGTAGCAGACGACCACCACTCCGGCGGTCGCGGTGGAAACCCCGTGATTACTGTCACCAACGTAGCTCGCAATGAGGCCCGTTGAAGAGGTGAGGCCTGCGGGGAGCGCAAAGGAGCCATCGAAACTGCCGTCTTTAGCGAGCTGCGCAGAGCCCACGGTTTTGCCGCCGAAATTGAAGTCGACAGTGCCAGTGGGGACGGTGCCGAACTGTGCGGTGACCCGACCCCAGACTCTCTCGCCGTTGTCGCTCACCCACGATGCGTCGACCTTTGTGGTGGCGGGCTTCACCGTGAGTGAGCTTTCCGTGGTTGCCAGTACGGCTGAGGCAGCGGCGGTATCGACGAGGGAAACCGAGACGCGGTGCTCGCCCGCGTTGAGTGTGGCGGCGGCTACTGTGACCTTTGCGGCACCCGTGCCGTTGAGCGCGACCGTTGAAATGACCATGCCGTCAATTGACACCACCGCTGCGGGAACGGTGCCGACCGGGGTGTTCGCTGCCTGCAGCGAAATGGTGGCTTTCTGCCCAAAGACGACGGGGGCGTTCGTGGAGGAGATGCTGGGTTCGGGAGCCTCGGCTGTCTGAGGGGCCTCGGTGACTTCGCTGCTCTGCGGGGCCGGATCCTGCGCTACTTCACTCGTGTTCTGCTCGGGTGAGACGACTGTGTCTTCTGAGCGCAGAGGAGCAGCAAAGGCTGCGCTCGTGGGAGCGGCCAATGACAAGGCGAATGCTGCTGAGAGGATCGCACCGAGCAGGCGCGCGTTTTTTGCGTGAGGAAGGGTCTTGCGCATGCTGGGGGTCACAAGCTTTCTAACGGTTCCAAGGGATTGGTGACAATTGTAACCTGAGATTTCAGGGGTGGCCATATGAAAATCAGAAGCAATTTCTGTAGAAGGGCTTCAGGGGCAAAAATATCTTGACGTCGAGATACTCTTGAAATCTCGGGTAGGATGGACTCCGGCCTCACAAAGGCCTGCCCAGGTAGCGATGAATCAAGATATTGGGAGAAACGTTGGCGAAGATCAAGGTTGAAGGAACAGTTGTCGAGCTCGACGGCGACGAGATGACACGCATCATCTGGCAGTTCATCAAGGATCGCCTGATCCACCCCTATCTCGACCTCACCCTCGAGTACTACGACCTCGGTATCCAGTACCGCGATGAGACCAACGACCAGGTCACCATCGACGCGGCACACGCGATCCAGAAGCACGGCGTCGGCGTGAAGTGCGCGACCATTACGCCCGATGAGGCACGCGTCGAAGAGTTCGGCCTGAAGAAGATGTGGCGCAGCCCGAACGGCACGATCCGCAACATCCTCGGTGGTGTGATCTTCCGCGAGCCGATCATTATCTCGAACATCCCGCGCCTCGTGCCCGGCTGGAACAAGCCGATCATCATCGGCCGCCACGCCTTCGGTGACCAGTACCGCGCCACCGATTTCCGCTTCGCGGGCGAGGGTAAGCTGACCGTCGAGTTCACCCCTGATGACGGTTCAGAACCCCAGAAGTTTGAGGTCTACCACTCGCCCGGCGACGGTGTTGCGCAGGTACAGTACAACCTCGACGACTCGATCCGTGACTTCGCGCGTGCGTCGCTGAACTACGGTCTCGGCCGCAACTACCCCGTCTACCTCTCCACCAAGAACACCATCCTGAAGGCCTACGACGGTCGCTTCAAGGACATCTTCCAGGAGATCTACGACGCAGAGTTCAAGGAGCGGTTCGAGGCAGCCGGTCTGACCTACGAGCACCGCCTGATCGACGACATGGTCGCTTCGGCCATGAAGTGGGAGGGCGGCTACGTCTGGGCCTGCAAGAACTACGACGGCGATGTGCAGTCTGACACCGTTGCGCAGGGCTTCGGCTCCCTCGGTCTGATGACCTCTGTGCTAGCGACGCCGGACGGCAAGGTTGTGGAAGCGGAAGCCGCTCACGGCACCGTGACCCGCCACTACCGCCAGCACCAGCAGGGTAAGCCCACCTCCACGAACCCGATCGCCTCGATCTTCGCGTGGACCCGTGGCCTGCAGCACCGCGGCAAGCTCGACGACAACCAGGCACTCATCGAGTTCGCGCTCGCTCTCGAGGATGTTGTTATCAAGACCGTTGAGTCGGGCAAGATGACCAAGGATCTCGCGCTTCTTGTGGGCCCTGAGCAGTCGTACCTGACGACCGAGGAGTTCCTCGCCGCGATTGACGAGAACCTGCAGGCTCGTTTGGCTTAGGTTTTGCGGGGGCCTTGTTTTCGGCCCCCCTCGAAATCGGGGTCAGTTTCTGGTAGCAACATGCGTTTTGTTACCAGAAACTGACCCCGTTTTTTGGGTTATGGGCCTTGTCTTGGTGTGAGCTCAGGAATATGCTGCCGCCATGAACGGCGGGGATATTGGCAACAGTAGTGTTTCGAAGGCGGCGGGCACCTCGGGGCAGGACGATGGTGGAATCACTCTGCCTGAGGCCATGACCGGTAGGGCAAGCCCCGCAAAGGCTGCGGTCGGTGACAAACCGGTTTTCGCCTATATTGCCAGCTTGCCCCAACCGCAGCGCGGAATCGCCGAGGCGGTCGATGCGCTGGCGGCTGCGACACTGCCGTCTCTCCAACGCTCTGTGAAGTGGGGGATGGCCTATTACGGCGTCGGTGATGGGTGGTGTTTCAGCTCCGGTGGTTTCGTTGGCCACGTCAAACTCATGTTCATCAACGGGGTCGCACTGAACCCGGTGCCGCCGGTGACTCCAGTAGGCATGGGGAAGGCGACCCGGGGCGTGGAACTCGCATCGGTGGAGGATCTCGACGCGTCTCCGCTTGCCGAGTGGATGAGGCAGGTTGCCTCGGTGCCGGGTGTCGGTGGGAAGAAGCGCTGACCGTGGCATCCCTGGCATCCTCGGCTCGATTTGCGGGTCAGTTTCCGGTACTAAAACGCGATTTAGTACCAGAAACTGACCCGCAAATTGAGGTGGGGTTGGGTGGGGTCAGCCGGGGCCGGGGCCTCAGCGAGCCGTCGACTGCCGCAGGTTGAGGGTTGCGCGCGGGGTGACCAAGGGGCCCTCAACACGCTGACCCTCGGCGAGCTTCACCGCGATCTCGACCGCGAACTGGGCGATCGCCTCCGGCTTGAGATCGAGAGTGGTGACCGTTGGGGTCGAGGTCTGGTTCTGAAGGGATCCGGATCCTGCCGCGACCAGGAGGTCCTCGGGAATGCGCAGGCCCCGTTTCAAGGCGGCTGCCGTAACGCCGGCCGCGTGGCGACCGGTAAGGCAGTAGATGGCATCCGGGCGTTCCGACGGATCTCCCGAGAAGAATTCGGCCATGACGGCCTCACCGACGCGCTCACCCATGGCCTCGGGCACCGACATGACGAGTGGGCGGAGTCCTCGGGATTCGCTCCACCGCACGACGGCGCTCTGCGAGGCGAGGTTCCAGTCGTTACGGTCGGTGCCCGTGACGAGCGCGATGCGTTTGGCTCCGGCATCAGTCAGGTGGCCGAGCATCATCTCGGTTTGGGCGTCGGCGTGCTCTTCAATCGCGAGGAACTGGCCGCGCCGGGCAGGATCCTCACCCACGCACACGAATGGAATGCGTTGCTCGGAGAGCATCGTGAGTACGGGGTCATTTTCGAAGGGTTCAGTGACGATGTAGGCGTCGGCCGCGAGGGCGCTGAAGGGCACCCCGGGCTTCGTTGGGTCGTCTATGAGCATCATGCTGTAGCCGTGCTCCATCGCGGCGAGCGAGGCGGCGCCGGCGGTTCGGAGGAAGTAGTCGACGCCCTCGGGTAGGAAGGTGTCGAGGCTGTGGAAAGGCCTGATCACCAGGGCAAGTAGGCCGAGCTTCGAGTTTTGCAGGCCGCGCGCGATCGGGCTGGGTCGGTAGCCAACCTCTGCCGCAATTTGTTCGATGCGATCAATCGTCTCTTGCCGCACAATGCCCTTGCCATTGAGCGCATGGGACACGGTCGTGGGGGAAACCCCCGCGGCCTTTGCGACATCGCGAATTGTAGCTCTGCGGCTCTCCTGCATTTGGCTAGAGTACCGGTTTCGGTACCGCGTTGCTGAATGAGCTGTCTCAAAACGATGATTCTTCGCCCGTTATGAAACCGTAACACCCAAACCGTTTTGCACAAACCGTTTTGGGTGTTAGTCTCCTCGTGGATCTTCAGTCCAGCGCTGTGCCGGATCGGTTGGATTCAATGACGAATTTCGAATGGAGAATTATCTTGAAACTCGCAAAGACGAGAGCTTCGATTGCGCTTCTTGCTGTGGCGAGCCTCGCGCTCGTGGGGTGCAGCTCCGCGAACCGCGGCGGCGAAGAGACCAAAACCGCGAACGCTGAGCTCCTGCAGACCACCCCCGCTGCCAAGGGTGACGCTGGCAAGGTCATCTGGAACTCAACTTACGGTGAGCTCGCAAACCTCGACCCGATTAAGGCGTTCAACTACCCCGAGAACACCGTCGTCGCGAACCTCTGCGAGGCGCTGTTCCAGATGCAGCCCGATTTCTCGATCAAGGAGAACCTGGCAACGGGGGCAACGACCGAAGACGGCACCGTCTGGAAGATCGGCATCCGCGACGATGTCACCTTCTGGGACGGCACCCCCATGACCGTCGAAGACGTGATCTACTCGCTTAACCGCAACATCGACCCTGCCGAGGGCAGCTACTGGGGCGGCGGAGTTGTCGCCAACATCAAGGACATCACAAAGACCGGCGACAACGAGATCACCATCTCGCTGAAGCAGCCGGACAACCTGCTTCCCTCGTCACTCTCCACCATCATCGGCACGGTTGTGCAGGAGAAGCAGCGCAAGGCCGCTGGCGACAACTACGGCAACCCCGACACGGGTGTGATGTGCACCGGCCCGATGAAGTACACGCCGGGCAACTGGAAGCAGGGCCAGTCGATCACGCTTGAGCGCTACGACGGCTACTGGAACTCCAAGAAGGCCGCGAAGTCGAAGCAGGTCGAGATCGGTTTTGTGGTGGATCCGACCGCCATCGCAAACGGACTCAAGACCGGCGAAATTCAAGGCTCGTACGACGTGCCACTGCCCGCGCTCGGTGAGCTTTCCTCCAGCACCTCGGGATCACTCGTCAGTGGTCAGGGCATGCAGATCATGGCCATCATCTCGACCGGCAACGGAGCATTCGGCGATCCTGCCGTGCGCCGCGCACTAACCAGGGCCACGGATCGCCAGGCCGTTGCCGACACGGTCTACGAGGGCACGGGCACACCGTCGCGCTCGGTCGTGCCGCAATCGGCGTGGGATCGCTACCCCGACGCCGCGAAGTCGCGCGACGAGAAGCTGCCCGACCTCGGCTTCGATATCGCTGCCGCAAAGGAAGAGCTGAAGGCCGCGAAGGTTGACACCTCAAAGCCCATCAAGATCGCCTACCCCAGCGAGCGCAGCTTCTACGCTGACATCCTCAACGAGATGGCGAACGGCGCCAAGGAACTCGGTCTGACGCTCGAGCCCACCGGTGTGCCGAGTGCGCAGTTCGGTGCGTTCTTCTCGGATCCCGAGGCGCGCAAGGGCTACGACGGTTTTGTGACGACGAACTACCTGAGCGCTCCCGAGCCGCTGCTGCACCTCATCAGCGTCGCGAAGACCGGTAGTGACCAGAACTACTCGGGCTTCTCTGACCCGAAGGTCGACGCCGCGCTCGACGCAGCCCTCGCCGAGACCGACGAGACGAAGCGTTCAGAGCTGACGGTTGACGCTGAAGCGCTGATCATGGAGCAGCAGCCCTGGGTGCCGATCAACGACCTCGCGGTGCGCATGTACATGAACGAGGCCGTCACCGGGGCGCCCGCCTCGTTTGTGTACCTCTACTACCCGTGGGCCGCTGACCTCGGCTCCACAAAGTAGCTAGCAGCAAGTGAGCTCTGCAGAAAGGGGTCGTTCATGGCCTACGTATTGAGAAGAATCGGCGCGCTCATCGCCGTGCTCATCGTGTCCAGCTTCATCGTGTTCTCGGGCATGTATCTTGCCCCGGGAAGCCCCGAGCAGTTTCTTGTTCAGGGGCGCACCGTGAGCCCGGAGGTGCTCGAAGCGATTCGTGCACAGTACGGTCTGGACGATCCCTTTCTGCTGCGCTACTGGCACTGGCTGATCGACGTGCTGCAGGGCGACCTCGGTCGCTCGCTGTTGACCCAGCAAGATGTGTCGTCGCTCATCGCCTCGCGCCTGCCAACGACCCTGTTTTTGGCAGCGTTTGCCGCGCTCCTCATCATCATCTTTGGTGTGGGGCTGGGCATTCTCGCCGCCACCCGCTCGGGTGTTTTCGAGAAGCTCGTGGTGTTCGGCTCGAACCTCGGCTTTGCAGTGCCGACGTTTTTCGCGGCGCTGATCCTGATGTTTCTCTTCGGCTCGAACCTCGGGTGGTTTCCGGTGTCGGGATCGGGGACCGGCTTTACCGACCGGGTCTGGCACCTGACCCTGCCCGCGATCGCACTTGCCTTCCCCGGCATAGCCGTGGTCGCGCGCATCACGCGAACGGCGGTGCGTGAAGAGCAGGACTCCGACCACGTCGTGATGGCGATTGCCCGAGGTGTGCCGAAGCAGTTTGTGCTGTGGCGGCACACGATCCGCAACTCCATGCTGCCGGTGACGACGGTGCTCGGCACCAACATCGCGGGACTGCTGGCGAGTGCGTTTGTGATCGAGTACGCGTTCACCCTCGACGGTATCGGCTCGCTGCTCGTCAACTCGGTACAGAAAAAGGACTTCGCGGTGGTGCAGGCGATCGCGCTCATTATGGTGCTGGCATTTGGCCTCATCAACCTGATCGTTGACCTGCTGTACGCGGTGATTGATCCGCGAGTTCGACTGAGCACAAAGGTGGCAGCGCGATGAACAACAAGCAACACTTCAAGCCGGCTCCGACGACCAACACAACCTCGCAAGACACGGTTGCGGTGCAGCTGCTGCGCAAGCACCGCAACGATGTGCCGACCGGGGGATGGCGGCTGCTCATGCGTCGTCTCGGCCCGGTTGGGATCGTGAGTGCCGCGATTATTCTTCTCGTCATTCTGGTCGCCATCTTTGCGCCGCTGCTTTCCCCCTACGATCCCTTCGAGGGAAGCCTCACCATGCGGCATCAGGCCTCGAGCCTCGAACACCTCATGGGCACGGATCAGTCGGGTCGCGACATCTTCTCGAGGATCATCTGGGGTGCGCGCACCAGCCTGCTCGGACCCACGATTGTTGTGGTGATCACAGTGGTGCTCGCGACAACCCTCGCGCTGACCGCGGTGTGGTTCGGTGGCAAGGTCGACGCGCTCATCAGCCGAGTGCTCGACATTCTCTTCGCCTTCCCGAACATGCTGCTCGCGATTCTCGCGGTCGCCATCTTCGGACCCTCACTGCTGACCGCGTCGATCGCGCTGGCGATTGGGTTCACGCCGTATTCGGCGCGCGTGATCCGCTCGGTCGCACTCCGAGAGCGCAATCTGCCCTACGTGGCCTCCGCGCGACTGCAGGGAATCTCGGGCTTCATCATCACGGTTCGACACATCTTGCCGAACGTGCGCACGCAGATCCTTACCGGCATGACGATCAACTTCGGCTACGCCATGATCGAGCTTGCCGCGCTCTCGTTCCTGGGGCTCGGGGTGCAACCGCCAACGCCCGACTGGGGTCTCATGGTCTCGAACGGGCAGGCCTCCCTGCAACAGGGTTTCTGGGAGCAGAGTGTGTTCGCGGGCCTTGCAATCGTGATCACCGTCGCGGCCTTCGGGTACGTCGGCGAGCAACTAGGCGGCCGTCGCGCCGCGGGGAGGGTGCGCTGATGTTGAGGATCAACAATCTTGTTCTCACCGTGACCGATCCCGATACGGGGCAGCAAACTGAGATCTTGCACGGCAACTCCTTCGAGTTGGCGCAGGGCGAGGCCCTAGGCCTTGTCGGTGAATCAGGCTCGGGTAAGTCGATGACACTGAAGTGTGTGCTCGGGATCGAGCCGCCGGGTGCGCGGGTAACGGGTGCCATCGAGCTTGACGGCACCGACATGCTGACCGCGAGTGGCGAGGCGCTGCGCAAGATTCGTGCGAACGACCTCGCGCTCATCGCGCAGAACCCGCACGGGGCACTCAACCCGGTGCTGCCGGTCGAGCGATTCTTGATCGAGGGCATGTCTGATGCTCGCTCGAAGGACAAAAAGACTGCCAGGGTGCTCGCGGCAGACCTGCTGCGCCAGGTCGGCATCGATGACACTGAGCGTGTGCTGCGCTCGTACCCGCACCAGCTATCGGGCGGACTGCTGCAGCGCGTGGTGATCGCGGGCGCCATCTCGGGTGACCCCAAACTACTACTCGCCGACGAACCGACCACCGCCCTCGACGTGACAACCCAGGCCGAGGTGGTTGCGATCCTTGACGAAAAGCGGCGCGAGCACGGGCTCTCAATGGTCTTTGTCACCCACGACCTCGACCTCGCAGCCGCCGTGTGCGACCGCCTCGCCGTGATGAAGGACGGCGAGATCGTCGAGATCGGCACACCGGAAGAGATTCGGGATCACCCCGAGACCGAATACACCCGCAATCTGATGGCTGCGCGGCCGATGCTGTACCCCAAGGGGCACCCGGCGGCATTTCTTTCCGAGAACAAGGAGGCCCAGGCATGAGCGCGATCATCGAGGTCGAACAGCTGAACCGCACCTTCCACCTGTCACGGAAGGCCTCGGTTCACGCGCTCAACGATGTCTCCTGTGAGCTGCGGCAGGGGACGTGCTTGGCGGTGGTGGGGGAATCAGGATCGGGCAAGTCGACTCTCGCCCGCGTGATCGTCGGCCTGGAAACCGCCGACTCCGGCACGGTGAGGATCGCGGGCACCGAGGTGAAACCGACCACCGCGCGGCGCCAGCTGCGGGAACGCGCGAAACTCGTGCAGATGGTGTTTCAAGATCCGCAGGGATCACTCAACCGTTCCCTGCCGGTCTCCGCCACCATTGACGAGATGCTGCAGGCACACCGCCCCGATCTCGACCGGGCCGCGCGCCGCGCGCGTGTGCTCGAGCTGTTCGCCGAGGTGGGTCTCACCGAGCGCCACGCGGACGCAAAGCCCGCGGCGCTTTCCGGGGGTCAGAAACAGCGCGTCGCGATCGCGCGGGCGCTCGCCGCAGAGCCGCAGATCCTGGTGCTCGACGAGGCGGTTTCGGCGCTCGACGTTTCTGTCCAGGCGCAGGTGCTCGACCTGCTGAAGCGGCTGCGCGCCGAACACGGTCTGTCGTACCTCTTTATTACCCACGACCTCTCGGTTGTGCGCGATATCGCGGACGACGTTGTGGTGATGCGCACGGGGCAGATTATCGAGCGCGGCACAGTTGACGCGGTGCTCGATGATCCGCAGCAGGCATACACAAAACTTCTCATCGCTTCGGCACCGAGGCCCGGCTGGAAGCCGGAGCGGGGGCTGCGAGCTGCGCTCATGGGGGCGTAGTCTGAGCCTCGCGGCAGGATGGGCTTGAGTAACAATTGTTCGATCACAATGAATTGACGGGAAAACTGGGGATGCTGAAAACCACCGAACGGCTGCACCTGCGAGTTGCCGGCGCGACGAGTCGCGAGCTTGGCCTCAGCAGAGGAACACAGCTGCGAGGCAGTCTTGCCGCGGCCTACACGAAGTACGCCGAGCTCTTTCGGGTGCTCGGGGTGAGCGAGGCGCAGGAGCGCGAGGGTGCTGATCGCGTGATCGAGGTGCTGCAGGGCTGGCGACCGGCCGCGGCAGAAGAGCTTGCGGGGATCGCCGAGGGCTCGGGTCTTGAACTCGCCCAGATTGCGGCGCTCAACGCGCGCACGGAGATCATTGCCATGGGCCCGCGTGGCTCAAGCGAGTGCTCAACCATCACCGCGCAGATCGATGGCCACCGCTACGGGGTGCAGACCTGGGACTGGCACATTGAACTCGATCCGTTCTGGCACACACACGAGGTCACCGGCCCGGGATACCGCTACGCGGGCCTGACCGAGCAGGGCATCGTCAGCAAGATCGGCGTCAATGAGGCCGGTCTCGCCCTGCACTTCAACATTCTGGGGCACCAGGCTGACGGCCCAGGGGGAGTGCCGATGCACGTACTCTCCTCCGTTGTGCTGTCGGAGTGTGCGACCGTGCGCGAAGCTGTCGAGCTGATCCGATCCGCCCCGATTGCCTCGTCGTCAGCGTTCACAATGCTCGACGGAACCGAGGCCGTGTCTGTCGAGATGAGCCCGGCCGGGGTCTTCGAGATCGCCGAGGTCGATGGTGCGGTGCAGCGCACGAATCACTTCCAGAACAGCACCCCGCTGGCGCACCAAAAGACCGAGGTCTACGAGCCCGACTCGACAGAGCGCCTGGAACTGATTCGGGAACGCCTGAGCTCGGGTGCACCGAGCGACCTCCCCGCAATGGTGGAGCTGCTGGTGAGCGGTGCCGGTGATCCGCCCCTCAGCTGCGTCGCCGACATGTCGAAGCAGTACGGGGAGCGCTGGGCGACACTCGCCACCATCGAGACCGACCCCGATGCGCGAATGATCCGCATTCTCGACGGAATGCCGACCGAGGCCGCGGGCGCGGAGTGGCGGGAGTTGCGCGCGTAAGTTTTTGAGCGCTGGATGATCGGTCGGATGCTCGGGACATCGAGTCGGGTGGAACCTTCGAAACCTGGGGAGTATGGAACCATGACGATGACCGCCCCCATCCCAGTACAAACCACCCCGCCCGAGCACTCCGCCGGGGGCCAACAACGCCTGCCGTACGGGGCGCTGATCACGATGATGCTCATGAGCTTCTTTTTGGTCACGGCCGAGTTCTTGCCGAGTGGCATGCTCACCCGAATTGCCGATGGCCTGGGCGTCACAACTGGCCAGGCGGGCCAGATGGTGTCGATCACGGCACTCGCTGGTCTGCTGGCCGCGCCGACTGTCGGCATCCTGCTGCCGCGGCTTGACCGGCGCTCACTGCTGATCTGGATGGCGATCGCGGCCACGGTCTCGAACGCGCTAGTTGCAGTGGCACCGAGCTTGATCCTCGTGATTCTTGCGCGCTTTCTGCTGGGTGTTGCCATCTCTGGGTTCTGGGCGATGTCGATTACGGTAGCCGCTCGCATCGCGGGGCCGGAACGTCTCGGGCGCGCGGTCATGTTCAACTCGGCTGGTGTTTCGCTTGCCACCGTGGCGGGTGTGCCGCTTGGAGTCATGCTGAGTGAACTGATCGACTGGCGCGGTGTGTTTTGGATTGCGGCCGCGCTGAGTGCCTTGCTCGCGGTGCTGCTGCGGGTGATGCTGCCGTCAGTTCCGGCGGCCGGTAGCGCGCGCCTGTCGACGCTGATCGCTGCGCTGCGGCGCCCCGGTATTGCCTTCGGTGTGGTCGCCAACGTGTTTGTTGTAGCTGGCCATTTTCTCGCGTACACCTACGTTCGTGTTGCGCTCGAGCGCGTGAGCGAGGGCGGAACTCGGATCGGCGCCGACACGATTGTGATCCTCTTGGCACTCTTTGGGCTCGGCGGTCTCATCGGTAACGCCGTGATCGGAATGATTGTGGATCGCCGCTACCGCGTGCTCGCCGTTCTGACACCGCTGATTATCTCGGGGTTCATCTTGCTCGTTGCGGTGGCCTCCGGTTCTCTGTGGGCGACCGGCGCCGCCGTGTTTGCCTGGGGATTCTTCTTCGCATCGTGGCTGCTCATCGCCAACACCTGGGTTGGGCACCGCATCCCAGATCAGTTGGAGGCGGGTGGGAGCCTGATCGTTGTTGGGTTCCAGTCGGGCATCATGATTGCAGCGGCCGCGGGTGGTGCACTGGTTGACGTGCTTGGAATCGGCCCCGTGTTTGTTGCGGCGGCGATCCTGCTGCTGCTCGGTGCACTGCAGTTTGGGCTCTCCGACAGAATCTCGGAGCGGCACAGCCTGCGCTAGTGCAGCGCGTCAGTGCGCTAGTGCAGTGCGCCAGGCAGACGGGGTCTTGCCGACGTGGCGGCGGAAGGCGCGGCTGAAGCCATCGTCTGAACCGTAGCCGCTGAGGCGGGCTGCCTCCGAGACACCGATGCCCTCGGCGAGGAGCTTCTGCGCCGAGCGGATGCGCACCTCGGCAACGTAGTTTGCGGGCGAGACCCCGGTTGCGGCCCTAAAACGCTCGGCGAACGAGGAGCGGGACATCGCCCCGGCGCGCGCGAGTGTGTCGAGCGTCCACTCCTTACTGGGATCAGCGTTGACGGCTTCAACCACTCGATCCAAATATGGATCATTGGTGGAAGAAGGCCAGCCGTCTGGCGCACAGCCTCGCAGCACCCACGCGCGAATGACCGTCACAAGCACCGTGTTCGCCATCATCTTGCAGACCACAGACCCTCCGAGCTGGTTCGCGCAGAGATCTTTGTTGTCGCTCAGATTTGGGCCGAGCTGGGAGGCGAGCGCCGCGATAGCCGGTTCGCTTTCCAGCAGGTTGCGCACGGTGATCGTGTCTGGAAGCAGATTGAGCAGGTGCGCCGCGGACTCGGTGAAATCGAGTGAAGACACAAAGATGAATGCGGGATTGCTAAACCGCAGCGAGTGAGATTGCCGCCCAGTAAAGAGCAGCGCATCGCCGCTGGTGTAGCTCGTCTCTTGCGCAAATCGATCGACGCCCAGAGCGCCGCTGATCACGTACACGAGCGTGACGCTGCCCTTTGGGATCGTGATCACTTCTTCGGGGTGAACTACAACGCGGTGCTGCCGAATCAGGTTGGCGTCAATACCAGAAAGCACGCGATCGATTGCCGAATCAGAGTGGCGGGTTTGCGGTACTGCTGCGGAGCCGTCGTGAGCCGACGAGACCGTCGTGTCAAAGAGTGTGAGTGAACTCATGCGGGAGACAACGTAGAGTTGCCTCCCGCTATTCCGGTTAGCTCTCGGAGAGGAGCTCGCGCACGCGCGGGATCACGGCCGTGCCGTAGAGTCCGACGCTAGACATGAGCTGCTCGTGAGGCATCGTGCCGCTTGAATACTTGAGATCGAAGCGGTCCACGCCAAGCGTGCGCACGGTCGATGCGATGCGCTGCGCGACGGTCTCGGGTGAGCCGACGTACAGCGATCCCGCGTCGGCTTCGTGCTCGAACTCTGCGCGGGTGGTGTTTGGCCAGCCGCGTTCCGATCCAATACGATTGCGGTTCTTTTCAAAGTGCAGCCAGAGCTGATCCCGAGCCTCCGCGTCGGTCTCGGCGATGTGCCCCGGCGAGTGCACGCCGAGGGGCATCTGGTCACGACCGAGCTCGTCTTGCGTCTGCCGATAGAGGTTCGCGAATGGAAGGAAGCGCGCCGGGTCGCCACCGATAATCGCGAGCATCATCGGAATTCCCGCCTGCACGCTGCGCAGCACCGAGTGGGGGCTGCCGCCGACGCCGATCCAGGATCGCACGCCGTTTGGCTGCTCCGTCTTCGGATAGATCTCCTGGTTGACGAGCGGGCTGCGGTGTTTGCCTGACCAGGTCACGGGCCCCTCGGAGCGAAGCAGGTTGAAGAGGTCGAGCTTCTCGGCGAAGAGTGTCTCGTAGTCGCCCAGATCGTAACCGAACAGCGGAAATGACTCGGTGAACGATCCACGGCCGAGAATCACCTCGGCGCGTCCGTTGCTGACAGCGTCGAGTGTTGCGAAGCGCTGGTAGACCCGAACGGGGTCGTCACTCGACAGGATGGTCACGCCGGTTCCGAGCAGGATCCGCTCGGTCTTTCCCGCGATGGCCGCGAGAGTGATCTCGGGCGAACTGATGGCGAAGTCGTCGCGGTGGTGCTCGCCAAGAGTGATCGCGTCGACGCCGAGCTGGTCGGCAAGAACCGCCTGCTCGACAACGTTGCGGAGTACCTGCGCGTGGCTCTCGGGCTCTCCGCTCGCAGCGTGGGTGATGTCACCGAAGGTATCGAGGCCGAGGATCAGCTCGGACGCGCTCGCGCCGGCGACCGCTTGAATGGGGGAGTTGCTCATGCCGACTGTAACGGCAGAGCTGTCCCCTGTATTCCTTGGCGCTCGTGGCGGGCTAGCGGGTGCGAGTCGAAGCGAGGTAGCCGATGACCGCGGCGATGATCCCGAACAGCGCAGCCCAGACCCAGAAGATGCCAAAGCTGAGCATCGCGGCGACGGCTGCGGCCAGAAGCAACAGCTCAACGAGCGCTTGCCCGAAGCGATCGGTGCGCAGCACAGGGCGCGGCGAAAGGAAAAGCGCCCAAACGAGCACCGACAGCACCAAGAACCCGATGCCGGTCAAAACCCCGGGGAAGGGAAGCGGCCACTCGACAAAGCCCCACACGGTCACCGCGGCAATGGCGATGAGGTGGAAGAGGCTGCGCAGCAGTACCAGGGTCGAACCTGAACGAGCGGGGGCGGAATTGGAAGTGCTGGTCACCCGTATAGTCTACCGGCCCGGGGAGGCTCCTCTTGAACCGCTGCCATCAAGCTGACAGGCCATGATCTGGTCGAGAAGCCATCCCGCAGAGTGGCCTCTCGACGAGATCATGGCCTCTCGGCAGGAGGGGGCTGGTGGTTTAGTGGGTGCGCACCCAAGTGGTCCACTGAGGGTGGGGTTGCTAGCCTGAACAAGTAGACCAGAAGCGGGCCGCGGGCCTCATGACATGCAAAGGCGGGTGCGACAACCATGTTGGCAGCGCGCTCGATCCGAGTCATGGGTGATGACGGCAGCTTCTCCGCGCCGACGCGCGTGAGCTGGGCGAACGGCCGATTTGAGCTCGGCGGAGATCCCGAGGCGACTGATCTCGATGGCTCCCGGCTCTGGATGATTCCCGGTTTCGTAGACACCCACCTGCACGCCGCGTGGCAGCAGTTCGATGCCGCCGATCGGGCGAACGCCGATCCGGAAGCTACCCAGCAGGCAATCGCCGAGGGACTCCGCCGCACACTCGAAGCGGGAGTCACCACCGTGCGTGATGCGGGTGGGCTCACTGAAGAGATGCTGCGGGGGATCCCGGAACGCTCAAGGCCACGTGCGCAACTCGCGGTGACGCTCATCGATAGAGAAGCGGCGAGCGCCGCGGGCGGAGTTGCGGCGGCAACGAGCCAGGCACTTGAAGCGGGAGCGCGGTGGATCAAACTCGTCGCAACGGCGGGGGTGGCGGCTCCCGCGGGGGCCGGGCTCGATCCGGTGTACTCCGCCGCCGAGCAGAGTGACGCGGTACGCCTCGCCGAGCAGGCTGGCGCCGGTGTCATGGTGCACGCGTGGGGTGGCCAGGCGATCGACGACGCGATCGAGGCGGGCGCGATGAGCATCGAGCACGGCATCTATCTGACGGACGCGCAGGCGAAAAGAGCGGCGAATCGCGGCATGACACTCGTGCCAACACTGCGTATTTATCGGCTTGTGCAGCGCATGATCTCTTCGGGTGCTCTGCCAAGCGCGTTTCGCGCGCGCGTTGACGAGGCCGTCGTCACCCACCCGCGAGCCGTGCTGCGTGCCCGTGATGCCGGGCTGCCAGTGGCACTCGGCACAGATTACGGAACCGCGGAGCAGCACGGCAGCAACCGCCGGGAGTTTGACGCGCTTGTTGAAGCCGGACTCACTCCGGGGGAGGCGCTGGTCGCGGCGACCCGCGCCGGCGCCGCCTTGCTTTCGCGTGTTGCCGTCGACCTGACGGTGGTGTCAGACGGCAGGATCGCCGAGGGCTCCATCGCGGATGCCGTGATCCTGCGCAACGACCCCAATATTCCCGGTGTGCTCAGCGCCCCCGAGGCGGTTTTCGCCGTGGTGCGCGGCGGCCACTTCTTCACCCCAGTCTTGACCACAACCCGAGAGGATCATCCGTGACCCATCTGCCAGCTCCCCGCCGTCGGCGTTTTGCCCTCGCCGCTTCGGTTCTTGCCGCCGCGCTACTGCTCAGCGGGTGTGCTTCGGGGACCGATCCCGCACCGAGTGGCGATGCTGCCAAGCCCGTGAGCGGCGGCACGCTCACCTTCGGCCGCGTGGCAGCCGTCAACAACCTTGATCTGAATCAGCAGATCACGGCTAACAACGCCTTCGCGATCGACAAGATCTTTGAGCCCCTGGTTAGCTTTGACGAAAACGGCAAGATCATTCCCTGGCTGGCCGACTACACCGTTTCTGATGACGGCCTCAGCTACGTGTTCAAGCTTCGAGACGGCCTCAAATTTTCGAACGGGAAGGCCGTGACCCCCAAGGACGTCGACTTTTCGCTCAGTCGCCACCTTGAGGTTGAGGGACCGCTGCCGCTGAGCGCGCCCATCGAATCGATCGCGGAGACCGGCGAACACGAGGTCACGATCACCCTCAGCGAGAAGTACACCCCGTTTTTGTCGGAGCTCGCCGGGTTCTCGAACGGCATCTTCCCGGCCGATTTTGGTGGCAAATCCGAGAAGGAGTTCTTCAAGAACCCCATCGGTACTGGTCCGTTTGTCGTGGACAAGTGGGATCCGAACGGCGACATCAGCTTCGTGAGGAACACCCACTACTGGCAGAAGGGCAAACCGTATCTCGACGGTCTGGTCTACAAGTTCATCGCTGATGACACCCAGCTGCAGCAGCAGCTCGCGGCAGGGCAGATCGACGCGATCGACACCGTTCCGGCAGCAAACGCTGCGGCCGTAGATTCAGCCGCAAATACGGTGCTCTCGAAGACCGAATCGTGGTCGACGGAGCAGGTGTTCTTCAACACGCAGCGTAAAGAGTTTGCGGATGAGCACGTGCGCCGTGCGATTGCGCACGCACTCGACCGCAAGGGGATCACCGCGGCAACGAGCTTCGACACGGCCGAGGTAGCCAACGTTCTGCTGCCCCCGAGCATCCTGTACTCGGCAAACGACGAGAAAGGGATCGCCCTCTCGTACGATATTTCGGCCGCGAAGAAGGAACTGGCGGCCTCCGCGTTCCCGAACGGATTCACGATCACCCTGCTGCTCGCGAGTGGCAATTCGCAGCGCGCCCAGATTGCTCAGATCGTTCAAGAATCACTCGCCAAGATCGGGATCACCGTCAAGATCGAGCAGCTCGACATTGCGGTGTTCCGCGAGCGTTTTTTCGCTTACGACTTCGACTTCATGCTCAACAGTGGTCAGTCGGACGCGCCGGACCCCAACGGGTTTATTACGTTCCAGGCCGACCCAGATGGCTTCAGCAAGTCTTACTGGACGCACTACTCAAATGACGAGGTCACCAAGCTGATGCTTGAGGGGCGCACGACTCCCGACGGGCCCGAACGAGAGGCGATCTACCTCAAGATTCAGCAGATTCTCGCGGATCAGGTGCCTTACATTCCGCTGTTCTTCCCATCAAACCTCAAAGCGACAACCGACAAGGTGCACGACTTTGTGGTGCTGCCGAACGGGAGCGTGCGGTTCCAAGACGCGTGGCTTGACGCCAAGAAGTAACCGGTCGTGGAGGGTCCCGAGCCGTGGTGCGGTTCGGGACCAAATGTCGTGGGTGCAAGATAGTGTGATTTCGTGGTCAAGCAGGCAGTAGCAACGGTCGCCCGGGTAACCGGGCGGCTGCTCGCGCGCGTGCTGCCCGTGATGCTGGGTGTGGTTGTTGCGGTCTTCTTTCTACTGCGGCTGGTTCCCGGAGACCCGGCCCGCATGATTTTGGGGGAGCGAGCCACTCCCGAGTCCATCGCCGCTCTGCAAGAGCAGCTGGGCCTCAACCTGCCACTGTGGCAGCAATTCTGGGACTTCCTCACGCAGCTGGTTACCCAGTTCGACACTGGCGACTCGCTCGTCACCGGCACATCCTCGCGTCTACTTATCGCAGAGCGCGCGCCCGTGAGCCTCGGCATTGTTGTGTTTGCGGTGGTGCTCGCGATCCTCATCGCGGTTCCGCTCGCGGTCGCGGCGGCTCGTAACAGGGACGGCTGGGCCGACCACGTGGTGAGAATTCTGCCAACTGTTGGCATGGGCATGCCGCTGTTCTGGATCGGTCTTCTGCTCATTATCGTGTTCGCCGTGCAACTGCACTGGTTTCCCGTTGGGGGAGTTGGATCAGGGCCGGGTGAACCACTGCGCAGCCTATTTTTGCCAGCGCTCGCCGTTGCCTTGGGTCTCGCGCCGCCGCTCATTCGGTCGTTGCGTGCACAGCTCATCGAGGTGTTTGAAGCCGATTTCGTGACCACCTTTCGCGCCGCCCGCGTGCCTGAGCGTCGCATTCTGGGCAGGCACGTGCTGCGAAACGCCGTGCTCCCCACGCTCACACTGCTGAGTGTGAGCACCGCCTACCTGATCGGTGGCACACTCGTTGTGGAGAAGGTTTTTGGCATTAATGGACTTGGCACCCTGCTGTTTCAGTCCATCGGCAGCCGCGATTTTCCCGTGGTGCAGGGTGTTGCCCTGTACTGCGCCATCCTCGTGGTGATCGTTACGACGGTCGCGGGTGCGCTCGCGGCGCTGCTAGATCCGCGGCTACGCACGACCAAGGGTGGGCGATCGTGAGGGCCTGGCGGCGAGCGCTGAACTCGCCCACACTGCTCGCGGGGTCGCTGCTCTTCGCCGTGATTGTGCTGCTTGCCGTGCTCGCCCCGGTGCTCGCTCCGTATTCTCCGAGCGCACAGAACCTTTCCGGCGGGCTACTTCCGCCGTCTCCCGAGCACTGGTTTGGCACGGATCAACTCGGCCGAGACGTGCTCTCCCGGATGCTCTTTGCTGCGCAGACAGACCTCCGCATCGCGCTGGTTGCGGCGGCGGCGCCGTTTGTGATCGGCGTGGCCGTCGGTCTGATCTCCGGCTATTTTGGGGGTGCAACCGACTGGGTTGCCTCTCGGGTGACCGATACGGTCATCGCGTTCCCCTTCTACGTCATCGTGATTGCAATTGTGTTTGCGGTCGGCGCGGGTGAGGCTGGCATCGTTGTGGCGTTTGCCCTGGTCGGGTGGACCGGCTACGCGCGGGTCCTGCGCGCGATGACGGCTGCCCTGCGAGACTCTGGCTGGGTGCAGGCCGCTCGTGGGGGAGGGCTCTCGCACACGCGGGTGCTCCTGCGGCACATTCTGCCAAACGTGCTTCCCCAGGCCCTTGTGCTGCTCGCGAGCGAAATTGTGCTCATCATGGTCGCGGTTGTGACGCTTGGGTACCTGGGGCTCGGAATCCAGCCGCCAACCCCCGACTGGGGCACCATGATCGCTGATTCGCAGCAGTTCATCACGACCAACTGGTGGCTGAGCACGTTTCCGGGCCTAGCCGTTGTGCTGACCGGTGTCGCGCTCTCACTGCTGGGTGACGGTCTTGGTGATGTGCTTCGGGTCTCTGGCACCTCGGGCAAGCGAAAACTGCGCGCTCGAAGGGCCAGTTTGCGCCGTCACTCCACTGGTGAGGCGCCTGGAACGGTGCGGCTGAACGATCTCCGCATTGAGGCCGTCGGTTCCGCTGCGCCGGAGGAGCTTGTTCACGGGATAGACCTCGATGTTCGACCGGGTGAGGCTGTCGGAATCGTGGGTGAGTCCGGCTCCGGCAAGAGTCTCACGCTGCGGGCGATTCTCGGGCTGATGCCGAGGGGAACCAGGGTGGCGGGCGGTGATGTCGCTCACTCCAGCGTTGCGGTTGGCGGGCCCGTCGGCATGGTGTTCCAAGATCCACTCACCGCTCTCGATCCGCTCTCCAAAATCGGCTCCCAGCTCGGTGAAGCCGCGAAGACGACCGGGAACCTGCGGCGAGCGCGGGTGTTTGAGCTGCTCGAGATGGTCAGGCTGCCGGATCCCGAACGTGTCGCTCGGTCTTATCCTCACCAACTGTCAGGTGGGCAAAGGCAGCGCGTTGTGATCGCGATGGCACTCGCGGGAAATCCCGCCGTTTTGCTCTGCGATGAGCCAACCACGGCGCTTGATGTGACCGTGCAAAGCCAGGTGTTGTCGCTGCTTGACGATCTACGGCGTCAGCGCGGCCTCACGCTGCTGTTTGTGAGCCATGACCTCGCAGTGGTTGCCGCACTCTGCGAGCGCATTGTGGTGATGCGTCAGGGAAGTGTTGTGGAGACCGGATCAACACGGCAGATCGTTGCGGCCCCGAAACAGGCCTACACACAAGCGCTTCTGAACGCGGTGCCCGAGCTTCCGCAGTTGTTACCCATCCCACCCGCACCGGCCCGCGCGGGTGTCGTGAACCGCAGCATTTCCCCTTCAACTCCCACCCTGGAGGTCAGAGCCGCCGAGATCCGTTACGGCGGCAGTCTTGCCGTGAAGGGGGTCTCATTTGACGTCGCCCGCGGCGGAGCCCTGGGCATCGTGGGTGAGTCCGGATCCGGCAAAACCAGCATTGCGCGTGCGATCGCGGGCCAGTTGCCGCTCTCCGGCGGAGATGTGCTGCTTGACGGTAAGTCGCTGCATGGTAGGCGAGACCCTCGAATCCAGCTGGTGCAGCAGGATCCCGGATCCTCGCTCAACCCGCGGATGAGCGTTGCGCAAACTCTCGGCGAGTTTCTGCGGCACCACAACAACCCCACAACGGTTGAAGACCTCTTGGCACTTGTGCATCTTGAGCCGAGTGTGGCGCGGGCGTATCCGCACGAGCTATCGGGCGGTCAACGCCAGCGCGTGGCCCTTGCCCGAGCACTCGCTGCCAGACCAAGTGTTCTCATCGCAGATGAGATGACGAGTGCACTAGATGTCTCCGTGCAGGCTGCGATCATTGCCTTATTAGTCGAGCTTCGTCGCGAACTGAATCTCACCCTGGTGTGCATCTCACACGATCTCGCAGTTGTCCGAGAGCTGTGCGACGAGGTTGTCGTGATGCGCAACGGTGAAATTGTGGAGACCGGTGGTGAAGATTTCTTCTCTGCTCCGCGCACCGAGTACAGCCGAGCGCTTCTCGAGGCAGTGCCGAGGCTGCCAGCATCGTAACGCTCAGGGAATGCCGTCAGCGGTCGGTGTCGGTGGGTGTCGGTAGACTAGGGGAATCCCTAAACACAACGGAGGTGCGCGTTGGACGGCATTATGAGCTGGCTCGACAGTCTCCTTGACGGTTCCCTTGTTGCGGGTGGCATTTTCCTCATCATCGGTGTCGTCGGTGGTGTGCTGCTTATTCTCTCGCTTGTTCTTGACGGAATCTTCGACGCATTCGATTTTGGCGACGGCCCACTGAGTCTCACCACGATTGCGGCCTTCACCTCAATATTCGGTTTCACATCGTTTGCGAGTGTCGGCGCGGGAATGGACACCCCGGCCGCCGCCGTTGTGGGCGCGATTGTCGGGCTTCTGGGTGGCGCGGCTGCCTGGTGGCTCAGCCGACTCATACGCAGCGCCGAATCAACCACCGCCGTGAGCGGCGGTGACCTCATCGGGGTTGAGGGAGCCGTGGTGCTCGCGATCCCCAAGTCCGGCCTCGGAGAGGTCGCCCTTACGATGCACGGGGAGCGGGTCTCGCTCTCCGCCTCGGCTGACGCCCCCATCGCCCGCGGCACCGCGGTGCGTGTCATACAAACGCTCACGTCCACATCAGTTCGTGTCGAGCCCGTACACTCCGGGCCGGCAGAGACAGATCCCCCAACCGACCAACCGAACCCCCGATCGGAGACCCTGTGATATTTTCTAGCCCCGCCATAATTGGTGTCTTTGGCGCAGTCGTTGCGCTGGTGCTTATTGCGCTTGTCATTATCAAGCGCTACCGCATTGCGAAGCCCGATGAGGCCATCATCGTGACCGGTGGCAGGGGGAAAGAGATTGTTGATCCCGTCGGTAACAAATCGCGGGATCTCTCGGGCCAAAAGGTTGTAACGGGCGGTGGCGTCTTTGTGCTCCCGTTCGTGCAGAAATCGTTTACTATTTCGCTGCGGTCACGCAGGCTTTCCATCGTGACTGGTGCACAGACCACCGACGGCATCACGATCCAAGCGCAGGCGGTCGCGGTTGTAAAGGTGGGCGGTTCGCAAGAAATGATTCGCGCCGCCGCACAGCGATTCCTCTCAAACTCCGACGAGATCGACGAGTCCACCCAAGAGGTGCTCTCGGGTTCGCTGCGTTCGATCATCGGTGGACTCACCGTGCTGCAGATTATTCGGGACCGTGCGGTTGTCGCGCAGAGCGTGCTTGAGGCTGCTGAGGAGGCGCTGACAAAGCAGGGCCTGGTCGTCGATACGCTGCAGATCCAGGAGATTCGCGACGGCGCCGACTACATCTCAAACATCGGCCGCCCAGAGGCCGCCAAGGTGCGCCAGGAAGCCGACATCGCAGAGACCAACGCGTACCAGGCTTCGCAGGAAGCGAAGATTGCCGCAGAGCGAGTGCTGCTCGACCGAAACCGTGAGCTGAAGCTGCGTCAGGCCGAGATTCAGGTCGAAACCGACAAGGCAACCGCGCAGGCATCCGCTGCGGAGCCACTTGAGCAGGCGATCCAGCAGCAGGCCATCGTGCAGCAGCAGCAGATCACTGCGCAGAAAGAGGTTGCGCTCCGCACCGAGCAGCTCAACGCCGACGTGCGCGCCGTGGCTGAGGCCGAGGCTTACCGGGTTGAGGCGCTTGCAAAGGCTGAGGCCACGGCCTCCGTTTCTGCGGCCGAGGGTCGCGCGAAGGCCATTGAGCGCGAGGGTCTCGCGAACCGCGCGGCTCGTATCGCCGCCTCCGAGGCTGTTGAGGCCGAGGGTAAGGCAGAGGCAGCCGCTCTCGAAGCCAAGGGAACGGCTGAGGCTATCGCCATTGACGCCCGCGCTCGTGCGCTTGAAACGCAGTCGCAAGCGGTGCTCGCGCAAGAGCTCATCCAGCTGCTGCCACAAATTGCTGGCGAGTACGCGCAGGCCATTAGCGCGATTGACAGCATGACCGTCGTTTCGGCCGATGGTTCTTCAAAGGTTGCCGCCGACGCGATGGGCAACATCAAGGGCATGCTCGAGATGACGAAGGAGACCGTCGGTATCGACCTGGTCGGAATGCTGAACGGTGTGGTTGTTGGGGGTGCGACTGGCGCCGCCGCCGGACGTGCTTCAAACGCTCCGCGAACCGGTTACACCAGGCCCGCAGCTGCCACTACACAGGCCTCTCACGGCCGTGAGAACTCACTGCACACCTCGGAGAGCGCGCAGGCACTCGGCCACACCGCTGAGTCGCTCGCTCACTCGGCAGAGGGCCTTGCGAACTCCGCAGAGGGGCTCGCAAACTCCGCCGAGGAGATCGCAGGATCGGCAACAGACATTGCGTCAAAGTCACAATCGGCAACTCAGCGTGCCACGGCCACTGGCAACACCACAACAGCGTCTGAGGCAGCTCCCGTAACCCCGACCACGGACCCTGCAGACAGCCAAGGGGCCTAGTTGCAGCTTTCGAGGTCGCTGAAGCGGGCACAATAGGGGGATGACTTCTCGAGATAGTCGTGTGCCGAGCGCAGATTTTGACGCTGCGCTCGGCCCCGTACCCGCAAGCTTTTCGCGACCCGAAGTTGTGGTGGTGCGGTTTCGTCGACACGGTAGCCGACTGGTGCTGCCGGTTCTTGTGCTGCTTGTTGTTGCGGCAGTCGCGGGGTACTGGGTTGGCGCGTTGCCGAGCGCCTGGATGAACATCGCGGCGGGTGCGGGCGCGGCACTACTTGGATTGCTGTTCGGGATCGTCCCAATTCTGACCTGGCTGACGCGACGAACGACCGTCACAACAAGGCGGGTTATTGTGCGGAGTGGTTTCTTTGTTCGACACCGCTCAGAGGTCATGCTTGCCAGGGTGCGCGAGGTGAAGTCGAGCCGAAGCCTTGCTCAGCGCATGCGCGGGTCTGGTGATGTGGTGCTGTTGCACGGGATCGAGCGCACGGTGCTCAGTGACGTCCCCGGAGCAGAAGGCGTTATCGACGCGCTCCAAGAACTCAGCGAGCGCAACTATGAGCACTCCACAAACGTGGTGAACCCGACTCTGAGCTGAGGGGAGAGATTGCTCAGCTTGTGCGAGCGATGAGCTCGTCGATCAGCTGACTTGCAAGCTTAACCAGGCACTCAATTTCAGTCTCGTCGCGATCGATCCAGCGACACTCGGGATCCCCAACTGGCACAAAGTTCTCGTGCCGTTCCCACACCATGAGGGTGCGCTCTGCGCCGAGCACGTACTGCTGCCACCACACCTGCCGGAGATAGTTTCTCGGGATCGTGCGCCACGTCTTATTGGTTGTTTTGATCTCGGCGAGCTCTATCGTTCCTTGCTCGCGAAACGCGAGTCCGTCGGGAGTCGCAAGGTGACGGAGATCCGCTTCCGCGTGAAATAATGCCTGGCTCGGGAGGATCCCGTACTCCTGAAGCACCCACGCCGCTATCTCGGGCTCACGGGCTTTGCCGTGTTCCGTATAGGCATTACCCACGAAACGGCTGCCGTGCAGCTTCTCGTGCGCCGCCGCATTGATTGAGTGTGGTGTTGATAGCTTCGCAACGTCCGTTGCGGTGATGCCCCGAGCTCGCGCACGCATCCACGCCATTCGATCAGTGCCGTCAGTGACGACTCTCTTGAGATACGCGGGTGAAAGGTCGTGCATCATGTAAGTTTGTCATGGTGATCCGTACGCGGACACCAACTCGCCGGGTCCCGAGCTGTTTCAAAGGGATCAAGAACGGTGTTGAGGTCTGTGCTGTGGGACACGACAAAGAAGTTGTTGCATTATTGTCTACATAAGTAGATTCGACGGGAAAGTATTCAAAATACTGAAGAAACTCCGCGGTTTTTTGCGGAAGTTGTCAGTTCGAATGACTACACTCTCAAAGAGGGGTTCCACGATGGGGACAGCGTGGAGAGTTCAAGTGCCATCTGTGATTAGGGTCAATCTGTACGGGGGAGCCCTGGTTTACAGACGCAATTCGTAATAGGGAATCAGGTTAAAAAATGGCAACACAAACACCGAAAAACGGTGGCGGGGACAAAATTCGTGCGCTTGTCGTAGACGACGAAGAGTCGATTACGCAGCTTATCGCGATGGCGCTGCGCTACGAGGGCTGGCACGTAGATACAGCTTCGACGGGTCAAGAAGCGCTCGAGAAGATTCGCACGACGTCGCCTGACGTTGCGGTGTTTGACATCATGCTCCCCGATTTCGACGGTATGCAGCTTCTCTCTCAGCTGCGCAGCTCGGGTGAGATGCTCCCCGTTCTGTTCCTTACCGCACTCGACTCGGTTGAGGATCGTGTCAACGGTTTGACTGTTGGTGGCGACGATTACGTCACCAAACCGTTTAGTTTGGAAGAACTTATTGCCCGTCTGCGCGGTCTCGTACGCCGCTCGCAGATGACAGCCGCGCTGCAGCCCGACCCCGTGCTGCGTGTGGGTGACCTCACTCTGAACGAGGACAGCTACGAGGTTGAGCGTGCCGGTGAACCCCTCACCGTTACCAACACCGAGTTTGAGCTGCTTCGTTACCTCATGCGTAACCCGAACCGTGTTCTTTCGAAGGCGCAGATCCTTGACCGTGTTTGGGCCTATGACTTCTCAGGTAAGTCAACGGTGGTCGAGCTCTACGTGTCCTACCTTCGCAAGAAGATCGACACGGGGCGTCCTACGATGCTGCACACAGTGCGCGGCGCCGGCTACATGCTGAAGCCTGCAAATTAACCCAGGCTTCTCAAAACTGACTGTAATAACCCCGTAGGCTCAGTTTCATGCAATCGGGGACTGAAGAGACACGCGACCAAAGTGAGGCGCGTGTCTCTTCAGCGCTTTCCGGGCTCCCTGAGGCCGAAGCAGAGCGCCGGCATCTCGCCGGGTTGGGAAATGTTCTGCCGAACGGGTCGAGCCGATCCCTCTGGGAGATTCTCCTTGCGAACGTGTTTACGCTGTTCAACGCAATCGTCTTCACGGGGTTCGGGATCCTGCTCGCTCTCGGACGATGGCAGGACGCGCTCTTTGGGCTTCCGGCGCTTTTCAACACCATCATCGGGGTAGTGCAGGAGTTCGGCGCAAAGCGCACACTCGACCGACTCGCAGTTCTCAACGCCCCCACCGCGAGGGTGATGCGTGAGGGGCGCGTGTCTGAGATCGCACTTGACCGTGTTGTCATGGGTGACCTGCTTGTCTTGCGCACCGGCGATCAGATTACTGCTGACTCGCGGGTGGTGCAGACGGACGAGTTTGGTCCGGGCGGGCTAGAGGTCGACGAGTCGTTGCTCACGGGTGAATCGGTGGCCGTTCGTAAGCGGGTCGACGCCGAAGTGCTCTCCGGTTCGAGTGTGGTGGCAGGATCCGGCCTCGCTGAAGTCATCCGAGTTGGAGCCGACTCATACGCGGCCAAGCTGACCTCGGAAGCCCGCAAGTTTTCTCTTGTGCGTTCAGAGCTTCGCAGCAGCATTGACCGTCTGCTGCGCTGGATCACGTGGGCCCTCGGGCCCATGATCCTGATCGTCGTCAATGGACAGATGCAGGCCCAGGGCGGCTGGGAAGTCGCCATCGAGAATGGTCAGTGGCGTGAAGCAGTTGTGGGGGCCGTGGCCGCGGTGATCGCGATGGTCCCACTCGGTCTTGTGCTTGTGACCAGCATCGCTTTTGCAGTGAGTGGTGTGGCCCTCGCGAATCGTCAGGTGCTGATTCAAGAGCTGCCGGCAGTTGAGGGGCTCGCCCGTGTCGACGTGCTTTGCCTTGATAAGACAGGAACGCTCACAACCGGCGAGATGGTGTTTGATCGCTCCCATATGCTTCAAGAGGTGCCGGGCTGGCAGCGAGTGCTGGGGTATATGGGAGAGTCCCCGGATGCGAACGGCACGGCACGCTGTCTCGCCGAGCCCTTCGGGGATGAGCACAGCGACTTCGCTCCGGTCGGTGCGGTGCCATTTGATTCCGTGCGAAAGTGGAGTGCACTTCTTGCGGGTGACTCGGGTGGAACCGCCTCAGGCACCTGGGTACTCGGGGCTCCCGACTTCGTTCTTCGGGCTGAAAGCGGAACAGACTCCGTTGACGAACCATTGGCCATGGCGGGTGAGCTCGCTGAAGCCGGGTTGCGAACTCTGGTGCTCGCGCACAGTGCACACAGGATCTCCCTCGGTTCAGACGATGATCCCGTGCTGCCGGAGGGGCTGATCCCGGTTGCGATGCTCACCTTCCGCGAGCAGGTGCGCCCTGATGCCGCACAAACTCTGAGCTACTTCGCCGAGCAGGGTGTTGAGGTTCGTGTTATTTCCGGCGATGATCCCCGAACCGTTTCTGCTGTCGCGCGCGAGGTTGGGCTCGATAGTTCGGCCGGGTTTGATGCGCGACGGCTTCCCGAAGACCAGGGTGAGCTTGCCGATGTACTCGAACGAGAGCACGTTTTTGGTCGTGTGACCCCGGCTCAAAAGCTTGCGATGGTGCACGCGCTGCAGAGTCGAGGCCACGTTGTTGCGATGACGGGTGACGGCGTCAATGACGCACTCGCAATCAAGAAATCGGATCTCGGCATCGCGATGGACACGGCGGCTCAGGCAACCAAAGCCGTCGCGCGTATCGTGTTGCTTGACGGCCGGTTTGATCGCATGCCTGGGGTGGTGGCCGAGGGGCGGCGGGTCATTGCCAATATTGAGCGCGTCTCGATGCTTTTTCTCACTAAGACGACCTACGCCTTTGCCGTTGCTGTTGTCTTTGGTGTGCTCGCCTGGAGCTTTCCGTTTTTGCCCCGCCAGCTTTCGATCACCGACGGTCTGACGATCGGAGTCCCTGCCTTCTTCCTCGCGCTTATGCCCAATGCAACGCGATACCGTTCCGGGTTCTTGAAACGGTCGCTCGCTTTTTCGATCCCAGCGGGACTCATCGTGACAGCGGGGTTGATCGCACTCAAGGTGTTGGGGGATCAGATCGGTCCCTTCAGCGTTGAAGAAATGCAGTCCGCTTCGACACTCACGCTCGCGGGGATTGCGCTCTGGGTGCTTGCCGTAATGGCTCGACCGGTCAGCCCATTCCGAATTCTCATTGTGCTCGCCATGTACGCGGGTCTGGGCCTGATCTGGTTGATCCCGCTCAGCCAGGACTTCTTCCAGGTCACGTGGTTGTCAGACTCGCTTGGCGTGTTGGTGCTCGGAATCGTCGCGGTGGGAGTGGTGCTGGTTGAGGTTCTGCGTGCGTGGCACCTGCGGTTCACGCGCAAGTAGAGCTGTGCTAAAGTATTCCTTGGCCCAAGACCGCCGGTAGGATTCGCAAGGATCCCGGAACGTTCGTGAAAACGAAGACCAGCGCAGGTACGATTTTCCTTGAGTAACGGATCAGATCCCGAACTTTTTGAAGCTCCGTGCGTGCGCGCCGGAGCTTTTGTTATTTCTGAAGCTCCGAGTGGCACGGCCCTCGAGTAGCATCCGCTACCCGGGTACAACAAGCTAGGGAGCGCCATGGCTACGAAGGATGCTACGGTTGCCGATCTTCAGAAGAAGTTTGAAGAGTCGTCCGCCGTTCTGCTGACTGAGTACCGCGGTCTCACGGTTGCACAGTTGCGGGATCTCCGTAACTCCATCCGCGAGCACGCGACGTACGCTGTGGCGAAGAACACGCTGACCAAGATTGCGGCAAACAAAGCCGGAATCACTGTTTTCGATGACGAGCTTGCCGGCCCTTCGGCTCTCGCTTTCGTTCACGGTGACACCGTTGCTGTCGCAAAGGCACTGCGTGACTTCGCCAAGGCAAACCCTCTTTTGGTGGTGAAGGCGGGCTACTTCGATGGCAAGCCTCTGACCGCCGCTGAGGTAGGCAAGCTTGCCGATCTCGAGAGCCGCGAGGTGCTGTTGGCTAAGGCCGCTGGCGCCATGAAGGCTTCGCTGATCGGTGCTGCACAGCTGTTCAACGCTCTGCCCGCAAAGGCCGCTCGCGGCTTCGGCGCGCTGCAGGAGAAGCAGGACGCATAGATTCGGCTCTTGCCGGTTCGGAACCAATAAGATCCGCTCTTTGCGCACCTGCGTAAGAGCAAACATCAAGGAGATACACAATGGCTAAGCTTTCAACAGAAGAGCTGCTTGAGCAGTTCAAGGGCCTCACCCTCATCGAGCTCTCCGAGTTCGTGAAGGCATTCGAGGAGACCTTCGACGTTTCCGCTGCTGCTCCGGTTGCAGTTGCTGCTGCTGGTCCCGCTGCTGCTGCAGAGGCAGTCGAAGAGAAGGACGAGTTTGACGTCGTTCTCGAGTCGGCTGGCGACAAGAAGATCCAGGTCATCAAGGTTGTGCGCGAGCTGACCGGCCTGGGCCTGGGCGAGGCAAAGGCTCTCGTTGAGGAAGCTCCCAAGAACGTGCTCGAGGGCGCGAAGAAGGAAGCTGCTGAAGAAGCAAAGGCTAAGCTCGAAGAGGCAGGCGCTGGCGTTAAGCTCGCGTAATTCTCTTCGCTTAAGCGAATCTGGGCGGCTCTCCTTCGGGAGGGCCGCCCTTTTTGTGCGGCAGAGTTGACGGTTCTCGGGGGAGGGGGCCGTCAATGTCAGGGGTCCCTCGTACAGTTTCGTTAGCCGAACAACTGGCGTAAATTTGGATCATCTGCTACGGTGATCCGGCTGCTGTTCCGTTTGGGTGCTTTGTTTGCACCTGAATAGACAGCACAGGATCAAAGAAAGGACCCTCGTGGCCCTCATATCTCTCACACTGCGACACGCGAAGAAGTATTGGCTCTTCATAAGTCTTGTCATTGTGCTTCAACTACTGTCGACCATCGCTGCGCTTGCTCTGCCGAGCTTGAACGCGCAGATTATCGACAAGGGTATTGCCCAGGGCGATACCGATTTCATCTGGAACACCGGTCGCCAGATGCTTATTATTTCACTCGGCCAGGTGGCCTCTGCCGTGCTTGCCGTCTATTTTGGTGCGCGCAGTTCGATGGGCATTGGGCGCGACCTGCGCCGCGAGGTCTACCGCAAGGTTGACTCGCTCTCCACGCTTGAAGCGACGAGCTTCGGTGCGGGCACACTCATCACTCGCGGCACGAACGACGTGCAGCAGATCCAGATGCTGGTGCTGATGACGCTGAACTTTATGGTGTCCGCTCCGATCATGGCGATCGGTGGCATCATCATGGCGCTTCGCGAAGACGCCGGCATGGCTTGGCTGGTCTGGGCTTCGGTTGCACTCCTTGCTGTCATCGTTGGCTTCCTCGTTTGGCTGCTCCTCCCACTTTTCCGCGTCATGCAAGAGCGCGTGGACTCGATCAACGGTGTGCTGCGTGAACAGATCATGGGTATTCGTGTTGTTCGTGCCTTCGTTCGCGAAAACTTTGAGGCGGATCGCTACGGCGTTGCTAACAGGAACATCACCAATGTTTCGGTGAAGGTTGGCAACATCTTTGTGCTGATGTTCCCCGTCATCATGATGGTGCTGCACTTTGCGACGAGCGCCGTGCTCTGGTTCGGTGGACACAGGGTCGCCGACGGTCAGGTTGAGATTGGATCGCTAACCGCTTTCTTGCAATACCTCATGCAGATCCTCACCGCTGTGATGATGGGTGTCTTCATGACCATGATGATTCCGCGCGCCGTGGTGTGTGCGGAGCGTCTTCGTGAGCTGTTCGACACGAAGTCAACGCTTACCTTCCCCGATTCGGAGACGGTAGCGACACCAACTTCTGGTCGGATCGAATTCTCCGATGTGACGTTTGGGTTCCCCGGAGCCGAAGACGCCGTTATCAAAAAGGCGAGCTTTGTAGCGGAGCCGGGCAAGACTACGGCGATTATTGGTTCTACCGGTGCCGGCAAGACGGTTCTGCTCAACCTGATGCTGCGGCTCTACGACCCGCAGTCGGGCAGCATTACCGTTGACGGCACCCCGGTTTCCAAGCTCACGCGAGGTCAGCTTGCGAAGTCGATGAGTCTCGTACCGCAGCGACCGTATCTCTTCTCCGGCACCATTGCATCAAACCTTCGTTTTGGTCGCGCCGAGGCCACCGAAGAAGAGCTTTGGGAAGCTCTGCGTGTTGCTCAGGGCGAGGAATTCGTGCGCGAACGTGACGCACAGCTTGAGGAGCCTGTCTCGCAGGGAGGCACAAGTGTTTCCGGCGGCCAGCGTCAGCGCCTTTCGATCGCACGTGCGCTCGTGGCAAAGCCGCTCGTGTATCTCTTTGACGACTCGTTCTCAGCGCTAGATGTTGCAACCGATGCTCGGTTGCGGGCGGCGCTGCCAGAGGCAACCCAGGGGGCCACGACAATCATCGTTGCGCAGCGAGTCTCGACTATTACCGAGGCCGACCAGATTCTCGTAGTTGAGGGTGGCGAAATTGTGAGCCGAGGCACACACAACGAGCTCCTCGAAACGAGCGAGGTCTACCAAGAAATTGTGAAATCGCAGCTCGAAGAAGCGGAGACAGTCTGATGGCTAAGAAGAAAGAAAAGGTCTCGACCGCGACCGACGAGTTCGAGCTTCCCGACGATTACCAGCCTGATAACAGTGACTGGATGGGTGGCGGTGCTGCAAAGAAGGCTAAGCACTTCTGGCCCTCGGCCAAGCGTCTTATCGGCTTGCTGGCCCCCGAGAAATGGCTGTTCTCGCTGATTACCCTGCTGGTGATCGGCTCTGTGGTGCTCTCAGTTATTGCCCCCAAGATTCTTGGTCAGGCAATGGACGTTCTGTTTAAGGGTGTCCTGGGGCAGAACCTCCCCGCGGGTGTGCCGCTTGAAACGATCATTGAGCAGGCTCGGTCAACCGGCAATGGCGAGTTTGCAGACATGCTCGCTGGTTCACAGCCCGTTCCTGGCGAGGGAATCGACTTTGGGCTGCTGGCTCAGCTGATCCTTACCGTGCTCGGGCTCTACCTGATTAGCTCCTTCCTCATGTGGCTGCAGGGCTATCTGCTCAACGGGCTCGTCATGCGCATCGTGTACAAGCTGCGCCAAGACATCGAGTTGAAGATCAACCGTTTGCCGCTGAGCTACTTTGATAGCCGCCAGCGCGGTGACGTGCTCTCACGTGTGACGAACGACGTTGACAACATCCAGCAGGCACTGCAACAAGCCTTCTCGCAGCTCGTGCAGTCTGTGTTGATGGTCATCGGTATCACGGCGATGATGTTTGTTGTCTCCTGGCAGCTCGCGCTGATCGCGCTGATCGCGCTGCCCCTCTCGGGTGCTATTGCCGGGGTGGTGGGTGTGCGTGCGCAGAAGCTCTTTGTCGCTCAGTGGAAGCACACGGGCGAGCTCAACGGTCACATTGAAGAGTCCTTCACCGGACACGAGCTCGTGCGCATCTTCAACCGCGACGCCGAGATGATCGAGGAGTTCGACAAGCGTAACGAGGGGCTCTTCGAGTCTTCATTCAAGGCGCAGGCGCTCTCTGGCACCATCATGCCTGCGATGCAGTTCGTGCAGTACCTCAGCTACGTGCTGATCGCAGTTGTGGGAGCGCTTCGGGTCACCTCCGGTCAGATGACCCTTGGCGACGTCACGGCGTTCATTCAGTACTCACGTGAATTCTCGCAGCCAATCGGCGAGATCGCGGGTATGGCGAACATGCTGCAGTCGGGTGTTGCCTCTGCGGAGCGCACCTTCGAGCTGCTGGATGCTGATGAGCAGGATCCTGACACGGCGAATGAGAAGCTGCCCGAGCGCAGTGATGGCCACGTGGAGTTCGACAATGTGAGCTTCAGCTACGATTCCGAGCAGCCGCTCATCTCGAACCTGTCGCTTGAAGCAAGCCCCGGCCACACGGTCGCGATTGTTGGCCCGACGGGTGCTGGCAAGACGACGCTCGTGAATCTGGTGATGAGGTTCTACGAGCTCGACGGCGGCAAGATCCTTCTCGACGGTGTCGACATCACTCAGCTCTCCCGAGCTGATCTGCGCAGCCAGGTTGGTATGGTGCTGCAGGATGCGTGGCTGTTCAACGGTACGATCCGCGAGAACATCCGTTACGGTCGACTCGATGCAACTGATGAAGAGGTTGTTGAGGCAGCACAGGCAACCATGGTGGACCGCTTTGTGCGCCAGTTGCCCGACGGCTACGACACGGTCATCGAAGAGAACGCTTCTTCGTTGTCTGCGGGTGAGCGCCAGCTGCTGACGATTGCGCGTGCGTTCATCGCGAACCCGTCGCTGCTGATCCTCGACGAGGCGACCTCCTCCGTTGATACTCGCACCGAGGTGCTGGTGCAGACGGCGATGCAGGCGCTGCGCGCCGACCGCACCTCGTTCGTGATCGCGCACCGCCTGTCGACGATTCGCGATGCCGACTCGATCCTGATGATGGAGCACGGTCGCATCGTGGAGCAAGGCACTCACGTCGAGCTGCTGGAGCGCCGTGGCGCTTACTACAAGCTCCACCAGGCCCAGTTCGCCGGTGAAATCGACGAGGAACAGGCGGAAGAGATCCTTACCGGATCGGTTCCGGCGACCACCGGGTCGATTCCAACAAACGCGGCTGAGTAGTCCCCACTCGTGACCAGAACATCCTCGAGCGACCTAGAACGGTTTCCGCGACAGGATGATGCCTCACGAGACTCGCCAACGGCGAGTCTCGTGAGGTCGGCCATGGCCGCTGGCGAATCGATGCTGAACGACGGAACAGGTGGTTTGACTCGGGGCTCTTCAAAATCGCCGTTCACGAAACCCGTTGCGATCGCAATGGGTTCCGTCATCACGCTGGTTGGTCTTTCTAATGGCGTGCCTCGGCTCGGAACTGATGAGAATCTGGTTGGCATTGTTATCTTGGTGTCGTGCAGTGTCCTTGCGCTGCTTGCTTTTGGGATGATTCCTCAGCGTGCACCTCAGGGATCCTTTCGCCTGATCAACGCAACCGTCATGACTCGCGCTGAACAGCCAACAGCTGACTCGTGGGTGCATCTCGCTTCAACAAGAGCTATGAGGATTACGCTCATCCTCGGGTTCTTTCTGGGGTCGCTCTCGCTGCTTGCGATGGCCGTCTACGCCTTCCTGCAGGGCATCGGAGTGGTGTCAAAGCCGAACTCCTCAACAAATTCCTCATTCTTGATCGTCATATCCGTTATTGTCGCTGCGGTGGGTTGCCTGGGGGTTTGGATCTCAAGCCTGTTAGTGGGACGCCGCCTGCGGAACGGAAGCTTCGGCACCCGACCCAGCGGTGTCGCACTGGGAGAAACTTCCGTTGCGGTGCGGGTGCCAGGGAAGAACATCGAAATTCCCTGGGTGCAGATCAAGCGTGTGGAGCCGGTAATCGTGCCAACCCGCAACGCTGAGGACTTCTCAATGATTCGACTGGCATTGATGCCAGGGGGAATGATCACTGAACGCGCACAAATGCTCGCCACCGATGGCTATCAAGTTCCGACAGACGCTCTGTACACGGCGTTGCGCTGGTATCACGCGCATCCCGAAGCGCGTCGGGAGCTGGGCCGTGTGGAGGGGCAACAGCGTCTACAAGCATGGTGTGACCAAGCGGTCTCGTAGATCCGGTACACTAGTCAAGCCCCCCATGTGGCGGTACCTCGGCGAACTCCCCCAGGACGGAAACGGAGCAAGGGTAGTCGGGCTCTATCGGGTGCATGGGGGGTCTTGCGTACCCAGAAGTGTGACCCACTCCGCGCGGTAAGCTCAAAGTATGAGTTCTTCGCGCGGTGCCGTTGTTATTGGGGCCGGTCCAAACGGGCTTGCGGCGGCGGTGACGCTGGCTCGGGCGGGAGTTCCCGTAACGGTCTACGAGGCTGCAGAAACCATTGGCGGGGGCACCCGCACTGTCGAGCTCGTGCAGCCGGGGGTGCTCCACGACGTGTGCTCGGCGATCCACCCGATGGCGCTAGCCACCGAGTTTTTTCGGAAGTTTGAGTTGTCTCGCAGGGTCGAGTTCATCGTGCCTGATGCGTCTTACGCGAACCCGCTTGAAGGAACTCGTGCGGCGATGGCCTACCGCGATCTTGATCGGACCGCCAAGGAGCTTGGAAACGATGGTGCGGCCTACGCCCGCTTCTACCGGCCGCTGCTTAGGCACCTGGAGGGTGTCATTGACTTCTCGCTTGGCGGCAGCATGTTGCGCTGGCCCACGAACATGCCCGCCGCTATCGCGACGGCACTCCGCACCGCCGAACAGGGCACCCCGCTGTGGAATCTGCGGTTTCGCGAAGAGTTCGCACCAGCCCTTATCTCGGGTGTTGCAGCCCACAGCATCGGTCGCATGCCCAACCTCGCTACCGCGGCCGTCGGCACCGTGCTCGGTGCGCTTGGGCACGCGAGCGGGTGGCCCGTGCCCGTTGGCGGTTCTCGCGCGATCACTGAAGCGCTTGCGGCAGACCTGCTTGTGCACGGCGGACGCATCGAGACCGGTCGTGCTATCGACAGCATTGACGAATTTGGTGACGCGGTTGTGCTGTTTGATACCTCCGCGCGCGGCCTCGAACGCATCGCAGGGTCTCGACTTCCGAAAAACTACCGGCGCGCGCTTTCCAAGTTCCGCTATGGCAACGCCGCCACGAAGGTGGACTTTGTGCTCGACGGGCCAATTCCCTGGAGCGACCCTCGTGTCAACGCGGCGCCCACGGTGCACCTGGGCGGATCCCGAACCGAGGGGGCAGCTGCCGAGCGAGTCGTGGCGCGCGGCGGGCACCCCGGTCGCCCATATGTATTGCTTGCCCAGCCGACCGAATTTGACCCCGAGCGTAACCCCGCGGGCGTCAACGCCGTCTGGAGCTACACGCACGTTCCAGCGGGATCGACGGTCGATATGGCTCCCGCCGTCATCGCACAGATCGAGCGCTTTGCCCCGGGATTCCGCGACCGCATCCAAGCTGTCAATGTCACGACGGCGGCAGACTTTGCGGGCTACAACCGCAACTACATCGGTGGCGACTTTAGTGCGGGTGCCGTTTCGCTCTTGCAATTGGTCAAGCGCCCGGTGGTGGCTCAGGATCCATGGCGCACCCCAGCGAAGGGCGTGTACCTGTGCTCGTCCTCGACCTCACCAGGGCCCGGCGTACACGGGCTTTCAGGTTGGTACGCCGCACTCTCAGCCCTCAAACACGAGTACGGACTGCCCGCGCCCGACCTGTCGATGTAATCCAGGGCACCCGCTCACCGCAGGAACTTCGAATCGGGAGCTGGGGCTAAGGCAAGCTCACTAAGCTTGAACGCGTGGCAGCAAGCATTTACTTGACATCGGCCGAGGGCAGAACTGGTAAGAGTGCGGTTGCACTGGGAGTGCTCGACGCACTGCTTCCAGATGCGCCGAGAGTTGGTGTGTTCAGGCCGCTGATCCGTGCCGGCGCCCAGCGTGATCGTGTGCTCGAACTGCTGCGTGGACGTGCGACCGCAGACGTTCCGTACGAGGCCTGCATCGGCGTTACCTATGAGGAAGCGAATGCTGATCCTGACGGCGCAATGGTGAGGATCGTCGCCGCATACCAAGCGCTCAAGGCTCACTGCGATGCAGTGGTGGTGGTTGGCTCAGACTTCACGGACGTGGCGGTGCCCACCGAGCTTTCATTCAACGCGCGAGTCGCCGCGAACCTCGATGTTCCCGTGATGCTGGTGCTCAGTGGCCGCGCAAGCGACAGTCTCGAACAGCTGGGGCAGATCCCGGCTCGCACCCCCGAAGAGATTGCGCAGATCGCCGAGATTGGCCTGCACGAACTGAACAAGGGGCACGCGACGGTGCTCGCGGCCCTGGTGAACCGCGCTGATCCCGAGCAGCTCGCTGACATTACCGGTGCGGTTTCTGCCTGCATGCCCAAGGACGTTCCCGTGTGGGCGGTGCCAGAAGAGGTACTGCTGGTGGCGCCCCAGGTGTCTGCTGTTGTAGCTGCGGTCGAGGGCAAGCTGGTGCGGGGAAGCGCGGAGCTGCTTGCCCGCGAGGTACGCGAGATCGTTGTTGCGGGCATGGCGATGGAGCACGTGCTGCCGAGGCTGCTTGAGGGGTCCGTTGTGGTGATCGCGGCCGATCGTGCTGAGACGCTGCTCGCCGTGTCGATGGCGCACGAGGCCCCGACGTTTCCGACAATCGCGGCGGTTGTGTTGAACGGCGATTTTGCGTTGCCGCCCGATGTTGAGCGCCTGCTCGACGGCATTGATTCGACGCTGCCGATTATTCGCACGAGCTTCGGCACCTTTGAGACGGGGCGTCGCATCATGCAGTCGCGCGGCTTGCTCACCGAGGAGTCACCCGCGAAGTTCGACACGGCGCTCGCGCTGTTTGAGAAGCACGTCGATGCGGCGCTGCTGCGAGAGCGGCTTCGGCTGCATCGGGGCGGGATCCGCACACCCGTCATGTTCGCCTATGAACTGTTCGAGCGGGCCACCGCAGCCAACGCGCACATCGTGCTGCCCGAGGGCGGAGACGATCGGATCTTGCGCGCCGCGAGCACACTGCTTGCGCGCGGAGTCGTGCGACTCACGATCCTTGGCGATGAATCCGCCGTGCGCAAGCGCGCGGGTGAACTGGGGCTTTCGATTGATGCAGCTGAGGTGCTGGATCCCGCTGTCTCACCGCTGCGTGACCGATTTGCTGCCGAGTACGCGCGGTTGCGCGCTCACAAGGGTGTGACTCTTGAGCGTGCCCTTGAGGTGATGCTCGACGGCAGTTACTTTGGCACGATGATGGTGCAGCTCGGCATCGCCGACGGAATGGTCTCGGGAGCCGCCAACACTACCGCGCACACAATCCGGCCGAGCCTGGAGTTCATCAAAACGAAGCCCGGTGTCTCTGTCGTGTCGAGTGTGTTCTTTATGGCGCTTGCGGATCGTGTGCTGGTCTACGGCGACTGCGCCGTGAACCCAGATCCGACCGCGCCGCAGCTCGCAGACATCGCGATCACTTCAGCGGAGACCGCCGCGCAGTTCGGGGTGGATCCCCGCATCGCAATGCTGTCGTACTCGACGGGGGAATCGGGAACGGGCGCGGACGTTGACAAGGTGCGCGAGGCGACCGCTCTCGCGCAGGCTGCCCGCCCCGATCTGCTCATCGAGGGACCGCTGCAGTATGACGCGGCGAGTGACCCCTTAACGGGCGCCTCAAAGCTGCCGGGGTCCGAGGTCGCTGGGCGCGCGACGGTGTTCATCTTCCCTGATCTGAACACCGGTAACAACACGTACAAGGCTGTGCAGAGGTCCTCCGGCGCTGTGGCAGTTGGGCCGGTGCTCCAGGGACTCAACAAGCCGGTCAACGACCTCTCGCGCGGGGCGACGGTCGAAGACATTTTGAACACCGTGGCGATCACCGCGGTTCAGACGGGAGCCCAGAAGGCGGCGGAGGCTGTATCGTGACGACAATTTTGGTGGTGAACAGCGGATCATCTTCCGTGAAGTATCAGCTGGTGGACGCGGCGAGTGGCGCCCGGTTCGCCTCGGGTCTGGTCGAGCGGATCGGCGAACCGCTGGGGCGCATTCAACACCAGGCCGGCGAGGCGCGGAGCGAGCGGGAGCTTGCGGTGCCGGATCACGCAGCCGGATTTGCAGCGATGCTTGATGCGTTCGCACAAGCGGGTACCCCCATTTCTGAGCTCGGGGTTGCGGCCGTGGGGCACCGAGTCGTTCAGGGTGGCAGCGAGTTCGTCGAGCCAACACTGATCACCGATGAGGTGGCCGAGCGGATCCTCGCGCTTGGCGAGCTGGCCCCCCTACACAATCCTGCGCACTACCAAGCAATTGTTGCGGCGCGCGCGGCGTTCCCCGAGGTGCCGCACGTTGCGGTGTTCGACACGGCTTTTCACCAGTCAATACCCGCTGAGGCATACACCTACGCCATCGATACGACCGTTGCTGCTGAGCACGGCATTCGGCGCTACGGATTTCACGGGATCTCGCACCTGGTCGTGTCCCGCCGCGCCGCGGCCTTTCTCGGCAAACCCGTTTCCTCGCTGAAGCAGATCGTGCTGCACCTCGGAAACGGTGCCTCTGCGTGCGCGATTGACGGTGGCATCTCCGTCGACACGTCAATGGGGCTGACGCCGCTTGAAGGTCTCGTAATGGGCACCCGCAGCGGCGACCTTGATCCCGGGCTCATGTTGCACCTGCTGCGTGTCGGGTACAGCACAGACCAGCTGGATCAGCTGCTCAATAAACGCTCCGGGCTGATGGGGCTCGCCGGGTCCAACGACTTCCGAGACCTGCAGCGCGCGGCTGAGGAGGGCGACGCTGCTTCCCAGCTCGCCTTTGGTGTCTACGTGCACGCGATTCGCCGCTACCTCGGGGCTTACCTCGTTGAGCTTGGCGGTGCTGACACGATTGTGTTCACTGCTGGTGTGGGGGAGAACTCGCCAGCGTTGCGCGCTGCCGTTTGCGCAGAGTTGGAGTGGTTCGGGGTGAGGATCGATCCCGCTCGAAACACCGCGGTCGGTGGGGGGCCTCGCCGCATCAGCGCGGATCATTCGCGCATCGAGGTGCTTGTCGTACCGACCGACGAAGAGGCCGAAATCGCGCGCCAAACCTGGCAATTGGTGTCGGCGTAGCGTTCGCTCTGCCGCGGACCCCGTGAATGTCAGAGGTCCCCGGTAGCATTGCTTTTGTGGTTGCAGCTCTCTATCGCCGTTATCGGCCAGACTCCTTCGCCGAGATGATCGGTCAGTCCCAAGTGACTGAGCCGTTGATGACCGCGCTGCGCACAGGCAGAGTCGGTCACGCCTACCTGTTTAGCGGGCCGCGAGGCTGTGGCAAAACGACCTCGGCCAGAATCTTGGCGCGCTGCCTCAACTGCGCTGAGGGCCCAACCGACGTTCCCTGTGGCACGTGCCCAAGCTGTGTTGAACTGAGCCGTGACGGTGGTGGGTCGCTCGACGTTGTTGAGATTGACGCCGCGAGCCACGGTGGTGTTGACGACGCACGCGACCTTCGTGAACGTGCCGTGTTCGCGCCCGCTCGCGACCGCTTCAAGATCTTCATTATTGACGAGGCGCACATGGTGACCCCGGGTGGCTTCAACGCTCTGCTGAAGATTGTTGAAGAGCCGCCGCCGCACGTGAAGTTCATCTTTGCGACGACCGAGCCCGACAAGGTCATCGGCACGATCCGCTCGCGCACGCACCACTATCCATTCCGTCTGATCGCCCCCGCAACTCTGATCGACTACGTGCAGAGTCTGTGCGATAGCGAGGGTGTGCAGGTTGAGCCCGGTGTGCTGCCCCTCGTTGTGCGCGCCGGTGGCGGGTCAGCGCGTGACACACTTTCGATTCTTGATCAGCTGATTGCGGGATCCGAAGACAACCTCGTGACCGCAATTCGCGCGGCAGGTCTGCTCGGATTCACGCACACCGAACTGCTCGACGACGTAGTGGTGGCCTTTGGGGCGCACGATGCCGCGGCGGCATTCCAGGCTACCGATCGTGTGGTGCAGACCGGGCAGGATCCGCGACGCTTTGTTGAAGATCTGCTCGAGCGGTTGCGCGACCTGATCGTTGTGACGGCCACAACCGTTGAGGGCGCTGCTGCGGTGTTCCGCGGTGTTCCGCAGGATCAGCTCACGCGTATGTTCGAGCAGGCTCAGGCATTTGGGCCCGGTGAACTGTCACGCATCGCTGACACTGTGAGCGCGACACTCGACAAGATGGCGGGAGCGACTGCTCCACGCCTGCAGCTCGAACTGATGATCGCTCGTGCGCTCGTGGTGCACGGCGAGAGTGCGCAGCGCGGTGGTGCCCCGCAGGCTCAGCCGGTCACGGCTCAGCCAGCGCGCGGCGTGACTCCTGCCGCTCCAAACCAGGGGAGTGGTGCCCCGGCTCAACCCGCCGCCCCGAGCCGCCCGGCTCACGATCCGGTCGCAGCTCTCGCGGCCGCTCGTGGCGCAGCGACAGCCCCCGCGGCCCCACCGACGCCCGAACCGGCCGTAGCAACACCCGCCGCTCCTGTCAGCGCACAAAACAACGCTGTGCCAAACAATGGCGCACCCAATGCGGCGCAGACTGCGGCCTCGATTCGCGACTTCTTGCGTGAAGATGACTCAGTGGCAACACCGCCGGCTGCCCAGCAGCCCGCGCCGCAGGAAGCCCCGCAGCCGACGGCTCAGGCCCCGCGGCCCGCCGAACCGGCTTCTGCCCCTCACCCGAACGAGGCGGCGGCATCCTTTGGACGACCGATCTCTGACATCCTCAGCACGAGCCAGATCGAAAGCATTGGTTCTGAACCAGTTGCGGCACCAGCAACACCGGCCCCAGCCCCCGCGCCCGCGAGCGGCGCAGGAACCGACCAGGCGGAAGGCTCTCAAGCCGCAGTGCCCGGCCCGGCAGCCGAGGCTCCCGCCGGTGCAAATGCTGACGGCCCCGCCCCGCAGCCTGTTGATGGGGGCGAAGGGTCGGAGCTTGAAGACCTGCTTGAGGTGTGGCCCGACCTGCTTGAAGAGATTCTTGAGCGCGACCGTGAGGCCTGGAACGCTGTCCGATCGGTTGTACCGCTCTCGCTTGAGGGCGACGTGCTGGCGGTTGGACTCGCTTCGCAGTCAGACCTTGCGGCATTTAAGTCCGTGGGAGCTGGACCGCTTCGCGAGGCAATCCTGTCCGCGGTCGGCGTGAGCGTGAAGTATGTTCCGAAGCGCCTGCCCGAGGGCCATGCTGCCGGAGCGCAGAATGCTCCGCGGGAGACTCAGACCGGTTCAGCGGCTGACGCAGAGGAGCCCCATCGAGCGGGGCAATCCAGCCCGGTCAGCCAAACTGCTCAGAGCGCACAAACGAACTCCGACGACCCTGAACAGCGCGCTGCCGCGCGACTCAGTGCGCTCGGGCCCGCGCTCGCCGCGCCGGCGTGGGCGGATCCGCAGCCCGACGCGGTTCCCTCGATCGCCGAGGTGCTTGAAACCTCGTCGACGCCCGAGCCAGAATCCGCCGCGGTAGACGAGACCGCACAGGCTCCAGCCGTCTCTTCGGAGGAACCCGCCGCTGAGCAGGCTGTGCCAGCGCAGCCCTCTGCTGAGGCGCCGGATGCATACGTTGAACCCAGTGATGACCTCTACGGAGACGGTGACCCCTACGCCGAGGGGGACCCCTATGCAGAAAGTTCTGCTGGAGTCGCTCAAGACGCTGCTGAGCAGTCGCAGTCGCAGGTGCAGGTGCAGGTGCAGGTGCAGGCGGCTGCAGCGCCCGAAGCCGCGACCTCGAACCCGGAACCCGCCGATCCCGAGCCGACCGAAGCGGTCGAAGCAGCGGCAGATCCGTCGCCGGCGGCTGAGCCCAAATCAAGTGCTGCCGCCCCGCCGCAAGAGACAGTGCGCGCGGCACCGACTTTCACTCGCTACGGTGAGGCCGTCGTGCGTGAAGTGCTGGGGGCCCGTTTTATTGAGGAGCGACCGCTCCCACCTCGCCAGGAGGCATAGCCCGTGTACGACGGAATTATTCAAGACCTGATCGACGAGTTCGGCAGGCTCCCCGGAATCGGACCGAAGTCGGCCCAGCGCATCGCGTTCCACATTCTGCAGACGCAGAACTTCGACGTGACCAGGCTCGCCGAGCTGCTCACCGATGTGCGCGAAAAGGTGCGATTCTGCGAGGTGTGCGGCAATATCACGGAGCAGGAGCAGTGCGCGATCTGCCGCGATCCACGGCGCGACGAAACCATCATCTGCGTGGTCGAAGAGCCGAAGGACGTGGTTGCGATCGAGCGCACCCGCCAGTTCCGCGGGCTCTACCACGTGCTCGGCGGAGCCATCAGTCCGATCGACGGCATCGGCCCTGACGATCTCAGTATCCCGAAGCTCATGCAGCGCCTCGGCTCGGGCGAGGTGAAAGAGGTGATCCTCGCCACCGATCCGAACCTAGAGGGTGAGGCGACCGCCGCCTACCTCTCGCGCCTGCTCACCGCAATCGAGGTGCCCGTCTCTCGCCTTGCCTCAGGCCTCCCCGTCGGTGGCGACCTCGAGTTTGCTGACGAGGTCACGCTCGGGCGGGCGTTTGAGGGGCGTCGGAAGGTCGAGTAGCTCTCACAGCAGAGGGCGCGGGGACGCAGAGGTTTAGCCAAGCAAACAACTGCTATCTTTCCGGTAGGCACGAAGGAGGACCCCGATGCTAGTTACCGTGACCTACGAACCGCAGCTGGAGCTTGCTGCCACAGGCGCAAAAAGCGTAAATGCCGAACAAGCAGTCTCGATCCCGAGTAATACCGACGCGACTGCACTGAGCTACCTCCTTCGTAAGCATCCCGAGCGCGTTCAAAAGTTCAACGCACCCGTTGGCGATATTCACGTCTTTTACCCCGAGGTCACTCCTGAGCGGTGCACCGTCGCGATGCTGCTCGAGGCGGATCCTGTCGGTCTCGCCCGCAACAAGCGCTTTCGCGGTGATGCCATGTCTCTCGGCCACTATGTAAACGACAGGCCGTACGCAGCTTCAAGCATGCTCGCTGTCGCGATTGGAACAGTCTTTCGCTCGGCCATGAACGGACAAAACGAGGAGTTTCCAGAGCTCGCGGTTGCCGCGATTCCGTTGCAGGTCGAGATTCCCGCGGTTTCTGCTGTGGGCACACAAACAGACCTTGCTCGGACACTCTTTGAGGGCTGCGGCTGGGAGTACACGGAAGAAGTGCTGCCGCTCGATCCGAATTACCCCGAGTGGGGTCCGTCGCGTTACCGCTCGATTACTCTACGCGGCCTCATCCCGCTTTCTATCGCTCTGCGGCAGCTGTACGTGTTGTTGCCCGTGCTCGACGACTCAAAGCACTACTGGGTGGGCGACGCCGAAGTCGACAAACTGACGAGGGCCGGAGAAGGATGGCTTGCCGAACACCCGAATCGTGAACTCATCACCCGCCGCTACCTGCTCAATCAGCGTGACCTTGTTGCACAGTCCGAAGTGGCGAACGAGTCGAGCATCATCACAGCCGCTGATTCGCAGGCTGCGAAACAGGGTCCACCGCTTCGAATTCAGCGGGCCGAAGCGGTCCTAGAAACCTTGCGCGAGGCACGTGCGCACACCGTGATTGACATGGGGTGCGGTCCCGGTGCTTTGCTGACGAGGCTTGCTGCCGACCGATCCTTCACGAAGATCCTGGGAAGCGACGTTTCAGCGCGCTCCCTCGAGCAGGCAGCCAAAGCGCTGAACCTAGACCGTGCCTCGGATGCCGACCGTGAGCGGATTGAGCTGGTGCACGGCTCCGTTGTGTACCGAGACGAACGACTGCGCGGTTTTGATGCGATGGTGCTCATGGAGGTGATCGAGCACGTTGATCCCTCACGACTCGACGCGCTCGAAGACGCTGTCTTTGCGTGTGCACGACCGACATCTGTCATCGTGACCACTCCAAATGTCGAATACAACAACCTGTACCCAGATCTCGCACACGGTTCTGCCCGTCACGATGATCACCGATTCGAATGGACCCGAGCAGAATTCCGCGATTGGGCCGAGACCGTCGCAGAACGCCAGAACTACGTGGTTGAGCTGCGGGCGGTGGGGCCTGATGACTCTTCCTACGGATCTCCAACTCAATTAGCACTCTTTCGCAGGGAGGCACGCGCATGAATCGTGAAATGAACAACGAACGTGGCAGTGCGCTCGCGATCCCGAATATGTCGCTTGTTGTGCTCATTGGTGCTTCGGGATCAGGCAAGTCAACCTTTGCTCGCAAACATTTCGGCGAGTTTGAAGTGCTGTCGAGCGACACGTTCCGCGGCATGGTTTCGAACGACGAAAATGATCAGGCGGCGACCACAGCCGCCTTTGAAGCCCTGCAGTTTGTGGCGGGTAAGCGCCTCGATGCCGGTCTCCTCACTGTTATCGATGCCACCAGCGTTCAGCCGAGTGCCCGGAAAGAGCTCGTTGCGCTTGCTCGCGAGCACGACGTGTTGCCAGTGGCCATTGTGTTTGACCTACCGGAATCGCTGTGCGTCGCGCGCAATGCCGAGCGAACTGAAGCGGGTAGCTCGCGAACCGTACCCGCGGGCGCAGTGAAGCGGCAGAGCGACCAGCTTCGTCGGAGCCTTCGCAACCTGGGGCGTGAGGGTTTCCGTAGGGTCCACATCTTGCGTGACGAGGATCAGGTCAACGCTGCGACGATTCAGCGCGAGCCGCTGCTCAACGACCGCAGTTGGGATCGCGGCCCGTTTGACGTGATCGGAGACGTGCACGGTTGCCGCAGCGAGCTTGAATCGCTGCTCACGAAGCTGGGCTACGAGATCACTCGCGACGAGCAGGGACGTCCAACAGATGCGCTCCACCCCGAGGGTAGACGCGCGCTTTTTCTGGGAGACCTCGTCGACCGCGGACCCGATTCGGCCGGTGTGCTGCGTCTCGTCATGGGGATGGTGGGGGCCGAGCACGCCCTGGCGGTGCCCGGTAACCACGAGGCGAAATTGGTTCGTGCGTTGCGCGGCGCAAAGGTGACGACGTCCCACGGTCTCGCCGAGACACTTGCGCAGCTGTCGGGTGAGACCGCCGAGTTTCGCGATCAGGTGGTCGAGTTCTGCGATGGTCTCGTAGCCCACCTGGTTCTCGATGGTGGTGATCTTGTAGTTGCCCACGCAGGTCTGAAGGAGCAGTACCACGGCAGGGCATCAGGTCGGGTGCGTGAGTATGCGCTCTACGGCGAAACCACGGGCGAAACCGACGAGTATGGCCTGCCGGTTCGCCTTCCCTGGGCGAAGGACTATCGGGGTAAGGCCGCGGTGCTCTACGGACACACTCCCGTACCCGAGGTCGTGTGGACGAATAACACCGCTTGCCTTGACACCGCTTGTGCCTTTGGCGGATCGCTCTCGGCCTTGCGTTACCCAGAGCGTGAAGTCGTGCAGGTGCCTGCGGAGCAGCAGTGGGCTGAGCCCGTGCGTCCGATCCAACCGCTCATTCCTGAGCGAGAGCCTGGAATTCTGCGACTCGATGACGTGCAGGGGCGCATCCGTGTAGAGACCAGCACTCATGGCCGTATCGGCATTGACGAGAAACAGTCGGCTGGCGGGCTCGAAACCATGAGTCGCTGGGCGATTGATCCTCGCTGGTTGCTCTACTTGCCGCCCACTATGTCACCTCCGAAGACCTCCACGGTGCCCGGTTTTCTCGAGCACCCGCAAGAGGCATTCGAGTACTTCTTGAAAGAAGGCATTACCGAGGTTATCTGCGAAGAGAAACACATGGGTTCACGAGCCACGGTGCTTGTGGCTCGGGATCCCGCTCGCTTCGGCGCACCAGCTCATTGGAGAGGTGCAATTTACACCCGAACAGGGCGGCCATTCTTTGATGCTGCCGCAGAGCTTGAGTACCTGAAGAAGATGGATCGTGCGCTCGAAGCCTCGGGGGTGTGGGAAGAGCTCGATGCTGACTGGATATTGCTCGACGGAGAAATGTTGCCGTGGTCGTTGAAAGCCGGTGACCTTATCCGAGATTTATACGCGTCAGTCTCTGCCTCCGGTCTTGCCGCAACCGGTGCCGCCAACCGAGCGCTCGCCGCCGCGGCGGATTCCGGGCTCGATGTTGCGGCGCTTTCCGAACGAATCAAGGATCGGCACGACGATCTAGAGCGCTTCCGTGACTCGTACCGTCGCTACGTTGGGCAAGCCGACGAGGTTCGATTTGCGCCGTTCCAGATACTTGCAGCGGGTGACAATACGTTTGAGCGGCGTGACCACGGTTGGCACCTCGCGATTGCGGACCGTTTAGTCGCCGAGGCTCCAGAGCTGTTCCAGGCGACTGGGCGGTTGCGGGTGGATCTCGAAGATCCCGCGCAGACTGAGAGTGCCGTGCAGTGGTGGCTGAGCCTCACGAGCGCCGAACATGGCGGCGAGGGCATGGTGGTCAAGCCTTTTGCGAACCTCACTCGCACGGCGAAAGGACTCGTGCAGCCCGGCATTAAGGTGCGTGGACGCGAGTACCTGCGCATCATCTATGGGCCGAGTTACACCGAAGAGCGCGACCTGAAGCGGCTTCGTGAGCGGAACACGGGGCAGAAGCGCTCGCTCGCTGGCCGTGAGTACGCACTCGGCATCGAAGCGCTACATCGTGTTGCGCGCAGTGAGCCGGTATGGCGGATCCACGAGGCAGTTTTCGCGATCCTTGCCCTGGAATCGGACCCCATCGACCCTCGACTATAGGCGTCGTTTAGCTTGCTCACCGGGATCCGCCGCAACACGCATACTTCGTCCGGTAGACTGGCCCCTGGCCAAGAATCCAAGGAGGAACCCCGCGTGGCATTGATCGTGCAGAAGTTCGGCGGATCCTCGGTGGCCGATGCAGAAAGCATCAAGCGTGTAGCGAAGCGAATCGTCGAAGCGCGCCGTGCGGGCAACGAGGTTGTTGTTGCGGTGAGCGCGATGGGCGACACCACTGACGAACTGCTCGATCTCGCAGCTGCGTGTACACCGATTCCTGCGCCTCGAGAGCTCGACATGCTGCTCACCGCGGGCGAGCGCATCTCGATGGCGCTGCTCGCCATGACCATCAAGGGTATGGGGATCGAGGCGCTGTCGTTCACGGGCAGCCAGGCCGGCATGATCACCACGTCCGAGCACGGATCCGCGAAGATCGTTGACGTGACCCCGGGTCGCGTGCGCGAGGCGCTCGATCAGGGTGCTGTCGCAATCGTTGCGGGATTCCAGGGATTCAGTCGCGACTCTCGCGACATCACCACGCTGGGTCGTGGCGGATCCGACACCACTGCCGTCGCCCTCGCCGCTGCGCTCGGTGCCGACGTGTGCGAGATCTACACCGACGTCGACGGGGTCTACACAACCGATCCGCGTGTTGTGCCGCTCGCGCGCAAGATCGACTCGATTACCGCGGAAGAAATGCTTGAACTTGCGGCCTCCGGCGCAAAGGTGCTGCACCTGCGCGCTGTTGAATACGCCCGCAGGCACGGAGTTGTGCTGCACGTCCGCTCCTCATTTTCAGATGAGCCGGGCACAATAGTCTACGACCCCGCCAAGGGGCATCCGAAGGGAGTACAGGTGGAAGAGCCGGTCATCACGGGCATCGCCGCGGAGAAAGACGAAGCAAAGATTACGGTCGGTGGCGTCCCAGACGTTCCGGGCAAGGCCGCGCAGATCTTCGAGATCGTCGCGACTACCCACGCCAACATCGACATGATCGTGCAGAACGTGTCGGCCGCCGACACGAACCGCACCGACATTTCCTTCACGGTCCCGACCGGCGACGGCAAGCGTGTCATCGACGCGCTCGAGGCCGAGCGCGAGGCGCTTGGTTTTGAGAGCCTGCAGTACGACGACCAGATCGCCAAGGTTGCGGTCGTCGGTGCCGGCATGCGCACAAGCACGGGTGTATCAGCGATGCTGTTCCGCACGCTGTTTGAGGCCGACATTAACATCGAGATGATCTCGACCTCCGAGATCCGTATCTCAGTTGTCACGAGGGCTGACCTCATGGACAAAGCCGTGCGTGTGTTGCACACCGCCTTTGGCCTCGACAACGACACCGAAGCAATCGTGTACGCCGGTACCGGCCGATAAAGGGGAGTAGCCATGTCTGAACAGCAGGGAGTTTCCGTCGCCGTTGTTGGAGCGACCGGTCAGGTCGGCGCGGTGATGCGCCGTTTGCTCGATGAGCGCGATTTTCCAATTGGATCGCTGCGCCTCTTTTCCAGCGCTCGTTCGGCCGGCACAACCATTGAGTTCCGTGGCCAGCAGATCATTGTAGAAGACACAGCGACCGCCGATCCTGCTGGCATCGACATCGCACTCTTCTCCGCGGGCGGCGCAGCTTCGAAGGCTCACGCTGAGCGCTTCGCCGCTGCTGGCGCGACGGTGATCGACAACTCGAGCGCTTGGCGCCTTGACCCCGAGGTTCCGCTCGTGGTGAGTGAGGTCAACCCGCACGCGATTGATCAGGCAGTCAAGGGCATCATTGCGAACCCGAACTGCACGACCATGGCCGCGATGCCTGCTATGAAGGCGCTTGACGCCGAGGCAGGGCTTGAGCGCCTCATCGTCACCACGTTCCAGGCTGTCTCAGGATCGGGCCTTGTCGGCGCAACGGAGCTTGCCTCGCAGGCGGCTGCCGCCGTTGAGAGCGGCAACCTCGAGCGCCTCGTGCACGATGGCTCTGCAGTCGATTTCCCTGCCCCGCAGGTTTACACCAAGACCATCGCCTTCGACGTTCTGCCTTTGGCTGGCTCGATCGTGGACGACGGCCAGGGTGAGACTGACGAGGAGAAGAAGCTCCGCAACGAGAGCCGCAAGATTCTCGAACTGCCTGAGCTGCTCGTTGCAGGTACCTGCGTGCGCGTTCCCGTGTTCACCGGACACTCGCTGTCGATCAACGCGGAGTTCGCACGTCCCATCTCTGCGGATCGTGCGCGTGAAGTGCTTGACGCCGCTCCCGGCGTGCAGCTGAGCGAAGTGCCGACGCCGCTTGAGGCGGCCGGGCAGGATCCCAGCTTTGTTGGCCGCATCCGCGAGGACCAGTCGGCCCCTGAAGGCCGCGGCCTCGTACTCTTCATCTCGAACGACAACCTGCGTAAGGGCGCGGCGCTGAACGCTGTGCAGATCGCTGAGTTGGTTGCTGCGCGTTTGTTGGTTGCTGCGTAGGGACTTATGCTCCCGCTCGAAGTAGCACAGAATCCGCTGGTTCCGGGTGGATTCGACGTCGTGTGGGGCATCGTTGTGGTGGTGTCAGCGCTGCTTTTTGTCGCGGCATTTGTTGTATTGATTCGCAAGCGTGAGTTATTTTCGCTGACCGCGGCAATTCTTTGGTTCTTCGGGATTTTGGTAGTTCCGGTGCTCGGGCCACTGTTTCTGTTGCTGTTTACCAGAGGCAAGCGAGCTGACAGGGCGGAGTGAGCCCTGCCATCCTGCGCGAGACATGGCCCCTGTCATCCTGCGCGAGGCACGGCCCTTGTCATACTGCGCGAGGCACGAGTCACAGGATCGCTCAGAACGACACAGTTCCTACTTCGCAGGCTCCAGCGTGATAAGGCTGGCTTCCGGGCGGCAGGCGAAGCGCACTGGCGCGTAGATTGAGTTCCCGAGGCCCGCGCTCACGTTGAGGAACGCGGCTCGGTGTGCGTCGTACCAGACGCTTAAGCCCCGGGCCTGCGCTGTCGGCAGGTCGCAGTTAGAGGTGAGCGCACCCACCCCGGGTACGCGTACCTGTCCGCCGTGTGTGTGACCCGCGAGGATCAAGTCTGCGCCGTCCGAAAGGAGCTCGCCGAGCGGCTCCTGGTAAGGGGCATGTACGACGCCGATACGCAGGGGAGACGCAGAGGCGGCGTCTGATCCTGAGCTGCTCGACGAGGTGACCAACGCAAGTGATTCACGCATCGCGTCGACATTGTCGTAGCGGATGTGAGGATCATTGAGCCCCAACAACTCGAGCTGAGTGTCGCGCAGCTGAAGTGTGGCTGCGGCGTTATTGAGATTGATGCAACCGAGTTTCTCGAGCCCGCTCGTGAGCTTGGCGTTGTCGATGTCAGGTTTCCGCGTGCTGAGGCGACTCGGCTCCATCAGATACTTGAGTGGGTTCTTGAGGTGCGGGGTGTAGTAGTCGTTTGAGCCGTGCACAAATACGACCGGCGAGACCTCGGTGAGGGGCTGTAGTGCGTGCAGCAGTGCAGCCCGGGCTTCCAGGTGCCCCATGAGGTCGCCGGTCAACACAACCAGATCTGGTCGCAATCCAGCTAGAGAACGGACCCAGTTGATCTTGTTGGTTTGCCACGGAGCGAGGTGCAGGTCGGAGAGCTGCAGGATGCGAAGCGGCGCGGTGCCCTCGCTGAGTAGCGGCAGCGTGTGTCGACGGATGGTGAAGAGTCGACGTTCGATGAGTGTTGACCAGAGGGCAACGCCGACGGCGGCCGTCCCGAGGGCGGCCGCCGTGCGGCGTGAAGCGCTTGTCATTTTGTTACTTCTTTGAGCAGGCGAGGCTGAGCGTGATTTGCTTGTCAGATCGCACTTCAGTGCCGCTCGCAGGATCGACCGAAACGACCTTGTCCTTGGAGGGGTTCACTCTTCCGCCAGCTTGGCAGCTGAAGTCGACGTTTGAGAATCCTGCGCCGCTGAGTGTCGACTTCGCGCTATTGCCAGTGGCTCCGACGAGACCGTCTGGAATTGGTGAGGCCTGACCATTGCTCCGAAGAATGGCGATGTTGGACCCTCGGGGAACCGAGGCGCCGGCGCCGGGATCCGTGTTGGCGACCATTCCCTGAGCGACGGAAGAATCAACCTCGCCGCCATCTACCACGTTGAAGCCCACCTGGGTAAGCATGTTTGAGGCTTCTTCGTAGGACTTGCCCTTCACATCTGGAATGGTATCCATCGTCACCTGCGTAGCGCTGGCTGAAGGCTCGGGGAATGCGTCGCCCTGGTACTTCAGGTCTGCCACATTCATGACTGCAGGCCAAATCGTTTGGTCTGCAGTCTGGAAAGAGTAGCCGAAGGTCGACCTGCGGCCACAGTTGGTGCCGTCGGGGGCGCACACCGGTCCGGCATTTCCCACCCAGGTGGCTGTTGCGACCTTGCTGCTTGCGCCCACCGACCAGTTGTCGACAGCGTCGTCAGTGGTGCCAGTCTTGCCGAGGTGTGGGATGCCATGGGCTGAACGCGCATAACTCATAAGGCTGTTGCCGTTGTTAATGTAATCCTGCAGTGCGTAAGCTACGCCTGCCGCAACCTCGGGACTGACGCCTTCGGTGCACTTACTCCCGGTGAACGCAACGGGATTGCCATCGCTATCTTCGATCTTGTCGATTGGCATGGGCGTGCAAACCGTGCCGTCACCGGCAAACGCCGCATATGCAGAAGCCATGGTGATGGGAGCAATCTCGTCGACACCGCCAAAGACTCCGGAAGGCACACGAGTGAGCTTAGTGGTCCCAAAGTTGTCAAAAGTGGCCATATCTGGATTTTCCAGTTTCGCTGCACGATGAATGCCAAGCTTTTCCGCAAGCTTGTAAGTGTCACAGAGATCCATCTTCTGCTGCATCGATATCAAGCCACCGTTAACCGAGTTTCGTATGGCGATCAAAGCGGGCTGATTGCCCCGTGTGCCGAGGTTATCGTTCGTGAAGGACCAAGATCCGTAACCGTAGACTCCATCGGGTGCACACGAGTCTTTGAAGCTCTGCAGCTGCACGGTCCTACCATCCATCTGTACGATGTCGCGCACGGAGTGGCCAGTGCGGATCCACTCCGCGAGTGTGATCGGCTTAAAGGTAGAACCAACCTGGAAGCCACTCGAACCGCCGTCTTCGTAGTCGGTGTTGTAGTTGATCGTTGTGTAATCGGGGTGGTCTTTCAAGAAGCTTTCAGCGTTATTGAACGGCTTATTCTGTGTCATCGTGAGCACACGCCCCGTTCCAACCTGGACACTTGAGGTTGCGGATCCCACGTCGATCCCGTCTGCTAGTGCAGGAACGGTCTCATTTGTCGCCTGTTTAGCAGCCCACTGCATGTCGAGATCAATCGTGGTGTAGATCTTGTACCCGCCACGACTGAAGTTAAATGCAGCCTCCTCGGGAGTCTCGCCAAACTTCTTATCCTTCTTGATGGTGCGAATGACATAGTCACAGAACGCTCCGAGGCCGTGGTTTTGCTCAGCAATGTTGCAACCAGCGATGCGTTCATGAATGTTGGGCGTAACAGGCGTTGCGATCGCCTCGTCGTGCTGAGCCTGCGTGATCTTGCCGGTGCGCAGCATGCTGTTTAGAATCTTGTCACGACGTTCTTTATTCGCAGGAATGTTCTTTGGAATATCGATCTGCAGCTTGGCCGGGTTGTTAACCGTGGCAACGAGGCTCGCGGCCTCTGGCAGGGTGAGATCCTTCGCGGTCTTTCCAAAGTAGTAATTTGCGGCGGACTCGATGCCGTATACCTTACGACCGAAGAGCGCGATGTTGAGGTAGCCGAGCAGAATCTCGTCCTTCGAGTACTTCTTCTCGATGCTGATCGCATACTTCATTTCCTGGAGCTTGCGCTCAATGCTGTCTTTCATCGCAGCCTTGTACTCCGCGTCGCTCTCCTTCTTATCCGGAATCGCGAGCGCCTCCTGGATGCGCACGTTACGCACGTACTGCATGGTGACCGTCGATGCACCCGAGTACCCCGACCCCGCAGCGTTCTGCAGTACGGCACGCCCTGAGGCCAACACGTCGACGCCGCCGTGGGTGTAGAACCTGGGGTCCTCCTCCGCAACGGTCGCGTCCTTGGCGTACTGCGAGATGTCTTCCCACTTGACCGTCTTGCGATCCTGGTCGTAGAACGTTGCAAGCTCAACGTCCGAACCGTCAGCTGCTTTTGCGTAGAGCGTCGAAGGCTCTGCCAGCTGTCCCGGGTTGAGGTGGTTCGGCAGCTTCTCGAAGATATCGACGGCGGTTGTTGCCGCCATGCCGCTTAGAGCCACGACTGGCGTGACTGCAGCGGTCACGAGAACGCCTGCGATCAGGCACATTGCGACGGCTCCGATGATGCCACCGAGGGCGCTGCCAGCTGAGCGAGGCTTCACCGTCCGGGCGCGCGAAGACTTAGATGTCCGAGGGGTCATAGAATCTAGGGTAAGCGAAGCTTGCTGACAATTCAGCTAGGCGGAGAAATCAACTGGTTCTATCCAGGTTTCTTTGCGCTTGTTTGTTCGTCTACCGGAGAGGATCCGCACGTGAGTGAATCCGCAGAAGTGCAACGCTGGGAGTACTTCGTAACACCATTGCTCCTGCACAATGAAGCGCAGATCCTCAATAACTGGGGTGCGCAGGGCTGGGAGCTCGTGCAGATTATCGAAGGACCAGCTGGCGGAAACGTCGCGTATCTAAAGAGGAAGGCCTGATATGTCAGTCATTGAAGAGCGTTTGAGTGAACTCGGTTTTGAGATTCCCGAGGTCGCTGCGGCCGTCGCAGCTTATGTGCCGGCGATCCGTGACGGCAACTACGTCCTGACCGCGGGACAGCTGCCCTTCGTCGATGGCAAGTTGCCGGTCACTGGCAAGGTAGGTGAGGGCGAAGGGCTCGTCTCTCCCGAAAAAGCTGAAGAGCTTGCGCGGCTGTGCGCGCTGAACGGTCTGGCTGCCGCGCGCGGCGTGCTCGGCTCACTCGACAAGATCACGCAGGTTGTGAAGGTGACTGCGTTTGTCGCCTCCGATCCTTCCTTCACCGGACAGCCCGCGGTCGCCAACGGCGCCTCGGTGTTCCTGGGGCGTGTCTTTGGAGACACCGGGATCCACGTCCGCTCCGCGGTGGGAGTTTCAGTTCTGCCGCTCGACGCTCCCGTCGAGATCGAGTTCGTGTTTAAGGTTGCTGACTAGCCTTCACAGCACAAACGAGTGCGGGGTCAGGATCCACAAGGATCCCGACCCCGCATTTTTATTGTGTTACGGCTTCGAACACGCGAGCGTCAGCTGTATCTGCTGGCTGAACGGCACCTCCGTGCCACTCGCCGGATCGACCGAGACCACCCTGTGTTTGCGTTTATCGATCTTTCCGCCTGCCTCGCAGACCGAAGTCACCGAAGTGAAACCTGCGCCGTTGAGCGTAGCCTCCGCGCTGCTTCCGATTTCTCCAATGAGGCCATCCGGAATTGCCGATGCCCTGCCGTTACTGACAAAGATGGTGATCCCCGAGCCGACAGCGACGGTTGCACCCGCCGCGGGTTCGGTACTTGCAACCTGGCCCGGCGGAACTGACGAGTCCACTTCGCCCCCATTCGCGGGAGCGAAGCCGATACGCGTGAGCATAGCGGCGGCCTCATCGTAGCTCTTGCCCCTCAGATCGGGAATCTGGGCGGTGTTCTGGCGCACGGACGCTTCCGACGGTGGCCGGAAGGACTCACCGCCGTAATTAGCGTCAGCAACGTCCATGACGGCAGGCCAGATGCGCTGGTCCGCCTCCATCAAAAGAGCTCCGTTCGGGCCGAGGAAGCCTTGAGTTGAGACCCGCTCCCAGCTGCCATCAGCAAGCTGGGTTGGACCTGCGTTGCCAACCCAGGTGGCGGTGGCGACTTTTGTGCTTGCACCCACGGTCCAGTTGTCGATCACGTGGTCCGTTGTACCCGTCTTCGCGAGGTGAGGTATGTTGCGAGTGGACTTTGCGTGGTCGGCGAGACCATTCGTCACTGCGTATTGGAGCGCATAAGCCACACCCGCTGCGACCTCGGGGCTAATTGCCTCGGTGCACTTTCCCTTGGTGAAAGCCACTGGTTTGTCGTCGGTATCTAAAATCTCATCGATCGGTGAGGGCTCACACACGGTGCCGTCGCCAGCAAAGGCGCCGAAGGCCGAGGCCATGGTGATGGGAGCGATCTCGTCAACGCCGCCGTACACGTTTGAGGGTGCGAGCGTGAGTTCCCGAGGCTTTCCATGGAGCGTGAGCAGTTTGTTCTTGCCCACCTGGTCCTGAGTCGTGCGCTCTGCGTCGACATCCTCCTGCGTCCAGACCGGCTGGTCGGAGGCGCGGTATATTCCAAGTTTTTGCGCCATCGAGATCGTGTCGCACAGATCCAGTTTTTGCTGCATAGAGACAAGGCCGCCGTTGACTGAATTCGCGATGGCGGTTAGCACCGAGCGATTACCTGTGGTGCCCATGTTGTCGTTGGTAAAAGTGAACGAGCCAAATCCATACACCTTGTCAGGCATGCAAGATGCCCGCAGCGAGTTTTCCTGAACAGTGCGGCCATTAACGTTTACGATGTCCTGCACCGAGTTGCCATTACGGATCCACTCCGCGAGCGTGATCGGCTTGAACGTTGATCCGACCTGAAAGCCGCTCGAGCCACCGTCTTCGTAGTTGGTGTTGTAGTTGATCGTGGTGAATTCTGGATGGAGACTCAAAAAGTCTTCAGCGTTGTTATACGGCCGATTCTGCGTCATCGCGAGCACGCGGCCGGTGCCGACCTCGACGCTGGAGGTCGCCGAGCCTACGTTGATCCCTTCCATGAGCGGGGCTACATTTTCCTGGGTTGCTCTGAGTGCGGCCTCTTGCATCCCTAGGTCAATCGTGGTGTAGATCTTGTAGCCACCTCGGCTGAAGTTGAAGGCGCTCTCTTCAGGAGTCTCCCCGAACTTCCGATCCTTTTTGATGGTGCGCAGCACGTAGTCACAGAATGCGCCGACGCCGCGACGCTGCTCAGCCACGAAGCAGCCAGGCTCACGAGTAGTAATTTTCGGTGTTACCTCGGTTGCGATCGCCTCATCAAACTGGGCCTGAGTGATCTTGCCGTGGCGCAGCATACTGTTCAGGATCTTGTCCCGACGTTCCTTGTTCGCCGGAATTTTTTCTTTAATGTCGATCTGCAGTTTGCTGGGATTGTTTACCGTGGCGACAAGGCTCGCGGCCTCTGCGAGTGTCAGATCCTTCGCAGACTTACTGAAGTAGTAATTGGCAGCAGACTCGATGCCATAAATCTTTCGACCGAAGAGGGCGATGTTGAGGTACCCGAGCAGAATGTCGTCTTTCGAGTACTTCTTCTCGATGCTGATTGCGAGACGCATTTCTTTGAGTTTGCGATCGATGCTATCTTTCATCGCCGCCTTGTAGGCGGCTTCGCTCTTCTCTTCATCGGGAATCGCGAGTGCGTCTTGAATCAGTACGTTACGCACGTACTGCATGGTGACGGTTGATGCGCCTGAATAACCGGAACCGGTCGCATTCTGCAGCACGGCGCGCCCCGACGAGAGGATGTCGACACCACCGTGTGTATAGAAACGCGGATCTTCTTCGGCAACCGTGGCGTCCTTGACGAACTGCGAGATGTCTTCCCACTTCGCGGTCCTGCGATCCTGGTCGTACACGACCGCGATCTCTTCGTATACCCCTTCAGCATTCTTCGCGTAGAGCGTTGAGGCTTCAGCGAGCTGTGAAGGATTGAGGTGATTCGGCAACTTTTCGAACACGTCGACGGCGGTGGTTGCCGCCATGCCGCTCAGCGCCACAACCGGAGTAACGGCTGCGGCCACGAGTACACCGGCCACCATGCTCATGGCGAGGGCCCCGATTGCCCCGCCCGCGGCACCGCCGGCCGAGGGAGGTTTCACTGGTCTTGTCTGCGATGACTGAGGAGTCCTTTGGGTCATAGGACATCAGGTTAAGTTAGCTTGCTGACAAAAACGGTGAATTGGAGTAAACGTTGCGCATCTACTCAGGTTTCTCCCTCGGCCGGAGCTCGCGGTTACAATCCTTTTTCTGAACGCACGCGATCCGAAATGATCTGCATGACCGAGGTATCGGCAAGCGTGGTGACATCGCCTATCTCGCGGCCCTCCGCGGCGTCCTTCAATAGGCGACGCATGATCTTGCCCGAGCGTGTTTTGGGCAGCTCGTTCACAACAAACACCTGCCGCGGCCGCGCAATCGCGCCGATCTGCGTGGCCACGTGCTTTTTGAGCTCGGCTTCAGCCTCATCCGCCGTAATGATCTGCTGCTGTGATTTCAAGATCACGAACGCGACGACCGCCTGGCCCGTGGTTTCGTCGTCAGCGCCAACGACCGCGGACTCTGCGACCGCGACGTGATCGACGAGGGCAGACTCGATCTCTGTGGTCGAGAGACGGTGGCCCGACACATTCATGACGTCGTCGACGCGGCCCATCAGCCAGATGTCACCGTCTTCATCGACGCGCGCGCCGTCGCCCGCAAAATACTGGCCGTCGACCTGAGACCAGTAGGTGTCGACAAAACGGTCGGGATCCCCCCAGATGGTTCGCACCATGGACGGCCACGGGCGTCGGATGGTTAAGAGACCACCCTGGCCGCGATCCACGCGCCTGCCCTTTTCGTCCACAATGCTGACATCAATGCCGGGCTGTGGTGACTGCGCGCTGCCCGGCTTCAAGCTCGTGAGCCCGGGCAAGGGGGAGATCATGATGGCGCCGGTTTCGGTCTGCCACCAGGTGTCAACGATTGGGGCCTTTTCGCCGCCGATCACCTCGTGATACCAGCGCCAGGCTTCGGGGTTGATGGGTTCGCCGACGCTGCCGAGCACACGAATCGACGAGAGATCGTATTGCTCGGGCACCTGGCGGCCGACCTTCATGCAGGCGCGGATCGCGGTGGGGGCCGTATAGAAGATGGTGACGCCATACTTCTGGATGATGCTCCACCAGCGGCCCCAGTCTGGAGTCTCAGGGGTGCCCTCGTAGATGACCTGGGTGGCGCCGTTTGCGAGCGGGCCGTAGACGACGTAGCTGTGCCCGGTAATCCAACCGATGTCTGCCGTGCACCAATACACGTCGGTTTCCGGTTTGAGATCGAAGATGTCGCGGTGGGTTGCCGTCACCTGGGTGAGGTAACCACCGGAGGTGTGCAGGATCCCCTTCGGTTTTCCGGTCGTGCCGGAGGTGTAGAGGATGAACAGCGGGTTCTCAGCCGGGAATCCCTTTGCTTCGTGCTGGTCGTCGTAGGCGACGACCTCTTCGTGCCACCACAGGTCTCGGCCCTCTTGCATGGTGACGTCGTTGCCGGTGCGCTGCACAACGAGCACATTCTTGACAGTGCTACCTCCACCCCGCAGGGCAAGCGCATCGTCAACGGTGGGCTTGAGCGCAGAGACGCGGCCCTTGCGGTAGCCACCGTCGGCGGTAATAACGAGTTCAGCCTCGGCGTCGTCGATGCGGGCGCGCAGGCTGTCAGCGCTGAAACCACCGAACACAACCGAGTGGGCCGCACCGAGGCGGGCAACCGCGAGCATCGAGATAACCGCTTCGGGAATCATTGGCATGTAGATCGCCACACGATCGCCGGCTTCCACCCCAAGACTCGTGAGCATGTTCGCGGCGCGCTTCACCTCGTGGGTCAGCTCTGCGTATGTAAGGGTGCGGGTGTCGCCCGGTTCGCCCTCGAAGTGAATCGCAACGCGATCCCCGATACCCTCGGCGATGTGGCGGTCGAGGCAGTTCGCCGCGACGTTTAACTCTCCGTCGGCAAACCACTTTGCAAAGGGTGGGTTCGACCAGTCGAGAATTTCGGTGAAGGGCTTTGTCCAGCGCAACTCTGAGGCTCGTTTTGCCCAGTATGCTTCGGGATCTTCTGCCGCTCGCCAATACACCGAAGGGTCATTTACGTTGGCTTGCGCACGAAACTCCGCTGACGGCGGGAAAGTGTTCTGCGCTTCATCCTGGCCTAGGGGATGGCTTTCAATGGTGCCGTGATGCTCAGTCATGGACGTCGTTATCCGTTCAGTCGACCTTGTAAGGAATTGGGCCGCGATGCTGCGGGACCGGCGCGGCTGGGCCGCATTTCCCAGCGTATATCTTTGCTTCTAACTTCGCTCACAACCCCCTACTTTCGGAGGGGGTTGCCCAAGGTATCCACAGTTTCGCAAAATCGGCCACGCGACCCCGCACGCTCTGTTTGTCTTGTTATGTGACCGCACAGTTTGAGGTGAGAGGGCCCCCTTGGAGCAGCGCAGGGGCGGGTATGTCTAGCCAATCCTTGGGTCTTTTGCGCAGTCGAGCCCCAGCCCGAAGCGATCATCTGAACGCTGCAGCGCGGCGAGCACTTGGAGGGTTGTTGCCGCTGCTCGACGATCCAGCGCTGCGAGACCTGCTGGTGCAGGTACGTGGGGGCGCCGCAGAACTCTGGTTGGATCGCGACGGGAGTTTGCTCGAGGTGCCGGAATGGACGGCGACGCCTGAGGCTGTGCACCGGCTGGCGAGGGATTTGATTGCGGCCGGGGGACGACACCTCGACGAGCTGCATCCGTGTGCCGACGTGCAACTCGGTGATGGGATCCGAGTTCACGCCGTTCTCCCGCCGATCTCAGTCTCCGGGGCGGCAGTGTCAATCCGCCTGCCGAGAGTGGAGGTGCTCGGCTTCGACGAGCTAGTGGGGGCAGGGCTGTGCGGATCTGCCACGGACGAGAGGCTTCGGCGTGAGGTGGGACTCAGGCGTAACCTGCTTATTACAGGCGGCACGGGTAGCGGAAAAACCACGGTGCTTGCGGCGCTTATGGACCTCGCGGGCGAGCACGAACGAGTTATCACGATTGAAGATGTTGCGGAGTTGCGCCTGAAACACCCGCACGTTGTTGCGCTCGAATCCAGGCAAGCGAACATTGAGGGCGCCGGTGAGATAGCGGTGGATCGATTGCTCCGAGAAGCCTTGCGAATGCGCCCTGACCGAATCGTCTTGGGGGAATGTCGTGGCGCAGAAATTGCGACCCTCCTCGCTGCGTTGAACACCGGGCATGACGGCGGCGCTGGCACGCTCCACGCAAGCAGACTCTCTGACGTGCCAGCTCGGTTGGAAGCGCTTGGTGCCTTGGCGGGGATGGAGGATCGCGCGCTTGGACGCCAGGTCGTTTCTGCGTTGCACACGATCGTGCACGTTGAAAGACAGAACGGTGGGCATCGGATCGCGGCGTTGGGAAAGCTCTTTTTGTCGCCGCAGGGCACTCTCTCGATAGAAAAGCTTGCTCTATGAAGTGGCGTCATCGTGCTGCGGGAGAGAAACCGTCGGCCCCGGGTGCCATCGCTGCGCGGTGCGCCTCGATGCTGCGCGGAGGCGTGATGCCGCACAGAGTTTTCGGACTGATTGCAGAGGACGCGTCCGTCGACTCGGTGGAACGTCGGGTGCATCAACTTGTTGAATCCGGTGAGACACCCGGTGCTGCAATCGCGATTTGTGCGACAGAGCGGGCGGAAGTACGACGCCGTGGTCGCGCAAACGACACGGTTGAGTGGAGACTTCTCGCCTCGTCGTGGCAGCTTGCTGAAGACACAGGGGCACCGCTCGCAGCTGCTCTTGAACGAATTTCAGCTGCGCTTCTCACGTTGCGTCGCTTGCGGGAGCGTCGAGACGTGCTGGTATCCGGGCCGAAGGCGACCACCCGCCTGGTTGCAGCTCTCCCACCTCTGGTTTTGGTGATGGGGTGGCTGCTGGGATTCGATCCCTCGCCTGTGCTTCTCAGCTGGGCGGGAGTTTGTATGGTGTCCGTCGGACTGGTGCTGCTCGCTGCCGGGGTTTACTGGGCGCACCGGCTGACCCAGCAGCTCCAGGCCCAAGATCGTGTTGCTGGAATAGAGCTCGAACTTGTGTGGATCGCGTTGGGTGGGGGAGCCTCACCCAATGACGCCGTGCGACAGGTTGTCGATTGTCTCGATCGAACTGGGAACGACTGGGTGGAGTTTGACCGCTTTTGTGCGGACGGAACGCTTGCCGAGATCGTTCGACGCGCGCATTCGACGGGCGTCCCACTTGGACCTCTGCTGCTGTCTGAAGCTGCCGCCCTTCGGGTAAGCAGCCACGCAGTCCTAGAGTCAGCGGCCGAACGACTCGGCGTGCGGATTCTCATTCCCCTGGGGCTCTGTGTGCTGCCCTCCTTCATCGTGATGGGAGTGCTTCCAGTCGTGATCAGCATGGTTGGTAATCGTCCCTTCTAGAAGCGGCAGCTTCGCTCACAATTCGCTCATTTCTCAAGATCATTGGAACCTCTCCACAATCGCCCGCTTTCCTTCAACAAGCCGCTCCCGCCAAGGCAACATTGAATCACCGGTGATCACCGGGCCGTGCTTACGAAAGGAGTTTCCATGAGCAGCAGACTTGAACTTGTTTCAGCCAAGAATAAAAGTCGGTCGCAAGTGGCAGCGAAGCCAGAACTGAACCCCACGGGGCCCCGTTTCTTTTCGCCGAAGAATGCAGTGGCCGGCGCGGATTCGAAGGTGCGTCGGGTGGCCGCTCGCGTCAGAAGTGTGTTGCAGAACGAAGAGGGCGCCGTCACCGCGGAGTACGCGATTGTTATTGTCGCCGCGGTCGCGTTTGCTGGCATCCTCGTGGCCATAATGCGCTCTGACACGATACGTACGATGCTCGTCGGTCTCATCGAAAACGCGCTGGGCACGGGTGGCTGAGAACAAGCCTTGCGTAAGGTCTGTGTTGTTGGCGGACGAGCGCGGAGCCGTGACGGCCGAGTTTGCGCTTGTGCTCCCAGCGGTCGTGATTGTGCTCGGCCTGGTTATCGGAGGGATCCTGCTCGCGACGCACAGAATCACTCTGGTGTCGCTCGCGGGAGAAATATCTCGAGCTGAGGCGCGCGGTGACACGGACGCGGCAAATGCGGTGCTCGCTCGCGTGGGCAGTGATGTCACTATCCATCGGTCAGAAGACGGGGTATTGCACTGCGTTTCGCTTCGTTCAAGCCCCGCTTCGGGGCTCCTCTCTCGAATCACCATTGCTGCGAGCTCGTGCGCTGCGACAAGTTAGGCCGATCAGAATAGGAATGAGCGAATGACCGGAGCGACGCGATGAGCGCCCCTGTTCTTTTGGCGTGTTCGGCGGCGGCACTGTGTCTAGGACTGCCGGTGCTTGCCGCTTCGGGAAGTCTTGAAGCGAAGCACCGCGCTGCCAATGCTGCGGATGCGGCTGCGCTCGCCGCAGCCGATGCTGCGAACGGATGGATCAACTCCGAAGCCACACCGTGTGAGCTCGCAGAGCAGGTGGCTGTCGCTTCGGGGGCAAGTGTTGCTGGTTGCTCTGTCGACCCGGCAGGCACGGGCGTGAGAGTGCTCGTGCGAACCGGGGCGCCAATTGTCGCTGAGGCGAGGGCCTATGCCGCAGCCGAGAGTAGTGCCTGGAACGAAATAAATCCCGTGAGTGACAACGGATGGGCCTGGCCCTCCAACGCGCGGGGCGTCACACAGGGATTCCACGATGGGATGGCTATTGATCTCGCGGTGGACGGTCAAAGAACGCTCTACGCCCCGTTTGACGGGGTGGTTGTTCGGGCAGGGCCCGATGGTGCTGGAATGCCAGAAGCCTGTAGGTCCCAGCCGAGCTGGTGGCGAGGACAGAACTACACAGTGTTGATTCGGCACGAGTACGAAGGGAGAGTCGTCTACAGCTCTCATAACCACATCGTTCCGACCTCTCCGGAGCAGTGGGGCATCTTCCCCGGAAAGAAAGTGGTGGCGGGCCAGCCCGTTGCCCAAGCAGGCATGAGCGGATGCACCTCTGGACTGCACACTCACTTCACGCTGAGCAGCAAACCAGTGAATGCGTACCCCGATCTGAACCCCTATAAATATTTAGGTCCGCCTTGAAAACGTCATCGGCGCGCGGTCCCTGAGAGCGGAAGGATACCTTTTACATGTCAGACTGTGTATCGTGACGGTGCGGCTTCAGTTATTGAGCCCGCGCCGCGGCTTTAGTCGTAGTTGTCTCGTCGAACGGCCAACGAGCCGTAGACATCGAACATGTTGAACCCAGAAGGAGTCCCGTGAAGGGCACGAAGAAGCTTGTCATCGTGGAGTCGCCGACCAAGGCGAAGACCATTGGTGCGTACCTCGGCAGTGACTACCAGGTCATCGCCTCGGTGGGGCACGTGCGTGACCTCGCGGAACCATCTGAGCTGCCGGCCGACCTTAAAAAGGGTCCATTCGGCAAGTTCGCCGTCGATGTCGAGAATAACTTTGCGCCCTACTACGTGGTGAACGACAACAAAAAGAAGACCGTTTCTGAGCTGAAGCGTGCGCTCAAGGATGCGGATGAACTCTGGCTCGCAACTGATGAGGACCGCGAGGGAGAAGCCATCGCGTGGCACCTCCTTGAGGTACTGAAGCCGAAGGTACCTGTTCGCCGAATGGTGTTTCACGAGATCACCAAAGAAGCTATCGAACAGGCGAAACAAAACACACGAGACCTCGACACAGCGCTGGTCGACGCACAAGAGACACGCAGGATCCTCGACCGCCTCTATGGCTACGACATCTCTCCGGTGCTGTGGCGCAAGGTAGCCCCCAAACTCTCAGCGGGCCGCGTGCAGTCCGCTGCCACTCGCCTGGTTGTCGATCGCGAGCGTGAGCGTCTCGCGTTCCGTTCTGCAGAGTACTGGGATCTGCTCGCAACGTTCCAGCCAGACGGGGCGGCTGGTTTCGAGGCAAAGCTCGTTCGCCTGAATGAGCAGCGTCTCGCGACGGGTGGGGACTTTAACGACGACGGTGCCCTCAAAGACAAAGCGGCAAAGGCAGGGGTGATCCTGCTGGGTAAGGATCGTGCCCAAAGCCTCGCCGCACTGCTCGCTGCAGATGTGCCAGCCAAGGTGTTGTCGGTCGAGACGAAGCCGCACACCCGCCGCCCTGCCGCGCCGTTTACAACGTCAACTCTCCAGCAGGAGGCGTCTCGTAAGCTTCGCTACAGCTCGCGTCAGACCATGTCATACGCGCAGTCGCTGTACGAAAACGGCTACATCACCTATATGCGTACCGACTCGCCGACGCTGTCTCAGCAGGCAATCACTGCAGCGCGGTCGCAGGCTGCAGCACTGTATGGTGCTGAAACCTTGCCGGAGAAACCGCGTGTGTACACCGGCAAAGCCAAGGGCGCGCAGGAAGCGCACGAGGCAATCCGACCCGCTGGAGACACGTTCCATAAGCCAAGCTCGCTCAAGGGCAAGCTGAACGGCGGAGAGTTCTTACTGTACGAACTCATATGGAAGCGCACCGTGGCAAGCCAGATGGCCGACGCCAAGGGATCAACCGACACGGTCACCCTCGGTGTGCAGGCGCAAGAAGCAGGAAGTTCCGACCAGACCGACGCCGAGTTCACGGCAAGTGGCACGGTCATCACGTTCCCCGGCTTCCTTCTGGCTTACGAAGAGGGCAAAGACGAGAAGCGCGGAGCTTCAGAGGACAACGTGACCCTGCCTCAGCTCAGCAGTGGGCAGAAACTTGCCATCAACGATCCTGAGGCCAAGGGCCACGAGACCAGCCCGCCACCGCGTTACACCGAGGCAAGCCTGACCAAGCGCCTAGAAGAGCTCGGCATTGGCCGCCCGTCGACGTACGCGGCAATCATCAGCACCATCATGGACCGCGGGTACGTGACCAAAAAGGGTCAGGCACTTGTGCCGAGCTGGATCGCTTTTTCGGTTGTTCGTCTGCTCGAAGAACACTTCAGCGAACTCGTCAACTACGATTTCACCGCTGAAATGGAAAACGATCTCGACCAGATCGCGGCGGGTGAAACCGATCGCAGTTCATGGTTGAGCACGTTCTACTTTGGCAGTGATGATCACCCCGGGCTGCGCGGAGTCGTAGATAACCTGGGCGAGATCGACGCGCGGGCCATCAATACGATCAAGATCGACGACGAGATCTCTCTGCGCAACGGCAAGTACGGTCCGTTCCTCGAGGTGTTCGACGAAAAGTGCGAGGTTGGCGAAGACGGCGCACTTAAGCCGCGAAGCGTGAACATTCCCGATGGTTTAGCCCCCGACGAGCTGACCCCTGAGAAGGCGCACGAGCTCGCCGACGCTGAACCCGCCGAGGACCGTGTGGTTGGTATCCACCCGACAACAGGGAAGACGATCGTCGCGAAGAACGGCCGTTTTGGTCCGTATGTCACAGAGCTTCTGGCCGACGGAGAAGAGCTTCCCAAGGGCCAGAAACCCCGAACTGCGTCACTGTTCAAGAGCATGGATCCCGCAACCATCGAGCTCGACGCGGCGGTTGCACTGCTCGACCTGCCGCGTGTTGTCGGCAAGGATCCCGAGTCTGACGCTGAAATCACGGCCCAGAACGGTCGGTACGGTCCCTACCTGAAGAAGGGGACCGAAACCCGCACCTTGCCGACCGAGGACGCCATTTTCTCGATCGACCTGGCGGGGGCTCTCGAACTGCTCGCTCAGCCAAAGTACGGTGCTCGCAAGGCCGCATCCGCGCTGAAAGAGTTCGATGCTGATCCTGTGAGCGGCAAGCCGGTGAAGGTGAAGGACGGACGCTTTGGTCCGTACGTGACCGACGGTGAAACGAACGCGACGATTCCGCGCGGCGACAGCGTCGAAGACATCACCTTCGAGCGGGCGACTGAGTTGCTGGCTATTAAGCGAGCAAAGGGGCCGGCAAAGAAAAAGGCTCCCGCTCGTAAGGCGGCCGCGAAGAAGAAGCCAGCGGCCAAGAAGCCCGCTGCAAAGAAGTCGGCCGCTGCGAAACCCCGAGCCGAGCGTACCCCCGAGCAGAAGGCCGCCACTGCCGCAAAACGCGCCGCAACAATAGCGGCTAAGAAGGCTGCGGCCGCGGCGGCTGGAGAGTAACCAATGAGTGGGCTCTTCGTTACGCTGGAGGGCGGTGACGGCGCTGGAAAGTCAACTCAGGCCGAGATGCTCTCCGGGTGGCTCAGCGAGCGCGGTCACGAGGTTGTGCGCACCAGGGAACCAGGTGGCACCACACTCGGCGTAGAACTGCGAAAGTTGCTGCTGCACGGGGGAGACGTCTCGCCCCGCGCCGAAGCGCTGCTCTATGCGGCAGATCGTGCCCAGCACATTGCAACCGTCGTGCGGCCGGCACTGGAGCGTGACGCGGTAGTTGTGCAGGATCGTTACATCGACTCCTCGCTCGCCTATCAGGGCGCTGGCCGGGTGCTTTCCGCGGAAGAGGTGCGCGGCATTAGTACATGGGCCGTCGAGGGACTGTGGCCGGACCTCACCGTGCTGCTCGATATCGATCCTGAAGAGGGCGTAACGAGACGGGCTTCGCGCGGAGGCTCGGACGATCGCCTGGAAGCAGAAGCGATCGAGTTTCACCGTGCAGTGCGCGAGGGTTTCCTGGCACTCGCTAAGCAAGAATCGGATCGGTTTCTCGTGCTCGATGCGACAGCACCGGCCGACGAGATTCACGCACATATTCTTGCCGCGGTATCCCCGCTACTGTCGCGCTAACGCGCGAATACATTCGCGGGCCCACCTGCGGGTGAGCGCCCTCCAAACTTTCGTCACTCAGAAAGTTGGAAAACGCTCACCGCGCGGAGAGCGTTTCGCTTAGGAAGCCTGCGGGAAGAGCGGCTGAGGTGCGGTGGAGGCCTCGACCACACCGCGCTCCGTCACGATTGCCGAGATGAGGTCGTGAGGCGTCACGTCGAACGCCGGATTGAACGCCCGCACGCCCTCGGCTGCAGCGCGAACACCGGCGAACTCCAGCACCTCGGCGTCTGAGCGCTCCTCGATCTCGATGTCGTCTCCCGTTGTGGTTGCCTCGTCAACGGTCGAGTAGGGGGCGGCCACAACAAACGGGATGCCCTTGCGGGCGCAGGCCAGAGCCAGCGCCACGGAGCCGACCTTGTTGGCGGTGTCGCCGTTTGCGGTAATCCGATCGGCACCAATCACGGCGAAATCGACCAGGCCGCGCAAGATGGTGCTCGCGGCGGCGCCATCGACCTCAACGAGGTGCGGGATCCCATCGTTCTTGAGTTCCCAGCTCGTGAGCCGAGTGCCCTGCAACAGGGGACGGGTCTCGTCGACGTAGACCATCTCCAGGCGTCCGCGCAGGTGCAGTTCGTGCAAGATGCCGTAGGCGGTTCCCCACGCAGTTGTTGCGAGGGCTCCGGTGTTGCAGTGGGTGACCGCGCGCAGAGGGCGATCTCCGATCTGAGCGAGCAGCCAGTCAGCGCCGAGCTTTGAAAGCTCGCGGTTCGCCCGCTCATCTTCCAGCCCGATCGCGTGAGCCTCCTCGAGCACCCGCTCAAATCCCTCAGCCACAAACGTCTCGGCGCGACGTGCACCCCAGGCGAGGTTTACGGCGGTGGGGCGTGCGTTGGCAACGGCATCAATGTTCTGCTTAACCTCATCGGCGGTCCAGCCCTTACGCGCACCCTCGTGCAGCGCGAGCGCGACCCCGTATCCGCCGGAGGTACCGAGCGCCGGGGCGCCGCGCACTGCCAACCGTTGAATCGCGTCGATCAGTGAGTCGACGGTCGAAACCTCAAGATAGGTCTCAGACCCGGGAAGAAGTGTCTGGTCGAGCAGCCGAATATGCGATTCGGTCCCTGCATCGATCCATTCGATTGCGCGCACCATGGTGTTTCCTTACTGAAGAAGTGTCGGGGCCCACAATTTGGGGGTCAGTTTCTGGCGGTAAAACGCATTTTAATACCAGAAACTGACCCCCAAACCGGGGGAACCCGGGGTGAAAAGTTTATTCTGCGACGACCGGGCCAAAGCGGGCCGTCAGTGTTTCGCGCGAGGCCGCGCCGAGCTCCGCGAGCGGAAGCGTAAAGCGATCCTGCACCTCAATCGAGGCCTCTGCGCCAGCGCCATCGGTCACTCCGATGCGCAGTACCGGGAAGTCGCGACCCGAGCACAGCCCGCGGAACTTCACTTCTTCCTCGTGCGGCACAGCAACAAGCACACGCGCCTGCGACTCGGAGAACATCGCGGCGGTCTCATCGACACCGTCGCGCGACATGATCTCGTCGATCCACACGCGTGCACCCACACCGAAGCGCAGCGCGCCATCGGTCAGGGCCTGCGCGAGGCCGCCCTCAGAGAGGTCGACGGCGCCGGAGAGCAGCCCACCCTGCGCCGCAGCGTGCAGCAGCTCGGCAAGTGCGCGCTCGGCCGCAAGGTCTGCAACTGGCGGGCGGCCACCGAGGTGATCGTGCACGGTCTCGGCCCAGGCGGAGCCGTCGAGCTCGTCGCGGGTCACACCGAGTAGGTAGAGGTGCTCACCCTGATCCTGCCAGCCGCTCGGGATGCGTCGAGCAACATCATCAATGATGCCGAGCACACCAACAACGGGAGTCGGGTGGATCGGGGTATCGCCGGTCTGGTTGTACAGCGACACGTTGCCGCCGGTGACGGGAACCTCGAGCGCGAGGCAGGCGTCTGAGAGCCCCTCGACCGCGCGCGAGAACTGCCACATGACTTCGGGGTTCTCGGGGCTACCGAAGTTGAGGCAGTCGGTGACGGCGGTCGGCACAGCTCCCGAGGTGGCAACGTTGCGGTAGGCCTCTGCGAGGGCGAGCTGCGACCCGACAAACGGATCGAGCTGGCAGTAGCGACCGTTGGCATCGGTGGCAATCGCGACGCCGAGCCCGCTCTCCTCATCGACGCGGATCATGCCTGCGCCATCGGGGAAGGAGAGCGCGGTATTTCCGAGCACGTACTTGTCGTACTGGTTGGTGATCCAATCGACCGAAGCCTGGTTCGGCGAAGCCGCAACCGCAACCATCTGCGCCCGCAGCTCTTCGCCGGCGGTTGCGCGGGCAAGACCGGAGGCACGCACACCGGAGGCCTGCAGTGCGTCGATCCAAGCCGGGTAAGCGACAGAGCGCTCGTAGACGGGCCCATCGACGGCGACGGTCGAGGGATCAACGTTCACGATCTCTTCGCCGCGCCAGTTAATGATCAGGCGGTTGGTGTCGGTCACCTCGCCGAGCACACTCGTCTCGACATCCCACTTCGCGGTGACCGCGAGGAACGCCTCAAGCTTTTCGGGAGCCACGACCGCCATCATGCGCTCCTGGCTCTCCGACATGAGGATCTCTTCAGCGGTGAGCGAGGGATCACGCAGCAGCACACTGTCGAGCTCGATGTACATGCCACCGTCGCCATTGGCCGCAAGCTCTGACGTTGCACACGAAATGCCAGCGGCCCCGAGATCCTGGATACCCTCAACCAGCTCACCCTGGAACAGCTCGAGGCAGCACTCAATGAGCACCTTTTCAGCGAAGGGGTCGCCGACCTGCACGGCGGGGCGCTTGGTTGGCCCGCCCTCACTGAAGCTATCGGAGGCGAGGATCGACGCGCCGCCGATGCCGTCGCCGCCCGTGCGGGCGCCGAACAGTACGACCTTGTTGCCGAGGCCCGAGGCGTTCGCGGTGTGCAGATCCTCGTGGCGCAGCACACCCACTCCCAGCGCGTTGACGAGCGGGTTTGCCTGATAGACACGATCAAACACCGTTTCGCCGCCGAGGTTCGGCAGGCCGAGGCAGTTCGCGTACGACGAGATGCCGGAGACAACTCCGTGCACAACGCGTGCGGTGTCGGGATCGTCGATCGCCCCGAACCGCAGCTGATCCATGACGGCAACCGGGCGAGCGCCCATCGAGATGATGTCGCGAATGATGCCACCGACGCCCGTAGCGGCCCCCTGGAACGGCTCGATGTACGAGGGGTGGTTGTGGCTCTCGACCTTGAAGGTCACCGCCCAGCCCTCACCAATGTCGACCACACCGGCGTTCTCGCCCATGCCGACGAGCAGCCGCTCCTTCATCTTGTCATTGACCTTTTTGCCGAACTGGCGCAGGTACATCTTCGAAGACTTGTAGGAGCAGTGCTCCGACCACATCACCGAGTACATGGCAAGCTCACCCGAGGTTGGGCGGCGGCCCAGGATCTCGCGGATGCTCAGGTACTCATCTTCTTTGAGACCGAGTGCGCCGTACGGCTGCTCTTTCTCAGGTGTCGCTGCTGCGTCGGCGACAGTGTCGGGGCGGGGACCGGTAATGGTTGCGCTGGTTTCAGTCACGCTCGATGTGCTCCGTTGATCTAGGCGGGGATCGGGCGGCTCGCGCCTGCGTGGTAGCTGCCTGCTGCGTGCCGAAAGTACCGCTCCAGTCTACGCGGGAATTGCTGCTGTTTTTTTGCCTTTGAAAGTGGCGATTCCCAGCCGAACACGAAAGACTAATCGCATGAGTGACTCGAACGCACAATTGCCACACTCGGAGGCGCCCGCGACGGCTCCGGCAACACCCGCCTCTGCAGCGCCGACAGCGCCAGCAGCGCCAGTTCTGCAGGGCCCACCCGCGGCCGATCCTGCAGGCACCAACAAGGACTCGCGCAAGATGTCGATGTTCTTGAAGATCAGCATTGTGTTGCTCGCGGCGCTGACGCTCGCGTCAATCTCGCTGCTGTTCATCGGTGATTTTGAGGGCAAGTTTGAGCGTGTCTTCTCGACCTTCGCGTTGTTCGCGGTGTTTGTGCTGTTTACCGCTTTCGATACGCGTCGTCAGCAGAAATCCGAGTGGTACGCGCCCGTTGCTCTTGTCGCCAACGCATACATTCTTGGTGTGCTGTTGACCGTTATCTGGATGACCAAGTACAGCTATTTCTCGCTTCTCTTTGAGATCTTCTGGAAGTCAGTGTTTGTCATTCTGGTGACGCGACTCGTGATTCTGTGCTGCCAGCTGCTGCTCAACATGGGCGCCAAGGTGAGCGCCGTCGTGAACCGATTCGCGTTTGTTACGAGTGCGTTCGCGGTGCTTTCGGGCATTCTCTTCACGGCTCCGGTCGCCATCGCGTCGTTTGACCTGTACATTCCCGGTCTCTACTGGAAGATCGCTACGGCTCTACTGATCCTCACCGCACTGGGGCTCTCCATCACGCTCCTGCTGCGCTGGTCTGCAGGGTCAGACGAGCGTGAAGCCGCTCGAGCCCAGCAGCGTCAGTTCGCGAACCAGATGCCCTACCCGGCGGCCCCTGCCCAGCAGCCGTTCCCGCAGGCGCAGGCACAACCATTCCCGCAGGCACAGCAGTTCCCACAGGCACCTCCTCTGCAGTCGGCTCCGGCTCCGCAGCAGGCCCCTAACCTGCTGCCGTGGCCGACGTTTGCTGATGGACGCCCACTGCCCATGGGCCCTGACGGTCAGCCCGACTTCTCGGTTCTGGGTTAAGTGTTCATAGGGCCCCGCGGCTTCTGGCCGCGGGGCCTTATGCTTTTCTGATGAGCTTTTCCCTTGATGTCCGACGCATTCGCTCGGAAGAATACGCAACCGTCGGTGCCCTCGTGCGTGCGGCCTATGAGAACGAGTACGTGCTTGAGTCCGACTACCTTGACGAGATTGAGGACGTAGCCGGGAGGGACTCCGTCTCGCAGGTGCTCGTAGCGGAAGAAAACGGCAGGATCCTGGGGTCCGTGACGATCCCGAACGTGGGTGAGCGGTTGCTGTCGAACAGCGCACCCGACGAGATGGACGTGCGACTGCTGGGGGTCTCAGGAGAGGCGCGCGGAAAAGGGGTCGGTGAGGCACTGATGCGACACGTTGTTCGCGTAGCTCGGGATCGCGGCTCGCGCCGTCTGGTTTTACACACCGGCGACCAGATGGTGAAGGCACACCGGCTCTACGAACGCCTTGGTTTCCAGCAGATTCCTGAGCGAGAGTTCACGATCGAGACGATCAGCGGTACGCGCCGCATCATCTCGTATGGACTCGAAGTCGCGCGCTAGACCCTCTGCGCGAGTGCCTGCACAGCGCTCGTGAAGAAGCGCAGTCCGTCGAGCCCGGAGCGCATGGCCTCGGGTGCATCCGGGCCGAAGCCCGGCTCGACCGCGTGTTCGGGGTGGGGCATGAGGCCCACGACATTGCCGCGCTCGTTTGTGAGCCCAGCGATGTCGTTGAGCGACCCGTTTGGATTCACGCCCGCGTAGCGGAACGCAACGAGCCCGTCACCCTCGAGTCGCTTCAGCGTCTCATCGTTTGCGATGTAGCCGCCGTCGCCGTTCTTGAGGGGGATGACGATCTCTTCACCCTGCTCGAACTCGCTCGTCCACACCGTGCGGTTGTTCTCGACGATCAGACGCTGATCGCGGCGCACAAACTGCTGGTTTGCATTGCGGATCAGGCCGCCGGGCAGCAAGTGTGCCTCGACGAGTACCTGAAACCCGTTGCAGATCCCGAGAACCGGCATGCCAGCGTTTGCGGCGGCAATCACCTCGGTCATGATGGGCGAGATCGCGGCGATGGCACCCGGGCGCAGGTAATCGCCATAGCTGAAACCGCCTGGCAGCACGATCGCATCGACACCCTGCAGGTCATGATCCGCGTGCCACAGCGCTACGGCCTCCGCGTCAGCGAGCCGGATCGCACGCTGTGCATCCCGGTCGTCAAGCGAGCCGGGAAAGGTGACAACTCCGATGCGGGGTGCCATTACGCGGCCACCTCTACGGGTGCGCCGTCAACCGTGATCGAGACGACGTCTTCGATCACGGCGTTTGAAAGTGTTTCGTCCGCTACCTTGCGAACCTCTGCGAGTACGGCGTCCGTTACCTCACCGTCAACGGTGAACTCGAAGCGCTTACCAATGCGCACGTTCTGAAACTTGCCGTGACCGAGGCGATGAAGCGCCCCCGTCGTTGCCTTGCCCTGCGGGTCAAGCAGTTCGGCCTTGGGCATGACATCTACAACAATCGTGGGCACCGGTTCTCCAAATCCGTAGAAAGCGAGCAGGCCCATTCTAGCCTGCGTGAGATCAAGCCCATGTCGCGCCGGTGAGGCGCGTGTACAACTCGCGGTAGCGATCCTGTGTCTGAGCCACGATTTCGGCGGGCAATACCGGGGGCACACCCTGTTGGTCCCAATTGCTGCGCAGCCAGTTGCGCACGATCTGCTTGTCGAAGGATGCGAGGCGTTCTGACCTGTTCAAAGAAGCGTCGAAGTAAACACTCGCGTCCCAGTAGCGAGACGAATCGCTCGTGAGTACCTCATCTGCCAGCACCAGATCGCCGGTTTCGGGATCCCGTCCAAACTCAAACTTTGTGTCGGCGAGGATTACTCCGCGCTCCGCAGCGAGATCCCGGGCGGCAGTGAATATCTGCAGTGAGGCGTCGCGCAGTGCCGCGGCCGCCTCGCTTCCAACAAGCTCAACGCTGCGCTCGAAGCTGATGTTTTCGTCGTGCTCACCGAACGGCGCCTTGTACGCGGGAGTGTAGATGGGGGTCTCAAGCAGGTCGCCGTCTTCGATTCCTGGTGGCAGTTCGATTCCGCACACGGATCCCGTCTGCTGGTACTCCAGAAACCCGGAGCCGGTGAGCGCGCCTCGCACGACACATTCAATGGGATACATCTCGAGGCGGCGGGAGAGCATTGCTCGATTTGCAATCTCCTCAGGGACGCGCGGCGCGCTCTGTGGATCAGCGAGGTGGTTGGGCATGTCGATGCGGGAGAACCACCAGTTGGAGAGTGCGGTGAGCAGAGCTCCCTTGCCCGGGATCGGCGGCTCAAGTACAAAGTCGTACGCGCTCACCCGGTTGCTCGCGACCACGAGCAGGGTGTCGTCTGGACCCTCCGCGGGCACGTAGAGATCGCGCACCTTGCCTGAGTAGCTGTGGGTCCAGCCAGGCAGCTCTGGTGCAGTGGGCAGGGACATAGCTGAGGATGATTGCGTCACTTACTCATTCTTGCACCTTGACGGCCAAGCAATTGGACGATTTCCGTCTCGACATTCCCACTCAGATAGGGCGAGTTGTCAGTGGAGAGGATTAAGGTCTTATGTAAGACGAGGGGCTGAGTTGCGAGGATCCTCATCTGAAGAAACTTGCAGTGTTCTGAAGTGTCATCCGAAAGGGGAGCAATGATCCCGTTGGGACCAGTGGTAGCTCGCAGTAAAGCGCGTGCCGCCCGAGCTGCGGTATGGCAATATTTGATCGACGATGAGCGCCGCAAAGTGTGGTGGCCAGAGTTACGACTTGACCCCAGAGTGGGCGGTGCTGTTTCAGAGCGCTGGGCCGAGACCAGTGGCGACTCAGAGGTGAGTCGTGATGCCTCGGGCGAGGTTGACGTTCTTGTTGAGGGACACGCCATCGGATTCCGCTGGAGTGAAGCTGGAGACGAGCACTCAACGGCCGTTCTGGTGACCCTGCGTTCGACTGGCCCGAACACCGGAATCACAGTGACCGAGACGGGTTTTGACGCGCTGTCGTCACCCGCCGAGAGCGCCGCCGCTTCGCAGGAGGGGTGGCACGTGCTGCTGGGTGACCTCGTGGAGGCCGTTGAGGCCGCTGTCGCTTCGGGTGCCTTTGCTGAAGAAACTGAAGCGGTCACTGAAGCCGCGGTTGCTGAGCCCGATGAGGCTCCTCAGCCTGATGCTGAGCCTGCTGCAGTAGCGGAGCAGGACACCGAAGCTGCCGAGCTAGCCGACGCCGAGCAGGCTGAGGCCGAACAGACCGACACCGCGCAAGCTGACGCCGCACCTGAAGAGAGCGATGAGCCTGCTCAGGATGCCGAGCAATCAGTTGAGGATCAAGCGCCTGTTGAAGACGCCCAGCCAGTCGAGGCTGTTGTTGAGCCCGACGAAATCGGCGCCGACGAAGACGGCGGCGCTGAGGCCAACACCAACGATGACGACCCCGAAGAACCAAACTTCGACGACCTCATTCGAGGGCCCCAGAGCTCCTAACTCGAAGGAGTCCGCTGCGCTGCAGCGGGTTCCTCGAACGGGGTCTTGCGTGGAATCAGGGCCACCGCGAACGCGGCTACCAGCGCCACGATCCCGAACGTGATGAAATTCCACTCGGTACTGACCTTCATCGACGACAGCCAGCCGCCAACAACCGGGCCGAGGATCGCGCCAATGCGCGCGAAACTGAGGGCCCAGCCGGTCGCGGTGGCCCGCATGAACCCCGGATAGTAGTCGGCGATGTATCCGGTGAGCACGAGTGAGGTCGAGATCGATCCGATGCCCGCCAGCCCCACCAGCGTCATGGTGAGCACGAGCGAGTGCGGAAACATCATCAGTACACACGCGACACCGCCGATCAAGTAGAACACAATCAGCACCACCCGCTGGCCAAAGCGATCAGCGAGCGCGCCGAGAATGAGACCACCGACTGCCGCCGAGAGGCTGAAGACCAAGAGGAACGTGAGTGCCTGCCCCATTTCGTAACCGGCCTCGCGCATCACATTCGGTAGCCAGTTGTTGAGCCCGTAGACCAGCAGCATGCCGCAGAACAGGGCGATCCAGAGCGGGATCGTTGAGCTCAGGTAACGCAGCGAGAACAGCAGCGATAGAACTCGCTGCCAGGGGGCCTGCGTCGCGACGCCCTCCTTGGGTGCGGTGTCCGCTGATACATACGGGCTGATGCCGAGCTTCTCTGCGAGCTTCTTGGCGCGATCGTGCATGCCGCGAGCCTCCAGCGATTCCAGTGACTCTGGCAGAAGGAATGCGATGACCGGTATGAGCAGCACCGGGATCGCCCCGAGCCCCACGATCCAGCGCCATACTTCCTGGTTCTCAACGATGACGGTCTCGCCTACGGTTGGCGGAAACTGAGCAAAGATTGCGGTGCCAACGAGGGCCGCCACCACGATGCCGAGTGAGTACGCCGAGAACATGAAGCCGTAGTTCAGCGATCGGCGCTTCGGCTCCGAGAACTCAATGGTCATTGCGGCCGCGACGGGGATCACGCCACCCATGCCGAGTCCACCAATCAGGCGGTAGAGCCCGAACATGTCGGGTGTCGTTGCGAGCGCTGCTCCGAGCTGGGTGAGCGTGTACAGCGCCATCGATACGAGCAGCATGTTCTTGCGGCCGAAGCGGTCGCTGAGCGTGCCGATAACGAGGGCGCCGATCAGCATGCCGACGAGCGCATATGCGGCGAGGCCGCCGAGCTGCAGCGGATCAGGCGGACCCCACGGAGCGTAGGTCTTGAGTGCCGGGATAATCACTCCCAGCACGCCAATGTCGTAGCCCTCGGAGAGGGTCGCGAACCAGCAGCAGACCAAAACGCCAAGCGTGACCCTGCGCGGAATCGGCCAGCGGGTGGTGGTGGCGGTCTTTTCAGTTGTAGACATCGTTGTCTCCTAGTGTGATGGAACCGAATGTTTGAGATGTTGAGTCGAAGTGGGTATAGGGAAGAGCGGCCGCCGGCAATCTGTTGTGAGATCGTCGACGGCCGCTGCCAGTCATGAGTGAGCTAGGCCCGCACGGCGGTGCCGTACACGGCGGGCGTCCAGCGGCGGTGCGGGTACTCGCGGCTCGCTTGAGGATCGCGGATCAGCGACAAGCGGGGGCGGATCGCGTCGGTGCGCGAGCTCGGTGGTTTGCGCGATCCCGCGCGATACTGCGGGATCCACTGCGCGCCCTCGCCGCGGTACTCAAGGTCGGCCGCCGCGTGCAGCGTCCAGTTCGGGTTGAACAGGTGCGTGCGACCGAGCGCGACAAAGTCGGCGCGGCCCGCAACCAGGATCGAGTTCACATCGTCGTACGACGAGATCGCTCCCACCGCGATCACGGCGACGCCAGCCGACTCGGCGACACGGTTGCGGATCGCGTCGGCGAACGGAGTCTGGTAGCTGCGGCCGAAGGCAGGTTTCTCCTCCGAGGAGATCTGGCCCGAGGAGACATCGATCGCGTCGGCACCGTGCTCGATGAAGGCCCCGGCGATCGCGACCGCATCGTCGATGGTGTTACCGCCTTCGATCCAGTCTGTCGCCGAGAGGCGCACGGTGAGCGGACGCTCCGCGGGCCAGGCGGCACGCACGGCATTGAACACCTCCAGCGGGTAGCGGAGACGGTTTTCGAGGCTGCCGCCGTACTCGTCACTGCGCTTGTTCGACACGGGCGACAGGAACGAAGAAAGCAGGTAGCCGTGGGCCGCGTGCACTTCAAGCAGGTCGAACCCGGCCGCGGCCGCCCGCTTGGCTGCCGTTACAAACTGGTCGCGTACCAGGTCCATGTCAGCGCGGTCCATCTCGCGCGGCGTCTGGTTGACCTGGCTGTACGGAATCGCGGACGCAGACAGGACGGGCCAGTTCCCCTCGTCAAGAGGCTGGTCGATGCCCTCCCACATAATCTTGGTGGAGCCCTTGCGGCCGGAGTGGCCGATTTGTGCGCCGATCTTTGCGGAGGAGACGCTGTGCACGTAGCCGACAATGCGCGCCCAGGCGGCCGCTTGTTCGTCAGTGTAGAGGCCGCTGCAGCCGGGGGTAATGCGTCCCTCTGGCGAAACGCAGACCATCTCGGTCATCACGAGCCCCGCACCACCGGCGGCTCGTGAACCGAGGTGCGCGAGGTGGAAGTCACCCGGCAGTCCGTCGGCGGCAGAATACATGTCCATCGGCGATACGATGATGCGGTTCTTCAGTTGGAGTTGACCGATATTGCGTGGGCGAAACAGCGGAGGTTCATCTTCGGTGCGTCCCGGGCCCGCAACCTCAAGCACACGCTTCGCGAACTCGGGGTCGCGCATGCCGAGGTTTTCGAGTGTGATGCGGCGACTGCGCGTCAGTAGGTTGAACGCAAACTGCAGCGGATCCTGACCCGCGTACTGACCGATGTTCTCGAACCACTCCATTGCCGCCTGGGCAGCCCGCTGTAGGGAAGCGGCAACCGGGCGCCGTTCAGTTTCGTAGGCATCAAGGGCCGCTTCGAGCGTCGAGTTTTCGTGAATGCACGCCGCGAGTGCGAGTGCGTCTTCCATCGCGAGCTTGGTACCCGAGCCGATTGAGAAGTGCGCGGTGTGGGCGGCGTCGCCAAGAATGACGAGGTTCTTGTGGTGCCACGATTCCGCGCGCACCACGTTGAAATTGATCCACTTTGAGTTGTTCGCGAGGGTACCCGCACCGTCGAGAATGTCAGCAAAATAGTGCTTGATCTTCTCGATTGCCTTCTCGTCACTGACACCGGGAGGGAAGACCTCGTTTTCGGTCTCGTCGAAGCCCGCGGCGCGCCACACATCTTCATGCATCTCGATGAGGAAGGTGCTGCCCTTGTCTGAGTAGGGGTAACCGTGCAGCTGCATGACGCCGTGGGGAGTGTTCTGCACGTCGAAGGTGAACGCCTCGAAGACACGATCGGTGCCGAGCCAGATGTACTTGTTGACGCGGCGGTCGAGAGTGGGCTTGAAGTGTTCGGCGAACTGAGTGCGCACGAACGAGTTAAGGCCGTCGGCTGCCAGCACAAGATCGTAGTCGCGCATGAGTTCGGCGGCGTCGGGCGCGAGCGTGCTGAAGTTGATCGTCACGCCCAGCTCGAGGCAGCGATCCTGCAGCAGCATGAGCAGTTCTTTTCGGCCCATGGCGGCAAAGCCTTGACCGCCGATCGTGAAGGTCTCACCGCCAAAGCGGATATCGATGTCGGTCCAGCGGGCAAACTGCTCGCTCATGCGCTGCGCGATAATGGGGTCGGCGTTTTCGATGCCGCCGAGGGTCTCGTCGCTGAACACGACCCCGAAACCAAAGGTGTCATCGGCAGCATTGCGCTCCCAGAGGGTGATGTCGTGGCTGGGATCCAGCTGCTTCATGAGTGCGGCGAAGTACAGCCCGCCGGGGCCGCCGCCAACAATTGCTACTCGCATGGTGTTCTCCTTTAGATTGTTGGGAATGAGTTCAGTGCGCTGAGGCGGTCGCCAGTTCGGCGGCAACCCGTTCACGCAACACGAAATGTTGAACTTTTCCGCTGGGGTTTCGAGGCAGCTCGTCGACAAAGTCGATGCGCCGGGGGCACTTGTAGATCGCGAGGTTCTCTTTCACGTGGGTCTTGATCGACTCGGTGATCTCTTCAGACTCGGCGACACCGTCGCGCAGCACCACAAAGGCATTGACGATGACACCCTTTGCTGGATCCGGCCGCCCGATAACCGCACACTCAAGTACCTCGGGATGCGTTTCCACAACCTCTTCGACTTCTGGGGCACCGATGTTGTACCCGGCCGCGATGATCATGCTGTCGGTGCGTGACTGGTAGAAGAAATATCCGTCCTCATCCCGCAGATAGGCATCGCCGGTTACGTTCCAGCCATTTACCACGTAGTTCTTCTGGCGCTCGTCGTTGAGATAGCGGCAACCGGTGGGGCCGATCACGGCGAGTCGCCCGACCTTGCCGGGCGGCAACTCGTTGCCGTCGTCATCGAGCACCGTGGCTCTGAATCCTGGGACCGCCTTACCCGTGGCTCCCGGACGAATGTCGTCGCCCGCCGCCGAGATAAACACGTGCAGCATCTCGGTGGATCCGATACCGTTCACGAGCTTGAGCCCGGTCGCCTCCCGCACGGCTTCGAACGTCTCCTTGTTCAGGTGTTCGCCAGCGGATACCGCGACGCGCAGCTTCGCGAGCTCGCTCGCCTTGCCCTCCTTGAGCGCCGTGCGGTACCCGGTTGGGGCTGTGTAGAACACCGTGACCCCAAAATCGGTGATGAGATCGGCCAGTTCCATCGGGCTTGCTTTCTCGAGAATCACCGAGCTGCCCCCTGTGCGAAGTGGAAACACGACGAGCCCGCCAAGACCGAACGTGAAGGCGAGTGGAGCGGTGCCAGCTGTCACATCGTCTGGTGTGAGCTTCAAAATGTGTTTGGCGAAGGTGTCTGCGTTCGCGAGAATGTCGCGGTGAAAGTGCATGGTGACCTTGGGCTCACCCGTGGTGCCCGAGGTGGCACCGAGCAGGGCTACGTCGTCGGCCGCCGTTTCAACGGCCGTGAACTCACCGCTCTTCATCGCGCAAGCCGCCAGAAGCGTGTCGTCGTCACCGCCGAGGATCGCGATGGGGGTGTCGCCAAAGACGTCCGGCATCTTCGACATTGCGCGGTGGTCGATGATGGCCACATTTGGGCGCAGCTTGTCTGCCACGTTACGCACCTCACGCTTGCGCCAGGCGACCATGGTTGTCGCGACGATGCCGCCCGCCTTGATGACGCCGAGCCAGCACGCGACCGTCCAGGCGTTGTTGGGGGAGCGGAGCAAGACGCGATTGCCCGGCTGCAGGCCGTAGTCTTCGGTCAGTACCTGAGCGACCTGGTTGGCACGTTTCTGCAGTTCGCCGTAGGTCCAGATCTCGGCACCCGGCACGCGGATGGCGAGCTTGTCGCGACCGAATTTGCGCACACCCTCGTCAATGAGTTCTTCGGCGGCGTTGAGCTTGGTGGGGTATTGAAGTTCTGGGAGTGTGAACTCGAAGGTTGGCCAGCTGGCTTGCTGGGGGAGGGATTCTCTGGCGAAGTGGTCGGTGTAGCCGGATGGGGAAAGCTCCATTGCTTATCCATGCTTCCTAATAGATGTGCGTGGCTGGTGGTGATGAGTGGTCGGCCCCGAAAGGGGCCGACCACTGCTCTAGGCGCGGCGGTAGCCTTCGAGCTCCGAGTCATCGACATCGGGCAGGTCGAACACAATGTTGTCGGGGGTGCGTGCGGTGAGCCAGATGAGCTCTTCGGTCACCGACATGTTGACCTCTACGTGGGGCATGAACGGGGGGACCCACACCCAGTCGCCTGCCTTCATGTCGACGTAGGTCTTGAAACCCTCGCCGAAGTAGATGCGACCGTTACCGCGCAGCACGTACCCGCCTGTTTCTGCTTCGCCGTGGTGGTGGGGCAGGGAGCGGTACCCGGGTTTGTTCGAAACCTGACCGAACCAGATCTTGGTGGCTCCGGTGTGCTGCGGGCCTACGCCGGTGACCCGAATGCAGTCGCCCGAAGACAGCGTTCGGGTGTCTTCCTCACCTGAACGAGTGACCTGGGGAACCTTGTCCCAGCGCAGATCTTGCTCGGCTGCAACCGCTGATGGTGATGACATAGTTACTCTCCTTTGAATTAATTACTGGGGGTGAATGCTCAAAACGAGACGGGTCTCTTCGTTGAGTGAATGTAATTCCATTTATGTCTTTATCGTGACGCTCGTCACGTAGAACGTATGTTGAAGATTACCTCTGTGACGCCCGGGTGTCAAAGGAAATCCTAAAAATTATGCATGGCGGATCATGCCCTCCTGCAGAACCGTTGCGACAAGGTCACCCTGTTCTGAGTAGAAGCGACCAAGATTGAGTGCCCGCCCGCCCTGTACTCCGGCGCTTTCCTGGGCATACAGGAGCCACTCGTCTGCGCGCGCCGGCTGGTGGAACCACATGCTGTGGTCGAGGCTGGCCGTGACGAGTCCTGGGGAGGACCAGTTCAGGCCGAGCGCTCGCAGTGAGGGTTCAAGAATCGTGTAGTCGCAGACGTAGCTGAGGGCGATCTGCTGCGTGCGTGCGTCGTCGGGTAATTTGTCAAAGGCGCGGATCCACACCCCCTGCTCGGCACTGTTCTCTGGTGAATGCGTGTACACGGGATTGGGTGCGTGTCGCATGTCGAAGCTGCGTCCGCGCGCCCAGTAGTCGCCCGCGGGTGAGGATGCCGCATCTCGCGCGTCGAGATAATCGGCGGAGCTTGGCAGGGTGCCCGGCGCTGGGTAGTTGGGGCAAGCGGGGGCATAGCTGTTGCCGTTCTCAGGCACCTGGAATGAGGCCGTGGTGATAAACACCACTTTGCCGCCCTGGTAGCCCCGCACGTGGCGCGTTGAGTAGCCGCGACCGTCACGCAGCAGCTCGACTTCGTAGCGCACGGGCTCGCCGATCTCGACGGGGCGCAAGAATGAGCTGTGCAGTGAGTGCAGCTCGCGATCGTCGCCGATCGTCGCGATCGCGGCGGCGGCGGCCTGGGCAACGGAATCGCCCCCGTAGGCCTTTGGCCACGGCACGTACTGCGGCATGACGGTGAATGCTCGGTCAAACACCTCGGGCGAGGTCTCTTTCAACTGGATCGCCGCGAGGAACCGCTGCGAATTAGCGTGATTCTCGCGGGTAATGGGGGGATGGCTCATCTCGTTCTCCTTTTACGTCGACTCGCTGGCTGACAACCGCATGCGGTTGCGCAACGTGCCGATGCCTTCGATGTGTGTGGTGAGCACCTCACCGTCGCGCAGCCAGCGCTGCGGACTCATTCCAAGCCCCACCCCACCCGGAGTGCCGGTCAGCACGATGTCGCCGGGGCGGAGGGTGGTGAACTGTGACACATAAGAGATGAGATCGGCTGAGTCGAACACGAGTTCTCGTGTGTTGCTCCGCTGTACAACCTCACCGTCAATATCTGCGCGGATCTCGAGCCCGTCTTTAGGGGAGATCTCGTCGGCCGTCACGATGACCGGACCGAGGGGTGTGGTGTTATCCCAGGCTTTGCCCTGGAACCACTGCAGCGTACGCGACTGCCAATCGCGAGCCGACACGTCGTTGGAAGCCGCGTAACCCAGGATTGCGTTTGCCGCCTCGACGGGAGTCGCGCGCTGGACCGAGGATCCGACAACGACGGCGAGCTCGGCCTCCCAGTCAACCTTGTGTGATCCCGTGATCGTGATGTCTGCATCGGGATCGGTCAGAGTGTCGGCAAACTTCGCGAACAGGGTTGGGAATGTCGGGATCTCACGCTTCGCCTCGATGATGTGGTCGTGGTAGTTCAGGCCGCAGCATACGATCTTCGCGGGGCGCTGAATGGGGGTGAGCAAGGCGGCCTCGTCTTCTGCGATGCGCTGGCCCGTGGCGCGCGCGCTGTCGAGCCCGTTTCGCCAGTCGGGGTTGGCAACGAGCGCGCCGACATCCGCTGCTTCGAGCAGAATCCAGTTGTCACCCTCGCGCAGGGCGGCCCTGGTCTGGTTGTCGGGCAGGCTGAGTGTTCCTAAGTGCATCATTGCTCCGAAAGGTAGGTGGGGTGGGGTTTTCGAGGGCGCGGCAAATCAAACCGCGCGAAAACAACCCAAGTATGTCAGACTGGTCACGAACGTCACAAGTACGAGATATCTATCTCAATCGATTCGGGTTTAGGGAATCCGTCACTACTCAAAGGAGACAGCGTTGTCCGCACAGGTCATTAACCCCCCGCAGCTCTGCAAGCCGGTTGGATTTGCTCACGGAGTAAAAGCCGGCCCCTTCGTTTACCTTGGCGGGCAGACCGCCCTAGACGCCGACTACAAGATTGTTCCCGGAGGGATCATCGAGCAGTTCGTGCAGGCTTTCGGTAACGTGCTCGCCACGCTCGAGCACGCAGGCGGCAAACCGAGCGATCTCGTTGACGTGACGATCTACCTCACCGACGTGGACGACTACCAGCGCAACGGCCGCGAGATCGGCAAACTCTGGCGTGAGATGGCCGGCACGGAGTACCCGGCGATGGCGGGTATCGGCGTGACGAAGCTGTGGCAACCCGAGGCGCTCATTGAGATCCAGGGTGTTGCCTACATCGCCGCTGATTCATAGAGGCTCGGTCTGCGTTGGCATTCTGACCACACGCCGCGGCGCACGATCTTAAGGCTGACTGTTTCTGAAATGATCACACCTGGATGACTGGGTTCAAACGTCGAGAACCCGGTCGGTTGAACTCCCGGTGAAATCAAGCAGAACAGGCCGCCAATGAGTCCCAGCACTTCAAGGACACTCCTTGTTACTCTCATCGGCGCGTTCGCGCGGCGAACCGGTGACTGGTTTTCAATCAAGGGTGTTGTTGCGCTGCTTGAAGAACTGGGGATTGACGACTCGAGCACCCGCACCGCCGTATCCCGCTTGAAAAAGAAGGGGTGGCTCGCTCCCGAAAAACGAGATGGTCGAAGCGGCTACCGGCTCACCGAACTGGCAAAACAGTCGTTCGCGTCTGGAGACGCTGTGATCTGGCATGCTCGACAGCCCGCGCGCCTTGAAGACGGCTGGTGCATCGCGACCTTCTCGGTGCCAGAGCAGCAGCGAGCCAAGCGGCACCTGCTGCGCTCACGCCTCGCGGCCCTTGGGTTTGGCAACGTCGGCCAGGGCTCTTGGATTGCCCCGGCCCGCATGACGGCGGATGCACTTGAGCTCATTGACGGGCTCGGGCTGACGGAGTACACAAATATTCTGGTGGGCCGCCACGCGGGTGGTCAGGATCTCGCGCGTATGGTTCGGGATAGCTGGGATCTTGAGGCGATTGAAGCGGGCTACCGCGACTACATTTCGCGACACCAACGCGACTTCCAAGCGCTGCTGCGACAGTATGACGGTGAGGTGCCGCCGCGTGAGAGCTACATTCACTATCTTCGCGCTCTAGACGACTGGCGTGTGCTGCCGATGCGTGATCCAGGTTTGCCGCGAGAACTGCTCCGGAGCGATTGGCCGGGAGATCCTGCCACGACACTCATCGAAGAAATCGTGTTGCAGCTCGAAGCGTCAGCCCTCGAATACGTGCGCGAGACGCTCGCGAGTTAGGCTCTGGAACTAGTCAACGCTCGCTAGGCCACGCGCGCTGCAATATCGCTGCGGTGTTGGGATCCCTCGAGTTCGATCTTGCCCACCGCCTCGTAGGCTCGGGCGCGGGCCTCTGTGAAGTCTGCGCCGCGCGCCACTACACCGAGCACACGACCACCGGTTGCGATCCACTCGCCATCCGTTCCGCGGGCCGTCGCGGCGTGCACCGTGTGGACGCCGGGAACCTGAGCCGCCTGGCTCAGCCCGCTGATCACGCGGCCAGTGGTGACATCGCCGGGGTACCCCTCACTCGCGACCACAACGATGACCGCGGGATCCGCAGCGAACTTCGGCTCAGGCTGCTCGGCGAGCGTACCGTTTGCCGAAGCCAAGAGGTACTGGCTGAGCGGTGACTCGAGCCTCGCAAGCACAACCTGAGTCTCGGGATCGCCGAAGCGCGCGTTGAACTCGATGACACGCACACCCTTCTCTGTCACGATGAGGCCGCAGTAGAGCAGTCCGATAAAGGGAGTGCCCTCGGCCTCAAGCTGGCGGACCGTTGGGAGCGCCACGGTGCGGGTGATCTCTTCAACGAAGTCAGCGGGAACCCAGGGGAGCGGGGAGTAAGCACCCATGCCGCCGGTGTTCGGGCCCTCGTCGCCGTCGAAGATGCGCTTGTAATCTTGCGCCGGGCTGAGCGCGACAACGTCGTGGCCATCCGCGAAGAAAAAGAGTGACACCTCTTGCCCGTCGAGAAACTCCTCGATGAGCACGTCGCCGTGCGGCGCCCATGTCGCGACGTGATCCAGCGCTGCCGCCCGATCCTCCGTGACCAGCACACCCTTGCCCGCGGCGAGCCCGTCAGCCTTTACGACGTAGGGTGCTCCGAACTCATCGAGCACGGCACCGGCGGTTTCGACGGAGTCCACACGAGCAGCGCGGCCCGTCGGCACTCCTGCTGCGTCCATGATGCGCTTCGCGAACGCTTTCGAGCCCTCAAGCGCAGCTGCATCTTGATTCGGGCCGAACACCGGAATGCCGGCGGCCCGCAGCGGATCCGCAACCCCTGCGACGAGTGGCGCCTCGGGGCCGACGACTACGAGGTCGAAGCCGCGATCCTGCACGAACGCCGCGACCGCCGCGGGATCCGTGTACGCAAGCTCGGGGGTCTCCACCCCGCTCGCGGCAATACCAGCGTTACCGGGAGCGCACACAACTTCGTGGCCAGCCTCCTCAGAGATCAAAGAGAGAACGAGGGCGTGTTCGCGGGCACCCGGGCCCAGCACGAGGATCTTCACCGCTCCAGGATACTGGTTTGTGTCGGTGGGCGTGGATCGCGTGTTGGGAGACCCCTCGTCAGTGTCGGTCCGCCGGATTATGATGGGCACATGGCTCTCAACTGGAAGCTTGTCATTGACTGCCGGGAACCGAACGTGCTCGCCGAATTTTGGGCGGCCGCGTTGGAATATCTGGTGGAGGATCCGAGCGCGCTCATTACGCAGTTGCGTACCGCCGGTCAGCTGCCCGATGCAGCCGTCGTTGACTACGGCGGTGGGCAGCGGTTTGCGGGGCTTGCCGCGATCAGGCACCCCGAAGATCCCTTTAATGAGCTCAGTGGTGTTGGCCAGGGGAGACGCATTCTGTTCCAGGAAGTTCCCGAAAAGAAGGTCGTGAAGAACCGCCTGCACATCGATGTGCACGGCGGCGACGGCACTCCTGAGGCGCTTGAGGCTCTTACCGTGCGGCTTGAGTCGCTCGGCGCTGAGCGGCTGAAACTGGTCGATCAGGGCCCGGCGGGTCGCTGGTGGGTTATGCGCGATCCTGAAGGAAACGAATTCTGTGCTGCTTAGCAGCGCCACGATTGACAGGGGCTGCACGAGTGGCAAAACGTAAGATCTCGATCGAGGACGGCCAGGCGGCGCTTACCGCGGTTGTGGCGGGCGAGGGCGGTCGCAGTAACTTGGCGACCGCGGTGCGCTTTTTGCTTGAGGATCTTGCAGAACTTGCCCCGGGTAATTCGGTCGAGGTGAGGGTGCCACCCTTCGGCGCGACGCAGTGCGTTCCCGGGCCGCGGCACACGCGCGGCACCCCTCCCAACGTAATTGAGATGGACCCCGAAACCTGGATCGCGCTTGCGACGGGAACCCTGGAATGGAGTGATGCGCTGGGTGCCGCACGGGTGATTGCTTCAGGATCGCGCGCAAACCTTGACGGGCTTTTGCCGTTTGTGCGCCCGCGCGTCTAGGGCCTGTCCATTTGCCCAGCCGCAAGCTGCGAGAATAGAGGTATGAGTATGTCTGATCCCGCGGCTGAACCGGTCGAATCTGCTGATTTCGACGGTGAAGAGGCTGCGCCGGAGCCCGTTGTAGAAGCATCCGAGGTCGAGGTGACCCTGCAGCGTTCTGTGCGTGTCGGTCGGGTTATCGTCGGCGCTGCAATTGCTGGCGCGATCATTGCTGCGCTTGCGGCCTTGTTCTTCCCGATTGATGAGAAGTCCGACTACACAATGGGGCAGGTCATGGGCTTTTCGGCTCTGATCGGTGCGGCGATCGGACTGGGTATCGGTGCACTGCTCGTGCTGATTCTGAACGCCGCGGCAAAACGGCGACGCGGAACCGGGGTCGCTATCCAGTCTGACGTGCGATAATCGCACCATATCCGATCGAACGGAGTCTAGATCATGCTGCAAAACCTCGGGGGCTGGCACCTTCTTGTCATCGTGTTTATCGTCCTGCTGTTGTTTGGTGCACCCAAGCTGCCGGGCCTGGCTAAGAGCCTTGGTCAGTCGATGCGAATCCTGAAGAAGGAAGTCTCGTCGGATAACACTGAAAAGACCGAGGGTTCAGCTGCTGCGGCAGATGTTGCACCCGCGGTTGCCGCAGAATCACCCGTTCCTGCACCGGCTCCGGAGCAGGCCACAACCAAGGATCCAAACGCTGACGTGCGATAATGGGCAGACCTCTATGATCGGAGCGATCCCGTAATGTTTGGAAACCTGTCAGGGCCGACGATGTTTGTCATCCTGTTCATCGTGCTTCTGTTGTTTGGTGCACCCAAATTGCCGGGCCTGGCTAAGAGCCTGGGGCAGTCAATGCGAATCCTGAAGAAGGAAGTTCGCCCCGACGACGCAGCCAAAGCTGGCGAAGAGCCAAGCGCGGAAAAGCCCGACGCCGAAAAGCCCGGCAGCGAAAAATAGCAGCTTGAGCCGCGGCGTCTAGCCTTGCCGCGGCTTAGCTTTCTTGCGTCGCCTCGACCCAGGCGAGGTACTCGGAGTCGACATTGCCCGCGGCATAGACGCCGGTGAAGCAGCTCTCTTCGAGTTCGGTGACCTCGGACTGACCGTCGAGAATCGCGCGATTCATGCCCTCGACGGTCTGGTAGATGAGATGATCCGCACCGAGTTCGGCTGCAATCTCTGCCGGGGTGCGGTTGTGCGCGATGAGCTCGTTGCGCGACGGCATGTTGATGCCGTAGACGTGTGGGTGCGTGACCGGAGGCGCAGCCGAAGCGAAGACCACGGACTTGGCGCCGGCGGCACGGGCCATCTCGACGATCTCGCGTGAGGTGGTGCCGCGCACGATCGAGTCGTCCACGATCAGCACGTTTTTGCCCTTGAACTCGACGCTCATCGCGTTGAGCTTCTGGCGCACGCTCTTCTTGCGCACTGCCTGGCCGGGCATGATGAAGGTGCGGCCGACGTAGCGGTTCTTGAAGAATCCCTCGCGGTAGGGGATCCCGAGTTTCTGCGCAACCTGCATTGCGCTTGGCCTCGCTGAGTCGGGGATCGGCATGACCACATCGATGTCGAGGTCCGGGAGTTCGCTCTGGATCTGCTCCGCGAGCACATCGCCGAGGCGCAAACGGGCGTCGTAGACCGAGATGCCGCTGAGTACGGAGTCGGGGCGCGCGAGGTAGATGTACTCGAAGGCGCAGGGCAGCAGGCGCGGATTCTTGGCGCACTGCCGCGACTGCATCGTGCCGTCGGGGGAGATGAGGATCGCTTCGCCTGGCTCGACATCGCGCACGATCTCGTACCCACCAGATTCCAGTACGAGTGATTCGGAGGCCACGACCCAGTCTTCGACACCGTTTGCGTCGGTGCGGCGACCGAGAACGAGCGGGCGGATCCCGAATGGATCGCGGAACGCGAGAAGGCCGTAACCGGAGATCATGGCGATCGCGGCGTAGGATCCCTCGACCCGGTCGTGCAGACGCGACACCGCACCGAAGACCTGGTCGGCGTCGAGCGAGAGGCCCGCGATCCCAGCCTGCAACTCGTTCGCAAGAACGTTGAGCAGCAGCTCGGTGTCGGAGTGGGTGTTGAGGTGGCGGCGATCCACGTTGTAGAGGTCTGCCGTCAGCTCGCGGGTATTGGTCAGATTGCCGTTGTGTACGAGGATGATGCCGTACGGTGCGCCAACGTAAAACGGCTGGGCCTCTTCTTCGCGCTCGGCCGATCCGCGAGTCGCATAACGAACGTGGCCGAGGCCGACGTTTCCGGTCAGCCGGCGCATGTCGCGGGTGCGGTACGCCTCGCGAACCTGGCCCTTGGCCTTCACGATCTGGAAGAAGTCGCCGTCGAGCGTAGCGATGCCGGTCGAGTCTTGACCTCGGTGCTGCAGTAGGAGCAGGGCGTCATAGACCTGCTGGTTGACGGGCTCGGACGAGACAATACCAACAATGCCGCACATGCTTTGTGAATAGCTCCCTGGGAGATGGGTAGGCGCCGCGCCGACGCACCACAATAGTTTCCCACACTCGGGCTGAGTGTGTTGACTCGAAATTACATTTATTACAGTTCGAATCGGCATCCGGCGGCAGGGTACGCTGGTGGAGTGACTGAGAACGCGTCGATCTATGCCCAATCCGGAGTCGATACCGCGGCGGGCGACCTCGCCGTCGAGCTAATGAAGTCTGCGGTGTCTCGTACCCACGGCCCCGAGGTGATCGGTGGTGTGGGCGGATTCGCCGGCATGTTCGATGCCTCCGCCCTGCTCGGCTACAAGAAGCCGCTGCTCGCGTCATCGACCGACGGCGTCGGCACCAAGGTAGCGATCGCGCAGGCAATCGACAAACACGACACCATCGGGCAAGACCTAGTGGCGATGGTCGTTGACGACATCGTTGTTGTTGGTGCGAAGCCGCTCTTCATGACCGACTACATCGCGTGCGGCAAGGTTGTGCCGCAGCGCATCGCTGACATTGTGCGAGGGATCGCCGAGGCCTGCGAGGCTACCGGTACTGCGCTGGTCGGTGGCGAGACGGCCGAACACCCCGGGCTGCTCGGTCCCGATGATTACGATGTCGCGGGTGCCGCGACCGGTGTGGTCGAGGCCGACCGGATGCTCATGCCCTCACGCGTGCAGGACGGCGATGTGGTACTCGCAATGGGCGCTTCGGGGCTGCACTCGAACGGGTTCTCGCTCGTGCGACACATTCTTTCGGAGCGGGGCATCGGCTACGAGCGGCACAGCGCCGAACTCGGCGCGAGCTACGGTGAGGCGTTGCTGACACCGACGGCTCTCTACACGTCGCCGCTGTTGCGAGTGCTTGAGGACCCCGCACTCGATGGTGCGATCCACTCACTGAGCCACGTGACCGGCGGCGGCATCGCGGCGAACCTCGCTCGTGTGCTTCCTGTCGGTTCGTGGGTCGAGCTGGATCGCGGCACGTGGTCTCCTCTCCCTGTATTCAGGCACCTCGCGGATCTCGGTGGGCACTCACTCGAGTCGCTTGAGGGGGCATGGAACCTTGGTGTTGGCATGTTCGCAGTGGTCGCCGCTGATCGCTCAGCCCACGTCGCCGCAGCGCTGACCGCCGAGGGTCTCGACACCTGGGTAGCCGGTACGGTCTCGACCACGCCGCGCGACTTCGCGGGTTTCGAGCAGGGGGCAAAGGGCGTCGACGGTGGCGCGGTGCGCCTTGTCGGGGCCTTCGCCGAGTAGCGACTCGCACGCGCCAACGGGGCAAGAAAGGGTGAGATGAACCCATGACTACGGAAGTGGACAGCACCGCGCTTGCTGTTGCCGTCTGTCGCGCAGTGGAGACGAGTCGAAGCGACGGGCTCATTCGAGATCCGTTCGCCGCAAAACTGGCTGAGCCGGGCGCAGGCCGCTTTCCGAGCAGCTGGCCTGCCCGCCCAGAAGATGCCTCGCCGCTTGACCAGCCCGCGCTGCTCGCAGCCGTGTATATCGGGCTGCGCACGCGATTCATCGATGATGTTATCGCGAGCAGCGCAGCATCACAGTGCGTGATCCTCGGAGCCGGCCTCGACACGAGGGCTTATCGGCTGGAGTGGCCGGTGAGCGCGACAGTTTTCGAGCTGGATACGCCGGCAACACTCGCCTATAAGGAGCGGGAGCTCGCTGGGGTCGGGCCGAGGGCAAAGCGGTGTGCTCTGGGCGTGGACTTGCGACATAGCGACTGGACGGGTGAGCTGCTCGGTGCCGGGTTTGATCCTGAGATCAGCACCGTGTGGGTGATTGAGGGGCTGTTTCCTTACCTCGACGCGGCGGCCCAATCGGCTGTGTTGCGCGGCGTTGTGGACCTGTCTGCCGTGGAGTCAACGGTGGTGATTGAGCGCGCCGTGCCGCTGACCCAGGGGCCAGACCTCGACGACAAACTGGAAGCGTTCGCCGCGCAGACGGGCATGTCGATCGCAGAGATTCTCGCCCGCACGAACCCGCCAGATCCTGCGGAGCTGCTCCGTGTAGCGGGATGGATCGCTGGGAACACGGGAGTTGATGAGCTGCAACGGCGCTACAGTCGGATTCTCTCGCTCGATCCCCACGCAACCGAGCCAACAGGATCAGCGGGGCGCGGGGGTTTTGTGGTCGCGCACTTTGCGGCCACGTGACGGGCAGGAGCCAGGGCCTAACCCTGTGTAATTAACGCCGTAGCGATGACCGCGACGCCTTCGCCGCGTCCGGTGAAGCCGAGGTGATCAGTGGTGGTGGCGCCGAGACTGACCGGAGCCCCGACGAGTTCTGACATGACCCGTTGCGCCTCGTTGCGGCGGGGGGCGAATTTGGGTCGCTCACCGATGATCTGCACCGACACGTTGCTGGGTTGCCAGCCGTGCTCGGCGAGGCGCTTGAGCGCGGCCGTGATGAAGCCGGTACTTGCGGCATCTTTTGTGTCGGGATCATCGACCCCAACGAGGCCACCTATGTCGCCGAGGCCTGCCGCGGAGAGTAGCGCGTCGACGATGGCGTGGCACACGGCGTCGCCGTCGCTGTGCCCCGCCAGACCTGGTTCGCCAGGCCAGTCGAGGCCCGCCAGCCTCAGCGGCGCTGCCGGGTCGTAGGCGTGCACGTCAAACCCCGTGCCGACGCGGATCATGCTTCCTCCGTGAGACCGACCACGTTCGCGGCGAGAAAGAACTCGAGGATCCGCAGATCGTCGGGAGTTGTGAGCTTATGCGCGCGCATCTCGCCGACGACCGTGCGCACACGACCACCCGCGCGCTGCACGACCTCGGCATCGTCGGTTGGAGGATCCGTGTGCAACTGCGCTGTGGCGTGAGCCGCGGCAAGCGTTTCCCGAGGGAACCCCTGGGGTGTCTGCACGGCCACCAGGGGGGCGCGGTCGATCGTTTCGTGCACGATGCCCTCCGCGTCGACGCGCTTGAGCGTGTTAGCGATGGGAAGCGCGGGCACGACTGAATCGCCAGTCCGATGCACCTCGCTAATGACTCTTTCGAAGAGTTCGGCGCTGGCAAACGGGCGTGCTGCGTCGTGGACCAGGACCGTGTCGACCGATTCTGGCAGAGCGTCGATGCCAAATCTGACCGACTCGTGACGTTCTCTGCCGCCGGGCACGACCGTGACTGACCAGGAGGCGTCGGGCTGCACGACGCTGTCGATGAGGTCGAGAGTCTGCGCGGCGCGATCCTCGGGGACAACGACAACGAGGTGCCCCGGATGGGGGAGCGACGTGGCGACCGCGATCCCGAACTCGATCAGGGTGCGGCCGCGCAGCTCGACGAACGCCTTGGGGGCCGCGGCCCCGAGGCGTTCACCCCGGCCAGCCGCAACAAGCACAACCCCGAGCGTGGGGAGTGTGTGCGGTGTTGCGCCGCCGCTCTGTTCGGTGCTCAGTGCAGAACCAGTCATGTGCCTAGGGTACTCGGGGTTCGGTCGAAGTCGCCGCAGCAAAAAGAAACGCCCCGCACAAATGTGCAGGGCGTTTCACGTTAGTCTCCCACTACGGGGTGGCAAGCACCTCGTCGAGAACCGCGTTGGCCTTGTCTTCATCCGTCTTCTCAGCGAGCGCGAGCTCGGAGACAAGAATCTGGCGGGCCTTCGCGAGCATGCGCTTCTCTCCAGCGGAAAGTGAACGCACCTCTTGATCTCGACGCCACAGATCGCGTACGACCTCGGAAACCTTAATCACGTCTCCGGAAGCCAGCTTCTCAAGATTCGCCTTGTAGCGGCGCGACCAGTTGGTCGGCTCTTCGGTGAAGGGCGCACGTAGCACCTCGAACACACGCTCGAGGCCTTCCTGATCAATGACGTCACGCACACCAACTAGGTCGCAGTTCTCCGCGGGTACCTCGATGGTGAGATCGCCTTGATTCACCTGCAGCTTCAAGAAAAGTTTCTCTTCGCCGCCAAGTTTGCGTTTCTTCACCTCGATGATCTTGGCTGCGCCATGGTGGGGGTAGACAACGGTCTCTCCGACCTCAAATTGCATCGAGTGGCTCCTTTACAGTCCAGCCACTAGAATACCACAGCTCTCCGGTATTGGGTTAGGATTACCTAAGCTGCGCTGGTTGTGTGCTCACAGATAAGATGAATATCAGACTGTGGTCGCTTCCCGCGGCCCATCTTACGTATTTACGGCTCGGAGGATCACCTTGAAGATTCGGATCGCCTCGTCTATCGCACTCGCGGCGGCTATTGCACTCGGTGCATCCGGCTGCACCCTGATTGCGCCACAGGCAACGCTCATCCCTTACGCACCCAGCGATGGCGTCGACGTCACTGTCGATGGCGTGAACGTGCGTAACCTGATGTTGATCGCTGACGAGACTGGCGAGAACTTCAACGTTGTCTTCAGCTCGGTGAACCTGACCGACCAGGAACACGATCTCACGATCACCTTCACCGGCAAGGGCTCGGAGACGGCTCGCGCTGAGTTCACGATCCCCACCGGCAACACCCGCTTCGGCAACCCCGATGGCGCCGAGGTTCCCGTACTCGTCTCGATTCCGGGCCTTGAGGCTGGTCAGACAGTCGACGCATATTTCCAGACTCCAAAGTCTTCAGAAAAGCAGCAGTTCATCCCCGTGCTGAACGGTGAGCACAAGGAGTACGCGGCTTACGTGCTGCCCGCTGACTTCGGCAAGAAGAAGGACGACGCTTCGGAAGCGGCTAAGAAGCAGGCTGCCGAAGACGCCAAGGCAAGCGACACCAAGATTAACGATGACAACAGCACTGAGAGCGACTCCAACGAGTAGTCACACAGTGTTCAAAACGCCCATCGGACATGTTCCGGTGGGCGTTTTGTGTTGTCGGGCGGATCCGTGGCGATCCTGCAAACGTCACCCGAAGCGGTACCCCACGCCTCGTACCGTCGAGATGAGTGTTGGCTTTGACGGTTCCTCTTCAATGCGAGCCCGGATGCGCTTGACGTGTACATCAAGGGTTTTGGTGTCACCGTAGTAGTTGCTGCCCCATACTCGGTCAATGAGCTGGCCGCGGGTCAGCACTCGCCCGGAGTGCCGCATGAGCATCTCAAGCAGTTCAAACTCGCGCAGTGGCATCGCGACCTCTTCTCCCCGCACGGTCACCGCGTGACGCTCCGTGTCGAGGCGCACACCGAGCTCGTCGAGCACCTGTGAGTCGACGGATGGCGCGGCCGAATCGTCAACGGGGGCGGACGCGGGGCGCCGCAGGGAAGCCCGAATGCGAGCGAGCAGTTCTCGTGTCGAGTACGGCTTTGTGATGTAATCATCGGCCCCAAGTTCAAGCCCGACAACGATGTCTATCTCGCTGTCTTTTGCGGTGAGCATGATGATCGGTACCTGGGAGGTGAGTCGGATTGCGCGGCAGACCTCGGTCCCGGGCAAGCTCGGCAGCATCAGGTCAAGCAGCACGAGGTCGACCGGGTTGGCCGCAAAGGATCGAACTGCTTCTGCGCCGTCGTCAACAACGGTCACTCGGTATCCCTCGCGCTCAAGAAGAAACGCGAGCGGCTGCGAGATCGATTCCTCATCCTCAACGAGCAGAATGTGCTGTGGCATGGGCAAGATTCCTTCTACTGATCTGACGAGGGATTGGGGCGTTCGGAGATTTTGGCGGCGGAACTCTTCACGATACGACGCGCCTTCTTAACGCGCTTCGCAGATTTTGGAGAGATGCCGGAGTTCGAATCAATGACGGGAAAATGGAGCGTGAAGCTCGAGCCAACATCGGGCTGCGACCACACGTCAATGTCGCCGCCGTGTGCACGCATAGTGTGCCGCGCGATACTGAGACCCAATCCGGTGCCGCCCTCGCCGCGCGTGCGAGCGCCGTCGATGCGATAGAAACGCTCGAAGATGCGAGTGAGGTGCTCCGCAGGCATGCCCGCACCCTGATCGGTCACGGTCACCAGAAAGTTGTCTTTATCGAACGACATGCCGATCCCGACCCTGCCGCCCTCTGGCGAGTGTCGGATCGCGTTGCTGAGCAGGTTTGCAACGGCCGAGCCAAGTGAGGTTGGGCGGCCGAGGATCACTGCCTCGCGCGTCAGATCAGCGTCGTCGGTCACAACAAGCTCGACGCTGTTCTGCGTCGCAAACTCGCGGTGTGATTCGACCTCGCTGCGCACAAGGTCGCGGAGGTGCACTCGTTCGCGATCCTCGGGTCGCAGTATTGATTGCGCCTCAGAAAGCTGAATCACGTCGCGAGAGAGCTCGCCCAAACGGCGTGACTCTTTGACAAGACTTTTTGCGAAACCCCGCACAATCTCGGGCTCGCTCGCCGCCTGTTGCACGGCCTCCGCGAGGAGCCCGATCGCTGCGATGGGGGTCTTTAGCTCGTGGCTCACGTTTGCGATGAAGTCTCGCCGCATGGCGTTTACCCGTTGTTCTTCGCCTATATCTTCGGCGAGAACGACCACAAAGCGGCGCTGCAGGCGCACGATATGAATGCGTACGGTATCGCCGGGATCGCTCGGATCCGGCTCGTGTGTGTCGGGCATGCCCGTGGTCATGACGTTTCTCACCCGCTGCAAAAACGCGGAGTCGCGCAGTTCTTCACCGCTGATGTGCTGCTCTTGGCGAGCCGTGGGGTTGGCGTACACAGCGGTGAGAGAGGAATCGAGGATCACCGCAAACGTTTCGACCTCGTCGAGAATTGAGGTCGCGATCTCCGGCAGCTCCGGCCGCATCTCAGCGGAGCGACGTCGACCAGCTGCCCTGGCGCTGACTATGGCTGTGGCGGTTCCCGCTCCAATGGCAATGCCGAGCGCAACAGAGGCGAGCACGAGCGCGGTCGGATCCATGCCTTTATCGTAGGGTGCTTATTCGAGTGGAAGAGTAGAGTTCAACATTTGTTCACCTAGTGGTGTGGCGCGGTTCACGAGAACGGCCCACACTTGAACCAGTGCGCACTGGCGCAGTTTAGGCGCCGCTGGCGCAGCAGAAACGAGAGAGGAGACCGCATGCGTGAGGTCTTTCAGCAGTCACTTCGTGAGGTACAGGATCGCCTGGTAGAAATTGCCAGCCTTGTTGAGTCGTCGATTACCGCAGCCACAACGGCGTTTGGCGAGTCGGACGTGGCGCTCGCTGAGGGGGTCATTGATAACGCGGACGAGATCGAAGAGATGGCGGCAACGCTTGACCAGCTCGCGATCGATATTCTCGCCAGGCAGCAGCCGGTCGCCTCAGATTTGCGCCTTGTTGTGGGCGCGCTGCGCATGAGCGCCTCGCTCGAGCGGATGGCAGACCTTGCGCAGCACATTGCGCAGCTGGCGCGCTACCGGTACCCCGAGAGCGCGATCCCGAAGGGGCTGAAAAAGACGTTTGCGCGTATGGGAGCCCTCGACGTTGAGATGGCTGGCAAGATTGTTGAGCTGCTTCGAACGCAGGAAGCCGCCGTCATCGATGAAGTACGTGATCTCGATGACGACCTCGACGAGCTGCACGCAAAGGTGTTCGAAAAGGTGCTGAGTGACAAGCTCGCGAACGATCCTACGGGTGTCGTCGACGCGACGCTTGCGAGCCGGTACCACGAGCGGTTCGGGGATCACGCGGTGAGTGTTGCAAAGCAGATGCAGTTCTTCTTGAGCGGAACGCTGGAGTAAACATCCACACACGTCATCATGCCGAGGCCCGCGATAGGCTGTGAGCGTGAAACAACGCATCTACGACTCGCGCGCACAGGAGATCGTCGAATTCACCCCGCGGGTGGCCGGCGAGATTGGCATGTACGTGTGTGGGCCGACGGTGCAGTCAGAATCGCATATCGGGCACTTGCGCAGTGCGCTCGTCTACGACCAGATGCGGCGATGGTTTGCTGCGACCGGGCACCGGGTCACCCTGATCCGCAACGTCACCGACATCGATGACAAGATCCTCGAGAAATCTCAGCAGGGTCAGGCGGCTGGCGGGTTTGAGGAGTGGTGGGCTCTCGCGTATCGAATCGAGCGTGAGTTCACGGCTGCCTACGAGGCGATTGGTGTGCTTGCGCCGACCTACGAGCCTCGCGCAACCGCGAATATTCGCGAGATGATTGCGCTGATCGAGCGTCTCATCGAGCGCGGTCACGCGTATCCGGCAGCTGACGGTTCGGCGAGTGTCTATTTCGACACCGCGAGCTGGCCGGAGTACGGGGCCCTGACGAGGCAGAAGCGCGACCAGATGGAAGACGCCGCTGACTCTGAACCCGTTGGCAAACGTGACCCCCGTGATTTTGCGCTCTGGAAGGCGCATCGCGAGTCTGAGCCGGATACCGCAGCTTGGCCTTCACCCTGGGGCCTCGGTCGCCCGGGGTGGCACATCGAGTGCTCCGCCATGGCATCGCGCTACCTCGGCGGAGAGTTTGATATTCACGGCGGGGGACTCGACCTGCGTTTTCCGCACCACGAGAATGAGATGGCACAGTCCACCGCTGCGGGCTACGGGTTCGCGCGGCACTGGATTCACAATGGCCTCGTCAACACCGGCGGCCAGAAGATGTCGAAGTCGCTCGGCAACTCGCTGTTTGCATCGGAGCTCTTGCAGGCCGCGCGGCCCATTGTGCTGCGTTACTACCTGGGTTCGGCACACTACCGCTCCGTGCTCGACTACTCGGCGGAGGCGCTCGAAGAGGCCGAAACCGCGTTCAGTCGCGTCGAGAGTTTTCTCGATCGCGCCTGGCGATTTGTGGTTGAAACCCAGGCCAACCCCGTCGCGGGTGAGGCCCACGCGGCGCTCTACTTGGGGGCGCACAACGGCTCGACCTCGAGTGAGGCTTTGCCAGATGCCTTCGTCGCGGCTATGCTTGACGACTTCGGCGTTCCGCAGGCGCTCGCGGTGCTTCACGGTGCTGTGCGGGCAGGCAACACGGCGATTGATGCGGGTGACGCCGACGCCGTACTCGCTCGCGCGGGCGAGGTAGTTGCGATGCTTGATGTGCTGGGAATTGACCCTCGCTCGGAAGAGTGGGGCGGATCCTCAACATTCGAAGCAAGCGCCGGGGGAGAAACTGCGGCGCTCGACGCCCTCGTGGGTGCGCTTATTGAGCAGCGTGCCCAGGCCCGCGTAGACAAAGACTTCGCCACGAGCGACGCGATCCGAGATCGCCTGCTTGAGGCTGGAATCACACTTGAAGATAACCCAACCGGAACACGCTGGAGCCTGACATGAGCAATAAAAGCAATCGCACGGGAGCCGTGCGCAAAAAAGGACTCGGCAAGGGCGTAGGTTCTGGAGGGCAGGGCCGCCAGGCTCTTGAGGGTCGCAAAGCGACCCCGAAGGCTGAGGATCGCCCCTACCACCCCGCTGGTAAAGCGAAGGCGGCGAAGGAGCGTTATGAGGCCGCCAAGAAACGCCATATGGCTGGCGGTCCCGATCGCGGTGGTCAGCGCGGCGGCAGCAAAAAGAACGATGATTCAGAGTTGGTAACCGGGCGCAACTCGGTTGTTGAAGCGTTGCGCGCCAAGATTCCTGCAACCACGCTCTACATCGCTGCACGCGTCGAGATGGATGATCGCATGCGCGAGATCCTTCGCCTTGCAACGCAGCGGAATATTCCCGTGCTCGAGATCATGCGTCCCGAAATGGACCGGATGCTGGATCGTGACAGTGTGCACCAGGGTGTAGTGCTGAAGGTGCCGCCCATGGAGTACGCCCACCCGATGGACGTGCTTGATGGGGTGCTCGACCGCGACGGCAATCCGTTGCTTGTTGCGCTCGACGGTGTGACGGATCCCCGCAACCTCGGCGCCATCATTCGATCGGTTGCCGCGTTCGGTGGCCAGGGCGTCATTGTGCCGCAGCGTCGTTCGGCGGGACTGAACTCCGCTGCATGGAAGACCTCTGCTGGCGCAGCCGCGAGAATTCCGGTCGCCATGGCCTCGAACCTGACGCAGACGCTCAAGGAGCTAAAGAAGCGCGGAGTGTTTATCGTTGGGCTTGACGGTGACGGCGACGTGTCGCTGCCCGGTCTCGAGCTTGCTGATCGTCCACTGGTGCTCGTGATTGGTAGCGAGGGCAAGGGCCTCTCCCGTCTTGTTACTGATACCTGTGACGCGGTGGTGTCGATCCCGATCTCTGCTGCAACAGAGTCGCTGAACGCTGGAATCGCTGCGAGTGTCGCCCTGTATGAGATCGCAAAACTGCGGGACGAGAGCGCTTCATAGCACTGTGAGGTCGGTGGCTCGCCAGCGCTGATGCAGGAACTCTAGCCGAATCGCAACCGCGGTTGATCGAGCCTCCGTCTGCACGACCACCGTTGCCTCAGCAACGCGGTTCGATAGCTGACTCAGGTGGACTTTGCCCGGGATCGGAACCAGCCGGCGATCGTCGCGGTACAGCGAACGCCGCTCGGTCCAGGCCGCACGGCGTGAGGTGAGTTGTTCAACGACGCCCCGGGTGATCCAGGCTCCCAGTTGAGCAATTGTGCGAGAACCGTCGAGCGCCTCGTACCCGTAGATGGCGAGCTTTTGGACCATGCGGGAGTCGGGTGGCGGGATGTCACCAGAAACCGACGGCTCATGATCTCTGGCGCTCTTCAAGCTGGGTAGAGCGTGTAGGTGGCGCCCGGAACTGCGCGCTTCTGTTCTGAGCTCGGGGATAGGTTTGAGCGCGAGTGATCCCCTCGTAACGTGCACTGACATAACAGAACCTTTCTTGCTTTTCTGTGACCCCAAGTGATTGATGGTTTGTTCTTTTTGTGAATAACCTGTGAAGATTAACCATAAAACGTTTGCCCTGATGGTCGTCAAGATCGCCTGTGCATAGGTCATTTATGCCGTGTCTGAAGAGTGCAAATTGGAGGCTCATCGCCCTCGCGAGTGCCCTAGGCTTAACTCGTGGCAACTTTGAGGAATCTTGCGGAAAAGTACTCGTCTCTCAGTGAAGAGGAGATCGAGTGGCTTGAGCTGCTCAACCTCGATTGGCAATTGCTTGCAGACCTTGCGCTCAGCGATGTGGTGCTCTGGGTGCCCACCTCAGACGATGGGTACCTTGCGGTCGCTCACAGCCGCCCGGCAGGGTCCGTGACGCTGTTTTATCGCGACGTTATTGGTGATTTTCTCCGCGCTGACTGGCGTTCGCTCGTCGATGAGGCGATGGAAACCGAACAGCCAGCCGTCTCGACCTCTCCTGCTTGGTATGAGGAAAACCCCATGCGGCTTGCCGCGTACTCGGTGAACCGGCGAGATAGTTCAGGGCAAACGCTGGGCCCCTTCGCCGTGATCACGGTGCACACCAGCGTTGCCGACACCCAAAAGGCCTCTCGAATTGCCGCGGCGTTTCGTGAGGTGTCTGAAGACCTGTTTGGCATGGTTCAGCACGGCGAGTTCCCGGTCCCCGGAAATACCCGGGGTGGCGAGCAGGGATCCCCGCGTGCCTCCGACGGACTTGTGCGGATCAACCTGGATGGGATCGCAACCTTCGCCAGCCCGAACACCCAGACCACGTTTTACACAATTGGGTTCCGCGACGAAATCGAGGGCGAGGACTTCTCGGAGGTCATTGCAAATGTGGTGAAGGGGCAGTTCGACACAAACGAATCCCTGCCGCTGATCGCACAGGCGAAAATTGCAAAGCGCGTGGAGATTGAGGCGGGTGGTCGAATCATCACCCTGCGGTCGATCCCCGTAACTCGCGATGGCCAACGGGTCGGTGGTGTTGTGCTCACGCGCGATATCACGGAGCTGAGGCAGCAGGCCCAAGAGCTCGTCACTAAAGACGCCACTATTCGCGAGATTCACCACCGCGTCAAGAACAATCTGCAGACCGTTGCGTCGCTCTTGCGCGTACAGGCTCGCCGCGCGCGCAGCGAGGAAGCCAAACAGGTGCTTGGGCAGGCGATGCGCCGTGTCGCTGCGATCGCGGTCGTGCACGACACCCTTTCGACCGGACTCTCACAGATCGTCGACTTTGACGTTGTGTTTGACCGAGTGCTGGGCCTCGCGGCCGAGGTTGCAAGCTTGCACGGCACCACGGTTCACCCGCGCAAGGAGGGCAAGTTCGGTGAGCTGCCCTCTGAGTACGCGACACCGCTTGCGCTTGCGCTCACTGAGATCGTAACCAACGCTGTGGAGCACGGCCTTGCGGGGCGCGAGGGTGAAGTGATCATTAACGCAAACCGCAGTGACGAGCGTCTCGCTGTTGAAGTTATTGACAACGGCACGGGGCTTCCCGGCGGCACCGTTGGTGACGGACTGGGCACTCAGATCGTGCGCACCCTCATCGAGGGGGAGCTCGGCGGCTCGATCACCTGGGGGCCCGACGCGGGCGGTGGGACCCGGGTGGCGATCCAAGTGCCGCTGCACTGGATCTCCACCCAGACCCGCGAGATGCCGCGCGTAAAGGTCTAGCGACGGCGGTTTCGGAGTAGCACCGCGGTGCCAACCCCGAGCAGCAGCAGGCCGAGCCCGATGACGGTTGCGGTGATCCACGTTGTTGCATCGGGTAGCCCCGGGTAGAGCGTGCGCTGCGCCACGTATCCGCAGAAGGCGAGGATCAACGCGCCCCAGACAATGGGACCTGTTCGGGGCCTCGGCTGTTGCACAGCTGTCTTCTTGTGGGGCTCAGAAATGGGCGGATTGGGTGCCGTGGGCGAGGGGTAGGTCTGGTTCTGCCCCAGCGGTTCGGTGGGTGCCGTAGGCGTGGGTTCTTGATCCGGAACCTGGTTCGCCGGTTGTGGCTCGGTGTTCACTGTGCTGCCTCCAGCTCTAGGTCTTTGATGTCTTGTTTGAGCTGAGTACGCTCTGCCTCGAGCCTGTTGCGGTTTGTGCTGCTGAGCCCAGGCTCATCAAGCTGCCACTCGACGGTAGCGAGCTTGTCTTCAAGCTGCTCAATTTTTTCAGAGGTGCGCTGGCTTGGTTTTTCTGTGGCTCGAGGCACCGTTGGTTCGATCTTGGAGACGGTGGTCCCGCTCGGATCCACAACCTTCACGTTACCGGCGAGCAGGTACACGGTGACCTTCATAACTGGGGCGGAACTGCCCCCGTTCGAGTTGAAGTTTGCCGTGATGGTTTTGCCGAGAAAGGGGCCGGCGGCATTGAGTTTCGTGTCGCCCTGCTGCTCCGTGATGTTCCCCGCGAGCACCCTGACATCCACGGACGTGGGGCGGTCCTGCGGAAGTGTGACCGTCGAGTTTCCGGCGAGCTGCCAGATCACAAACTCGTCCTTTTTGTCTGACGCGGACCGAGTATCTTTGGCGTCATCGAGGTGGCTCAGGTCTAGTCGTGTGCTGCCCGCGATCAGAACGGCTCCTGGAGAGGCCGTACCGTCGAGGTCCATCGTGCCGAACGGCTGGAACTGGGTGCCCCACGGGAGGATCGACGTGAAGATCAACGTCACAACGCCACAGGCGGACAGAAACCCGATCCACCCGGTATTGCGGCCTCGAATTCCCGCAATGATCAGTGAAACCGCGAGCACTGCGAGAGCAGCGACTAGCGCCGCGACAGCTGTGCTGCCGGGGATCGCCATTACGCCACCAATGCTGTTCGCCCAGAGTGCGGTGATGCCTCCGGCGAGCAACGCGAGCGCGAGGGTGATCGTGATGTGCGCTGCTCCGAGTTTTCGGGCCTCGTGCTGTTCCGCGTAGCGCGCACTCCAGTCGTCCGCGCGCTTGCCCAGATCCTGCCCCCAGGCGTCGGCTTTTTTGCCGAAGTCTTGGCCCCAGGCGTCGGCCTTTTTGCCGAAGTCGTCGCCCCAGTTGCGCGCTTGCTCACCGAACGGTGCGGATGATCCTGCCGTCCACGCGGAGCCGCGTCCAGCTGAGTCTGCTGTCCACTGCTGCTGTGCGCTGTTAGCGGTTGCTTCAGCGGTGTCCGGTTGCTCCGTGGTGGGAGGGGCGTCAGAAGGAACTGATCCTGATCCCGCTGGTGCTGCGGAGGCACCGGGCGCTTCAGCTGCGTTTTCAGCGTTACCGGAGTGTGAGTACCCCGCTTGCTGCTTTGCTGCCTGTTCACGAGCGAGATGTTCTGCGCCTCGGGCTCGCATCGTTCGTGAAATCCAGATGGACGCAAACACGATGATGGCGATCCAGACAATCCAGGTGATCGTGCCAGATAGCCAACCCGGAAGTCCGAACACACCCCAGGGAGCGATGGCCCAACCGAAGGCGCTAGGGGTGAACAGATTGAGCAGTGCTGGAATGGCCATCAGGGCCACCGCAACTACTGCGACGATCGTCCACCCCTCTGCTCGCCCCCGGAACAGATCCTCCAGACGGATCCGACCGGTGAAATCTGGCAATAGCAGCCAGCCGGCGAGGTAAAGAAGAACTCCCGGACCGCCAAGCAGCGCGAGAACGACGAAGATGCCGCGAACGATCAGCGGATCGATTCCCGCCTTTGCCGCGATGCCCCCGGCGACACCGGCGAACCAGCGATCAGAGCCGCGGGTAATGCCCAATCCGCGAATCCAAGCGAAGAAACCGCCTGTGGGTGGAGGGGGAGACTGGGGAGCTGGGTCGGGAGTTGTATTCATGTTTCAAGTCTGTCGAGTCGGCAAGCCCGTGACCATCAGGGTTCACCCTGATTCGACCCTGACTCTTGCGTCTCGCACCCCTGAATGTCGGGGGTAGGTGCTTGGATAGAAGCATGGCCACAGTTCCCCTCACCCGTTCGCGCGATGACCGCGTTGTTGCGGGAGTGTGTAGCGGGCTCGCGACGCACTTGAGTTTGCCCGTGATGGCGGTGCGTATTGGAATGCTCGTGCTCGCACTCTTCGGGGGAGCTGGTGCCCTGCTCTATCTCTGGCTGTGGATCACCGTGCCTGCACAGGGGGAGACCGACGGAATCGTGCCGCTGCGTAGAGCGCTGACGAGGCCCGCGGAGCACCAGAGTGCTGAGACCACACAAGGTTCGTCTCCGACGCTGCCACCGCTGCTTGCGGGGAAGGCGGCGTTCTCCGGATCGGACGGTGAGCCGCAGGGCGCGCCAGCATCGGAGGGTGCTGCTCCCTCGCGATCACGGTGGCCTATCGCAGAACTGCTGCTTGGTGCCTGCCTGCTTGTAGCAGGCGTGGGTCTTGTGCTCTCTCAGCTGGGAGTGCAGATCAATCTTGAACTCATCCTGCCCGCCATGGCGGTGCTGGTGGGGGTCGGGCTGACCTGGTGGCAAATTGCAGATCGGGATCGGCCAGACCGTAATCAGGTGCCGCGTGTGATGGGCGCATTGGCGCTTGTCGCTGTCGGGGTGCTGATGTTTTTTGTGACCGCTCGAGAGCCTAGTGTGTGGACCGTCGTCGCAGCGGCAGTGGCCGTTTTGGCGGGAGTCGCCCTCGCAATTGCTCCCTGGGTGCTTCGGGTGAACCGCGAGCTCATGGCTGAGCGTGCCGCGCGCGCGCGGGAGAGCGAGAGGGCGGAGATCGCTGCACACCTGCACGATTCCGTGCTGCAGACGCTCGCTCTGATTCAACAGCGCTCAGAGCCCGGCAGCGAAGTTTCCCGGCTCGCGCGCAGACAAGAGCGTGAGCTACGAGAGTGGCTGTTCCGCACCGCAGACGGTGCTCCCGCGGAGCAGCTCGAGGCCGTCGACGCTGAGCTGCGTGGCCATGCGGCGGCGCTGGAAAACGAGCACGCCGTTCGCTTTGAGATCGTCGCCGTCGGGGTGGGCGACGGGGTCGTCGCCCCCGCGCCGCTTGTTGCTGCGGCGCGCGAAGCGATGTTGAACGCTGCGCGGCATGCCGGTGGTGATGTCACCGTGTACCTTGAGGTGACTCCGGATCGCCTGACAATTGACGTGACCGACCGCGGGCCGGGCATGGACGTCGAAGCGCTGCCCGAGGGGCGCATGGGGGTGCGGGAATCGATTCTTGGGCGCATGGAACGTGCCGGCGGAACCGCGAAGATTGTTCCGGGGCCCGGCGGGAATGGAACCGCCGTGCGGCTATCGCTACCGCGGGACCAGGAGTTGGCTGCGGGGCAACCAACCGAAACACAGACAACCACGTCGTCTCACACCGCGACCGCTACCGAGGGGGAAACTCATGAGTGAACCAGATCGTTCCCGGACGAGCGGCGCTGCTGGCGAAGAGTCGAGACCTATTCGAGTGGTGATTGTTGACGATCACCAGATCTTTCGAACCGGGCTGCGGACCGAACTCGGCGCGGAGCTCGACGTCGTCGGTGAAGCAGCGACCGTCGACGAGGCGGTTGCTGTGATCCCGAATTTGAAGCCAGACGTCGTTCTGCTCGATGTTCACCTTCCCGGTGGCAAAGGCGGTGGCGGAGCCGAAGTCTTACGCGCAGTTGCTGAGCGGCCAGACGCGAAGGCGACGCAGTTTCTGGCGCTGAGCGTCTCCGATGCGGCTGATGACGTGGTGAGTGTCATCCGCGCGGGCGCGCGCGGATACCTCACGAAGACTTCCTCGGGGCAAGAAGTCACTGCTGCGGTCTTGCGGGTTCACGGCGGCGACGCGGTGTTTTCGCCGCGTCTCGCGGGGTTCGTTCTTGACGCGTTTGGTGCGGGTACCGGTGAGACAGCAGACGCCGATGACGAACTCGACCGTTTGTCGACTCGCGAGCAAGAGGTGATGCGCATGATCGCGCGCGGCTACGCTTACAAAGAGGTCGCGGCCGAGCTGTTTCTCTCAGTCAAAACCGTTGAGACCCACGTTTCGAACGTACTGCGCAAACTCCAGCTCTCTAACCGCCACGAGCTGACCGCCTGGGCCCTGAGCCGACGCCTGCTTTAGGGGGAGGGCCTAGTCCCAGCCGGGCAGCCACATGTGGGCCTGCCAGAACCAGTCCGCAACCGGCATGCCCGACCACACCGGAAAGAACAGGATCGCGAGAACCAGGGCCGCTGCCACAAACATGGCCACCGCCATTCTGCGTCCCCGCACGGCTTCCCGGTCAAGTGACAATCGCAGCCCGGGAACACGTGCGGGAGCATTTCCGATAGGGATCCCGCACAGCATTCCCAGCACGAGTGCCAGCGCAATCGCTGAGAACGGTGTGAGCGTCACCGCGTAGAACTGAAACACGGCAGAGCGCGACAGCGTGAGTACCCAGGGCAGCCACCCTGAAAGATAGCCGAGCAGCACGAAACTGCTTGCGGTTGCGAGCGAAGTGACAAGGCGCTGGCTCGGGTGCGACGCAAATGACCGCAGCACAAGCCACAGCAGCACGAGGAGCGCCGCGACCCCACCCCAGGTGACGAGAATATTCGGCAGAGCCGAGATGCCGGCCGTGCAGCCTCCGGCGCAACCCTTGTCCCAGTTCAGCTCATACATGGCTGTCGGTCGCAAAGCGAGCGGCCACGTCAGGGCGTCGGCCTGATACGGGTGCGGGGCGGTGAGCGTGCTGTGCCACTTGAACATGTCGAGGTGGTACTGGATCAGGCTCGTGAGCCAGAACTCTCCGGGTTTGCGTCCCCAACCGCCCGTGGTGAAAATCCAACCGCTCCAACTGGCGAGGTACGCAAAGAGCGCGGCGGGCAGTGCGGTAGCTGCGGTAAGACCGGCGCGCAGCACTGAGATGACCCAGGATCGTCCGAACCTTCGCAGCAGCATCAGATCTCTGACCGCGGTGAACACCATAAAAAACGCGAGCGGGTACAGCCCAGACCACTTAATCGCGGCGGCGGCTCCAAAAGTGAGACCCGCGGCGAGCAGCCAGGGGCGAAACCAGCGCGGTGGTCTTTTTACTATTGCTTCGACCCTGGCCGTAACACTCAGGTGATCCCGCCACAAGAGGAGCGCACCAAGCGCAATAAACAGCGTCAGAAATCCGTCGAGCAGAGCCACACGGGTCAAAACGATGTGCACTCCGTCAATTGCCAAAAACAGCCCCGCCAGGCAAGCAATGACCATGCGACGAGAGATCAACCAGGCAAGACGCATGGTGATCCCAACCGTCGCGACCCCCGCGAGCGCAAGTGCGCTGCGCCACCCCCACCCGTTGTCAGGGCCAAACAGCAGAATCCCGAGGCCCAAAATCCATTTGCCGAGCGGCGGGTGCACCGCGTAAGAGGCAGTGTCGGTAAACCCCAAAGGGTTCGGGAGTGCAGGGTCGTCATTTGGCCAGGTCGTGGGATACCCGTGCGCCAGCTGGCTGATGGCATCGCGCACGTAATAGATTTCATCGAACACCAGCGTGCCGGGCTGACCAAGCGCCCAGAACCGCAAGACGGCCGCGATCCCGAGCACAAGTAGCGGCGCGATCCAGCGCAGGTGGTGACGAACGGCGAGCATGAATACAGCATATGGGGCTGGGTGTGTCACAAGCGGCTGAGCGCGGGCTACGATGGTGGGGTGATTACGCGCCTCAGCAACTACTTTCTGAAGACCCTCCGCGAGGATCCCGCCGACGCAGAAGTGATGAGCCACAAGCTCCTCGTGCGTGCCGGGTACATTCGTCGCCAGGCACCCGGTGTGTTCGGGTGGATGCCGCTCGGCCTCAAGGTCAAGGGCAAGTTGGAACAGATTATCCGCGAGGAGATGCTGGCCGCTGGTGCGCACGAGGTGCACTTCCCGGGACTGCTGCCGCGCGAACCCTACGAAGCGACTGGGCGCTGGGAAGAGTACGGCGACGCACTGTTCCGCCTGAAGGATCGGCACGGCGCTGACTACCTGCTCGCACCGACGCACGAGGAAGCCTTCACGCTGATGGTGAAGGACATTGTTACCTCGTACAAGGACCTGCCGCTCGCGCTGTTCCAGATTCAGGACAAGTACCGCGACGAAGCCAGGCCACGCGCGGGGCTGCTGCGCGGTCGCGAGTTTACGATGAAGGACGCGTACACCTTCGACGCGACCGATGCCGGACTCGACGCGGCCTACCAAAAGCAGCGCGACGCTTACGAGCGCATCTTCACGCGACTCGGGCTCGAGTACGTGATCGTGTCGGCCGACGCCGGTGCGATGGGAGGATCGCGCAGCGAGGAATTTTTGCTGCCGACCCCGATTGGCGAGGACACGTTTGTGCGCTCGGCCGGTGGCTACGCCGCGAACGTTGAGGCGTATGTGACCCCCGCGCCCGAGGCTCTGCCGATTGAGGACCAGCCTGCACCCGCGGAACTCGATCCCGCGGTGACCCCGACCATCGAAACACTGGTCGATCACCTGAACAGCGAGATGCCGCGCGAAGACGGCAGGACTTGGACCGCCGCCGACACCCTGAAGAACATCGTGCTCGCGGTGACCCCTGTCGGTGGTGAGCGTGAGATTGTGGTCGTGGCGATCCCGGGCGACCGCGACGTCGACATGAAGCGCGCCGAGGTTGCGTTCCCCGGCTGCGAGGTGGAGCCCGCAACGGCTGCCGATCTCGAAAAGAATCCACTGCTGGTGCGCGGTTACATCGGGCCCGGTATCGCGGGCGCTGCCGTGCTCGGACTCGAGGGCAGCACAGGGCTGCGCTACCTGCTCGACCCCCGCATCGTTCCCGGCACCTCCTGGGTGACCGGCGCGAACAAGGAGCTCACGCACGTTGCCAACCTGGTTGCCGGGCGCGACTTTGCCGGTGATGGCACCGCTGACATCGCAAACGTGCGCGATGGGGATCCGGCACCTGACGGATCCGGACCGATCGAGACGGCGCGCGGCATGGAGATTGGCCACGTGTTCCAGCTCGGACGTAAGTACGCCGAGGCTCTTGGGCTGAAGGTGCTCGACGAAAACGGCAAGCTGGTCACGGTCACGATGGGCTCGTACGGGATCGGCGTGACGAGGATCATGGCGATTCTGGCCGAGCTGCACCACGACGATCGTGGCCTGATCTGGCCCGCAGCAGTCGCACCGTTCAACGTGCACGTGGTTGCGACGGGCAAGGATCCTGTTGTCTACGAGGTTGCGGAGCCGCTCGTTGCCCAGCTTGATGCCGCCGGTATCGAGGTCCTGTTCGACGACCGCCCGAAGGTGTCACCCGGAGTGAAGTTCGGCGACGCCGAGTTGCTGGGTGTGCCCCGCGTGGTGGTCGTTGGCCGCGATGCAGCCGAGGGTTTTGTTGAGGTGTGGGATCGCGCGGCCGGCACGAAGGATCGCGTAGCGATTGCTGACGTGCCTGCGCTCCTCGGGGTGTAGGGCCCTAACCCCTTACGCGCTTAGGCCCTAACCCTCTTACGCCTCTACACCCAAAATCGGGGTCAGTTTCTGGTACTAAATCGCAATTTAGTACCAGAAACTGACCCCGAAATGTTGGGTGCGGGTGTGGGTGTTGGGTGACGGGCGGGGCAGGGTAGGGAGTAACCCCTACTTGAAGCCGCGCAGCCGCAGGCTGTTCGAAACCACAAACACCGACGAGAACGCCATCGCCGCGCCCGCGAACATCGGGTTCAACAGGCCTGCAGCAGCCAGAGGGATCGCCGCCACGTTGTAGGCGAATGCCCAGAACAGGTTTGTCTTGATCGTGCCGAGCGTGCGTCGCGAAAGCCTGATCGCGTCGACGGCCGCACGCAGATCCCCGCGCACCAGGGTGATGTCTGACGCCTCGATCGCCACGTCGGTTCCCGTGCCCATTGCGAGGCCCAGATCCGCTTGGGCGAGCGCCGCAGCATCGTTCACACCGTCGCCGATCATCGCGACAGACTTACCCTGTGCCTGCAGCCGCTTCACGACCTCAACCTTGTCGGCGGGCATGACCTCGGCGATGACGGTATCTGGCCCCGCATCAATGCCGACTGCTTCCGCCACCGTGGTCGCCACGGCGGCGTTGTCTCCCGTGAGCAGAACCGGCGTCAGTCCGAGGGCTCGCAACCCGCTGATTGCCTCGGCAGAGGTTTCCTTGATGGCATCAGCAACCACCAGCACGCCCCTTGCCTTCCCATCCCAGCCGACAGCAACCGAGGTCTGCCCGCGCTTAGAGGCAGCTGCCATTGCGCTCTCCAGTGCTGGTGTCAGCGGCAACGACCAGTCGGCGAGCAGCTGCGGGCGGCCAACGAGTGTCACGTGGCTGTCTCCCTCGTACGAAACGGTGCCCTGCACGCCGAGACCCTCGACGTTCGCGAAGTTCTCGACTGGGGGCAGCTCGCCAACCCGCGCTGTCGCGCCAGCAGCGATCGCCTGTGCGATCGGGTGCTCGGAGGCATCCTCGAGTGCTCCCGCGTACCGCAGTACGTCTTCTTCGTGCTCGCCGTCGGCGACAATCACCTCGGTGAGTGTCATCTTGCCGGTCGTAACGGTTCCGGTCTTGTCGAGCACGACGGTGTCGATGCGACGGGTCGTCTCCAGCACCTCGGGTCCCTTGATCAGGATGCCGAGCTGTGCGCCACGACCCGTGCCCACCATAAGCGCGGTTGGTGTCGCGAGCCCGAGTGCGCACGGGCACGCGATAATCAGCACGGCAACCGCTGCGGTGAACGCGCCCGTGATGCCGCCGCCGGTGCCCGCCCAGAACCCGAAGGTCGCGACGGCGAGGCCGATGACAATCGGCACGAAGATTCCCGAGATTTTGTCTGCGAGTCGCTGCGCCTGGGCTTTGCCGTTCTGCGCATCTTCGACGAGCTTCGCCATCTGAGCAAGCTGGGTATCAGCGCCGATTCTGGTTGCTTCAACAACGAGGCGACCGCCCGCGTTGATCGTTGCTCCCACGACGGTATCGCCGATCCCTACCTCAACCGGTACGGATTCGCCGGTGACCATGGACGCATCGACCGCGGAGGCCCCCTTGACAATCGTGCCGTCCGTGGCAATCTTCTCGCCAGGGCGCACGACGAATCGGTCGCCCACCACGAGGTCATCTGTGCTGATGCGCTCTTCGACGCCGTTGCGCAGCACCGAGACCTCTTTCGCGCCGAGCTCAAGCAGCGCCCGCAGTGCTGCCCCCGCCTGTCGCTTGGAGCGCGCCTCGAAGTAGCGGCCGAGCAAGATGAAGGTAATGACGCCCGCGCCAACTTCGAGATAGATGTTGCCGGCACCGTCGCCTCGCGAGATCGTGAACTCGAAGGCGTGGGTCATGCCGGGAACGCCGGCCGTGCCGAAGAACAGCGCGTACAGTGACCACGCCATCGCTGCCAGGGTGCCCATCGAAATGAGGGTGTCCATGGTGGCGGTCGCGTGCTTCAGGTTGGTCCAGGCCGCCTTGTGGAACGGCAGACCTGCCCACACGATCACCGGGGCGGCGAGGGCGAGTGACAGCCATTGCCAGTACGTGAACTGGAGGGCTGGAATCATTGCCATCGCAATGACTGGCACGGTGAGGATCGCGGAAACAATCAGTCGGTTGCGCAGCTCACGCACTGGAGCCTCCGCGGCCTCCCGCTCGGCGTCTTCCGCCGCCGCGATCTGCTCGGGATCATTACCCTTTGACTTCTTAGGCTTCGGTAGCTCCGCCGAGTAACCGGCCTGCTCAACCGCTTCGAGCAGTGCTGCGGTGTCGACCTCCGGTGCGAAGCTGACCTTCGCTTTCTCCGTGGCGTAGTTGACCGTGGCCGTCACGCCTTCGAGCTTGTTGAGCTTGCGCTCGATCCTGTTCGCGCAAGATGCGCAGGTCATGCCGCTGATAGCGAGCTCGACCTGTTGGTCTGCGGCGTCAGGAAGCTGTGTTTCATTGAGCGTGGCCATGAGGATCAGTGTCCTTCCTCGTGTGCGGCGGGTGCTGCATCGTCCGTGCTGTTCATCTCGCCTGCATGGCTGTCGCCCGTGTGGCCGCCGCTTGTGTGTACGGTGAACTCGGCCGTGCGCACGACGCCGTCGTGTTTGAAATCGAGGAACAGACGGTAGCTGCCCGCTGTGGGTGCAGTCGTCATGAAGGTGATGTGAGGCCCGGGGTTGGTCACCCCGTCGCCTGGCTCGCCGTCGGGGTGCACGTGCAGGTAGCCCAAGTCTCCGACCCGCAGAGCGACCAGGTGGCCGTAAGCGGCGAGGTAGGGCTCGATATCGGTGATCGGTTTGCCGTTGCGTTCTACAGTGAGCGTGAGCTCGCTAGTTTCGCCCGGGGTGAGATTGCCGTCTAGAGCGACGGTGTAACCGTCTACCGTGGTGGTCCGTTTCTGTGACGGCAATGGCTGGGGTGCGTAGTCTCCGGCGACAAATGCGTCGATTCCGAGTGTGATGCTGCTTTCGCCGCCCTGAGGAACAAAATCGGCAAAGAATCGCCACGTTCCGGGGGTTAAGTTAAGGCTCGTGCTCCAGGTGCCGTCAGTGGACATCGTGGGGTGCACATGTTGGAAGCCCGAGGTGTCGCGCCGCACCGCGATGAAGTGCAGATCTTTGTCGTGACTGGTCTCGAACCTGGTGACGGGTTTGCCGTCTGGCCCGGTCACTCTGAAGCTGACTTCTGTGGCGCCAGAGGAGAGGATCGGGTCATCGAGTTCGAGGGTGTAGCCCTGCTCTGAGACCTGTAGTCCAGCAGGCAGGTTGCTGGCCGTGGTGCTTTCCTGGGTGCCCGTCTCTGTGCCGTGCCCGGTTGTGGTTTTCATGTCAGTTCCTCCGATGGGTCCGACTGCATTGCCGATGCCAAAAGCACCAGCCAGGATAACCGCGAGGACCGCGACGAAGCCACCGAGTTTGAGAGCGGTGTTCATGAGCTGGTGCTCCTTCGTTGGTGGGTGGAGTTTTGGTCGGTTAGGCGACCTGGTAGCCAGCCTCTTCGACGGCTTCGCGGATTTTCTCAGCGTCAACGGGGTCGTTGCTCGTGACTGCGAGGTTGCCACTTGCGAGATCAACTTCTACGTCTGTGACACCGGCGACCTCGCTGACCTCTTCAGTGACGCTCAGAACGCAGTGGCCGCAGGTCATTCCGGTGACGGTGAAATTGGTGGTGAGTGCCATGGTGGGCTCCTTCTGTTTTTCGGGGGGGGGGCTAAGACCGAACGAGGCGGGCGATTGCGTCTGAGGCTTCTTCCAGTTTCTCTTCCGCGACTGCACCACCCGTAATGGCTGCGTTTGCAACGCAGTGTCCGAGGTGCTCGTCAAGAATCTTGAGTGACACCGATTTGAGTGCCTTTGAGGTCGCCGAGACCTGAGTGAGGATGTCGATGCAGTACTGGTCCTCTTCAACCATCCGCTGCAGGCCGCGCACCTGACCCTCAATGAGGCGGAGGCGCGTGAGGTACTTTGCTTTGTTCTGCATGTAGCCGTGGTCTGGGGTATTCATGGTGACCCTTTCAGGAGGGATCTGATGTCTTTCTTTGACGCAGATACCCCTGTGGGGTATCCCGTGGTAATGAATTTATACCCCTTGGGGGTATCTGTCAAATGATTCTTGCGATTGGTTATATTCCCGAACGGTCACGTGCTGCTGGGATAGTGATTTCAGGAATGCAGCGGGTGCCATATTTGGTGCTTAAGCGAATGACAACAAAGGAGTTTGAAATGGTTGAAACGCAAGAAAACGCATCGAAACCGACCCCGGCATTTATTGGCGCCTCATGGATCGCGCTTGCTCTTGGCATGGGCACCTACCTCATCGGGCTGTCTAACGCGGGGATGGAGCTCAACGAAAAGGGTTACTACCTCACCCTCCTGCTGTTCGGACTCTTTGCTGCGGTGTCGCTGCAAAAGACAGTTCGAGATCGCGCTGACGGTATCGCAGTTACAAACCTCTACTACGGCATCGCCTGGTTTGCGCTCGTTGCTTCGCTCAGCCTGCTGGCGATCGGGCTTTGGAACGCCGGGAGCCTCTCGCTCAGCGAGAAGGGGTTCTACGGGATTAGTTTTGCGATGAGCCTGTTTGCCTCGGTAGCGGTGCAGAAGAATGTTCGAGATCTCGCACGGTTCAAGGGTGAAGAAGAAGCCGAAGAGCCCGCCGCGTACCGGGCTGAAACGGTACAGAACTTCTTGCCGGCACCTGCCGTGTGATCGTTGCCGCGGCCCAGGTGTGGCAGACCCTCGACTTGCTGGAGTACCCTGGTCACTTGACCCATTTGGGTTCACATCTGAATAGACATTTCAATACGAGGAGGCATCGTGAAGATTGATCTCGCCATGTTGCGTGGACTTGAGCGCGAAAAGGACATCCCTTTCGAAGAGCTCGCCGAAATTATCGAGCAGGCCATTCAGTCTGCATATTTGCGGCACGCAGAGAATCAGGGCATCCCCGTTCCAGATGAGCACCAGGTGAAGGTGCAGCTCGACCGTAAAAACGGCGAGATCACAGTTCTTGTGCCTGAGCTTGGTGATGAAGGTCAGGTCGTTGGTGAAGCCCACGTCATGACCGATGAGTTTGGCCGGGTTGCGTCGAGCGCGGCAAAGCAGGTTATCAACCAGCGCCTTCGTGATCTTTCTGACGACGCCGTTCTTGGTGCGTTCAAAGACAAAGAAGGTCAGATCGTCTCCGGCGTTGTGCAGCAGGGACCGAATCCCCGCATGGTGCAGATTGACCTCGGTGAACTTGAGGCGATCCTGCCCCCTGAGGAGCAGATTGCGGGGGAGGCCTACCCCCACGGCATGCGCCTGCGGGTGTACGTAACGAGTGTTTCGAAGGGTCTGAAGGGGCCGCAGGTTGTTGTGTCTCGCACGCACCCCGGGCTGGTGCGTAAGCTCTTCGAGCGTGAAGTTCCTGAGCTGTCTGAAGGGCTTGTTGAGATTGTCTCGCTCGCCCGCGAGGCTGGCCACCGCACCAAGGTCGCGGTTCGCGCCAAGAAGGCGGGGATCAACGCGAAGGGAACCTGCATCGGCGAGATGGGCAGCCGTGTGCGCGCCGTGATGGCTGAGCTCGGCGAAGAGAAGATCGACATTGTTGATTACTCGCCCGAGCTGCCGACCTTCGTAGCGAATGCGCTGTCGCCCGCGAAGGTGACCGATGTGTTCATGCTGAACGAGTCGCTCAAGCAGGTTCGTGCGCTCGTACCTGATTTTCAGCTTTCCCTCGCGATTGGCAAGGAGGGGCAGAATGCTCGCCTCGCTGCCAAGCTGACGGGTGCAAAGATTGACATCCAGCCCGACTCGATCATGAATGACTAATTGAGCCTGGCCTGCACGCACTCTCAGGGTTCCGACCCTGAGAGTGCGCAAGCGTGAAAGAAGGAAGCTGGTAAGATGGTTCCGGTCCGGACCTGTGTGGCGTGTCGCAAACGTGCCCCGCGCGCAGATTTGCTCCGGGTAGTTCTAAGCGATGGTCGGCTGATTGCCGATGATCGTGCGGTTCTGCCGGGGAGAGGAGCTTGGGTTCACCCCTCGGCTCGGTGTCTGGAACTAGCAGTGACTCGCGGAATGTTGTCGCGGGCGCTGCGTGCATCGGGGAAGCCTGATGCAAGCCCTTTAGAGAACAGGCTGAAAACACTTATGGATAACTAATGAGCGGCTCAAAATGAGACCCGTCCGTTAATCATGGTTCTCGCCTGTCTGGGCGTGAACTCAGACAGGAGAAAAGTGGCTAACCCACGCGTACACGAGATCGCTGCGGAGATCGGTGTAGATAGCAAGGTCGTTCTGGCCAAGCTGAAAGATATGGGAGAGTTCGTCAAGGCGTCCTCCTCCAGCGTTGCACCCCCGGTAGCACGCAAAGTAAAGGCTGCCCTTGAGGCAGAAGGTGTAACGAAGGCGAAGGGCGAAGACTCGGCTGATAAAGCTGCCGATGCGAAACCCGCAGCGAAGCCGGCTTCTGCCGCTGCTGCCAAGCCCGCCGCAAAGAAGCCTGCTGGACCGCGCCCCGGCCCGAAGGCTCCCGCGAAGGCCGAAGCACCGAAGCCTGAGCCTGAGGCTCCGGCCCCCGCTGCGCAGCCTGCTGCCAGCGCAGAAAAGGCTGCACCTGCAGCCCCTGAAGCAAACAAGCCCGAGGCAAAAGCGGACGCAAAGCCCGCAGCAAAGCCGGGCGCAAAGTCAAGTGCACCTAAGCCAGGCGGACCGCGTCCGGGTAACAACCCCTTCGCGTCAAGCCAGGGCATGGGCATTCCCCGTCCGCCGCGTCCGGGTAATAACCCCTTCGCACCAAACCAGGGTATGAACCGTGGTGCTGGTGGAGCAGGCGGAGCTGGCGGCGGCAGTGGCCGTCCCACGCCCGGAAACATTCCCCGCCCGACACCTCGCCCCCAGGGCGCCGGTGCTGGTGGCGGCGGTCGTCCCGGTGGCGCTGGTCGCCCAGGCGGTCGTCCCGGCGGCGCCGGTGGCGGTGGCGGCTTTAACCGTCCCGGCGGTGGCGGTGGCGCAGCCGGTGGCGGCGCTCCCGGTGCAGGTGGCTTCGGTGCACCCCGTCCGGGTGGCGGCTTTGCCGGTCGTGGCCGTGGTGGTCGTGGTGCTGGTACAGCCGGTGCATTCGGTCGTGGCGGCTCCAAGAGCAAGGCACGTAAGTCGAAGCGGGCGAAACGCGCAGAATTCGAACTGCGCGAGGCCCCGTCGCTTGGTGGCGTAAGCGTACCCCGCGGCGACGGATCCACGATGATCCGTCTGCGCCGTGGTGCTTCGCTCTCCGACTTCGCAGACAAGATCAACACGAGCGCGTCGAACCTCGTTACCGTGCTGTTCCACCTTGGTGAGATGGCGACGGCGACGGAGTCCCTCGACGAGGCAACTTTCGAGGTCCTTGGCGAGGAGCTGGGTTACAAGATCCAGGTTGTTTCGCCCGAGGACGAGGATCGCGAGCTGCTTGAGGGCTTCGACATCGACATCGAGGCTGAGCTTGAAGAAGAGGGCGACGACGTTCTCAAGGCTCGTCCGCCGGTTGTTACCGTTATGGGTCACGTTGACCACGGTAAGACACGACTGCTCGACGCGATCCGCAAGGCAAACGTCGGTGGTGGCGAGGCCGGTGGCATCACCCAGCACATCGGTGCGTACCAGGTGCACACCGAACACGAGGGTATTGATCGTGCGCTGACCTTCATCGATACCCCGGGTCACGAGGCGTTTACCGCCATGCGTGCTCGTGGTGCTCAGGTCACCGATATTGCGATCCTCGTGGTTGCTGCCGACGACGGCATCATGCCTCAGACGATTGAGGCATTGAACCACGCACAGTCGGCCAATGTGCCGATCGTGGTCGCGGTCAACAAGATCGATAAGGAAGGCGCGAACCCCGATAAGGTTCGCCAGCAGCTCACCGAATTCGGCCTCATCGCCGAAGAGTACGGTGGGGACGTTATGTTCGTTGATGTTTCGGCGAAGAACAACGTCGGCATCACCGAGCTACTTGACGCTGTGCTGCTCACCGCAGACGCCGGTCTCGACATGCGCGCGAATCCTGACAAGGACGCACGTGGTGTCGCGATTGAAGCCCGCCTCGATAAGGGACGTGGTGCGGTCGCAACCGTGCTCATCCAGTCGGGTACGCTGCGCGTCGGTGACGCCATCGTTGCTGGCACGGCTTACGGCCGCGTGCGTGCGATGAGCGATGAGAACGGTGATCCGGTACTCGAGGCACTGCCCTCGCGCCCCGTGCAGGTTCAGGGTCTGTCGACTGTTCCCCGCGCAGGTGACACCTTCCTTGTTACCGCTGAGGATCGCACGGCACGTCAGATCGCTGAGAAGCGTGAAGCCGCCGAGCGTAACGCACTGCTGGCCAAGGCCCGCAAGCGCATCAGCCTGGAAGAGTTCACGAAGGCGCTGGAAGACGGCAAGGTCGAGTCGCTCAACCTCATCATCAAGGGAGACGTGTCGGGTGCCGTTGAGGCGCTTGAAGAGTCGCTCATGAAGATCGAGGTCGACGATTCCGTGCAGCTGCGCATCCTGCACCGCGGTGTGGGCGCGATCACGGAGAGCGACGTGGATCTGGCAACGATCGACAACGCGATCGTTATCGGCTTCAACGTGCGCCCCGATGTCAAGGCTCGCGAGCGTGCTGCGCGCGAGGGCATCGACATCCGCTTCTACAACGTCATCTACAACGCACTCGATGACATCGAGGCTTCGCTCAAGGGCATGCTCAAGCCCGAGTACGAAGAGAAGCAGTCGGGTGTTGCAGAGATCCGCGAGGTGTTCCGCTCCTCGAAGTTCGGCAACATCGCCGGTGTTGTCGTTCGCAGCGGTGTCATCACGCGCAACGCCAAGGCACGCGTCATCCGCGAGGGTGTTGTTATCGCCGACGGCCTTGCGATCGATTCGCTGCGTCGCTTCAAGGATGACGTCACCGAGGTGAAGGTTGACTTCGAGGCCGGTATCGGACTCGGTAAGTACAACGACATTCAGATCGGCGACGAGATCGAGACGACCGAGATGGTGGAGAAGGCGCGCGACTAAGCTCGTCTGACCTCACACAAAGGGGTGGCCCCGGCAGTTCTAAACTGCCGGGGCCACCCTTTTGGTTTTGCGGGGCGTGCGTGTTGGTGCCTGGTGTCCTTGCGCGACTTGACTCCACTCGACTAAAGGCATGGTTATTGACACGAGGCAAGGATCCTAACGGGGCGGTTTCCTTGCCACTGGTGCGGATACTTGCCTCGAGCGCGAGGCTCCTGAACTCCCACGGGATGGAATACCAGCAGCTCAGGGCAGTGGCGGGTGTCCAAGCATCTCAGCCGGTGCTGGCATCTCGGCCGGTTGAAAAAGCCAGTTCTGGACCGGCTGAATTGTGAGCACCGGTCGACAAGCTCGGCCGAGGATGTTAGGGCCGACCGAGGGTGCTGGGTCGGTCAAGGGCGCTGGGTCGGTCGAGGGTGCCGGATCCTGCCGAGGGGGCTGGATGCGGGCCGAAACGAGAAATGGCCCCGGCAGTTTCAAACTGCCGAGGCCACCCCGTTTAGATGTGTCGAAGACTAGCGCCTGTCGAAGCGGCGCCCCTCAGGCTTCGAGGAAAGAATCGTAAAGATGAGCACGATCAGTCCTCCAACGTAGGGGATGAACGTCAGGAAGTAGAAGGGGCCAGCAAAATTGATGTCGTGCAGCCGACGCCACATAATTCCAAGGTAGGGCAAGAGCGTGCCAAGCCCAATGACCAGGAGAAGGATGCCGCCGAGCCCCAGGAAGAGGGCCCCGGCTCCAACTCCGGCACTTGAGCCGGAAGAATAACCGTAGCTGGAGTCGTAGCTTGATGAGCTGACGGTGATGGTGATCAAACCGATGATGTAGAAAACCATAGGCACGAGAGACACGAGGGCCAAAAAGAGTTCGACCCACCAGAACTCGCTGCGCGAGGCGCGACCGGTGAAGTTGACGTAGTTCTTGAAGAAACGACGAATGGCCTGGCTGAAGGTTGCGCCGTAGAGCGGACGCGTCAGATCGTCGGGTGAAGTAGCTCCGTCGAACGGCTCTCCGGGGCCTGGGACGCCGGGGACCGCGTACTGGGCGTAGCTGGGTGCGGCCGCGTAGGGCTGCTGGGCCTGGTACTGCGGCGGCGCATACTGCGGTGTCGTGTACTGGGGCGCCTGATAGTTCGGCTGCGGCTGCGGCTGCGGCGGCGGTGCGTACTGCGGTGGCTGCTGCTGCGCCGGTGGCTGCTGCTGTGCCGGCTGCTGTGGTGCTGGCTGCTGCGGTGCCGGAGGCTGCGAAGGCTGGATCGGCTGTTGCGGCTGCTGCGGCTGTTCTTCAGGGTTAAAGGGTGTAGACACGATCTGACTTTCTGTTGGCCCGGTTACGGAACGACAATCTTCGTTGCCTCCATCGTATTGCCAAGCAAGAAAAAGGGGCGGTTCATTACTCTGAACCGCCCCTGTATGCCTAAAGCTGCTGCACGCGAACCGTGTTGCCCGCTGGATCGCGGAAGGCGAAGTCGCGGGATCCCCAGTCCTGATCCATTGGCTCCTGCAGAATGTCTGCGCCGGAGCCCTCAACCTTTTCGAACAGCTCCTGCAGTGCATCCGTGGCGAAGACGATGGAGGCGTAGGATCCCTTCGCCACAAGCTCGCCAATCACGCGGCGCTCCTCATCGCTCAGGCCGGGGTCAACCGCGGGTGGTGAGAGCACGATCGAGGTCTCGGGCTGGTTGGCGGGTCCGACGGTGATCCAGCGCATGGCCTCGTAACCAACGTCTTTGCGAACCTCGAAGCCGAGCACGTCGCGGTAGAACGCGAGTGAGGCTTCGGGATCGGTGTGGGGCAGGAACGTAACGTGAATGTTGATCTTCATAACTGCAAACTTACTCGTCGTGCCCAGAAGAAACTTCTCGATTCCTGACCGGTTTCAAAGCCCGAGAAACAACGCAGCTCGGCAGTTCGTCGATCCCGCTCGCTGCCGCCTGACGATAGGCGCGAGGAGACATGCCAACCAGTTCGCTGAATCGGGTGCTGAACGTGCCGAGGGATCCGTAGCCGACCGCGAAGCAGACCTCGGTAACGCTGAGGTTGCCCCTGCGCAACAGCGTCATGGCGCGTTCGATGCGACGAGTCATGAGGTAGCTGTAGGGGGACTCGCCGTACGCTGCCCGAAACTCCCTGCTGAGATGCCCCGCCGAGACGTGGGCCCCGCGGGCGAGCGCGTCAACGTCGAGGGGGCGCGCGTACTCCCGGTCGATGCGGTCGCGCACCTTACGAAGTAGCCGGAGCTCGCTGAGACGCTTCTCATTGGCAGTGTTGTCGGTCATCAGGGTTCATTCTCTCACCCGGCGGTAAGATTGCCGCATGAGTAATCCACGTGCAGGCAAGGTAGCTGAACGCATTCAGCAAATCATTGCGAGAAGACTGGAAAAGGGGCTGCGTGATCCGCGCCTTGGCTTCGTGACGATCACTGACGTGAGAGTGACCGGCGATATTCAGCACGCCAGCGTGTTCTATACGGTGTACGGAAACGAAGAGGAACAGGCCGACTCCGCTGCGGCGCTGAAGGCAGCAACCGGAATGCTTCGCAGCGAGGTTGGCAAGCAGCTCGGCACACGACTTACGCCAACTCTGGAGTTCATCCACGATGAGTTGCCGGAGAGCGCGCAGCACCTGAACGACTTGCTTGCCGAGGCGAAGCAGCGGGACGAAGCAGCGCAGGCGCTTGCGGCGAACGCGCAGTATGCCGGTGAGAAAGATCCTTACGGAAAACTGGCCGACGTAGAGTCCGAGGAAGAAGAAGAGAAATGAAGAACCTCCGTACAACAGCCGTTACTTCTGCTGTAGGTGCAGCCCTCTTGCTGGGGCTCACCCTGACCGGATGTGCTGCCGGTAGTAACCCAGACGTGCCCAAGGGCGTGCCGACCGCCGTCGCCACGGTGCAGGGCGAGGTGTCAAATAAGGCGTCCTCAAGCCCCACGAACTGGTCGTACTCGGTGGAGGTCGATAGCAAAAAGGCGCAAGACGAGGCCATCACGAAGCTGAAAGACAACGGCTTCAAAGTGACTGGCGACAACGAGCAAAACGGCACTCGCACCTACGCTCTCACCAACGACAAAGAGAAGGTCAACGTCACCGTTGTGCTCACCAAACAAGACAAGAAGTTTTTGGTGATCTACAACATCGCCAAGCTGTAATCAGGGGAGGCGGGCCCGGCCCTCGAGCTCCACGATCAGACCGTCCGCAAGCAGTGAGTCGTACGCGCGCTGCGGCTGGGTGGCATCGCGGGGTTGAGGATCCGGGCCTCGTGCCGCCCCCAGCGCGGTCTCGCGCGAGACCGGCTCAGCTGACCGGCGCAACAGCGCCATGATCCGCCCGCGTGCCTGGCGGTCGGAACCCTCAAACTTTGCCTGCTTCGGCCGCTTCTCCGGAGCATTGTCGGGGTAGCCCGCACCGCGCCACTCACACCACGCGGCTATGGGGCACGCGTCGCAGAGTGGCGCGCGAGCCGTGCACACGATGGCCCCGAGTTCCATGGCCGCAGCATTAAACACTGCCGCCTCTGTCGGGTCGGCAGGAAGCAGCGCGGCCATATCGTCGAGATCGCTGGGCTTGGGCATCCCAGCTGCCGCAATGCCGTGAACGGCGCGAGCCAGCACCCGCCGGGTATTGGTGTCGACCACCGGGTGATGCTCGCCGTAGGCAAAAGTTGCGATTGCGCGGGCGGTGTAGGGGCCAACTCCGGTGAGGGCCAGAAGTTGTTCAACGTCCCTGGGAACAACGTCGCCGTGCTCGGTGGCGATCTCGACGGCCGCGCGATGCAGCCACAGGGCGCGCCGCGGATATCCGAGGCGGTCCCAGGCGCGCACCGCCTCACCGGGCTCCTCTGCGGCGAGAGCTGAGGGGGTCGGCCAGCGTTCCAACCAGGTTGTCCAGCGCGGAATCACACGATCCACTTGGGTCTGCTGCAGCATGAACTCAGAGACGAGCACAGCCCAGGCTGAAGTTCCCTCGGCACGCCAGGGCAGATCCCGAGCTGCGTGAGCAAACCAATCGTTGAGCGCCTTGGCGATCTCGAAACGATCCGGCGTTGACGCGGCGGGAGCAGGAACGGACGGCATCAGCCCAGTCTAGATCGGGCGCGCGGTTAGGATGGGACGGTGACGAAAGCCCCGAAGAACGCGCCGACAACCGTGCCCCCGCAGGGCGGGATCCTGCTGATTGATAAAGAAGAGGGTTGGACAAGCCACGACGTTGTTGCCAGGTCGCGGCGGGCTCTCGGCATCCGAAAGGTCGGCCACGCGGGCACACTGGATCCCATGGCCACGGGCTTGCTGGTACTGGGCGCAGGCCCCGCGACGCGGCTGCTGACGCACCTCGTGGGTCTCGACAAGACGTACACAACGACTATCCGGCTAGGTACCGCGACCGTCACTGACGACCGCGAAGGAGACCGGATCAGCGCCGCCGAGCATAGTGCTGTTGAAGCGCTCGCCGCCGATCCCGCACGAATCTCCGCGGCCGTTGCCGAGCTGACAGGGCCGATCGAGCAGGCGCCGAGCGCGGTGAGCGCGATCAAGGTTGACGGCAAACGGGCGTACGACCGTGTTCGCGCGGGCGAGGCCGTTGAACTCAAAAAGCGTCCGGTCACCATCCACTCTTTCGAAATCGGCGAGCCGCGTCTAGCAGAGGAAGACGACGGCACACGAGTGATCGATATCGAAGCGACGGTGCGGTGCTCCACCGGAACGTACATTCGCGCGCTGGCGCGAGACCTCGGCGAGAAGCTCGGGGTTGGCGGGCACCTGGTTGCGCTGCGGCGTTCCGCAGTAGGACCGTTTGACGTTGCCGACGCGGCGAGCATGGAGGCGCTCGTCGGGGAAAGCGCGCTCACCCTGCTGTCGCCCACCGCGGTTGCCGAGCGGCTCTTTCCTTTGCTTCCGCTGACCGAGCAGCAGGCCGTCGACATTGGGCACGGCAAGCGCATCGAAGTGGGCTCCGCAAACGATGCGGCGCTCGTTGCCGCCGTAGCGCCCGGAGACAGGCTCATTGGCCTCCTCGAAGTAAAAAACGGCCGCACTCGAGTCGTCACTAATTTTCCAACTCCCGACGGGCAGGCAGCGGCATGATTCTCTGGTTTGGCATTGTCATCATCGCGGTGGCCCTACTCTCTGCGATTGTGTGTGCCGTTGCGGCCGTTCGCAAGATCGCGCCGAACGACTACACGCTGGGTGCGACGGTGCTTGTTGCGCTGCTGCTGGTCGCCCAGCTCATCATTGCGATCGTGGCGCCCCTCACCGGGAACAACGCGGTTGGAGATCCGCTCGAGTTTTGGCTGTACCTCATAGTTGTATTCGTACTGCCGCTGGGAGCCGGATTCTGGGCCCTCATGGATCGCACCCGCTGGGCGAATCTGGTGCTCGCAGTGGTGCATCTCTCGATCGCCGTGATGGTGTACCGAATGATGGTGATCTGGGGTTAGCTGGCTCAGGATCGGGCGCGCACGAGCTGATCCCGGTCGCGCGGTAAGCTGGAGGGCGTGTCTAACGACGAATCTCGAGGTGCGATGTCATCCTCCGCCCCTCAGCAAGCTGCTCAGCGGGCTGACCGCCTGAGCGGCCTTGGGCGTGTGCTCATCACCGTTTATGTGGTGCTTGCGCTCGCCGCGACGTTCCGCTCGCTCTATCAGATCATCGCAAAATTTGATGAGGCTCCGCTCGCCTACTCGCTGTCGGCAGTCTCTGGGCTCGTTTACATCGTCGCGACGATCGCGCTCATCAAGCGACGTGGGGTGTGGCGCGGGATCGCGTGGGGTGCGCTCATCTTCGAGCTCTGTGGCGTTGTGATCGTTGGCACGCTGAGCCTCGTGGTTCCCCAGTTTTTTGCGCACCCGTCGGTATGGTCACAATTTGGCAGCGGCTACGTGTTTATTCCGCTGGTGCTGCCAGTGCTTGGCCTGATCTGGTTGAAGCGTGACGGTGACGCTGCGCGAGCTGCGGCCGAAACATCGGGGGAGCACGATGCGAGTATTTGAGTCGCTAGCGGCGATCCCCGAGGCTGATTTTGCTGCGGGGAGCGCGGTTGCCATCGGCAAGTTTGATGGTGTGCACCTCGGGCACCAGGCAATCCTTGCCAGGTTGATCGAGGCAGCACGAGGAGACAACTCACACTCGGTGGTGTTCACGTTTGCAAACAACCCGCTGAGCTACCTGCGACCAGAGGTCTGCCCGCTACCGCTCATGAGCCGAGAGCAGCGCATTGAAGCGCTGTCTGACGCCGGTGTTGAGAACTGCGTGATGGTTGAGTTCGATGAGGCCTTCTCGCAGATTCCGGCCGAGGAGTTTGTCGAGAAAATTCTGGTGGGTCAGCTGCGTGCTCGGCACATCATCATGGGATCAGATTTCAGGTTTGGGCACGGTGGTGTCGGAGACGCTCATTTGCTGCGCAGTCTGAGCACCCGGCTCGGCTTCACCGTTGAGGTTGTCGCCGCGGTGGTCGATCCCCAGGCCGGGTGTGTATCTTCCACTCGCGTGCGAGAGGCAATCTTGGCCGGTGACGCGGAGGCAGCGTCGAGCATGATCGGTCGCCCCGTCACGGTGCGCGGTGAGGTCGTGCACGGCGACGCGCGCGGTAGGGACCTTGGTTTTCCCACTGCCAACCTGGGCGGGCGGATCGAGGGCCTCGTGCCGTCTGATGGTGTGTACGCAGGTTTTGTGCGGATCGACGGCGCGCAACTCCCCGCTGCGATTTCGGTCGGCAACAATCCCACGTTTACGCCGGATGGGCAGTCGAGGGTTGAGGCATTCATTCTCGATTTTGACGAGGATATTTACGGTAGCTCGATAGAGGTGCTCTTTACGCACCGCATCCGCTCGATGGAGCGTTTCGACTCGCTTGAGTCGCTCATCGAGCAGATGGACGCCGACGTGGTGCTCACGCGACGGCTGACGGGTGCAGACCGCGCCGAGTGAAGAATGCGAATTTGCTTTGAGTCAGGCATGCCTAACTTGATGGTGCTAGTATCGGCGTAAGGCCGTGTTTCACGAGCAACCCTGGGGTCCCATGCTGCGCATGATGTCAGACTTCAAACTAGTGAACTGCCTGCGTCTCGATATTCGATGCGAGTACGTTCCACGCTGATCAGGAGATCCATTGGCAAGCAACACTGCCACCCGCGAGAACACCACCTCGGGTAAAACACATTCGCGCACAAACGGGCGGCGCAAGCACTCGCACAACGAGGGCATCATCCCCCTGCTCGCGAGAGCGGTGCGTGAGGTCGAAGCTGCTACCCAGCGCGGCAAAGCGAACCCGGCTAACCGCACGAAGTTCCAGGTGATCGCGCTGCTCATGCGCGAGGAACGTGCGCGCGTGAAGACCACCGAGGGCGTCAGCGACGCGGAGCGCGCTGAGACACTGAAGCGGCTCGACGGAGTTGCCGCGATCCTCGCCAAGACCGCTGCCCGCGATACGAGCCTCATCACGCTGCTCGAGCCGGGCGCACCGGTCACTGACGCGACGCGCCAGCTGAAGCGGAAGATGCTCGTGCAGGCTGGCTTTGATCTGCCCGAGGAGCCAAAGGCTGCTTCTGAGCCCGCGCAGACCTACGTGCCGCCGGAGCTCGCTGAGCGCCAGGTCGAGCCGGTCGGTATCGACTCGCGTCACCTCGCAAACCCCTTCCTCGCTCCCGATCTGTCGGCCCAGCGTCGGCCAACGCCGGTCGTGCGCCTCGCCAACTGGGAACTGCTCGGGCCCCTGCTGAAGTCGTTTGAGCAGGGCGGTGGCGGCTCCGCCTGCATGCCCCTGCCCGAGCCACCTGTGCCGGATCGCCTCGCCCCTCCCGGCGCGGAACTGATGAAGCACCAGGCCCGTTTCCTCGCGAGTGTTCGCAACGGACACCGCAGCTTCTTACTCGCCGACGAGCCCGGCCTCGGCAAGACGGCCCAGTCGGTGCTCGCCGCGAGTGTCGCTGGCGCGTACCCGCTGCTCGTTGTTGTGCCGAACGTCGTCAAGATGAACTGGGCGCGTGAGGTCGAGCACTGGACACCTCACCGCAAGGTCACCGTTATCCACGGTGACGGGGCCGACATCGATCCGTTTGCGGACGTGTTTGTGGTGAACTACGAGATTTTGGATCGCCACCTGAGCTGGATCTCTCGTTTTGGATTTAAGGGCATGGTCGTTGACGAGGCCCACATGATCAAAAACGTGCAGTCGCAGCGTTCACGCAACGTGCTCGCGATCGCCGAGAGCATTCGTGAGCGTAGCCCCGGTGTTTCGCCGCTGCTGATCGCGCTCACGGGTACACCGCTGATCAACGACATTGATGATTTCCGCGCGATCTGGCGCTTCCTCGGCTGGACCGAGGCCGACAAGCCCGGGCCCGAGCTGATGGCTCGCCTGGAAAACAACGGCTGGACCCCCGCCGATCACGCCTTCTACCCCGACGCTCGCCAGAGTGTGATCGACATGGGTATCGTGCGTCGCCGCAAGATCGATGTGGCGGCAGATCTGCCCTCGAAGCGTGTGGTCGACCTGCCGGTCGAACTCGATGACGAACTGGGCCGGGGCATCCGCGAGGCCGAAGAGCAGCTTGCTCGTAAGCTCTATGACCGCTTTATTGCGATTAAGAAGGGCAAGCTGGGTCTCAAGCTGAGCGATGAAGCCATCGTCCGTATGGTGTGCATGCAAGAGCTCGAAGAATCGAACGCCTCTGCCGACGGTCTGAACGTGTTCACGATGGTGCGAAAGATTGGCCAGGCGAAAGCCGGACTGGCCGCTGACTACACCGCTCAACTGGTGCGCTCGGTCGGCAAGGTTGTCTTCTTTGCAAAGCACATCGACGTTATGGATCGCGCCGAGGCTCTCTTTGCCGAGCGCGGGCTCAAGACCGTTTCGGTTCGTGGTGACCAGACCGCGACGTTCCGCCAGGAGCAGATCGACGCGTTCAACAACGACCCAGAGATTTCTGTCGCGGTGTGTTCGTTGACCGCGGCGGGTGTGGGTGTGAACCTGCAGGCTGCCTCGAACGTCGTGCTTGCTGAGCTCAGCTGGACCGACGCCGAGCAGACCCAGGCAATCGACCGTGTGCACCGCATCGGCCAAGACGAGCCGGTCACGGCATGGCGCATTGTTGCGGCGCAGACCATCGACGCGAAGATCGCAGAACTCATCGACGGCAAGGCTGGCCTCGCTGCCCGCGCGCTCGACGGTGCCGAAGCGAAGTCTGAAGACGCCGATTCTGTGCAGCTTGAGTCGCTTATGCATGTGCTGCGGAGGGCTGTGCGCGAGCGCGAAGGCCGATAAGCTAGGCACTCCTGTAATCGTGAGGGGTGCGTATGAAACTCGGTGTGCTCTGTTCCGGCGGTGATAGCCCGGGCATGAACGCCGCCATTCGTGGCGCTGTTCTGCGCGGTGTCGATGTGCACGGCTTTGAGATGGTCGGGTTTATGGACGGCTGGCGTGGCTTCCACGAGGACGACTGGATCCAACTGGATCGCCTCGCCGTTCGTGGACTGTCGCCCCTTGGCGGTGTGATCCTCGGCACGAGCAGGGTGGCGCCATTTACTGGCCGCCGCGGCGACGAGATCGACCTCACCGAGTTTCGCGAGCGCTTCGCCTCCTACGGGCTTGACGGGTTGCTGCTGATCGGTGGCAACGGCACTCAGAACGTTGCGGGCATGTTGAGCGAAGCCGGCATCCCCGTGATTGGTTTGCCAAAAACCATCGACAACGATCTAGCGGGTACCGACTACACTTTCGGATTCGATACCGCGGTGTCTATCGCTGCTGAGGCGATCGACCGACTGCGCACCACGGGGGAGTCGCATCGCCGCTGCATGGTGCTCGAGGTGATGGGGCGCGACGCGGGCTGGATCGCACTACACGCGGGTATGGCCGGTGGCGCGCAGGTCATGCTGCTGCCGGAGTACCCGGAGACGCTTGAACAGGTCTGCGACTGGGTGACAAGCGTTCGGGATCGCGGACGCTCCTCACTCGTGGTTGTCGCGGAAGGATTCCGGCTTGTCGGTGTTGATCGGGCTGTCACTCGCGAGGGGCTCGACGGCTTTGGCAGGCCCAGGCTCGGTGGAATCGCCGAGGTGCTCGCTCCGCTCATCGAGGAGGTTGCAGGGGTTGAGACCCGCGCAACGGTGCTCGGTCACGTGCAGCGAGGCGGATCGCCCACGGCGTTTGACCGGGTTCTCGCCGCCCGAACGGGTACAGCTGCGGCTGACGCGGCCCTTAACGGAGAGTGGGGCGCGCTGGCGGCGCTGCGAGGAGACCGCATCGAAATGGTGCCCTTTGCAGAGATCACGGACCGTCTGAAAGAGGTTCCAGAGGAGCGCTACGCCGCCGCACGCCTCAACTTCGGTTAAGCAGCGAGGCGATCCTGCACGTCGCGCAGCGAGGGATTAGTGGCTGACGTGCCATCGGGAAATACCACCGTGGGAACGACTGCGTCGCCGCCGTTGAGGCTCTTCACGAGTTCTTCGGTGCCGTCAACAGATTCGATGTCGACCTCGGTGTACCCGACGCCGGTTTTGTCGAGCATGAGCTTGAGGCGCTTGCAGTAGCTGCACCACTCGGTTGAGAACATCGTGATCGTTCCCTCGGCGGGAATGAAGTCGTTGATCTGTGCGGTGCTCATTGAGGCCTCCTTTTAGGTCGTTGATCGGCTAGTTTACGCTGCAAAGCTGGCCTCAGCATGAGTGGTGACATAACAAGAAACAAGTAAACAAATTGTGAACACGCGCTGTCAGCTTGACCTCTCTGGGACTAGGTGAAACCATGAGTGTGACGCGTGCGTTGATCCAGATTCCGCTGAACGTTTGGGGGCTGTCTGGTGAAGTGTTTGCGCGTTTTTCAGGATCGCTGCCTCCGAACGAAAGATGCCGGGTGGAACTCACCATCGTCGTGCTGCTGGTCATTGTGCTGGCACTCTTTTTTGACTTCACTAATGGCTTTCACGACACCGCAAACGCGATGGCAACGCCCATCGCAACCGGTGCGCTGAAGCCAAAGACCGCGGTGTTACTCGCCGCAATTTTGAACCTGGTAGGTGCATTCCTCTCAACCGAGGTCGCAAAGACGATCTCAGGGGGCCTCATTAACGAGGGCTCCGGCGGAGTGCTTATCACTCCCGAGATGATTTTTGCGGGCCTTATCGGGGCCATTGTTTGGAACCTGGTGACCTGGCTTTACGGGTTGCCCTCAAGCTCTTCACACGCCCTCTTCGGTGGGTTGATCGGTGCCGCGATCGTTGGCGCGGGGTTCTCTGCGATCAACGGCGGGGTGTTCCTCTCGAAGATCATCATCCCTGCCCTTGCGGCACCGCTGACAGCCGGACTCGTTGCGTTTACCGCGACCAAGGTGGCCTATGCAATCACCAAGCGCAACGATGGCAAAAAAGACGGGCGAGGCCGCTTTAGGCACGCTCAGATCGCCTCATCGTCGCTGATTGCCCTCGCTCACGGCACCAATGACGCGCAGAAGACGATGGGTGTTATTACGCTCACGCTCGTCGCGGCCAATCTGCAGGACGCGAACACCGGCCCGCACCTCTGGGTCATCATCACCTGTGCACTCGCGATCGCTATCGGTACCTACACGGGTGGCTGGCGCATTATCCGCACGCTCGGCGCAGGCCTCACGCAGGTGAAGCCGGCACAGGGTTTTGCGGCCGAGACCAGTACCGCGGCCACGATCCTCGCTTCGACCCACCTCGGGTTTGCGCTGTCGACCACGCAGGTTGCTTCAGGATCGGTGATTGGCTCAGGGCTCGGGCGACGTGGTTCCAGCGTTCGCTGGCGCACTGTTGGCCGCATCGTTTCGGGGTGGCTCTTCACGCTTCCCGCGGCCGGCGCTGTTGGCGCTGTAGCGGCTCTCATCGCGCACCTGGGAATGGTCGGTGTGATCATTGACTCGATACTCGGGTTCGGGTTCATCCTGTTCATCTTCTGGCGCTCAAGCCGCAACAAGGTTGATGCGTCAAACGCCATCGCTGTGCCAGACGTTGCTGAATCTGGTTACGCCGTGCGGATCCGCAAGTCAAAGATTAAGCGAGTGAAAACAGAGACTGGCACCCTGCCTCCGCTCACCACTGTGGCGCAGACGGCGGCTCGAGAAGACGTTGCTGCGCGCGAAGCGGAGCGAGAGGCGGCGCTCGAAGAGAGTGCCGCGAAGTCCGACGCAGGCGCTGAGAGCGATACGAAGGGGGAGACCCGATGATGATTGACTGGGGCGCATTCCTCGTAGTTTTTGGCGCGGCGCTTTTTTCGGCTGTTTTTGTTGTTGCGCTCTACTCGCTAGGGATCCGGTTCCTCGCGACCCCTGCGCGCCCTGTTGAGGGCAGCCTCGAGTCCAACGGTCCCTCACGCGATGATGAGGACGACGACGTGGACGATCTTGGTCGTCCACGCTGGGCGACTGTCGCGGCCTACACCTGCTTCACCTTCTCGGTTATCGCTGTGCTCGTGGGAATCTACCTGATTGTGCCGGCGCTTCACCGTTAGTTTGCAGGCTTCTGAGTCAACACTTGGGAAGCGCGGCGGGTGCGAGTAGCCTTGGCGCATGAGTGCGACGATGACTACGCGGATTCCCGGGATTGTAAGCGGACTGCGACAGGGATTTCAGCAGGGGGTGACTCGCCCCGAGACCTGGCGCAGAGAACAGTTGCGCCGACTGCGGACGCTGCTGGTGGATCGCGGATCAGAGTTTGAGCGAGCGCTGTTTGAGGATCTCGGAAAGTCGGGCACCGAATCTCAACTCACGGAGATCGGGTTTCTTGTCTCCGAAATCGACCATGTGCTCGCTCACCTCTCGAAGTGGATGCGGCCGCGTCGGGTAGGGGTGCCGCTCGCGGCGCTCCCGGCGTCCGCGAAGATCGTTCCTGAGCCGCTCGGTGTCGCTCTCATCATCGCTCCGTGGAACTACCCGCTGATGCTCGCGCTCTCACCCATGATCGGTGCGCTTGCTGCCGGGAACGCGGTAGTGGTGAAACCGAGCGAGCTTGCCCCCGCGACATCTTCACTGATCGCTCGTACCGTTCCGGACGCCCTGGACCGGAGAGCGGTGGCCGTGGTTGAGGGCGGGGTTGAAGAAACGACCGCTCTGCTTGAGGTGCCCTTCGATCACATTTTCTACACCGGTAGCGGCCGGGTTGGCCGAGTCGTGGCGCGAGCCGCCGCAGAACACCTGACCCCGATTACGCTTGAACTCGGCGGCAAGTCACCCGTCTACGTTGACGAGACGGTTTCCCTCGCAGATGCTGCGCGTCGCATCGCCTGGGGCAAATACATGAACGCTGGGCAGACCTGCGTAGCCCCCGACTATGTGCTCGGTAAGGCCGAGGTGCTGCGTCAGTTGCGTCCCCTGCTGGCGGATGCGATCCACGAGCTCTACGGAAGCGCGAGTGACCGCAATCCCGACTATGGGCGCATCGTTAACGATGCGCAGTTTGAGCGATTGACCGGTTACCTCGCTGACGGTGAAGTGGTTGTTGGTGGTCGCCATGACGCGGCGACTCGATTTATCGAGCCCACCGTGCTAACAGGGGTCGACCGAGAATCCGCCGTCATGCGCGACGAAATCTTTGGCCCGATCCTGCCCCTGGTTGAAGTTCGGGATCTTGACGACGCTCTGAACTTCGTGACGAGTCGCGACAAACCACTCGCCGCCTATGTGTTCTCGGGCGACGGGGCAGTGCGTCGCCGCTGGGAGCGAGAAACCAGTTCGGGCGCGCTGAACTTCGACGTTCCCGTGCTGCATTTGGTGGCCCCTGAGCTGCCGTTTGGTGGTGTCGGCGCGAGTGGCATGGGTGCCTACCACGGCGAGCGTTCCTTCACCGTGTTCAGCCATGAGAAAGCGGTGCTCTCGAAGCCGCTCATGCCAGAGACACTCGCCGCGTCCATCATGCCGCCCTACACGCCCGCGAAAGACGGGCTCGTGAGGCGTTGGCTGGGCAAGCTGCTGTAGGGCTTCCTGAGTGCCTGTGCGTGAGTGAGCATGCGCTGATCTGTAGGATTGTGTCGTGGAAGAACACAACAGCGAGAGCAAACCCGGGGTGCCGGAGATTACTGCCGATGAACTGCCGCTTGGCGTTCGTGTGGCGGCTGCCTGGTCATGGCGCCTGATTATTATTGGTCTTGCCTTCGCGGGGTTCTTGTGGCTTATCGTGCAGGTGCGGATCATCGTGATCCCCCTGCTCATCGCAATCCTGCTGACGGCGCTGCTCAACCCGGTCGTGCACTGGTTCGAGCGACGCGGAGCGCCACGCTGGCTTGGCGTCATCATCGCCCTCGCGGTGTTTATTGCGTCGGTGTGGATTCTCGTCACCCTCATCGTGACGCAGCTGCGAAGCGGATTCTCCGATCTCGCGCAGCGCTCCGAAGAGGTGTGGTGGGAGTTTCTGCACTGGATTGAAGGAAGCTCCTTCGGGTTTTCCGCGGATCAGCTCGATGGGTTTGTCGCTCAGATCATGAAGACGGTCGAGGGTCACCAGGGCGAGATCTGGAGCGGCGCGCTCGGTGTTGCCACCACCGCAGGGCAGGTCATCACCGGCAGCCTGCTGACGCTGTTTTCGCTCATCTTCATGCTGATTGACGGCAAGCGCATCTGGTACTGGGTGCTCGGCTTCCTGCCTGCCAAGGCGCACGCCCCAGTTGACGCGGCAGGCATTTCTGGCTGGATCTCAGTCGGGCAGTACGTGCGCGTGCAGATCTTTGTTGCGTTTGTCGACGCAGTCGGCATCGGCGTTGGCGCCGCGCTGCTTGGCGTGCCGCTTCCGATCCCGATCGGTATTTTGGTGTTCCTCGGATCCTTCATCCCGTTCCTCGGTGCGATCTCGACCGGCCTGCTAGCCGCGTTTGTCGCCCTGATCTACAACGGGCCGGTGAACGCGCTCGTGATGCTGGGTGTTGTGATCCTCGTCAACCAGATCGAGGGGCACGTGCTGCAGCCGCTCGTCATGGGCAGCGCCGTGAAGGTGCACCCGCTGGGTGTTGTGCTCGCGGTATCAACCGGTGCGCTGGTGGCCGGGATCCCGGGTGCGCTGTTTGCAGTGCCGCTCGCGGCGGCCGCCAACTCGATCGTCAATGTTTTGGTGAGTAAAGAGTGGGCCCACGGAACAGATCCGGTTGCCGACTACCATCGAAGCGCAAAAATTCACCAAAAAGCTAAACATCGAGCTCGCATCGTCTCGCGCCTGCAGCGCAAGGGAGGAAACTCATGATCCAAACCTCCGCTCCCGCCCTCGAAGACTTCGAGCGTGCGCTGAAAAAGGTGCACGAGATTACGCAGCGTACGCCGCTGGAATCCTCACGCTTCCTCGCCGATGTGCTCGGGGTGCCGCAGGTCTACCTCAAGTGCGAGAACCTGCAGCGCACCGGGGCCTACAAGCTTCGTGGTGCCTACAACCACCTGTCGCAGCTGAGTGATGAGCAGAAGGCACGCGGTGTTGTCGCTGCCTCCGCGGGCAACCACGCCCAGGGTGTGGCGTTTGCGGCACGAGAGCTCGGCATCAAAGCTACGATCTTCACGCCCCTGGGTGTTGCACTGCCGAAGCTGCAGGCAACACGCAACTACGGCGCCGAGGTGATTCTGCACGGTAACACCTTCAACGAGACCAACGAGGCCGCGCAGGCGTTTGTGCGTGAGACCGGGGCGCACTTTGTGCCCCCGTTTGACGATGAAGCTGTGATCGAGGGGCAGGGCACTGTCGCGCTCGAGATGTTCGCCGAGGCTCCCGACATCGAGACCCTCGTGGTTCCGATCGGTGGCGGTGGGCTGATCGCCGGCGTTGCTGTGGTGGCGAAGCTTATTGCCGCCCGTGAGGGGCGCCCGATGCGGGTTATCGGGGTGCAGGCAGAAAACGCAGCCGCCTACCCAGACTCGCTACGCATGGGTGAACCGGTCACCATCACCACGAAGCCCACGATCGCCGACGGCATCGCGGTGGCTCGACCGGGCGAACTGAACTTTGAGATTATTCGCGACTACGTAGACGAGGTTGTTACGGTCAGCGACGACGACATCGCACGTGCGATCGTGCTGTTGCTTGAGCGCGCGAAACTCGTTGTTGAGCCAGCGGGAGCTTCCGGCGTCGCGGCGATGCTCGCTGGCAAGATCGAGGCCACCGGTGTAACCGCGACGATCCTCTCCGGCGGCAACATCGACCCGCTGCTGCTGCAGCGGGTCATCGGACACGGCCTCGCGGCTGCTGCTCGTTACCTCAAACTGCGAATCCTGCTGCCTGATATTCCAGGCCAGCTTGTGCGCACCGCGACCATCGTGGCCGAGAACAACGCAAACGTGGTCGAGGTGATCCACACGCGGCACGCGACAGAGCTGCCAATCAGTGAGGTTGAGCTGGAGCTGCACATTGAGACCCGCGGGCCTGAACACGGCGATGCCGTTGTGCAGGCGCTGCGAGACGCCGGGTATTCAGTGCGTGTCGGCGAGAAGTACTAGCCGACAGGTCTCGCTGGGTCAGCGTGTGTAGGTGTCGACGGCGAGAATCTTAACCGCGATCTCGTTGCCGTTGGGGGCCTTGTAGCTCGCGTTCTCGCCAATCTTGAGGCCGAGGATCGCGGCTCCCAGCGGGCTCTCGGCGCTGTAGACGTCGAGGTCTGAGCCGTCGGCGAGCTCGCGGCTGCCGAGCAGGAAGCGCTCTTCATCGCCGAACAGCTCTGCGGTAACGACGGTGCCGATCTCAACAACACCCTGCGCCTTCGGTGCCTCACCGATGACAACGTGCTTCAGTAGCTCTTCGAGATCGCGGATCCGCGCCTCCATCTTGCCCTGCTCGTCTTTAGCGGCGTGGTAACCGCCATTCTCTTTCAGGTCGCCCTCTTCGCGCGCCGCTTCGATGCGGGCAGCGATGTCTTTTCGACCAAACCCCGTCAGTTGATCAAGCTCACCCTTAAGTCGGTCGTAAGCTTCTTGCGTCAGCCAGGTCTGCGTGGGTTCGGCCATGGTCGATCCTCATTTCAGAGTATGCGCGGAGTGCCGCGCGGGATAAGCGCAACGCCCTAACGATGTCAGGGCGCGCGATCCAGAATATCAGTGGAGATTGTTAGCGGTCGCATTTTCGCAAGTATGTCGAAACAACTCGAAATTGCTCGAAACCTACTTGGAGCGCTCGACGACCCAGCATTCTTTTGCGTAGGCGGCGGTTGCAGGGCCAACCGTGCGCACGGGCGCGTTGACCGTGGTGATGCGTTTTTCGCTCACCGGTAGCTCTACGACGCTCCAACCGACGGGTGCCTTTGAAGTATTGAGCGCCTCAACGACGCAGGCGACGGGAGTGTTCGGCGGAGCCGTGACCTCAAACTTCATCGTGCCCGAAAACTCGCCGGTCTTTTTGAACACGATGTCTTGCGCCTGAACCTGGTTCGAGCTTTCCCAACCGCTAAAGACCAAAAAAGCAAGGCCACCAACGACGAGTGTGACGCCGGCGATCCAAGCGAAACGGCGATCCACACGGCGTTTTTTGCCGCGACCGTAACGATCTTCGAGGGTTTGAGTGGTCGCGCCCGACGCAGAAACCGAAGCGTCAGCTGCGGTCGCGTCAGTGTCGAGTGGGGGCGCTGCCGGGGAGGCGGCCTGTGACACGGGTTCCTCCGATGTGAACAAAGCTAAACTAGATGCCACCGCCAGCGTACCGGGAACTTCCGGGAGGCACTTGTGAAAGGAAGCGGATGACGCTCAGGTTGATCGCGGTGCATGCGCACCCCGATGACGAGTCCAGCAAGGGTGCCGCGACATACGCGCACTACCTCGACGTTGGTGTTGAGGTGCTCATCGTGAGCTGCACGGGTGGCGAGCGCGGGGACGTCTTGAACGAGTTGGTCTCCCGCGACCCCAAGAGCCGTCGTGACCTTGCCGGTTTGCGCCGCGATGAAATGTCGCGAGCGCGCGACATCATTGGTTTTGAGCATCGGTGGCTCGGCTACCAGGACTCGGGGCTGCCAGACGAGGGCGATCCGGTGCCCCCTGGCTCGTTCGCAGATATTCCCGCTGAGGTGTCGGCGGAGGCACTCGTGCGGATCGTGCGCGAGTTTCGTCCGCACGTCATGATCACGTACAACGAGCAGGGTGGCTACCCTCACCCTGACCACATTCGTTGCCACGAGGTCAGCAAGATTGCCTGGGACGTCTCTGGTGACGCGGAGAGCTACCCCGACGCGGGCGAACCGTGGGCTATTAAGAAGCTCTACTACGAAGAGATCTTTAACGCTGAGCGCATGGAGTCGGTGTACCAGTGGCTGCTGCAGCACGAGCCGGAGTCACCGCTGATCGAACAGTTCGCTGAGATGCGCGAGTGGATGTCTCGCCGCCCGAACCGCAGCACCGCCAAGATCGATGTCGGTCGTTTCTTCGAGCGTCGAGACGAGGCGCTGCGGGCACACGCGAGCCAGGTGGCCCCAGACAGCTCGTTCTTCTTCTGGCCAAACGAGCTGCAGCGCCAGGCCTGGCCGTTTGAGGATTACCGACTCGCGGCCTCGCGAGTTGCGACGAGCGAGTTTGAAGCAGATCTGTTTCAGGGGATTGAGGAGAAGACCGCGTGACTTTGATGAACCAAATGATGTGGATTGCTGAGAAGAACGCCGAGTTTGATCCCGACAAAGTGACCCCCGGGGTCGCGGGGTTTGTGATGGTGGCGGTGCTCGCTGGTGCCATCATCCTGCTCGGGTTCAGCCTGGTGAAGCGTCTGCGTCGTAATGCCTACCGCTCAGAGATTCGTGAAGACATCGCGAACGAGCTCGCAGCGGGAGAGGCTCAGGATCCCGAGCCGCGTGGCTGATTTTTGATGGCGGGTGGTGAGTGGGGTTCCGATCCAGGATCCGGTGCGTTCGATGACGTCGAACGCTGGCCCGGTGAAGCCTGGGGTGCGCCGCCTCCTGACCTAGTTGTGACCGGGGCAGGGGCTGTCTCGATCCCGAATCCCGCCGTTGCCGCTGCTGGTGGCGCTTCTGCGCATCTAGGGCGAGACCCCCTCCAGGTGCTGTCTGAGGTGTTTGGGTACGACAGCTTCCGCGGTGAGCAGGAGGCCGTGGTTCGGCACGTCGTCGCTGGAGGCGACGCGGTGGTGCTGATGCCCACGGGCGGCGGCAAGTCGATGTGTTTTCAGATCCCCTCGCTGATTCGGGAGGGGACGGGCATCGTGCTCTCCCCGCTTGTCGCGCTGATGCACGATCAGGTTGCCGCGCTGCGGCTCGCGGGGGTGAACGCGGCGGCCCTGAACTCCTCAATGAGCATGGAGGATCGGCGCGAGGTCGAACGAGCGTATGCCGCGGGTGAGCTGGAGATGCTCTATCTCGCCCCTGAGCGGCTGGCAGCTCCGGGCACTGTCGAACTACTGAATCGTGGGCGCATTGCGCTCTTTGCCATTGACGAGGCGCACTGTGTGTCGCAGTGGGGCCACGATTTTCGGCCCGACTACCTGCGGCTCGGAGCGCTCGCCGAACACTGGCCGGACGTGCCGAGGATCGCGCTCACGGCGACGGCGACTCCCGAGACACACCGCGAGATTACCGAGCGGCTGCACCTCGGCAACGCGCAGCACTTTGTTGCGAGTTTTGATCGCCCGAATATTCGTTACCGCATCGAATCGAAGCAGAACGCGCGTGCCCAGCTGATCGACTTTGTGAGAGGTTCGCACTCGGGCGAGGCCGGAATTGTGTACGCGCTCAGCCGCAAGCGGGTCGAGCAGACCGCTGCCGCCCTGTGCGCCGCGGGCGTTGACGCGGTTGCGTATCACGCAGGGTTGCCTGCGTCGCAGCGCCTCGAAGCGCAGACCCGCTTCTTGCGCGAAGACGGGGTCGTTGTGGTGGCCACGATTGCCTTTGGTATGGGGATCGATAAACCCGACGTTCGTTTTGTTGCGCACATCGACCTGCCGAAGTCGGTCGAGGGCTACTACCAAGAGACGGGTCGCGCCGGCCGAGACGGGCTGCCTTCCGAAACCTGGCTCGCATACGGCCTTGCCGATGTGGTGCAGCAGCGGCAGATGATCGAGTCGGGGGACGGTGACGCCGCGACCCGTGCGAATCAGACGCGGCATCTCAACCAGATGCTTGCACTCTGCGAGGGTGTTGAGTGTCGGCGCGTGTTTTTGCTGCGCTACTTCGGTGAGACCGGAGTGGCGGCCTGCGGCAACTGCGACGTGTGTCTGAACCCGCCGCACCTCTGGGACGCAACAATCCCGGCGCAAATGCTGCTCTCAACAGTTATTCGCACTCAGCGCGAGCGATCCCGCACGTACGCTGCTGGTCAGCACATCGATGTGCTGCGCGGTGTGGCGTCCGAGCGCGTGACACAAATGCGGCTCGACGAGCTTTCGACGTGGGGCATCGGTAAAGACTGGTCGATTGCGCAGTGGCGCGGACTGGTGCGGCACATGCTCGCAGTCGGCTTACTTGAGGCGCAAGGTGAGTGGGGTGTGCTCGCACCGACTGAAGCCGCGAAGCCCGTGCTGCGGGGTGAGACCGAGGTGCACATGCGTGAAGAGGTGGTTGTGCGGGCCGGGCGCAGCGGGCGTGCGGTGCGCGGTTCTTCGAGTTCAGGATCTGGCGCTGGTGCGAAGCGGTCAGCCGCGGCGGCCGATCTCACCTCCGAACAGGCCGAGGTGTTTGAGCGCCTGCGCGTCTGGCGCTCGGAGGAGGCGAAACGGCAGGGAGTTCCCGGCTACGTTGTCTTCAGTGACGCGACGCTCGCGGCGCTCTCAGCTCATCTGCCCAGCGACGACGCGGGACTGCTCGCGATTTCTGGCATCGGAGACGTGAAGCTGGAACGTTACGGTGCAGCAGTACTTGAGGTATTGCGGGGGTAGCTCCCGTCATACCTCGACGAGCTTGGCAAGCTGCTCCGTGACGAAGGTCCACCCCTCGAACAAGCCGAGTTCATTGTGCTGTTCAAGCGCTTCAGAGGTGCCGTGTCGCGCAACGATTCGGTACAGGGTGCCATCAGGGTGATCCGAGAGGGTAACCTCACCGGTCACTGCAACCGGAGCCGGTGACGCAGGGCGCAACTTGCTGTCCACCGCGTTTGTGAACACCAGACGCTCGTGCCGGTCGACCACGAGGAACGCGGCATCCATGTGCGGGCCGAACTCTTTCCCGTTCTCGCTCATTGAGGTGACGAATCCGCCCCCGGCTTTCGGCGTGAACGACTCGACTCGGCACAGGTAGGGTTGGGGGATCCACCACTGTGCGAACAGGTCAGGCCTGGTCCACGCGTCCCATACGGCGGCGCGGGGTGCGCGAATGACGCGTTCAACGGCGAGATCGAGGTTGGGATTCATTGATGTCTCCTCTTGTTCTGATGAAGCGCTGCGGTTACAAACCCAGGTGGAGGCGAAGTGCCTCGTCAAGCTCGTACATTTGAGCGGTTGAAATCTTGCCGACGGGTTTTCCGATTCGCTCGATCGACACTGAGCGTAGCTGCTCGGCCTGAGCCTTTGAATCTTGAGTGAGACCTGTTTCGCTCGCCTCAAGAAAAACGTGGAACGGAAAAACTCGCGCGGTGTTTGTTGTGAGCGGGACTACAGTGAGAACTCCGCGGCCCAGACGTTCCGCAATTGTGTTTGCGTGATCGTTGCTGACGATGACAGCGGGCCGTCGTTTATTCGCTTCGGATCCAAGTGAGGGGTCGAAATTTACGAAGCGAATTTCACCGCGCTGCACTTGGAAGCCCGTCGGTAGTCGTCTGTTCCCAAAGTTCATCGTCCTCGCTGGCGCTCCACTCGTTCCAGGCGGTGGCATAGGCGAGCTCGAGTTTGGGGCCGTTCAAGAGTCGGATCGCGTGCTGCAGTCCTGCCGAGCGAGAAGGTAGCCCGGACTCTTTCACGAACCTATCAAGTGTCGCGAGTTCGTCCTCCTTGAGACTAACGCTGATTTTCATACCTCAATGCTACCGCGGTAGCAACTCTTCGTCCACGGTGGGTCTGTGGTTGTTGGTGACTTGATCAATCGAAGTTGGTTACGCAACCTGTAGTGGAGTAATCGCAGCAAGTTGCTCCGCGATGCGGTCATCTGCGAGATCGAGGTCAAATTGGGTTTGCAGGTTGAGCCAGAACTGGGCGGATGTTCCAAAGAAACGGGCCAACCGGAGGGCGGTGTCTGCGGAAATGCCACGCTTGCCATGCACGATCTCATTGATGCGCCGCGGCGGTACATCAATAGACACAGCCAGCTTGTTCTGCGTGATGCTGAATCCGTCAATGAAGTCGACCAGAAGTACCTCACCGGGATGGACGGGCTCGAGTTTGTTAGTGGTAGTCAACGATCTCAACCTCCTCTGGTTCAGTGTCGGTCCACACGAAGCAGATCCGCCACTGGTTATTGATTCTTACGCTGTATTGACCGGCTCGGTCACCTCTGAGCTGTTCGAGTCGATTTCCCGGTGGAATTCGGAGGTCGTCGAGGGACTCTGCCGATCCCACCTGGCGAAGCTTTCGCAACGCCACCTGATGGATGCGTGGGTCAATCGATGGCACTCGCTCACGCCGCCACAATCGCTCAGTGTCTTTGCTACCGAACGATCTGATCACATTGGCATTATATAACGTCCTGCGTTAATAACGCCAGGCGTTAAGCGCCATTTTGCTGGGCTGCCAGTGACCGTGGGGCATGCAACTACGGGTAACTACCGCAGATACACCGGATCGAGCGCAATGAGCAGAATCGCCACCCAGTGGCACAGGAAAGCGAGCACCGTGAGTGCGTGGAAGATTTCGTGGAAGCCGAAGACGCCGGGGAAGGGGTTTGGGCGCTTCAAGCCATAGACAACCGAGCCGAGCGTGTACAACAGTCCGCCAACGACAATGAGGACCATCGTTGCGAGGTTGGCGTGAGCGATATCGACGATGTACATCATCGCGGCCCAGCCGAGTAGAACGTACAGCGGAACGTAGAGCCAGCGGGGGGCATTGATCCAGAACACCCGAAAGCCGATTCCGAGCAGCGCGCCGATCCACACCAAAACCAGCAGCAGTATGCCCTTATCGAAGGGCAGCGCGAGCAGCGCGAGAGGGGTGTAGCTCCCCGCAATGAGCACGAAGATATTGGCGTGGTCAATTCTGCGGAACACCTGCTTGACCTCGGGTCGCCAATTGATGCGGTGGTACAGCGCAGAGTTTCCGAACAGCAGCATGCTCGACAGCATGTAGACCGCCGACGCCCACTTGGCCACCGGGCCGTGCGCGAGGCAGATGAGCACTATTCCGGCTGCAATGGTGACGGGAAAGGTGCCCGCGTGAAGCCAACCGCGCCAGAGGGGTTTGACCTCGGGATCTGCGGCCGCGGGAGCGTCGGCAGCGTGACTGAGCTCATCTTCAAGCAGCGGCAGCGAGAGCGCATCGGGCTCGGGGAAGGCACGTTCGCTGGGCTCGGGAGCACCATGAGAGGTCATGCTCTGAGTGTACGTTGCCCACAAATCTGAAGTTGCATACATGTAGAAGTTCCCCAGTGGGGTTGCGGGTGTAACTCGGAGCTTCGATCCCCGCCCGCCCGATAGAATCATCAGGATGAACACTCAGCCAAAGCCCGAGCGCACCGGCCTGCTGTACCGGCTGTATCAGCGCAGGCTGCGGCGAGAGATTGATCTCGACCGAGTCCCGCACCACATCGCTGTGATCGTTGACGGAAACCGTCGCTGGGCAAAGCAGCGCCTGCAAGAACGGGCTGCATTCGGACACCGCGCGGGTGCCCGCAAGATTCCCGAGTTTCTGGGATGGTGCGAAGAAGAGGGTATTGGGGTTGTCACCCTGTACCTGCTGTCAGCAGACAACCTGAACGCGCGGGATCGCGAAGAACTGGAAGATCTCTTCGGTATCGTCGCGGAGCTTGCACTGCTGCTCGCCGAAAATCCGCGCTGGCGTGTGAAGCACGTTGGTTCTTGCGAGGGGCTTTCTTCTGAGCTTTCGGAAGCGCTCGCGGAGGCCGAGGCAAAGACCGCCGAGCACGAGGGTCTGCACATCAACCTCGCGGTGGGGTACGGCGGTCGAAGCGAGATCACCGCGGCCGTGCGCAGCGTTATTGCTGAGCATCAGGCGGCGGGCGGGTCCATTGACACCCTCGCTGAGCGACTCACACCAGAGACCATCGGTGAGCACCTCTGGACGCGAGGCCAGGCCGATCCCGATCTGATGATTCGCACCTCGGGCGAGCAGCGCCTCTCTGACTTTATGATCTGGCAGTCGGCGCACTCGGAGTTTTATTTTGTTGAGGCGCTGTACCCCGACCTGCGCGAGGTCGATTTTTTGCGGGCTCTGCGCGATTACTCCACGCGCCAGCGGAGACTAGGGAGCTGATATGACGCGGCGAGACAGCAGCTTGCCAGAACTTTCGGGGCAGCGGGTGCTGGTTACCGGGGCCTCCGGCGGTGTCGGGGGCGGGATCGCTCGCAGCTTTGCGGCGGCGGGCGCGCGGGTGGCGGTGCACTACCGCGGAACGACAACGGGTTCTGTGGAGGTTGCGTTTGCTCTGGTGGAAGAGCTCCGAGAGCACGGCTCAGATGCCGTGGCGGTGCGGGGAGACCTGAGCGAGCCGGGAGCCGCCGAGGCGCTCGTGGGCGAAGCTGCCCGAGCGCTTGGTGGTCTTGACGGACTTGTGAACAATGCCGGTGTTCAGCCGCTTTCCCTGCTCGCCGATACGAGCCGCGCGGAGTGGGACGAGGTGCTCGGCACAAACCTGGGTGCGGTGTTCGAACTGTCTCGGGCCGCCGCTGTAGTGATGGGTGAGGATCGCGACGCCGATCCTGACCGCCCAAACAACCGCTGGATAACCCACATCGCATCAATCGAGGCGAGCCGACCCGCTGTCGCACACGCGCACTATTCCGCTGCGAAGGCCGGGCTGGTGATGCACGCGCGTGCCGCGGCGCTTGAGCTCGGGCCCGAGGGCATTCGAGTGAACACGGTTTCGCCCGGGCTTGTTGAGCGCCCGGGACTGGAAGAGGCGTGGCCAGAGGGAGTCGCAAGCTGGAAGGCGAACGCCCCGCTGGGTCGCCTCGCCACTCCCGCCGACATCGGCAATGCGTGTGTGCTGCTGGCCTCACCCGCGGCGTCATTTATTACAGGGCAAGATCTTGCCGTGGATGGTGGCATGCTCGCCACCCCCGGTTGGTAACGCAGAGGAACAAGGAGAACGCCATGGCCGAAACAATTCTGAGAGCCGACGCAATGTTGACCCCGAACGGTGTGGTTATTGGCGCCGAGCTCGCTTTTGACGCCGAAGGGCGGATTACGTATGCCGGATCCGTGCGGCCTGAATCCGCGATCCCGAGTGACGCGATGGTGCAAGATCTGGTGGGCCAGGTCTTAATGCCGGGCCTCGTGAACGGGCACACACATTCGGCGATGACGCTGCTGCGTGGTGTGTCCGATGACGAGGGGTTTATGCCCTGGCTTGCGGCTGTGCAGGCGCACGAGCAACACCTCACTCATGAAGACGTTGCGCTCGGGCTGCAGCTCGCCATGGTCGAAATGATCGAAACCGGCACGACCGCCTTCGCCGACATGTACCACTGGGATGCGGAACTGATTGAACTCGTGCGCTCGGCCGGCATGCGAGTGATGGCGGCCCCCGCGACCTTCGCACCCGAGATCGTCGGGTTTCCGAGTGTCTCTTCGAATAATGGCGACGATGCCGTCGCCGCGACCGAAGCGCTCGCTGAGCAGTACGCCGGTGACCCGCAGATTAGGATCGCCTACGGCCCGCACGCGCCGTACACCAGCCCGCCCGAGTTTCTGCGCGACATTGCGCGCCGGGCGGTCGAGCGCGGCATTCCGATCCACACCCACATCTCGGAGTCCGCCGCAGAGGTCGAACAGATCCTTGAGCAGTATGGTGCGACACCGGGGGACCACCTCGACTCTGTAGGGCTCTTCGAGGCTGAGGTACTTGCCGCGCACTGTGTTCACCTGACCGACAGCGAGATTGAGCTGTTCGCGCGCACCGGCACAGCGGTGAGCCACAACCCGGTTTCGAACCTCAAACTCGGTAACGGAATCGCGAAGCTGCCAGAAATGATCGAGGCGGGGGTTCGCCTGACGCTCGGCACCGACTCCGTGGCGAGCAACAACAGTCTCGACCTATTCGAGGAGATCAAAACCGGCACGATCTTGCACCGTGGTGTTCGTCAGGATGCCGCGATCGTGCGGTCCTCTGAGGTCGTGCATATTGCGACCCGCGGTGGGGCAGAGGCTCTGGGCTTTGCTGAGACGGGCGCACTTGAGGTGGGCATGCTCGCCGATGTTATCTCGCTCGATGTGACGGGCTCGTCTGCGACTCCCTTCGACGCTGCGGCGCTCGTCTCACACATCGGCTTTGCCGCGACAGGTGCCGACGTGCGAGAGGTGTTTATCGGGGGCCACCACGTTTACACCGATGGCGCACATCTCACCCTTGACGCGGCTGCGATTCGACGTCGTGCGGTTGTTGCGGGGCAGCGGATTCGCGCTGCGGTCGTTGCGGGTGCAGGGGCATGACAGTGACTGAGTTGAGCGATCCCGCGGTTCGCGAGGCCTTTGAGTCTTACGATGCCGCGGTTCGCGCTCCGCTGTTGCAGCTGCGAGAACTGATTTTTGACGTTGCCGCTGCGACGGATGGTGTGGGTGCGCTCACGGAGACCCTGAAATGGGGTCAGCCAAGCTATCTCACCGAGGCGACACAGAGCGGCACAATGATCCGGCTTGCTCCGTTCGAGGACGCTCAAGTGGGTGTGTTTGTGCACTGCCAGACCTCGCTGATCTCCGACTTTCGGGGTTCGTATCCTGACCTGAACTACTCGGGAACCCGCGCCATCGTGCTGTCTCCGTCGAAAGCGATTCCGACTGACGCGATGCGGCTTTTCTTCGAGCTTGCACTTACCTATAAACGCAGGGGAGCTCGGCGATGAGCCGAGACCCGATCCTGACTCACATCAACATACTGACCCTTGAAAGGCCCACGCATGTCACCCGTTAAACTTCCCTCCGACGCTGAACTCCCTCTGCTGCGCGCCCGTGTAGCCGACCTTGCCGACCGGGCCCTGGTCGTGGGGGATCCCGGCCGAGCGGCTCGGGTCGCCGAGCGGCTCGACGATGTTCGCCAGCTCACCGCGAATCGCGAGTACCACGTGTACGCCGGTTCGTACCGCGGTGTTCCCGTGACCGTTGCTTCTCACGGCGTCGGCGCTGCGGGCGCGGCGGTCTGCTTTGAAGAGCTTGCCCGCGGTGGCGTAACGCGAATCATTCGTTCTGGTACGGCGGGTGGCATTCAGCCAGAGGTTGTCGACGGGGCGATTGTTGTTGCGACGGGTGCCGTGCGCGCCGACGGAGTGAGCCACCAGCTCGTGCCAACCGAGTTTCCCGCAATTGCGACACCCGAACTGACGATCGCGCTGCGTGATGCGGCCGCAACGACCGGCCTGTCGGTGCACAGCGGCATTGTGCTGACCGGCGACATGTTCTACCCGAGCGACGTGATTACCGGAATCGATCACCGCATGTGGCAGCGTGCCGGTGTGGTTGCGGTTGAGATGGAAGCCGCCGCCCTGTTTGTGATCGCCTCACTTCACGGCATCGAATCGGGCGCCGTGTTTGCGATCGACGGCAATCCGCTGGCAGAAAAGGACGACTCGATGGGCGGCTACGATCCCTACCGCGAAATCGTGACCCAGGCGGTCGACGGCGCGCTCACCGCGGCGCTCGACGTGCTGGTTGCTTAAGGATCTACGCGATTCTTGAGCGATCGAAGGCGTCTAGGCTGATGCCCTGATCCAGCACCTGCTTCGACCACTCCTTTGCGGAGTGCAAGCTGTGGTCGCGGTAGTTGCCGCAGCTCGTGGCGTCCGTGCCTGGCACGTCGTCCCAGGTGATGCGCTCCACGAGATCCTCGAGAGAACTCTTGATGGCTGCGGCGACCTGCTCTGGCGTGGGCTCACCCCAGGCGATGAGGTGGAATCCGGTGCGGCACCCGAAGGGGGAGATGTCGATGAGGCCGTCGAAGCGGGTGCGCAACAGTGCCGCGATGGTGTGCTCGATGGTGTGTAGGCCCGCGGTCGGGATCTCGCCCGCGTTCGGCTGCACGAGGCGAATGTCGTAGTTCGAGATCGCGTCACCCTTGGGGCCGTGCTCGACTCCGATCAGGCGAACATAGGGGGCCAATACCTTGGTGTGATCGAGGGAGAAACTCTCAACCTCTGCCAGCTCAACATCGCTCATGCGCCAAGTGTAGCGAGCCGGATTCTGGGTGGCGAAGCATGACGTAACAAATCCGGTGGTGCCATATTGCTAGTTGAACTTTGCTCAACTATCAATATGGCACCACCGGATTGTGGTGAGTGCGACTGCGCTGCTTATGCCGCCTGAGCGAGCTCTTTGCGGGTCAGCGCGATGCGGGTGATGGGGCCCGTGGGGTCCTCGGTCACCTGCACGTCCCAGCCCGCGCGGTCAAGCCGCTTCAGGTCGAGCTTTGCGTCGTCAACCCGATCGGTCTCAACCAGGTAGAGCGTGCGCCCCGCAGCCCGGTAGACCGAGCGGTGCTGAGCCCAAGCGGGAATCTGCATGCCGTCCTCGCCGCCAAGCGAGTGGTACGGGGTGCGAAGCGTGCGAGCCGCGGCGACAGCAGTGCCGTCCGAGATGGAACGCACTGCGTTGTTTGTGGTCTTGGTGCGCACGGCGGACTTGCGGCCGGCCGGGCGGTTTTTGGTGTTGTAGTTTTTCATGATGGTCCTTCCTCGTGCACGAGGTGCACATGGCGGCCCGAGCTTTTCTGAGCGGCGAGCTGCCGATTGCCCATTCTGTGGGCGTCGTTTTGCTGTGCGCTGGGGCGCACTCTGAACTGCTAGCTCGGCGACTGAATGATCAAGACCAAACGTCAAGCCGTGCAAGCTGAGCTATGCTGAACTCTCGCGGAGTTGGAGTGATTCTGCCGGGCCCTGCCCGTCTCACCCGTCTCTGGATAAAAGTCGGGGGCGAGGCTTCCTGCGAAAAACACGCGGTTCAAAAGCGTACTCAACAGATCAGTGTACGACACTTTCTTGATGAGCGCTAGGCTTGAGACAGAATTTCTTGCAAGCACGTTCAAACTCGGGAGTTTTAATGCCGAACAACTCAACGCTCCTGGTGTTTGCGCACCGCGACGAGGCGACTGCCTTCGCCGATGTCGCCCATATTGTGACGGGTGTTGGCAAGATCAACGCGGCCGTGTCGCTGGCGGAGGCTCTCGGCGCGCGGGATCCGAAATCTGAAACAGCGAATGGTGTTGATCGTGTTGTTGTGCTCGGCACCGCCGGTGTGGTGGGCGAGGGGCAGCACCGCCTTGACCTCAACACCGTGTATCAGGTGACGGGCGCGGTGCAGCACGACTTTTCACTCCCGTCACCCGAGTTGCGACCGGCCGGCGAGGTGATCCTGCCGGATCACACAACCACCATTGCGACCGGTGATGTGTTTGTGAAGAATGATGCGCAGCGAGCGCACATTCACGAGTTGGGCGCCGCCCTCGTCGACATGGAAACCTACGCGTTTGCGAGTGTGTGCGAGCGCTTCAACGTGCCACTTCAGGTGTTCAAAATTCCCTCTGACTTTGCTGACTCCTCGACCACTGATGAAGAGTGGGACACGATCGTGTTCCGCAAGAGCGAACAGCTGCGTGAGTTCTGGGACGCACGACTCGCCTAGGGCTGTTGCGGGATCGGCGTAGGGCAAGATACATGTATGGCCCGCGTCGTTGCTCTCACTCGATACCCAGTCAAAGGTTTCACGGCAGAACCCCTTGAGTCCCTCACCGTGCAGCCCGACGGCCGCGTTGAGGGGGACCGCGTGCTCGCGTTTCGATTTGCGCGTGCTGCGGAGCCCGAGGATCGCGAGGGCCTGGAGTATTGGCCCAAATCCAAAGGGCTCGCGCTGCAAGATTTCCCCGCGTTGGCGGCCCTGCGCCTGAGCTATGACTACGCCGCACGCCGCGTACGCATCATGCACGGCGACGCCGAACTCATCGAGGCCGGCCTCGACGAAGTCGGTCGCGCGCAAATGTCAGAGGCGGTCACCGAATACGTCAGGTCTACTCCCGAGGGAGCGCGGTTGCGCGGGCCGGGGCGGTTGCCACTCGTGCTTGTCGGGGATGGCATTACTTCTCGGTTTCAGGATCGGCCGCGAGGGTTCGTTTCCGTGCACGGTCAAGCGAGTGTGGACGCGCTTGAGGCGGAACTCGGGTCAGTTGTAGATAGCCGCAGGTTTCGATCCAACCTGGTTATCGAGGGGCTTCCGGCGTGGCAGGAACTCGAGTGGTCTGGCGAGGTGCGCATCGGTGAGGTCACGTTTTCGACCGAGGGACCAATCGTGCGCTGCCTGGCCACACACGCGAACCCCGACACGGGTGTTCGAGATGCCCCGGTGCTCACCACTCTGACGCGCGGAATCGGTCAGAAGCAGCCAACACTCGGGCGACTGTTGCTGCCGAGCGGTCGGGGCGGCATTATTCGCATTGGCGACGAAGTGCGGGTTGCCTGAACTCTCGCCCGCAGCGACTCAACAATTTTTTGAAAACGCGTTAGATTTCGAATTTCTCCACGTCTTCCATCGTGTACCCGTGCGCAAAAGCTAGGGATCGGGGCCTGACGACTCCAGGCTCATGAACGATCTTGCGGACCCCCACGCAGCTAGCTTTTGCGCACGGCTACCTCGTTGAATAATAGGGAGAGAATTTAGAATGTTCAGAGCGTCGAAGCCCTGGGTAAAGCGGTTCCGCAACGTAGGAGTTGCGCTGGGCGCCATTGCCATCATCGTTGCGGGCACGGTTTCGCCCGTGGCAAGTGCCGAGGCGGCCCAGTTGGAAGCGATTGATGCCTCCTCGATCGTCTTCACGAATTCCATCGATCCAAATACGCCCCTGCTCGTTGGTGAGAACTCGAAGGTCACCTTTAACTGGAGCCTCGAGGGCATGCGCGCGGTGTCGGGAGACACCTTCAGCATGACGCTCCCTCAGAACTTCCAGTTTGCGAGCGGCGTGGTGCCGTTGACGGTTGGATCGACGGCAGGATCAGGCAGCCCTGAATCAGCCGGTGTGTGCACGCTCACTCCGGGCACCGCGAGTGTCGGCCCAAAGATCACCTGCGTGCTCGGTGACTACGTTGACACCCACGACAAGGTGTCGGGCTCGCTGTGGATCGAGATGCAGACGCTCACCGCCACTTCGGACAACACTGTCGAGGTTAAGCTCGGTGACGATGTTGTGGTGGTAAAACTGCCTGACTCCGGCATCAAACCCCCAAACTTTGGGCCGATCCCGACGACACCCGGTAAGTGGGCGTTTTGGACGGATCCCGAGCGGACGGCAATTACCTGGTACGTCGATGTGCCGGGAGACTTTGTGGGAACGGCAAACCCGCTACTCATTGAAGACACTTTTGCTGCAGGCTTGACGCTTGTGACATCGGGCGCGAACGCACCCACCGCAAAGTCGATCGAGGCCACGGCCTCCGGTTGGGGTGCCCACCAGTGGAGCGACGTTGACCAGTCGCAGTGGAGTGTCGACCCAACGGGACCGCAGTCCTTCACCATTTCGATGCAGCAACCCATCGCGCAAGACCACATTTACCGCTTCACCTATGTGACCACCATCGACCATCCCGAGAACGCAATTGTGGGAGACGTCTTTGAGAACACGGCGGTGATTAATGGCACAACACGAACCCAGACCATCACCTACAGCACGATCGGTGGCGGATCGGCGGGCGGTGATGAGCGCGGTGGTTTTGTCGTTGCGAAGGAAGCGCTTGAAGGAAACGCAGCGGGCCTGATTCCTGTCGACACCGAGTTTCAGGTCGACGCTGTGATCACGGAACCCGGCGGTGCACCGCGTGCGGAAACGCTACAGCTCACCGCGGGCGGAGAAGCAAAGGGCGTGAGCAACCTTCCGGCGGGCACAACCGTGCACCTGAGTGAGGTCAGGCCCTCGGGTCCGGTAGACGTCGAGTGGGGAACACCCCGGTTCTCTACAAACGCCAACCCCAGCGTGACGCTCTCGGCCGACGAGTCTGAGGTCGACGCCGTCATCGTGGCGGGCGGTACGTATCGATTCTCGCTGGTGAATACCGCGACCGAGGTGCTCTCACCGTTGGACGACCCCACTTTCGCAATTGGGGATTACACCTGGAACGACCTGAACCGAAACGGCGTGCAAGACGCCGGTGAACCCCCGCTCGGCGGTGTGAAAGTCTCGCTGCGAGATGCGGCCAGAAACGCTGTCGCCGATGCCAACGGCAACACCGTCGCCCCGGTGCTGAGCGACTCGAACGGGGCCTACCATTTCGATGAGCTCTTCAAGGGCGAATACGTTGTGCATTTTGAGGCACCGGATGGCTTCAAGCTCACACAGCCGAGCGCGACCGTGCATCTGGGGCTCGACTCGGTGGCCGATGTCTCGACCGGCTTGAGCCACGTCGTGCTGCTTGGAGAGGGTGTTGGTAAAACCTCGGAGTCGGATGCGGCTGATGGGGTGCAGGCGGCGTTTATCGACCGAACGATCGACGCGGGATTTGTGCGTGTCGAAGACTCTGATCCTGAGCCGACGCCGACTCCGAAACCGACCCCGAAGCCGACGCCGTCTCCGGCCCCGAAGCCAACCCCGAAACCGGGTTGCACCGGTGTGGACTGTTCTCCGAAGCAATCTCCCGCGACTGTCGAGCTAGCCACCACCGGAGGGGACTTCTCGATGCTCCTTGCCGCCGGTACCGCAATCGTGCTTCTTGGTGCCGCGGTTACCGGAGTCGCGGTTCTGCGCAGGCGCAAGAGCGACACCGCGACCGTAGCCGGTGGCGGAGAGCGTATCTCCGAGTAGGTCTGAACCGCCAAGCCTCCCAAAAGGGAGGCGCGGTTCGCTCCCGATGCTGTCAGGAGCTTTAAGCGTCGCGACGACTCCCCGGTTGCGGCGAGCTGGCCTCGATTCTCTGCGCAAGCTTGAGCTTGTGCCGAGGGTCGAGGCCTTCGTTCTGCGTGGGCAACCACAATGTCGGAGGCTGCCAGTAGCCTAAACATATGACCGATCCTGCTCCGCTCACCGTGCGCTGGTGTGTGCTTGGGCGCGGTGTTGACGGTCGCGTAACTGCCGTTGATATTCAAGCCGACGGCTCACGCGGTGCGATGCAAACCGTGAGTTTCGCCGAGCTGTCGGAGTATGTTGCCGAACGGGAACGCAATGCGGCGCCCCGCTGGGTGTGGAGCGATACTCCAACCTGGTATCCGACGCTGCTTGAGGCGGGCGTGAGGGTCGCGCGCTGCACGGACCTGAGACTGTCGCACGCGATCCTTCGAAACGCTGCGTCGGTTCAGCGGGCAGACGAACTGCGCGCGGCTGAAGAATGGGATGTCGCCGCGGCCGTGCCCGATCCTGAACCACGCGGCCTTGCTCTGTTCGAGCTTGAACGCACCTCAACTCTCTCGGTGCCCCACGGTATTGAAAAGGCGCTCGCCGAATTCGCGCGGCAGCGTGAGGCCTTGGCCACTGCCGCGGAGCCCGCGCGGCTTGGGTTTCTGCTTGCGGCCGAGTCGGCGGGAGCCCTTGCCGCGGTCGAAATGAGTACCGCGGGGGTGCCGTGGGACATCGCCGAGCACGATCGATTGCTGCGAGAAGCGCTGGGGGCGCGGCCGGCTAGCGGCATGAAGCCGCAGCGAATGGTGGAGGTCGCAGAAGAGGTTCGGGCTGCGCTGGGCGACCCCCAAGCTAGCCTCGATTCGCCGCCGAAGCTGCTGCGTGCGCTGAAGAACGCGGGGATTGAGGTGTCGTCCACCTCGCAGTGGGAGCTAGCAGAGCACTCGCACCCCGCTCTTGAGCCGCTGTTGCGCTACAAGAAGCTAGCGCGACTGTTCACTGCCAACGGGTGGACCTGGATGGACGAGTGGGTGCGCGACGGTCGCTACCGTCCCGTGTACGTGCCCGGAGGTGTGGTGACCGGGCGCTGGGCTTCGAGTGGCGGGGGTGCGCTGCAGCTGCCCAGACAATTGCGACCCGTGCTGCGTGCGGATCCCGGCTGGCTCTTTGTGAGCGCTGATGTAGCGCAGCTTGAGCCGCGCGTGCTGGCCGCGATGTCGACGGATCACGCGATGGCGGAGGCCGGTCGCGGCAAAGACCTGTACGCCGGTGTGGTCGCCAGCGGTGCCGTTGCCACACGAGACGAAGCAAAAATTGCGGTACTCGGAGCCATGTACGGAGCAACAACCGGTGACAGCGGGAGGCTGGTGCCGAGGCTGCGGCGCAGTTTTCCGCGGGCTATGCGCCTGGTAGATGAGTCCGCCGAGACCGGCGAACACGGCGGAACCGTTTCAACCTGGCTGGGGCGCACCTCGCCACCACCCGGAGCCGAATGGGCCGAGGTACAGGCGGTTGCAAACGGCGTGAATGCTACCTCGCGAGACGAGGATCGGGCCCGCCGGGTTGCGCGTGACTTCGGCCGGTTCACCCGCAACTTTGTGGTGCAGGGAACCGCCGCGGAGTGGGCGCTTGCCTGGATCGCCGACCTGCGCACGCGCTTAATGGATCTCGGTGAGGCGACAGACACGCGGCCGGCCACGGCCTCCGGGGTGATGTTTGAGCGTCGCCCGCACCTGGTCTTCTTTCTGCACGACGAAATTATCGTTCATACACCGGCCGAACTTGCAGAGAAGGTTGCTGAGGTTGTCGCTGAAACAGCGGTGACCGCCGGGAGGCGCATGTTCGGATCAGTGCCGGTAGATTTTCCACTCGACCTGCGCATCTCGGAGCGTGCCGAGAAGGGGTAACTGGCTACTCGACAACGACCCGAATCTGCGAGACCTGCGGATCGGCCGCGCCACGCACGTAACCGGTTGAGGTCTGCGCAACCGCCTGCAAAAACGCGACCGTCTCTGCTGTGACCTCTTCGCCCGGCAAAAGATTTGGGATGCCCGGTGGGTAGGCCGCGAGAGAGTCGGCGCTGATCCTGCCAACCGCGACGCTTGCCGGCACCAGCTCAGACTTCGCAAAGAACGCTTCCCGAGGCAGCAGGCGAGCGACCCCCGGCTCGGGCAGCGAGAGCGCGGCATCCCACGCAGCTGGAGCGTCGGCTTCCGCAGCAGCTCCTTCCCTTGAAACTGCAATCCGAGCGATGGCGCCGAGCAGCTGGTCCAGCTGAGGGCGCTTGCCCGCGCCAACGAGGGGCACGATGGTCGTCTGCGTCGACATCTCAACCCAGATGCCCTCTTCTGCGGCAAGCCGGATGCGAAGGTCGTGACCGGTCATGCCGGTCGCCGTGATGTCGAGCGGAATGCGCAGTGGATCAAACGCGACGATGTCGGGGTAGTCGGCGAAGGTCTCGTCGATGAGGGTGCAAAGGTTATCTGCGCGCACCTGATCTCTGAACTCGGCGACGAGGGCGAGCGATGTTTCGATCCGCTCTGCTCCGTGCTGGAGTTCTTTGCGAGCCACGTCAATAGATGCGAGTAGGAGTGAGCTTTCGCTCGTTGAGGCCGTCATGCGGTAGGCGCGATCAAGCAGCGGCTCAAGCTCGTCAGCGAGCGCGGTGTTGCCGAGGTGGATCACGGCGCTCTGGTGGAGCGAGGCCGCCATCTTGTGGGTGCTCATGATCACGATGTCAGCGCCCTGCTGCACGGGTGAGGCCGGCAGCTCGGGGTGAAACCCGAAATGCGCACCCCAGGCGCAGTCCACGATCAGGGCGGCTCCCGCCGCGTGCACGACGTCGGCAATCGCGGGGATATCGGCGACCGCACCAAAGTAGCTGGGGCTGACGACGTAGACCGCCGTGACCGGGCCGGGATGCGCAGTGATCGCCTGCTGAACGCTCTCCGCGGTGACGCAGTGCGCGATCCCGTTCTGCAGGTCGATGCTGGGAATGACGAAGCTGGACCGGAGCCCGGCCGCGATGACCCCGTCGATGATGCTCGAGTGGGCACTGCGCTGCAGCACGATGTCGCGACCCAGCTGGCCGATTGCCAGGGCGGCCGTTTTGTTGCCCTGGGAAGATCCGTTCGTCATGAACCAGGTTCGGCGAGCGCCCCACGCCTCGGCGGCAAGCTTTTCGGCTTGAACGCGGGGTGAATTTGCGCCGAGGTCGATGCCGCTGAGAAGGCCGGTGACGTCGAGCCCGAGGGCTTGCGATCCCAGAAGATCTTGCAGCCCTGCGGCGGATCCTTCTCCATCGGACTGATGACCGGGGATCAGAAGTGAGATGGGCTGGCGTTCGGCGTGACGCACGAGCGCCTCTGCGTAAGGTGCGTGGGCGGAGGAAGCCTCAGCGCTGAGGGGAGTGTTAGGCATGATCCTAATCGTAGGGGAGAAAGGGACTGCAACGTTCAGTCAGGACTGCGCCGCACCGACTACCCTGGCTTCATGGTTACTGCTCGCGTTTGGATCGCCCACGAAGCAAACTTCGTGTTTTGTGAGGAGTGAGCGGCGTGACCCAGACGCAAAGAAATTATCTGTGCGTTCGATGCGGCAAAGATGTCGTCGCCGGGCGCAAGGACTACGAGCTATTCGAGCACATGCATTGGGTCTGCTTTCACTACGAGTTCGAGCACGAAGGCGATCCAGATGTGCGGTGCTGTGATCCGTCCTGCACCAGCCCACTCCCACGCTAAAGAACCACCTGCGAACAGGCCGTTTCAGGAGCCCGCAAGCCCCTAGCGAGCTTGGCTTGCGCGACGTACCGTGCTTCCATGTGTGCGTCATATGGGTTGAGTGGCAGCGGCAAGAGGATCGAGCTGCCTGATGGGTTGGAACCGATGGATGATCGAGATTCGCAAGCACTGCTGTCGGAATGGATGGAGCAGCAGAGCGGGAACGCGAAGATCACCGGCAAGAATGCGCTCAACCTGAACCCGATTATTCGTGCGAACGAGTCGGGGAAGCGTGAGCTGCTGATGGCTTGGTGGTGGCTCTGGTTCAGCGGGGTCGGCCCCAACAAATTCTCATCATTCAACTCGCGCGATGACAAGCTGCTCGGTCCCTGGAAGGGGGCATTCCAGCACCGGGCGATCTTGCCGGCAGACTGGTACGTCGAGAAGGGCGGAAAGTTTCATCTGCCCGATCATGCGCCTTTCGGGGTTGCAGCAGTCACGAGCACCGTCAAGCGTGACGACGGCAGTGAGCTTGTCACCTACTCGATGGTCACCCGAGATTCGGTAGGGGAGGCAGCCGAATATCACCCGCGCATGCCACTCGTTTTGCCACAGGACATCTACCGGGAATGGCTCGACCCTGAGCGCGCCGGCGATGAGAGCTTGGTGTCTGAGGTGCAGCACGGATCTGACGAGATCTCGCGCGCACTCACTGCGGCCACGTGAAGGCCAGAGGCGCACCCTATCTTGGCAATGTTATGACGAGGGAAGTCGAGCCAGCTCAACGCCGAACTGCAGCGGGTGTTTCCTCTTTGTTGGAGTGTGGGCCAACGCGGGCTACTGGCCATACGTAGTAGAGAGAGCCCCCGATCTAGCCCGTTTCTCGGACGGTCCAGGCCCTTCCTCCCGCTGCTGACGCCGTGCTGCAATAGTGGCAAGGATCTTCGCAAGTGGCAAGGAAACGCACTCGTCGGCAACCTGGCCAGTGGTTCGCAACCTTGCCTTGGGTCGCGGCAAGCAGCAAGCCAGCAAGAAAAATTCACTCGACCCCATCCGCTATGAATGGCCGGTAACTCGCAATCGCTGCCGCAGGGAAAATAAGAAACCCCCGCGATCCCAATCTGTGAAAGGGATCTGCGGGGGTTTTCTGTGGCGGTGACGGTGGGATTTGAACCCACGGTAGGGGGTTACCCTACACGACTTTTCGAGAGTCGCACCTTCGGCCGCTCGGACACGTCACCGCGGAAAAGCTTATGGGATTTACGCCCAGATCGCCAATCGACCCGCTGAAGAGACACCCGAAGACCCCTGGGAAACACCACAACGGCAGGGAAAGAGGCCAATATCCAGATAAAATAAAACTCAGGTACGTCTGGGGAGACGTTTCAACGATCCATGCCGGAGATCGTTGCAGTTGTGTGCCTGCGATCGAACGAGAGTCACGAAAAAGTTCTGACTTCGCGTTAGATTCCGTCGCCGATGGAGTTATCCATTGTGTAGCAACGTTGCAAAACGTTGATTTTGTGGTGTTCGCGTGTGTGCGCGTGCATCTCAAAAATACTGGGTTGGGCAATTGTGTTTTGGGATCTCCAAGGAATGGGTTGAAGAGATTGAGTCGTTTAAGTCAACATAGAAACAACGCCGCGTTGGCGGTGGAGGGTTCGTCTTTGACGAGCCCGATGTATCGGGTGGTTGCCGTTGCACTGGCGCTACTTCTTGCTTTGGTCGCAGCGGTTGGTTCTGGCACGGTGCCGGCGCTCGCCGCAGGTGGCACGCTGTCAAGCATGAGCTGGAAGCTCGTCGCAGACGGTCAGAGTCCGTTCACCGCTGATAATAGCCCCGGCGGTGATGCTGGCGATCACAACGGAATCGTTCGCACGCAAGACACGGTGTTTTGGGGGCTCAACTACTCCGCTGCTCAAGACGGAGTTGTTGACTTTGTTCTCACCCTGCCCGCGGGCATGACGTGGACAGCAGGATCGACCGACTCAAGCGTTTGTAACGGGGCAGCCGGAGGCACTCTGAGCGCAGACAAGACAGTGCTTACCTGTCAGCGTGAGGTCACTGCCGGTGATGTCACCCAGCTTCCGTTCTCTGCTGTTGTTGGCGCGCTCGCCAACGGCACCGCGTTGAGCGTTTCGGCTGACGCCGACGGTCTCAATGCCGTTTCTTCCGACTCACTCGTGGTCTCGGCCGCTCCGAAGACTGAGATTGGAATGTCTGGTGTCAGCCACGAGCAGAACGTCATGGTTGGTGGAACAAAGGGCATGACCGTGGCCGTCGATGCGCTGCTCGGCGCCAAGATTGATCCTGCCAACCCGAACTTCTTCGGGTATGAGTCACTGAGCAATCCATTCTCAGTCACGATCGATGTGCCGGCGGGTGCGGTTCCGTACTCGAGCGGAATGTATGTGGGTGGCGGTTCGGTTGCCGCTTCGCAGCCTGGTGGTCCCGGCACCCCCATCACGTACACGGTCACCGGTGCGAACACCAGCTTCCTCAACCCACAGCTCAGCCAGTACATCGGGCCGATGGGTGGGGGAGACTACTCAAAAGCGAGCCTCATCGCCGCGTTGCGCGTGAAGGTCTTCATTCCCTACGGGCCTGACCTTGATCCTGAGGTGCCCAAGCCGCTGACCTTCCAGACGGTCAATTTTGACCCGCAGTCGCTCTCTGGCCAGTCGAACTTTGGTTCGGGGTACGCTCCAGGGCAGCAGCCCGGCGCTACCTGCGATGACTCGGGCCTGAACTGCGTTGTGGTGAACTTTGAGGTACTCAAGCCTGTACAAATCGGAACGGGCTTCAGCAATGCGATCTCGTTAGCAGCCGACAACGGTCTGATCTATGGTGACCCGAGATCCTCGATTGACGGTGGCGAGTCCGTTGTCGTGGGCCAGCGCTACGAGGCTCTCACGAGTGTCTACAACGACGGGACCTCTACTGATCAGCTGCAGAGTCCCTATGCAAGCCTGACCTGGAATCCGAAAGAGCAGCAGCTCGTGGCACCTCCCACAGTGAAGACTCGGGCCTGGGCAAACATTTGGACGTTCGCCAACAAAAACGATGTCGCGGTCTCCACCGCGGTCCCGTCGAGCGATTACACCATCGAATACACGGACTTCGCATTTGCGGATCTGTCGGATCGCCAGTCACGCGAGTCGTTCAACGACCCGGCAATCAACTGGGTGCAGGATCCGTCGACGCTGCCCGGAGGAATCTCCTCCGTGTCGAGTTACCGCATCAAGTACCTCAAGCCGCTCGACCCGAACAATGCGATCGGCGTCGTCACGCCACTGCAGCGTGCCGAGGCGAGCGCGTCACTTCCGTCGGGAACTCCGCTGCTTTGGAACTGGCAGGTCGGGGCCGACAACGCTCCGCTTGTGAAGTCGAACTACGCGAGCTGGATGGGCGTAAGCTCCTGGCTCGGTGGCATGGTTCAGGCGAGCGGTCCGCTCGTGCGCGCGGAAGCCTCGTGGCAGAAGGTCGAGGACGCTTCTTACGCGGCGGGCACCGCCGAGCGCGGTGACCTCGCGTACCTGAAGGTCACCCCGACCATCATTGGTCCTGTCACCGGAGCCGACGCAACCGCAAAGAACGTCCGCTACACCGTCACGTTCCCGAACGCCTGCCTGCAGCCGGTGGAAGCTGCCTTGCCGGAGGGCGCTGAACTGACTCCGGCGATCCCCGGTAGCGACTGCATGAGCGGCACCCCCGCCAAGATCGTGTTCAAGCTTGGTGATGTGCCGGCGCCGGCCGGTGAAGCCGGTCCCGCTCCTTACCAGGGACACGCGACGGCGCTCGAGGACTGGTTGATTCCGGTGACTGTGGGAATCGGACACTCCGCCCCGCAGACTGCAGTGACGACAATCGTAAGTGAGTCCGACAACGACTCAAGCATCGCAAACAACGAAACGATTGTGTCGGCAAATCCGGCCAGCCTCGATCAGGATCGTACGAAGAAGGTCGCCCTGACAGTGTCGGGTGCGTCGACCTTCAAGGTTCGCAAATCGGCGGCAACCAAGGTTGCTGGCTACGCGGGGCCGCACGAAAAGTTCCCGTACGTGCTGAGCTGGTCAAACTCTTCGGTGCAGAGCTACGACCCCGTCTCCATCGTTGACGTGTTGCCCTTTAACGGTGACCAGCGTGGCACCCAGGGCCTGTTGGGTCCGATCAAGGTGACCGAGGTGTCAGCGAGCATGGCTTCGGGATCCATCGGAAGCGTGCATGTTGAGTACACGACCGATGCGGCAGCAGGCGTTGAGACTGCAGTGCACACAGCCGGCAACGAATCCGGCGCGACAGGTGTGCAGTGGCACGCGCTCGGTGCTTCGGTGCCCAACGGCGTGACTGCTCTGCGCTTTACCTCGGATGGTCCTGTGGCCCCCGCAGACATGGGTACGGCAACTGTACGAGTAGAGATGCCAAACCTGACCTCCGATGCGACCATTAACAACAGCCTTGCAGTGCGTGCGATCGGTGATGCTGGCCTTCAGATCATCTCCTCCGATATCGCTCGACGTCCGTTGCTCTCGTCAGCCTCTGGCATACGTGGAAACGTGTGGCGCGACCTCGACTTCGACGGCGCGATTTCGGCGGCGGATGGAAAGTGGCCCGCGGGCGCTGATCGTGTTGAACTGCTGAACGATGCTGGACTCGTTGCGACGTCAGACATCGCAGCTGACGGCAGCTACAGTTTCAGCGAGATTTCGGCTGACGACTACACAGTTACGCTGATTGATTCTGAGGCTGACGGCTGGGTGCCCCTGCTCAACCAGAATGTCACCCCTGTTATCGGTGAAGACGCGGTGGTGGATCTGCTCTACCAAGAGGATGTGCCCGCCGCCAACCTGGAAGACGACAGTGCAAGCGTTTCTGTCGGCCAGAACGTGAGCGTTGACGTCACAGCAAACGATCAAATCTCACTGCCGCACGCACTGGGAAGTGTGATCTCTGAGCAGAACACAATTGCCGTAGCAACGGCTCCGAGCTTCGGAACCGCCACGGTGGGTGCTCCTGTCTCTCCCTCGGTGTACTCGACGATTGCATACACAGCAGCAGCGACCTGGCCAGCTTCCGCGGCCGGTCAAAGCTCCTACGAAGACACCTTCACCTACTCCTACACCAACGTGCGCGGTACGGTTTCGACCGCAAACGTGACGGTTACCGTGTACGCGGCACCCGTCGCAGTGGATGATGCCTTCGGAACGATCGCTGACAAGCCAGTGGTGCTTGATCCTCGTCTGAATGACGCTGGCGACGGCATCACCTGGTCAACCACCGACCCGGTTGTGACAGGGGACGCCACGGCGAGCTACACATCAGCTGGTCTCTCGGTTACCCCCACCCACGTGTGGGGTGCGACCGAGACCGAGTACCCTGTGTCGATTCAGTACTCGATCACAGATAGCCACGGTGGTGCTGCCTCAGCGAACGCGACACTCACTGTGCAGCGTGCTCCGGTTGCACAGGCAGCGACCTCGTTGCCGACCATCAAGCTGGGTGACACCGCTTCGTTTGATCCCGAGCTCCTGAACCCGGGCGTTGTTGCGGCATCGGGGATCACCAGCTCGCTGGTTACTTCGGGCTCCGTGTCGGTTGCGAGCGACCAGCGGGTGAGCTTCACGCCCACCGCTGATGGGCTGCAGAGCTTCCAGCTCACCTACACCGACAACCTGGGGCAGTCGACCACCGCCACCTACACCGTCATGGTGCAGGCCGGTCCGAAGGTGCTCGTTGACTCCGACAGTATGACCATCGGGGTCGGTCAGACGGCGAACTTCGGCGAGCCGACCGTGACGACCACGGGCACAATCACCAGCGTGACCTCGGACACCGCAGATGCTGCGGCCGGCGGAAACGTGACGGTTGATCCTCTCACCGGACGCGCGAGCTTTGTGCACGACGAGTCGAAGCCGACCGGCGACTACTCGTTCAAGGTGAGCTACACCGACGATCTCGGTCAGGTCGCAACGGTGACCTACAAGGTTCACGTGCAGCCGAAGGCGATCATCAACATTGAGACGAACCGCACCATCGGTGTCCACCAGGACGCTAAGTTCGTTCCGAGTGAGATCTTGACCGAGGGCAGCCTGGCCTCTGTGACACCGAAGGCGATCGCAAGCTCGAAGTCGATCAACGGGGCCACGGTTGAGACCGATGTCGCAACCGGGAGCGTAACCTTCCACTCCAACGATGCAGAACCTGGCGTCTACACCTTCGACGTGGTCTACACCGACAACCTCGGCAACGAGACGACAGTGACCTTCACTGTTACGGTGCAGGCTGCTCCGGTGCAGACAGATGCTGAGGTGTTCAGGATCATCCCGCTCAACGGAAAGACCACCTTTGCTGATGCGGTGAGCACCACGGGCACCATCGAATCGCGCGAGCTCGGTGGCGCCGCGAAAGATTCGGTGACGATGCAGAGCGGCGGAAGCCTCTTTGACGGAGCCGATCTCAAGCCGGGCAAGTACACCTGGGAGGTTCGTTATGTCGACAACGTCGGCCAGAGCGTGACCGTGAAGTACACCGTGCAGATTCAGGAGCCGCCGCGTGGCAAGGTCGTGAAGCTGAAGGTTGCTTATGGCACCGAGCGAGTGATTGTTGATCCGCTCAGCGAAGCGAAGGGAACCAAACTGCAGTCGCTTACCGCGGCCGCCGTCGGTGCTCCTGGTTCTGGCAAAACGAGCCTCAACAAGACCGGGCTTGTGGTCTACACACCAAACAGCGGCTATAGCGGAACCACTCGCTTCGACGTAACGGTGCGAGACAACCTCGATCAGACCGCGGCGGTGAGCTACGAGATCACGGTTGAACCGCAAGAGATCGTGGATTATCTCAGCCCGGTGAAGCCCTCGGACCTCGCCGTAACCGGTGGCAGCGTTAGCTCGCTGTGGCTGTGGAGCTTGCTCGCGCTGCTCCTGGGTGGAGGCTTGCTGCTTGCAAGACTGGTGGGCCGTAGACAGAAGCGATAACAACATGAGCCTTCGGGCGGGTATGGTTACTACCCGCCCGAAGGTTTTCGCGTGTGTAAAATCTCATCGACTCCTCGGAATGAGTCGATAATAAGAAGTGATGCGGGGGGCATGACAGATGGTTCAGGGAGAGGACCCGGGCGGCGCCGGTGAGGTGACCGACGCCGAGCTCATTGAGAGCTATAGAAATGGCGACACCAGCGCGGCTGCGACACTGTATGTGCGGCACCGCGAGAGTGTGATGCGCCTCTCCCATCGTTTTGTTCCGCCGGGCGCTGTTGAAGAAGTTACCTCGGAAACCTTCACAAAGGTCTTCGAAACGATCAGCCGCGGCAAAGGACCCAAAGACAACTTTCTGCCGTACACCTTTGCGGCGCTGCGATCGGTCTCGACCGACTGGCGGCGCGATCGCGCAAAGTACAACACCGTCGATGAAATCGATGACCTTGAGATTGAGACGGCGCCCGCTGCTGACCGGGAGCTTGAAGAGGGCGACGCCGAGATTATGGCGGCGTTTCAGCAGCTTCCTGAGCGCTGGCAGAAGGTGCTGTGGCTTCGCACAGTGCAGGAATCTTCCGTGCAAGACATTGCTCGAGTGGAAAACGTCTCTGCACCCGCGGTGAGTGTGCTCTACCAGAGAGCTCGCGAGGGGTTGCGAAAGAAGTATCTGGAGCAGCTGTCTATCGTTTCGGCCCGCGGGGCATGCCGCGATTACAGCAAGTCACTTGCGCAGTCATCGTTCGCTTCGCTGTCTGGCCGCCGCCAGAACCAGCTTGAGGCGCACGTGCAGGGCTGTGAGCGATGCCAGGAGACACGAGAGCAGCTGGATCACCTGGTGCAGCGCTTCTCGAAAACCGCTGCAATGGGCATTCTCCCGGCGGGGCTCGGCGTTTCTGCACTGTCGGTGAACCTGAGTCGTTCCGCAGCCGCAGCCGCGCTTCTCGGGGCTGGCGCAGCCACGTGGATCACGGCGGCCGTTATTACCTTGCTCGTTGGTACCGGAGGGGTGCTCGGGGTGCTTGCCGCCATCAACTCGAGCGAGTCTCAGGGGCTCGCCATCGACACCGGCAGTGGGCAGTGCGAGTTAGATGTTCGGGATCGAGATTCGGGAGCGGGCGTCGAGCTTGCGACCAAGAACACCGGCGAGAAGGCTTGTTTTGTGACGCTGCTGCGCGATGGGGCGGTCATCGACGGGCCCAGCGAGGTGCGTAAGGAGCAGGTGCTCGTTACGGCGCGCGCTGGTCGCTATGAGATCGTGATGGCGGCAAACGGCGAAGAGAAACGCCTCGCCTACACGGTCGAGCCGTGAATCAGGCCACTAGGGTCCTCGACCTTGGGCCACCTGGCCCAACTCGGGTGCCGACGGCGCTCAGACGCGAGGCTGGTGCTGCGTGATGCAGTGAATGCCACCTCCGTAGCGAAAGATGTCGCGCGCGTCGACGCCAACGATCTCGCGGCCCGGGTAAGCCTCAGCGAGACCGGCCAGGGCGATCTCATCGTTCGGGTCGTCGAAGGTGCAGGCAATCACGGCACCGTTGGTGACGAGGTGGTTGACGTAGCTGTAGTCGGTCCAGCCGTCTTCATCCCGCACTCGCTTGGGCGCGGGAAGGCTGATGACGTTCCAGGGGCTGCCGTCGATCGCGGTCGTGTCTTCGATGAGGTCGTCGTACACCGGGCCGAGGTGGAAATCAGGGTGGGCAGGATTGTGCTGCCTGTGGACGAGGAGTGTGTGCTCATCGGGCAGGGTCGCGACAATATCAATGTGCCCACGAGTGCCGAAGCGTTGTGAGTCTCGGTAGAGGCCTCGAGGGAACCAGATTGCGCGTTCGATGCCGAGCGTGCGGCGGAATTCGTCTTCAATCGCATTTCGCGACCAATCAGGGTTGCGGAAACGGTCGAGTTGCACGGTGTCGGTGAGCAGCACGGTGCCCCGCCCGTCGACGTGGATCCCGCCGCCTTCATTCACGAGCGCTGAATTCACGATCTCGGCGCCCGCCAGTTCAGCAACAAACCGGCCGATGCTGCGATCCTTTTCCCAGGAGGCCCACTCCTGTTGGCCCCAGCCGTTGAACTCCCAATCAACTGCGCCGAGCTGTCCGTTGTCGTTGACGACGAAGGTTGGCCCGATGTCGCGCATCCAGGCATCGTCAAGCGGGGCTTCCACCAGTTCGATGTTCGAAGAGAGTCTCCGCTGCGCGTCTTCGCGATCAGCAGGATCCACAACCATGGTGACTGGAACGAAGTCAGCGGTCGCGTGTGCGACGTCGGTCCACGCCGTTCGTGCGACGGCGGTCTCCTCCTCGGTTGAACCGAAGGATTCCCCGCGCGGAGGGAACGCCATGAAGACGCGCTCCTGCTCGTCGGTCTCGCTCGGCATCCGCCACTGGGTTTCGTTTGTGGTCACGACTATTCCTCGTTTTCTGGTGTGTGAGTGGTGCTATGTGATCGTTGCGGCGAGGATCGCAGAGACTCCGCGGCGCATGAGTTTTTGTGCAGTGGCGGTATCGAGCTGGCCGGAGAGCCAGCGGCTGGAGAGCCCTTCGACGAGACCGGTAAGAAGGGTCGCGGTTTCTGCGATGGCTTCCGACGGCACTCCGGCGTGCTCAAGTGGTTCAGAGAGACGTCCCTCCCACTCCCGAGTTGTTTGTGAGAGTGCGGCTTGGATCTCGGTTTCAAAGACGGCGATCGCCCGAATCTCATTCCAGACGACGGAGTCATCGCGGGTGGATCCGGCATCGCCAAACTCCGCGGCGAGCATGGTGGTGATTGACTCGGCGGGGGAGAGCGAGGCATCCGACACGGGGCCGCGATCCTGAACCGCTCGGTTGACGGCGTCGATGGTGGCATTGAGAAGACCTGTGCGATCCTCGAAGTGGTAGTACACCAGGCCAAGCGAGACGCCTGCGCGCTTCGCAACCTGTTGGACCCGCAGGCCGCGCACCCCACTGGCTGCAATCTCCTGTCGACTTGCGGTGAGGATCCGCTCGCGCGCGTCCAGTTCTGCCATGCCAGTCTCCTTTTTGCTCTCCGCCGCGGGCTAGTCGCCCTGCGCCGAGACTCCGTCATTGATTCCAGTCTCGGGCCAAATGCGGAGTGCAAGCAAGTACGCACCGCCACCGACCAGCATGGAGAGGGGCAGGCTGATATCGAGTCCGCCGGCAATGTTCGCGAGAGGTGCTTCGTAGAGCTCATTCTGAACCGTCAGAAGGCCAACTGCTGACCCCAGCAACAGCGGCACAATCGCCCTAAAATTCCAACCGTGGAAGAACCAGTATCGGCCGCCGCCCATTCCCAAGCCGAAGCGCTGAAGTGCGACCGGATCGTATCTGCCTTTTCTTGCCACCAAAAACCCGATCCCGTTGATCACGACCCACGGGCCAGCGATCGCGTTCAGCACAACGGTCATCGCAGTGATTGACGAGATCGCATCAGTTGCGATCACACCGAGGTACATGACCACGATCGCGATCCCGGACGTGATGAGGGTCGTCTGCGTTCTGCTCAACCGCGGAATGATGGATTCGAGATCAAGGCCGCTCGCGTAGATGTTAATGACCCCCTGACCGAAGCCTCCCATGATGGCGAGAAGCAGAAGCGGCACCAGGAACCAGCCCGGCGACCCCGCAACGAGGTCCGCGACGTACGAGGGCGAGAGCACCTTGAACGTGCTTGCGGTGAACGCACCGAAAGCGGCGGTCGCAAACAGTCCCGCGAAGATCCCCGCACAGACGGCCACCGCGACCTGGAGATCGGTGAACTTTTTCGGGTTGATACGGCGGGTGTAATCGCCAACGGAGGGGGCGTAGGAGAGAGGACCGCCGATCGAAATGGTGACGGCGAAGAGCCAGGTCGGCCAGAAATCTCCCAGTAGGTACTCGCCCGAGGATCGTGTCGCGTCGAACTCCGGGGCGAACGCGATCAGGCCGACGATGAGCAGGACGCCCGCGATGGGGATGATGAATTTCTGCAGGGCAACGATGGTGCCGTGCCCGTAGAGGGCGATGAAGATGACCTCGATGGCGATGATGGCATAGCCGATGATGAATGCGGTGTCGTTCTGAGGAGTGCCGAAGAGCCGGTGGGCCCCGGAGACGAGCGCCTCACCCGAGGTCCACACTGCGATGGCCGCGTAGGCGATGGCGAAGAGGAGCGTGAGGGTCGAACCGAGCAGGCGGCCTCTCATGCCAAAGTGAGCACCGCTCGATACGGGGTTGTTGGTTCCCGTGCGGCTGCCAAGCAGTGTCATCGGGATCATCAGCGCGAGCCCAATGACCAGGCCGACGGCGCTCGACGCGATTGCCTGCCAGAAGTTGAGCCCGAAGGTGATCGGCAGCCAGCCGAAGATCACGACCGAGAGTGCGAGGTTGCCACCCACAAAGACTCGGAAAATATTGCCCGGAGTTGAGTGTCGCTCAGCTGTCGGAACGTAATCGACGCCGGCCTGCTCGACCCGGCCAAACTGATCGATCAGTTGGGTGGCGGATCCCACTTCCGTGTCTGGCTGCGTTGCCTTGCTCATCTTTGCTCCTTTGGAAACAACGTTGTTTGGCGCTACAGTAGCACTGACTGAATTTTCAGTCAAAGGTTTTCATTTCACTCGCAAGGGAGACAACGTTGATTCCCAACCCACCGCTTTCGCCCACCGCGTCAGTCGCGCCCACCGCCTCGATAGCCGAGATTCGCTCGCAACTACGTGCTGGCTCGTTTACCGCGGTCGAACTGTTGGAGCAGCACCTCGCCCGTGTCGCGCGGCACCCTGAGCTGAACGCGATCGTTGTACCGAACCCGAGAGCGCGGGAAGAAGCAGAGGAGTCTGATCGGCGGCTGCGGTCAGGATCAGCTCGCCCGCTTGAGGGCGTGCCGTTCACCGTGAAGGACTCGTACATGGTGAAGGACCTCACGGTCGCTTCAGGATCTCCCGCGTTCAAAGATCTCGTCGCCCAGTGGGACGCATTCACTGTTGCGAAGCTGCGTGAGGCCGGTGCCGTACTGATCGGGAAAACAAACATGCCCCCCATGGCAGATGGGGGCATGCAGCGCGGCGTATACGGGCGTGCCGAGAGCCCGTTCAATCGCGAGTACTTGGCCGCGGCTTATGGATCAGGATCGTCGAACGGTTCCGCCGTCGCTGTCGCGGCCTCGCTGTGCCAGTTTGGTATGGGGGAAGAAACCGTATCGTCGGGACGCAGCCCGGCATCCAATAACGGCATTGTTGCCTACACTCCCTCGCGGGGCCTCCTTTCGTTGCGGGGCAACTGGCCGCTCTTCCCAACCCGTGACGTTGTCGCACCCCACACAAAATCCGTTGCCGACCTTTTTGAAGTTTTGAACGTGCTCATGCGAGATGACGCCGAGACGCGAGGTGACTTCTGGCGCGCCCAAACCGCGGTTGAGTTGCCGTTGCCGAGCGAACACAGGCCCGAGGACTACCGCGAGCTCGCGACCCCGGGTGCCCTTGTTGGGACGCGGCTTGCTGTTCCGAGGCGTTTTCTGGGACGAGACGGAGATGTGCCGCTTGAGGTGCACCCCGACGTGCTTGAACTTTGGGAGGTTACGCGATCCCGACTTGAGCAAGCCGGTGCAGTCGTGGTTGAGACGGATTTCCCGCTCGTTGATATCTATGAGGGAACGAGCCCCGCGCACGAACGTCTCGACGAGTTTGGTGAGCTGCCTGACGAGTGGATGGTGCACGAGTTCACGACGCTTGTGGCCGCGGCGTGGGATGACTTTCTTCGAGCAAACGGAGATCCGCGGCTCAACCGACTCGCGCAGGTTGATCCCTCAGAGATCTTCCCGCTGCCGACGGGGGCGCTTGCTGATCGTTACCCCGAAGTCGCCGACAATCTGAACCGCTACGGTGACATCTTTGACGTCGTGCGCGCGTTGCCCGCGGCCTTGAATCCCAGCGGTCCTGAACTCCGCGCTGAGGAGACCCCAGGGTTCAGTGCAGCGCTCCGTCGCCTCGAAGCATTGCGCGCTGAATTGCTTGAGAGTTGGCTCGAGACTGAAGGATTCGACGCGGTGGTGTTCCCGGCGAACGCAGATGTTGGTCCGTCGAACGCTGATCGGGATCCGGCCGCGGCCGACCTAGCCTGGCGCAACGGCACGCACTACTCGAACGGCAACCTTGTGATCCGCCACCTGGGGGTGCCGACGGTGACGACCTCGATGGGAACGATGCGATCGACGAGTATGCCCGTTGGTGTGACGTTCGCTGGAGCGGCATACTCCGACCTCAAGCTATTGAGTCTTGCGTGGGACTTCGAACGGGTGCGCGGGGATCGCCCGCTGCCAAGCTAACGCCGTGAATGTCGGAGGCTCCCGCTAGGCTCCCAACATGGCAAAAATGACGAGCGGGTACGTGTGCACCGAGTGCGGGTGGCAGGCCGCCAAGTGGGTCGGGCGCTGCGGTGAGTGCCAGCAGTGGGGCACGGTCGTTGAAGCGGGGGCGCCGAAAGCCTCTCTTTCCCGCACCAATCGCGCGACCGCGCCCGCTCCAGGGCGTGAGGCTCGGCCGATTACTGAGCTTCAGGGGGATGCGCTTTTCCATCGCCAGACGGGCATCGGAGAGTTTGACCGGGTGCTCGGCGGTGGGGTGGTGCCGGGGGCCGCGATCCTGCTCTCTGGCGAACCCGGCGTTGGCAAGTCGACCCTGTTGCTCGACGCGGCAGCGCGGGCCGCAATGGTCGGGGCGCGTGTGCTCTACGTCAGCGGTGAGGAGTCGACCGGGCAGATTCGTATGCGGGCCGAGCGCACCGGTGCTCTGCACAACACACTTTTCCTCGCGAGTGAGACCGACCTCGCGACGGTGCTCGGACACATCGAAGCGGTGAATCCCGAGCTCATCATCGTTGACTCGGTGCAGACCCTCGCCAGCAGCGAAGTTGAGGGTGGTGCTGGCGGTCCCGCGCAGGTGCGGGAGGTCGCGGCGGCGTTGATTCGTGTCGCGAAGGATCGCAGCACCCCCGTCATTCTCGTCGGTCACGTCACCAAGGATGGCGCTGTTGCCGGCCCCCGACTGCTTGAGCACCTCGTTGATGTTGTGTGTCACTTCGAGGGCGATCGAAACACGGCGCTGCGCTTTCTGCGCACGCTCAAGAACCGTTACGGGCCAACCGACGAGGTGGGGTGCTTCGAAATGACGGGCAGCGGTATTCGCGAGGTCACGGATCCGAGTGGTCTATTTCTCAGTCGCGCCACAGAGCCAGTGAGTGGCACCTGCGCGACGGTCGCGATGGAGGGGCGCAGGGCACTGCCCGTAGAGGTGCAGGTGCTTGTCGTGCCGACGACGGCACCCAACCCGCGTCGGGTGACGAGCGGAGTTGAATCGGCCAGGGTCGCGATGATTCTCGCGGTGCTCGAGAGGCGACTCAACGCGAAAACTGGTGACAAAGATGTGTACGTTTCAACCGTTGGTGGGGTGAAGCTCACCGAACCTGCAGCCGATCTCGCGATTGCGCTCGCGATCCTCTCCGCTCTTGAAGACCGGCCTTTGCCGCACAACCTGGCGGCATACGGTGAGATCAGCCTGGCGGGGGAGGTGCGTCCCATCACAGCGCCACAGCAGCGAGCGAACGAGGCGAAGCGGCTCGGATACACAACGATCGTGGACTCAAGCGTCGAGCGACTCGATCACGCGCGAAGCGCCGCGGGCCTCGACTCATCCATGGCGCGGGGCGGGAGCCGCGGTTGAACGACAGCTGTGCGGCTAATCACCAGAAGTAACAGAGGTAGACTTAACGATCGTGAGCAAGAACACAGTAGATGTCGTCCTCATCGGCGGTGGCGTGATGAGCGCTACCCTTGGCACTTTGATCAAGCAGGTTCAGCCTGACTGGTCGATCGAGATTTTCGAGTCGCGCAACAGCGTCGCCACGGAGAGCACCAACGCCTGGAACAACGCCGGTACCGGCCACGCAGCACTCTGCGAGCTGAACTACATGCCCGAGGGTGCCGACGGAAGCCTCTCGCCCGACAAGGCCATTGACATCAATGAGCAGTTCCAGCTGTCTCGCCAGTGGTGGTCGACGCTCGTGAAGAAGGGCATCCTGAACGATCCCCCCTCCTTCATCAACCCGACCCCGCACATGACATTCGTGAGCGGCGAATCAAACGTTGATTACCTGCGTCGCCGTTTTGAGATCCTCAAGAACGAACCGCTCTTCTCTGACATGGAGTTCAGTGACGACCCCGAGCAGATCGCCAAGTGGGCGCCATTGCTCGTAGACCGCCGCTCAAAGGACGAGGTGTTCGCTGCGACACGCTCCGAGAGTGGCACTGACGTCGACTTTGGTGCGGTCACCCACCAACTCTTCGACTACCTCGTCTCTGAGGGAGCGAAGATGAACCTCGGCACTCAGGTGCGCAAGGTGCGTCGCCGCGCTGATGGCACCTGGGACGTATTCGTGCGCAACCTCTCGGGCTACGGTAAGACCGTTGTCAACGCGAAGTTTGTGTTTGTCGGTGCGGGCGGAGGTGCGCTTTCGATCCTGCAGTCCTCGGGCATCCCCGAGATCAAGGGCTTTGGTGGCTTCCCGATCAGCGGCAAGTTCCTCAAGACCGACAACCCCGAGATTGTCGCCCAGCACAAGGCGAAGGTCTACGGCAAGGCCGCGGTGGGTGCGCCCCCGATGTCGGTACCGCACCTCGATACGCGCGTGGTTGATGGCAAGGAGAGCATCCTCTTCGGGCCGTACGCCGGCTTCAGCCCCAACTTCTTGAAGAAGGGCTCGTGGTGGGATCTGCCCGGCTCGATCCGTCTTCACAACCTTGGCCCGATGATCAAGGTTGGCCTCACGCAGTGGTCGCTCGAGAAGTACCTCGCTGGTGAAGTGGTCGCGAGCCGTCAGAAGCAGATGGAAACCCTGCGGCAGTACATGCCGACCGCACGCACTTCCGACTGGGAGATGATCACGGCCGGCCAGCGTGTGCAGGTCATGAAGAAGGACCCTGAGAAGGGCGGCATCTTGCAGTTCGGCACCGAGGTTATCACCGGTGCGAGCGGCTCGATCGCGGGCCTGCTGGGCGCATCGCCCGGCGCTTCAACCGCGGTTCACGCGATGCTCGGAGTGCTCGCAAAGTGCTTCCCTGAACAGTTCGAAAAGCGGTGGAAGAAGACCTTCACTGAGCAGGTTCCTTCGTTCGGCAAGGGCCTGAACGGCGACGCTGCTGCCGCAAAGGCATCGCTGGCCGAGACCGCTGAGACCCTCGGTCTCAACCGGGTCACTGAAGCCGCGTAGTCTCTAACGTTTCACCCCTGCGGTGAACGCATCTCAACATTGTGATCGCTCATAATGTTGAGATGCGTTCACCGCAGGGGTGTTTTAGGGACTAGTCCAGCAACTGCTCCAAGAAGTCTGCGGTGTCTTCCCAGTCGGTGACCGCGTGGCAGGCGACGCCGAGCGCCTTCACCGGGTAGTCATTACCGTCAGGATCAAGCCGATCCCCGACAAACAGCATGTCGCTGAGCGGAATACCGGTGTGCTCCTCAAGCTTGCGCATGCCGTACGCCTTGTCGATTCCGCGGCGAGTAATGTCGACCGACGTCGATCCGCCGCTACGCACCTCAAGCCCGGGTAGCCGATCCGCCACCGCCGCGCGCAGCGTGTTCTTTTTGCTGCCGTCGGGATCCCAAGCCTGCTTCGCCGCAACCGGCGCGCGCTGCCCGAGCGCCGAGAATGTGACCTGTGAGCCGCGATCCTCAAGGATCTCGCCCCAGGGTGAGGTCTCCCACAGTCCGAGGCGTTCCGCCTCCTCGCGCAGCGCGGTGAGCGCGGCGGTGCTCTCCGCGGCGTCGAGGTTCTCGCGGTAGACCGTGTGCCAGGCCCCGTTTTCGCGTCGTTCGTAGCGGGTACCGCAGGTGGGGAGTAGGTGGAGGCGCTCAAGTGAGGTCTCGTCTACGCCCTCAAGGCGCTCCACCAGCTGCATCTCGAACTGCTCAAAGTTGCCACCCGAGATGACGGCGACGGTTGTGCGCTCAAGTAGGCGTGAGAACACCGCGAGCATACGCGGATCCACCGCTGACTTAGAGGGAGCAAGGGTGTCGTCGAGATCGAACGCGATGAGGCGAGGGAGCGTGGTCATCGGGCCATTCTCCCACGCGCCCGCTTAGTCTTCGAAGTCGGAGTCGTTGAACTCCGGGTCTTCGAGACCCGGCATGGAACTCGGGTTCGCGTAGAAACGCACGTCAACGCGCTCAAGACCTGTGCCCTCGAAGATGATCCGGTAGCTGCCGGGCATCGGAATCTGGGCTTCCGTGAGCGGAAATACCATCGGAATGTAGCCAAAGCTGTCGTTTCCGCCGCCGAGGCTGAAGGTTCCCTCGAGGCTGAAGATCTCGCCGCCGCCCACGGCGGGCTCGCAGCGGGCGCGGAAGGTGCGCTCGGGATCGCCGCGGCGTGCCTCGTTCTCGTCGTACTCAACGACAACCACGAGTGTCGCACCCAGCGAGGCGGGGAACTCCTCGCGGTTAATGGTGTTGATGAAGCCGGAGAGAACGCCGAGCGTACCCTCGCGAATGTTTGCGGCGTCAGCTAAGAAGGCTGCTGCAATTCTCATGGGTTCCTCCGAGGTTCGGTACTTCAGCGTTAATAGTAACCCTTTCACGCCTTGCTGAGTGGTGTCGCTTGGAATCCGCTCAATGCCCGCCCGTACTAGGCTAGAACGGTGACACGACACTTTCTACGCGATGATGATCTCACCCACGCCGAGCAACTTGAGGTTCTTGACCTCGCTGCGCGACTGAAGCGAGCGCCCTTCTCGGAGCGACCGCTCGAGGGCCCGCAGTCTGCGGCGGTGTTCTTTGACAAGACGTCAACGCGTACCCGATTCAGCTTTGCCGCGGGTATCGCTGAGCTCGGTGGCAACGCGATCATCGTGAATGCCGGTGAATCGCAACTCGGCATCAAGGAGTCGTTCTCCGACACCGCGAAGGTGCTCTCGCGCATGATGTCGCTGATCGTGTGGCGCACGTTTGCGCACAGCGGACTCGAAGAGATGGCCGCAAGCGCCACCATCCCCGTGATCAACTCGCTCTCCGACGACTTTCACCCGTGCCAGATTCTCGCTGATCTGCAAACCATTCGTGAGAACAAGGGTGACCTGCGCGGCCTCACCGCTGCCTACGTCGGCGACGCAGCCAACAACATGGGACACTCGTACCTGCTCGGCTTTGCGACCGCAGGCATGAACATTCGTGTTGCGGGCCCTGAGGGCTACCACCCGCGAGCCGACATCATCGCCGACGCCGAGAAGATCGCCGCCGAAACCGGTGGCAGCGTTGCCGTAGTGGTCGACCCCGCGGTCGCCGTTGCGGGGGCCGACGTGGTTATCACCGACAGCTGGGTGTCGATGGGTATGGAAGACGAGAAGGCTGAGCGGATCGCAGCCTTCGGCGCCTACCGCGTTACGCCTGAGCTGATGGCACAGGCAAAGCCCGACGCTATCTTCTTGCACTGCCTGCCCGCATACCGCGAGTACGAGGTTGCCGCCGAGGTGATCGACGGCTCGCAGAGTGTGGTGTGGGACGAGGCAGAGAACCGCGTCCACGCTCAGAAGGCCCTCATGGCTTGGCTGCTGGCCCAGACTCAAACGGAGAATAAGTAATGAGCACGGTAGAGAATCACAACGACGGTAACCGCGCGGCCGAGGCGGGTGCGCTCTGGGGCGGTCGCTTCGCGAGTGGTCCTTCGGCAGCACTCGCAGCGTTGAGCAAGTCGACGCAGTTCGACTGGGTGCTTGCGGACTACGACATTCGCGGGTCCAAAGCCCACGCCGCCGCACTCGCCGCAGCGGGCTACCTCAGCGCAGACGAGCTGAATGACATGCGCGCGGCGCTCGATGAGCTTGCCGCCCGCGTCGCCGACGGTCGCTTCGTGGCCGCCGAAGAGGACGAGGATGTGCACTCGGCTCTCGAGCGCGGACTCATCGAGATCACCGGTGTGCAGCTCGGCGGCAAGCTTCGCGCAGGCCGCAGCCGCAATGACCAGATCGCCACGCTCGTGAGGCTCTACCTGCTCGATCACGCTGCCGTGATCCGCAACCTGCTTGTCGATTTGCTCGGCGCGATCCTCGACCAGTGCCTCGCACACCCGACCGCGATCCTGCCTGGCCGCACTCACCTGCAGCACGCGCAGCCCGTGCTGCTCGCACACCAGCTTGCTGCGCACGCGTGGCCTGTGGTTCGGGATCTTGAGCGTCTGCGCGATTGGTCCGTACGCGCAAGTGCATCGCCGTACGGTGGCGGAGCTCTTGCCGGATCCTCACTCGGACTCGACCCGCGTCTCGTGGCCGCAGAGCTGGGTCTCGGTGATCCACTTGAGAACTCGATCGATGGCACGGCCGCGCGCGACGTGGTTGCCGAGTTCACCTTTATCTGCGCCCAGATCGGCATCGACCTCTCGCGCCTCAGCGAAGAGATCATCCTGTGGAACACGAAGGAGTTCGGCTTCGTGCGCCTGCACGACGCGTTCTCGACCGGATCCTCGATCATGCCGCAGAAGAAGAACCCCGATATCGCCGAGCTCGCGCGTGGCAAGTCGGGCCGCCTGATCGGCAACCTGACCGGGCTGCTCGCGACGCTCAAAGGCCTGCCGCTCGCGTACAATCGCGATCTGCAGGAGGACAAGGAGCCTGTCTTCGACTCGGTTTCACAGCTCGAGGTGCTGCTGCCCGCCTTCACCGGCATGGTCGCGACCATGACCTTCGACACGGCGCGCATGGCTGAACTTGCGCCGCAGGGCTTCTCGCTCGCGACCGATGTCGCCGAGTGGCTCGTGAAGCAGGGTGTCATCTTCCGCGACGCACACGAGATCTCTGGCGAACTGGTGCGCTACTGCGAGGAGCGCGGGATCGAGCTGCACGAGCCGAGCGACGAAGAGCTCGCAGCAGTGTCGCCGCACCTGCTGCCCGCGGTGCGCGACGTGCTGACGATTGAGGGATCCGTCAACTCTCGTGTTGGCGCCGGTGGTACCGCGACCGTGCGTGTGACCGAGCAGCTCGCTCGCCTTGCCGAGAGGATCGCGGAGTTTCGGGCGGCGTAGCCTCAAATTCGCCGAACCTGCGTTTCAGCGTTGAGACTGCGGTTCAGTGCTGAGACTGCGGTTCAGTGCTGAGCCTGCGGTTCAGTGCTGAGCCTGCGGTTCCTAACTGCAGGCTCGGCGTTGGGATGCAGGCTCGATGGTGGATTGCAGGCTCGGCGTCGGGTCGCGGGTTCGATGCTGGGCTGCAGGCTCGGCGTTGGGATGCGGGTTCGGCGTCGGGCTGCGGGCTCGGCGTCGGGTAGCGGGCTCGGCGTTGGGTCGCGGGGTCGGCGTCAGGGTGCAGGTTCAGCGTCAGGCTGCAGGTTCGGTGCGATCGTTTAGCCCCGCAAGCAGCGCCTCCTGCGCCGGCCGGTGGTCGGGTTCGCCCGCGGCGGGCCAGTGCGACAGCGCCCGCTCCGCCAGCGCGGTGATGGTGAGCGAGGGGTTGACCCCGGGGTTTGCGGGGACCGCCGCGCCGTCGACCACGTATAGCCCAGGGTGGCCCCAGACTCGGTGGTAGGGGTCGATCACCCCGTCAGCCGGTGACGCCGAAATGACCGCGCCACCGAGAAAGTGTGCGGTGAGCGGGATGCCGAACACCTCGGGCCAGGATCCACGGGCCTCCGTAGGAATACCGCCCTCTTGCTCCAGGCGTGCAGCGATCGCCTCGGTCGCCCGGTGCGCCTGTGGCAGATACGAAGGGTTGGGCTCGCCGTGACCCTGCGCACTCGTCATTGAGAACCGACCGAATCGACGGCGCAGCGAAAGGGTCAGCGAGTTGTCGGCCGTCTGCATGACGAGTGCGATGATCCCGCGATCGCTCCAGCGGCGAAGCGACCCAAGCTTGAACTGCTTCACGGGATTGCGCAGCGCACGCCCGAGCACAAACCCAAGACGCGCGGGCAGAGACCGGTCACCCGGCACCATGATGGTCGCGAGCGCTCCCATCAGGTTGGATCCGGGGCCGTAGCGCACATTTTCGACGTGCGTACGCTCGTCAACGTGAAACGAGGTGGTGATCGCGACGCCGCGGGTCAGTTCGGCGGATGCGGGAACTTTGGTTGCAACCGCCCCGTCCAGCGCCTCAGAGTTGGTTCGAGTGAGTACACCCACAGCATCTGAAACGCGGGGCAGATCCCCACTCGCCTTCATGCGGTGCAACAACTGCTGGGTGCCCCAGGTGCCCGCGCCAAGCACAACCTCGCGGGCGGTCACGGTGCGCTCGTCCCTCTGTGTCCACGCTCCGCTGCGCCGCGAGGTCACTGCAAAACCGCCGCCGGGCAGCTCTCGCACGCGGGTCACGGTGCGCAGCGCCTCGATCGTCACACCTCGCCGCTCCGCGAGTGCCAGATAATTCTTCATGAGCGTGTTTTTTGCCCCGACGCGGCAGCCGACCATGCAGTTACCGCAGAGCGTGCAGCCGGTGCGCGAAGGCCCTTCTCCGCCGAAAAAGGGATCGGGCACGCCCACCCCGGGGGTGCCGAGGAACACGCCCACGGGTGCGTGGCGAAAAGTCGATCCAACCCCGAGATCTTCGGCGGCGCCCTGCATGATCCGCTCGACCGGCCCGGTGTGCGGGTACCGCTCGACAACGCCGAGCATGCGTTTAGCCGTTGCGTAGTGCGGGGAGAGCTCGGTGGCCCAGTCGGCGATCTCGCGCCACTGCGGGTCGTTGAAGAACGGGGATCCCGGCTCATAGAGGGTGTTGGCGTAGTTGAGGGATCCGCCGCCGACACCAGCGCCCGCGAGAATCATCACGTGGGGGAGCCGGTGGATGCGCTGTACCCCAAAGCACCCCAAATAGGGTGCCCAGAGGTAGCGCCGCAGGTTCCAGCTGGTCTTTGCGAAGTCCTCATCTTCGAAGCGGCGGCCGGCCTCGAGCACTCGCACACGGTAGCCCTTTTCCGCGAGCCGAAGCGCGGAGACGGACCCGCCAAATCCCGATCCGACAATCACAACGTCGGTATCGAACTCAACTGCGCTGTTGAAGTTAGCCATGATTTCTCCTACTCAGAAGCGGGTTCTGGGACCATCATCCGCAGCATCGCGGGGCGCACCGAAATAGTGCACTCGTCGGCCCCGACGAACTCACCATCAGCGTAGACCGTCAATCCCGGCGCAGACACCCGGACCGACCTTGCCCGCCGGTGCGTCACCTCGGGGCGCGAAAAGTGCTCGCCCTTCAGCATGAGCGGAAACAGTCGAATCAGGCTGAGCCGCTTGAGCGGCGCGACGTGCACAACGTCAATTAGCCCGTCGTCGGGCAAAGCCCCGGCGCAAATCGGCATGCCCCCGCCATAGGTTTCGGTGTTGCCAATAGCGATGAGTGTTCCGGGCTCCGCAACCGCGGCCTCACCGTCGATCGTCACGCTGAACGCAAGTGGGCGCAATTGGATCAGCTCAATGATGAGCGCAAGATAGTAGCGCAGCGCCCCGTGAGGCCAGCGCAGCCGATTGGTGCGGTCGCTCACTTTCGCGTCGAAGCCGAGCGCGGCGATTGTGAAGAAGTGCTTCACTCGTCCGCTGCAGTGCAGCTCGCCGATGTCGAGGGGCTTCGCGACTCCGGTCAGCGCGAGCCCTGCCGCCTCCGCTGTATCGCGGGGGATCGCGAGCGCCCTGGCGAGGTCGTTGCCCGTTCCCGCGGGAATGAGCGCCAGCGGCACTTCGCTGCCGATCAACTTTTCCAAGATCTCAGTGAGTGTTCCGTCGCCACCGACAATCACGAGCAGCGCAGGATCATCTTGCAGTGCCTGACCCGCGAGTTCGATCGTATCCGCCGCAGAGGCGCCAGCATAGGCGTGCACCTCAGCTCCACGAGCGCGCAGCTCTGCGATGGCTTCCTCGGCGGCTCCCCGCCCTCGGCCCTTGCCTGCGAAGGGATTTGAGAGCACCGCGATGTGCTTGCCCACGATCAAGAATCCTGTGCGGAGGAACTGGCAGAATCAGCGGCAATGACCGCGCCGGGGTTCAGGATTCCGTGCGGATCCAGCTCGCGCTTGATCGCCTCGAGGATCCGGATCCCGGTTTCCCCAACTTCTTCCCGCAGCCACGGTGCATGATCCCGACCTACTGCGTGGTGATGGCTGATCGTGCCCCCGGCGGCCAGGATCGAGTCATTGGTGTGCGCCTTGATTTTGAGCCAGGCTTCGAGTGGATCCTCGCGGATACTCGCGAGCACTGTGAAGTAGAGAGACGCGCCCGTGGGGTAGATGTGCGAGACATGGCACATCACGTAAGACTTCGAGCCGATGGCGGAAAAGCCATCCTTCAGAGAAGCCTCGACCGCGCTGCGTAGCTCTGACAATTTCGCCCAAGTGGTCGCCGTCTCAAGGGTCTCGCAGAAAACGCCCGCGTCGAGCAGTGAGTCGCGCAGGTAGGGGCCGTCGAAGCGACCCTTCATCCATTCGGCCGCGTCCCCTTCGCCCGAAGAGGTGCCGCCCGCTGCCCGCAAAAGCTCCGAGGTGCGCGCTCGCCGCAGGGGAATCCCCTCGCCCTCGTAAACGGTGACAACACTCGCACCTTTTGCCAGCGCCTTACCGATCTTGCCGACCTGCGCCAGGCTGACTGCGGTCTCGGCCTCATCGGAAAGGCGAATAACCGTGGGGCCCGATGCGTGCTGGGCGACCTGGCGCAGCCCCTCTGCTCCGGCTGCAAAGTTCGGAAACGTCCAGGCCTCAAACACCCGGTGTTGAGGCGTGGGGTGCACCCGAACCTTGACTTCGGTAATCACACCAAAGATCCCCTCGGAACCAAGAAAGACACGAATGAGATCTGGTCCGGCGGCAGAGCCGGGGGAGCGGCCAAGTTCGAGGTCCCCGGTTGGGGTGGCGACGCGGATCCCGGTCACCATCGTGTCGAATCGGCCGTAACCCGCCGAGTTTTGCCCTGATGATCGCGCCGCGGCGAATCCGCCAATCGTTGCATAGCGGAAGCTCTGCGGGTAATGCCCAAGCTCAAAGCCGTGTTCGGCGAGCAGCGACTCGGCCTCAGGGCCGGTGGTGCCGGCGGCGAGCACGGCCTCTCCGCTGACCGGATCAAGGTGAATGAGTCCGCTCAGTCGGCGCAGATCGAGGCTCACGACCGCCAGCTGCGCGCCGCGCTCGGGGTCGAGTGCTCCAACCACACTTGTGCCGCCTCCGAATGGGATGACAGCTATCTTGCGAGCGGTTGCGAGATCGAGACAGGCCCGGACCTCCTCGTGACTGCCGGGGCGCACAACAGCGTCGGGTGCCTCTTGCTCAATCGCTCTGCGACGAAGTAGATCAAGGGTGGATCGCCCGCCCGAGTGATAAATGCGCGCTTCGGGGGCGGCGGAGACATTCTCGTCACCGACGGCGCCGCGAAACGCGTCGAGATCCTCGCCGCTCAGTGCGGAAGGTGTGAGCCGAACATTCGCAAGCTCGACGGGTGCAGCTGGCTTTCTCACTCGTCCCAGCAACAGCGGGAGTAGAGCCTGCACGGCGCGAGGGAGTGGTTTTGCTCGCTCGGGATCGCCCCAACCGTTCCAGCGCATCGGCTGGTCATCATTGGCCCTGCCATTTTCTGCGGTCATGCATTACAGTGTGACACATCATGGAAAAACGTCAAGCGTCTGTGTTGTCTCCTGATAACCCTGTGTCGCCCCTAGGCCACGCGGCTTCAACGTGGGATTCCACGCAGTCGCGAGTGCTTGACGCTGCCGATGTGCTCATTCAACAGCGCGGCATTCACGGGGTGACGATCGCTGAGCTGGCGCGAAGCTCCGCGCTCAGCAGACCCACGATCTATCGCAGTTGGACCGATGCAGACGACGTCGTGCGGGCGGCTCTGCTGCGTCGTGTGGTTCTTGTGCTTGAGGCGTTTCCTGACCCTGCCACAACCAGAGACGCTCTTGTTGACGATGTTTTGCGGTTCTCTGAGCTCTTCCGTGCCGACCCTGTCTACAGCCGTCTGCTTGACCAGGAGCCCGAAGCTTTCACGCGCTACATGTTGCAGCGTGTCGGCTCGAGCCAGCGGCTGATTCACGGTTGGCTGACCCAGGCAATCACCGCGGCCCAGCGCGAAGGATCTGTGCGGGCCGGGGATCCCCAGCAGATCGCGGTCATGCTGCTGCTCATCGCACAGTCTGCGGTGCTCTCCCACGGCACCGTTGCTGAGCTCATTGATGAAGAATCGTGGGAACGCGAACTCCGGGTCGCACTTGAAGGGTACTTACGTCCATGAACCTCTCCGCCACTTCTCTGACCGCAACCAGGCGCCGCAGCGAACTTGAACTCTCTGCGGTGGATACCGTTGACGTGCTTGTGGTGGGCGGTGGAATCACGGGAGTGGGTGTGGCGCTTGACGCGGCTTCCCGGGGCCTGAGCGTGACGCTTATCGAGGCTGAGGATCTCGCCTTCGGCACAAGCCGCTGGAGCTCGAAACTGGTGCACGGCGGTCTGCGTTACCTCGCAACGGGAGACTTCGCCACGGCGAAGGAGAGTGCCACCGAGCGCCACCTGCTGATGACCAAGATCGCCCCCCACTTGATCAGGCCGCTGCCTCAACTCCTGCCGTTCGCGCCCGGTGTCACCATGATGCAGCGTGCCGCTGGTGTTGTTGGCATGGGTGTGGGGGACCTGTTGCGCATGCAGGCGCGCACCCCGCGCCGAGTGCTTCCTGGACCGCGGATTGTGGGCGCTCGCAAGGCACTGCGCCTGGCCCCGACGCTGAATCCCCGAGGGCTACGCGGAGGCATGCTCTCGTTTGATGGCCAGCTTGTTGACGACGCCAAATTGGTTGTCACCGTCGCCCGCACGGCAGCGGGGTTGGGGGCGAGGATCCTGACCCGTGTGCGTGCCACTGAACTGCGGGGCGACGGTGCCAGCGTTGAAGACACACTCACGGGCGAGCGTCTTGAGGTTCGCGCGCGCAGTGTGATCAACGCCACCGGCGTGTGGGCCGGTGGGCTCGACGGCGCGATCACCGTGCGCCCGAGCCGGGGCACCCACGTGGTCTTCGATGCGGCGGATCTCGGCAACCCGCGGGCTGCGATCACGATCCCGCACGAGGGATCAGTGAGTCGTTATGTGTTCGCCCTGCCGCAGGGGAATGGGCGCGTGATCCTGGGCCTGACCGACGAGGATGCCCCGGGGCCAGTGCCCGCGATCCCGAAGCCCACCGAAGACGAGATTTCGTTTCTGCTTGCGAGCCTCAATCGGGTTGTTGAGACACCGGTGCGGCGGGATCAGGTGCGCGGATCCTTCGCGGGGTTGCGACCGCTGATCGACGCTGGCGCGGAGAGCACCGCCGATATTTCGCGAAAGCACCTCGTCAAGCAGTCGGCCGCCGGGTTTATTAATGTGCTCGGGGGCAAGCTGACGACGTATCGCCGCATGGCCGAGGACGCCGTTGATCTGGCAGTGAGTGCGCGTGGACTGAACGCCCTCGCGAGCCGGACTTCTTCTCTGCGGCTGGTTCCGGTGGATGATGCGCTCGCTCGCTCGGAGCGGTCCGATGCGGCTGAGTTAGTGGCCGAGGGAGTGCCCGTGACCCGCGCCGCAATTGAATATGCGGTGCGGGTTGAGGGGGCTCTGACTGCTGACGATGTGCTCGATCGTCGCACTCGCATTGGCCTGGTTGATGAAGATCGCGCCCGGAGCTTTGACGCGGTCTCCAAGATTGTTGCAGAGGCTCTAGCGGTCTGAGCGGCCCCGCTACTGGCCTGACTCGGCGTCACCCCGCGTAGGTTGACGCCGCTGGAGCGCGTCTGCAGAATGCTTGTGCTATCGTTTTTCGATACATGTCAAACGATTATCGATGGGTATCGCATGCAGTCACGACTTATTCAGACACTCAGGGCACTCATTGCGCTGATGCTTCTACTTCTGCTGGTTGCGCAGATTGTGGCTGTGCCGCTCGTGGCAAGTACCTTCGCGTATCGGTATCCAGAGTTTGCGGGTCTCGAACTGCCGGGCATTGTGGCGGCGATCCTCTTGATCCTGTGTGTGCAGGTGGTATTTGTGTGCGTCTGGCAGCTTCTGTCGCTCGTGCGAGTCGACCGTATCTTCAGTCGGGCCGCGTTCAGATACGTTGACGTGATCCTCATCAGCATCCTCGCCGCAACACTGATCGTGATCATTGCGTTTGTCGGGTTGATCCTCGCCGAGGCAACTACACCGACGCTTTCCCTGCTCGTTGTGTTCGGGATTGTCGTTGGGCTCGGGCTTTCGCTGCTCGTGATGGTGATGCGCGGATTGCTGACCAAGGCCCTCCAGCTTGAGCAAGATCTTTCAGAGGTTGTCTAATGCCCATTGTTATCGACATCGACGTGCAGCTCGCGCGCAAGAAGATGAGCGTCGGCGACTTCGCCGCAGCCATCGGCATCTCACCCGCCAATGTGGCAGTGCTCAAGAACGGGCGCGCCAAGGCTGTGCGGTTCACCACGCTCGACGCAATTTGCCGAGTGCTTGAGTGTCAGCCCGGCGACATCTTGAGGTGGGTTGCGGACCCAGAAACTGAGGGGACGGGCGCTTGACCAACACAGATTACTCAAGCCAGGGGGCAGCTATACCCGCCGCCACAGCCCAACCGGGACGCATGTCTCCGGGCGTTGCCTGGAGCGAAGAGGTCGCGGGTTGGATGCTGGAGGGCACGCGCTGCCCCGTGTGTTTCGCAACACCACTGGTGCAGGGGTGCTGCACTGCGTGCGCGTCCGACCTTCGCGGACCAGCTGGAGCGCAGCTCTCTCAGCTTTCTGCAGTGGCGGCAGACGCTATCCGGGCTCGGCAGATGGTGCTTGCAACGGTGCCGCGAGTTGCGGTGCCAGCGGTGCCAGTGGCGCCAGCGATGCCAGTGGTACCGGCGGTTGATTCTCTCCCAACGAATCAAAACCCCGCTCAAACTTCGTACTCGCCAGAGCAACGCTTTCTGCCCCCTGTCCCCACACCCGCGCCAGCCTCGAGCGCCAGCCTCCAATCGGTGCTGGCGGTTGCCGGCGCAGGGCTGGTTGCAATCGCCGCGATCGTGTTCACTTTTTTCAATCCGGATCTATCTGACAAGGGCCTGCGGAGTGCGATTGTTGGTCTCACGACACTCGCGTTTGCGGGCGGTGCATCGCTGCTCGCTCGTCGCGGCCTGCAGTTTTCTGCTGAAGCCATTGGTGGGCTCGCGGTTGTGTTCGTCGGGCTCGATATTTGGGCGTTCGCGCGCTGGGCCCCCGACGGCACAAATCCCTGGCTGCTTACGGCCTTTGCGACGCTGGTCGCAGCAGGGTGCCTGGCTCTGGCCGGAAAATGGTGGGGCGTGCGAACCTGGAGCTTCGGTGCTGCCGTGGCGGTGACGTTGGTGCCCATCATGTTTGCTGGCTCCAGCAATGTTTGGTTCGCAATGCCGCTCGGGTTTGTCACCATGGCGTTTGTCGGGTTTGGTGCTGCTGCGCGAGTGAGGGCCATCGTGCCGCGCACAGCCCTGGGCAGCCTGACCGGACTGCAGATAGTTGCAGGTTTGAGTGCGGTCGGGTGGGCCATCTCGGAATTCTCGTGGGGCTACAACGGTGTCTTGATCGACCTCGCAGCCTGCGGTGTGCTGGCGGCTCTCGCTGCGCATTCCGCATTGGCGACGCGACTGCAGATCCCGCGCGTCTGGAGCGTTACGGCTGGAGTGCTCGCTGCAGTCTCAGCGGGGCTCTTCGCCAGCACCGTCGTTGGTGAGGCCACCCGTGTATTGAGCGGCGGGGCCATCTTTGGCCGGGTTCCTTACGCTTCGACCGGATTCGTGGCGGTTGTCTTCGTTATTGCGGTGGCAACGCTCCGAATTCCCCTCCCGAAACGTGTCTTTCGAGCGCAAATGACTGCCGGTGTGCTCAGCGTGCTTGGTCTGTCACTTGCCGGGCCCCTGGTCATGAGCGTCTTGAATATCTGGGAAGCCCTGATCGCTCCGCTGTGGCTTGTCGGGGCTCAACAGGTTGGGCTGGGCACGTCAGGAATTCTGAGTGCTGCGGATTCGTGGCCAAACATCTTCAGCGTTTCGATCGCGGCGGTGGGGTGCCTGTACCTGAGCAGGACCGTACGTCGCCGTTGGAGTAACAGGCTGGCCGTCATCGGCCTCTTCACTGTGCTCGGGGTTTCGTTTGCAACGATCGCTCTACTCGCGATGGTGTCTCCTCCGACCGGGTGGGTGCCCGGGCGCCTAGCGATCCCCCTTGTGGCTGCCGCGGTCTGGGCCGTCGGCGTGCGATGGTCTCCCGCGCTTCGCGCAAAGATTTCGGATCAATCTAGCCAGCTTCGGTTTGCGGTCCATGTGCTCGTTATCGCTGCCGCGATCATGTCATGGCGAGACCCCGTGGTGGGCCTCGTCACGGGCGTTGGCGTGTTAGTAGTGCTCGCTCTCGTTGCCCAGGCATCCTCGAAGGAGCGCAGCTGGTACGTCGGTTTCGGCTACGCTTACGGCCTCACACTTGTCGCGGTGGCGCTCGCGCAGCTCAACAACATCCCTGGCGTAGATCTGAGCGGCGCGCTGCAGCTCAGTGTGGTGACTTCGCTTGGGTTGCTTGTCGCGCTTGCTGCAACGATCTTTCGCGTGTGTGAGTCTCGCTCGTGGCTTGCGATACTGCTCGTTACGCTCGTGCCGTTTGGTCTTGGGATCGCGCAGGTTGTCATGGAACGCAGTGGCTGGACGGCGCTCTCGACGGGCCTGATGTGTGCGCTCGCGTTTGTGCTTATGGTCACTCGCAGGCCTGGGCTTGGAGGGGGCGCGAGGGCTGTAGCAGCGGGAATGCTCGCGCCAAGCCTCTCGGTCTTTGCTGTATGCCTGGGTGCCGAGGTCATTCCGGGCAGCGCATCTCCGGTTATCCTTCCGATTATTGCTGTGGTCGTCGGTGTCGCTCTGTTGCTGGCAAAGCCCACGCGTGGGCTGCTGGAGCGCCGCGGTATTGCCGTGCCCATTGCCCAAGCGGCGTCGCTCGCGATTGAGATCTCTGCGCTTGTCACCGGAGCTATCGCCGTCATGCTTTCGCTCATGCGACAGGCGGCTGGCCTCGGTACGACACTCTCCGTGCTCCTCATTCTTGGAGCAGCCGCGGCCATGACTGCAAAGCTCGCTGGTCGCAAGTATGCCTGGTGGGTCGCCGGTGCGTGCCTTACGGGAGCGCTTTGGTGCGTGTGGGGAATGACCGGTGTCACGCTGCTGGAGGCGTACCTCTTGCCGCCGACGCTCGGGGCAGCGGGTGTTGCTGCGGTACTCACTGTGCGTGGTAAGCCCGCCGCGCACCTCTATGTGGGCTGGCTGGGGCTCGCGATCTTTCCGGTGCTCGTGCGGTTTACGTTCAACGGCAGTGTTGCGCGAGGCTTCGGGCTGCTCGGTGGGGCGCTGCTGCTGCTCGCGATTGGCAGTTGGCTCCGCTGGGTGGGTCGTCGAGCCGAGACGCGCGGCGGGTTCGCCAAGCTGAGCGAGCCGACGCTGCTGGCTTCGATGCTTGCGGCTGTGGCTGGCCCGGTGTTCGGGGCGAGATTCGGGATCGGCGCAGACACGCTCAGCCCAACCGGTGAGAGCATGCACGGTGCACTGCTGTTCTTCGTGTGCCTGGCAGTGGCCGCGCTGGCATCGTGTGTCATGGCGTTTGCCGCGGGAGGTATGAGCACAAAGAGCCGCTGGCTGGGCGCGCCCGCCGTGCTCGCGCTCGCAGTCGGCGTTTGGCCCAGTATCGAGCGGGACTGGTTCAACATCTGGGCGATGTGGGGCATGATGTGCATCGGGATCGTCACGATGATCGTCGCAGCCAGGTCGGCGGGCGAATCGGGATCCGCGAGCCCAGCGAATCGCTCGCGTCTGGCGCGCGTCGCAGATGCATTTCCGCCCGTGTGGTTTGTGTTTTTGGTCACGTTCCTCACCGCGATTGTGGCTTGGTCCCCTCGCGACCTGCGTGTTGAATGGTTCTCGCTGCCACTGGGTATCGGTTTGCTCGCCGCTGGTGCGCTTGCAGCTTCGAAGGCAGATAGTGCTGGCGCAGCCGATCGCGCGCAGCCTCGCGGCACACTAAACGATTGGCCGGGCAGGTGGGTCGGATCCTGGGCCACTTATGCACCGGGCCTCATCGTAACCATTTCCGCCTCGGTGATTGCGACCTTTACCGACCCGCAGACCTGGCGGGCGATCCTCGTTATTGTGATCGCTCTGATCGCCATCGTTGTCGGTGCCGCGCGTCGCCTCGCCGCCCCGTTCATCCTGGGCATCATTGTGTTGCCTGTTGAAAACGTGATCGCGTTTGCCGTGCAAATTGGGCGCGGCATCGAGTCAATGCCGTGGTGGATCACACTCGCGATTGTTGGGGCCGTGCTGCTGACGATCGCTGTGACGTATGAGAGACGAGCGGGGGAGGCAGAGACACTCGTGGCCAGACTGCGCGATTTGAGATAGTGAATCTCGCATTTTCGAATCAATCCGCACAGATCTGTCGATGAGTCATCGCCCCTGCCGGTAGAGTCAGGATTGCAGTCGGAGGGAGTTCACGATGGCGGGACTGAGCAGGCGCAGTTTTATGCACGGCATTGGTGCACTCGCCGTGGTGCACGGACTCCAGACCGACGCCTTTGGTCGGCAGACGGTTCGGCGGCTTGAAAGCATCGAAAAGGGCGCGCCGCTCGATGACTTCCCGACGACACTGCAGCAGACGTTCCTGCGCGGCCCAGTGCTGCAGGGGGAGTACCGCAAGCTCGAAACCGGCCCCGGCGAAAAGTACCTGCCCCGCCTCGACATCCTTCGTAAGAAGGCCGATGCGGCGCGCACAAAGAATCGTCGTTCGCTGCTGTACTTCGCGCACCTCTCCGATCTGCACCTGATCGACGCACAGTCACCGTGCCGCCTTGAACCGCTGATCGATCTGAACCACGGCACCTGGGCAGGAGCGTTTCGCCCGCAAGAGCAGCTCACTGCCGCGGTCGTCTCCAAGATGGTCGAGGGCTACTACGAGGCCCGCTATAGTCCGCTCACGGGCGCGCCACTCGGGGCCGCCGTCGTGACCGGCGACAGCACCGACATGCTCTCGGAACTGGAGCTGCGCTGGTACATCGATCTGCTCGACGGTGGCACTGTCGATCCCGGATCCGGCGGCGACGAGTACCACGGCGTGCAGGCCTGGAAGGACGCCAACTGGGCCTACCGGCCGGGCGACCCCGAGGGCAGCGAGTTCGCCGAGTACGGCTTTCCGAAGCTCCCCGAACTGCTGCACCAGGCGGTCAGCAAAAAGATCTCCTCGATCGGGCTCTCGGCCCCCTGGTACAGCGTCTTCGGCAATCACGACGTGCTGCTCTACGGAGCCTTTGGTGTGACCGACCAGATGCGGCAGCTCGCGGTCGGCAACCGCAAGTCGTACTCAATGACCACAACCCTTGCGAACATGCTGAACGAGTACTCCTCGCAAAACAGTGCGTGGACGCAGGCGGGCGGATCGATCCGCGACGTTGTTGGCGCGGCCGGCATGAAGACGGTGCCCGCCAATGAAAAGCGCCGCCTGCACGATCAACACATGTTTATGGCGGAGCACTTCAAATCTCCGGCGAGTCCGGGGCCGGTCGGTCACGGCTTCACCGAGCACAACCTGCTCTCGGGCGAGACCTGGTGGAAGGCCGATCTCAGCGGATCCGTGCGCCTGCTCGGCCTCGACACCTGCAACGGGGTTGCCGGCCCCGATGGTGCGGTCACCGAAGCCCAGTTCACATGGCTCGAGGGCGAACTAAAGCGGGCCGAAAAAGAGCGCAGGCTGATCCTGATCGCCTCGCACCACAACAGCCACACGCTCGACAATCCCTCGCGCAGGCCAGGGGAGACCGGCCGTCTGTATTGGTCGCAAGAGTTGCTTGACCTGCTGCTGCGATACCCCGTGGTGGTCGCGTGGCTCAACGGGCACACGCACGTCAACGAGATTCTGGCGCACACGACGGACACGAGCGGGTTCTGGGAGATCACAACCGCATCCTGCATCGACTTCCCGCAGCAACAGCAGACAGTCGAGATCATGGACAACCGCGACGGCACCCTCTCGCTGTTCACGACCGTCATCGACCACGCTTCGCCCGCCACACCGACCGGCGACGGCTCAGCCGCCGACCTCGCATCGCGCAGCCGCGAGTTTGCGCTCAACGACTGGATCGAAGTGCCACTAATGCGCCGCGGATCCCCGCTCGATCGCAACACCGAGCTGCTGCTGCCAGCACCTTTCCCGCTCGACGACGTTACCGACGCCACGATCGAGGCAGAACGCATGAAACACCTGGCGAGGATCGCGGCGCACGAGAAGGAGGTCGAGGGATGACCGGCCAAGGCACGGCCCAGAACAGGCCCGCCTGGCCGATTCGTGCGCTCGTCGCGGTGGCCGAGGTGGTGCCGCACACGCGGCTTGCCCGCAGAATCATCCTGTCGATTGTTGGCCTGCTCGGCGCGGTCGGTGTTGTGCTGCTGGGTCTCTCGGTGTACTCGCTCACCCAGGGACTCGCGCCCGTGAGCGGGGATCGAGCCTCGACCGTGCGGATCGCGACGGTCGACTTTTTGGCCTCGGAAGACACCGCGTTCCTTGAGGTGCCAGCGTGCGAGACCGCCGAGGACTGGACGGTAACCTGCTCCGGAAAAACTGTTGATGGCGAAGCGCTGAGCGCGACCTCACCGGGTGAGAAACCCGAAACCGTCAAGATTAGTTTGGGCGATCGAGTGGTGTATTCGGGGCCGATTGATGACCTGCTGTCTGCAGCAGCCGACGGCACGAAGGTGGTGACACCGTGAGTGATGCAGTGAAGGTCAAGCCAGCGCCACCCGTTGGAGGTGTCGTGATTACCCTGGCGGCGCTGTTGCAGGCTCTACTGTGGGGCTTCGGAGGCGCACCGATTGCGGCAGTGCTCTCGGGAATCGTCATTGTGCTCGCGCTCGCCGTTTCTGCGGCGTGGGTTGCCGCTGGCTCCGTCGAAGCGTTTCGTGGCCCCGGTTGGGCGCTGATGCTGTGGAGCCTCGGCGGAGTGCTGGTCGTCAGCACACTGCTGGTCGCCCTGCCCATGGTGGCCCCGGTGGTTGCGGCGATCCTGCCCGTCATTTTGATGACCGTGGCCGCGCGGCGCCCCTGGCGAGATCTTGGGCTGATCTGGCGGAGGGCACCGCTGCGAACCGTGGTGTGGCTACTTCTGACCATCGTGATCTGCGCGGCCATCTGGCTGCTCAGTGTGGTGCTGGGTCTGGTTGGTGCCGGTGTGATCGGGGCCTTCGCCTGGTGGGTGCTGTTCGGGATCGTGCAGCTGCGCCTACTCCGGGTTTGGCTCGGGGTGCTGCGCCGCGCTACTTGATTCGCAGCGCGAGTTGATCCTCACGCCCGCACCACCTGCCGCAGCAGCGGCTTGGTCGCGGAGAGGGTTCCCGCAACAACGAGCACCCCGACCGCGATGCTCGAGAGCGTTATGACGAGCGAGAGCGGCGCAAAAATGACCGCCATGCCGACGAGCGGAAAGAGCAGGACTCCAGCGAGGATCGCCGAGCCCACCGAAGCGAGCAGCAACGGCAGCATGGTTGCGCCCCTGCGGGCCCGATCCTGCACCTTAAGTGGTGTGCCCATGATGTCGAGCGAGCGCGACACGTCGCGTCGGTCGAGAATCTGCGCGGCCTGATTGACCGCGACCGAGCACGCCACCATCAGGAACGTGCCGATGACGGTGATGGCGACACCCGTGCGAACATCACCGATCAGGTAGCGCTCCATCGGATCGCTGGCGGTTCCGCCTTCGCTCTCGGCAATGCTCATGAGCGCGATGCCTGAGCCGGCAAACACGGCCATAAAGCTCGACATCGCGACTCCCGACACCTGACGCCAGGCGGCACGGGGCGACTCGAGGATGGACCGTGCCGAGAGCAGATCAGCGGGTCTTTGCGCACGGCGAGCCTTCGCGCGACCGAACAGCGAGAGCACCCACGCCCCGATCAGGTCGATGGCAAGGAGCGTGACGGCGAAGCTGATCCCGAGCGCTGCAATCACGACTCCGACGCCGTCGAACGCACCAACACTATTAACGACCGTGGCAGAAACAATGATCGCCCCTATTGCGATGAGCGCCTGTAGCCATGGGGCCTTGGGTGCTGATTGTTTCAGCGCGACGCCGAGTGGCGAGATGATGACACGACGCAGACTGAGTAGGGCGCTCACCGCCGCAATCAGGGCAACACCAACAACGAGGAGTCCTGAGACCCAGAGCGGTAGCGCGACGCCCGCGGCTCCCAGGGCTTCGCCGCGAAAGTGAATGAGTCCAACGAGGGGAGACACCGCGTAGGCGAGAACCGCGCCTACCAGCGCCCCGGCAAACGCGATACCCGTTGCCTCAATAACGGCGAGGCTCGCTGTGGATCGGCCCGTCGCGCCGAGCAGTCGCAGGATCGCGAGCCGGTCATCGCGCCGGCGTGCCGAGAGCCTGGCTGCTGCGGCGCCGAGCGAAACGAGCGGCACGACGAGCAGGGCGAGCGCGATCACGGCGAAACCGATGTAGAGCCCGGCCATTTCGTCGCTGTATCCCCAGAACGTTTGGGCACCGCCGAGCACGATGGCGAGCAGTGCCGTGACCGCGAGAAACGCGAACCCGGGGAGCAGGATCGCACTCGCGCCCTGACGCCTGGGCCGGGAAAGAAGAGGGAGAACGTTGGTAATCATCGAGCAACCTCGGATTCTGTGGCAGCGGAGTTAATGACGTCGCCGAGGATCCGGCCGTCGCTCAGCGTCACGACCCTGCGGCACCTTGCCGCAACGGAAGGGTCATGGGTGACGACCACGAGGGTTCGCCCCTGACCCACGGTCGAGCCGAGCAGCGCGTCCATGACTTCGCCCGAAGTCTTGGAATCGAGGGCTCCCGTTGGCTCGTCGGCAAACACGATGCGCGCGCCGGTCACCTGCGACCGCGCAATCGCGACTCGTTGCGCCTGGCCGCCCGAGAGCTCGCCGATCCTGCGATCCTCCAAACCCGCGAGCCCGAGCGCGGCGAGCCATTGAGCGGCGGGTCCGATGGCCTGGCGCTTCGACATGCCGTTCAGCATGAGCGCGAGCGCAACGTTTTCGACCGCGGTGAGTTCGGGTACGAGCAGGCCCTGCTGAAAGACGAAGCCAAAGTGCTCGCGGCGCAGGCGGCTGCGATCTGCATCGGAGAGACCGCTGATCTCTGAGCCCGCGTAAGTCGCGGAGCCGTAGTCAGGGGTGATGATCCCCGCGAGGAGGTGCAGCAGCGTGGTCTTGCCCGACCCCGACGCGCCCATGATCGCGGTCGAGGTGCCCTCTGTGAATGTGAGAGAGACACCGTCGAGCGCGCGGGTCGATCCGTACTGCTTTGTGAGGTGGCTGGCGTACAACACCGTGTTCGAAGTGGGTGTGCTGGGTGAGAGGTGATCGTTCATGCTTCTACCCTCGCCCGATTCGGGCGTCACGGGATCGCCCCGCGGTACCACGGCGTTGCACCCAGGTCTGATTGTGGATGGGTCCGGCGCACTGCGCCGGTGAAGTATAAAATCTGTAGATGCGAGCAATACCCTCCTCCATGGACTCTGCTGTCGTTGAGAGCATCGACGATCGCCTCGCGCAGGTCGCGCGCGACCAAGGGGTACGGATCCCGTGGGCAATCGAAAGTGGCAGCCGAGCGTGGGGGTTCCCCTCGCCGGATAGCGACTACGACTGCCGGTTCATTTACGTGCGGCAGGCCTCGGACTACCTGTCACTGTGGCCAGCGCGCGACGTGATCGAGACTCCGCTCGACGCAGTGCTCGACGTGAACGGTTGGGATCTCGCGAAGGTAGTTCGGCTGCTCCTGAAAGGCAATGCGGCTGCACTGGAGTGGCTGCGCTCGCCCATCGTCTACACCGGCGATGAGGCGTTTCGAGACCGGTTGCTGGCGCTCGCCGCTGAGACCGTCGAGAGGGACCTGATCCTGCGCCACTACTTGCATATCGGTCAGCAACAGCTGACGAGTGGCACATCGCTCAAGCGGTTCTTCTATGCGCTGCGACCGGCGGTGACGCTGCGGTGGCTCGAGGATCATCCCGAATCTGCCGTGCCCCCGATGGACCTGCCGACACTCCTCCGCGAGTCATCGGTGAATGCCGAGATTGCCGAAGCTGCGAGCGAGCTCATTGCGGCGAAGGCCGTGACCCGAGAGCTTGGCAGCAGCACCAGACCTCCGGTGCTGCTCCGCTTCGTCGAGGCCGAATTCGAGCGCGCTGCTCTGCGCGATGAGAAGCTACTCGCGCAAGATTGGAGCGACCGGATCGAGGTGGCCCGCCAGCGCGCAGATGCCTGGTTCCTCGCTGAGCTGCAACATCTCGGCGAGTGATGCCCGTGAACGCGGTACGATGGCAGGCGTGTCTGTAGTGAATGAACGCACCGAGATCCTGTCGGCCCAGAAGAACGACGACAGCTTTGCCACCCTGTGGGAAGAGCTGGAGTGGCGCGGGCTGATCCATGTTTCGACCGACGCCACGGCGTTGTCGGAACTGCTTGAGGGCAAGCCGTTCACCTATTACTGCGGCTTCGATCCGACCGCACCGAGCCTGCACCTGGGTAACCTCGTGCAGCTGCTGCTGCTGCGTCGTCTGCAGCTCAAGGGCCACAAGCCGCTCGGGCTGGTTGGCGGATCCACCGGGCTGATCGGCGACCCCCGCCCCACCGCTGAGCGCACGCTCAACAGCCTCGACACCGTGGCCGAGTGGGTCTCGCGCCTGCAGGCGCAGGTCTCGAAGTTCCTGTCGCAGGATGGTGACAGCGCCATGCGCCTCGTCAACAACCTCGACTGGACTGCCCCGCTCAGCGCGATCGACTTCCTGCGCGAGATCGGCAAGCACTTCCGCGTCGGCACGATGCTCAAGAAGGACGCCGTCGCCGCGCGCCTGAACTCCGACGAGGGCATCAGCTACACCGAGTTCAGCTACCAGATTTTGCAGGGCTTCGACTTCTTGGAGCTCTTCCGCCAGTACGACTGCGTGCTGCAGTCGGGTGGCAGTGACCAGTGGGGCAACCTGACGAGTGGCACCGACCTGATTCGTAAGGTCGAGGGCGCTTCCGCCCACGCGATCGGCACACCGCTCATCACCAACGCCGACGGCACCAAGTTCGGTAAGAGCGAGGGCAACGCTATCTGGCTCGACGCCGAGATGTGCTCGCCCTACGCCTTCTACCAGTTCTGGCTCAACCAGGCCGACGCCGACGTGGTGGATCGCCTCAAGGTGTTTACGTTCCTGTCTCGCGCCGAGATCGAAGAGTACGAGCGCTTGGTCGCAGAGGAGCCATTTAAACGGGCCGCCCAGAAGCGCCTCGCGCTCGAGGTGACCACACTCGTGCACGGTGCGGCGGCGACCCAGGGCGCCATCGACGCCTCGGGTGCGCTGTTTGGTCAGGGTGACCTCGCGGTGCTCGACTCCGCAACCCTGGCAGCTGCGCTCAGCGAACTGCCCCAGGCAGCGGGTGCGGCAGGATCGCCGATCGCCCAGTTGCTGGTCGACACTGAGCTTGTGAAGAGTCTCGGTGAGGCTCGCCGTGCGATCGCGCAGGGCGGGGTTTACGTGAACAACGTGGCAGTCACTGCTGAGGATCAGGCGCTTGCCGCCGAGGACCTGCTGCATGGCGAGTTCGCCGTGCTGCGCCGCGGCAAAAAGACCCTCGCGGGTGTGCGGGCGTAATTTTATTAGTCCCGCGCTTGCTGCAGGATCCGATCCATTCCCCACTCGTAACGCTCGAGCCAGACGTGAGCGTGCACCCAGGTTTCAACGAGGTGCACGCTCGGGTGCTCGCGTATTTGTCGTGCGATGTCGGTGAAGCCGGTGAGGGAGCGAGCCGCGATGGTGGCGATAATGCTGTAGCGCCCGAGAGTGCGCGCCGCGAACTCGATGGTGGGGAGTTCAAGCAGCATCTTCTCGACTGAACCGGCTGCGTTCTCTTGCCCGGTGAGCATGATGCCAAACCCGGAGAGCACCGACGTCGTGGCTGTGCGCCGTCGCCGCACGGCACCGATGCGCATGACACGCGCCTCAAGCAGCCGCAGGGTGCGGGCCCGGCATGCAGATGTCGACCGCCCGGTGCGCCGCGCGAGCTCACCAAATGTGAGTCGTCCGTCGGTCTGCAGCTCGGCCATCAGTGCGATGTCGAAGTCGTCAAACACCAAATCGCTGGGCTCGGGATCGCGCCCGAGGCGCAGGCGGCGCAGCACGCGGTCGTAGATGGTGAGCTGAGCCTCGACCACTCCCTCGATGGCCTGGATCTCGCGCACCGATCTGCCCACATCGTCGAGATCTGCGGCCCAGACCTCCACCACCGCCTGTGACTGCCCGCTGATCTCCGAGAGAAATACCACGTTGGGAAACTCAAGGAGCTGCTCAAAAACGGGGGTGGTTGGCCCGCTGATGCGCAGCTGCAGATTCACCTGAACAGGGAGCCCGACGGCGCTGGGGTGCACGGCCGCGAGGATCCTGATCTCATCCGACTCGAGCAGTTCGTTGACTCGCTGCGCTACGAGTGTGCGGTGCACACCGAGTTCGTTCGCCAGGGTCGAGAACTGCGCCCTGCCGTCGAGTTGCAGCGCCCGGATGAGGTCTTCGTCAAAGCTATCCACGAGTAAATTGTCTCAGAGTCGAGCCTAGACGCGTGACATAAAAACGAGCCATCGGCAATATTTGCAGTTATCGAGGTGTATCTGGCGCATGCGGGTGACATTTTTGCTTTCCATTGATCTATCGACAATTTTTGGTCTGCGGGCGACGAGATTGTTGCGTATTCTCATATCGATTCGCAACAAAGGAGTTCACCGTGCGCAAACTTGCTTTTACCCAGGCCCCCGTGCCGTCTGCACCAAAGATTGTCACCGCCGAGCGTATTCACGCGCTTGATGACAGTGGCTCAAACCCCGAAGCGTTTCTCGTGATTGACGATCGGATTCAGCACATCGGATCGGTGGCTGAGTGCCGTGCGGCGGCTGGCAGGATCAGCGCAATCGATCCCGAGCTCATCGACCTGGGCGACAAAACGGTGGTGCCGGGGTTCATCGACGCCCACGCGCACCCCCTCATGCTTGGCCAGATGATGAGCTGGGTCGACTGCGGCCCCGATAAGGCTGGCTCGATCCCCGAGATCGTTGCGCTGCTCAGCGAGGCCGCTAAGTCGCTGCCTGCGGGCCGGCCGATCCGCGGTTACGGCTACGAGCAGCGAAACCTTGCCGAGCGTCGCCACCCCACACGCTTTGAGCTCGACGAGGTTGCCAAGGACCGCGAGGTCTACCTGATGAACGCTTCCGGCCACGGCGGTGTTGTGAACAGCTACACGTTCGAACTGCACGGTGTCACCCGCGATACCCCGAACCCGAAGGGCGGCGAGTTCTTCCGCGACGCCGACGGTGAACTTACCGGCGAGCTGTCTGACGCGGCGTGCAACGTGCTGACCGGACTCGAGGGCGTGAAGATCGGCCATCACGGCCCCAACTTCCACCTCGCCGACGAGCCCGAGGAACACAAGCGCCAGCTCGCGGCAGCCCAGGAAAACTTCCTTGAGGGTGGCGTCACGACCATCGGCGACGCGCAGGTGAGCCGTCGAGAGTTCGACATGTACCTGCGTCTCGCCGAGTCGGGTGACCTGAAGGTGCGCGTCAGCATGTACCTGCTGTCGCACCTGCTCGAAGAAGCGATCGAGATGGGTCTGCACGGCCAGTTCGGCAACGAGTACCTCAGCTTCGCGGGCATCAAGTTCTACTCCGACGGCACCCTCGGCGGCTGGACCGCCTACTTCCCCGACGGCTACGTCGGCGACCCCTGCCGCACCGGTCAGCTGTACCACGACCCCCGCGACTACACCGCCCTCATCGCGAAGGCGCACCGCGTGGGCCTGCAGACTGCAACGCACTCGCAGTCGCCCACCGCACTCGAGATGGTCATCACCGCAATCGAAGCCGCGCAGGCAGAGCGCCCCGACGCAGACGCACGCCACCGCATCGAGCACTGCGGTCTGCCGACCCCGGAACAGATCACGCGCATGGCCGCCGCAGGCATCATGCCCGTCAACCAGCCGCAGCACCACTACAACTGGGGCGAGGGTGTCGAGCAGGCCGTTGGCACACCGGGGGAGCGGTTCAATCCGCTCGGCGAGTTTGAGCGTGCGGGAGTACCCGTAACGATCTCCTCAGATGCGCCGGTTGCCGATCCTCGCCCAATGGAGGCAGTGCAGGCTGCGGTTTCGCGCATCACCCGCCGCGGCACGCAGCTCGGTTCTGACGACCTCGCCGTCTCGCTCGACACCGCGCTTCGCGCACACACGATCTCCGCTGCCCGCGCGCTCGGCCGCGAAGACGAGCTCGGCAGCATCGAGGTCGGTAAACGCGCTGACTTTGCCGTGCTTGATCGCGATCCGCACGCAACACCGATCCCCGAGCTTGCCCAGGTCGGCATCGCAGAAACCTGGATCGGTGGCGAACGAGTCTTCACCCGCTAGACCCGCAACGCCGATCCTCACGCACGACACCCCCTCACACATCCAGCAAAGGAGCTCATATGTCCGCAACTACGGCGTCCCAGCCGAACACGCATAAGCGTGCCCTGAAGGGAGGATTTGCCGCGCTCGTCGGCACCTCCATCGAGTGGTACGACTTCTACGTCTACGCCACCGCGGCCGCGATCATTTTTCCGCACGTCTTCTTCCCAGAGGATCTTGATCCCGCGCTCGCGACGCTCGCCTCGTTCGGCACCTACGCAGTCGCATTCTTCATGCGTCCCCTCGGCGGCATCATCTTCGGCCACATCGGCGACAAGCTCGGGCGTAAGCCCGCGCTCACCATCACCCTCGTGCTGATGGGTGTTGCGACGACGCTCGTCGGCCTGCTCCCCGGCTACGCCGCGATTGGCATCTGGGGCCCTGTGCTGCTGATTCTCTGCCGTATTGTGCAGGGTCTCGCCGTCGGTGGCGAGTGGGGCGGCGCGAGCCTCATGGCCGTGGAGAGCGCACCGCCGAAGTGGAAGAGCTTCTACGGTGGCTTCACACAGGTCGGTAACCCTCTCGGCGCTGCAATGGCAACGGGTGCGTTCTGGGCACTCTCCGGACTGGGCGAAGAAGCGCTGCTGAGCTGGGGATGGCGTCTGCCGTTCATCTTCAGCATCGTGTTGATCGCGGTTGGGTTCTGGGTGCGCTACCGCGTAGAAGAGACCCCCGTCTTCGAAGAAAAGGTTGAGGGTAAAGAACAGTCGACTCCACTTCTATTCGCGCTGAAGAACAACTGGCGTCCGATTCTGCTCGGCTTCTGCATCATCGCGATGTCGTCGGGTGGTTACGTGATCGCGACAACGTTTGTGCAGAACTACGCCGATACCCCCGAGATCGGTCTTGATCCCGGGATCATTCTTGGCGCGCTCACTGTCGCCTCTCTTGTTGAGATGGTCGTGACCCTGCCAATCGCAGCGCTCGGCGACAAGATCGGCGTGAAGTGGGTCATGTACCTCGGCATCATTCCGTCGTTCCTGGTCATTATTCCGCTGGTGCTGTCGATCCAGGCAAAGAACGTCGCGCTGATCTGGCTGTTTGTGATCCTCATTCGTGTCACTCTCAGCGGCGCTTGGGCACCGCTCTCAACCCTGATGGCGCAGATGTTCCGCCCGCAGGCTCGCTACACCTCGATGTCACTCTCATACGGAGTTGGCGCCGCGGTTTGGGGTGGACTGTCACCGGCCATCGCATCTGCACTGCTGCTCGCGACCGGAGGCAACTTCTGGTCGGTGGTCGGTTTCTTCGGGGTACTCACGCTCGCCGCCTGGATCGGCGTGCGCTTCGCGCCGCAGCACTCCGACATCGCGCCGGTGACGGGATCCTTTACCGCCCGCACAGACACCACAGCGGTCAACATTTCAGATTCGTAAGACCCAGATCCGGCTCTCGCACACGCGGGGGCCGGATCACCCACCACTTGAAGAACTCGAGGAACACATGCAAACCACCCCCAAGCGCACGACCGGCTGGGTCGTTATGGAAACCCTTCGCGGCTACGGCATCGACACGGTGTTCGGTATTCCAGGCACCCACAACCTCGAGTTCTACCGCCCGCTCACTTCGCTCGGGATCCGTCCCGTGACAACGCGTCACGAGCAGGGTGCGGGCTACGGCGCAGACGGTTGGTCGCTGCAGACCGGCCTGCCAGGCGTTGTTATCACGACCAGCGGCCCCGGCCTGCTGAACGCGCTCTCCGCCGCGGGCACCGCCTACTGCGAGTCGCGACCGATGATCCTGCTCTCACCCGGGCCCGCGCTCGGTGCGGAGTTCGCCGACGTCGGCACGCTTCACGAGACGAAGGATCAGCTGAGCGCTGCCTCCGCGATTGTCGAGTGGGGGCGCCGCGTGCGCTCCGCCGAGGAAGCGGTCGCCGCGATCCACGACGCGTTCGAACTTTTCGCGACGACCCGGCCCCGACCCGTCTACATCGAGGTGCCGCTCGATGTGCTCGAGGAGGTCACCGAGCTCGCCGAGACGGTCACCGCTCCACGCACCTTCGCCGCACCCGCGGCGGCAGACTCGAAGGCCATCGCTGAGGCGGCGGCACTGCTGGCTCGGGCTGACCGCCCTGCGATCCTCGCGGGCGGTGGCTCCCGCGGCGCAGCCACCGAGCTTCGTGCGCTCGCCGAACGGCTGAGTGCGCCCGTCGTCACGACCCTCAACGCGAAGGGTGTGCTCGACGAGTCCCACCCGCTCGCTGTCGGCTCGTGCCTGCGCCTGGCCGCGGGACGTCGGGTAGCCCAAGAGGCCGATGTGCTGCTGGTTGTCGGCTCGAAGCTGGGGGAGGCCGAGCTGTGGGTTTCCGCGCTCGAAGCCGAGGGCACCGTCATTCGCGTTGACCTGCTCGAGTCGCAGATCTCGAAGAACCAGCGTGCAGACATCGGACTGGTGGGCGACGCGGCCGCGATCCTCGCCGCGCTGAATGCGGTGGTTCAGGATCGCGGAGCAAGCACAGAACTCCTCGAGACGACTGCGGCTCGCGTGCAAGAGATCCGCGCCGCGGTGCGTGCCGAATCGGCGGAACTGTCGGCCGTCAATACCGAGCTCGCCGAGACGATTGCGGCGGCTCTGCCCAAAAACGCGATCGTGGCGACCGACTCGTCGCAGATCGCTTACTGGGGACTGCTCAATACGCTCACCGTTGCCGAAGCAAATTCGACTCCCTACATGGCAACCTACGCCACACTCGGGTACGGGCTGCCCGCCGCACTCGGCTCGCGGATCGCGGCCCCACACCGCCCGTCGTTTGTTGTGACCGGCGATGGTGCGCTGATGTTCTCCATGAACGAGTTCATCACCGTGGTCGAGCAGGGCGAAGACGTCACCGTGATCGTTGTTGACAACGGCGGCTACGCAGAGATCAAGCAGAACGAGGCCGACGCGGGCATCGCGCCGATTGGTGTTGACCTCGTGCAGCCCGACTGGGCCGCGGTCGCAACGGCCTTTGGCGGCAGGGGTACGCGCGTGGCTGATGCCGCTGAACTCTCCGCGGCGGTCGACGCGGCGGTTGCTACGGGAGGCCTGCAGCTGATCCACATTGATCAGAACACCTTCTCGACCACCCAGGGGGCCTAGTCATGACAGCATCCACGCGACCCATCGCGGTCTACACCGACGTTGATGACACGGACCCCACCCCGGGAATCCGGCTGCTCGAGGCGAACGGCTTTGAGGTTCGAGTGCTGGGCACGCGTGACCCAGACGAGATCATCGCCGGGGCAAAAGACGCGACCGTGTTGCTGCCCGGCTACGCCGAGATTCCGCGCCGCGTCATCGAAGCGCTGCCCGAACTCAAGCTCATCGCACTCATGTCGATGGGGTTTGACTACGTTGACATCGCGGCCGCTACCGAACGCGGTGTTTGGGTCACAAACGTTCCCGGGGCCGCAACAGAAGAGGTGGCAACCCACGCGCTCGCGATCCTGCTCGCCAGCGTGCGCCAGCTGAACTTCTACACGGCGTCAGCGAACCCGACCGACTGGAACGACCGCGCTCCCGCTGCTCCGCCGCGGCTCAGCGAGACCACCCTCGGCATTATTGGACTCGGCAAAATTGGGCGCGAACTCGTGCGCCTCGCAGGGCCGCTGTTCGGCGAGGTCGTTGGTTACGACCCCATGCTGCCCGATACCCCCGAGGCGCGTGCCGAGCTTGAGGCTCTGGGCGTTCGTCGCGCCGAGCTCGAAGAGGTGCGGGCTGCCGCCAATGTGCTTTCGCTTCACCTACCGCTCACTCCGCAGACGGAGCGCATGGTTGACGCGGAGTTCATTGCGGCGATGCCGCGCGGATCGGTGCTTGTGAACGTGTCTCGTGGAGCGCTCGTTGACCACACCGCACTCGCTGCCGCGCTCGACGCGGGGCAGCTCTCGGGTGCGGCACTCGACGTGCTTGAGCAGGAGCCCCCGGCTGCGGATCACCCGATGCTGGGTCGGGAAGACGTGGTGTTGACCCCGCACATCGCCTACTTCTCCGCGCGCACAGAGATCGAATACGTGCGCATTCAGGCGCAAAACGCGGTTGCACTGCGGCTTGCGGGTGCTCCGGAGACCCCCGTCAACCGCCCAGGGGCGTAACGGTCAGGGGCGGAAAGTACTAGGCCGATCCGCTCCACGCCGCGGGCACGAGGGTCCAGGTGATCTCGGCTCCCTCCGAGTCGGTGCGCCAGGTGTGCGGGGTCGGGCCGGGGAAGGTGATGGTGTCACCGGCCAGCAGCTCTTCCTCGCGTCCGACCAGCACGAGTGTGAGGCGGCCTGAAATGACGTGGAGCACCTCGAGCGTGCAGTTGACCGTGTAGAGAGTGTCGCCGCCGGTGGCGTGCGGTTTGAGTGAGGATCGGATCACCTGCACCTCGTCAACCGAGCGTGGGGTAACGAGCCGCTCGTCTACGAGTTCTCCGCCCATATTGATGTGCGGTGCGTCGGCGAGCGCGATGCGCTGAATGTTGGGTTCCTCGAAGAGGCTGCCGATCGGGAGCGAGAGTGCCTGGCACAGCTGCACCAGAGTCGGCACGCTGGGCAGGGTGTCGTCGCGCTCGATCCTGCTGATGAATCCCTTCGTGAGCCCGGTCGCGGTTGCGAGCTGTTCCAGCGTGAGTCGCTGCGAATTACGCGCTGTACGGAGCTTTGCGCCGATCTGCACGTTTCCTTCGTCCGCTGTCGGGTGGACTGGGCGCACTGGCTTACCGTCCCTTTCTGCGGAATTCGCGAGGCGTGGCTTTGACCGCGCGGGGGATTCCAGCTTATAGTGTGAGAAAGTTAACTGTTAGAATTCACAAGTTTACTACTATGCAACTTGAAGGGACAAGAATCTTGAGTGCTCACACCCCGCAGGGGCCGGTTGATGCAAGCCTCACTCCCCGCTACGCAGGGATCGCAACATTTGCAAAGCTGCCGCGTATCGAAGACGTGCCCGCCGCCGATATCGCAGTCGTGGGGGTGCCGTTTGACAGCGGTGTGAGCTTCCGCCCCGGCGCCCGCTTTGGCCCGACGCACGTGCGCGAGGCTTCGCGCCTGCTGCGTCCCTACAACCCCGCTCAAGACGTTTCGCCGTTCGCGGTGAAGCAGGTCGTTGATGCGGGCGACATTGTTGCCAACCCGTTTAGCCTTGACGAGGCGGTCCGCCAGGTCGAAGAGGCAGCGACCGAACTCGGCGAGCGTGTCGACAAGATCGTCACGATCGGTGGCGACCACACCATCGCGTTGCCTCTGCTGCGCGCGATCAACAAGAAGCACGGCCCGGTTGCTGTGCTTCACTTCGACGCACACCTTGACACCTGGGACACCTACTTTGGTGCCCCGACAACTCACGGCACCCCGTTCCGCCGGGCGTCAGAAGAGGGCCTTATCGACCTCACCGCCAGCATGCACGGCGGCACCCGCGGCCCGCTCTACGGCAAGGGAGACCTCGAAGACGACGTGAAGCTCGGTTTCCAGATCGTCACGAGCGAGTTCATCGAAGAGAACGGCGTACCCGCCGCCCTCGAGCGCATCCGCGAGCGAGTGGGTGACAAGCCGCTCTACATCTCGATCGATATCGACGTGCTCGATCCCGCGCACGCACCCGGCACCGGCACACCGGAAGCTGGCGGTCTGACCAGTCGCGAGATGCTGCGCCTCATTCGTGGGCTCGCGGACCTGCACATCGTTGGGGCCGATGTTGTTGAGGTTGCTCCTGCCTACGACCACGCACAGATCACCGCCGTGGCCGCAAGCCACGTCGTTTACGAACTGGTGAGCGCTATGGCAGCACGCGACTAGAACTTCCACGTGTGGTGCGGTTTCTCGGATGGGCAGGGGGCCCGGGGAACCGCACCTCACAATCCATTTCAACGGCGACTCGCCAAACTCAATATTCTCGGGGAGAAATATTATGAACACACCAAGCGAAGCTGCAGTCCTTGCCGCGGCTGACAACATCATTCGCGCGTTTGCAGATACCGATACCGACGCATACTTTGCGGGTTTCGCAAGCGACGCGACCTTCATCTTCCATCCAGAGGCCGCTCGCCTCGACTCTCGCGAGGCGTACGAGCAGATCTGGGCTTCCTGGCTCGAGGCTGGCTGGCGGGTAACCTCCTGCACCTCGACGGATCGTCTTGTGCAGGCGTTTCCCGGCGGCGCGGTCTTTAGCCACACCGTCGCTACGAGCATCGACTCGAACGACGGCCCCGACTCCTACGTTGAGCGCGAGAGCATCATCTTTCGCGCCGACGAAGACGGTTCGCTGACCGCGATCCACGAGCACCTCTCGACGACGCCCGAAACCGAGGCGGCGGCATCATGAGTTCACCAGAAACGATGGCCGTCAACCTCGACGGCGACGACGACTCTGCCGGTCCCGTACGAGGCACACAGTCGCTACTTCGTATCGGCATGATCTGGCTCGCGGCCAACCTTGTGGTCACGACGCTGCTCACCGGAACCCTATTCACGCCCGCCGTGTCGTTTGGCACCGCGAGCGCGATGATCGTGGTGGGCACCCTGATCGGTGTTGTCGTGCTTGTGCTCGTAGGCAATATGGGAACCCGCACGGGTCTGCCGACCATGGCGCTGACGCGTGGCTCCTTTGGCATCCGCGGCAGTGTGTTGCCCGCGGCAGCGAACCTCCTCATCCTGATGGGTTGGAGCTGGGTGCAGGCGATGCTCGCCGGCGTCACCGTGAACTACCTCGTGCACGAGGCGACGGGGTTCTCGAACCCGATGCTGTTCTCCGCGCTCTGCCAGGCGATTGTTGTGGTGCTCGCTATCTTCGGGCACACCGGCATCTCGCGGGTTGAGCCCTGGCTCGCGCTCGCGATCCTCATCGTCATGGGCTTTGTGTTCGCGGCAGCGTTTGGCGCGTTCTCTCCGTCCGAGTTTGCGTCGATCCCGGTTGATACCTCGCTCGGCGGCACACCTTTCATCACGCTCGACATGGTGATTGCAACCGCGATCTCGTGGACGGTGCTCTCGGCCGACATGAACCGGCACGCGAAGAGCAGCAAGGCAGGAATCATCGGTTCGGGAGTCGGCTACACGCTGTCGACCTCGATCGCGATGTTCCTCGGACTTGTTGCTTTCTCGACCGTGCTGCTGCGCGGGCATGACGCTGTTCCGTTCGATCCGACCGTTATTGTCTCCGAGTTTGGCTGGCCACTCGGCATCGCCATCTTCCTCTCGGTGATGGCAACAAACACCATGGTGGTGTTTGGCATGGTGACCTCCGTCGTAAACGCGCAGTCCACGTGGCGACTGAAGTTCCTGCCGACCGCGCTGGTGCTCGGGGTTATTTCGGTAATCGGATCAACGTTCCTCGGTCTGTTGAACCAGTTCACCGACTTCCTGTTTGTGATCAGCGCGTTCTTCGTGCCGGTGTTTGCGATCATGATTGCCGATTACTACCTGCTGAAACGACGCGGTTATTCCCGCCAGATTTTGCACGAGCGACCCGAGAGCCGCTACTGGTACCTCGGCGGCGTGAACTGGGTTGCGGTTGTGGTCTGGGTCATCGGCGCTGTGCTTTCGTACATGCTGGCCTACATCACACCAAGCCCGATTGGTGCGAACATTCCCGCGTTTGCGGTGAGCTTCCTGCTCTACCTGGGGCTCATGATGCTTATCGGCCGTAACGGGGCGATGGGGCTGCGGGATCCGCGCGATGCGCAACCGACAGGTCACCTGCTCGACGGCGCTGACGAAACTGCGGCGCTGCGGCTGGGCGGCTAGTCGCGACGGGCTTCAGCGCCCGCGTTGATAGATAACAAAAACCAGTGGAGCGCCAGAGTCATCACGACTCTGGCGCTCCACTGGTTTTCGTGTTACGCAGTGGAAACCGTTGGGCGCACCAACATTCTTGAGTTTTCCACTGAATTTTTGCCTCCTACTACGGGTTATTCGTTCGGTGTACACGGACGCCGAACTTTAGCTGCAAGTATTGTTCGTTGTGAGTTTATGGGGTGAATTCAGTGAATCTGAGCTGTGTGACGTTGTGCGCACAGAGCCCGGAGATTCCGCGCGGAGCCGCGCGGCGTTCGCTGAGCTCTATTCCCGCAGTTACACGCTCGCATTGGCGAACGCCTATCAGTTCTTAGGCGACGATCACCGCGCCGAAGACGTGGTTTCAGAAGCTTTCGCAAACACGCTGCGGGCGCTGCAACGCGGTCTCGGCCCCAATGATTCCTTTAACGGGTACCTGATGACTGCCGTGCGGTCGGAGGCGTTCAAAGTTTCTCCTTCTGAACGCGCCACCGTCTCGGTGTCGCACGACCAGCTTGAGGGGCTCTCTCAATCGGTCGAGCCAGACAGCGCTGTGGGGATCGCCGAGCGCGACCAACTCATGCGTGCGTTTGAAGCGTTGCCGGAGGACTGGCGGCGGGTGCTCTACCTCATCGAGGTTGCCGGGGAGCCCCCGGTCGTCGCGGCGCAGAACCTCGAAGTGAGCGTCAGTGCGACCAACGCGCTCCTCTTTCGTGCACGCGAGGGGCTGCGCACGACATATTTGCAACAGTATGTGGAGCGAGCGCAACCGCAGTGCGAGGGAATCGCGCCCGCACTGGGGCGGTTCGTTCGCGGCGGGCTTCGTGCGCAGAAGAAAACCAAAGTGGTGAGACACCTGCAGGGTTGCTCCGCGTGCAGCGCGCAGCTCCACAGGCTGCGTCTCATTAACGAGAACCTGCGCGGTTGGGTTGGCCCCGCAGCTGCGGGGATTGGCCTGGCGGGTGCCGCATCGTTTGGTGGCAGCGGTTCAGCGGGTGCGGCGGCTCTGACAGGATCCGGTGCGGTCGGTGCGTCGACGGTCGTCGCGGCGAAGCCCGGTCTGGCGCTGAAAATCTGGATAGGGGCGACTGTCGGGGTGGCCGTAGCGGCGACCGCGGTCGTTCTGTGGCCGAGCGCGGAAGCTCCTGCGCCCGCGGCGCCGGCCCCGCCAGTAGAGATAGTGACGCCCGAGCCGACGCCCAATCCTGAACCAGCACCGGAGCCAGAACCGCCGCCGCAGCCTGAGCCAGAACCACCGAGTGTGATTCCTGAGCCTCCAGCGCCCGAGCCGCCAGCTCTATTAGAGGACGACGATTCTCCGAACTGGGTCGAGATCGAGTAGCGGCCGCCGAGACACGAACAAATTCTTTTTGTCCAGCGCACACATTTTGTATCGCAATCCGCTCTTTATATCTGTGGCACTTTTGCCTGAACGTATGAGCCATAAATGTAGGGAAGCAATATCGTAATGAGCAACAAACCCAGTCATCTTTCACCCGCCCGTGAGCGCAGACGTTCTCGTCTGCGCGCGGGTCTCGGCGGTAGCCTGGCCGTCTTACTGGGAGTATCGCTCGCAGGGGCTGCCGTACCGGCGCTGAGCGCGGCGGCGCTGAGTGCTTCGTCAGCGACAGTTTCAGGTGCGACGCCCCTAACGCTCGCCCCCTCGACAGAAGCCCCGCTGCTGGCGGTGCCCAGTGACCTACCAACGGCGTCATATACGCCAGAAGACTACTCAGTGGCCGACGAGCCAGCACCACTGAGAGATTGTGTGCCGAACCTCCTGGGTGCGAGTGGCGACACGAGCATGATCCCCTCACGAGACTTCTGGTTGCTGCGCGGCGACACGATGCAGTTTAAGGCGCTCACAACACTCTGCGCGCAGATTAACAATCAGTGGAACTCGACACCCGATCAGCTGAACTTCTCGCCGCCGGCTTCTCGCATCAACTGGTACGACCCAGACGGCGACACAAAGGGTGAGGCAGTAGACGTCGGTCCGCTGTGCACGCTGACGGCAACCACCGGCTGCTGGGATCCGACGTTTGCGACGTCGCTGTACAAAGTTACGGTGACCGATCCAGTTGTTGACTCGGGTTACTACACCCGGCAGGTTTCGGGAATCCGCGCACCTGCGGGCAGGACGGGTGTCGTTCAGGCGGGGTTGGGCAACACGACGGGATCCCAGGCGCTGCGAATTGCCGATCCTCAGCTCAAGCTGAAAAAGGAAGTCTGCATCAACTCGGGCGATGCGGGCAACGACGGCACTGGCGCAGGTGAGGGTTGTGACCCAAACGATGACGCTCTCTGGGTGCCGAGTCAGCTGGTAGCGGCGGATTCGACAGTGCTGTGGCGACTCACGGTGACCAACACCGGCAACGTCAATCTGCAAGACGTGAAGCTTGCAACTGAGACGAGCTCTCCCGAAAGCAACACCGACAGCTGCCTTGCGGGCTTCCAAAACGTGGATCTTGCCTCCGGTGTGGAGTTTGACGCCGGTGCGGGCGAGTGGTCGGAGGTGCCAAACGAGGACGGCGAGTGGCCGGGTGGTGAGACCGCGAGGCACGTCTGCGCGACTGAGGTTGGAAAAGCAGACCTGACAAACTCGGCGCACGCAAACGCGACCTTCAGCGAGGTAGACCTCAACGGAAACCCGCTGGTCGATCGATTCACGGATCCGATGGACAACAATTCGCACCGGGTCGGCTCAGGAGTTGCGGGCGCCACGGTCCACACTGTGCACGCCGACCTCACGCTCGAGAAGTTTGTGTGCGCGAGCGGCACCGGCTGTGAACCCTACGAAAGCGACACCTCTGCGTGGGTGAAGTCAACGAGCGTTGACCGGGGGAGTGACGTCGAGTGGACTCTCGTCGTGACCAACACCGGGAATGTTCCGCTCGGCGAAGTTGCCCTCAACTCCGATGTCTTAACGAATGAAAACGCGGGCAACCTCTCGGACTGCGTGGTCGGCACGAAGTTCCCATCCCCCTCGGGCGATGGCCTCCTTGCGGTCGGGGCGTCGACCTCGATCTCCTGCAAAACCCAAAAGGTCGCTAACACCAACAAACTGTTGCCCCTGATCAATACGGCGAAGGTTTCAGCTACTCCGATCGTGACAAACCCGGATGCGCCCGGCCAGCCCTTCGCGTCTTCGTTGAGTGACGAAGTGTACTCAAACGAAGATTCAGCGAGTGTGTTTGCCGAGCTGCACCCGGCACTCACTATTCAGAAGTCTGCGAGTGTTTCGACGGTGTCGAAGGCGAACGACGTGATCCAGTACTCGTTCCTGGTGGAGAATACCGGAGACGTGCCCCTGTCCGACGTGAAGGTGACGGACGATCCCGCGAAGTTTACGGGTTCGGGAGCCCTCTCCGCCATCGTCTGCCCGACGACCGAACTTGCAGTTGGAGCCTCGTTCAACTGCCTGGCTTCGTACAGAGTCACGCAGGCCGACGTTGACGCGGGATCGATCCTCAATGTTGCGACAGCGTCGGGCACCTCACCCGAGGGTGACCCGGTAGACGCGCCCGAATCTGAGGTGATCGTCACCGCTCCAGCGGCCCCAGCGATTTCGCTTGTGAAGTCGGCGGATCGCACAAAGTTTGATGCTGCGGGCGAGAAGGTGGAGTACTCGTTTGTTGTCACAAACACGGGGAACACGACCCTCAAAGAAATCACCGTGGCCGAAACGAGCTTCACCGGAGAACCCGGCAACCTTGCGGCCGTTGACTGCCCGGCTACAACGCTCGCTCCCGGCGCTTCGGTGACGTGCACTGCCACCTACACGACGGTGCAGGCCGATGTGGATCGCGGATCGGTCTTGAACACCGCAACCGCCGAGGGCATCTCGCCGGCTGGTGCAGCCGTCGTCGCAGACCCCTCCGAGTGGAAGCTCACCGCCGAACAGAACCCGGCAGCATCCCTGAAAAAGGTCGCCTACACCGATGAGCTGATCCTGGGAGAGACGGTGAGGTATGGCTTTCGCGTGACCAACACGGGCAACGTCACACTCACAGACGTTTCTGTGTCTGAGGAATCGTTCACGGGGAATCCCGCGTTCCTTTCCGAGATCACGTGCCCGACAGAGCCACTCGCCCCCGGTGAGACGGTTGAGTGCACCGCTAACTACGTGGTGCAGCAGGCCGATGTCCACTCCGGGTACCTGGACAACACAGCAAGTGCAAAAGCGATGCCCTTCGGCATGCTCGGCGCACCTGGTCTTGAGGTGAAGACCTCTCCGAGTGAGACGACACTGCCGGGTGATCCTCGCCCCGAGCTTGAGCTCGTTAAGACAGCCGATCTCTCGCTCATTAAGGCAGTCGGTGATCCGATTGTTTACACCTTCACCGTAACCAACACTGGCAATGTCAGGATCAACGACGTGACTGTGGAAGAGACCTCGTTCTCCGGAGACGCGAAGGCGCTCTCAGCGCTGGAATGCCCGACAGATCGGGTGCTTGCTCCGACAGAGTCTCTGAGCTGCACTGCCACCTACGCGGCGACGCAGGCAGATCTCGACTCGGGTGCGTTGAAGAACGTGGCGATCGCGACAGGGAAGGCCCCGAGGGGTGATGCGGTTGAATCCGCTGAGGCCAAGGTGACGATCCCAACGGATGCGAAACCCGCTATCTCGCTCGTCAAGTCGGTCGATAAGACGTCGGTGTCGAAAGCCGGAGAGTCGGTGAAGTACTCCTTCGCCGTCACGAACACCGGCAACACAACCTTCACCGATCTAAAGGTTGTGGACGACGCCAAGAAGTTCACCGGAACAGGCAAGCTCTCCGCGGTGAGCTGCCCGACTACAAAACTCGCGCCGGGCGAGAGCGTAACGTGCACGGCGACGTATGAAATGACCCAGGCCGATATCGACTCGGGATCGGTTGTCAACGTGGCGACCGCAAACGCAGCGTCGCCGAGTGGGATTGCCGTCACAGCCCCTGAAAGCAAGGCGACGGTTTCAGCCAAGCCGAACGCGGGGCTCGCCATTGTGAAGACCGTTGACGCGAAGGTGATCCAATCGGTGGGGCAGACCCTGAACTACTCGTTCAAGGTCACAAACACCGGAAACGTGACGATGGGCAACGTCAAGGTGGTCGACGATGCGAAGCAGTTCTCCGGAACGGGGAAGCTCTCCGCGGTGACCTGCCCGGTGACCGTTCTGGCCCCGGGAGAATCCGTCACCTGCGTTGCCACCTACCGTGTCACGCAGGCTGACCTTGGGACTGAGTCGCTCGACAACGTTGCCTTTGCAACCGGCCTGCCACCTCGTGCGCCTGGCGCGGTGATCTCTGAGAAGTCCGCTGTTGTGTCCTCCAACAGCGCGGTCACCACTCCGGTGACACCCGCCTCGGGCAACCTCGTTGTTGAGAAGCAGCTTGACGGTCTTGCGGCAGGAAACGCCGCAGTGCAGGGCAAGGTGTTCAAGATCGCTGTCACGTGTCAGGCACCCGCCGAAAACGGAGGCCCGGGGTCCGTTCTCTGGTCTGGCGAGGTCAAAATCAAGGGTGGACAAAAGAAGCTGCTCGTTGACGATGCGGGGGATCCGTGGGCCCTTCCCGGTGGTACCCGCTGCTTCGCGCAGGAGATTGATCGGGGCGGCGCCGACGTCACGACAATCGAGCACGATAGCTGGGAGAACGGCGTGGTTGTGACGGCGGGCAACCCCGCCGATCCGCAGCGACTGCAACTCCTCGTGACGAACACGTTCGGACCGTCTGCTCTGGCACTCACGGGTTACGGGGTGTCGGGGATCCTGATCCTCGCGGCCATCGGCGGGGCAGCGGGCCTCTTGCTGATGTTCGTTCGCCGGCGCAGGCAGAGCGCATGAGCTAAGCGGGAATCTCCCGCAGGCTGAGTGAGCAACGCGAGTCGAAACCATGGATCCGTCCAGGGTTTCGGCTCGTTTTGCTATACCCGCGACACAAGATTTGCTGGGGCTTGCCCTGGACCCCTCCAACCCGAGATGATCTTGTGGATAGATGAGGAGGTCTGGATGTCACCGGACAACACACCCGAGACTGATCACACCCGCATGCACTCGGTTTCAGACGAGACGCGGCGCATCGTGGATCAGGTGCTCGACTACTCGCGGCGCCGGATCCTGTCCGACGACACTCCGCTTGACCACGCTGCGACCGCGGCGGAGCTTAAGCGACTCGCCGGTGTCACCATCAGCGAGGACGGGATCGGAGCCTCTCGGGCCCTCGCGGTGTTTGAGCACGTGCTCGCTCCCGCCTGCATCACAACCGACCACCCGCAGTTTTTGTCCTTCATTCCGAGCGCACCATCGAAGGCAGCTGTCGCGTTCGACCTGGTGGTGTCAGCCAGCGCGCTCTATGGAGGCTCCTGGCTTGAGGGTGCCGGAGTCGTGCACGCCGAGAACGAGGTGCTGACCTGGCTAGCCAACGAGTTTGGTTTGCCCGCAGGATCGGGTGGTGTGTTCGTGCAGGGCGGCACGATCGGCAACCTGTCGGCGCTCGTGGCTGCCCGCGAGTATGCACGAGAGCGTCTCGATGATCGTGATGCGCCGCGCGGCCGCTGGGTGATCGTGTGCAGTGCCGAAGCGCACTCGTCGATCGCATCGGCCGCTCGAGTGATGGACGTCGACGTTGTTGCGGTGCCCGTTGGTGCCGATGGTGTGTTGCGAGCCCCCGAGGTCCGCGCGGCTCTCGAGGAGCACGGCGACCGGGTAATCGCCGTTGTTGCGACGACCGGATCCACAAACTTTGGCACGGTAGACGACGTTGCGGGAATCGCCGCGCTCAAGCAAGAATTTGACTTCTGGCTGCACATCGACGGGGCCTATGGCCTCACGGCAATGCTCTCGCCCCTGACCCGCGAACTCTATGCCGGTGTTGAGGCAGCCGACTCGGTGATCGTTGATCCACACAAGTGGATGTTCGCCCCCTACGACGCGTGTGCGCTCATCTATCGTGACCCCGAAACCGGGCGCCGCGCACATACTCAGCACGCGGAGTACCTCGACACGCTCACGGAGGCCGCGGACTGGAGCCCCTCCGACTATGCGGCCCAGCTGACCCGCCGCCCACGCGGCCTGCCGCTCTGGTTTTCACTCGCGACGTATGGTGCGACGGCGTATCGCGAGTCGATTGGCCACGCGATCCAGCTTGCCCGCCGAATTGCCGAGGAGATTGCTAAGCGACCAGGGCTCACTCTGGTTCGGGATCCGCAGCTCTCTGTTGTGGTCTTTGAGCGAGACGGCTGGGAACGCGCGGACTACAACCGCTGGTCGGATCGTCTGCTTGCGGATCAACAGGCCTTCGTCGTGCCGAGCTCGTACAACGGTCGGCCCAACGCGCGCTTCGCGATTATTAGCCCGCTGACTACCTTCGAGCAGCTATCCGCGATCCTCGACACGATGGAGTGAAGCGCGCGACACGCCCGGGTAAGTGGCGCAGCTTGCGGGGGAGGCGGGATCCCCGTAATGTTATCTCTTGTCAGCGCGACGGAGCGGGTAGCGAGAGCGGCCCGCTGATAACGTTGCGCTAAAGACTTGCCGCCACAGCTCGTGGAACTCGGTCTTCGGAACGAGTGAGTCTTGCATGTGAAGGAATCTAATTCCAACACGATTTGCAAGATGAAATCGGGTGTGGTAAGTTAGACAGGTTGCTCTTCGGAAGCCCGGTTGGGTGTGTACGGGGGGTGTCTGGTCCTTGAGAACTCAATAGTGTGCACTTTAATTGTCAAATGCCAATTATTTATCCCGTCGCTGACCGCTTTGGTGGTTGGTTGATGGCGATTCCTTTTGGACAAAATTATAGATGAACGTCAGTAATGATGTTTGTTTTTTGTCAGGTTGAACTCGCTCACGTTCCGGCTTATTCCGCTGGTTTGTGGGCATGTAATTTTTTACGGAGAGTTTGATCCTGGCTCAGGACGAACGCTGGCGGCGTGCTTAACACATGCAAGTCGAACGATGAAGCCCAGCTTGCTGGGTGGAAGAGTGGCGAACGGGTGAGTAACACGTGAGTAACCTGCCCCTGACTCTGGGATAAGCGCTGGAAACGGCGTCTAATACTGGATATGACCTATCACCGCATGGTGTGTGGGTGGAAAGATTTATCGGTTGGGGATGGACTCGCGGCCTATCAGCTTGTTGGTGAGGTAATGGCTCACCAAGGCGACGACGGGTAGCCGGCCTGAGAGGGTGACCGGCCACACTGGGACTGAGACACGGCCCAGACTCCTACGGGAGGCAGCAGTGGGGAATATTGCACAATGGGCGCAAGCCTGATGCAGCAACGCCGCGTGAGGGATGACGGCCTTCGGGTTGTAAACCTCTTTTAGTAGGGAAGAAGCGAAAGTGACGGTACCTGCAGAAAAAGCACCGGCTAACTACGTGCCAGCAGCCGCGGTAATACGTAGGGTGCAAGCGTTGTCCGGAATTATTGGGCGTAAAGAGCTCGTAGGCGGCTTGTCGCGTCTGCTGTGAAATCCCGGAGCTCAACTCCGGGCCTGCAGTGGGTACGGGCAAGCTAGAGTGCGGTAGGGGAGATTGGAATTCCTGGTGTAGCGGTGGAATGCGCAGATATCAGGAGGAACACCGATGGCGAAGGCAGATCTCTGGGCCGTAACTGACGCTGAGGAGCGAAAGCATGGGGAGCGAACAGGATTAGATACCCTGGTAGTCCATGCCGTAAACGTTGGGAACTAGATGTAGGGCCTGTTCCACGGGTTCTGTGTCGTAGCTAACGCATTAAGTTCCCCGCCTGGGGAGTACGGCCGCAAGGCTAAAACTCAAAGGAATTGACGGGGGCCCGCACAAGCGGCGGAGCATGCGGATTAATTCGATGCAACGCGAAGAACCTTACCAAGGCTTGACATATACGAGAACGGGCGAGAGATCGTCAACTCTTTGGACACTCGTAAACAGGTGGTGCATGGTTGTCGTCAGCTCGTGTCGTGAGATGTTCGGTTAAGTCCGGCAACGAGCGCAACCCTCGTCCTATGTTGCCAGCACGTTATGGTGGGAACTCATGGGATACTGCCGTGGTCAACACGGAGGAAGGTGGGGATGACGTCAAATCATCATGCCCCTTATGTCTTGGGCTTCACGCATGCTACAATGGCCGATACAATGGGCTGCGATACCGCGAGGTGGAGCGAATCCCAAAAAGTCGGTCTCAGTTCGGATTGGGGTCTGCAACTCGACCCCATGAAGTCGGAGTCGCTAGTAATCGCAGATCAGCAACGCTGCGGTGAATACGTTCCCGGGCCTTGTACACACCGCCCGTCAAGTCATGAAAGTCGGTAACACCCGAAGCCGGTGGCCTAACCCTTGTGGAGGGAGCCGTCGAAGGTGGGACTGGTGATTAGGACTAAGTCGTAACAAGGTAGCCGTACCGGAAGGTGCGGCTGGATCACCTCCTTTCTAAGGAGCACTCAACAACTATGTTGTTGCAGAATGGCTCGAACAGTGGCGAATGTTCACTGCGAGCTGCTCATGGGTGGAACATTTGACAAGCATTGATCGTGTTGATTGGTGATAAGTACGCTGTCTCTTCGGGGGTGGTTGGAACGTTGCTGGTTGATGTGGGTTGGTGCGTATTGTGCATACTATTGGGTCCTGGAGGCCCAGCCGTCACATTGATGGTCATGCTCGTAAGAGTGTGATTGTTGGTGTGGGGACTGATCTTCTGACCCTGGGTCATGGAACACGTTGTCCATGATGCGGGGATCGACCGTACGTTGAGAACTACACAGTGGACGCGAGCATCTTTCAAGACAAGACTTTGTCTTGTCTTGAGATACTTAAATTAATTTCATTGGTCGCATGCATTCCTTTTGGGGAGTGTGTGTGTTTTTTATGATTATACTTATGTGATTTCAAGTTTTTAAGAGCAAACGGTGGATGCCTTGGCATCTGGAGCCGAAGAAGGACGTAGTAATCTGCGATAAGCCTCGGGGAGCCGATAAACGGGCTGTGATTCGAGGATTTCCGAATGGGGAAACCCCGCCAGGGCGCGTGCGTACCTGGTGACTCCCGCCTGAATATATAGGGCGGGTAGAGGGAACGGGGGAAGTGAAACATCTCAGTACCCCCAGGAAGAGAAAACAACATGTGATTCCGGTAGTAGTGGCGAGCGAAACCGGATGAGGCTAAACCAGTCATGTGTGATACCCGGCAGGGGTTGCATGGTTGGGGTTGTGGGACATGCCTGGTAGATCTGCCGGTCTACCGACGTGAATGTGTAGCTATAGGAGAACCGCTTGGAACGGCGGACCGGAGTGGGTGAGAGTCCCGTATCCGAAATGGTGGCACTGCGTGGTGTGTATCCCAAGTAGCACGGGGCCCGAGAAATCCCGTGTGAATCTGTCAGGACCACCTGATAAGCCTAAATACTCCCAGATGACCGATAGCGGACTAGTACCGTGAGGGAAAGGTGAAAAGTACCCCGGGAGGGGAGTGAAATAGTACCTGAAACCGTTTGCTTACAATCCGTTGGAGCACCCTTGTAGGTGTGACAGCGTGCCTTTTGAAGAATGAGCCTGCGAGTTAGCGATATGTGGCGAGGTTAACCCGTGTGGGGTAGCCGTAGCGAAAGCGAGTCTGAATAGGGCGATTCAGTCGCATGTCCTAGACCCGAAGCGAAGTGATCTATCCATGGCCAGGTTGAAGCGCGTGTAAGAGCGCGTGGAGGACCGAACCCACTTAGGTTGAAAACTGAGGGGATGAGCTGTGGATAGGGGTGAAAGGCCAATCAAACTTCGTGATAGCTGGTTCTCTCCGAAATGCATTTAGGTGCAGCGTTGCGTGTTTCTTGCCGGAGGTAGAGCTACTGGATGGCCGATGGGCCCTACAAGGTTACTGACGTCAGCTAAACTCCGAATGCCGGTAAGTGAGAGCGCAGCAGTGAGACAGTGGGGGATAAGCTTCATTGTCGAGAGGGAAACAACCCAGATCACCAACTAAGGTCCCAAAGCGCGTGCTAAGTGGAAAAGGATGTGGAGTTGCTGTGACAACCAGGAGGTTGGCTTAGAAGCAGCCACCCTTGAAAGAGTGCGTAATAGCTCACTGGTCAAGTGATTCCGCGCCGACAATGTAACGGGGCTCAAGCACGCCACCGAAGTTGTGGCATTCATATAACAGGTAGGCCTTCGTGGTCCAGCCGTATGGATGGGTAGGAGAGCGTCGTGTGGCGAGTGAAGCGGCGGTGTGAACCAGCCGTGGATGCCACACGAGTGAGAATGCAGGCATGAGTAGCGAAAGACGGGTGAGAAACCCGTCCTCCGGAAGACCAAGGGTTCCAGGGTCAAGCTAATCTTCCCTGGGTAAGTCGGGACCTAAGGCGAGGCCGACAGGCGTAGTCGATGGACAACGGGTTGATATTCCCGTACCGGCGGTAAACCGTCAAAGACCTAACTAGTAGTGCTAAGCAAACTGAAACTTCATGGATCCTTCGGGTGATGTGGGGTGGAGGCTGCGAACCCGAACTGGGGTGGTGAGCGTGAGGTGTGACGCAGGAAGGTAGCCTGTGCCGGGCGATGGTTGTCCCGGTGTAAATGTGTAGCCCGTCGATTATTAATAGTTTTCGGCTTTGGGTGAGACATGATGCGGACCCGTATGGGGAAGCAGGTGATCCTATGCTGCCGAGAAAAGCATCGACGTGAGGTTTGCTGTTGCCCGTACCCCAAACCGACTCAGGTGGTCAGGTAGAGAATACTCAGGAGATCGAGATAATCATGGTGAAGGAACTCGGCAAAATGCCCCCGTAACTTCGGGAGAAGGGGGGCCATCCACTTATTAGGATTTACTCCGAAAGGGTGTGGTGGCCGCAGAGACCAGTGGGAAGCGACTGTTTACTAAAAACACAGGTCCGTGCTAACACGCAAGTGGACGTATACGGACTGACGCCTGCCCGGTGCTGGAAGGTTAAGAGGAGAGGTTAGACTTCGGTCGAAGCTTTGAATTTAAGCCCCAGTAAACGGCGGTGGTAACTATAACCATCCTAAGGTAGCGAAATTCCTTGTCGGGTAAGTTCCGACCTGCACGAATGGCGTAACGACTTCCCAGCTGTCTCCACCGTGAACTCGGCGAAATTGCACTACGAGTAAAGATGCTCGTTACGCGCAGAAGGACGGAAAGACCCCGTGACCTTTACTACAGCTTGGTATTGGTGTTCGGTGTGGCTTGTGTAGGATAGGTGGGAGACTGTGAAGCTTGGACGCTAGTTCAGGTGGAGTCATTGTTGAAATACCACTCTGGTCATATTGGATATCTAACTACGGACCCTGATCGGGTTCTGGGACAGTGCCTGGTGGGTAGTTTAACTGGGGCGGTTGCCTCCTAAAAAGTAACGGAGGCGCCCAAAGGTTCCCTCAGCCTGGTTGGCAATCAGGTGGCGAGTGTAAGTGCACAAGGGAGCTTGACTGTGAGACTGACAGGTCGAGCAGGGACGAAAGTCGGGACTAGTGATCCGGCAGTGGCTTGTGGAAGCGCTGTCGCTCAACGGATAAAAGGTACCTCGGGGATAACAGGCTGATCTTGCCCAAGAGTCCATATCGACGGCATGGTTTGGCACCTCGATGTCGGCTCGTCGCATCCTGGGGCTGGAGTTGGTCCCAAGGGTTGGGCTGTTCGCCCATTAAAGCGGTACGCGAGCTGGGTTTAGAACGTCGTGAGACAGTTCGGTCCCTATCCTCTGCGCGCGTTGGAAATTTGAGAGGATCTGACCCTAGTACGAGAGGACCGGGTTGGACGAACCTCTGGTGTGCCAGTTGTTCTGCCAAGGGCATGGCTGGTTGGCTACGTTCGGGATGGATAACCGCTGAAAGCATCTAAGCGGGAAGCCGGCCTCGAGATGAGATTTCCGTCACCCTTTGAGGTGGTGAGGCTCCCAGTAGATGACTGGGTTGATAGGCCAGATGTGGAAGCATGGTAACGTGTGGAGCTGACTGGTACTAATAAGCCGATGACTTGACTTCTCTCTCCACTCTTTGTGGTGGAGACGTAAGACTTATTTTTGTAACGATAATCGCGTCCGCTTTGTGGTTCTTGACGTACGGCCACACACCCCAACACGGGGATACTCTTTCGGGGTGTTCTGGTGGGGTGTGGGACATGTCAATAGAGTTACGGTGGTTATAGCGTCAGGGAAACGCCCGGTCACATTCCGAACCCGGAAGCTAAGACTGACAGCGCCGATGGTACTGCGAGGGGGACCTCGTGGGAGAGTAGGACACCGCCGGACAACTTTTCAAGAGGAGGGTTGTGTAGTGATTGCCAAAGCTGGCTCTCACTACACAGCCCTTTTCGCATTTATAGACTTTTATTTAAACAGCGACAACTCGGGAGAAACAACATGAACGACCGCCCACAGAGGAACGACCGGTCCGACCGCGACCCCCGAGATCGCAACAACCGCGGCGACCAGCGTGGCGCCGGTGGTCAGCGCGGAGGCTACGACCGCAATGCTCGTGGCGACCGCAACGATCGGCCACAGCGCGACGAGCGCGGCGGTAGGGAACAGCGCGGCGGATACGACCGCAGCGAGCGTCCCAAGAGAGACTTCGATCGTAACGATCGGCCACAGCGTTCCGGCTCTGGTCGGGATGAACGCCCGCAGCGCCACAGCTACGGTCGCGACGAGCAGCGTCCGTCACGTGGCGGCTACAGCCGCGATGATCGCGGTGGGCAAGGCCAGCGCGGCGGTTATGATCGTGGCGATCGGCCCCAGCGCTCAGGTTACGGCCGTGATGACCAGCGTCCGCAGCGGGACGACCGCGGCGGACGAGAGCAGCGTGGCGGCTACGACCGCAGCGACCGTCCCCAGCGCTCGAACTATGGGCGTGACGAGCGCTCTGACCGTCCCAGCTACGGTCGCGACGAGCAGCGTCCACAGCGCGGCGGTTACAGCCGTGATGATCGTGGCAGCCAGGGCCAGCGCGGTGGCTACGATCGCGGTGACCGTCCCCAGCGGCCAAGCTACGGTCGTGATGATCAGCGCCCGCAGCGCGGCGGGTACAAGCGCGATGATCAGCGCCCACAGCGTGATGATCGTGGTGGCCGCGAGCAGCGCGGTGGCTACGACCGCAACGATCGCCCGCAGCGTGATGACCGTGGTGGTCGCGACCAGCGTTCCGGCGGCGACCGCCCACAGCGCTCGTTCGACCGGAATGATCGACACGACCGTCCACAGCGTTCATTCGACCGCAACGACCGCCCGCAGCGCGATGACCGCGGCGGTCGCGACCAGCGGACGGGTGGGGATCGTCCGCAGCGCTCCTTTGATCGTAGCGACCGACCCCAGCGTGATGATCGCCCGCGCCGCGACTTTGATCGTGGTGACCGCAATGACCGTCCGCAGCGCGACGGCGGACGCCCGGAGCGTCGTGACTTCGACCGCGGCGACCGCGGCGACCGCGGCGACCGCGGTCCTCGCGAGCAGCGCGGAAGCGCCGCGAGCTACGGCCGTGGCGGTACGCGCGGCGACAACCGCAGCGACCGGGGCGGCCGTGACCGCGAGTTCACCGAGGCAGAGCGCCTGCAGCACGAGCTTCGCCCCGTGCGAGCCAGTCACCAAGACCCGGTGATTCCCGAAGAGGTTCAGCCTCGCGATCTGCACCCCGCAGCGCGCAATGAGCTTAAGACGCTGCAGGCCGACATTCAGGAGCGGGTAGCGCGGCACCTCGCGATGGTCGCGTTCCTTATTGAAGAGGATCCCGAGCTCGCGCACCAGCATGCACTTTCGGCAAGTCGCCGTGCAGGCCGGATCCCGGTCACCCGCGAAACTCTCGCGATCACGGCCTACCGCACCGGCGATTTTGCGCTCGCGCTACGTGAGCTGCGTACCTATCGTCGCCTCAGTGGACTCGACAACCACGTTGCGTTGATGGTCGACTGCGAGCGCGGTCTTGGCCGCCCCGAGCGTGCGATCGAGACGGGGCTTGCGGCAGACGCATCGACTCTGGATACCGAGCAGCGCGTGCACCTCGCAATTGCGATGTCCGGTGCGCGCCTTGACCTGGGTCAGACTCAGCAGGCGCTCTTCGAACTGGAGATCCCTGAGCTCAACCCCGCGAAGGCGTTCTCCTGGAGCTCGCACCTGTTTGGTGCCTACGCCGCGGTGCTCGAGGATCTTGGACGTGAGAGCGAAGCCGCAGAGTGGGCGGCTCGTTCGGAGCAGGCCGCAAACGCGGTGCAGAATCTTGTCGGGGCACACGACGAGCTTGAGGTCTTTGAGATCTATGAGACCGAGTACGACGCAGTCGAAGAAACTGAAGAGGACTTCAGCGACGACACCGATGCTGCGCAGGACGCAGACGCAACCGACGACACTGTTGGCGAGGAGATCCTCGAAGATTCAGCGATCGCTGACAGCGCGGATGAGTCTGCAGCTAATGATGCAGAGCCTGAGGCCGCCGACATTTCGATCGAAGACGAAGTGGACGAGTTGCTCGCGGAGGCCGGAATCATTGACAGCGATGAGCAGAGTGGCGCAAACCAGGACGGAAACGAACAGGAGGCCAAATAATGGCCTTCTGGAACAAAAGCTCGGCCTTTGATCCCGCTCCATTCGAGGGGCGGGAACTGCTGCTCACCGATCTCGACGGAGTTGTGTACCGCGGGCCGGGCGCGATCCCGAACGCTGTGGAGCAGCTGAACCGGGCAGAAATCCGCCTCGGGTATCTCACCAACAACGCCTCCCGTAGCGACCGTGCAGTGGCCGAACAACTGCGCGGGTTCGGCCTGCGGGCCGAGGCGTCTGACGTGGTGACCTCACCTCAGGCCGCGGTTGCGTTGCTCGCGGAAACGATCCCGAGCGGTTCCCGTGTGCTCGTGGTCGGTGGTGAGGGCCTCACCGATGAACTCGGCAAGGCCGGCTTCGAGATTACGCGGAGCGCTGATGACAATCCCGCCGCGGTAGTGCAGGGGTTTGATCCCTCCGTCGGATGGGAACAACTCGCAGAGGCTGCCTTTGCGCTTGCTGAGGAGCCGGGCCGCGATCCGCTTCCCTGGATCGCTACGAATACCGACTGGACGATTCCGGTTGCTCGCGGACTTGCCCCGGGTAACGGCACCCTCGTGTCAGCTGTGCACACGGCCGTGCAGCGTCTGCCTGTTTTTGCGGGCAAACCGGAGACGCCGATCTACGAGGCCGCTTTTGAGCGATTTGGTACCCGAAACGCGCTGATGATCGGCGATCGTCTCGACACCGACATTAAGGGCGCGCGCGCCGCGGGCATCGCCTCCGTGCACGTGCTCACCGGGGTGGATCGGCCGAAGCAGCTTGTTGCGGCCTCCAAAGATATGCAGCCCGACTACATCGTCGCGTCGCTTGCTGAACTGCACGAACCATATCCATCGGTGGAGACGCTGAAGGACGGATCGGTGCGGGTCGGCAGCGCGCGCGTGCGCATGGACGGCCACATCGCCTCGGTGGTTGCCGAGGGTGATTCGCAGATCAACCTGCTGCGTGCAGGATGTGCGGCGATTTGGGCCTCGGGTCTCGCGATCTATGGACTTCAGGTTCCTGAGATTCTCTATGAGGATCACTGGCGCTAAGGGGTTTCAGCTGGGACTTCTGAGCGCAGCTTGTGGAAAATCCCGTCCGTGTCGGAGGGGATGACTAGGCTTGAACCATGAGCGAAATCGAGGATCAGTTGACCGAGGCTGAGGCGAGCAAACCTGCGGCTGCGCGACCCTCTGAAGACGGTTTGCTCGGTCGTATCGAGCTCATCGAGGCTCAACCACTTGAACAGCGCGCGGCGCAGTTCGAGCAGGTCCATGACGAACTGCTCGCTGAGCTGCAGCGGGGTGACCATGGTGGTGCCTGAGCCCGGGCAAGAGGCGAACCCAGAAGCTCGGCGCTCGGCCGTGTGGGACGGGGAAACCGAGCGGCTTGACCGCGCGCTGCCCGAGTTGGGTCTTGCCAGATCCCGCAGCCAAGCCAGCGAAATGATCCTCGCGGGAAAGGTGGCGCTCAATGGTGCCATCGTGCTGAAGGCCGGGGCGAAGACGGTTCACGGATCCCGAATTGAGGTCAGCCTCAGTGACCACTACGTGAGCCGGGCCGCTCACAAGCTTCTTCGAGCGCTCGACGAATTTCGAGTGGACCCGGCGGGTAAGCTCGCGCTCGACCTCGGCGCGTCCACGGGAGGCTTCACCCAGGTGCTGCTTGAGCGTGGCGCCAGAGCTGTGCAGGCGGTCGATGTGGGGCACGGGCAACTCGTTTCAGAGCTGCGTGAAGACGAGCGCGTGCGTGTGGTCGAGGGCTGCAACGCGCGGGAGCTTACGGCTGAGAGCCTGGCCGAGCTGACGGGAATCGCGGATGCGCCGGAGCTGGTGGTTGGTGACCTGTCTTTCATTTCGTTGAGTTTGATCTTGCCTGCAATCGCCCGGGTGGTGGGCCCGCAAGCCGACGTCGTGCTGCTCATTAAGCCTCAGTTCGAGGTCGGACGGGTGCGCGATGGGGTCGTCACTGACCCTCAGCTGCGGGCCGAAGCGATCAGGATCGTGCTTCGCGCCGCTGCAGAGAATGGCTTCGCCGCGAATGCCCTCGCTCGATCCCCGATTCTTGGCGGACAGGGTAACCAGGAATACCTGGGACACTTCACGCGCACGGGCGGGCTTGATCCGGCAGAATGGGAAGCGCGGATTCTGGAGCTGGCTGCGAGCCACCCCGAACCCGACACTGAATCCAAAACGAACGGAGCGGCATGACCACGGTGCATGGTGAGCGGGCGCGACGAATACTTGTCGTCTCCCACACGCACCGCGAAGAAGCGGTCGCTGCCACGATTGAGGTAGTTTCTGCGCTGCGCGAGGCCGGGGTTGCTCTGGTGCTCGAGGCGCAGGATCGCGAAGACTTCGGCTCATACTTTGATACTTCGGGCACAGCGGAACTCGGTAAAGATGTTGCCGTTGAAGACCTAGAGATTGCCCTTGTGCTTGGCGGTGACGGCACCATCCTGCGCGCTGCTGAACTGATTCGCGGCTCTGAATGCCCCATCGTGGGCGTCAACCTCGGGCACGTCGGGTTTCTCGCCGAGATGGAGAGCTACGATCTGGCCTCCACGATCGACCGGGTGCTACGACGCGATTACACGGTCGAGGAGCGGCTCACAATCGAGGTGCGCGCTACGCTCGACGGTGATGTGATCGCAGAGACCTGGGCGCTGAATGAAGCGAGCGTTGAAAAGCGTCGGCGCATGCTTGAGGTCGCTGTGGGCGTCGACGATCGTCCGCTCTCGTCTTTTGCCTGCGATGGTGTGGTCTTGGCGACTCCCACAGGTTCAACCGCGTACGCGTTTTCTGCCGGGGGACCGGTTGTTTGGCCTGGAGTGCAAGCGATGCTGCTCGTGCCGATTGCCGCACACGCGCTATTCAACAAGCCTCTGGTCACCGGCCCTGATTCTGAACTGACCGTGAGAATTCTACCGGAGAACGTCGGGCCGGGGGTTCTGTGGTGCGACGGGCGTCGCCGCACGGAACTGCCGGCGGGTTCTGTGGTGAGTGTTCGTCGTTCCCAGCATTCGGTGCGGCTCGCTCGGTTGAACGAGGCGGTGTTCTCCGACAGGCTGGTTCGTAAGTTCCACCTGCCCGTCGACGGCTGGCGAGGGACCCGTAGCGGCACAGGAGGTGTCGCATGATTGAAGAACTGAGGATCAGAGACCTCGGTGTGATCGTCGACACGACGCTTGCGCTGGGGCCGGGATTTACAGCGATCACGGGTGAGACTGGCGCAGGCAAGACCATGGTCGTAAGTGCGCTCGGACTTCTGATGGGAGCGCGCGCTGACGCCAGTGCCGTGCGGAACGGGGCCACCCAGGCGCGAGTGAGCGGCATCGTTCGCACGAGCGATCCGCAGGTCGCCGAGATCGTTGACGAGCTCGGAGGAGACGTCGAAGACGGCGAACTGCTGATGGGTCGCAGCGTGAGCTCTGAGGGGCGAAGCCGGGCGAGTGTTGGCGGCGCCAACGCTCCTGCGGGCAGTCTGGTGCGTCTTGCAGAACGACTCTTTGCTGTGCACGGCCAGTCTGAACAGCTGCGGCTTCGATCCCTCGCCGCGCAGCGTGACACCCTCGACCGGTTCGGCGGCGAAGAGATTTCGCGTGTGCTCAGCACGTACCGTGGGGTTCACCGGGAACGACAGACACTTGCAACTCGGGTTGCAGAGCTTCGTGATGCGCTTGATGAGCGCATCACCGAAGCCACCCGCTTGCGGGCCGAGCTCGACGAGATCGCCGGCGTTGATCCACAACCGGGCGAAGAGACAGAGCTGGCCGAGCGGATCGAGCTTCTGAATAACGTTGAGGCGTTGCGGGCAGCCACCTCGACAGCTCACGAGGCGCTTGCAACAGAGTCAGATGATCCACTGAGCCGAGATGCCGGGGGACTAGTGGACTCCGCGATTCGTGAGGTTGAACGCGCCGCTGGGTTCGATCGGCGGCTTGAAGCCACTCTCGAGACCCTGCGCAGTGCAAGCTTTCAGATAGCTGACGCGGCCCGTGAGCTTGCCGCCTACGCGGGAGACCTCGACCAGGAGGGGCCCGGCGAACTTGCGCGCGCCAACGAGCGCTTTGCGATGCTCGGAGTGCTGTTTAGACAGTACGGCCCGAACTCCTCCGCCGTGATTGACTACGCTGAGGCAGGCGCGCGCCGCCTTGCCGAGCTTGATGGTGACGACGCAACCATCGAGGAGCTTGAGTCGCGACTCGCTGCGGCAACTCAACACGAGGCTGACCTTGCTGCCGAACTCACTCGGTTGCGCACGGACGCAGCTGTGGAGCTCTCGAAGCGTGTGACAGTTGAACTGCGACAGCTCGCACTTCCTGACGCCGAGTTTGTTGGCGAGGTGAAACCCCTCGACGAACTCGGCGGCTCGGGGGCAGACGAGGTGCAATTTTTGCTGAGCCCGCACCCCGGATCATCGCCGCGGCCAATCGCAAAGAGTGCCTCTGGTGGTGAACTCTCGCGGGTCATGCTGGCGCTTGAGGTTGTTGTCGCTGCGGTTGATCCCGTGCCAACGTTTGTGTTTGACGAGGTTGATTCTGGTGTCGGTGGTGCCGCAGCAATTGAGATCGGTCGAAGGCTGGCGCGACTGGCCAGAACATCGCAGGTCATTGTTGTGACACACCTCGCGCAAGTCGCCGCCTTTGCGAACAATCACCTGCGTGTGGTGAAAGATTCGAGCGGCGGGTTTACAGAGAGTAGCTGTCGCAGGCTTGAGGGTGACGAGCGTCTCGCCGAGATGGCGCGCCTGCTCTCGGGGCTCAGCGATTCAGCGAGCGCGCTAGAGCACGCAGCTGAGTTGCTTGATCTGCCAAAGTAACCCACTCCAGACGACGTAAATGTCCTTGGCTGCTGATACGCTCCATCCATGGTTAAGTTCTGGGGACGACGCGGCGATAAAGTCCAGCCCGATAAAGAGGGCGATAGTGTTGCGCAGGCAGCATATTTAGACACGCACCCTGACGTCGTGCACGTCGATCTCGAGCAGCTCGACGCTGAGACACGTGCGATGTATCGCGACTCACGCGAGGCGGCGGCGGATGCGCAGGAGGAGCGCGCGAAGACGCCCGCACGCGAGTTTGTGATTCGTGCTCCGTTCCAGCTCGGCTTTACGGTCACCCTTGGTGTGCTCGTCGCTATGCTGTTCGGGGCCATCGTTGGTGAGCTCAGTGCCATCATCATGTACGTTGTGGCGGCGCTGTTCGTCGCTCTGGGGCTCGATCCGGTTGTGCGCTGGCTTGAACGCAAGGGACTGAATCGTCCCCTCGGGATCGCGGTCGTGTTTGCAAGCTTTGTGCTTGTGATTGCGGGGCTCCTCGCGATTATCATCCCGATGATTGCGAACCAGATCACCCAGCTGATTAAGAGCGCCCCGACCCTGGTCAGTGATATCACCAAGCAGCCCTGGTTCGCAGACCTCAACGACCGATTTGGGCAGTTTATTGACTTCGACGGTCTGCTGAAAATGGGCCAGAATTTCGTTGGCAAACCCGAGAACTGGGCGCAGGTCGCCGGTGGTGTGTGGCAAGCCGGTATTGGCATCGCCAACGGGCTCACCGCTGGTCTGATCGTGCTGATCCTCACCCTGTATTTCCTCGCGTCACTAAAGACCATTAAGCGGGCGTTCTACACGCTTGTGCCACGCTCTGGGCGTTCAAAGGTGATCGACATCACCGAGCAGGTCACGAAGTCCGTTGGTGGGTACATCAGCGGCATGGTGACACTCGCGTTCATTAACTCGGTGCTCGGCTTCATCATGATGACGATCGTCGGTGTGCCGTTCGCTGGCCTTGTTGCGGTCGGCGTGTTTATGCTCGCGCTGATCCCACTCATCGGGTCACTGATGGCAACCGTGCTTGTTGCGCTTGTCGGGTTGTTCGACTCGCCGACGACGGCACTTATTGCCGCAATTTATTACTTGATCTACATGCAGATCGAGGCGTACGTGCTCACACCGCGCATCATGAACCGAGTGGTTTCTGTGCCGGGTGCCCTTGTTGTTATTGGTGCACTTGCGGGTGGCACGCTGCTCGGGCTGCTTGGTGCCCTCATCGCCATCCCCGTGACGGCGATGGTACTGATGATCATTAAACAGGTGTGGGTGCCCAGACAAGAGCTTCGGTAACACCAACGCTTACACGACACGTGAGTTCACTGATAGGATTGAAGCCCGTGGGAGTAGACAAGAACGCGGACCAGGCCGGTATCACCAAACACATCTTTGTGACCGGGGGTGTTGTCTCATCGCTCGGTAAGGGTCTTACCGCTGCAAGTCTCGGAAATCTGTTGACTGCGCGCGGCTTGCGGGTCGTTATGCAGAAGCTTGACCCCTATCTCAACGTTGATCCTGGAACAATGAACCCGTTCCAGCACGGTGAGGTGTTCGTCACCGACGATGGGGCAGAGACAGATCTCGATATCGGTCACTACGAGCGATTCCTCGGCATTAACCTGTCGCAGGCCGCCAACGTGACGACCGGGCAGATTTACTCCACCGTTATCGCGAAGGAACGCCGCGGTGAGTACCTGGGAGACACCGTTCAGGTCATCCCGCACATCACCAACGAGATCAAGCGTCGCATGCGCCTGCAGGCTTCCGAGACCCCGCAGCCTGACGTGATCATTACCGAGGTTGGTGGCACCGTCGGCGATATTGAGTCGCAGCCCTTCCTCGAGGCGGCGCGTCAGGTGCGCCACGAACTCGGCCGCAACAACGTCTTTTTTGTGCACGTTTCACTTGTGCCATTTATGGGTGCTTCCGGCGAACAGAAGACCAAACCCACCCAGCACTCGGTTGCGGCCCTCCGCTCCATCGGCATCCAGCCCGACGCACTTGTGCTTCGCAGTGATCGCCCGGTGACAAACGACAATCTTCGTAAGATCGCGCTCATGTGCGATGTTGACGAGAGCGCGGTTGTCAATGCGATCGACGTGAAGAGCATCTATGACCTGCCGAAGCTGCTGAACAGCCAGAAGCTGGATCAGACCATCGTTGAGAACCTGCAGCTCGACGATCGGGCGACCGAGGTTGACTGGGCCGGATGGCAGCCGGTGCTCGACGCCGTGCACCACCCCAAGGGTGAAGTGACGCTCGCGCTCGTCGGCAAGTACATTGATCTGCCCGATGCGTACCTCTCGGTTACCGAGGCGCTGCGTGCCGGGGGCTTCGCTCACTCGACGAAGGTCAACATTAAGTGGGTCGCCTCCGATGATTGCGAGACACCCGAGGGCGCGCTTGAAGCCCTGGGAGACGTCAACGGCATCTGCGTGCCCGGTGGGTTTGGCGTGCGAGGCATCGAGGGCAAGCTCGGCGCACTGCGCTTCGCTCGTGAGAACGGCATTCCGACTCTGGGCCTGTGCCTCGGCTTGCAGTGCATGGTGATCGAGTACGCACGAAACGCTGCAGGCCTCGAGGGCGCCTCCTCAACCGAGTTTGATCCCGAGACCCCGGTTCCCGTCATCGCGACGATGGACGAGCAGGTCGACATCATCGACGGCGGCGACCTGGGCGGCACCATGCGCCTCGGCATCTACGAGGCAAAGCTCGCAGAAGGATCCCTTGCGGCTAGCCTCTACGGTGCAAACACGTCGAAGGAACGCCACCGTCACCGCTACGAGGTCAACAACCGCTACCGCGATCAGATTGGCGAGGCTGGACTCTCGTTCTCCGGCACCAGCCCCGACGGCCAGCTCGTTGAGTACGTTGAGCTGCCCACAACGGTGCACCCCTTCTACATCGCTACCCAGGCACACCCCGAGTTGCGGTCGCGCCCGGGCCGCCCGCACCCGCTGTTTGCGGGGCTCGTGGAAGCCGCAATCGAACGTCGCGAGGCCGCACGCCTCTTCGAGGTAGAGAGTGGCGACTAACAATTCAGACGCGGGCTCGTCGCTTATTGACGAGCCGGCCGCGCCGCGGGTGCTCGACAGCGAGTTGCTCGTGCGCGGCCACGTCTGGGACATTCGTCGAGACCGGTTTGAATTCGGTGGGGCCACGCTTGAGCGTGACTACATGGATCACCCCGGAGCCGTCGCGGTGCTCGCGCTCGACGCTGAAGATCGTGTGCTGCTGATCAAGCAGTATCGGCACCCCATTGCGCATCGCGACTGGGAGATCCCAGCGGGCCTTATGGACATGCCCGGCGAATCCGGATTGCGAACCGCCCAACGGGAACTGGCCGAGGAAGTAGACCTGGGGGCCGAACGCTGGGATTTGTTGCTAGATCTCTTTCTCTCACCGGGAGGATCCAGCGAGGCTATGCGCGTGTTTCTTGCACGCGACCTCCACACGGTTGAGCACGACTACGTGCGTGGTGAAGAGGAAGCGGAGTTTGTGCCGCACTGGGTGCCGCTCGAAGACGCCGTTTCTGCGGTGCTTGATGGCAGCGTTAAGAACGCGGTTACGGCGAGTGCCGTGCTCGCCACCCTGGCCGCAAAAGGTAGGGGTTGGAAAACGCTGCGCGATCCCCAGCTGCCCTGGACCGCCCGCGAAGCCTCGCGGGGAGAACGTTCGGCCTAATGGATCTGACTGCACCGCAGGGAGCGCAACGGTACCTGCGCTATGTCGCCATAGAACGTGGGCTTTCTGCAAACAGCCAGGCCGCCTATCGAAGGGATCTTGAAGCGTATGCCGCCTGGTTGGAAACACGGGAGCTCGAGAACCTCGCCGAGGTCACTCAAGACACCCTCGCCAGCTATGTGGCAGAACTCGCGGCGCAGGATCTGGCCTCGGCATCGATCACTCGTCGTCTGTCGACGGTGCGGGGAATGCACCGGTTTCTTTTCGACGAGGGCCTGCTCCCGGAGAACGTGGCGACAACCGTGCGCACACCAAAGCGTGCCCAGCGCTTGCCAAAGGCGCTACCAATCGAAGAGGTTGAGGCCCTGCTCGCCGCTGCTGGGGGCGAGGACCCCGTCGCTCTGCGAGACCGTGCGCTTCTTGAGCTGCTCTACGCGAGTGGTGCACGCGTGAGTGAGGTCACCGCGCTTGATGTTGACGACCTGCTTGCTGCGCCCGATCACGATGACGCCTGGGGTGATCCTGAACACGCACTAGAGGAGGGTGGATTCTTGCGGGTCACGGGCAAAGGAGCGAAGCAGCGAATCGTGCCCTACGGCAGCTACGCCGGGCGCGCGCTCGCCGCCTATCTGGTCAGGGCGCGACCCGCGATGGTGGCTCACGGACGAGGAACCCCTGCGCTGTTCGTGGGGCCGCGTGGTGCAAGGCTTTCGCGGCAGAGTGCGTGGCTTGTGATTCGTGCGGCGGCAGAGCGGGCCGGCATCACGGCAGAGGTGTCGCCGCACACCCTTCGTCATTCTTTTGCAACCCACCTGCTCGCCGGTGGGGCAGACGTGCGCACGGTACAGGAGCTGCTGGGCCACGCGTCTGTAACCACAACTCAGATCTACACCCAGGTGACGGCGGACACCTTGCGGGAGCGCTACATTGAGGCCCATCCCCGCGCGAAGTAGCGTTCGACTTGATCTCCCAGAAAAATGTGCGATGATGGATAGATCGGTGACACCTGTCTTCTAGATGACACATGGTGCCGAGTGGATTGACTGGGGAGTCTCCGCCTATGTAAGCGATTATTCGCTGCGCCATAGACGTCTTCCTGCTCTGCCTGCTTGGTTTGGGAAAAGCGCGCCATGCTTCGGTTGCCGAGACAAGCTCTTTTGGGGGGAGTTCAATGTTGAGTGCACGTTTTGAGACCGCGCGATCGGGCCGGTCGGTGCTTACAGCGGCTGTGCTGGTTGCCGGCCTGGCGTTTGGTGCGGTTGTGCCGGTGGGTAGTGCTGCATCCGCGAACGCAGTTGAGCCGGAGTCAGCGGATACCGCGGTTGCGCCTGTGAAGCCTGGGCAGGTCACGAATATTCCGCTTGGTCACGACGATCTTGCTGCCGTAACACCCGACGCACCAGCTCCAAAGCAGACGCGCCTGGCGCGCGCTGCAGCGGCGGATGACAACGTCTTGGTAGACATTCCAGATGCTGCGCTGCGAGCCGCTGTGACGAAGTCGATCGGAACGCCGACTCGTGGGAACATGAAGAACCTGCGGTCACTGACCGCGACGAACGCTGGGATCGCCGACCTTACCGGCCTTGAGTACGCGTCGGCACTGTCGATTGTGGATCTGAGCGGCAACCCGTTCACGACCATTGAGCCGCTGCGTGGCATCTCAGAGATGGCTCAGCTCAACGTAAGTAGTACAAAGATCTCGGATATAGACGCGATCGCGACCATGCCGAAGATCAACCTCCTGCGATTTAACTGGACCACCGTGTCAGACCTCGAGCCGGTGAGGGGCAAAGACCTTCTCTGGCGTATCGAGCTTGCGGGAACGAAGGTTTCCAGCCTCGAGCCCTTGACCGGTCTCACGAACATGATTTCGGTCTATTTTCAGGAGACCTCCGTCAGTGATGTGAGCCCGCTGGCGGGCATGCCGAAGCTTGTGTCGCTCTCCGGCCCGAACACCGAGGTTTCAGACCTCTCACCTGTCGCCGGGCTTCCGCGACTTGAAATTGTGAACGTCAACGGAGCAAGGGTCTCTGACTTGACCATGATCGATACCTGGCCTGCTCTGCAGCAGGTGGGGTTCCTCAACCAGCGCGTCGAGGGTGTGCCCGTTGTCGCTTCGCGCACCGAGTCAACGTATCGTAGGCTCGTAGCAAACAATGCGCCATTCAAGATGTTTGACGATGTCGTGCTCACCACCTCTTCTGGAGCCACGACGACTCCTGAGGGAGTCACCGTGTGGTCGGGTCTCGCTGACGACGCGACAGCGCTGACGACTAAGGTCGCGGGTGATCCGTGGCCGGGATCGGGCGCCACCTACTCGGCGACGCTCACCTACCCCCTGTCGCGTGCTGACTTCATCGAGGCTCCGCCAACTGCAGCTTTGGATCGGGCCTACAATTTCCAACTGAGCGTCACTGACGGTTTCGTTGAGGGGCCTTTCGCTTTGACGAGTGGAGAGGTGCCGGGACTTACGGTTGACGCCACCGGAAAGATCTCCGGAACACCAACCGAATTGGGTACGTTTCCGATCACCGTGACCCGCACGGATGCGTTCGGCAACGTGATCACGGGAACCTTCACGTTCACGATCGGAGAGCCGGTCGACGTGACGATCGCCGCAAACGATGTAACAGTGACCTACGGTCAGGCGGCGACGATCGACGTCAGTGTTGTTGATCCTCCGGAGCGCGTGAGCGCGGTTGTTGATATCGACGGGACCACCTATGGCCCGATCGCCCTTGACGGCAATTCCGCCGACCTGAGCTTTCCGATTCCCGCTGCTGCGCACTCCGCGGGAGAGCACACCGTGTCGATGTCTGTTGTTGACACCGAGACTGGGAAGCTCGTGTTTGCATCGGGCTCAGCGAAGCTGACGGTGAAGCAGGCGACGACCGCGACTGCTGTCGCCCTCAACAAGGATCAGAAGTCTGTCGCTGGCAAGGTGACAGCGCAGTACGGCACAATCCCAACGGGTACTGTCACGCTCACGTCTGCGGGCAAGAATATTGGCACCGCAACGGTCGCGAATGACGGTAGCTACAAGGCAACGCTCACGAACTGGTCGATCCCGAAGGTTAAAGAGACCCGGACAATTGTGGCTGAGTACGCGGGCGACAAGAACCATGCGGCCTCGAAGGTGTCGGTCAAGGTGACGGTCGCCCCGACTGCCGTGAACCCGGGTCCCTGCGCGGCTCCTCGCAAGGTGCCCGTGTTCGCCGATACGCCGCTGTCGCACAAGTTCTATAAAGAGATCGACTGGATGGAGTGCATGAAGTACTCCACCGGATGGCGTCAGCCCGTAGGTAAGCCGCTCTACAAACCCCAGAACAACCTGGAGCGTCAAGCAATGGCGGCGTTCATCTATCGCATGGAAGCTCCCAAGAACTACAAAGCACCCAAGGTCTCTCCATTCGCGGACGTGAAGCCCGGCGATTCCTTCTACAAGGAGATCGCGTGGATGTACGAGGCCGGACTCTCCACTGGCTGGAGAGAGCCTTCCGGTAAGCCGACGTTCCGCCCCTACAACTCACTCTCGCGTGAGGCAATGGCAGCGTTCATCTACCGCATGGAGGCACCGAAGAACTACAAAGCACCCGCGGTGTCGCCGATGGTGGATATGAAGCCCGGTATGTCGTTCTACAAGGAGATCTCGTGGATGTATGACGAGGGGCTCTCCACGGGCAACCGCGTCGGGTCGACGAAGGAATATTGGCCGAAGGACGAACTTTCGCGACAGGCGATGGCCGCGTTTATTTACCGGCTTGTGCTGGACTACAGGCCCAGCAAGTAACTCGCGTTTCGGTAGCAACTGAGCGGGCGGGGAGAGATGAATGCCTAGGCAGTATTCACTCGCCTCGCCCGCTCAATTGTTGGGGCAGCTAGGTGCCACTCCCCACGATAGGATGGAGCGTCGGAGAACGTAACGAAAGGGGACCGGGATGGCGAAAGGCCAGGTAGTGCTGGGGCCAACCGGTCGACCCGAAACGATTATTCCCGCGCCAAAGCCACTCGCGCAGCACGGGCCTGCCCGCATCATCGCGATGTGCAACCAAAAGGGTGGCGTCGGCAAGACCACAACGACCATCAACCTGGGTGCCGCTCTCGCGCGCTATGGCCGTCGTGTGTTGCTCGTTGATTTTGACCCGCAGGGCGCGCTCTCTGCCGGGCTCGGGGTGCAGGCACACGACGTGCCCACCATCTACGACCTCATCCTTGGCAAGGAGAAGGATCCCCAAGAGGTGATCCAGCACACCGAGACCAAAAACCTCGATGTGATCCCCGCCAATATTGACCTGTCTGCCGCCGAAGTTCACCTCGTCACCGAGGTCGCTCGCGAGCAGATTCTCGCGGGTGTGCTGCGCAAGGTCGCGGCCGACTACGACGTGATTCTGATCGATTGCCAGCCGTCACTCGGTCTGCTCACGGTCAACGCGCTGACCGCAAGCCACGGCGTGCTGATCCCGCTTGCCTGCGAATTCTTCGCTCTGCGCGGCGTCGCGCTGCTGATCGAAACGGTCGAGAAGGTTCGGGATCGTCTCAACCCGCAGATTGAGGTCGATGGAATCATCGCGACCATGTATGACTCCCGCACGCTGCACGCACGCGAGGTGCTTGAGCGTGTGGTCGATACCTTTGGCGACACGGTCTTCGATACGGTCATCAGCCGCACCGTGAAACTGCCTGATGCCTCGGTCGCCGCGAAGTCAATCTTCGATTACGCGCCGACGAACCTCGCCTCTGAGGCTTATCTGAAGCTCGCCCGTGAGGTCGTGCAGCGGGGCGTTGTCGCTTAACGCGGGTCGCAATGGACGAAAACGTGGGCAACGCAGACAGCGTCGCCAATGTGGAGGACGGCGCAGGGTTTCACGTCACACTTGAGGTGTTTGACGGTCCTTTCGACCTGCTCCTAAACCTCATCGGTAAGCACGAGCTTGACATCACCGAGGTCGCGCTGAGCCTCGTGACCGATGAGTTCATTGCCTATCTGGCGACGCTCGAGGGGGAGGGGATCGAGCTGCTCGACCGCGCCTCCGAGTTTCTGGTGGTCGCAGCGACGCTGCTCGACCTGAAGATTGCCAGCCTGTTGCCGCAGGGCGAAGTCGTGGACGCCGAAGATATTGCCCTGCTCGAAGCGCGGGATCTGCTCTTTGCGCGTCTGCTGCAGTACCGCGCCTTCAAACAGGCGAGCGACTGGTTCAAACGGCAGCTTGAAGCCGAGGAGACGCGGCACCCGCGATTGGTGCCGCTCGACGCAAAGTATCGAGAACAAACTCCCGAGCTGGTGTGGAGCCTGTCAGCAGAAGATTTTGCGGCGATCGCGATGTTGGCGTTTGCGCCGCGCGAGATCCCCACCGTGGGCCTTGACCACCTGCACGCGCCGCTCGTGTCGATTCGCGAGCAGGCGGCCATCGTGGTGTCGGCGCTGCGATCCGGCGGTGTGCATCGCTTTCGGGAACTGATCGCTGGTGTCTCGGAGCGAGGGGTGATCGTTGCGAGGTTTCTCGCGATCCTCGAGCTGTATCGACGCGCCGCGGTGAGTTTCGAGCAGGCCGAACCGCTGGGAGAACTGAGCGTGCAGTGGGTCGGCGAAAGCTGGTCCGACGATGAACTTGCAACACTGGGGAGCGACTATGACTGATAGAACCGTGACTGATGTGAAAAGCGCCACTGACGTGCTGGAGATCGATTCCGAGGAACTCGGAGAGCCCTCGACCGAGCTGAGCCGCGCCCGCGAGGCCCACTCGCTCGCGCAGCAGCTCGAAGCGCTGCTTATCGTCGCCGACGAGCCGCTCAGCGCCGTGACGCTGGCGACGGCCACGGACCGCCCCGTGCGTGAGGTGCGCGCCGCGCTCAAGTCGCTGATCGCTGATTTTGAGGGCACGGAAACGGGAGCACCGCGTGGCTTTGAGCTGCGCGAGGTCGCCGGCGGCTACCGCTTCTACGTGCGCGAGAGCCTTGACCCGGTCGTTGCGGACTTCGTGCAGCAGCAGACGCCGTCAAAGCTGTCGCAGGCGGCGCTCGAGACGCTCGCCGTGATCGCGTATCGGCAACCGATCTCACGCGGCGCGATTGCGTCGATCCGCGCGGTGAACGTTGACTCGGTTGTGCGCACCCTGCTTGGGCGCGGGCTCATTACTGAGGTCGGGCAGGACGCCGAGACCACCGCAACACTGTATGGAACCTCCGAGGCCCTGCTGGGGCACTTGGGCATTGGCGATGTTTCCGAGCTGCCGCCGATTGCGCCACTGCTCGACGACGGATCGGAAGGATTCGATCATGAACAGTTCTAAAGAAGATTTCGGGGGGTCATTCTCCGTCGACGGTGAAGACGTTGAGGTGGATCTCGCCGAGTTCGGGTGGGATCGGCCGAGCGCTGCCTCGGCCAAACCCGAACACAATGATGACGGTCGAATTCGCCTGCAGAAGGCCCTCGCCACCGCGGGGGTGGCCTCGCGTCGTGCCTGCGAGACACTGATTACCAGCGGCCGGGTCGAGGTGAATGGGGAAGTGCAGCGCGAGCTGGGATCTCGCATCAACCCCGAAACTGACACCGTGCGTGTTGACGGCGTTGTTGTGCAGATGGATGTTTCTAAGCGCTACTTTGTGCTCAACAAGCCGCGCGGTGTGGTCTCGACGATGCGCGACGAAGACGGTCGACCCGACCTGCGTGAGTTCACGGACGAGATTGAGGATCGGCTCTACAACGTCGGCAGGCTCGATACCGATACGAGCGGCCTGCTGATCCTGACCAACGACGGTGAACTCGCCCACAAGCTTGCGCACCCGAGTTTTGGTGTGCAGAAGACCTACGTCGCCAAAGTGCGCGGTCGGATGACCGGGGAGGCCCTGCAGCGGCTGCGAGACGGCGTTGAGCTGAAAGACGGACCGATCCGGGCGGATCGTGCGAAGCTGTTGCCTGGCGGTTCGAGCAAGACCCACTCGCTGATCGAGGTGACCCTGCACTCGGGGCGCAATCGCATCGTGCGGCGTATGCTCGCCGAGGTGGGGCACCCGGTCGAAGAGCTGGTGCGTCGGCAGTTTGGGCCACTGCACCTGGGCACGCTGCGGGTTGGCGAAATGCGCGAGCTGTCCGCTGGTGAGCGCGGCGCGCTGCTGTCTGCGGCTGACGAAGGCGGTCAGGATCCCGAGCAGTCGGGTGGCGATGACCGCGGGCAGGATCGCGGCGCCCAGGGTGGACGACAGGATCGTGGCCGCGGTGCCGTAACTGGTGGCCGACCCGGCGACGGCAAGGGCGCCCGTGGCATGCGTGGGATCGCCGCGAAGGGCAACCCGCACAATCGACGCGGCGCGAGCGGGGCAGGCGGTGGCTCGCAGGGACGCGGTGGCCGCAATTCGGACGACGGCGGGTACCGCGGTAACCCGAGACAGGGTGGATCACGATGAGCGTCCCTTGTCATGCTGCGCTCGCTTGCGAGTTGCAGCATCTACCAGGTAGATTCTGCGACTCCTTCGTCGCGCAGAATGACCGGTTTCGCGGCCGCGTAAAAGGAGCTTCACAATGAGCAACAACAACGCACTCGCCGCGCGCGTTCGCGGCACGGTGCACGTGATCGGTGCCGGGCTGCTCGGTGCGAGCGTCGGGCTCGGGCTGCGTGAACGCGGTGTTGACGTGACACTCGAAGACCAGTCGCCAACGACCGTGGCGCTCGCCGCCGACTACGGGGCTGGGCGGCTGCGCACCGCGCAGGATCCCGAACCCGCGCTTGTGGTTGTTGCGACCCCACCCGATGTCACCGCCGACGTGATTGAGCGCGCGCTGACGACGTACCCGAACGCCGTTGTCACGGACGTTGCCAGCGTCAAACTGGCCCCGTACCTGGAACTGCTGCGACGCGGACTCGACCTCAAGAACTACGTCGGCTCACACCCGATGGCTGGGCGAGAGCGTGGCGGAGCGATCATGGCGCGCGCCGATCTGTTTGTGGCGCGCCCCTGGGTCATCTGCCGTGACCACGAGACCCCCGCCGAGGCGCTGGCACTCGTGGAAGACGTTGCCCTCGACCTCGGCGCAACCCCGCTTGAAATGACGCCTGAAGAACACGATCGATCGGTCGGACTGGTTTCGCACCTGCCGCAGGTCGTTTCGAGCCTGCTGGCGGCGCGGTTGATTCCCGCGAGTGAGCAGGCGGTGGGCTTGGCCGGTGCTGGCCTGCGCGATACGACCCGCATTGCCTCGAGCGATCCCGAGCTGTGGGTGCAGATTCTCGGAGCGAATCGTGCGCCGGTGGTAGAGCTGCTCGACGCGTTTGGAAAAGATCTTGCCAGCTTTGCCGATGCGCTGCGCGACCCCGAGCAGACTGGAGCGAAGCGGCGCATTGCCGACCTGCTGTCTTCGGGGAACCGGGGCGTTGCGCGCATTCCTGGCAAGCACGGATCGTCGGAGCGCTTCACTTCGATCATGGTGCTGATCGACGATACGCCGGGTCAGCTTGGCCGCTTGCTCACCGAACTCGGAGAACTGGGCATTAATATGGAAGACTTGCGTCTTGAGCACTCGCCAGGTGCGCAAATCGGCTTCGCGGAGATCGCGGTGCTGCCGGAGGTCGCCGAACGTGCGGTTACGGATCTCGTCGAACGCGGATGGAGGACGCTGTGAATGATGCTGTGAACACTGACGGTTCTGGCGCGGCCGCGCCGATCCTTGTCGCGATTGATGGACCGGCTGGCAGTGGCAAATCGAGTGTGTCGCGTGCGGCCGCTGAACAGCTCGGGTTTGGGATCCTCGACACCGGCGCCGCGTACCGCGCGCTTGCGTGGGCGGCGCTCGAAAGTGACATCGATCTCGACGACGAGGTGCTGGTCGCGGAGCTCATCGAAAGCTGGGGCTACGTGACGACTCTGGTTGGAGAGCCCGCCATTGAGGTGGTGCTTCCGGCCGCTATCGGAGTCAAAGGGCACGATGTGACCGATGCGATTCGGGATCCTGCCATCAGTGGTCAGGTGTCGCGTGTGTCGAAGCACCCAGCGGTTCGGGATCGACTCAACGAGATGTTCCGCCGGATCGTTGCGGAGTCGGAGCTGCCCGGCGTGGTGATCGAGGGGCGTGACATTACGACTGTCGTCGCACCCGATGCGCCCGTGCGGATTTTGATGACGGCTTCGCCCGAGGTGCGCGCCGCGCGCCGCGCTGGTGAGATGCCTGGCGCGGATCATGGGCAGGTGCTGGCAGACATTATTGCTCGTGACGCGAAAGACGTATTGGTCGTTGACTTCATGAACCCCGCCCCCGGGGTGACGCTCATTGACACGAGCGAGTTGGATTTTGGGCAGTCAGTTCAGGCTGTCATTGATGTGGTGCAGTCGGCGCAATCGACCGCTGCGGAAGAGAGCGAAAAATGAGCGAGCAAAAGCCCGGAACGGGTGCCGAGCAGGATGGGCCTGAGGTTATTGATATTGCCGACAGCTACGTCGTTGAAGACATTGAGTCTGACGACGTGATTGTGGGCGAAGACTTCGACGACTCGGTGACCGACGAGGAGCGCCTGCGCGCGATGCGCTCGAACCTCGACGCGTTTGAACTCGAGGACGACGACATCGCGATCATCGGTGAAGACGGTGAGTTCCTGGGTTTCCGTGAGCCAACCTCTGAGGCGCTGCCGGTCGTCGCAATCGTGGGCCGTCCGAACGTTGGCAAGTCGGCGCTGGTCAACCGTATTCTCGGCCGCCGCGAGGCCGTTGTCGAAGACGTGCCCGGTGTGACGCGCGACCGCGTGACGTACCCCGCCGAGTGGAACGGCATTCGCTTCTCCCTGGTTGATACCGGTGGCTGGGAGCCCGATGCAAAGGGCATCGATGCTTCGGTCGCACTGCAGGCCGAGGTCGCCATTGAACTCTGCGACGTCGTCATGTTTGTGGTCGACTCGCGCGTTGGCCCGACCGCGACCGACGAGCGTGTGGTGCAGTTGCTGCGCCGCACCGACAAGCCGGTCTTCCTCGTCGCGAACAAGGTCGACGATGCCGTGCTCGACCCCGAGGCCGCGCAGCTGTGGTCGCTCGGGCTGGGGGAGCCGCATGCCGTCTCCGCTCTGCACGGTCGTGGTGTTGCCGACTTGCTCGATCAGGTCATCGCCGTGCTGCCCGACGAGTCGGCTGTCGCACAGCCGAAGCTGCTGGGCCCGCGCCGCGTGGCGCTGCTCGGTCGCCCGAACGTGGGCAAGTCCAGCCTGCTCAACAAGGCCGCTGGTGAAGAGCGTGCGGTTGTCAGCGATATCGCCGGCACTACACGTGACCCGGTTGACGAGCAGGTGGAGATCGCTGGCCGCGTGTGGACCTTCGTCGACACAGCCGGTATCCGCCGTCGTGTGCACATGCAGAAGGGCGCCGATTTCTACGCGTCGCTGCGCACCGCCGCCGCGCTTGAAAAGGCCGAGGTCGCTGTTGTGCTGATCGATGTCACCGAGTCGATCAGTGACCAGGATCTGCGCATCATCGATCTGGTGCTTGAATCGGGTCGCGCGCTTGTGCTGGCCTTCAACAAGTGGGATCTGCTTGACGACGAGCGCCGTCGTTACCTCGAGCGTGAGATCGAACAGGATCTGGCTCACGTTGAGTGGGCGCCGCGCGTAAACATCTCGGCTCGTACGGGACGCCACCTTGAGAAGTTGGTGCCCGCGCTCGAGATGGCGCTTGATTCGTGGGATACGCGGATCCCGACCGCCAAGTTCAACGGCTTTGTTGCCGAGCTGGTGCAGGAATTCCCGCACCCGCTGCGAGGTGGCAAGCAGCCGCGCATTCTGTTCGGCACGCAGGTGCAGAACCGTCCGCCGACGTTTGTGCTCTTCACCTCGGGCTTCCTTGACCCGGGATACCGCCGCTTCATCACGCGCCGCCTGCGCGAAACCTACGGTTTCGAGGGCAGCCCGATCGTGATCAACATGCGCATCCGCGAGAAGCGCCTGCGTCGCTAGTGTTCGCCTGGGTCTAGCTCTGCGTTGCGAGTTGGGGTCAGTTTCTGGTACTAAAACACGTTTTAGCGCCAGAAACTGACCCCAACTTTTGGTGTGTGTCAGGCTGACGGCGTGCGGACTCAGCCTGTCCAGCCTCGGCGGCGCAGGGCTTCTATGATCTGAGCGCGCAGCTTCCACTGTTTGGTGTACAGCAGCTCGGACGTGACTCTGATCGCTTCCCAGCCCGCTTGGGTGTAGTCCCGATACTTTTCGATGTCGCGGTTCCACTGTGCCGTCTTTGTGCGGTGGTCAATTCCCTCGTATTCGAGGGCGAGTTTGTATTTGGGAAACGCAAACTCGCTGCACCCGAGCAGGCGACCGCTTCCGTCATACACGTCGTAATCAAGCTCTACCTTGGGTAGGCCCCACGGTTCTAGTTCCAGACGCAGATGGCTCTCGGGTACGGAGGCACTCTTCGTCGAGAGTAGTGGTAACGCCTGACGCAAACGGTCAATTCCGTGGCGGCGCCCCACGGCCACCATTTTCTCCAGGTCCGCCAGGTCTGCAAGTGGTGGGCGCTCGAGGCGGGTGGTTCCTGGAATCCGGCGGTGACGGATGACGGCATCGCCGAGCGCGACCAGATCACCCAGCGGAAGAACGTCGGCGTGCATGGCCCAGGTTGAAGTGGGATCCGTGACGAGGATCCCGGACCTCGCTAGCTTCACAACTGTCGCCAGGCGCGGATCGATCCTTCTGGCATTGAAGCCCTGCCGCCGCAGGGGGCGGTTCGGGCTGAGGCATGCGATGTCGAGGTTTTCATTGAGGTCTTGAAAGGTAGGAAGCTTCCACAAGAGGGCGGCGGTACGAATACAGAAGAAGTGTTTCGGAGGCATGTGGCGACTCACCGCTGATGCTAACTCAAGCTGATTCTCTTGCCACTCCGACTTTCTCTTGAGGAAGTTCGAGATTTCCAGCCCTGATTCAGGTTGCCCCTGATCGAGTGTTCTCTCTGGGTCGATGCGTCGATAGATACCGCGGGTGATGCGTACAATATCCGGGTGTTTGAGGCGTCGCCCGGAAATGCCAGCTGATTCCGCTTCGGCGGCAGAGAGGACCTCATTCAGGCCCTTTGGCAGGGGTGCGACTGGACGGGACATAACGCCCAGATTGTCAGCTCTGCGCCTCGATTATGAGTTATCCCCAACTTTGGCTGGTGACCGACGGTTCTCGCCACCTGTGGAGGAAACACACTCAGCTACGTCCCCGGGATTTTCTATCAAACCTCGGGTCAGTTTCTGGCACTAAATAGCGTTTTGGTACCAGAAACTGACCCCAAAATCCTGGGGACGGAGGGGGGCGGAGGGGGCGGGGTAGGAAGGGGGATGGGCAGAAAGGGCAGAGGGGGCGAGACGGCCTAGACGGGTCCGAGCTGTTCCGTGGTCACGTTTCCAGGGGTCGAGGCCGATACCTGGGCAAGGTTGTCGACGTGGGGATCCTGCGGCTGAAGCGTACCGCCCGCGACGAGTAACAGGGCGGTAGCGGCCGCGGTTCCCCCGAGCAGCGCGAGCCGCAACATTGATACCTGCATCAGTTCTTCCTCTCGTAAAGTGTCTGCGGGGTTGCCTTCCCCGCTTACGCGAAGAAGATCGGCAACGTGAGGAGTCCGGCGCCAATCAGAGTCGTGGCGAACAGGATGCCGATCGCTGCCAGCCCAAGGATCACGCCGTTGATCCAGACGCCCCAGAGTGCGAGCGTGCGCTCAGACGTGCCTCGCCGCAGCGCAAGCATGCCGAGAACGAAGCCGATAATCGGTGCCACGAAGGTCCAGCCGGCGACCACTGAGGCGATCCCGAGCACGAAGCTCGTGATGGCGAAGCCGCGGTTTGAGGCGGCGGTTGGCGCGGGTGCGGGGGTGGGCTCCGTTGCCTGCGTAGCAGCGAAGTCAGCACCGGGAGCAGAAGGCGCGGTTGGCTCTGCGGCCGGTGTAGACATGGTGCTGGTGTCAGCGGTGGCCTCGATTGCTGCGAACGTCGTGGTAGTCATGATGTTCCTCTCTGTTGGTAGTTCTGGATCTGTTCGATCCTCATACCAACAAAACTACGTGCGACCGGGGGTGCCACGCGTCCTGCCGGAGTACCGGCCAGGTCGTACCCCGGTACCGGGTTCGCTAGTGCGAACCCGTAAGGGTCGTGCCCTTCGGGGCCGTCAAGAACACGACAACCGCAACCGCCAGCATCAGTGCGCCGCCCACAAGGCCAGTGGTCTGCAGCGCGTGGGTAAACGCGACTCCTGCGCCCTGAGCCAGGTCGGGGAGCCCGAGGTTGTCGGATATCGCCACGGCGGCCCCCAGCGATTCCCGCGACTGAGTTGCGAGCTCGGGCTTGAGGCCATCGAGCAAACCAGAGGCGGTAAATTCAGAGCGGTACAAGAGCGCCGCGATACTGCCGAGGATCGCGACACCGAGCACAGCCCCCAGCTCGTAAGAAGTCTCCTCGAGCGCACCAGCATTGCCAGCCTTCTCTTCGGGGGAGCCCTGCATAATCATGGCGGATCCGATCGCGAGGGATCCTGTGCCCGCTCCCACGAGGGTCAGCGCGATGAGCACGGTGACGTTGGTGAGCTCACCCGGTTGCGCACCAACGAGCAGCATGCCGATGCCCGCGAGGCCAACGCCACCCGCGAGCACGGCGCGTGCGCCAATGACGCGGGCGAGCGGAGGTGCTGTGAGCGAGGCGATGGCGCCCGCGATAGCCACCGGGAAGAGCCTGACGCCCGCCTCTACTGGAGAGGCGCCGTCGACAAGCTGCATCCACTGCGCAATGAGCAGCAACGCGGCGACCATGGCGAAAGTCGAGCCGAGGGCCGCGATGATTCCAGCGGAGAACTCGCGATTGCGGAAGAGTCGCAGATCTAGCAGGGGCTCAGGGCTGCGCAGGCAGCGCACAATGAACCAGGCGAGGAGGGCGGCGCCGATCCCGAACCCGATGAGCGCGGGCGAGGCGAAGGTTGCCTCCTTGCCGAACGTCTTGATTGCCCAGACCAGCAGTGTCATGCCCGCGAGAGAAAGAATGACGGCGAGTGGGTCCAGCTTTCCCGGTTTCGCGACCCTTGATTCGGGCAGGATCCAGATTCCGGCAATGACACCCGCGAGCATGAGCGGCACGTTGATGAGGAAGGCCGCGTGCCACGAGAAGTGTTCGAGCAGTAATCCTCCGACGAGCGGGCCAACGGCCGCACCGAGGCCCGATACCGCCGCCCAAATGCTGAGTGCGGTGGCGCGCTCCTTGGCGTCGGTGAAAATGATGCGGATCAACGAGAGGGTCACCGGCATGATCATCGCGCCGCCAACTCCGAGGATCGCGCGAATCGCGATGACACCCTCGGCGCTGGTCGCTAACAGCACGAGGAGTGAGGCCGCCGCAAAAATCGAGTAGCCGACCATGAGCATGCGCTTGCGGCCCCAGCGGTCGGCGATGGCCGCGAAGGAGACGAGCAGGCCGGCGAGCACGAGTGAGTAGATGTCGACGATCCACAGCTGCTGGTCCGAGGTCGGGTGAAGCTCTGCCGCCATCTCGGGGAGTGCGATGTTCAGGATCGTCATGTCCATGGTGATGACGAGCAGGCTCGCGGTGAGCACCGCGAGTGCGGCCCATCTTCTCGCGCGGCTCAGTGGAGCAGGAGGAGCGCTGAGCGTGTTCGCTGACGGGTTGTCGGAGCGGGCGGACATCTGTGGGCCTTTCGGGCTATTCGATGGGTGTGGCGGGTGCGATCTGGGCTGTGGTGCGGGCGCCTAATCGGGGAGCGGCATCGTTGCGAGAGCGCTGATTGTGGCCGTGAGCTCGGCGGCACTCAGAGGAGTGTCGTGAAGACCCGCGTGGATTGTGGCGCCGTCGAGGTAAACGGAGATGGCGGTTGCGCGAGTTCGTCCGATTTGTTCGGCCAGCATGTCGGTGAGGCGATCTCCCCAGCGAAGGGCCAACTCGCGGAGTCGAGGATCGGTGGTGCCCGCTGTGGTGAGGGCTATTTCTGCCTGCACCGCCCGTGAATCACAAAGGAAATCGGAGAGTTCGGCCACGATCCTTTCGGGGGCCGTTTCTATGTCGGCAACGTAGCTCTTTACTTTTTCGAGTTCGTTATCAATCTCGGTCGCGAGTTGCTGGAGCGCTGCCTCGCGGAGCTCGTCGATGGAGCTGAAATACTGCGTGGTGGAGCCCAGGGGAACCCCTGCTCGCGCTGCGATCGCGCGGTGGGTGACCGCCGCGGCACCGTTTTCGATGATCAGCTCTGCTGCTGCGGTAAGAATTTCGCGGCGGCGTGCTTCGGGATCGCGCCGCCTACGAGCGGTCGGGGCTGTTGACATGGCGATTCCTTCAGGACTGGGTGTGGCGGCGCGCGATAGGTCCGCAAGCTGTACATTCGTACATGTACTTTTGTACATTACGTTCGAATGTGACGCAAGTTTTCAGAGCGACCCTGCCGAATGTCGGTGGTAACAGGTAGCGTGGGTTCTGCCCCCGGAGCCAGTCGGCTGTGGGATCGGAAGGGAAGACCAGACATGGCCCAGATCAGCACCGCAGACCTCTATGACGAGCGCGGCGAAGAATTGGAATCGGTAGCGCTGCAGTTTCAGAATATTGGCGGCGTGACCGGGTTCAGCGGCACAGTGCGCACGGTAAAGTGCTTTCAAGACAACGCACTGCTCAAGAGCCTGCTGTCGACGCCGGGTGACGGTGCGGTGCTGGTGATCGATGGTGGCGGCTCACTGCAGACAGCGCTCGTCGGCGACATCATTGCGGCGCTCGCTGCCGACAACGACTGGGCTGGGCTCATTGTGAACGGCGCGATTCGTGACCGGGTGGCGATCGGAACGCTTCCGATCGGAGTGAAAGCCCTCGGGTCGAACCCCGCAAAGTCGACAAAGACCGGCGAGGGGGAGGTTGACGTGCCCGTCGAAATCGGCGGCGTAGAGTTTTTGCCCGGTGCTACTGTGTGGTGCGACGAAGACGGCATACTCGTCGGAATCTAGCGGGGGAGAGTCGGCGCACGGGTTGTAACGTGGAGGAGTGAGTTCACCGCTGAACGGAGACGGAATGATGCCTGGTTCGATACGGCCCTGGCTGGCATTTACGCCATACATTGTGGTGTCTGTTGTGCACGTCGTCGCCCGGTTTTTTGATCTGCCAGTAGATGCACCGACCAAGCTGATGCTGATGCCAGCGCTGGCGCTCGCCGCGGTTTGGGTCACGGCGAGTCTTCGCCCCTGGCCCCGTGGCGAGATGGTGTTGCTGCTCGCGGCGATCCTGTTCTCGTGGCTCGGCGACGGGGCTTCCGTCTTCTTTCCGATGTTCGAGGACCCTCTGCCGATGATGCTGCTCTGTTTCGGGCTGGCACACGTGGGGTACATGGTGCTGATGCTGCGCGGACGCGGGCTGCAAGTGCGCCGATTTCCGATGTGGGCGATTGTGTACGTACTCGCGTATGGGGTGCTCATGGCGCTGCTGCTGCCGCACACGGGTGCGCTCACTATTCCAGTCAGCGTTTACGGTCTGTTGCTTGTTGGCACGGCCGCGGTCGCTTCACGCTGCGGAACCGTTGTGGCGTGGGGAGGGGCCTGGTTTTTGGCATCGGACGCTATTCTCGCGTTCCGCATTTTTACACCCGAGATGATGCCCGACTGGACGAGCGGTCTGGTGATGCTCACCTACACGCTTGGCCAGGGGCTGATCGTGTTTGGGGTTACGGCTGCGCTGCGGCGTCGGGCGCAGCAACTTGATCCTCAGTTGCCCCGGCCACCTCGGGGAGCAACCGCAACAGCTTACTGACGCTGCGGGTTGTCGCTGCTCCCGCGGCAAGGCAACGCGTTTTGAGTTCGACGTCGCTCGTGACGACTGTTGACACGGCACCGGCCGCCGTCAATTGCTCCACCTGTGCCACTATCTCGTCATCGCCCAGCTCCGGTGCCGAAACAACCCGTACGCGTTCCCCGTCCGCGATACCCCGCGCGGCTCCCTCAACAACCATGACCCACTCTGGGTAGGTGAGATCGAGGCCGGGCACGACTGTTTCGGGGAGGTCTAGAAAGCCCGAGCGGATACCTCGCCCGCTTGATGCAAGGGCGTCGATGCGATTACGCAGACCTTCGGCAGCGGCGCGGCGATCCTTCCACCAGCCATTGGGCACACTGCCTATGACATTGGCGGCGTCGACGACCACGACCGGCGTGGTGCGAAGCAGGGGGCGCAGGATCGGCCAACTCGCGGCGAACGCCGGGTGCAGCGGGTGCTGCTCAACCTCGTCGAGCTGCACCCAGGCGAGGGCGTGACTCTCGGCATCGGTGATTTCTGGCTCGAACTCGGTCGCGACCTCCGCAACGAGGGTTGTGTAGCGCCACCCGCCTCGATCTAGCACGTGTGTGTAACGCGGGATCACCGCGTTATCGGGCACACCCGCTTCTTCTTGAGCCTCACGGATTGCCGCGTCGACCGCCGATTCGTGTTCGTGGAGGGCGCCGCCCGGGATGCCCCAGGTGTCGCCGTGATCGCTCCAGGTGACTCGGTGCTGCAGCAGGATCGCGTCACGGGAGCGGTCGTAAGCCAGGAGCCCGGCGGCGCCGAAACGCCCCCAGTATTGTGCGCCGTCGGCAGCGGTGACCCAAGCATCACCGGGGTTTCGAAGGTCGCTCATGGCTCTAGAGTAACTGCCGGTGCCGAAAAGCGAGAAGGAATTACGCCTTCTTTACGACGCTGGACTTGAGCTGCATCGGGCCAAAGCCGTCGACCTTGCAGTCGATGTCGTGACCGTCGACCCCGTTGATGAGGCGGATGCTCTTGACCTTGGTGCCGGCCTTGAGCGTGCCGCCACCCTTGACCTTCAGATCTTTGGCGATGGTGACCGCGTCACCGTCTTGCAAAACGTTGCCAACTGCATCCCGGATTGGCGCGTCAGTCTCTTCTGTTTCAGCCTCCGCCGACTCGGGTGCCCACTCGTGTGCGCACTCGGGCAGACGAGCAGCGCGCCCATCTCGTAACTGTAAACGCTGCCGCATTTGGGGCAAGGAGGGAGTTCTTCGCTCATGCCCCAATCCTAGCTGTTGGAAAGTTCTTCCCAATCGGGGCGGATCGCGCCAGAATAAGAGCATGAACCCCTCTTCTGGCCCCATCACTGTTCTTAGCGACACAGAATGTTGGGAGCACCTGGCGACGCAGCGCGTCGGACGTCTCGTTACCAGTGTCGGTGACGTGGTCGATATTGTGCCCATCAATTTTGTGGTTGATGGTGACACCGTTGTGTTTCGCACTGCCCCCGGCAGCAAACTCAGTGAGCTGACGGTGAACAGCTCCGTGGTGTTTGAGGTGGACTCGTTTGGCGAAACCTCCGGGTGGAGTGTTGTGCTGCGCGGTCGGGCTCGCGCCCTTGAAACTGAAGCTGAGATCGCAGCGGCGGAACTGCTGCCGCTCAAGCCTTTTGTGCCGACGGTGAAGCGTGTGTTTGTTCGAATTGAGGCGACGGCAGTGACCGGGCGGAGTTTTGTCTTTGGCTCGGAGCCGGATCACGATGCGGTGCACAACGAGTAGCTGACTCTGGCGAGGATCGCCGCTACGTCGCACCGGCGCAGCGGGCCTCGAGGCGTGTTTTTTTTGTTCGTGAGCGGGCTACGTGTCTGGAGGGGCACACAGTCTTGCAGAGGGTGTTGATGGAGCGCGGTGCTGCCCGTCGCGACCTCGGGAGGAGGGGGGGCGTTAGCGCAACTTTCAGGTCGCAACCCACTCGTTTGCGCCGGTGGTCAAATGAGGTCTCAGGATGTGGGTAAGATAGAGGGGTTGCTTCGGCCAGGAACGCACTCCGGTGAGTTTCTGAGCGAATAACAACGGGCTGTGGCGCAGCTTGGTAGCGCACTTGACTGGGGGTCAAGGGGTCGCAGGTTCAAATCCTGTCAGCCCGACAAAATGCCCCGGAACATCGTTGAAATATCAACGGAGTTCTGGGGCTTTGCTGTTTCTGCAAGACGTTCAAACCGGGTTTGGTTGTCATTTGGTTAACATGGGAAATCACGCAGCCGCAGCGATCGCTTTCTTGCGGCGAGCCTCCACGAGCGAAATCACTTCGCCGATCTTCGACGGCCACAAGTGCGCGTACGTGTTCAAAGTCTCGTTTGCGTCCTTGTGTCCCAGCATCTGCTGAACCAGCTTCACATCGGCACCTGCGGCAATTGAGAGCGATGCTGCGACGTGCCGCATGTCGTGAACCCTCAACTTCTCGGCTGCGGTCTCCGAGCGAATCGGCTTCCATACCCGGTTGTACCAGTTGCGATCATTGACCGCCTCACCTCGCGCCGTTTGGAACACGTAGTCATCATCTGCCCTGTTCTCACACAGCGTCGTGAGCTCGGCGATGAGGAACGACGGCAACGGTATCCAACGCTTCTCCCACGTCTTCGGCGGGCCGAGCTTCCGCTTCCCTTCACGGTCCACTGTCCAGGTCCGATTAATGCGAGCACGACCTTGGGTGAGATCGAGGTCACGCACCTGTAGCGCGGTCGCTTCCCCAATGCGAGGGCCTGAATAGCAGAGCAGATGCACGAGTGCTGCATCGTCAGCACGCTTTGTGAGGCTCTTGGCAGCGGCAGCGAGCTTCTCAACGTCCTCGTACGTCAGGTACGGGATCTCATCATCAAGCTTCTCATCCCGCGGTAGCTCGATACCGACGATGGGGTTTCGTCCTATCCAACCCTGCGCAGTGGCGTAGCGAAGCGGGGAACCGAACGTCACGCCAACAATCGCGTCAATAGAAGCTGCCGACAGCTTCCCTGACTTGCGTTTCTTCTTGTTCACATGCTTGCTGTCAGAGAACTCGAACTTTGCTACGCCGTCACGAAGCTGCTGCACCCACGCGTCAACGTCTTCACGCTTGATCGCACCAATAGGGGTAGTCGCCCAGCGGGGGAGCACATAGTTGTCGAGGTCGCGGCGGTAACGGCGGTAGGTGGAATCCTTGATCTTGCCCTTCGACTGCAGCCACGCCTCGGCGAGCTCACGGAATGGGCGCTCGCGCTGAGACGGATCGATGTAACGCCCGGTCCTGATGTCGTCTTCGAGTTCCGCGGCGAACGCCTCAGCCTCACGCCGTAGCTTGAAGTCCTTCGAGCGTGGCTTCATACTGCCGTCAGGCTGCTGCTCACGCCACTTCGTAGCCCACCGAGACCCCTGACCAAACCTGGACCGTTTGAAATGCTCTGGCAACGACTTGAGCGCCTTCAACTGTGCCGGGGTAGGGCTGATGCGCTGAGTCGTACCATCCGGCATCGTCACCGTCGCATCTTTGGTCCAACGGTCCTCAACCCAAGCCCTAGCCATTAAGCCACCTCAATACGTCGTGACCATTGGCCGACACCCATCTTCGGTTCGAGATACACCGCATCACCGATGCGCTCCATGAGTCCCTGAAACACGATCACGCATCGTTCCGCTACGTTAAGGTCAGACGCCATCGATGGTGCATGACCATCTCGCAGCATCTCGACTTCCCTGTAGATGTCAACATCTATCAGCAGGAGTGCTGCCCATTCGTCGGCGCGGCGCTCCATCTTGGCGTTTGCCGGACCAAACATGCTTAGTTCGTCACCAAATACCGCGTGTCCGAGTTCGTGCGCGAGAGTCCAGCGTGCGAGACGTTCTGGCATGCCTTCACGTAGGCGAATGCGCTTCAGATCATGCCGATACTCACCGTTACGGTCACGCAGCGGCGCAAACTCGACGGTCAATCCGAGCGCTTCAGCGTAGTCAAAGAGAAGCTGCATGATTATTACTTGAACTCTGGACAAAACTTTGCGGTCGAATATTCAACAAACTTTTCTGCATCGCTGGTGGAACCACTCGATTCAGCGATGCCTGCAACAAACTCTTCCAACATCTTCTTTCGTCCAGCAGCGCCTGACTCTTCCCTCAAGGACGAACAAAGATCCTTCCCAAGGTAGATGATCTGATCGCTAGTTGCATCGGGGAACGAGTCGATATCTTTGACTTGCTTGATATAGGTCTCCTCGCTTATCTCCCCAGATGGACCCGAGCAGGCCGCAAGCGGCATCGCCAATAGAAGAGCGGCACAAACTGCGCCAACGTACGCCTTCAACTTCATTCTTCTCACTCCTCGTTGATTATGCGTCGTAGTTGTCGTGTTCGTCATTGGGGTTATTATCGCGTTCTGAGGCAACAGCAAGCATGTCGTCCTCGACACTTTCGCGCCTAGGATCATTCTGCCCGAACTGTCCGACAGTGACGTTTCCAAGATTGCGCTCGACCGCCTCCGTGAGAGCAGCGCTCGGCCCGCCCGTCGTGTTTTGCCTGGCATATTGAGCAGCCGCATTCATAATGTCGCCCGGTTCTAGGCCCAGATGGTCGCAAATGACAAGCACGTCTTCAACATCAATCGCCCGCTGCCCCTTGAGGGTTTTGTGAAGTGTTGACAAAGGGAGCCTTGTCTCGTCGGAGAGCATTTTTACGTTGTAACCCGCCCTAGCGATTGCTGCTCGGAGTTCAGCGGCAATGGCCAGACTCATTGGCCCAATATTTCTCGCGTTGCGTCCCTTTTTCTCCATGTGGGAAATTATATCCAATTTGAGGAAACCAGCAAGTCAAGCTTGCGTGGTCTCCACTAAGGTGTTTTACTCTCTATATGGAGATCAATACGAAGCGAAATCAGGTCGCTGGCGAGGTTCGCGCAGAGATCGCCCGCCAGGGAAAGCGACAATCGGACATTTGCAGGGCAACAGGATTCTCATCTTCGCGGCTCTCGAACAAACTGCGGGGTGAAGCGCCAATGACGGTTGATGAGCTGTTCATCATCGCGGAAGCGCTCGGCGTTAGTGTGCGTTCGTTCATTCCTTCTGCGAATGAAGAACAAAGGAGAGCAGCGGCATGAGCGCCGTGATTGATCTCGCTGGCGAACGAGAGGCCCGCGTTGCGGAGCCTGGCGGGTTCGAGGACGTGCCAGCGATCATGTCTCCCGGACAGCTAGCTGAGGTGCTCGACGTGTCGGTGCGAACACTTGAACGCTGGCGAGTGGACGGTGAAGGCCCAGCCTTTCAGCATCCGAAGCTCCCGAATCGCTTCTACAGGTACTTCCGCCGCGATGTTATTGCGTGGCTGGAAAACAAAGAGCCCGGTGCTGGAACACCGGGCGAGACAGATAACTAGAAAGGCAATCAATGTCTGAGAGTAAGAATAGCAGAGGCCTCGGTTATGAGGCACTGCGTGAGATCGTGCGGGAAGAGATCGACAAGTATCTCAATGAAGCCAATCAAGCTTCCCGCACGATAGGCCTCACGAAGTTTCGTGAGTCTGGTGTTGAGTGGGAAGTCTCGTGTTCACCTGTTCGAGTTGATAAACATGACGGGTACGCCGGGCGTGTAGGCGAGTTCGAGCCTGTCTCCGTCAGGGTGGGTTGTGGCGAGCCAGGCGATCTGTCCGTCTGCTGCTGCGGTTTCCATCATGTCAACCATGTGGGCTTTGGTCGCGTCGTCAATTCCCGATCCGACGTGTTGTCCGTGGTAGTAGAGGTTCCAACTCATTGTTCTTCTCCGTTCGGTTGTGGGTTAGGCGAGGGGACGCCTGGTAGCCCTGTTTCGACCGTAGCGGAGAACGGCGGCGATCTGAACGCTGCCAGTGCGGGGGCTGCTTCTCCGGCCCCCGCACGCCTTCTTATGGGTGCCGCCGTTGACAAGATTCGTGCGCTTCTAGAAATACCGAAAGGTGTGCTCGCTGAGCGGGTCGATATTGACCCGGGCTATCTCACAAAGCTGTTGAACGGTTCGCGTCAGCCATCGCCACCAGTCTTGCGGCGAATAGCGTCCGCGCTGGGTGTGAGCGTCGAGTCCATTTCCTACCCGAACGGAGCAGCAAAGTGAACGCGGTAGAGACTTTCAACTTTGAAGGCTGGGATGTCCGTCATGTGGTGATCGACGGCGAGACATGGTTCGTTGCTCGCGACATCGCCCAAGTGCTCGGATACGCCGACGTAGCGAACGCGATCAAGCAGCACTGCAAGGGGGTGGCGAAACACCACCCCCTTCAGACCAAGGGCGGCGTTCAGCAGGCTCGTGTGATTGGTGAGGCTGATGTTATGCGCCTGATCGTGTCCTCGAAGCTCCCCGCGGCAGTGCAGTTTGAGCGGTGGCTGTTCGAGAAGGTGCTGCCGGAGATTCGACGCACGGGTTCGTATGGTGTGCAGCATCAGGTTCCGCAGTCGTTTGCTGAGGCGTTGGCGCTCGCGGCGCGGGTTGAGGCTGAGCGTGCCGAGCTTGAGGCGAAGGTTGTGGAGGATGCGCCGAAGGTATTGTTTGCTGATTCGGTGGCGGCGTCGAAGTCCACGATCCTCGTTGGGGAGCTCGCGAAGATTCTCCGCGGTAATGGTGTCGATATTGGGCAGAACCGGTTGTTTGAGGTGTTGCGTGATGAGGGTTACCTGATCCGGCGTGCGGGGTCTGACCGGAACATGCCGACCCAGTATGCGATGGAGCTTGGCTTGTTCGAGATCAAGGAGACCGCGGTCACGCATTCGGATGGTCATGTGACGATCTCTAAGACGCCGAAGGTGACGGGCAAGGGTCAGCAGTATTTCGTGAACCGTTACGCCGAGAAGGCGGTGGCATGATGAGCAGCATGGTGTTGGATGGTGCCGCGCCAAGGTCGCGTGCTTCTGATCCGGTTACGTCGGTTGATGCGGGCCGGTCGGTGAATGTGAATGCGTCGCAGGCTGCCGTGTTGGAGGCTATCGAGCGCACTATGGATCACGGCATCACGCAGGGGGCGCTTGAGGAGTTCCTGTCGGGTACTTGGTCGCCGTCGCGGATCCGGTCTGCGGTGTCTGAGCTTGAGGATCGGGGACTTGTTGAGGCTACCGGCGAGACACGTGCAACGGTTTACGGGCGTCAGGCTCGCGTGTACCGGGCAGTGAAGGCGGTGTCCTGATGATTGGCGTACTGACCGCGGTCATCATGCTGGTCACGGGTTGGTGTTTGTGTGAGACACGTCACCAGATGAAGGTCATGAAGTCGCGTAGAGAAGATGTGGCGTGATGGGTGCTTGGTTTGGTCAGGTGTGTGCGTTGCTGGCTATCGGGTTCTTTGCGGCTACGTTGATTGATTCGTGGCAAGCGGATCGTAGGGAGGCTCAGGCTGAACGGGAACGGCAAGCAATTTCCGCCTTCCGGTCCAGGACCGGTAGCTCACGTCTACATGCTCTGGATGTTTTCGAGTATGCGCGTCAATGTGGAACATCACTGGATAGTGGAGATTTCGACGCAGTATCTCCTCAGGTTCTTGCATTGACACCTGGAAGCGTCCGATGCGGTCCTCGCACTCCACGCCGAATACCTTCACGTCTATTTCGCCGACGTTGGTTAGTCGGTAGATGGTGGCGTCCATCAGGGAGGTCTGGTGGATGAGTTTCAGTTTGAGTGATTTCATTTCGATGCGTCGGCGGTTGTCGATCCATCCGGCTACAGCAATGACTAGGGCTGCGGTTGCGATGACGTTGTAAATGATTTCTGCCACAGTTTCAGCCTAGTCCTCTTGAAAATTTCGAGGGTTTCGACCCTACCGGTGCTTTTTGTACCCAAAAACGGGGCTGTCGCGGTCATACGCGGCAGTTTCACGACGAGTCCATCGTCACGAGTCACCCCTTCATCGGGCTGGCCATGACTGACAGCGGGCGAAGTAATTCAATAACAGATAACCAGCACATGAGGTTGCGGCGTGGAGTAATGACCCGTCGTGTAGGGCGTTGTGTGTGGGGAGCGCTTGTGGAAGTAACGGAGTACCGAGCGCGAGTCGGGCTGGCAAGCCTGCGGAAGTCCTGGGGGTGGAACCTCAGGCATGATTTTTGCCCCGTTCGCGGGGTGGGCGGTGTGTGGTGCCGTGTGCCGACTGGGATACCCGGGCACACGTGGGGTTCGAATCCCCAACCGTCACTGGGCGATGTGCGCCCTCATCTAGGTAGAGAGAAGGTAGTCGTGGAGAAGAAGTTTGAACTTACAGGCGAGTCGCGTATGGGGCGGCTCGGGGTTACGGTCCATCAGATCCGTGCGACCGAGGACATTCCTCGCCGCGGTATCCGTAAAGGCGATCTCGGAGGCTGGGTAGAGTCGGCAGACCTACCCAACGGCAACGCGAGGGTGTCCGGCGACGCGTGGGTGTCCGGCAACGCGGAGGTGTCCGGCAACGCGTGGGTGTCCGGCGACGCGTGGGTGTCCGGCGACGCGAGGGTGTCCGGCAACGCGTGGGTGTACGGCGACGCGTGGGTGTCCGGCGACGCGAGGGTGTCCGGCAACGCGAGGGTGTCCGGCAACGCGAGGGTGTCCGGCAACGCGTGGGTGTCCGGCAACGCGAGGGTGTCCGGCGACGCGAGGGTGTCCGGCGACGCGAGGGTGTCCGGCAACGCGTGGGTGTCCGGCAACGCGAGGGTGTCCGGCAACGCGAGGGTGTCCGGCAACGCGAGGGTGTACGGCGACGCGAGGGTGTCCGGCGACGCGGAGGTGTCCGGCAACGCGGATCTCGAAAAGCACTGGCACTACCTCGTAGTAGGCCCGATTGGATCCGAAGGCGTTACCGCAACGTTCGTTCGCACCAAGAACGGCAAGCATCGCCTCAACGTGGGGTGCTGGGATGGCACGCTCGGCACGTTGATGGCTGAGGTAAAGCGACGTCGCGCCGGATGGGTTGCTGACGAGGATACGCAGGAGCTCTGGGTGTTGCAGTACAAGGGGCTGCGGGATCTCGGGAAAGCTACCGTGAAGCGTTGGAAGAAGGCGAAGTCGGATGACTGAGCAGATTGATGCGGTGATCGCGGTGCCGGTAGCGGTGCTCGTGCTTGCTGGCGTGGGTTGGCGGGAGCGGGCAGTGCTCGTGGAGTGGTTGGGGTGTCGTAAATGATTACGTTCAGAGTTGATGGTGTGCCGGTGCCGCAGGGTTCTAAGACGGTGGCGCAGGGTGGCGGTAAGGCGTGGCTGCGTGACGCGAATGGTGCGAAGTTGAAGCCGTGGCGCGCGCTCGTTCAGAGTGTCGCTGAGGCGGCGCTGCTCGAGGCGGGTGGTGTCGGGTTTGACTGTCCCGTGGAACTGCACGTGACATTCTTCATGCCGCGCCCGAAGAAGCCGAAGTTCCATCTACCGGCCACGAAACCGGACATCGACAAGTTGCTGCGTGCGGTCATGGATGCGCTCACGAAGTCGGGTGTGATTCGTGACGATTCTCGCGTAACTGCAGTGTCGATGTACGAGTCATTCACGGACGATCTCAACCCGGCGGGTGTTGATGTGTCGGTGTTTGAGGATCGGAGGGAACGGTGACTGATGAGGAGCTTGAGCGTATGACTGCGCCGAAGCGCTACAACATTGCCCCGTACCAGCCTCATGGTGCGGGGCTTACTGTTTCCGCGGTCATGCAGCCAGAACGGAAGCACAGGTGCGGGCGGTGTGCGAACCCGTTCACGTATGGGCGTGAGGACTGCCCCAGAAAGAAGGTGCGCGATGCGTGACCGAGGCGAACCCGAACGGGACTGGGCGGACGCAGCTGATGACCTTCGGGACGATCCCGAGTACCAACGCATCGCCGCGGAAGACCTCGCGAACGACTACAAGGTTCAAGACGACAGATTGGAGCGAGCACTTGAGCGAGCAAATGAGGCGTGAGGGTGTCGTGTACGGGATGCCCGAAGCCGAGTACCACGCGCCGAGAGATGAGCTGTCATCAGCCGGAGCCAAGCTCATTCTCGAATGCGCCGCGAAGTTCAAATATCAGGTGATCGACGGGAACCGGGTCCACCGTCCCGCGTTCGATCTCGGGACGGCGGTGCACACGAAAGTGCTCGGGGTTGGTGCTGAATTTATTGAGTATCCCAACGAGCATTTGACAGCATCAGGCAACGTGTCCACGAAGGCCGCAACAGTGCTGTGGGAGAACGAAATGCGAGAGGCGGGACACATCATCCTCACGCCCGCTCAAGCACTGCAGGCGGACTGTATGGCTGAGGCCGTGTTGCGGGAGCCGGAGTCACGCCGATTGTTTGAGCGCGAGGGCAATGCCGAAGTGTCCATCTTCCACGAGCTCAATGGAGTAAAGCGCCGCGGAAGGTTTGACTATCTTCCCTCTGAGGGCGGTTTCGCGGTCGATCTGAAAACCACATTGGATGCGTCACCGTTCGGTTTTCGTTCGTCGGTTGAGAATTTTGGCTATCACATTCAGTACGGCCACTACACGGACATTCTTGAGCGCATCACTGGCGAGAAACGGGACATGATTTTCGTCGTGGTTGAGAAGGCGCCTCCCTACCTTGTCAATGTCATCAGGTTCGACGAGCTTGAGGACTATGCCCGATTCGGCGAGACAGAAGCGCTCGAAGCAGTGGACAGATACCGGCGCTGCATGGAGTCCGGCGAATGGCCCGGCTATCTCGAACAAGGCATCACAAAGATCAAGCCGTCAATGCGGTTAGTCTACGACTTTCAGGACAAATACGAGAGTGAGGAAATGCAGTTATGAGTGAGATGAGTATCGAACCCAATAGTGAGCAAGTGAACGCAGAAGACTTCATCGGCGGTCCGCAGGTCGTCACGATCACGGGTCGGAAACGCGGCACCACGAAGCAGCCCGTGTTCTTCGAGCTCGCCGAGTTCCCCGGACGAACGTACCGGCCTGGAAAGACGATGCGTCGCCTCATGGTGGCTGCGTGGGGTCCAAACCCGGAAGCCTACACGGGGCGGCAGATGCGCCTCTACGCCGATCCAGAAGTTCGTTTCGGCAAGAGCAAGGTCGGCGGGATTCGGATTAGCCACATGTCGCATATTGACAAGGCGGTTGACCCGATATTGGCGGTGGCTCGCGGGAAGCGGGCCCAGTTCATCGTGCAACCGCTCGCAACAACACCTGCCGTAAATGCGGCGCAGGCTGCGAAATGGATCGATTCTGCTGAGTCGATGGACAAGCTGCAGCGGGTATGGCAGCGAATCCAGCAGGAAGGCCTCGCTAACGATCCGGGGCTTATCGAAGCGAAGAACGAGCGCAAAGCATGGCTGAGCACGCCGACCGCAGAGGAACCAACACAGGAGAAGTGATGAGCGAGAACTTGGTAACCGCCAACCACAAATATGCAGAAGCGATCGGTCGTGATTTCGGTCCTGCAAGCAACGAGGTTCAAGGTGCACTTCTGAACGGGTTTCTACACAGCCTCAACGTGGCCTGTTCGCACAACCCTGGGATGCAAATTGCGTACATCGTGGATGAGTTGAGTGCAGAATCTCGCAAGCTCATCACTGAATTTGCGGGAGCCATTGAGGTGTCGAAATGATGTTCCACCCGCTGCCTAGTTGTGAGCAGTGTCGGGGCCGGGGTCGTACTGACTCCGGCCCTTGTGCGTACACGGAAAGAGCGGAGGAACCCAGTTGACGCAAACGGCTGATTGGTGCGCTGAGTCTGGAAACGTCGCGATCTGCGGAACGGACATGCGCGAATACTCCCGTGAATCTCTCGGCACACGCTGGTGTTTTCACTGCCGGAAGCGTCACGAGTTTTGGTGGGTGGTCGAGGTGCCCGACGGGATCTCGTACTACGGACCGACCGCGCACGCTGCTGGCGAAAACCTGCACTGCACTGACCTGTTCCCAGGGTGGACGAGGGGAACGCCTGATGAGTAAGCACACACCGAAAGCAGTGCTTCGTGATCTCGAAGGGCGTGACGGTCACGTGTCTGCATGGACTGGTGAGGATTGCCCCGAACTGGTGCCGCAGCATCGTCAGGGCGGCATGGGCGGACGCAAAGACAAGCACCGTGGCTCGAACGTGGTGTGGCTCGAATCGCTCATTAACGGGCTCATCGAGTCGGACCCCGAATTTCAAGCGGAAGCGATCCGGCGAGGCATCAAGATCAGTCTTCACGCCGACCCAACCGAAGTGCCTATCGAGCATGCCGTGCACGGGTTCGTGAAGCTGACTGACGACTGGAAAGTAACGGAGGTGACCTAGATGGATGCGTTTACGCCGGATCGGTTAGTTACTGTGTGTGCTGAGCGGTACACGCAGGACGAACTACAAGGGTTTGCCGCTGACGCTTTGGCGAAGGATAAGCCGGTGACGGTGTTTCTGGCTGCGCTTGAATACCAGCATTTGATGGCTGCCCGGATCGCGTTAACCAAGTTCTCTAGCCCGGAGATGGTCAATGATGCTCACGATATGGAGCGGCGCGGGTACGGCGGGCAGGCGTGGATTCTGCGTGAGGCGGTCGCTATCAGGATCGTAGACCACCCCAACGAACGAAGGGAGGTGGATGTCGGTGGCGTGGTTCAAGGTTGATGACGGGTTTTGGTCGCACCCTAAAACGGCGACCCTCTCAGATGCTGCGGTGACGTTGTGGGTGCGTGCAGGCGCTTACTCGTGTCAGCACCTCACGGATGGGGTGATCAAAGCTCCCGTGCTGCGTCTGCTGGGGGATCGTGACGCTGCGGGAGAGCTTGTAGCTGCGGGGCTTTGGGTAGATGAGTCCGAGGGGTGGCGGTTTCACGATTGGGATGAGTATCAGGAGACGTCGGAGACGGTGAAGAAGCGTCGTGCTGATGCGCGTGAGCGTCAGCGTCGTGTGCGTGAAGCTCGGGAGAATAAGCGCAGTCAGTCACAGCAAGTGTCACGCGTGACAGATGGTGTGAGCGACGGTGTGAGTTCGCTACCCCCGGCCCGGCCCGACCCGACCCGACCCGACCCCTCTTCTTCTAACGAAGAAGAGGGGGGTGCCGCCCCTCCCAAAACCTGTGGAAAACATTCACATTGGGATCACGACCAACCATGTCGTGCATGTGCAGCTGACCGAGAAGCTCAGGAAGAAGCCGCGGTGCGTGCCGCGAAAGAAGCACGCACAGCGGCCAGGCGACAAAAACAGTATTGCCCCCACGGGCTACCCCGACATGAGGCATGCGAAAGGTGTGGACCATCATGGCCGGGGAAGACCTAGATCCGCTCGCACTGTTCCTGCTGTCCTGCAGCCCGGCGAAGGTGTCACGAGAGTGGCATGTCGTGAAGAACCGCGACGCCCTGCTCATGGAGCGCCCGCGGGAAAGCCTCACCCGTCGAGGGTTGAGCGTGCCAACAAACACGCTGCCCTCGCTTGAAGAACTATCCGCCCAGAGATGGGCATTAGACGCGTGGAAAACCGCGCAGAAAGAGAGCTAGACAATGAGTAATTTGGTAGAACACGCACGACGTGAGCTGGAACTGCTCGGAGAAGAACCGCAGACAGTTCAGGGATACCTCAACGTTGTACAGGCGTTCGCGGACATGGGGCACAGTGGAGGGTCTGCCTCGGTGGCGATCCCTGTCATTCATGATCTGTTGCAGTTCAAGAACCTGCGGCCTCTCACGAACTCTCCCGAAGAGTGGGTGAACGTTGCTGACGCACTGTGGCAGAACAAGCGCAACTCGGAAGCGTTCAGCGATGACGGCGGCAAAACGTACCGGTTGCTGTCGGAGGGCGGCACATCGCGAAACCGAGGCCCGAAGCACATCTCAGAGGAGGCGAAATAATGGCCGGTGAGCCGCTGATCACTGTTGTCGGTAACCTTGTTGCCGACCCCGAGCCTCGCGTGTCGCAGGCCGGTAAGTCGTGGGTGACGTTCCGTATCGCCTCGACACCAAGGGTGCGTGACCGCCAGTCCGGTGACTGGTCGGATGGTGAAGCGTTGTGGCTGGGGTGTCGTGCATATGGTGAGTATGCCGACAACATTGTTGCGTCGTTGACGAAGGGCACTCGCGTGATTGTGCAGGGCAGGTTGACGCAGCGGTCGTACACGGACAACCAAGGCGTACAGCGCACGTCGTTGGATCTTGAGGTTGAAGAGATCGGGCCATCACTCCGATTCGCAACCACACAGATCACCCGGGGTCAGGACCGAGGGCAGGTTGGCAGCTACAGCGCAGCCGGTGCCGGGTCTGGCGCGAGTTCAGGGGCACCCGAGGGGCAGAGTGCTTGGGGGCAACCGGCAGGCGCTCAAAACGGCTTTGACGATGAACAGCCATTTTAAGGGGACGTGACGAAATGACTTCGCGTGCAACACCTGACAAAGCGGGAATGAAAGCGGCCCGTAGGCTCGCTGGATGGGAAATCGGAGATCGGTATTGGGCTGATCTGATCATCGAGGCATACCTAAACCCCGATGACGCGAACTCGCGCATGGACGAAAAGGACATCCCGAAACATACGGGCGTGTACCGCTAGCCCCTACCAACCGCAGTATCTAGCCCCGCCAAGAGAGCGGGGCATTTTCGTACCCCGGGGGCCGCATCGTGTGGCCCCCGCAGGCGTTAAAGGAGAAGCTGATGAAGATTTACGCGTTCGCGAGCAGGTTTGCGCGCGGAGGTGCCTACCTGGTGGCGGGCACCAACATTCGAGATGCCGCACTCAAGATCGAAAGGTCGTTAGGTCGCCGCCCAACGATGGGCAACACGGCGACCGCGAGCGACCTGGCCAACTGTGACCAGTCGCAACTCACGGAAGACGAGTGCGTGATCTTGGGGGAGCGGCTACGTGAAGCCGAGGCTGACGCGGCGCGGGTTCTCGCGCAGATAGGACAAACGAAATGAAAAATATCCACGACAATCCCGCAGATTTCGGGATGATCAAGGTCGATGAGTTCGACCTCTCGGACGGCTGCTGGCAGTTCGATTACGTGATGGTCTGGCAATCGATCACCGATAAACGCGTGTTCTACGTCGGCACGGACAGCGGGTGCTCCTGCCCTTCACCATACGAAGACGTGCAATCTATCGAAGACCTCGAACGCCTCAACCCTGACAACCCACGACCCCAGATCGAAACGCTGTTCCGATTGGGCGAGCAGAACTACACGTACTCGGCAGCAGAGTTGCAGCGTGGAGTGAGCGACATGGTTGCACGGGTCAAGAAGGCGCAGGAAGGACCGCGGAAATGAGTGAAGAGGGCTGCGTGGAGGGTTGTTGTGGCCCGGCGTGCGCTAGCAGGTGGCTGCATCCGTGCTGCGGGAAATGCTGCGAGGAAGGGCAAACGAAATGACGATGACACCAGAACAGAAACGCGCACAGATCGACAAGTTGCGCGAGTTGGCAGACTCGCAGTTCAACCTCTCGATTCCCGACGAGGCAAAGCGGGCAATTACTCGCGCTGCTGACGCTTTGGAAGCGACACCAGACACACCAGACGAGAACGACCGAAAAATGCTAGCTGCACAATTCCGCGAATACCTCGGGCAGGAAATCTACTGGTGCAGTCGTGACCATTCCGCGTGGAGTCACGGGACGATGGGTCTGGATGACTTCTCGCTCGCGGCTGACGATGACGAGATTATCGACTCACTTGTGGGTATCGCGCTTTCTCGTGCTGCTGTACCCGAGACAGCACCAAAACCGTCGCACAAATGCGGCTTCTGTAATTACCCATTCCCAGTTGGTGAAGGCGACCCAGACACCTGCAAGTACGCAAAATGCACAATCTGCGGCAACGAAGACGACTGGATTCCAGTACCGGAGAGGGGCGAGGGATGAGCGAGAAACCAGACGACGTTAAGACTTCGCCTTACGTGTCCACCACTACCCCGTGGTGGGCGGATGATGCGGAGTGGGCACGGGTGCGTGAGGGGGAAGCCCGAGTGGAGAAGGTCAAGCGTGAGCTTGAAGAGATGGATTCTGCCGCACCGGAGAGGGGCGAGGGATGAGCAAGGCGACCACGATCACAACTGAAGGAGAATCGGAAATGAACGAAGTGAAGATTTACCCGGCTCTGACGCAAGAAGATTTCACACCCAGCTCAGGAGATACCGTGCTCGGCGTCGTGTTGGTGGAGGACGAGCAAGCTGACTATGTGATGGCCTTCGGGCACATCGACCCCGAACTCTACGCCGCAGCGGTAAACGAGTACGACCGTAAGAACGCGGGCTACGACCCCGCATATGAAGCCAGCGACGTGATGCAGTGTTACGCGGTTACCGTTACGGCACCTCCCGAGTGGGTCATGTCGTGGGCCTCGGAGTACCAAGAGCACCCCGACCGTTTCCCGATCACGGTGGTGTCGCGATGACTAAGACGGCAGAGCAGGTATTTAAGGCCGCTTGGCATGAGGCTGATGCGGAAGGGAAAGAGGGCGAGCGAGTAGCTGCGGGGCTTGATGCTCTCCGGCTTGCTGGTTTGTTGGTGGGTGAGCCTAGCGAAGAACAGCGGGAACGGGCCAAGAAAGTTGCTAGCGGGGTATTCATTGACGGAAACCCATTCTCAAACGTTGAGGATGCGTGGATAGACGGTTTTACTGAGGGCTCCGCCCTCCCTGCTGCTGGTGTCACCCCACCCGCACCAACATGCCAAACCTGCAATGGAATTGGGCTTGTGGGTAGCAACCACATGAACTCTGGGGAGTGCCCTGATTGCGTGACTGCTATCAGGCTCGAACGCGAGAAGCAGGCGTTGGAGCGTGTGTGGAAAGCGATGGGGTGTGCCGGGAACCCAGACGCGTACAAGCCGAGCGTGCGCGACATCATGTGGAAACAGGTGGTGGAGTACTGCGAACGGCAGAACGCAGGCAACAACCGTCTACACCGCGAGAACGAGGAACTACGGGCTGCACTTGCCTCGCCGGTAGAGCCGGTAACGGTAAACGAAGCGAAACTCGCCGAGATTGTTTGTGAGCTCTTGCCGCTGGCGTGGGTGGATAGCTCAGAGATAAGTGGTGCTTCGGTGGGCCGCAATATCGCGCGAAAGATGACCGAAGGCAAAGACCTCTGGCTACGAGGTGGTGGGCGATGAGTGAGCGTGTCGTGTGGCGGCAACGACCATACCGCCACGAACGGAGGTATTCGAACCCGCGCAAATTCCCCTACCTGGTCGAATGGGGAAATACGCGCCTCACAACACCCGCGAAAGTCCGAATGTATGCGGTAGCGCGCCTCGTGGCACTCGTCTGGGTGCTCAGGGGGCGCACAGGAGTCTTCATTGAGAGGCGGGGTGATCGTAGTGAGTGAGGGATACACGCCAACCACGGAACAAGTGCGTTCAGGGTATGCGAGCGACCCAGTAGGTGAGTACCACGACCCGATCAATGCGGCAGCGAATGAGCGAGCGGCAGCGCGAGGGTTTGATCGGTGGCTTGCTGAGGTTGAGCGTGCCGCCGCCGAGAAAGCATGGGGCGATCTTGCTCGGATTGCATACCCGCTGTACGAAGCGGCCGAGGCGGCCTATGTGGGGCACAAGGAACCGTCAACGCTACTCGCGCCACTCGGGAAGCTTGCCGCGCAGACAAACCCGTATCAACGAGAGGAAGAGAAATGAGCGTAACCGTGGCGCTAATGCTGTCCGCGCTCCCGTTTGCGATCGTCGCTTTTGGCGGCTTAGTAAATGCCGGTGTTGAGAGCGGGATTGATGATCGGAAGGCAACGACATCCGCGCGTGTAGCAGTGTGGTGCGGGTCGGTTGCCGTGACCCTGTTTATCGCTGGACTTTGGGCGGGAGTGGAATGGTGAGCGGAAAGCTTGATCTTGACGAGTTAGAACGCATGCCGGTGGCGAAGCATAGCCCACATGTGCGGGCCCTGATCGCTGAGCTCCGAGAAGCACGCGCCGCCATCGAGAGAGTACGCGCGTTACATCATGTACCAGTTGAGCCGTCACGCGACCGACGCTTTAGTCATCGAGACGAGGAATGCGTGTCGTGCGGTGAGCTCGCACCGTGCTCGACCGTCCGGGCGGTCGATGCGGGCTAGTCTGGGGTCATGATTGCTCGCGCCCATCTCGCTCTCGAAGCTAACGCGGTCCCGCCTGAGGATCGTCACACCCGTGACCTCTCCACCTTTGAAATGGTGGAGGTCACGGGCGAGGGCGAGACATGGGAGGCCGCAAAGTCAGCGTGCGTGATCCCGGAAAACGCGCTCATCATCTCCTGGATCAAAGAGTAAGTTATCCACAGATTCCCGTAACCGCCACATCGGGGCGTGAAGCGCGGGCAAGCTGGGTGCATGTGGACTTGCTTGAAGTGCGGTGGACCAATGGGCAGGGAGAGCGCGAGCGTGCTCCGGTGCAGCGAATGCGGTGAGGGCAGAATCCTCGCGCCGCTCCCGGATCGGCTACCTTGGGAACCCGAAACCCCCTAGCCTCGGATCAGCTCAGGGGCGTATTCTGCCTGCATGTGTGCATCATACGGACTCAGCGGATCAGGTGAGCGGATCGAGCTGCCGGACGGGTTAGAGCCTCTGAGCGAGAAGGATTCGCAAGCGCTTCTGTCTGAGTGGATGGAGCAGCGCAGCGGGAGCGCGAAGATCACCGGCAAGAACGCAGTCAACCTCAACCCGATTATCCGTGCGAATGAATCGGGGGAGCGTGAGCTGCTGATGGCGTGGTGGTGGATCTGGCTCGACAGCAGCGGCCCGGTGAAATTCTCGGCATTCAACTCGCGCGATGACAAACTCCTACGGTCATGGAAGCGCCCCTTTCAGCACCGCGCAATCCTCCCCGCATCCTGGTACGTCGAAAAGGGCGGGAAGTTCCACCTCCCAGAGCATGAGCCGTTCGGCATCGCGGCACTCACCAACACCGTTACTCGAGAAGACGGCACCGAGCTTGTCACTTACTCGATGGTCACCCGCGACTCCGTAGGCGAAGCCGCCGACTATTGGCCGCGCATGCCGCTCGTGCTCCCACAAGACCTGTATTCCGATTGGCTCGACCCCAAGCGTCCCGGCGACGAATCGCTCGTGTCAGAGGTGCAGCACGGCTCCGACGAAATCTCACGCACACTCACCGCGGCATGAATGTCAGCCCCCTGCCGTACCCTCAACTCCTGACCGCAGGAGAGCACCATGAAATACATCGACAACCTGATCCAAATCGACACCAACACATGGATCGTGCTACGCGAGATCAGGCAACACCCCAAGGCCATCATCCACAAAATCACCGACACAACCGGCGCGGACCGCTACATGGTGATGAAATGGGAATCCGACCCCGCACAGCGCCGCATGACAGGGATCTACAACGGACTGACCGAGGCCGAGAAAACCGTACCGTGGCCAAGCACACGCCCAACCACGCAAAGCAACCGCGGAATCGGGCCAGGCGGCTACCAGTAAACACAAAAGACCCCCTCGCCCGAACGCGAGAGGGAGCTTACTTGGTTACTTCCAGTTTCTCTTACTGGGCACTGTCTGACACTCATCGCTGAGCAGCCACTTTTGAGCAATTTTCCAGCACCCTTTATTAGCACTCTCAGGTAGCGAGTGCTAATCTAAAACCACTTGAGCGCCCCAAGCTCAAGCACCACACTTGGAAGGAGATTAATTCATTATGTCCATGTCTTTTGATCCTTTTACCGAGATGGAACGCATTGCCAACAGCGTGACGCAACGATCACCGATGCGCGCAATGCCAGTCGATCTCTATCGAGACAACAACGCCTACGTGCTCAACGCCGACCTCCCAGGAATGGACCCAGGATCTATCGACGTTGATGTTGACGGACAAATCCTCACCATCCGAGCCAACCGGACAACCGCGCGAACAGACGGCGTGAAATGGCTCGCCAAAGAACGACCAGCGGGAAGCTACCTGCGACAGTTCAGCATCGGTGAAGGAGTCGACACTACCGCAATCTCAGCAAACTACGAGAACGGCGTGCTCAGTCTCATTATTCCCATGAGCGAGAAGGCAAAACCACGAAAGATTGAAGTCCAAACCGGCATGAGCGTGCCAGACGGACACAAAGAACTCGCCACCTAATCAGCGGGGCAGGTAAATGAGAGGTGGGGCCATCCGGGTCCCACCTCTTGTTGTTTGTGAAACAGGATCCTTTGACACGGCAAACTGCACCGGACACAAAAATAACCCCCTCGCTCAACCCGTAGGTCAAGCGAGGGAGCAAGGGTCACACCGTGTCTTCGGTGTCGCTGCCGGTACGTGTGATGTTCGCGCCAGCGAGGCTGCCAACTCCGAGAAGTCCGACGCCCGCGGTCACGAGCCCTCCGTCGCCGTTGAGTCCGCCGATAATGGCGAGTGCGGCACCTGTGGCCGCGCTGATCAGATACGCGCCGAGGCGCGCGAACTCTGTAGGTTTCATGTTCTTATCCTCCGTTAATCAGACGTGCGAGAAGTGTTGCACCGCCAGCGCCAATCACACCGACAACAACAGTTGGCAGCCAAGAGAAGCGTGAGACTTGATTGCCAACCGTTCCAAGCTGTGATTCGAGCGTTGTTACACGGGTATCGAGCGAGCGAATATCCGCGGCGTCGCCCTCCTGCCGAATCGTCGCGCCCTCGATCATGCGCAACCTACTGGAATGCGAATCAAGACGCTCATCGACCTTCGCGAGGCGCTCCACGATCACTTCAAGCTTTGCAAGCCGCTCCTGGGTGTTCTGGCCTTGCTTCCAGAGATCACCCATCCCGATTCCACCGGGCGGGGCTGCGGTCATTTCGAGACTCGCTTGAACTTCGCCCAGCCACCGCCATCAGTAACAAACGGTGTCACTCCGAGCTGCTTCGCGAACGCATCAGCCGCGCGCTGGGTTGAGAGTTCCATCTGGAACTTGGGGCCGAAGATGAGCCAGCGGCCCTGACCTTTGCCCGCTGCATGCTCGTAGAATGCCATCAACATGTTGTGCTCCTTGCGTTTTGGTGTTGGTGCTGCGGGCTTAGCCGGTGCAGCGTGTTTGGGTAGCGCAATCGCGCCGAGGTTGTGTGGGTGAGCCCATGCGCCGCCGGACCATGCACGATCCCACCGGAGTTCCCAGTGGCAGTGCGGCCCGGTCGTGTAGCCGGAGTTCCCGGATAGGCCGATGATCTGGCCAGCGGTCACCCACTGCCCGTACTGCACATCGATACGTGACAGATGCCCGTACCTTGCGATTAGGCCATCAGAGCGGCGAATATCAACAGTGAGGCCTTCACCGTTCGCCCAAACCCCGTTAATCTGGCCTCGCGCGCCGTCGCCGCCAGCAAACACGACCTGGCCATCAAAGCTCGCCGCGAGTGGTGTCCCAACCCCAACAGCAAAGTCGGTGCCGTAATGCCACCAACTGCCGCCGTCACGAGGCCCAGGCCACTCAGACACGAGCGCCGGATCGAGCGGGTAATAAAGTTGCGCCATGAATTTCCCCTCCTTACATGCAAAAACCCCGCTACCTGGCGGGGTCTAGTTGGTTTCGGCTTGCGGTGGATCTGGGGGTGACTCAGCCTTACGGATCGCCTGCACCGCGGCAAGAATCATGCCGTCACTAATCACCGAGCTATCACCTCCCGGCTCCGACACCTTGCTAGCCAGTGCAGACTCATACGCGGCATCCCACCCCGGCTGAGCCGACAACCTCCACCCCTGCTGCGACGCCCAAAACGGCGCATCAGGAACCCCCTCAGAAGCGGCACACGCCGTCACCCGCTGAATAATCAACTGATCCCCGGCAAGCTTCGCCTGAGTCAAATACGACATCACATACTCCTTACGATGAGGCAGGCCACGACCCATGCCCCAAAAACGAGGTAGAGGCCGCGGTATGCAAATTACGGATCGTGCATCGCCCAGTAGCAGAATCCACCCACCCCAGACCGGGAACACTGCCACCACCAACAACCGAGATCGGTTTGTTGAGCGGCGGATACGCGGCAGCAGGCAACGTGAACGCAGGCGCAAGCACACCATTCGCCGCGACACTCGCCGTGTACTTCACATCAAATTCGAGATAAATGATTCCTAGCTTGCGCATCCAACGGCACGTACCCGTACCGCCAGGGATCGCGACATTTTGCCAGTCAGTGTCAATACGCGACCGGATCGTGTCCTGGACCGTAATAACGCCATCGCCATCAAACCTGAATCGGCCAATCAGCGTGTCATCGCGCACGGCAACGATACTTAGAAGTGATCCGCCAGCATCGAGCCGGAGCTCTGATCGAGTGTCTGCTTGGGTGCTGGACACGCCCATCTCGACTGAAATTGCGCTCGCACCGAAAAGGTGAGGACGCACAAAACCCGAGAGCCCGCCATAGTCTGCCTCAAGCTGAGAGTCTTGAAACTTGATCATCGACCCATCAGCCGCTTCGCTGTAGACGCGTGCAGCACCAGACGGCGCGCGATCAATCGCAGCCTTCCCAGAGAGCGAGGTGTATCTAACCACGGTCAAATCGTCAATGTAGATCAACGCGGCACCAGCGCCAGCATCCGATACCCTGATCTGGCTTACTGACACGCCAGAGGGAATCGCACACCGAATCTCTACCCATGTTTTCGCAGGCATGTCATACCCGCCATAGACTTGCGCCTCGTCGGTGACCAGCATTGAACCGGCCACCGACCTCCAAACCCATACGGAAAAATAGCCTCCCCGAGGAAACGACGTCGTTGGGATGGGCCGCTTTGCGCCTCGTTCAGTGGTCGAGGGATTCTTGGAAAGCAGTAGGGAATAGTTGCCACTGCGCTTCTGCGCAGTTGAGAGCGTCGGCTTCGGAATTGGGTCCCATGGCCCCACCCATTGACCAACCGACTCACACTGATCCGTAAGCACCGTTTCGGACGCTTCGACAGACGGAAGTGTAAAGGTAGACCCTTCAAACCGGTTGCCGAAAAACTCGCCACCAATGATCGTCGGCGCATAGATCTGGGCATTCCCAATCGCGATAGTGCCATCCTCGCTCGGGATCAACAACTGATCCATGAGCACCTGATCACGCACCCACTCAGCGCCCGCCCACCGGTCAATCCGGTATGGATGACCGTCAGCGTTCACACGCACCAACTGAGCGCCGATCCGAAACCCACCTTCAGGCATCGCCGGGGAATACACGCCATCAGGCCCGACCCGGTAGCGTGCCGCCCTCAACGCATCCTCACGCGCCTGCACTGCTTTCGCGTCAGCGGTAGCGGCGGCTTGCGCGGCGCTATCAGCAGCGAGCTTCGCCTCTGCAGCTTTCTCTTTCGCTGCCCGTTCAGCTTCGTCGGCCTTGTCCTGAGCATCCTTCGCCGCCGCAACCTTTGCTGCAGCGACCGCCCGCCCAGTTTCGTCGTTCGCATCAATCTGAGCCTGCTCAGCTTGAGCCTTAGCAAACTCCTTGGCCGCCAGTTCAGCATCAGCGGCACGATCAATCGCCGCTTGCGCCGCGTCCTTCGCCTCACGCTGAGCAGAATTCGCAGTGGTCTTCGCCGCCTCAGCATCATTCGCGGCAGCATCCGCGACCGCTTTCACACCCTCCGCAAATTCAGACACCTCAGATGCAGCCCGGATTGCTTCCTCGGCCTGCTCTTGGGCCGCCTGCACCACAAGATTCGTGCCGATGACACTCATTTGGGTTTCATGCAAACCATCCGCAAGGGCTTCCTGCTCAGTGATTGCCTCGCCAATCAGATCGAAATCGCTGGACTGTGCCGCATCAAGAGCGGCAAGGACTTCACGCTGACCCGGCAAAGCCGCAGCCGCGTCCGTAGCGTCAGCGAACGCATCAGAGAGTTGCACCTCGCCATCCGGCGTGGAGATCGTCGACCTCACTACCTGACGTGTGCGCATCAATCCTTGTACATCCTTTGAGAGCGCAGCCTGTTGGCGGGCGATCCTATCGAGTGCATCACTCATATGGCATTCACCCTTTCAAGTCGAAGTTCAGCCTCAATTGGGCTGCGTAGTTTCCATGACAGAATCCGGTGCCACCAGGCGATCCTGCCCACGTTGGGTACGACGCCCTGCACAAGGATCGTGTCGCCCGGATTCCAAGACCACAACGGTGCCGCAGGGTTGTCACGCACGGTAATCGAGGGGATCTCCAAGAAGCCTCCCGCGTACTTCAGCTCGGTAGCGACTTCGGCGCGCAAGGCTGAGACCGTGGATATTTCGGGTCGTGAGAGAACGATGTTGCGGCGTGCTCGACGATCCACCCGAGCACTATTTGCCCGGATTGCGCCATCGCCCTCACCAGCACCGCGACCCAGGACCTCAGATGCGTACGGAATCGAGCGCGGCTTGAGCTCCGAAATGATGTTGATGCCCTGCTGAAAAGTCAGGTCATCACGTGTGCGGCCTGCAGAAGGGTAGGCAATCTGGATGCGGTAGTCCGGTTTGCCTTCACTCCACACAGCACGAGTTGTGAAGTCGAAACCATACTGTTTCGCAAGCTTTGTGATTTCGTCCCACGTGTCGGGGAAATCAGCGGCCTCAATCTTGAGCCCACCACCATCCTTACGAGCTTGTTCTTGTGCTGCCCGATACGCTTCCTCCGCATCGTCGTAAGGTTCCTGCCACGGTGTCTCTTCATCGCGCAGGTCTTCAAGCTGGGTCTGCAACGGCTCGATCTTCTTGTCGCGCTCGTCACGTTTCTTCTTGAGCGCTTCCTGCTTTGTTGTAACCTGAGCTTTCGCCGCGTCGAGCTGAGCTTTCGGGGCTTTCGCCTGTACAAGCGCGTCATACGCTTGAGTTGCGTCGTCACGAGCACGGGTGAGGGGACGCAACAGCGGTGCATATTGTTCTCGTATCTTCCGAATCTGCGCCTCTTTCGCTTTGCGAGGCTTAGACCGAAGCTCAAGCGCTGCCTTCGCTTTATCGACTGCGATCTTCGCGGCAGTCGCTTTGATGTCTGAGTCAGTTCCTTCGCGGAGCGGAGTCGACCCCACAACCGACACCCCAAAGTCGCCCGATGGTGCGGCTTGCGTGTACGCCCAAAGGTCACGTACGACTGCAGCGGGGTCGACTTTCACGCCGTGAATGTTGCCTGTGAACGTCAGTCCGTCGGGGTAGCCCGCAATTTCGCGAACCGTGAACTTGAGGTTCGGCCCGTCCGGGGTTACTTCGTGGACGATGCCTTGCCATCTGCGCCGGTCGACTCCACTTCCGGTCTCTGCGTTGATGATCGTGCCGCCCTCTTCAATCAGAGGGTGTCCGTCCTCCGCGATACCAGAGGCGAGGCCATGAGGCAGTGTCGCTTCGAGAACCCCGTACATGTTCAGCCCCCACTCGCATCCCGAGGTGATGGTGAGAGGGAGTGAGCGGTGCAGCGTTTGCCAGGTGCCGAATCGTTGCGCGACATATACGAGGTCAGTCATGCTGTCCTCCCTATGCTGCGGTCTGCTTGAACGTCACGTCCAGGTCGAACGACGACGCCCAGTTCACTGACGGTGCGTTCACCGCGGAACCACCTTGAAGATTGACTCGTGGGAAAAAGCGTTTGGTTTTGCCACGCAGCTCTGGCTTGATGTAGGCAGTATCTGCCACACGCATGGTCATTGTGTGTCCACCTGCTTTTTCGGCGATGTCCCAATTGCTGAGTTGTCCTCGCCACACATCAGGGTCAATCGTTGCGCCGACCTGCAACCACATTCCACCAAACACGTTCCCTGCACCGTCTTTCGGGCCTACGAAAAGTTGTGACCAGGTGATGGTGTAGGCCATGTAAGTGGCCCACTCAGGAATATCGATGTCGAGGATTCCCGCGGATTCGGCCTCCGCAGGCCACGTCTGTCCGCCTGTCGGATATGCGCCAGTGTTCGTGATCTGCTTGTATCCGGTGCCTGCCTCGGTGAGGTTGATCGCCCGAACGACGCGCTCGCTCATCGGCTGCGCGACCTTCCGCAGGTCCGTGATCGTGCCTGTGATGTTGTCGATAGTGCCCTTCATCGCCGGTACCTTGATGCGTCCGAGGGTGATCGCCGTATCGTTCTCATGCCCGACAACCTGCTGGACACGGGTCGTAGTCGCACTCACACCGGAGATGACCCGCACATAGATGTACTGCTCATTCGCAAGCAGTTCAAGTGCTGGTTTCGGGTAGGTCGAGCCTGCTGCGTGTGGGTCTTCAACCCGGAGAATTACGAGGTCGTAACGGTCCTGATTCGTAGTGTTTTGCGCGATCGGCACTTCGACCTCGCGGAAGATGTTCGCCTGATAGGTCTGAGTCTCCCCGCCGACATACCGGCTCCGTACAAGAGCTGAGCCCGTGATGACACGCACTCCCTGTCCCGGGATCGCGAGCGGCATCACCTTCAGATCAGAGACACCGCCGACGCCCTCATTTCCGCGGGTCGCGGTGTGCACGAGCCGCCGTGCGGACTCGGGGGTGTGCTCGGCACCGCCGCCAATAAACCAGCGGTCGATGCCAGCTTCTTGAATGCTGGCCATTTAGATGCTCTCTTTCGTTGTGCGCCACCGCACAGACGCGGTAGCAGTACCTTCGAGTGATGTGCCACGTAGGGCGAGTTCTTGCGGGCCAGGAGCCATCGCAGCGTCAGCAAGCTGCACCGCGCCCGAGGTGAGGACGTTCGCTGCACGGCCGTTGAGGGTCATGCCTCGATGACCGGGCCGGGTGTCGATCTCGACAACATCGAACGCGCCGAGGCTGCGGTTGAGTGGCATGCGCCAACGCGATGTGAGTTCCACCTGCGCACCAGACCCGAGCGGGCCTTTCACTGTGATGATGGGCCACGCCGGAACATCGCCCGCAACCGTGAACGGACGCGCACGAGAAGACTCCACAGACGTGCTCAGAGGTGCTTTGAGTGGTGCTTTCAGCCCGCCCGTCTGCGGGGGGACGAGGCCGACCGTCTGGGTATGCCAGCCACCACCATCCGACATGTCAAACACGCCAGTGCCAGCGGGTACAAAAAGGGCCGAGCCCGTAATGAGCCCGACCCCTTGATGATCGTCATTCCAAGACACACCCCGCGGTCTGCCTTCGATGGCTTGCTCGCCACCCATCACCAACTCACAGACAGCGCCGGGAGTGCGGCGCACCGGATCGGCACGCCACCCCCGCTCAAACGCCTGCCGTGCCGCCCACGCAAGGCGGGCGCACTCATCCGGGCCAGCCGGATACGTCGTGAAATCAATCTTGACCGCGATGGCGAGTTGCCCCGACTCGATGAAATCCTGCCCGAAAGCCGTTCCATCCTGCCGAGGCAACTGGCTATCGTCGGTGCGGTACACGTCGCCGGAGACGGTGAGCTTCACGAACTCGACGTTGTGTTCTCGCGTTCCGAAACGTAGGTCGGTTCCCTCGTAGATCAGTTGCCAATCGCCATACATCTAGCGGCCACCTCTCTCGTAAAAATCGAGCCTCGTCTTGAACTCTTCAAACTGATCCTTCGTGACACCCGCTCCGATAGAGACCGACCCGATGAGGGGTGCGTCACGGCCACGCTCAACACGCGACACCGTGACCGGAGCCGCCGCCGAGGGCGTGGCGCTTGTGCGGTTCGCGAGCATGTCACCACGCGCAAACGCACGCGTCCCATACACCTGAGACGCTGGAACAACCGGGAACGCGAGACGTTTCAGCGACTCAAGCGCGAGCCCGATGTTGCGCTCACGGTAGGCGGGATTGCCGGAGATGTAGGCCTCCCACGGCACCCCGAGCTCCTTCTCCGCGAAGATGTGCGGGGAACCGTCGATGCCTACCTTTGGGATGCCACCAACGACACCCCGATACATTCCCGAAGGGAACCCACCCGCAGCAAAATGATGTCCACCTGCGACATACGCACCGCCTTGGTAGTTTTTCTTCCCGTCATCTCCGCCGCCGAAAATGCTCACAAACGCCTTGCCTACGCGTCCAGCGACGCTTGACCACACGCTCTCAAAGTTTGAACTATCGCCATCAATGACAACCGTCTTCTTGTCAAACTTCTTGTCGACGATGGCTTGGATCTTCTCGTTCGCGTCCTCGGTCTTTCCCCACACCACAGACTCTTTGTCACTGATCTTTCGAACCTCGACATCATCAAGCTTTGCGAAAGCGTCACCGGGGTCTCCCTTGATTTGGAAGAGCTTCTCTGGCACTTCGTAGTTCGCGATGTCGGTGAGGTTTTGGTTCACTACATCAACACCCTGGGCCGTGATGATGAACTCCTTACCGTCAGGCGAGGATTCCACTGTGTATCCGAGGCCTTCGAGGGCAAGCTTTGTTTCTTCAGCCCCTTCAGCCTTGATCGAGAAAGTCGCTCCTTCGTCCAGCTTTGCGAGCTCGCCGAGAATTCCAATGACCTGTTGTCCGGTCTCGGTAACGTTTTCCACTTGGAGAACCGTTGCGACTTGCGAGGGCACAGCGAAATAGGTGTCAATTAGGTTTCGGATTGCGGCGTCTGACAGCCCCATAGCCTTCAGCTGTTCTTCAACGCCCGCGCGATATTCGTTGCCTTTGGCTGTTGCGGATACGAGCGCACCTGCGTAGTCGTTGTGTGCAATCCTCGCGTCCGACGCTTGCATGATCTGTGACTGCATGTCTTTGTTCATGCCGGTGAGCATCTGCCCAAAGGAGATACCTTCCTGGGTGCCCTTGTTGATTTCACCATTTGCGGCATTGAGGATTTCCGCAAACTTGACGCCCTCATTGTTGACTTGGCCGAGTGCGTCTGCGATATTAAGTTTCTTCTGGGCGAAATCTAGATCAGCTTCCGCAGCAGATTTTGTGCCCCCGGTCAGTTCGTCAAGTGCCTGCGTCAACGCCCTAACGCGTGTCTCTGCGTCTTGGGTGATGTCGCGGGCCACTTCCAGCGCATCATTGAAACGTTGATTGCTTCGACCAGCGTCAGTCAGCGCTGCTGCGGCCTCTCGATCCGACTGGATCTTCTCTCGTGTCGCTTGCTGCGCATCTTCCAGCGCGGATTTATGCTCTTCAAGGATCTCGGAGAATTCCTTAACGCGATTCTTAGCGTTTGTAGCTGTTGCCGACCAAGTGTCCAAGTTCTTGTCACCGGTCGTTGTAGAGGCGACATGCTCATCCATCGCGCTATTCACGCGCTTCAAAGCATCTTCGTTCCCAAGAATCGCATGCTGCAGATCTCGGTAGGAGATGCCCATTTCATCCGCTAGTGTCTTGGCGCGTGTCTCTCCGAGCTGCGATAGAACAGTGGCTTCAGTCGCTTTCGTCATTGCGCCTGTGGTCTCATTCAGAGTGTCTTTTAGCGCGAGCACCCTACTGTTGTGCTCTTCAACTTTCTGCTGGGCGGCTGCGTTGGCCATCGCCCACGCACCGAGCGCCATTGAAACCGCAGTGATCGCAATGCCGATGGGGTTGCTCAGGAATGCAGCTTTCAGAGCAGCGCCGAGCCCCTTTACCGACCCGGTTGCGGTCATTGATGCTGCGGAAAGCGCGCCCATACCTGCGCTTGTCTGGCCCAACGATGCTTGGATCGCAGATCGTTCGATGAATCTCTTCATGGCGTCGCCAACGAGAGTTAGTGGCCCCTGCAGCGCGCTCGTCGCCTTGTGGAACGCGAGGAATGCGGCGGCTCCAACCAGGACTGGCGCGGGGATCTTCTCGACAATCCCGACCACTACCTTGAGGGCAGACGCAAAAACGTCGACACCGGACGCCACCACAGGGAGTGCGGCGTTGAGGGTCCCCGAGAGGGTCGTTGCGAGCTCCGCCACGACAGGTACGAGGGGCTTGCCTGCTTCGAGCACGCCCTTCAGCGATTCACGTACCTCGGGGGATGCTGCTGCCATGCCCACGAGCGCGGCCACGACAGGGTTGGCCGAGATCCCGAGAGTGGTGAGTACCTTCCCGAGCGGCCCAACTTGTGCACCGAGCGCGAGTGTCGCGCCCGCGAGGGCTGCAACACCGGGTGCGTGATGGCCGAGCTTGTCGAGTGACTGCTCAAGCGTCGACGCATCCCAACGCTGAATCGACATGCGTGCTTTGTCGAGCCCCTCAGTGAGGGACGCAAAGAACGGCATCCCCCTCTGGGTGAGGATCGACATGACCGGGATGGCCTGCTTCTCGATAGCCCTGAGTACGTCGGCGACTTGGTTGCCCCAGGTGACCGCCATGCCGCCACCCTGAGCAGACACGAACGGTTCCGCGATGTGTGCGCCGAGGTCACGGTTTGCCGCCTTGATGCGGTCGACCGCACCAGACCACTGTTCTTTCACTCCATCAGCGGCACCCTTAAATCGGGTATCCATCGCAGACACGAGGGCATCGAGGGCATCTTGCCCGCCGAGCGTACCCTTCGTAATGCTGTCGCGGATCTCGTTGCCGGTTTTCCCCATCGAGGAACCGATGAGGGTTGCAGCGTCGAGGCCGCGGTAACCAAGCTGGTTGAGGGTTTCGGCGGTGATCTTGCCCGTCGATTGGACGTTGGCGAGGATGTTGACAACCTCTGAGATTTGCTCGTTCGAGCCGCCCATCGCCGCGACCGACTGCTGTACCGCATCCAGGGTCGGGATGACTTTCGCGGCTTCCATGCCGAAGCCAAGGAGCTGCTGCTGCGCCGAGATAAAGACGGACTTCGAGAATGGCGAGTTCCTCGCGAAGTCGTCGAGCTTCGACATCTGCGCGTTGGCCTGCTCAGTACCACCGAGCAGCACCTTGAGCGCCGCACGACTGTTCTGCTGCAGACTGTTGTAGCTGATGCCGGTCTTGGTGAGGATCGCGAGATACGCACCCGCAGCCGACACAAGCCCGGTCGTGGCACCGGCAGCGGTCCGTACTGCGGCTTCGCCTGCGCGCCCGAACGCGGAACCCTTCTGGCCCGCTTCTTCGAACTTGCGGCCCACCCCGTCCATCTCGCGATGGAACTCAGCTACACCATCAAGCGTGAGGGCTGCGCTGAGCCGGCCTACTTCGAAACTCATGTGTCACCGTCTTTCTGATGAAGGCGCGCAAACGTTGCGCCGGTCACGCTGTCGCGGATACCGAAGAGCGCGAGCACGTACTCGCGTAGAGACCGCCACGGAGTCTCGAGCAGCGCTTGTTCGTTGACGGGGAGGCCCGGATAGAAGCGGGCAAGATCAGGGAGTACGTAGCCGCGCCAATGCTCAATGACGTGCCGCCAGAGCTCTCGCGAGTCAATACCCGCGGTGTCGCTGTCGGCTTCCTCGCGCTCTAGACGGAGGTATTCAGGCCACCAGTCAGGTTCGGCGTAGAAGCCGTCTCCGAGGTGAGCCCCACCCCATCGAGCCAAGTCCTCAGAATTTTCCACTGATCGCCCAGCCCGGAGGATTGCATCACGCGTCCGAGGGCTTTTGGGTAGCCACCACCCTCTTCAAGCAGGTCCATGACGGCATCGATGCCACCACCACCCGTGTTCCACAAGACCGCTGCCTGAGACACCACTGTTGCGCGCGCAGAACGCAGCTTGTCAAACTCAGCCCAACGCTTGTTGGTGCGCCCCTTCACCGGGACGCCGAGAGCGAGCTTCGCGATCTTCTCGGTATCGGAGGCGAGTCGTTCGGAACCGTGCTCGTGGCCGGTGGTGCCCATCGTGATTCCCACGAGGATGGCCTGGATCTCGATGCCGATCTTGCCGGGTACCGGATAGACGGTGTAGTCGGTTCCGTCGCCGAAGTCGAGGATGAGGTTGCCGTTGAGTTCGCGTGCGGTGGTAGTCATGGTCGTGCTCCTTGAATGCTTGTGGGTCGCGCTAAGGGGTGCCTCGGGGCGCGGCACGACCAATGCACGCCCCGAGGGGTCTTGAGATCCGGGTTACGGAGTAGTAGTGAGTGCCGGGTTCGGTACGACCTTGCGGTCACCCTTCGAGGTGAGCGTGATCGACAGGAACTCGATGTCCGCGTTGCCGGTGTTCTTGCGCTGGAACGACGCCTCGACGGTGAACTGCCAGCTGAGCTCTTCAATCCACTCGTGGTAGACGCGAGCCGCGATGACCTTCTTGGAATGGTCACCACCATCAAGGTGCGCCTGCGCTGCAGCGATAATCAGCGACAGATACGGGGCAAGCTTCCCCTCAGCGTTCTTTACTGCCTTCGCATCAAACGCGACAGTGAACGACTCACCCACGGTCGAGGTGTCGTCCTGGCCGCGGTTTGCGTAGGTCGCACCGTCAGCGGTCTTCGGGGACGCGTTGGGCTGCAGCCCGGTGATGTCGGGTGCGGGCAGCCACACGTACTCGGTTTCGGGTGCAGTCGGGATGGACGCGATGTCGAGCTTGAACTCGTAGCTCTGTCCGTTGATGCCCTTCGTTGGGGCGGGAGGTGCGTAAACCATGAGGTTCTCCTTCGGTTTTGGGTACAAAAAAGCCCCCAACGTGGTGTCAGGGGCTAGATGAACTGTGGGTGGTTAGTCGTCGGCGTATCGGTTGCCGCGAAACTCAAAATTCTGGGTCGTCTCAAGCGACTCGGTCGCGGAAGGTTCACCCCAAGTGGTTGAACCGATTTGGCGTACGCGGTCGAAGTCGAGACCTCCAAGAGTTATCGGGGTCAGGTCGGGGAAGCAGGCCCGTATGTCGTCGAGCCAGTCACGCACCTGCAGCGCCCCCATACCGGGGTGCCTGGCCCGGATCTGAATACGAGTGCGCTCAATATTGAGGATCCCGGCTTGCGGCATGTACGGCGTGATCACACACGTGGCCTGTGTTTCCGCGCCGGTACCAGTTGGGGAGTGATCGAAGTAGATACCCCGTTCACCCCGTCCGTAGGGTGTCCCGTCTGCGTTGTAGATCGCGAGGCCCGCAGCGTGAAGCCGTTCAGCGATCCCCACCAGGAGACGCGCCGTGTAGCGCTGTGGTTCGTAGGTGGTCATGGCCCGAGCGCCTTCCCGAGTCGGGATGCGATGGCCTGCTGATACTTCGCTTCGTTCTCCGTGAGTGGGCCTTCGAGGTATTTCGCTTGGCCCTCGTCGTGCCGCCAGTCCATCTCTTCATGCTGGCGCGCAGCGTAGGGGGTGTCGTAGGAGACATACGCGGTGAGACTCCCCGCCGTTGCAGGCGTGACCTGCACAGAGGCGCGCAGTGGGCCGCGGTCGATAGGGGCCAGCGGTACGGAGTCACCACGCAGCAGCTCGGCGGCATGATTCAATGCCTCGGGTGCTTCGGCTTTCAGCGCCGCAATCAGGGCGTCGCCGTGCCATTCTGTCGTGACGTTACTCATGTGAGCCTCACCTCCAACAGGTCAACAAACTCTGGGTGCTCGTACCGCCCGGCACTCTCGACATGCGCGTCTCGCTGGTCACGAGTGCCTGCCCAGATCGTCACACGTGTTTCCGGGATCGGAATATCCTCAAGTTCTGACCGTTCGCAGTAGACCACCGCGGTGATGCTGGTTTCCTTGTCGTACTGGTCACGGATGAGTTTGATGTCGTCAAGGATTTGCGCACGCTTGAGCGTTACCGGGGTGCCGTAGACGCGCCCATTTGCTCCGCCACCCAAGTACGGCGTGACAGTGACGAGCTCACGATGTGGCAAAAGCGCGTTGAGCGTGCGCTCCATCCGTCGCTTCGACACGAGCCTAGGCATTTTGCACCGTGCCAGGAATCAGGCCAGCCAGTCGCAGGATCCGCACAGCGACAGGATTGTGCTGCGGAAGCGCCGTGCCATCGGTTTTGCTGTTGCTGCGTCCACCGATAGATAGTGGGCCGAGCGAGACCGGCACGTCACCCAATGTGATGGTTGCTTCGTCGCCGTGCTCGGCGCGGTACTCGGCTTGCGCGCACGTCGCGTCACGCAGCGCTTCGATCACATGCGGCTCGGTAGGTGCACCGTCGTGATCGACACGGTAGATCGCAGTGAGGAGCATTTCGTCGACCTCTAGCGAGGCATCGCGGAGAAGACGAGCCGCACCCTCAGGCGCTTCTTTCACGTCAAGCCAAGAGGCGTAATCGGTGTCGGTTGCGTAGGTGCGGCTCATCTGTCTCACTTCTTTCGCTGTTTCGGTGCAGGCTCAGCGGCCTGCTCGGTTGGGTCGGGTGACGGCTTCTCGGTCGGCACCTTGACGATCCCCGCGGATGCAAACAGCCGCTGCGTCTCGGGACCGACGTTGATGTCGGCGGTCAGCCCATCAACAAACGGTGTCCCGCCGAACACGACGCGACCCTGGGGTGCGTTCGAGTCTTTGTAGATGGTCATTACTCGACCGCCTCAGTCTTTGCGCGCGGCCTCTTCCCGGACTCGACCTTGTAGCCGTGACGTTCGAAGTAGGCGAGCGCCCGCGGGTCATCTGTCTCGGCCTCACCGTTCACGAAATCAACGCCCGCAACGTTGCCGGTAAATCCCTTCACAGGGGTGTAAATCTTCGCCATGTTGTTACTCCTCGTTCATGGGTAGATCGGGTGAGTGTGGACCGCACGCGAAGGGTGCGGTCCACACTGCGGACTGCTAGACGGTGAGGTCGCGCAGTACCGCCGCCGACTTGGTTGACTTGAGCGCGACACCCACAGGGCCGAGCTCGACGCCGCCCTCCTGCACTGCCTTCACGTTCGAGAAGTCAGGCAGCCAGGACTCGATGAGCTGGCCTCCCGCGGTCGAGATGGCATGGAAGCCGTCGAGCGCGACACGGTACGCGTACAGGCTCGTCTTGCCCCCAGTAATCGGGATGATCGGGCTGTTAGTGCCCGCCTTGTTGCCAGGATCGGCGAAGAAGATCCCGCCGTAGTTTTCGCGCGTGATCGGGCGCCCGTTCGCACCCATCAGGCCCTCAACTGGTTCGCGGTTGTACATGGACGAACGGCGCACGATAGCACGCACCTTCGCGAGCGCCTTGGCGTTGCCGAGGATCACGGTCGGGGTGCCATCAAGCAGCGACAGGAACTCATCAAACAGGTCCAGTGCCTTGTGCGGCGCAGACGGGTCCGTGTCGAGATCCTGCCAGTTTGCTGCCGTGACCATCTCAGTCGAGGAGCCAGCAAGCGCCTTGTCCAGCCCGTCGAAACCATGAGCCTCGACGGCGGTGTCACCGTTGATAACGGCATCCTGGAACTTCGTCGAGGTGGCCTTGACCTTCTGACGCATGTTCAGAGCGACACCACCAGATGCGGCGGGACCGAGCTTCGCGATCACGCGGTCGATCTGGAACGTGCCACCGAGCACGGCGAGGCCGGTCACGTGGTGTTCGGTCTCGACGTTCACGGGCGTGTACTCGGTGTTGAGTTCACGGAAGTCGGCGGTGGGCTGAGTCTTGAGTCGACGGTACCCGTAGGCCATCGTCGCCCCACCGCCTGCAGGGTTCACGACATCGTCGAAGAGCATCGTGTCGAGCACCACGGATTCTTTGCGGAATTCGTCAATGACGGTGACATCGAGGTCGGTCTGGGTGTTGCGGTTGGCTTCTGCCAGTGTGATCGGCATGGGCTACTCCTTTCGGTTAGGCGCTCATTGCGGCGGCTACGACACCGTCGAGCGTTTTAGGCGTGTTGTTGGTTCCCCCTGACGGGGTTGCCCCGGATGTCCCGGGAAGTGTTGGTGCCGCAGCGTATGCGGGGTTGGCGTCGACGAACGCTTTGACCGCTGCACCGAGCGCGGCGGTGTCGGTCAGGTCGACCTCTTTGATCGAGGCCTGGAATGACGCGGAATCGAGCAGGAGTGCAGCGTTCGCGGTATCGCCTGCGGCGGTGCGCACGGCGCTGTCACGCTGGAACGAAGCAACCTGAGCGCTTGCCTCATCGCGCGCCTTCTCTGCCGCAGCGAGTGCCGCCTGCGCATCCTCAGCCGCCTTGAGAGCGGTCTGGTTCTCGGTCATGAGCTTCTGCACCTGCTCGGGCGTGAACCCCTGGATCTGCTGAGCTGCCGCGGGTGCCTCCGGTGCCGGTGCTGCCTGGGGAGGCGTGGCCTTGCCGAGGGTGGCGAGCATCGCAGCAACATCAGCCGGGGACGCTGCAGAGCTAGCCGCTTCGCCGCCCGCTGGTGCTGCGGGTGCCGCACCGTTCTCTCCATCCGCAAAGCGAATGCCTCGGAGTGCAAGTGGTGCCCGTCCGATAGACCAGCCGACCGTGGCCGGTTCGCCCTGACGAAACGTTGATGTGTTCATGGGTCGTGCCTCCTCAGGCGTGGTTGGTGCCCGAGAGCGGGCGTTGATGTGACCGTGGGGCGTGCAGGAATCGAACCTGCAGTGCTGACGCAGCCGATTTACAGTCGGCTTCCGATCCACTCGGTACGCCCCGAAACCCTCACCGGCATGCGGAGAGGGTGGCGGGAATCGTCTAGGTGACGTACCCTGGACTTGTAGGGGTTCCCGCCCCACCCTTGAAATAACAGGGCAAGTGAAAAGGCGGGCCAGCCCCTACTTTTCTGTCTTCAGGACCACTCGATGCAAGATCCCGCGACTGAACACCCACAGTTCGCGGATGCGACGCTCCGGTGTCCGGTGGTCGTTGTACTTGCCAAGCTGGTTGAGTAGCCCCGGTGAAGCGGGGAAATCTTGCAGGTCGATGATGAAGCGATCCTTGACAAAGCCGTGGTTCTCCCACGCCGACGTGACCGCCTTCGAGATGCGGTCGACGATGCTTGAGTTCTTGTTCTTCGTCTTCTTCACTTCCACCTGAATGGCACCGTTCGATCTCCAAATGAAATCGTTCGTGGGTTTACCGTCGAGGCTCTTCGCGAGCAGCTTGACCGAATGTCCACTGTCGGTGAAGCGTTCGTAGAACTCGATCTCGTGCGGGTCCAGATCCCATCCTGCACCAGTCGGGAACCCGAGCGCCCGCTGCCGTTCACCCCAGGTCATGCGCTCTCGAGACTTCGGCGGTGTCGGCTTCGTGTTGCCGCGGGGGTTCTTGGTGCCACCGTCAGCGAATGGCAACTGTTCACGGAACTCGCGCCGAATCAGGCCCGTATCTCGGACGTGCGCGCGCAGTGCGGCTTGTGCTGCACCGATCTCGTCAGGGTCACCGTCCCGTTTCGCGGAGCGCACATCACGCTCAAGCTCGCGCAACCGTTCACGGTCTTGCTGAGCTTGCGGGTCGTGCGTCGTGTACTGCGTCGGGTCAGGCCCACCCGGGAGCCCCGGCACGAGCACGCACCGGCAGTTGGGGTGCCCCCATCCCGAGGCGCGCATCTCATCGAGGGTTCCGTCGACGGTGATCTCGGTAGGTTCCCCGGTGATCGCGTGCGGCACCGTGAGCTTGCCGGTGGGTCCGCCATCGGTGACGATCTTCCCCGCCCACGCCCCACACGCAGAGCATGCAGAAACGCCGATTACGGGCGTGAACGTCGTGATCCCTGCCGCCGTCATGGACGCAACGCTCTGGTCTCGCCATGCGCGCGCTGCCGCGGTCCTGGTGGCCATCTCCGAGTACGCACCGATAGTCCAACGACGGTCAACCTTGTCAATGAATCCGGTGATGCCGTCTGCGAGGTATTCGTCGAGGATGCGCCGGTGGAGCGCCTGCGAGGTTGTCATGCCGGTCAGGAGTGAGCCGACGTGCTTTGAGGTCATCGGCTTGTACGCGTCGACCGGGGCACGTAAGATCCGTGCGTTGAGGGCTCGCAAGCTGTCGCGTAGATCAAGTTCAACCGCCGCCACCGCATACGCACCACCAGCGGTGAGCGCCGTCACCTGAGTCACACCGCGCGCAGCGTACGCGGGGAAGTCGAGCAGCACCCGTGCGATCTCCGCACTAGCCCCGCTCGCGGCTTCCTCAGTCGCCCACCTAGCGAGCTCGTCGGGATTGACCTGCTTCACGAGGCGTTCGGCCTGCTCGCGCAGTTCACGGATCGCGTTGTAGCGGGCAATCGTGTCGTCGGGAGCGTCGAGGTGTTGCTCAGCGAGTCGCCGTAGCGTCCCTTCGAGCGCTTCCTCGATGCGCCGGTAGCGTTCCGCTATCGCGTGTCCAATGTCGTCGATCCAGGCTTGCGGGGAATCGCCAGGCCACTGTTCTGCCATGTGGGGTGTCCTCTCGTAGTGGGGTCACCTGCTCACATACGGGGCGCGCTATTCCTCTGCCTCGTCGACGCGACCGGCACTGAACGGGTCGGGCGGCATGTTCTCTTCCTTGCGCGCCTGAATCCGGTTAACCTCTTCCGTGACTGCTGTGTCGTCCCAGTCCGGGTTCGCGCGGCGCACTGCGGTCTCGGCGCTGATCGCACCGGCTACGTTGAGGAGTCCGATGGTTTCGGCTTCGGTCTTCGGGTCGGTGCGTGAGAGTTCGGGGAATACGACATTGAGGTCGTACTTGCCGCCGCCCTTCCCTTGGAAGATGAGTCCGTCGAGTTCAAGCGCCACAGACCCCATACGGGAGAGCACGCGCCGGTCGTAAAGGTTCTTCTTAGACCGTGTGCGTTCCGTCTGGGCGTTGCGTTGCTGGATCTCGGTCGCGGTGACCTGTGAGCTCTTCTCGTCAGGGTCACCCCATGACGAGGGTGAGTAACCGGCCTTACGGAGGATCTCGCGCATGATGCCACGCATGGTCTGCTCGTGCTGTTCAACACGGATCTCAAACTGAGACGGAGTGAGGTCGAGACCGTCTGCCACCTTGCCAGGCACAGAGAGCCCGACGAACATCTCTTGAAACATGTCAAAGCTCGCACCCGCACCCGCACCGTTGTTGCGCAGGTAGGCCTCGGGAACGATGAGCTTGCCAGCACCCAGCTTGAGGTCGCGCATCCACGAGCTGAAGGTCTCGTCGAGCGCGTCAAAGAGCGGGATGCACTGGTTGAAGTCGCTGCGGCCAGCGTCGGCAAGCTGTCCTGACTTGCGCCATGACAAAGCGGGAGCATTCGGGAGATAGCCAGCGGTGAGTCGATCAATCTGGGTTGGAATCCGGGATTCGCCGTCGACTAGAGCCGCGTAAGATTCGGTCTCGGGTCGCTCCTGCAGCGGTACGCGAGCGCCGAGGCTGGTTTGACTGCCGCGGAAAAGGGCGTGCTCGATGTAGCCGCGTCCGTGGTGTTCGAGGTGTCGCCAGTACACGTTGCCGTCGACGAACTCAGACCACAAGGTGACCTCGACGAGTCGGCGATGCTTGAACGTGGGGATTGCTGCGTCAGCGGCAGCGTAGTCGAGCCATACATGATCTTCGATGTCGGCATCCCACCGGGGAATGATGATCGATGCGCCAAGTGCGCTCTTCACTTCACCCATCGAGTTGAGCGTCGCGTGCGTATCGTCGCTGTTCATGATGAGGTCGAGGCGAGTGCGTGCTTTGTCGTTGACCGTCGCACCGTCTGTCACCTCGGCGAAGTCAGTCACGGGAGGATCGGAGTACTGCAGGTCTGATGCGAGTGTGGCTAGGTCAGCCGCCGCGGGCACATGAAGCCTGGTGCGCTGCTCACCCTGCGGTACAGGTCGACCCCAGAACAGGCGTGACGCAACCCCAGCAATCCCACCGCGGTACGGTGCACCGTTGTGGGTGTGCGTCGCGCCCTGCTGCCCCGTGTAAAGCGTCTGCAGCGTCTTCACGTCACCGGTAAGCCAAGCATCATTCTCGGCGTACTGGTCATACGCAGGCGCCCATTCTTTCGGAGGCCATGGAGCATTCGCGGCAGGCATCGGCATTTGGTTACCTCCCGGTAAAGTCTTGAATATGGATAGATATGAACACCCGACGCTTGGTGTAGTGCTGTACACCGTTTCTGAGACTGGGTTTTACAACAGCGCGAGCGTCTTGCGTGACGTGGATAAGGCACAGCGTGAGGATGGAACGCCACTCACGACTGATGAGTATCTGCAGCTCAACGCCGATCTGAAAGCAGCAAAGGTTATCTAGGCTGCGAGCCCGTAGACCTCGTACTGCCATGACCCGATAGACGACCGCACCGCATACCGGGCGGCATCCATCGCGTGATCGTCACGCTTCACTACTTCGTCTTTGCCCTCTTCGGAGGCTTTCGCGTCCCACTCGTATTCAGTGACCTCGGCAAGGAATGTCTTGCACCGGTCAGTGACGATGAGTTTGTCTTGCGAGAGAAGGTTGGCGATGTTCGCGATGCCGTCGAGGACGGTGTTGTCTGCCGCCCACGACGTGAGGTTGTCGGAGTGGAGTTGAGCTCGCATGGAAGCGGCAGAGGGGTCGAGGAACACGAACTCCGGGTAGGGAACGTAGATGTTCTCTGGCCCGTGTTTCGAGTGAAGCCATTCTCTGAACCGTCGCGAGAGTTCCACATCGGGGATGGTTTCGCCGTGGTGCTCGCTGGATGAGTAGTGCCATTCGTCGATGAACACGAGCCGTGGCTGTGGCTCGTCCGTGAGTCCGAGCAGGAGCGCTGCCGTGGTGTTGGTGGTTCCGTAGTCCATACCGACAGCAAGGGTGCGCTTGATCGGTGGGAGATCCTCATGCTTGATGAGGTGCTTGTCTTCGTTCCACATGGGATAGACGGCACCCTCGGCGTTGGTCCAGAGCCCTTGGATGAAGCGTTGGTAGAAGACACCGGCGTAGGACGCTTTCATGTCGTTCTTGAACGACTCCGAAAGTGAGGGGTTGTCATCCATCGTGAACGCGAAATGGACGAGGTTTTTCTCTGCTGCGTCGAGTATCCAGCCTTTGCGTAGCCAGTGTGACTTCGAGCCAGGGTTAGTTGTGGCGAGGAGTCGTGCACCGTCTACGCTGAGGCGGGTTACGAGCATGTTCCAGAAGCCTTCGGGAATGATGGTTGCTTCGTCGACGTAGGCGAGGCTGACGGTGAGGCCGCGGATTTTCGTCTCACTCGAAGCGTCGTTTGCGCCGTACAGGTGCACGGTGCGGCCAAGAATCGATGCTGTCTTCGCGCCTGGCGTGTACTTGATGTACTTCGTGAGCGGCCCGAAGATCTCCGGATTCGTGAGCAGACTGAACAAGTTGCCGTTGATCGTGTCGAGCGTGCGCCCCACAATGATGATCACACCCGTCTTCGGGGCACGCAGAACAGCAAACAGGAACGCAAAGAGACTGATGAAGGTCTTACCGGAACGCACCGCACCGGACCAGAGAGCGATCTTCGCGTTTGGGCAGTCAGCTACTGAGAGTAGCTGTGCACGAGACATGATCGAAGTCAGGGCAGAGAGGGCATCCAACTAAGCCTCCTCAGTGATCTCCGTTTCGGGCGCGCGGAGGATATCGGCAGCGGCGAGAATGCCCGCCTCAAGAGACTGCACAACAGACTGTGCACCCGACACGTCAGGGTCTCGTTCGACGATGCGTGAGAGCTTGTCGAACGTGATCGCAGCGGTCGTGATCACGTTGCGGCGCACCTCGACCGGGGCCGACTCAAGCTCGTGCTCCTTGTAGTCGTTGTCCTTGCCACCAAAGTTGTACACAAGATAGGGGTCGTCGATACGGTCAAGCATCGCTTCAGATGCGGCAAGCATCTTCTCCGCGAGCCTCTGACGGCCAGCAGCAAGATCAATGCTCTTCGCAGCAACAGCGTCAGCAGTCTGACTGCGATCAAACGAGAGGTTGTCTTCTTTCGCCCAACGAGAGACCGTCGACTTCGCGACACCGAGCTCACGAGCGATAGCCGAGAGGGATAGGTCCTCGGCGTGGAGTTCGTGCATTCGAGCGCGTTTAGGATCGGAACGTTTCACAGTGTTGTGGGTCAAGGTGTGTTCCTCCTTGACTGTTGTGGGTATGAGAAAGGCCCACATCCGAGATTGGATGCAGGCCTTCTGGGTCTTATTTCTACAGTTGGCTGTGGGGGCCGCAAAGTCCATCTACCATGGCTGCGTATCCAGCCCATGCAAGGTAAAACTCCATGCCGTTATTTAGCGCGGAAGGATCTGCCCCTAGTTCTGAAGTCTTCTTGTCGGCAGTGGCCTTCATCTCCAGTAGCGACAGGAGTTGCTTCCCCTCCAACGTTGGATTGCAGTCGGTTTGCGCCCGAGTAATCAGACGCTGAACTATCTCTAGCACTTCGACGCTGTCAGGCTCGGTTTTTTGAGCACTGAACTCTGCGAGAATTTCATCGAGTGACATCTGATCGAGCTTGGTGGCGTCGAATGCTTCTTTGGTGGGGGTTGATTGCGGCTTACTAGTAGGTTGCGTAGTTGCGGTGGGAGCTACGGCGTCGTTGCTGCTGCAGGAGGTCAACGAGGACAGGAGTGCGGTCGCGGCAAGAATGGCCGCAACTCGGGTCGTCTTGGTCATTGTTCCAAGATAGCCGACTGTTGTAGGTCTGTGTGTGGCAGGTCTACACGCGTGTGTTTGCTCTGTACGCATGAAAAGGTGATCGTGTGCCTGCCACACAGGTCGTGTGCACGGTGATTACCGCTTACCCCTCTACAGGAGAACCCGACACGAAGCGGGCAAGAATTTGGATGGGTGTTAACGCGAAAACCCCCGTTGAAAAGCCGGGGGTTTGTGGACTACTCTGGCAGTTTCTCTCGCTCTGCTTCGTCTTCTTCGTGCTGGTAAGCATCCCAGAGGAGGTTGGCAACGATAACGATTGATAGTCCGATATAAAGAAAAGTGGCAGCGCTTATCGCGCTCGCGCCAACCGCTACGCAGGTAAGCCACACGGGTGGATGGTCACCCAGTTCGATGTTTGCCAAAATGAAAGTTGCAGTGACGGTGACAACCGAAACCATCAGGCAGAACAGAATGTGCGCCGTCGCCTCGTTGAGCGCTCTCACACGCACCTTTTCAACGCTTCTTGCGCGCGCCAGAACTCGCTCTCTCCAACTTGCGACCTGAGCGAATGCCGCCATCAGCGATCCACAAAGCAAAGCTGCCCCTGCGAGGATTTGATCTGCGCCGGTGAACTGTATACCGAAACAAACGACTCCTAGCGCGGCAAGCGTTGGTAGCCCGAAAAGTACCAGAATGCTTAGAACATCGGGGCGTTCGTTTCCTTCGTCCTGGCGGCGAAACCTCAGTCCGTCGAGGAGGCCTCTAAATACGTCGCGGGGGCTAAATCTTCCAGACATGCTGAAACCTCCTGCGCATCTATATCGTCAACTTCAATTCTCGCTTCGCTCGCAATTGTCTTCACACGAGGCGCTACGAATGTGTAGTGCATATCGTAATCAGGGGCACCGACAGAGACGGGGTAGGTGAATACGTTCTTGAACGCATCGACCGCAATCAAGGTGCTGTCGTTTCGTGCATCCTTAAGCGAGATCTTCGCATAAGAGTAGTCCTTGGCCTCGTTTTCGTGGAGAAGATCAATCTCTTCAAGTACTTCCGCGAGTTCAGAGACTCCCTCGCGGTTGCTCTTTGTGTCGTTCTGATTGGCTGCGTCTCGCCAAATCTGAGCAACAACTTTGACCTTTTTCTTTTCCTCTTCAGTTCTAACACGAATCGCGAGCTCGCGCTGAGTCTCCAACGCCTTCCCACCTCGTGCAGAGGGGACCTTAGACGTAAACTTCACCGTCGCATCCTTCGCGTTCCTAAATAGCTCATCAAAGTACGCGTTATCTCCGGCTTGAACATGTCGAAACAACAGCTTTGAGTGTTTCTCTTTAGGTGGAAGTGTCTGCTTTTGTTGCCTCAGGTGCTTGCGTTGAGCACGTTCCGCATCCTCAGCCTCGCGCCTCATTGCCAGGCTAACCTCACTCATACGTCGCAACAGTCGATATGTTGGCTCAAATTTGTGTTTGGTTTGGGCGATGATCACGAACTGGTCGCCCTTGCCACGCGGGAAAAGGAAAGTGAGGATGTACCTAGCTTCAGGAGACGTTTTAGAGATGTCTACCGAGGCATTCCCCTTGATTGGACTCTTGGCTTCCTCATGTGAGCCGACCGAACCCGCGGATACCTCAACGTGGATAAGGTCATCTCGGATATGTTCCGGCTGATATACCGTAAAGCTGTCTGGAAGTTTTTTAGTCCCATCGGCCGCCACGGACTCGCTTGTGAAATGAGTACCGTCACTGGCGAGGCGCTCTAGTATCGAGCAAATTTCCATTTTTGCTCGCGAGTCAGCAGATACGTTGACTGGACTATTTTCCTTGATCTTGTCACGAAATGCTTTTGCGAAATAAACTCGAAACCCATGCGCCTTTGACATGCGACAATTGTATATGAACAGGGTTCCACCAGTGCAAACTGGCCCCGAAGACGCGGGAAGATTAGGTGGGTGGGGTGGCTCGGAATTGAACCGAGGATCCTGACCACTCTCACCCCACCCATGCGCGCGCGTGGTCATCGTTGGCCTGGCGGGACTTGAACCCGCTCATCCAGCACAGCGCTACTGTGCCTACCTCCGCCAGTTGAGTTTCAGGCCATGCCGTCACCGTATGCGTCTCCGGTGACCACGAGCACGTATCAAGCTATAGAAACACGAAAAGCCCCAACCGTGAGGTGTGGAGCTTCATGTAGGCGCACTTGTAGCGCGCACTAATAGGTTAACACGTTTGCGGTTGGTTTTGGGGGAGGCCCAGGAACTCTCGCAGCGCTACCCAGTCGACGTTGATTTGCATGGACTCCGCGAGGGCGGTGAGTTGTTCGTGCCCTGCCCACAGTGTGCCGCAGTGGTGGCATTCCGCGACCAGCGCGCGGCCTTCCTTGACGGGGACACGGACGGCCCAAAGCTGGCACCCGTCCTTGTCTGCTACATGCTCGGTCTCGCACACGGGGCAAGCCGCCGTGATTTCGTATGCACGGGGAGGATTGAACATGTCCTCGATGCGTTGCACCCAGATGTGGAACATGCCGAACATGCGGTCAGGGTTATCGAGGCGACTGCCGGCGTTCTCAGCCTTGAGCGTGTTGTAGAGCAGCTTGGTGGCTTCGAGTAGATCGTCGGGTTGTGGCTGCCGGTAGTGGTCGAGCCATGCCCTCACGTCGGCGTCCGTGGTCTCGTAGAGGTTGAATGCTTTCATGTCGAGCAGATCGCCACCGCCTCCACCGCCGCTCTTGGTGCGCCCTAGGTTTGGATAGCGGGCCTCCCGTAGCTCTTCGAGCAGAGGGCCTGACATTGCGATGTTGCCGTTGACCGTGACGGCGTGCGCCTCGGTGAGGCGTTCGACAGCTCGATCCGTGTCAGGGGTGGTGTGGACAGTGGTGGTTGACGTGTGCATGTGCAGTGTCTCCGTGCCTCACCCCGGCCAGTCCTGGGAGAGCTATTTGGTTGTGGAGCCATGTTAACACGCGCCCGAAGGAATGTTCGAGTAGCTACCCCTGTACTGCCTGAGCCCTAACCGGACGCTGGTCGCTGTCAACGAAGATGAGACGGTACGCAGTTGGGGTGTCGGACATGTGAGAGTAGTCCACCGAGGTCAGGGCGTGCTCAGTACTCAATAGGCGGTCGATGTGAGCGAGGAATGGGGTGATGTCTGTTTCGACTTGTTCACCAATCTCGCGATCCCAACATGTGGCCGATACGATCAGCACATCGAACGGCTCCAAATCGGGAGCATCCATGAACTTGTCGGCACGTTCTCGCGTGATGAGCAGCTTGATTTCGATGTTCTCCTTCATTGGGTGAATCCCGCGAATTTGGACAGGGTCTTGGTAGGCGGCTGATGGATCGTTGGCAATATGCTGCCACGCGGCTATTTGGGCTTTTGCATTGGTCATGGAGCCAAGCTAAAAGCAGCCACTGACATTCATGCTTGCCGGGGTGGGGTTTGGTTGTTATTTGGTTGACATGGCCGTTTCTGTTGCTTTGCGTTCATAACGTTTCGTGCGTATCTAAAAACTGCACAAACGCCAGATCAGACGATGTATATGGCGGTTGGTTGCGGTTCAATGAACTTGATGCAAAACGGCCCTATGCGTCAAGGGGTCGCAGGTTCAAATCCTGTCAGCCCGACCAGTGTGATGTTTCAGGACATCACGGACACCTGGACCCACGGAAACGTGGGTTCAGGTGTTTTTTCGTTGGTAGCTCTGGGTTACCAGGGATTACCGGCCATAAATAGTGGATTGAGTCGGACGTGTTTGTGCTCTGCCCGCCCAGCCGGCACGTTCCCAGAGCCTTTCGCCGGCGTCGAGGCCGGTGTCGTAGAGCGCAGGCCTGCCAAAGTTTTTCTGAATCGTTTGTGGTTGTTTCTCGGGTGCTTGCGTCGCGATCTAAAAGGTGTTCTGGAATGTGAACTCATGGAGAATGAAGAGCCTTTCCGCGGCTTGTCTGCGATTTGATGCTCTTGCAGATATGCAATTGTCCGCTGGAACTCTGGGCTTCGGGGCCCTGTTCAAACTGGCCGCGATCAACGATCTCGGCGGTGCTGAGTGCCCCGAGCTTACCTCTCAGATGCCTCACGATGCACAGGGGTGGAGAAGTCATCTTGTAAGTTTCCGCGATCCACCTTGTGCTCAGCGGAGGTATGGACACTTAAGGGACGGTTGACAGCTTTGAGAGGGTGAGAGTTGCAGGCGGAAGCCATAAGTGCGGTTATTAGTTGATCTACTTGCAAAGGGGACGTCGTTGCCACATATGCCTGCAGAGAAGGACTGAACCAATGATGCTTCCAAGCGTCTAGTTTGAAAGGGAGCTGAGGATGCGAGAGGATTAATCAACGCCAGAAGAGTAGCTGGTGAATCGATCACCGGTAGGAGGCCTCCGAAAGGAAATGTCGCCCGATCTTCTAGATACCCCCAAAGGTCGGCAGTATCACTGCTGGCGGCACTGGCTTTGCCTGGAGTCCTGAGGATCAGCTATGGCGGAGAGCTTTTCTAAGCAACAAAGTGGCTCCACTGGATCGGGGCGAGTTCGCGCGTCACGCGATGGAGATCGATTCCACTATACATGGGCGGCAACCCGCCTCCTTCAGCTTCTGAGTCCCGCGTCAAATCTCCAACGAGTTACGGTCGAAGGGCTTGGAACTGTTCCTTCACACGAAGAGCCAGCCGGTGCCGAGGTTATCGACCTCGTTGAGTTCTATGGGACTTCAGATGAGAAGTTCACCTCTATTGAAATCCGTCAGTTTAAGCATTCAACACTTCATCCGGATAAGAATTTCACTCTGGGCGAAGTTCGCAAGGTTCTTGAGAAGTTCGCTCAGCTGGACACCGCATTGCGTATGCAACATCCTCAGGCGAGCATTCGCTTCTCAATAGTCACGAACACTCCCATTGCCTCTGGTGCGATTACTGCTGTGCACAATTTGGCAAGCGGTCGGACGCCGGAAGCCGGATCATCAGCTGCCAAGCTGATAAAAAACCTAAATCTCAATAGTGATGACATAACGTCGCTGTGCGGGCGGCTCGATCTTCAAAGTTGTCAACCTGGAATTGTCGCCTTACGACGCGGGCTTAGTCGAGAAGTTGGTGGACTCACGGCTGACACCGACATTCGCGTGTCTGCCTCTCTTGTTGACTTGGTCGCCTCACGAGCGAGCACCGAGTCCAGCGGACCGATCTTTAAAGCAGATGTCCTGCTTGCTTTCGGATGCAGAGAGGAGGAACTTGCTCCCGCGCCATGCCTACTCGACAACGCACCTTTTATCTCGCGAGATGCGTATAGAGATCTCGCGGATCGGATTCTCGAAACTCCTGGATCGATGGTCCTCACTGCCGAGGGCGGCGTAGGCAAGAGCACGTTCGCTCGCGCGCTTTCGGACCTGCTATCTGATCGTGCCGACGTCATCATCTACGACTGCTTTGGGAATGGCAATTATCGGAATCCCGCTCATCCGAGACATCGTCATCGGGACGGGCTCGTGCAACTCGCGACTGAGATGGCCGGACTGCGACTGTGCGTTCCAATCGTTCATGCCGGGAATCTCGCTCCCGAGGAATACACCAAGGCATTCGTTCGTCGCCTCGATCATGCAAGCGAGGTGCTCATGCAGAGCGGAAATCGCCAGTTGGTCATCTTGGTGGACGCGGCCGACAACGCTGTGATCGCAGCCGAGGACAACGCAGATTCCAGATCGTTTGTGCGCGACCTCCTCAGGCTACAGTCCGATATTCCCCCGAATGTTCGCATCGTGCTGACCTGTAGACCAGAGCGTCTCGATCGCCTTGAGGCTCCGGTCGGCATGGCTTCGTTCGAATTGTCGGCCTTTGCTCCCGAAGAGACGGCGAAAGTTGTTTTAAGTTCTCACCCTTCGGCGACCGATCTGGACGTTTCAGAGATTCATGATCGAACAGCGGGTAATCCGCGAGTCGTGTCAACAGTGTTGTTTGAAACCGCAACGATTCATGATGCTCTTGGTCGAGTTACAGGCATGGCAAGCGCCACGTCTGCACTTGACTCTCTCATGCAAGAACAGGTCACGAACGCTTTCAACAACGCCGGCAGATCGCGAGTAGAACTCGAACGCGCGGCGCAACTCCTTACGCTCTTGCGACCGAGTGTTCCGTTGGACGTGCTTGCGGAACTTGCTAGCACGCAGGCCGCGAGCGTGCGCAGTTTCATATCAGACCTTGGTAGAGGTCTAATTTTGGATGGGCAAAGTGTCCAGTTCCTCGACGAGCCAACCGAAACGTACTTCCGAAAGCTGCACCCTGCAACTCAAGAGGTTGCGGCCCAGGTAGCGGCGCAACTACGAGCGCTAAGCGGATCGTCCGCATACGCCGCGTCGTCCTTGCCTGAGGTTCTCTGGAGTGCGAATCTCTACGACGAACTCCTTGCGCTTGTCGCCACGGACGATGCCTTGCCGTCAACAAATGACGTCGAGCGTGCCCAAGTCGAGCACCTGCGAGTGGAGTTCGGTCTTCGTGCCGCTGTCCAGCTACGCCGCCCGGATTCGATCGTCCAGCTCGCAATGCGCGCCGGTGCCGGACGTGCAGGAAAAAGCCGTCAGCTCACGATTATCAGGGACAATCCCGACCTAGCGGGTTTACGGATGGATTCTCGAGTGCTTGGTGAGCTAATCGCGTCACGCGAACTTCCAGAGAGCTGGCCGGGTTCTACGCTCGGCTCCGAGGCAGCGTTGCTTGCGCACACCGCTGGAGGGGCGAGTGCAGCCAGGAGCAGAGTGCGGCAAGCAGCGTCAGCGATAGCCGCCTGGGTGCGCGCTCCGAGGGAACGGTACCCGCGAGACGAGAACGTCACTCCAGAACAGGTGGCACACATCGCATTGGCGATCCTACGAACGGATGGACCAGCTCCGGCTGCCTGCTACCTATCAGGTTGGCGTCCAGCTCATTTCGTCCTGGAATCGAGCGCAGCCCTCGCTCGGGTGCTCATTTCATCAGCCAGCGATGAGGAGGTTTCCGGCTTGGTCGCGAGTTCCTCTCATCCCGCAGTGCTACTCGGCGTCCTTGGCGAGATGCAGCGCGTTGGCATGAGCCTGGACGCACATGACGCCAGTGCAGTGTGGACAAAGCTGAAGCGATTCCGTTCTCGCCTTCTCGCCGAAGACTACGAACAGCGGAATGCGGAAGACACCGCATTTCGCGGTGCTTCATGGCTTTGCGCACTTGCGGTGCGTCACTCGATCGTCGACGCAACGGAAGCCGCGGAACGACTTCGCAAATGCTTGCCACCTTCGTTGCCCGTTGGGCTTGGTGACAGACACGGTCCAGGTCGGTCGGGCATCCTCTTCGCGGTTGCGTTGCGCGCGGAACTCCTGGGAGAGACACTCGATGTCGATCATTACCGACCGACTTTAGTTCCAGCGAAGCGTGGCAAGTACGATCCTATGAAGTCCAATAACGAGGACCTCAATCGCTATCTGTGTCCCGCGCTCCGCTGGCTCGGCGCCTGGGCAAAATACGCTCGCGGTGACATTGGCCCGCAAGCCACAGCAGCACTGATCGCGAGCTACTCCAAACGTTACTCACAAGATGAGATCTGGTCGATGTCCAATCGAATCGCTCGGCAGATTTTACCTTTGCTTGGATCCGCCTTTGACGAAGAATTACCGACAGTCGCTTGCATCCAAGTGATACAGACGATCGCTGCTGAAGCTCCGATTGCCGGGGCTCTCGACCTGATCCCGGGACTACTAGGCGACACTCGATTCTCATCGGTGGTCCTCGAACTTGCTGACGCTGCACGGTGCACTCTTGCCAGCAGTGCTGAAACAGCCGACGGCAAAGCCGAGACTCTAGTGCATATAGCTCGTGGACTCCATCGCTTTAGCTTTGCCGAAGCTGGAAGCTATTTCGATCAAGCGGTGAAAACCGCTACTGGAGTCGGCGATGACGCGATCTATCGATGGGATGCAATCGTTGCCCTAACTCGGGCAGCTGCTGGCGTCGACCCCGCTGATGCGATCGCCCTCGCCGCGCGCGTCTCTCGTCTCGGTGAAGCCGTCGAACCGATCACTTATGATCGATTCAACCAACACCAGCTGGTCGCTGCGCTTGCGCTGGTCTCAGGCACCAACGTTTTCCGAGTTCTTGGGCAGTGGCGGGATCGCCGGTTCGGGTCGCTTGACTGGCAGTTCAGGGGACTTGTCGAAGGGGATGAGGCCCTGTTCGCGGGACGACCAGACCTCACAACGGTCTTGGCGCCCTTCTCAACCAACCTTGATCTAAACGCCGCGCTCGGTGAACTTGTCGCCTCCGGAGGGCTCAACGCAAAGGCTCTGTCTACCGCAAACGATCTCGCAAACCGACTTGGGCGCTCAATCGATGCCGAGTTCGCGCAACCTTCACTTCCTGACCCTCCTCCTGCCAACGATCCTGACGAGTTTCGGAGCACAACCTTTGACCTCAAATCAGACGAAGAAGCAGAACGATCTGCTCAGCTGGAGGAATGCAAGGCGCAGATCGCGGCACTCGACCTCACTCAGGTGAGCGGCGTGGACGCGGCGGTCCGACTTCAGCAAGAGTCTCGTACATACAGTGACCGCCTCTTCATCGCAGAGGTCTTTACACGCCCCATGCTTCAGTGGGGCCTAATCCTAGACGCCGCATTGAAATCTGATGCTCTCAGCGATTATGAGCTCGCAAAACTCTTGAACGCGGCCCTCGTGCGGCCTCGAACTGCTCAATCGTTCGTAGACTCGTTGAAAAGGGCGGTTGGTACCTGCGTTGAGCGATATGGTGCCCAGTTACTTCATCACAACTGGATGGGTTTTGACCTGCCTGCGGCGGCCGCCCTCTTGGAGGTACACACGACGGATCTCCTCCAACGCGCGCTCGATCACCTGAATCTTGAGGAAGCGTTGACCGACGCCGATCACTGCTATATGCTCGCAGCTGGAGCGTCAGCGGTCCTCGACCCTTCCACGGCTGCTCGCGTGCTTGGCGAAGCGCTCGCTACATTCGAGGATGAACTTGGAATTAGTCCCAGGACAGTCACCAGGCAGGCCCCAGCAGAGCCAATCGACATCGCTGTAGCAAACTTCCTTTGGACCGCCCTCGGTGACCCTCGTTCTGCAGTTCGTTGGCAGGCTGCGCACGCGGTGCGTACTGCCATCGAGCTTGGCGCGAATGACGTGATCGTTGCGCTCTGCTCAGCAGTGATTCGGGGCGACGCAGCTGGGTATGCCGACGAACGATTCCTCTTCTACGATATGAGCGCGGCGGAATGGTTCCTGGTCGCTGTCAAGCGAGTAGCACGCGACGATCCGTCTGTCATTGACGCGCTCATGCCTGCAGTGATCGGACTAAGCGACCGCTATCCGGACCACGCTGCGATTCAACAGCACTGCTTATCAGTTGCTCGACTGACCACCCCAGCTGGTCATTCGGTTGGGATCGACAGGAAGGCCAAGCTGGCAGAACCCGTGGTCCTCGAAAGCTGGCGTCGCCCTACCCGCCCCGGCCCAATGATTATAGGTGCACCGCAAGCAGAGTACCGATTCGGTTCCGACTTCGACGAGTACGTACTCGGTAAGCTAACGGACGCGTTCATCATCACACACCAAGATGTGCTCGATCTGGCTAGCGCTCTCATCCTCGACGAATGGGGGTGGCGAGTCGACGGCGAACGTCTAGTGGACCCGAGACAGACGGCAGGTGTATACCAGGATGGCGAAACCTATGGATACAAGTGGGAGATACCTAAAGCTGAGGACCTCAACTACTACCTAGAACGTCACGCGGCACTCACCATCGCCGGAAGGCTGATGCGGACCGCTACGCCGTACCGCGACCCCGATTCGGAACGGCTGGACGTCCTTGAATGGCTCGCCGAATTCGACATCGCGCGCCACGACGGGCGATGGATTACAGATCAGCGAAGCCCAGTTCCTGGTCCCTTGGCTACCGTCGGTCCACGTGAACGTAACAAAGTTCACGAATCCGAGTTCCTGGCCGCCCTCAAGCCTGCGGACGGATGGGTGACGGTCTGGCAATCAGCGTCTGTCACCGAATACGACCGATCCCTAAGCATCAACATTGAGTCAGCTTTGGTCAACCCGGAGGCCGTCGGGGCATTTGTGCGTGCCCTGCAAACAGCTGACGGTTATTGGAGCTTCCGAATCCCCTCAGCTGACCTCGATGACAAAGATTTCCAGTTCTCCTCACCGCCGTTCCAGCTTCGAGGATGGGTGTCAACGCCGAATTCTGAAGGCGGCATTGATCGACTGGATCCCCTAGCCACCGAACTCGCGCCCGAGCTGTCTCGCCCTTCCGCGGACATTGTGGAGGCTCTCAGCATCACCTCATGGAACGGTGGCCTCCGCTGGGAGCGCGCGAACGGAGAGGCCGTTTTGGCATCTGAGACCTGGGCGGAGATTAGCGTCGGCCGTGAACGGCACGGCCCATCAGGCAACCGGCTCCGGATCACAACCGAAGCGCTCGACCAGATGTTGGGACAACTCGATTCCGCACTCATCGTAGTGGTACAAGTGAAGCGCAAAGATCGTCGCGCTCATTATGCCGACGTCACCGACAACGACACTGAAGGAGGTTACGCCGATCATGACAACGACTTCCGAGTCTTCTCCTACCAACCAGGAACTGGATGGAACGACTTCAACGGCCGCGTTGGAACTAGGCAAGCTGCTCGCGGCTGAGCTGGAACAAACCGACACTCTCGGACGCTGGATAGCTCACTATCTTGCGGAGCGCATGACGAGCCTTGAACAGAAGACTGGATCTGCGAGAGACACCGCCGAAGCTGAGATCGCCGACTTAATCCTCCGCCTCTGGTCGCTTCGTCGTCAGCTGCCCGGCGACCGCTTGCCCCTCGCTGAAGTGGACGAAGTGGAAGCGGCAATCGAAAGGCTGACACCCGGACGAAGGCCGTGGGCATATTTCGGTGCATTCGCCACTGACACCGAGCCAAGTCCAGAGGAGACCGAAACAAGAACCACACTGAAGGCCGCACAGCTCGTCGATCGACTCGCCGGCGATCTCGTCCATGGGCTGATCGGCCGCGCGGCTGCACTCGCCGTGGAAGATGGCGCGGCCTGGACCAAGCAGGCGGAGAAGATCGGAGATGGTGCGCTGCGGACTCTCCGTCGCGTTTGTTTCGCCGCCAGCGGCAGCGAAGACGACGCCGAGAGTCCGGACTGGAAAAATGAGGTCCTAAGGAGAGCAATGGCGCTGTCGTCGGTGGTTTCGACCTTGGTCACCACTCTAGAAGCTGAGGGGCAGGAGCTTCCGGGTGATATCCGTGGCTGATATATCCAGCGGTAGTGTTACCAGAATGCCGTGGACGCTCATTGGTTATCGGTTCTCGGCTTTGAAGGTCGGCGAAGCAGGACCCGATAGTCCGGAGTCCGGGTGCCTGATTCGGCCGCAGCAACGCGAGCGCGACAACGCGCCAAGTCTTCGATATGGGTGGGGAGATAAATAGCATGGGGCGGAACAAGCCGAGAAAACCCAAACGCACTCATGCCAAGCCTTCGGTGCCCACACGCGATGAACTCGCGCAAATCTTTGGTCGGTTCGATCAGGACCGGTTGTGGGCCACGTTGTTTGCAGCGGCCTCGTCGCCGGTGGCCCGGCACCGTGCCACCTCGGTAGGTGTGGCGCTCGCTGCTAGCCTTCGTGCGAGCTTCATTACCAACGAGAGTTCGAGAGAGCTTCTCCCCAACATACAGGAGCTGGTTGACGCGGCGGCTGAGTCCCAGGGCATTGGTGTAATGCACGAGGACTACATCTCTACCGACCCCACCAATGTCGCTACTGTCCGAGTCGGTGACGAACTGCTGCGTTACGTGCCGGGGTTGGTCGAGAGGCCGATAGCCGACCTTTCCCGGGCTCTGCGACTTGCCGACGCGGTCGATGATCGACTTGTGCGGCGGCACAAGTTTGGGATCGCCAACGTTGTTCGAGTAGCACTCAGGTACGTGGATTACTGCCTGAATACTCTGTTGCCGGAGTGGCAACCGGCTCCGGACATCGAACTCGGCGACGAAATTGACCTTCCAGCTGCCGAGCTGGACGCCGCCGGCAGGCTCGTTTCCGCTGACCCGCTTGAATCGCTCCAACTCGACCAAGCGGATCTGCTCGCGCTTGAATGGATGACCTCGCCGGCGATCTCGGTAAAGTACGATCACGAGAATCTGACGAGCCCCTTCGGGCGGACTCTGCGTTATCGCCTCTCAACCACTGACCCACATTTTCGATGGTTGCCACCGACCTACGTTCCCGGAATGCTTGCTCACGCGGTCACGGAACTTGTCGATGGCCTTGAACGTGATAACCATGCCAGGCGAGCACTCCGGGCTTCCTGCATCGATGCGATCCGCGGCGCACTCTGGCGGTTCTCGAATGCCTTGGTCGAGGCACCCCCCAAAGCACGCGATGAGACGTCTCCACTGACTGGGAATGAAATCCAGTGGATTGTTCCGGTCGAGGGTCCCAATTTCATCGCGGTGTCGATCCTTTTCACAGAAGACCTTCCTAGAACTGGGCCGTTGTCACCAGCGTGCGTAACGCTGGCAGACCGCGTCCGGGACCATGACCCATCGGACGGCCCCATCTCGGTACAGATCGCGGGCGGCGGCACCATCAAGTTGCTCCCCGGTGCAAGCGTCGTTCCGCTTGTCATCGTCGCTGGCACATCCCATCTGGTGGCTCCGCAGGCGCATGGGCAGGCGACCCTTGCACTGGAAGACCTCACCTGGATCGCGGAAACTGCAACAGCAGACGACGACCTGTTTCGATTTTCCCGCGATTTGAGCTCACCAGAGTTCCCCTCCAGCTTCGGCTGGGAAGCAATCAACTACTGGGAACCATGGAGGATGAACGACAAGACCTTCTTCAAAGGCGGGATCAGCCCAACACACATGTACTTTGAGGCGCATGCTGGAGAAGCCGAGTGGGAGCGCGCGGTCGATCTCTCGCGCCTAGAGATCGCGCTTCATGGAACAGGGCTACCGGCGCTGAGGCACGCAGAGATGGCCGAAATCTCATCCGGAAACGTCGCGTCCGTATCGTTCCTTAGCCCCGAGAGCGAATACGACCATCGACGGGGAACCCACTACGCCCCCAATCGCATCGGATGGTCTCTGCCTCTCATCACGCCCCCGATCGCAATTGTCAGGTCCGACCCGGGCTGGACCGACGACCAGGAGTATCGGTTCCTGTTCGACGTCTGTGGAGGTCTCATCTTCGCCTTCGACGCAATCGGTGAGTCATGGCGACACGCCCACGAAGACCTCGGAACTCCCGGATACCGGCTCTGGCTTCGAACAGTTGAACTAAGCGATGAAGCGGTCGAGTTCTCATGTCCGCGCACTCGAACGGAGGGTGCTCCGTGCGTGGCGCTCTGGAGTTTGGGCCTAGAAGAGTTCGTGCAAAAGGCGGATGGCAAACCCTTCGCAGCCAATGCGCTCACAGCCAACGCCCTCGAACGGCTTCTCATGCACGGCGGCGTCGGTGAGAGCGTTGCACAAGAGATCGGACGCGAATGGCTCACCTGCTTACCATTCCTGATACTTGAGACGAAGACCGCGCGAACCAAACTCAACCATCTGCCGAGGCCTTGGCAGCTGAGCCCGTCTGACCGGTCAGCAGCAACTGTATCCTTCGCCCGTCGCTTGCACGCGACGGGCATACAACCCGGCGAGTACCGTGAGATCGAAGCTAATGCGCTAGTTAGAACCCATATCGCGCCCGCAGCTCTGGAACAGCTCAACGATCGAATCGCATTACACAACCGCGATTTGATCGTCGCCACTGGAATGGAGCAACTCAATCGGGTCTATGACCACCTACAGGAAGAACAAGGAAACCTGACCCGCGTCGCCGAGAATCTGAGCACTGAGTGGGATCCAGTCGCGCGCATGGCCGAGCTCGCAAGCGAAACGCTCGAACTACGGCAGTGCAACGAGATCATCGTCGAAGCCGCATTGAGACTGGACGCGGATATTGATGGGCAACAGCCTGTCACGTCTCAGAGCTGGAGTGCGCTCCTAGCCGCCGCAGATGCATACCGCACAATGACGACGTTGAGCGAGCGATTGTATCACCGGGTTGCTCCTGCGATCATTGAGGTCAGCTCTGCATACGAACTCACATTCAAAGACGACGAGCACGTGACTGGTGATTCATGGGTGATGGATGGGGGATCTCTCAACACGGCGGCAGCCACTATCCGCCTCGGCCCGGTACTCGATGACGACGAGGTAGGCGCAGGAAGACTTGAGGATGCCGTTGACCCCGCGATGCTGGAAGCCTTCGGAGCGTACACTTCCGATCTCTTCGTGGTCTTGATGGCGCTCGCTCAGTGGGATTCTTTCAACGACGGTAGAAGCATAGCAATTACTTCGGAGGACAAAGCTCTCAGTTGGGTCTTTGAAGCAGCCGGTGATCCCGATGAAGAACAGCGGTCGCGTCTCCGGCACGCATTTCAAATACTCACGGTGTCCTCGGACATCCTCCGATCCAGTAGTTGGGAGCCGTGGCAAACACGGACCCGCAGGCATCGTCTACTCGTCCGACCTCTTGTAAGACGTCCGGATGGCACCATCCTGATCGCGCCGCAGTATCTTCTGACAACCCTGAGCGTTTACGACAACTACCTGACGCAAGGCGTTCTACCTTGGACGGGTGAGGTGCCTGACAAGGTGTCCAAGGCTCTTGCTGAGAGACGATCAGGTAGGAACAAGGCGTTCGAGCGAACACTTGAGCGGCAGCTTCAAGGAGTTGGGTTCAAGACCATCGCGCGCGTGAAGCCTGGCGATCACGCTCGTCTGGGTGTCCCGGAACTGACGACAGAAGTGGACCTTGTTTGCGGGCGTAACGGTGATCCGAACATCTGGCTGATCGAAGCGAAAGACCCCGCATCAGTTTACGGCTTTGCGGAGACAGCGCGCCAGCTGCGGACCTTCTACGGCGACTCGGAGAACAAAGGTCGGGTCAAGCCTTGCTATGCCACTCAGCTCGCGCGCAAGGAGGCAGAGTTGAAGCCCTACGTTGAAGACATAGCGAGGAAACTCTGCCTGGAGCCATTGCCGGATCACGGTGCCCACGTGCTTAAAACACGCTTCGTTACTCGCCATCTGACGCCAGCCGGCTACTGGGTCTCGCGTCCATACGAGGTACTCACGACGTCGCAGTTCCTTGCTGCACTTGATTAAGTCGGCGAGGCCTTTGCGCAGGCCGCGAGAGACCTAGAAGCGTCCCCATCCGGTGGCTCGACAATGTCGAGAACTGGTGACCAGATTCCTGACCAGAAAATTGCAGGTTGTCCGGCATCACCTGATGGCTCTCGGTAGTGTCGTTGTCACGAGAAACGCGGAAAAATTCGGTTTCTCGCCCGATCTACGGTCAGGCGCCACGGGCAACGAGTACTACATTGTTCTTGGTTCGGGTCGTGCGCTTGACCCATCAGGAATTCACCTAAATCACCCTCCAAGAACCGCCATCAACCGTATTAAGCGAACCGCCCGATTCCCTGTAAACACTAGGAATTCGAGAGTTCCCGAGACGATCGGCGGAGACCGGAGAACAATCGGATCCTCTCAAAGGGGTCGTATGTTCAAATCCTGTCAGCTCGACAAAATGCCTCGGAACATCGTTGAAATATCAACGGAGTTCCGGGGCTTTGCTGGTTCCGCTGAATGCCTCAGATCCCCGTAGACACGATTCAGACACGATGGCTTTTGCGTAACTATGCAGTGAAGGCCAGCGTCCCTCCGCATATTGTTGCCACTGCGCCCGAATTTGATGCGTAGATACTCCAACTAGCGCTAAGCTTCCCCCATCTCACATGCAGCGTTGCGCGTGGGCAGAGGGGAGAAATCTCATGCCACAGGGAATCTCATCACATCCGGTTTCGAGTCTTCAATGAGCACGACACCGCTATCAGCCACCGTTCCACTCACAAAAGTAGGCGCGAGCTGGTTCACCCTGTTCAGCGTTGCCTGGCTCGTCATCTGGACCGCGCAGCTCACCCCGCTGCAGCTGTTGCTGCCGCTGCAACTTGATACCCCCGACAGCGGCACCGGCTGGGTGTCGGGAGTGGTTTCATCGGGCCTTGTGCTCGGGGTTGGTGGTCTCGCCGGAGTCGTCGCCGGGCCAATAGCGGGGGCGCTCTCTGACCGACGAAACGGATCACAGCGACGCAGGCGGCCCTTCGCCCTCGCCGGAGTGTGGATCACGTCTGTTTGCCTGCTGCTGACGGGCTGGAGTGAGGGGCCTCTCGCGATCGGCGCTTCCTGGGTTGGCGTGTCGGTCGGGATCGCGATCGCCTCGGCCGCCTTCACCGCAATGATTGCGGATCAGCTGCCACCCCAGCAGTGGGGAGCCGCATCTTCATCCGCGTCCAGTGCGCAGGCCGTAGGTATTGTGGTTGGTGTTGGGACTGTTGTGCTGCTGGGACTCGGTGTTTTCGAGGGCTACCTGGTGCTCGCGATCGCGATGGCCGTGTTGGGCACAGCGGCGAGCCTCCTGCTGCCTGATCCAGTCAACAAAGCGCTAGGCGGCGCGGCAACACGGCAACATAACGAGCCACGCTTCGCGTTCCTGCAAGATAGAGACTTCATGTGGATGCTGAGCGGGCGTCTGACGGTCAACATCGGGAACGCTCTCGGAACGGCGCTCTTTTTGTTTTTCCTCATGTACGGCATCGGCCAGCATCGCGCCGAAGCCGAAGACAACCTGCTGCTCATCATTGTCGTCTACACCGTGTTTGTTGTGGGTGCCTCGGTGGTTGCGGGGCTGGTTTCAGACCGCCTGCAGCGTCGACGGTCGCTCACAATCTTGGCGGCCTTGGTGCAGGCGGTTTCGGGGATCCTGATCACCGTTTCACCTACGTTTACGATGACGCTGGTGGCCGCAGCCCTCATGGGAGTCGGATACGGTGCGTTTATGACCGTGGGCCTGGCTTTCGCCACCGACCTGTTGCCGAGCGGGCAGAATAACGCCCGTGATCTTGGTGTCGTCAACGTGATTGCAGCGCTCGGGCAATTGCTCGGCCCGATTATCGGGGCGGGGCTTGTCGCGCTGGTCGGGGGATTCTGGCTCGTGTTTGCTGCCGCAGCGCTGCTCTCGCTTATTGGGGCGGCACTGACCGCCCTAGCGCGAGAGCAGCGCGCAACATGAGGACAACGACGTAGCCGCTATTCTGCGAGCTCCCAACCAGGGGTGGTGTCGTCCTCTGGCGTGGTCGGTGCCGGATTACCGTTCGAGTTCGACGTGTCTGTCGTATCAGTCGCGTTAGGGGTGTTTGTATCGTTCGGGGTCTCCGGGGGATTCGGTGTATCCACCGGCGGAACGACCTCAGGAACAACCTCGGGTGCGGGTTCGGGAGCTGGCTCAGGGGCCACCTCTGCCGGCGCTTCAACAGCGGGTGGTTCTGTCACAGGCTTCTCTGTGGGCGCTGATTCTGTAACCACGCGTGAAGGTTCAATGCTCGTTGCGCTTGGCTGCGGAGTGGCTTCTGGTTTTGCCATGAGGGCGATGCCCCCGAAGATCGCTCCAGCGGCAACCAACGCGCTTGCTCCAACAATCGCCAGTTTTGCGCCGCCTGAGATTCCGATTGCGGCGGGAGCGAGGACGGCGGCAGACGCCGCGCTGCCTGAAGAGCCCAAACTCCAGGAGGCGAGGCCGATCCCCGAGCCGCCCAAGATAATGGGGGCGACAACCGATCGCATCTGATGCCCGACGTCGCTCATCCACTTCACGGACTGGCGGCAGTCTGCGCACGTTTCAAGGTGCTTACGAACCGCAACACTGTCTCGTTTGCCTGCCTGGCCCCGCACGTAACGGGCGAGCTTTTCAGACATTGCCTTGCAGTCACCGGCGGGCGCCTGCTCGGTGTGGAGCGTGAGGTAAGCGATTTTGAGGCCGTCGCGGGCGCGCAGCGCCAGCTGCGCGACCGCGTTCGGCCTCATACCAATTTGTTCTCCGACCTCTGAGAGGTCAAGTCCCTCGACCTCCAAGGACCACAGCACACTTTGCCACCGCTCGGGGAGGCTTGTGAAGGCAACGTAGATGAGCTCGCGCTCACCCATTTTCTCATTGCTGTCGGGCTCTTGTAGCTGGGAGAGATAGTTATCAGCGTCATCAGGGAGGGCAACAGTGTTCGCATCGGCGGCCTTAATGTGCAGGTTCCGAAGTACCATATTCAGGTAGGCACGGAAGGACTCGGTAGGGCCCTTGCCTCGCTTCAGCACGTCTAGCGTTCGTGCGAAAGCTTCGCTCAGAAGATCCTCAGCGTCCTGTCGGTCACGCACCAGTCGAACGGCATACTTGATGCCACCCTCGTAGTGCCTGGTGTACAGCTCGGTGAAGGCGAACCCATCACCGTGCCGCACACGATCACACAGCACAGCATCTGTTGCCGCCCTGCGTTCTTCGACACTCCCTTGTTGTGCGCTTTCCATGTTGCCCCCCATGAGCTACTTACCTAACTACGTTTGCTTCTACGTCTTGCACCAAGAACCAGACCCATGATGACCAGCGCGAAGCTGAGAACAGCGAGCAGCGTGATGCTGCCACCCGTGACTGCAAGGCTGCCCGATCCCGCATTCGCAGAATCTCCACCCGTCGGATCGCCAGGATTCGTCGACGGGTTTGTGCCGCCGGGCTTCACCGGGTTGGTTTTCGGGGGAGTGGGCTTGTCAGCCTGCACCTTGAAGGTGTTCACGGCCGTGATGCTCAGCTCTTGCAGTGACGAAGGCGATCCTTCTGTCACAACAACGGCCTGGTCGTAAGAACCGAAATCGACCGTGTGCTTCACAGCGCTTCCCGCATCGGTTTCCGCCGCGAAGCAGTGAGTGCCGAGGGGTAGCTTGCGTGGGCCACCGTTTTCATCGACCATGTTCTTCTTCTGGCCAACTTTGATCTTGACGGTTCCTGAGTAGAGCGTCGAAATAACACTCTCGCCGTTCTCAAGGGTCTCGGGCACCTGGCAGGTGATGAGCACTGAGAAGACCTCATCCTTGACCTGGTCGAGAGCCTTTTCCGGGCCAGCACCCTTCTTAGTGAGGCTAAGCGCGCCCGCCGAGTAGTAGTTGGTTAGCGAGGCCACCACGGTGTTCTCGGGAATAGCGCCTTCTGCTGCTTTCTTAACCACCGTCACGGTTGTGGGATCGGCCGTCTTGTCGGCCTTGCCCTTTACCTTTTCGGTGATCTTGCAGACGGTACCGAGAGGAAGGTCGGTGATCGGTTCTGAAGTGACGCTTGTGGCGCCCTGCGGAACCGTCAGCTCGACATCGTCAACCGGCACGGCCGTTCCACGAACCTGGCAGTCAAGGGCGAACTTGAGCTCGTTGCCGTAGGCGAACGGGTCAACACCAACACCCTCGAGCTGCTTGGTGATCACAATTCCACCGGTTGCCTCAACTGCAAGGTCAAGGGTGAGGTTGGTGAAGTCGTCGCCGAGAAGCGGGTTGTCGATCATGCCGGCGACGTCGTCGCCGAGCGGTCCGTTGCCCGTCACGTTCGGCGGGTCAATATCTGCCGAGAGGGTGAGGAGGCCCGCGCTGCGAAGACCACCGTCGGGCATCTCTTCGTTGTTATTGTCGATGTCCTCGTTAAAGTTCGTGTTCGGGTCCGACTGCACACCGTGAGGCGAAGCGTGGAATCCATACAGGGGCCCACCCTTGGCAAACTGGTCTGCCGGAACGCGAACGTAGTAGTCGCCAATATCGAGCTTGTTTGCGACCCAGCGGCCGTTGGCATTTGTCGTCACGGTCTGTACAACCGTCTCGACTCCGCCACTCACCCGAACAACCTCGACCTTTACCCCGGCCGGAGCGCCGGTGTCGACCGCGGGGTTGAACACGCCGTCTTCATCGTTGTCCTGCCAGATCAGGTCACCGATGCTGAAGCCCAGCACCTGCGTGTACGGCTCGTTTGAAACGACGGGCTGCGTTGCGTAGGTTTCCGACCAGACCGCGAACATACCAACGTACAGGTTGGCGGCCGCGTTGCCGTGTGCGGTGAGCGACACGGTGGCGGAGACGAGGGTCTGCGCTTCGAGGCTGTCTGCCTGAATGAACCGGATGGCGGTGACATCACCGATGTCTGCCGGGCACCCTGCCGATCCAAAGTCAGCCTGCTTGCACCAGACGGTGCTTCCGCCTGCGAGCTTGTTCGACGGGTCGTTGGCCAGATCAGAAACGGTGTCTGACGCGGCAGAGGTGTAGTACCAGTCACCTGCGAGTTCACCCGTCATGCTGCCCGTTGCAACGGGCTTGGCGGGGAAGTCTGTCAGCTTCAGCGTTCCGGCGTAGTCCGAGCCGTAGGTGTGGCGCGATGACTCGTAACCGGCTTTGTTGTCACCGGTCTTGGGGAACACGAAGATGCTGTCAGTGGGCATGATCTTTGCGCCCGAGGCCGTGTTGCCCCAGTTCAGGGACCACTTCTGAGTCTGATCGGTGACGTTGATGCGCTGATCAACATCCATCTCAACCTGTAGGCCCTCAGGGGCGTACATGATGACACCGCGGGTTGCCTGGTGGAACTGCTTCTTGTAGATCACGTTGTCGGCGGTCACATCGGCAGTGTTGACGAGCGTTGAACCCGAGGCTACGAACTTTGAGCCGGAGGTACAAACGTCGATTGAAGGCAGCGTATCGCTCGCGGGCCTGTCGCCGTAGGTCCAGGTCAGGGTTGTTAGACCCTTGCTGCTGGTGCCGAGGATCGGTCCGCTGACTCCTTCTGGGGTCACGGTGCAGTCGGGCTCGTACTTGAGCGACGCGGGAAGCGTGTCAACGACCTTGAGGTCGCGAGCCTTCGCTGACGGAACGTTTGACGACACGTAGGGCGACAGCGTCCAGGTGAACTTGTCACCGGCGTTTGTCGTGTTGAGCTTGTCGTCACCTGACGCGTCTTGGTTGGCGGTCTTCTTGATACCGAGTGCGACGTCCTGGAACGCGAGACGGTCACCTCGGGCGCTAGCGCCGGTGTGAGTGTTGGGATCGTACGGTGACGGGTTCTTGTACCCGCCGTTGGCGCGGCTGCCGGTGAAGTTGGCCAGGATCACACCCGACTTGATTGCCTCACCGTCGTTGGGTCCGCCGTAGAAGTTCACACGGGTGTCGAGTCGCGCGCGCATCATGAGCGAAACGCCCGCGTCGAGCTGGTTGTTCTTTGGCGTCACGCGGATCATGGCAACGTCGGCCAGGTTCCAGCCGTCGGCAACAGGATTGGTGCTGAAGACCATGTCTCCGCGCGCAGCCGCTGCGGTTCCACAGTCCTGCGCTGCGAGTCGCTGGGCAGTCCAGTCACCCGTGTAGCGTCCCGTCTCGGAGTTGTAGGCCAGCATGAGCGGGTTGTTCCACGAGCCACCCTTGGTGAGCTTGCCGTATTCAACGGTGATGCCCTCCGAAGCCGGGTCAAATGCGTGCTTGGTTGCCGCGCCACCGGGAGTCGCGAGAGACAGCGACGCGAGGAGTCCCTTTGACGGGCCACCCGAGAAGGGAGTCAGCGTCTGCACCGAGTTGTCCCAGACGTCACAGACCTGGGCGTTGGCAACAGGAACCGTGCCGGTGGTGTTGTTCGCACTGATGTAGGTGAACATTCCCTCGTCACCGGTCGTCAGGCCGTCACCCAGCAACCAGCCCGAGAGGCCGGTGGGGATGATTTCTTCGGTGTTCTTGAAGTCGGGGCTCGGTGCACCGTTGGCGTGAACCGTGAGGGGATCACCCGAGGCGGGGATCTTTCCGTAGGCCTTTACGAGGGCGCCGCTTGCGCGGACATCGAGATTGTGGGTGACGCAGTTATCGCCGCTGGCCTTCGAGCCATCCCAGCCGGGCTCGTTGCCGCCACCGAAGTTCTTGACGCCGCCGGGGGAAACCGGCTCAAAGTCGGTGTAGCAGTTCGTGACGCTGTAGACGCCGTTGACCAGGGGATCGCCGTCTTTCCAGCCGACGAGAGCGGGGTTGTTTGCCTTGTTCGCCTTCATGAGGGCTGACAGTGGGTAGGCAACGGTAACGCGACCAACGCTCGCGAGTGCGTGAGCACCCATCGAGTTGGTGCGGTCCATGGAAGTGGTCGGTACGGAGGCGAGCGTTGTGTCTGCGCCCGTCACCTTGACACCGAACGAACCTGAGGCGTTGACTGCGCTATCGCACGCGTAACCGCTCGTCTGAAGCTGGTTGTCGGCGCGGTCAACACCCGCTGCAACCGCCTGGGGCAGGAGCCACGACTTGGAGTAGGTGTCGTTCAGCGGGCCACAGTATCCCGGGGCCGGAGCTGCGCCGTACTTGGCCAACTCGGGGTCGATCAGGTCGCGGAACTCGAAGGAGCTGCCAATCGACTGCTGTCCCTTCTTGCCGCCGTATCCTTCGATAACGGCCGAGTAGGTGACGAGCAGGGTGTCTTCAACCTTGCCAGTGACGGGGTTCTTGATCGGGTAGATGCCTGCGATCAGCTGCACGCCGCCCTGGGGATCCTCATCGTTGTGGCGCTTAACCAGGTTGAACCGTGGGGCTGCAGACACCTCGATGGGGTCGATGTCGAACTGCTTACTGGGAAGCGCGTCGTTGCTGGCCGAGTATGCGATGGCGGAGGTCTCAAACGACGAGCCGTTGGGGGATTCGCCCGTGGTCAGAATATTGATGCCGAAGGGGCGAGCCGAGCCCGCGTCGATGGGGCCGACGTTACAGATAAGTCGCTGGTCGCCGTTTGCCTCGACAATGATCTTTGACATGACCGAACGGTCGATGCGGCAGAGGGTGGGAACCTGCGCGGCTCCGGTCACCTGAAAGTTGACCTTGGCACCGTCGGTTGCCTTGAGGAGAACCTCGAGGATCACGTCACCAACGGGCAGCAGCTTGTCGTCAACGCCCTTCTGGAGGTTTGTGGCCGCCACGGTGTAGGCGATGCTCGTGAGGTCGTTGGTTGCCACGCGGTTGTCGTAGAGCGAGCAGTCGTTGCCCGGCTCGGCCGTCGGGCAGACGCCGTTGACATCGGGAAGCGTGTCAGTTCCGGTGACGATCCCGCCGCCGTTGGGCAGGCTCGTGTCGGTGCTCGCAAGTCCCAGGGACAACTGGGGAACAGGGCGCAGGCCGCCGTTGACGGCGACGGAAGATCCGCCCGTGACCGTTACGGGAGCGATCGCCGTGTGCAGGGTGGGGGGAGCTTCCGCCTGACCGACCAGGTCGGAGTGGGGAGTGGTCGGCATGATCCAGCGATAGTTCTGCGACGGCGCAACGGCGCGAACGGTGTACGCACCGTCTGCGATGCCCTTAAACAGGTACTGTCCGTCATTGTCAGTCGTGGTGCTGGCTACAGACTTGCCGCTTGAGTCGAGGAGCTCGATTGTGACGCCGGAGCGGCCCGCAGACTCGAGGCCGGCCGCGGCAACGTTCGGGTCACCAAAGGACTCGGTCGATCCCAGAACATTGCCGTCCTGTGCACCGTTCCCGTTGAGGTCGATCCAGATAGTGCCGTGCACACCCTCGGATACCTGGCCCGGCTGAACCGCCGTGACCGGGGTGGGGTCAGCGTTTGCCGCCTCCTGAATAAAAGGCGTTGCGGTCAGTACAGAGGCAATGAGTCCTGTGCTCAGTGCCATCGCGATCATTGACCCAAAGTTGCGGCGTCTACCGGATCCCCGTCTGGGCATGAAGCTATTTTTCGTTAGCAATGCGGTCCCTACTATTATTCCAATAATGGCGCGCGCACAGCAGCATTTCGGTGCCCAATACACCGAGCTGTGACGCATCTCAGCATTAAAGGATCTGAAAACCCGCCCTCTATTACGGGAGTTCTTCAACGAATTTCGCGGCCGCTAAAAAAGCTTGCCCCTTCCCCGGGCAGACACGCGAATGCAGCTGTATGTTTCCACAAAAGCCAACTAAATAATACGCTCGCTACCGTAAGGGCGGCTGTGAGCCCTGGCTTAAGCGTGTGGGGCAGGATCCGTCACATCCGCAACCTGCGCGTCTAGCGCATCAATAACATCTTTGGCAGCCAGCGTCGCGGCAACACCGTGCGCTCCCGCGCCAATTGAGACGGCAGCCCCGGTCACACGCGAATCCGCGATAACGGGCCAGGCTCGCAGCGAGCCGAAGGGGGTAATGGTGCCGCGTTCATACCCGGTGACCTCTTGCGCGACATCTTTATCGGGCATCGAAAGCCGTGTGACGCCAAGTAAAGCGCGTAGTTTTGGCCAGGAAATCTGCCGGTCGCCGGGAACCAGCACAAACAGAAAGTCGTCGTCGCCTCTCCGCACCACGAGGGTCTTGATGATCTGCGAAGGCTCTACGCCTCTGGCTTGAGCCGCTTCCTCAAGTGACCTGACCTGGCCGTGCCGCGTCACGGTAAAGGGGACACCAGACGCTTCGAACGCTTCCGCTGCCCGACGCTCGGATTCTTCGCTCATGAGGCCGACTATAGTCGCCTCGCATTCAATGGCAGTATTACACGTATGAGAATGAAACTGAGTGTGATCGCTGTGTTTGCCGCTGCTGCGCTGCTGGTTGGGTGTTCTTCAGGCGGAACAGACACCAACAAAGCTGTCGCCACTTCGAAGCCAAAGACGACCGCGGCCCCAGGGAAAATGACCGAACCTGCAAAGGAAAAGGCAGACAAGGGTACCGAAAAGAACCCGTATGCGATTGGTACGCCGGTTCGAAACGGTGATTGGGAAGTGACTGTCAACTCGTGGCAGCCCAACATCAATGACGCTGTTGTCGCTGACGGCGGAGACCTGTCAATGTTGCCGGAGGGGCAGCAGTATGCGCTCATGAACGTGACAATGACCTGGCGGGGCGCAGGCGTCGGCGATAACTCTCAGGTCAACCTTCAGTACATGCCTGAAGGAGGCAACTCACTCTCGGCATCCTGGTCGGCATACGGAAAAACTCCGGGCGGGAACAAGCTGGCCTATGAAGAGCTGGTCACAGATGGCTCGGTGACGGGAGACATGCTGTATGCGGTTGATGCTGGAAACACCAAGGGAACGTTCATGTGGTACGCCCCGAACACTGAGCAGCCGGTTTACATCGCCGCTCAGTAGCGAGTGCGTTTGAAGACTGCGGCTTCTGAGGTCTGGCCGCAGTCTCAACACCTGAACTCATGGCGCCATGAGTTCAGGTGTTTTTCTTTGTAGTGTTTTGGAATTCATACTCCCTCTTCCAGTAACCCCATCATGAACGCTACGATTACAACGTTCATCTCGTGTTGAACACCTGGGGAGGGGTAGTGGAGACGCTGCATATTGAAGGGGATAGTGCGCCGACCGCGCTTCAGGCTGCGGCGGTTTCTACGGGGTCCCTGCCAGACCGTGAGCGGGTTCGCTCACTCTTAGCCGAAGCGCACGAGCGCTACAACGATGATGTGAGCGGCGAAGTTGCCGATTACATCCCCGCTCTCGCGGGCGCGGATCCTGATCTCTTCGGACTGAGTTTGGCTGGTGTAGACGGGGGAGTCTTCTCGAGCGGAGACGCGCAGGTCGAGTTCTCAATACAGTCAATCTCTAAGGCGTTTGTGTTCGCCCTGATCGATCAGCTGCTCGGGCACGACACGGTTCGCCGAAATATTGGCGTCAACAACACTGGGCTGCCATTCAACTCCGTCATGGCGATTGAACTGAACCACGGTAGCCCGATGAACGCCATGGTGAACGCCGGGGCGATTGCCGCGACAAGTTTCGCGCCGGGCGGCGATGTTGAATCGCGCTGGGAGTTCATTCTCGACGGGCTCTCGCGTTTTGCGGGCCGTGAACTCGTCATCGACGACGAGGTGTACCGCTCAGAGTCGGCAAGCAACGGCCGAAACCGAGCGATCGCGGGGCTGCTGCACAGTTACGGCGCGTTCGGCGCCGACCCAGACTCGACCGTGGACGTATATACCCGGCAGTGTTCGGTGAACGTGACCGCTGAAGACCTTGCGGTTATGGGGGCGACGCTGGCCGACGGCGGTGTGAATCCGCTCACCGGTGAGAAAGTCGTTGACGCTTCGGTCTGCCGGGACACCCTGGCTGCGCTCGCCGCGGCTGGGCTCTACGAGCGGTCGGGTGATTGGCTCTACGAGATCGGCATGCCGGGTAAGAGCGGTGTCTCGGGCGGGCTCGTGACGATCTCACCGGGCAAGGGGGCCCTCGGGTCTTACGCTCCGCGGCTCGACCCCGCGGGCAACTCGGTGCGTGGACAACGCGCCGCACACTTTCTTTCTGGAGCGCTGGGGCTCAACCTCTTCGCGTCCCATCCGCAAACCCCCGCTGATAGGAGCACATCGTGAGCAACATCAACTCCGCGCAGGCAGAGGCGCCTCGGGCATCCTGGGTGCCAATGATCGGGCTGTTTCTGGCCCAGATCCTTATGTCGTACAATGTGTCGGCCCTGCCGGTGTCTCTCGGCGGGATGGTGGACACCTTCGGTGTTCCGCCCACCGACGTGAGCACCGCGATTGTCACCTACGGTCTTGTCGTTGCGGCGCTCGTGATGGTGGGCGCAAAGATCGGGCAGCGTGTTGGCTGGGTCATTGTGTTCCGCATTGTTGTTGCCCTGTTTGCAGTCTCGGCGGTCCTGATGATCGTCGCGCAGTCCGTGGGGTTCGTGATTCTCGCCCAGGCGCTCGCCGGCGCTTCTGCCGCGATCATCGTTCCCTCACTTGTCGCGCTCATCGCCGAGAACTATCGGGGCGATCAGCAGGCAACGGCTATCGGTTCACTCGGCTCAGCGAGAGCTGTTGCTGGCGTCAGCGCGTTTCTGATCGGTGGCACCCTGGCGACGCTCGTTGGGTGGCGGCAGGTGTTTATCGTCGTGCTGATTCTTGCCGTCGCCGTATTCATTCTGAGCTTCAAGCTGCGCAGCGCACCGGGCAACTCCGCGGTCAAGATCGACCTGGTGGCTGCCGTGCTCATCGGCCTCGGCATCGTTTCCCTGACGCTCGGCGTCAACAACCTCAACAACTGGGGCCTGCTGGTCGCCCGACCCGATGCGCCGTTCGAGATTCTGGGACTCTCGCCAGCGCCGGTGCTGATTCTCGTCGGGCTGGTGCTGGTTCAGCTCTTTTTCCTCTGGACGAGGCGGCGCACCAGGGCCGGCAAAACGCCTCTCGTGAGCCTCTCTGTTTTCAAGTCGTCTCGCGAGCGCGCGGCCGTCTACGCGATGTTCATCGTCGTCGCGCTTGAAGCGGCGCTCAACTTCACGATCCCGCTCTACATTCAGATTGTGCAGGGGCGCACGCCGTTCGACACGTCGCTGGCAATGCTGCCGTTCAACCTCACGGTGTTCTTCACAGCGATGTTGGTCGTGCGGTTCTATCGCCGCTTCTCGCCGCGAACCATCGGAATGTTCTCCTTCTCGTTGACGACGATCGCGCTGATCTGGTTGGCGTTTGTTGTCACCAACAACTGGGAGACACTGCCTACGATTCTGGGACTCTTCGTCTTTGGTGTTGGGCAGGGCGCGCTTGTCACGCTGGTGTTTAACGTTCTCGTGACCGCATCGCCGAAGGAACTCGCGGGTGACGTCGGCTCGGTGCGCGGCACGACCCAGAACCTCGCCTCCGCTGTGGGCACCGCCGTTGCAGGTGCACTGCTGGTTGGTATTTTGAGCCTCAACATCGCCTCATCGCTGATCGATCACCCCGAGCTGTCGCCGCAACTTGTTTCGCAGGTGGATCTTGACCGCACGAACTTCGTCAGCAACCCTCAGTTGAAAGACATGCTCGAGCAGACGGACGCAACCCCCGCCGAGGTTGATGCCGCCGTGGCCGTCAACGAAGAGGCGAGGCTCAGGGCCCTTAAGCTCGGTCTGCTGATCCTGTCGGGCATTAGCGTCATTGCGATCGTGCCGGCGAGTCGGCTGCCGAAGTTCAAACCCGGCGAGATTCCTGAGTCGGTGGCTACGGGAGGATCACCGGACCCGAACACCGATCGCGTAGCCGCTTGAGATCATGGCTATCAAACTAGAGAACGTCGGAATCGCTGTTCGCGACATCGAAGCGGCAGTCGCGTTTTTCACCGACCTCGGTCTCACCGTGATTGGTCGCGACACCGTAAGCGGTGAGTGGGCAGACACTGCAGTGGGCCTCGACGGAAACCACGCGAAGATCGCGATGCTGCAAACCCCGGACGGTAACGGTCGCCTCGAGCTGTTTGAGTACATCCACCCGGACGCGATTGAGACACAAGACACACTCCCGAACGAGATCGGCATGCACCGCGTTGCGTTTTCGGTCGACGACATAGACGAAGCCCTTCGAATCGCGGCGAGGCACGACTGCTACCCGCTTCGCGGTGTCGCCAACTACGAGAACGTCTACAAGCTCAGTTACGTGCGTGGGCCGAGCGGCATCATCGTGATGCTCGCTGAAGATTTGACGCAGCATTGACCCCAAAGCAAAGGGGCGTTATCTCTTGAGAAATGCATATACACACAGTGCAAGAGGTGCATATAATTAATCTCACTTTGCGTTGGGGAGCGCAGTACTTCTGCACACCTGTGCTTAGTTTGTCTAAGGGGAAAGCCAATGCTGCAAAACTTCGCTGTTTCGGGACCAACAAAGTGGGGCGGGGTGCGGCGCAACACGCGGTCTTTGCTGGTGTGTGTACTCGTTGTGCTCCTCGCCGCGTTCGGCACGACCGCTGCTCCGCTCGCAGCCCAGGCGGCCGTGGGAGACTTCGAGATCACGCTTTCGGCGCCCGCGACGGTCGGGGTGGGGCAGAACTTCAACTACACCGCCACCCTCGAGTTTGAGGGAGTCAACAGCGAGAACCCCGCAACAGGGGTCGTGCTCACGAGCACACTGCCAGCGGGTGTCGCTTTTGACTCGGTGCCCACCGACCCGTCTTCTCCCGTGCAGAGCTACACCTACGATCCCGGCACCAGACTGCTCACGCTCACGCTGCGGGACACGATCCAATCGGTCTTTTCAATCGTGTTCACCGTGACCCAAAACGACCGCCAGAACGCGTTCGAGGGCAAGCAGCTCACCGCGACAATGTCTGGCACGGGCGGACCGAGCGGGCCGGTCACCTCGAACACGGTCACCACGACCCTGACGGGTGACAACGATTACGTCGCAGGCAAGGGCTACGACGTGGTCGCCGGGGGCGACAACCGAACGGTGACCTACCGCTTCAACGTCTACAGCTCTCACCCGACTGACGGCACCACTTTCACAAGCTGGATGCAGCAGATTACGGACACTTTCCCGGCGGGCGCGCAGCTGGTTGCCTCCTCCGCAGCGTTCAACGGTGGCACCTGGGACACTTCGGCCTGGCCTAACGCGACGTGGACGCGCTCCGGTGCATACGGCCCCGACACGAACCCCATTGACCCGTCGTCGCAGCAGATCTGGCTGACGGTCTTTTACCCCGATACCGTTCCGGGGTGGGAGACCGGCGCACGCCCTCCGGTAAACACGGCGACTCTAGAAACGGCAGACGTTAACGGCGCAACGCACACGGGTGCCCCGGCCTCAACACAGGGGCCCGCATTTGGGGAGACCTCGGGTGAGGCGACCGGGGCCGCAAAGGGAGACTCGGGTCTTACCTCGGCGGGTGGCATCATCCACTACACCCAGACGATCGGCTCGTATACGGGCCCTCCGGGCACTCCCAACGCCGACGATCTGGTGCTCACCGATTCTGGTGCGACAGGATCGCCGAACGCTTCCTGGTTTAGTCACACCGACATCACGCAGTTGTACCTGACCTTCTCGACGAGCCTGGCCTCACTCAATCTGCCCTATCGGCTTGAATATCAGACCAACGGAAGCTCCACCTGGAACGAATTCACCAACTACGTAGCGGCAACGGGCCGGACCGACAGCGTGTTGATCCTCGCCGTTCAAAACACCGGTTCAGCGGGGTGGCAGGCGAGCCCGGCCCAGGACGTACTTAACTTGCCCCTGGGGCAGACGCTCACCGGTTGGCGAGTCACCGTTGCACCGGGTGCCGAGACCGTTCCAGTCGGGTCCGAGGTGCGCATGCGCATGGGATTCCAGCCGGTGTTCCGCGATGTGGCCGCAGGGATCCAGCCCATTGACGCGCCAGCTGCGGCGTCGCCGGGACCGCAGACCAACACCGTGTCGGTCGACGCAGACGGTTTGTCGAATCAGGCGTCGAGCAGCTTCACCCCCCTCGACTCGGTCTACGTGACGACCAATGTCACCACACCGAGTTCAATTTCCGTGGGCTCAAACTCAACGATCACCGCGGGCATCGTGAACCAAAATCCCTCGGAGATCTACGCCGACTCGGCGCTCTCAGTTGTGCTGCCCTGCGGCATCTTCTACAACGAGTCCCAGCCGATCACGACCGCTGGCACAACGATCGGCGTGCCACCGGTGCCACAGATCGGTTCCGGCGCCACCGTCGACGCCACCGGGCGCGTGACCGACACGAACGGCTGCAGTCAGCAGGTCGTGCGCATCACGTTCGATGCGCTCCCGCCGATGCGTGCACCCGGGGCCGTGAGCAACCGGTACGTTGAGAACAGTGGTTGGCGCTACAACATTCCCGTGCTTGCGCTTGCCCAGGCCTACGATCCAGACGCCCCAACCGTGTCAACCTCGTCGTTTGCGACAGTTCGGGATCCCCGGTTCCTGTCCGCATCGGACGGTGGAACGGGCGCTGTGACGGTTCCGATGATCGGCACTGACACCTTCTTCGGTCCAGACGTGCACGACTTTGACCCCGCACGCTCCTCGGTTGCCGTTGCCAGCGGCATTTCCACGGTCAACACCGCCGGTGGCATTCTGCTCTCCAAGCTGTCTGGGCCCTCCGCTATCGGGCCGTGGGGACTGAACTCGGTGGTGGGTGCGGAGTCCTTCTGGCAGGTGTTCGTGAGCGACGTGCTTCCCAACCCCGTTTCAAACGTGGCGTTCTTTGACCGGCTGCCGAGCATTGCAACCGGCGATGATTTCGACACCGCACTCTCGGGGCCGGTGACTGGAGCGCCCGTTGGCGCCACGGTCGAGTACTCGCTCGACGCGACCAGCGCAACAAACGGCACCTGGACCACCAATCCGACCAGCGCAAAAGCGTTTAGGGTCATCGTGCCAACCATGACGAGTGGCAGTGGCTTCACGCTGGTTGTGCCCACTGACAATCTGGGCGGATTTAGCTTTGGTGAGACCGCCGCCAACGACGTGTCTGCAACTGGCACCTACGGCGGTAGCCCCGTGGCTTTCGAGTCCAACGATGCGCGCGTTTCGATCGGACCGACCCCGTCGTTCACCCTCGTGAAAAAGACGAACGGTGTTTCGTACAGCGCGGCCCCGGGTGCGAGAGTCGCGACAGGATCGCCCGTGACGTGGAGCTACGAGGTCACCAATACGGGCGATACGCCCCTCGACGACATCGCCGTGCAAGACGACTACGTTGACGGCCTCGGCGGTACCGGAACGCTCACGCCGACTTCTTCGGAGACGGGTCAGCTGCTTCCCGGGGAAACCCGCACCTTCACGGAAACTGGCACCGCCGTTGTTGGGCAGTACTCCAACACGGCAACGGCAACGGCCACGGCGGTTGAACTGGATGGCACCGTGCTGCCAGCTCAGCCCGCTCCCGAGACGGACCGGTCCTGGTACTTGGCTGGCGACACCGGTCTCGTCGTGACCAAAACCACCAACGGTGAAGATGTCGACAGTGCCCCGGGTCTTGCCCTGACGCCTGGCTCGGCCGTCGAGTGGGGCTATAGCGTCACGAACACCGGTGAATTGCCTCTCACCAACGTGCTCGTGCGTGACGTCGATTCTGCGGGCAACGAGGTGTTCAACACCACCCTTGCGACACTCGCGGTGGGCGAGACCGCCACCCTGAGCCAGCAGGGAACGGCTGTGGTCGGGCAGTACCACAACACCGTTACCGCCTCGGCGCAGGACCCCTCGGAAGAGGGCGTCCAGCTCGTTGGGGCCGACGACTCGTGGTATTTCGGAGCGGTGAACGGTTTGACCGTTGTCAAGCAGGTGAGCGCTGCCGCGGCTGGGCCGTGGACGGATGCGGTCGAGGTTACGCGCGGAGCCAAGAGTTACTGGCGGATCACCGTGAGTAATACGGGCAACGCGCCCCTGCGAGACGTCACTGTTGAAGACAAGAAGCTCAACCAAACCATCGATGTTGGCACGCTGCCCGCGGGCGAGAGCGTCACCAAGGTGCTCACCCAGGAGAAGACCCAGGAGGGCTTCACCAATACGGCTGTCGCCTCTGGAGTTGCGGTCGGAGACGTGCAGCTTCGCGCCTCCGACGCGGCAAAAGTTACCGTGACGGATCCCACTCCGCCACTGGTTCCACCGGCGAAGGGAGGCGGACTCGCTGTCACGGGTGCGATGCTCCCCGCGGGGCTCGTGTCGATCGCGATTCTGCTGATCCTCGGTGGGTGGGCGCTGTCGCACCGTCGCCGGGTCTCCAGCAGGCTTGGAGCGTTTCACTAGGCTTCCCGAGAAAGGCGACGTTACTCATGGGGCTCTAGAATCTCCACATGAGCAACGTCGCCTTCATTCGTAAAGCTGCCCTCTCCACGCGGCACTCCTGGTCGCGCGCTATGGGAGCCTTCTTCGAGAATGCGTACCGGCTTCGCGGGAGGGCGAGTCGTTCGGAGTACTGGTGGTGGATGGGCACAAACGTGCTGGTGCTTCTGCTGCTGTGGGTTGTGATCCCGCTGCTCAGCGGCGCCTCGGTAGGCAGGCCGCTCAGGGTTGGGCCCTTCGGTTCCGCGATTTTTGCAGACGTCAGTCTCTTTGAGATCGTTACCGAGCCGGGGGTTCATACCCTGGCAGGTGATGTCTGTGCCTGGCTTTCCGCGGTGTGGATCGTGCTGACGCTGCTTCCGGGCATCACGGTATTAGTTCGCCGCCTCCACGATTCCGGGCTTTCCGGCTGGTGGGGATGGCTCGCAATCGTGCCGTTCGGGCAGGTGGTGGTGCTGATCCTCGCACTGCGACGATCCCGCCCCACCAGCCCGAACGGCAGCGGATTTACTGTCGCGTCATCGCAATCTGCATGAGGTGATTCGGGTCGGCGAGGTGCGAGTGATCGTCGTCGCCGAGATCGAGTCGCACCCACGCGAGTTTCCCGGTGAACTCGTTGCCTGTGGGGCCGTAATCCGACGAAACTGGAGACGCGAGGTCGGAACCGATGTCGACGGTCTCGTCCATCGAGAAGAAGAACGGCAGGGTGCGTGACACGCGGCCCGTGCCGAGTTCGACATCGCCGTCGTACAGCGTGACCGATCCTCCCTTGCCCAGCCCGCCGCCGTCGTACTGGAAGTGCACGCGCAACTGGTGCTCGCCCGCTGACAGTGTGGTCTCTGACCGGGTGTACTCGGTCGCGACCCCTCCGAGGTTGTACGCGAAGGTCAGTTTGCCCTCGTTGAGGTACACACTCCACCCGCCGTAAGCGCCGCCCTGCGCGATGATCACCCCGGCACCGCCGCCCTCTGGCAGTGTCACGTTTGCGGTCACCGTGAACGACTTGTTTTTGACGTTGAGCACCGAGTTCTCGCTCATGCGCTTCATGCCGGAGTAGAACGTCTGACTCGTGCCCTTCACGAGCTCGGGCCGCCCGACCAACTCGCCGTTGAACCGCTCCGCCGAGCGGGTATCCATCGGCAGCACGTTGAAGCGCGCGGCCTGAATCAGAAACAGGCGCTGCAGCTCAGCGAGCTTCTCCGGGTGCTCGGCGGCAAGGTCGTTTGACTGCGTCCAGTCCTCCTCGACGTTGTACAGCTCCCAGACGTCGTCGTCGAGGCCGTGCGAGGAAGCGAGCCACGGGTCCTTGTGTTTTGCCACGGCCGTCCAGCCGAGATGGAAAATGGCGCGGTTGCCGAGCATCTCGAAGTACTGGGTGGTGTGCTCCTCGGGTGCCTCCGCGTCGTCGAAGCTGTAGTTCATCGGAGTGCCCTCGTAGGGGCGCTGCGTGACTCCATTGACCGTGTGCGGCTCCGGGATGCCCGCAGCCTGCAGCACCGTCGGTGCGACATCGATGACGTGGGCGAACTGATCCCGAACCTCACCGCGGGCTTTGATGCCGTTCGGCCAGGCCACGATCGTGCCGTTACGCGTGCCGCCCCAGTGCGAGGCTACCTGCTTGGTCCACTGGTAGGGCGTGTCCATCGCGTGTGCCCAACCGATCGCGTAGTGGTTGTAGCTCTTCGGAGTACCGAGGTCTGCGGTGTGCGCGATCTTGTACTCGTCGGTCTCGATGTCTTCCATGTGGTTGATGGTGAAGCCCTCGTTGGTCGTGCCGGTCATGGTGCCCTCGGCGCTCGCGCCGTTGTCGCCGATGATCAGGTACACCAGGGTGTCGTCGAGTTCGCCGATCTCTTCAAGTGCGTCGAGCAGCAGACCGACGTGGTGATCCGCGTACTCGAGATAACCGGCGTACACCTCCATCTCGCGAGCGAGTGTCGGCTTAATGTCGTCGCTCATCTCGTCCCACGACGGGATGCCCGGGCTGCGAGTGGTCAGTACCGCGTCGGGCGGGATCACGCCCAGCTTCTTTTGTGCCGCGAAGGTCTGCTCGCGCACCGCGTCCCAGCCCTGGTCGAACTTGCCCTTGTATTTATCGGCCCACTCCTCGGGCACGTGGTGCGGAGCGTGCGTCGCGCCCGGGGCGAAGTAGGTGAAGAACGGCTTGTCGGGTGCGAGTGACTTCTGCTGCTTGGTCCAGTCGATCGCCTTGTCGGTCATGTCGGCCATGAAGTGGTAGCCGTCTTCGGGCGTGCCCCAGGGCTCGACAGGACTCGTGTTCTCGTAGATCGCGGGGTACCACTGGTTGGTCTCGCCCCCGATAAAGCCGTAGAAATACTCGAAGCCGCCGCCGGGGTGGGGCCAGTGGTCAAAGGGGCCGACCGCGCTTGATTCCCACACCGGCACCTCGTGGCACTTGCCGAATTGCGCGGTGCTGTAGCCGTTGAGCTTGAGCGTTTCAGCGAGCGGCGCGCAGTTGTTCGGGCGCAGCGAGTTGTATCCGGGTGCGCTGGTCGCGATCTCGGTGATGCCGCCCATGCCGACCGTGTGGTGGTTGCGGCCCGAAAGTAGAGCGGCTCGTGTGGGTGAGCAGAGCGCAGTGGTGTGAAAGCGTGAGTACTTCACGCCGAGGGCTGCGACGCGCTCGAAGTTCGGCGTGTGCACGGGGCCACCGAAGGCGCTCGTCGCGCCGAAGCCGCAGTCGTCAATCAAGATGATGAGCACGTTGGGGGCACCCTCGGGTGCGTACACCTGAGCGATCGGTGGGTAGTGCGTGTCCGGCGAAGTGGCGTCGTAGGTGACCGTGCCTGTGTAAGCGAGATCGGGGATCGGCAGGCTTGAGCGCTGCAGCTTGTCGGCGCCCTGTGCGCTCTTGTTATCCGTCATTGTCTTGCCTCTCTGGGGTCCTCGGGAGCCCAGAAGGGCTCCCTGCCTCCATTCAAGGTTGGTCGCGGAGGGAGTTCTTCACCCGAAGGGGGTGAGTTCACTGTCGCGGGCTCGTGTTTCTCAGCCTGTCCCGAGAACTAACCCGATTCGGGCGATGCTTGAGAGCGCAATTCGAGCGACGCTTGGATGATTCGTAAATGCGTGATCAGTCTCAACGAAAGGACGCTGGCGTGTCAGAGAATTTCGGGCCCATAGAGTTTGTGGTGATCCTCGTGCCAAACGGGGACACCATTCCCGCGGTCACAACCGCGATTGCCAAGCAGTTCGAGGCGAGCAGTGTTCGTTTGCTTGACGCTGTAGCCATCAGTCGCTCAGAAGCTGGTGAGCTCGACTTCGAAGAGATCACCGGGAGCGCGCTTGGCCCGCTGTTGCTTGCTGCGGAGGGCATTACCTCCGACGAGGATGCGCTTCACCTCGCGGCGACCCTCTCTGCTGGGGAGAGCGCGCTGCTCCTTGCGGTCGAATCGACCTGGCTGAAAGAACTCACCGTGGCGGCCGCGGCCGCGGGCGGCGACGTTATCCATGCAGATCGCATCCCCGCCGCCATTGTTAACGCCGCTGCTGCGGTCATAGATTAAGGATCTTGTTATGCCAATGTTTAGACGATTTGGTCGCCCGGGTTTGATCGGTCTGGCCGCTCGCACAGCCGTTGTTGCGGGAACCGCAACGGCAATCAACGGGGGCATGCGGCGGCGGTCGGAGCGCCAAGCGCAGGAAGCAGCTGAGACTCAGGCCTACGAGGCGCAGCAACAGCAGGAGCAGATTGATCAGGCCGCGGCCGCGGCAGCAGCTCAGGCGGCACCGCGGGCGGCTGCCGCAACCGATAGCGGGTCAAACCTGATCGACGAACTCCAAAAGCTCAGTGCGCTGCACGCCCAGGGGGGACTGAATGACGAGGAGTACGCAGCGGCGAAGGCAAAACTGCTGCAGTAGATTCTTGCGTCGCGTTTCGGGAGAGACATGAGCACAGAACAGGCCCCGATGACGGGGATTCCTCCCGCGATCCGGGCCGTGATGGTTCTCGCGGCGGGTGGGGTCGCGATCGCAAGTATCTACTTCGTTCGTGGCATGATCGCGCCGGCACTGCTCGCCATGGTTGTCGTTATCTCGGTCCACCCCCTGCGGCGGAAGCTGCTGTCGCTGGGGTGGCCCAACTGGGCGGCTTCGTGTGCCATCGTGCTTGTGTCGTGGCTGATCCTGCTCGGCATTCTGGTGCTGATGATCGTTGGAGTCGCCCAGTTCGGCCAGCTGATCCAGCAGTACGGAAACGACGTGTCGAGCGTCTCCGCCGCGTTGGTGGATGCCGTTCACAATCTGGGGCTTACGCTGCCACCCGGCGCGGGTATGGATGCGGGCTCGCTCGTCGCCCTCGTTGCCACCCTCACCGAAGCGATATTGGGACTCGTTGTTTCGAGCGCCTTTGTGCTCGTGTACATCCTCTTCATGTCGTTCGACGCGCGGTTGTTTGACGGTCTCGCTGAACGGTTTGGGCGAGGGCACGCGCTCACCCTTGCCGCCTTCGCGCGGTATGGATCCTCGGTGAGGCGCTACTACGTTATTAACACCATCTTTGGCGCGGCCGTTGCTGTGTGTGATGGTCTTCTTCTGTGGTGGCTCGGTGTTCCGGGCGCGCTGACGTGGGCGGTCCTGGCCTTTGTCACGAACTACATTCCAAGCGTTGGGTTCATCATCGGCCTCGTGCCGCCGGTTCTGCTCGCGTTTGCGACTGGAGGATGGCAGACGGCTCTCGTGGTCTTAGCGTTGTACTGCGTGATCAATGTTGGCCTGCAGGTTTTCCTGCAACCCAGGTTTGTGAGCAACGCTGTGCAGCTGAATCTCACGCTCACGTTTTTCTCCGTGGTGTTCTGGGTCGTTATTCTTGGCCCTGTGGGGGCACTGCTCTCAATTCCGATGACACTGCTGGTGAGGATGCTGGTGCTAGAGCTCAACGACCGTGAGACATTCGCTCGTTGGCTGACGGGTGATAGGCAGGGATCATGCTGACCTCGATCGGCGCGGTCCTTCCCATCGCCGTGGCTGCCGCGCTCAGCACGGTGCCGATTCTCGTGACGATCGCACTCCTGCTGTCCCCAAACGGAAGAACGGGGGCGCTCTACTTTATGATCGGGTGGGTCGCCGGCATGTTCGGGGTGGCCGCGCTCTTCGGAGTTGGACTCTCCGCAATTTCCTCCCCAACGCCCTCCGAATCGGATCCGTTGCTCAACGCAATCGAGATCGTCTTAGGTCTTGTGCTGTTCGGGTTCGGGTTTGTGTTTCTTTTCAAGCGAAGCAAAAAGAGCGAATCCTCGAGCAACGGATCTTGGACGAAGCGCCTCATGGGGGTTCGTCCCCTCACTGCTGTTGGGCTCGGAGTGGTGCTGAACCTGCGCCCGAAAGCCCTGCTGCTGGCTGCCGCGGTGGGACTGGTCGTTGGCATTGAAAACTCGGGTATTTTCGGTGGTGTTGTGACCCTCATCGTCTACACGGTTCTGGGGTGCTCAAGTGTCGCCGTTCCGGTCATCGTGACGATGCTGCGACCAAACGTGATGGAGCCGAAGCTACTCGAGGCTCGCAACCTCATCGAGCGCAACCAGCGGGTTGTGACGGGCATCGTGGTCATTATGGTCGGGGCCATTCTGGTGGGTAACGGGCTTGTACACCTCGGCAGTTAGGCGAGTATGTTGAACTGGCGATGCACAGCGCGAGTTGATATTCTTTCGCGTGTACGTGCGGGGGAGACGACTCACTCGTGTCACTCTAAAGCGGGGACGGCCCGGCAGATTTGGGTTCTTTGGCTATGCCAACTCAGACCGTGACTCGTTCAATCATTACTCCTTCAGCCATCGTGCGCCTGGTGCTTGGCTGGGGCGCCTTCGGCCTGCTGCTTGTTCTGCACCCGCTGTTTGCCAAGCTGTCAGCTATGCCGACGATTGTGCTGTTCAGCGTGCTGGCCGCCATCGTTGCGGTCATTGTTGTGTGTGCGTTTGGTGTGGTGATCGAGGCCGAGCACCTCGCACACAGGCTCGGCGATCCCTACGGCACCCTCGTGCTGACACTTTCGATTGTGATGATCGAGGTGATCCTCATTGCGGCGGTCATGCTTGGCCCCGGAGATCACCCCACGATTGCCCGCGATTCAGTGATGGCCGTTTCGATGATCATCCTCAACCTCGTGATCGGTGTGGCCCTGGTGGTCGGCGGCTTGAAACGGGGCAGTCTGCGCCACAACCGCACGGGCACGTCGACCTACCTCGCGCTCCTCATCGTTCTGCTCGCGCTTGCCCTCGCGATCCCGGCCGTGATCGGTGTTGGCGGCGCATACACAATGGGTCAGGCGATCCCGATTGCCGCGCTCACGGTCGTGTTTTACGTGTTCTTTTTGGTGCGCCAGATGGGGGCGCAGAAAGCCGACTTTCAAGAGGTTACGGTCGAGATCGGCGAACGCGGTAATGAGGGTACCGAAGACGGTTCAGGATCACGCGCACCGATCGCCGAGGTCTTGCGTCAGCATCGTGGTGAGCTTATTGCCCGCACGCTGCTGCTCATCGCGACGGTTATACCCATCGTGCTACTTTCCCACGACATGGCGTCGCTGCTCGATACGGGTCTTGAACGCCTTGGTGCACCGGTCGCTCTGTCCGGTCTCCTCATCGCCATGATCGTTTTTCTGCCCGAGACGATTACGACGATCCGCGCCGCCGCAATGGGAGAAGCCCAGCGGGTGAGCAATCTCTGCCACGGTGCGCTCGTGTCGACGGTTGGCCTGACGATTCCCGCGGTTCTTGTGATCGGAATGCTCACCGGGCAGACCGTGCAGCTCGCTGAGTCGCCGGTTAACCTCGTTCTGCTCGGGGTTACGCTGCTGCTGTCAGTGGTGACGTTCTCGAATAAACGCACGACGGTGCTGCACGGCGCCGCTCACCTGATGGTGTTTCTGGTCTACGCGCTGACCATGTTTGCGTAGTGGATTGCACTGGCGCCGGTTAACACCTGTGCAGGGCGTAGTTGGCTCGCTAGTGTGGTGTCATGATCCTGTCGGGTGCAAGTTCAGCGAGTCTGCGCAGCCGAGTTATGCGGCCGTTGGCTGGGCGAGATCCCGGCCGGGGGCGGCTCACCACCGCCGTTGCGGTGTCGTGCGGGGTGCTTGCTAGCGCGCTTTTTGCGCTCTTTGCCATTCACGTTCTCCACGCGCCACCCGGGTTTCTCGCGATGGCCACTTTTTTGTCAGTGCAGGCGGGCAGCGCGATTAAAGACCGCTCGGCGGTCAAACGAGCGGTTACCGCGGCCATGCTTATTCCAAGCGTGCTTATTGCGGTGTTAGCTGCCTGGGTGTTGTCTCCGTGGCGGCCCGCCGTGATCGCCGTGTTTGTCGTCTTAACCGGGCTCGTTGTTTGGGTTCGCCGCTTTGGGCCGAGGGCTGCTGCTGTGGGTGCTGCGGGGTTCTTCGCCTACTTTTTCACGCTCTTTATGAGACCCACTGGGGTCGAGCTACCCGTGTACTGCATGCTGGTAGGTGGTGCCGTCGCAACACAGTGTGTTGTCCGCTTGGTTCTTCTCGCAAAGCGCCCGCGCCGAGAGCTCAACGTCATGCTGCACGAGCTACGCTCGGCCTCTGAAGCAGCCCTGCAGTCGGCGTTCGCCGACGGCAAGGCAGGCACACTTCGCGCGCGGCTTGCCCGGGTTGATGAGATTGGGCGAGCGATCACCACGTGGCAACAGGAATTTCAGACGGATCGGTTCCTTGCCTGCGATGAGCAGTCCTTTGCCGAGCGCGTACTTGACGCTCGCATAACAATCGAGGAGGTCTGCGGGGAACTCGTCGCGAGGCACGCAGCGACCGCGATTACGCCCGAGCAGCGGAGTGCTGCTGGCCAGCTTGGCCTCTCGCTGAGTCAACATGCGAGCCCCGCAGAGATCGCAGAGGCGGTGTTGTGGGCAGAGCACACGCTCGCTTCCGCCGGTACAGAGGGCACAGCCAATTCGGCGGTGATCCTGATCGCCCAAGCCGTCGTCGCCCAAGACGCCCTGCGGCAGAGCGGGCGCAGTGAGGCGCAACCGCTGTCGTCCGCGGTCAACTCAGCGGCAAAACCACCACCACCACCGTCCGCTCCCGACCTTGCTGCGGGGCACCCGCACCAGGCCAATGGGAAAAAGAAGAAGCGCCTGGAATGGGTGCCGTGGCGCAACTGGGCGCCCACGAGTCGCATGGCGGTGCAGGCAATGGCTGCCGCCCTGATTGCCACTGTTGCAGGCGAAGCGATCTCCGCTTCGCGCTGGTACTGGGCGGTGCTCACCGCCTTTGTCGTCTTTGTTGGCACCACCACTCGAAGCGACATTTTGACCCGCGCCTATCGCCGCGTCATCGGAACCGTCGCTGGAATTGTGGTTGGGGTGATCGCCGTGCTGGTTGTCGGCCACGACCCGAACATGCTGATCCTCATCTGCGTGCTCAGCGTCTTCGGCATGCTCTACTTCGGCGCCATCAGTTACGCCTATTCCTCGTTTTTTATGGTCGTCATGCTGGTCGCGATCTACAGCATGCTCGGGGTACTCAACGGTACGCTCTTGGAATTGCGGGTCAGCGAGACCGTAACGGGCGCGGTGATTGGTGTGCTCTGCGCCTACCTCATATTTTCGGCTAATTCCCACCCCGCGCTGATGGCCAAAGTGAATGCCTATTTTGACGCCCTCGACCAGCTGCTCCAGCTCTGCCGCGCGGCGCTCGACCAACCTGAACAGCGAAGAGCAGCGCTTACCGCTCTGCAGCGAATTGAGAACGCGCAGGTCAGCGTCGAGCAGACGGTCTCGGCGATGTCGACCGCTTTCTTCTTCGGGCGTCGTGACCAGGTGTCTTCAGCGGTCCACCTCATGTATGTCGCTAGCAGAGCCGCCGCAAGATTTGTGCAGTCTGCCATTGCAGAGGCCTCCGCGGCGGATGTGCTGTCCGTAAAAGACGCGAATATCCCAGCTGCGGTGGATGAGACACGTCATTCCCTCAACCGGGCACGCAGTTCGCTGAACGCACCGGATTCATTCCCCGCTGCACCAGCCACAACTGGGGTCGACCTCGCGCTCGCGCCCCACTCTGCCCAGGCCACGGCAGAGTTACAGGCGCTGAGCCGCATCGATTGGGCAATGCGTCGTGTCATTGACCTTGCGAGTGGTAGCAAATCCGTGAGTCTCTCTTCGGACGACAGCTCTTAGCTGTTGAAAGAGCGAGCTAGTGGGGGTTAATCCGCAGCATCTTCGAGGGATAATGGAGTGTTGAACGAGTGGAAGGAGCGCGACGTGACCTTGTCGACGCCTCCTTCGGAGCGCATGGCGCAGGAGATGCAGCTGCTGCGTGCGGTGCGAAGCTTCAGTGATGCGCAGGATCGAATGCACGGCGGCATGAAGCACGGCATGAAGATGAACGCCACTGACCTTGCTGCCCTGCGCCTCATCATTATCCGCGAGGAGCAGCAGCGCTCGGTGAGCCCTCACGAGATCGCGAGCCACTTGCGCATTTCAACCGCCTCGACAACCAAACTGCTGGACCGCCTCACAAACTCAGGGCACGTGCGGCGTGCCCCTCACGCGACCGATCGCCGCGCGCGGGTCATCGAGCTCACTGACACGGCTCGCGCCGAGTTCTTTAAGCGCTTTGGGCCGCAGCTCGCAGCGATGCGAGCGGCCTTTGAGGGGTTTTCCGACGAAGAGCTCGACGCTGCTGCCCGGGTCATTGACGCCGTCAGCGCGGCAATTGATCCGGAATCGAACTGATCGGCACTTCCCGGCCAAGAACGTTTTCTGCCGCGCGGTGCCCTGAGAGCAGCGCTGCCGTTACGGTTGCCGGGTCGTCGGTCCAGGTCGCCTCACCAGCAAGGTGCAGCACCCCGTCAATCGGCGTCGCGAGCACGTCGTGGTCTTCGGGGGTCGAGCCCACGGTCATGTAGGCGTACGATCCGTGCGCGTACGCGTCTTTCTGCCAGTCCGTCATATCGACCCGCGTTGGCTGTTCGACCCTGTCGCCGTACAACCGGCGGAGCGCTTCCAGAATCGAATCGACGACCGCCGACTCCTCCCAGTCGCGAATGGCAACGGCACACGGTCCAGCCGCGAAGGTCAGCAGCGTCGGTTCACCGTGCAGCGCGGTGAGGTCGTACCAGGAGTGCCACCACTTGCCCGCCTCGCCCTGCTGGCGAATCACGTAGACGTCGTCATCCCAGAACTTCTTCGGGAAGCGCAAGAACACTTTCTCGAAGTTATTCATCTCGAGCCGGTCGAGCGCCCCCGCTACGGGTTCGGGGAGAGCCGGTTCGATCGCAAATTCTGAAGACTTCAGCACACCAACGGGAACCGTCACGACGACCCTGGCTGCCGTGAAATCCCCGCGATCGCTCGTGACAGTCACGCCGTCGGCGGTCCAGGCAACCCGCGACACCACGTGCTCTAGCCGAACGTCAAGTCCGTCGCCGAGCCGCTGCGCCAGCACGTCGTACCCGTCAGGAAAGACGACCTCGTCACCCTCAATCGCATCATCGTCGAGGCCGTGCGCGTCGAGGTTATCGATCCACACACCGTACTGTTCCTCGGAGCGGTGCCGCAGGTACTCGCGTACGAGTTCGGTGCGGTCGTCGTCCCAGCTCTGCTGCGCGAGCGCAGCCTCGACGACGTCGCCATAAGAACTGCCCGGGGTGGATCCCGCAATCACTTCGACAAGCGCGGCGTCGACGCGGTGAATATCGGCCACGTACGCCTCGGCGGCCGCTGCGCTCAGCCGCTTGCCGTCGGGCCCGTAGTGAGCCATCGGGCGACTGTCGGGCTGGTAGCCCCCAACCGTGAACTCGACGGTTTTCATGCCGAGTTGCTCGACCAGATCCGCAAGCGGGCTGTTCTCAATCCCGTGAATCCAAGAGGCGCCACGATCGGTGATGGTGCCACCGGATCGATCGGTCCAGAGTCTGCCCCCGAGGCGCTCTCGAGCTTCGAGCACAACCACACGCTGTCCGGCCTGCGCGAGCAAACGCGCTGCGGTCAGCCCCGAGACTCCCGCACCAACAACGACGGTATCGAAGTGATTCACGCTGTTCTCCACATCACTCATCGGGCACCAGAACCGGGGTATCACGATTCAGGCTCTCGCCACGGAAGTAGGCTTTCGAATTGGGACGGATCCACCACAGGCCCATAAACACAAACCCGATGAGGATCGCGCCGATCCCGATCACAAATGCGCCGCCAACCCCGAAGAGCACCGTGTAGCTGTAGTCGACGGAGATCATGTCGATAGCTGATTGCACAAAGGCGTATCCGAGCATGAGGCCGCCGAGCGCGGGCAAGATGCCCCGCATCCACAGGTTGCGGGCGCTATCGCGAAGCGTGTCACGGAAGTACCAGACACACGCAAACGAGGTGATCGAGTAGTACAGCGCAACTGCGAGGCCCATCGAGGTGAGTGAGTCGGCGAGCATGTCTTCGGAGAGGATCGACATGCCAACGTAGTAGACGATCGCTGCGGCGCCCATGACGGTCGTGGAGAACCACGGGGTCTTGAACTTCGGGTGCAGCTCAGCGAACTTTGCGGGCAGTGCGCGATAGACCGCCATGGAGAGAGTGCCGCGGGCGGTGGGCAGGATCGTGGTTTGTGTTGACGATGCTGCCGAGAGCATCACACCGAGCAGCAGGAACCAACCCCATGGGCCAAAGAGGGCACCGCCGAGCACCGTAAAGACATCGTCGAGGTTCTTGGCGTTGGTGAGGCCAAAGCCGGTGTCGCCGAATCCCGCAAACATCATGACGGCGATCGAGATGCCGACGTAGAGCACAATAAGAACCGCGATGCTCGAGAGTGCCGCGCGCCCCGGAGTCTTCCGTGGGTTCTTCGTCTCTTCGTTGAGAGCGAGGCAGGTGTCCCAGCCCCAGTAGATGAAGAGGGCGAGCAGCACGGCCTCCATGAAACCCGACCACGAGGTGAGCTGTGCCGGGTTGAACCAGTTCCAGTCGAAGTCGACCGACCCCGGGTTGCTGCCGTTCAACGCGTTGACGAGAGCGAGCCCGCCAAACAGCGCCATAGCGACGATCTGGATCGTCATCAACACCATCTGCAGGCGCTCGCCAATCTGCACGCCGACCGTGCTGACGAAGGTCATGATCGCCATGAAAATCACCGAGGTTACGATGACGATGGTGCGGTTATCGGCGAATTCTTGGTTGCCGAGCAGTAGCCAGAAGTACTTGCCGGTGATCTCACCGACGTTGGCGAGCACCATGACCGAGGCGACCGCCACTGACCAGCCGCCGATCCAGCCGGTCACGGGCCCAAACGCCTTTGCGCCCCACACAAACGTGGTGCCGCAGTCGGGCATCTCACGATTGAGTTCTTGGTAGGCAAACGCGGCAAACACCATCGGAATACACGCGACAATAAACACGAGGGGTGCCTGCGCGCCAACCGCGAGGATTACGTAGCCAAGGGTTGCCGCCAGCGAATAGAGGGGCGCCGTCGAGGCAAGGCCAATGACGGTCGAACCGACCACACCGAGTGTGCCCTCACTCAGGCCCTTGCCGACGTGGATATGCCCCGTCTCAGTGGCATTATCCAGTGTCTTCTTTGACATACTCGTCTACTTTCCATCGTCTACTTCGAGAAACCTTGCTCATCTTACTCAGATGTTGGCGTGGGTTTAAACCGCTTGTGGGATTCAGGATCCTGTGTTGCGGACTGAAGTCAGAGGGATGTCCTAAGACCCCAACGCGGCCACAATGGCGTCAGCGGGTGTGGGGTGGTGAAACTCAAAACCAGACGCGAGAAGTGCGTCGGGTGCGGTATCTGCATCCGGCAGCAGGAGCGAGTCAGCGGCATCCGCGCCCAGTCCGAGTCGCAGCGCCCACGCTGGTGCGGGTACAAAGAACGGGCGGTGCATCTGTTGGGCGAGACGGCGGCCGATCTCCGAGGCGGTTGCAGAGGTTGGACCGGTGAGATTGACCGGCCCTGAAACGTCGCTGTCGATCAGGTGGCGGATCGCGCGCACCTCGTCGTCGAGGGAGATCCACGGCCAGATCTGCCTGCCCGAGCCGAGCGGCCCGCTGATCCCGATCCGCGTGAGCGTAAGAAGTGGTTTGAGCACGCCCCTGCGATCAAGCAGGGGAGCGGTGCGCAGCAGCACAACACGCGACGCTGGTTGCGCCTCGAGCGCGGCCCGTTCCCACTCCACGCAGAGATCCGCAAGAAAAGTGTCGCCCGCGCGGCTGCCCTCGGTGAGTCGCTCGCCCGGTTGGCTGCCGTAGAAACCGGTTGCCGAGGCCGAGAGAAATGCGGGGGCGTTGTTGCCGAGCTGCAGAAGAGCCCGACCGAGCTCGCGAGTGGGCTCCAGGCGGGATCGGCGCAGCGTTTCACGGTAGGAGCGTGTCCAGGGCAGCTTGCCGATGCTCGCTCCGTTGAGCCCCACAACCGCTTTCGCTCCCTCGAGCACGGCGGGATCTAGCGGGCCACTCCCGGGGAGCCACTCAACCTCATCGGGCGACAGTGCGCGGCGTCTCACGAGCCGTGTTACCCGGACGCCATCGGCTCGCAGCGATTGAGTGAGCGCGCCACCAATGAGGCCGGATCCACCAGCTATCACCACGTGTGTGTCGGTCATGATGTGCGACCGAGCTTCGAGGGCCACCAGATCGACCTGCCGATGTCAGTGGTGAGGGCCGGCACGAGCAGCGACCGCACAATAAACGTGTCGATCAGCACACCGAACGCGACGATAAAGGCGATCTGAACGAGGAACAGGATCGGAATGATCGATAGCGCCGCGAAGGTAGCCGCGAGCACCATGCCCGCCGAGGTAATCACTCCGCCGGTAATGGTGAGACCGCGTAGGATTCCCTCGCGGGTGCCGTGCAGCTTCGATTCCTCACGCACGCGTGTCATCAAGAAGATGTTGTAGTCGATGCCGAGCGCAACCAAGAACACGAAACTGTAGAGCGGCACGGCAGGATCCGCCCCCGGGAAGTTGAAGACCCCGTTAAACATGACCGCCGCAACCCCCAGCGCGGTGCCAAACGACAGCACCGTTGTCAGAATCAATAGAACGGGTGCAAGCACCGAGCGCAGCAGCATCATCAGAATGAGAAGAATCACAACCAGAATCAGCGGGATGATGAGGTTTCGGTCGTGGATTGATGCCTGGTTCGTGTCGACCGCTGTGGCTGTCACACCACCCACGAGCACGTCGCTGCCCTCGAAGGAGGCGCGCAGGCGTGTAATCGTGTCGGCCGCTGCCTCAGAGTCGGCGGCGTCGCTGAGGGTCGCCTGCAGCAGCACGTCACCGTCGTGCACGGTCGGCTCGGGTGCCGGGGTTCCGGGAGGACCGAATGCCTGGATGCCGTCAGCGGTTACAGGAGCACTGCCGCTTGGGGAGTCCGCGCTCGTGACCGAGACGCTGTCGATGCCCTTGGAATCGAGCAGGGTATCGGTGGTCTTTTGCAGATCGTCTTTCGGAGCGATCACGTAGGCGGGGCTGCCCGATCCTCCCGGGAAATGCTTACCGAGAGCTGCCTGGCCATCGCGAGCCCCTGACTTGCCGATCACAAGGTCAGACTGTGGAACGCCCTGGGCATCGAGCTGGGTCACACCGAGCGCACCAATCGCGAGTACCACGGCGGTGATGATCCAAATTTTGCGCGGGTGGCTGCGGATCAACCCGGCGAGCCAGTGCCAAACGCCCTTCGATGGCATACCGTTTTCGGCCTTCACAACCTCCGGCTCAAAGTGGGGGCGACGCGGCCAGTATGCCGCGCGACCAAAGGCAAAGAGCAGCGCTGGGAGCAGTGTCAGCGCCGACAGCATCGCAAACACGATCCCGATTGCCGCGACCGGCCCGAGTGTGCTGTTGGATTTCAGATCGCTGAGCAGTAGGCAGAGCAACCCAGCAATCACGGTACCGCCCGAGGCGAGGATCGGCTCGAACGATCCCTTCAACGCCTTGCCGATCGCGACAGCGCGATCCTGCGTCAGCCGCAGCTCTTCTCTGAACCGCGCGACCACCAGCAGTGAGTAGTCTGTCGCGGCGCCGATCACAAGAATAAAGAGGATTCCCTGCGTTTGGCCGCTGAGCAACAAGACCCCGGCTTTCGCGAGATTCCAGACGACAAGCAGCGCAACACAGAGTGCAAACAAACTGGTGCTGAGTACCACGATTGGGAGAAGGAGCGAACGGTAGACGATGATGAGGATCACAAACACTGCGAGCAGCGCGGTGAGCAGCAAGATTCCATCGATCCCCGCGAATCCGGCAACAAGGTCTGCCGTGAACCCCGCGGGGCCTGTGACGTAGACCTTGACTCCGTCGGGGGCCGCGTCGCGAAGCTCGTCGCCGAGCGAAGCGACCACGTCGGCGATTTCGGCCTTGCTGTCGATCGGCACAAACACCTGAGCGGCCTTGCCGTCGTCGGACGGAATGACGGGGGAGATGTCTCCCTTGATGCCGTCAATGCTGCCCGCGTCTTCGACGGCAGCCGTGATGGTGTCGGTCTGCTCGGTGGTGAGCTTGTCTTGGGACGTGAACACCACAACCGCCGGGATCGCGTCGTCCCCGAGGAAGTCGCCGAGTGATGCCTGGACCTCGGTGGCCTCGGCGGACTCGGGCAGGTATGAGGTCTGATCGTTCGACGAGACCTCGTCGATCTTGCCGAAGAGCGGCCCACCCATGCCCGCGAGCGCCAGCCAGATGAGGATGAGTACCGCGGGAATCAGTGCCCGCAGCCACCGGTGCCGAGGTTTGGCTGCGTGGGCGTGGTGTGTGCTCTGATTCATGCTTGTTCTCCCCAAATCACTAGCTTAGCTAGCTAAACCTATCAGTTTTGCGGGGAGAAATGCACCCCGTGACTTACCCCAGCCTGGGTGGCTATTGAGTCAGTCGGACTAACCTCAGGGTATGCAACCGCAACTTGATCCAGGCATCGACCTCACGCTCGAGAGTGCGTTCGCGCGTGTGCTGCCAGAGCTATCGGTGCCCTGGCAGGCCGCACGGCCTGAGTGCCCTGAGCTTCTCGTCCTGAATCAAGCGTTGTCCCGGGAGCTTGGGGTGAACCCGGACGAACTCCGTACCGAGTCAGGGGTACGAGTCTTGCTCGGCAATGAGCTGGCGGCGGGCAGCACTCCGGTCGCCCAGTTGTACTCGGGGCACCAGTTCGGCAGCTACGTTTCGCGGCTTGGAGACGGACGCGCGCTGCTGCTCGGCGAGATTCGTGACGCCCACGGGCAACTTCGCGACCTGCATCTGAAAGGATCGGGGCGAACCCCGTTTGCCAGGGCCGACGGGTTTGCCGCGGTGGGGCCGATGCTTCGGGAATATCTCATGGGTGAGGCGATGGCGGCTCTCGGTGTGCCCACAACGCGGGCGCTCGCAGTGGTTGCAACCGGCCGCCGTGTGGTACGCGACGATCTGTTGCCGGGAGCCGTGCTGGTGCGAACCGCAAGCAGTCATCTGCGAGTCGGCACGTTCCAGTACGCGCGGTCTCTGGGTGATCTGGAGCTCCTGCGCAGAGTGGCTGACTTCGCAATCGAACGCCACGCGCCGGAGCTCGCGGGATCCTCAGCGCCCTACCTGGGGTTACTCAAGTCGGTAATCGCCGCGCAGGCCGGGCTGGTGTCATCCTGGATGCTGATCGGGTTTGTGCACGGTGTTTTGAACACGGATAACGTCGCGATCTCGGGGGAGACCATCGACTACGGGCCATGCGCGTTTCTCGACGCCTACGACCCCGCTGCGACCTTTAGTTCAATCGACCAAAACGGACGGTATGCCTATGGTGCGCAGCCCAGCATTACGCTGTGGAACCTGACTCGGTTCGCCGAGATGCTGTTGCCCCTGCTGAGCGAAGATGAGAGTGTTGCGCAGCGTCTCGCCAGTGAGGCGCTCGGAGAGTTCTCGGCGCTGTATGAGACCGCCTGGTTGGAGGGCATGCGCGTAAAGCTCGGCGTGGCTGTCGGTGGTGACGATGATGTGGTCGCGAACATTGCGGGAGCACTGCTGCAGGAGCTGCAGCGACACCGTATCGACTACACGCAGTTCTTCCGTTCGCTCGCCGCAGCGGGTCGCGGCGACAGCGAAACTCTACTGGGGCTCTATCCGGGCGATGAAGGTCCCGGTGCGTGGTTTGAATGGTGGATCAGCCTAAACCCTGACAGCGCCGCAATGGACCTGGCGAACCCCGTCTACATTCCGCGCAACCTCCTAGTTGATGAGGCGCTCGAGGCTGCGAACGAGGGAGATCTCGAACCGTTTGAGCGATTGTTAGAGGTTCTGAGCGACCCGCTTACCGCGCGCCCCGGCTTCGAGCGCTACGCTGCGGGTTCGCCTCCGGGATCCCGCCCGCACCGCACGTACTGTGGAACCTGATCGCCTCATTGCTAGGCTCGAAGGCATGACAAATCCCGCTGTTTCAAACGTGCCCGAGACCTGGATTCCGCACAACCGTGAAGACGGCGAACACGTTGGCTGGATTGTGCCCGAGGGTGACGGGTTCGTGACAGTTGACCTGCTGGGTCGGTCGCGCATCACCGATCCCGTCGATTGGATGGTTGCTGAAGAGGCGATGGACGAGCTTGGGATCGGCTACCTCGCTGACATCTATGCCTTCCGTGCCGCTCCCGACGATTGGGTTCGCGTGCGTATCGTTGAGGTTTCGACCGACGGCATCACGGTGAAGGAAGACGACTTTGGCGATGTGGCCGCCGATCTTCCTCGGTACCGTGTTCCGTTTCCGGTGACCGATGACCTGCAGCTCATCCAGGATGCTCCGGGGCAGGTGCGCAACCAGTTCAACTAGTGCATTCTGCTGCGCACCCCGCGTAGGGTGGGGGCATGGCACGCATCATTATTTTCGGTGGACACGGCAAGATCGCACTGCTCGCGGAGCGGCTACTCTCGGAACGTGGTGACGAGGTAACCGCGGTGATCCGCAATCCTGATCACACGGAGGACGTAAGAGCCGCAGGCGCCGAGCCGCTTGTTGCGGATATCGAGCAGCTTGATGTCGACGGCCTCTCGCGTCTCATTGCTGGGCATGAGGCTGTTGTCTGGTCGGCGGGGGCTGGCGGTGGCAACCCGGCTCGTACGATCGCGGTTGATCGAGACGCGGCGATCCGCTCGATGGCGGCCGCCGAGCAGGCGGGCGTGAAGCGCTACGTGATGGTTTCTTACTTCAGGGCGTCACTCGAGCACGGTGTGCCCGAAGACAACTCCTTCTTTACCTACGCCGAAGCAAAGGCGGCAGCCGACGAGCATCTGCGATCCTCGCAGCTCGAGTGGACCGTCCTGGGGCCGAGTACGCTCACTCTCGAAGAGGGCACGGGTCGGATCGACACGGCGGCAGAGAGGTCGGGTCGGGTTTCTCGTGCAAACGTCGCGGCTGTCATTGCTGCAACACTCGCCGACGCAAGTACGATTCATCGCACCGTTCGCTTCAACGACGGTGACACCGACATCACGGAGGCGGTGCGCGCAGCAAGCTAGGAGGGCGCTGCAGTAGCAACTTGACCTTGTGATTGCAAGGCGCTCATGCTGTGAGTCGAGATCGCCTAACGTGGCTTGTGCCCGGAAAAACCACCATATTGGAGGGATCACACAGTGAGTGCTGAAGACAAAATTAAGAATGCCGCCCAGAGCGTTGCAGGTAAGGCGAAAGAAGCAGCGGGCAAGCTGACCGGTGATGAACAGCAAGAAGCCGAGGGGCGTGCTGATCAGGCTGGTGCCGACCTTAAGCAGGCGGGCGAGAAGGTAAAGGACGCCTTCAAGAAGTAAGGTTCTGGCTCCCCGGGCTCTATTGAGGCCCGGGGAGTTTTTTGTGCCCGGTTTGCAAAACGGTCGAAACCGGGGCAGATTTTGGGTTTTGCAATGGAATCAGTTGCTGTATGCTGCTTATGCAAGCGTTCTCGTGTTTCTGGAGTATGGCCAACGGGCCCTCCGCGAGGCTGACGCAACTGGAGAGATACCCGTGACCTATCAAGGCCACAACCTCGGCGAATCCGCAACCACTCTCAACGGAGTGCTCACTCTCACCGGATCCGTGCCCATACCGGCGGCTCTGCCGCAAGCCGTGAAACAGCGGTTTTTCCAATCACGACCCGTGCTGCGCCGTGTTGTGTTTGTCGTCGGTTACGAAACGCTCAGCGTGCTGTTTACTGTCCTGGTGCTGAGCACTCTGCTCGGGCACGGGGGAGGCTCGTCGACGCTCACGGCGATTGCGCTGTCAACCGTCGCGACCGGCTGGAACTACATCTGGAACACCGCGTTCGAGGCGATCGAGAAGCGTCGTGGGGCAAGCGGACGTGGCGCAGGATCCCGCGCGCTGCACGCCATCGGTTATGAGGGTGGCGTCTTGCTCTTTACGATCCCGCTGGTTGCGATCATGCTCGGGGTAAACCTGCTTGAGGCCTTCGCTATCGAGGGAAGCCTTCTGGTGTTTTTCCTCGTCTTCACGGTGATCTGCACCTGGGTGTTTGACCGAGTGTTTGGTCTTCCCGCCTCGGCAGCCTGATCGCGTATAAGCGACCAGGCTGCCGAAAGCCAGCGAGGCTATGAGGTCAGCGAATCCGCGTATTCCTTGTTGTCGGCAAGCCACGTTGTGATGATCTCGTCGTACTTCGCCGGATCGTCGTTCTCGTTCAGCAAGACATTTTCAAGCGAGTTCAGCTTCTCTGAGTCCATCTTGAAGTTCTTCATCCAGCCCGCAACCTCAGGGAAGTCCTTCTCGAAGGTGCTGCTGCCGTAAGCGTTCAGCGTTTCCGCCTTGCCCAAGGTGTTCTTAGGATCCTTGAGATCCTTCAGCGGGAACGCGTCGTACGCCCAGTGGGGCTGCCACAGGGTCACGACGATGTTCTCGTCTGCCTTCGTGGCGGCCTTCAGCTCGGACAGCATCGCTGGGGTGGAGGAGGTGGTGTAATCCATCTTCTCCAGGCCGTAGCTCGGAATGACCTTTTCTGTGGTGACCTTTGTGAGTCCCGCGCCCGGCTCAATGCCAATAATCTGGTTGTTGAACTTGTCCGCATTCTTCGCGAGCTCGTCGAGCGAGTCAATCGGGGCATTTTCATTTACCGCGATGGTGAGCTTTGCCTCATCGTTCCACTCGCCCAGTTTGACGATGTCGTCACCGTACTTCTTGAGGTATTCCGCGTGAGTGTTGGGCTGCCACACGTCGAGCACGAGATCAAAATCACCATCGGCCAGCCCAAGAAAGACTGCGCCAGGATCTGCCTCGGTGAGTTCTACGTTGTAGCCCTCCTCCTCGAGCACGTGCTTCCAGAGGTGGCTCACCGCAATCGCTTCGTCCCAGTTGAACAGGCCGATCTTAATGGTGCCCTTTGACTCGGCCTGGCTATTGTTTGCCGCAAAGCCAGAGAACGCGAGCAGTGCCACCGCGACGACGGCAGCCGTCGCGACAACGATCCTGCGCTTCTTGTTGCTTGCCGGGGTTTGGGGCGACTTCGCGCCCCGCGATCTGCGAGATTTCTGCGATCCGAATGCGCCCGTGACCCGATCAAGAATCATGGCGAGGATCACAACGGAAAGACCCGCCTCAACACCGAGCCCAACGTCGATGCTGTTCAGGCTCTTGACGACGTCGCCGCCGAGCCCGCCCGCACCGACCATGCCGGCGATGACCACCATCGAAAGTGAGAGCATAATGACCTGGTTGATGCCGGCCATGATCGAGGGCATCGCGAGGGGCAACTGAATCTGGCGCAGGATGCGACGAGGGGTCGCACCGAACGCGTAGCCCGCCTCGACGACCTCACGGTCGACGCCGCGGATCCCGAGCTCGGTGAGCCGTACCCCGGGGGCGAGCGCAAACACCACGGTCGCGACGATGCCGGGAACCACACCGAGGCGGAACAGCATCAGTGCGGGAATAAGGTACACGAACGCCGGCATCGTCTGCAGGAAGTCGAGGATCGGCCGGATGATCTTGGACGCGGTGTCATTGCGGGCCGCGAGGATTCCAATCGGGATCGCGATCAGCAGCGCAAAGATGGCGGCTAGAAGCACAAGCGCCAGGCTGTCCATCGCGTTGTCCCACTGATTCACCCCCACAATGACGAGCAATCCGAGTGTGGATCCGAGCGCGAGTTTCCATCCCTTTGCGTACCAAGCGATGGCGGCGATCAAGATGATGATGATCCAGAAGGGTGGGGAGCTGAGCGCAAAATCGAGCGTCTCGTACATGGTGCGAATGATCGCTCGCAGCACATCGAAGAATCCGTTGAAGCTCGAGGTGAGCCAGTCAACAAAGACATCTACCCATTTGCCCAGGGGAATACGAAAATCGTTCATGGTTATGCCTCCTGAGGTGTGGTGGACTCAGCGAGTGCAGCCGTGATGGATTCGCCGGAGACGGTCGGGGTCGGCTCGATAATCGGAATCTCAGTTGTCATGGTTGGTACGTTTGCGAGTGACGCGAGCAGCGTGACGCGAGGCACAACACCGATGAGGCGGTCCTTGTCGTCAACGACGGCAACGGGAAGAGAGCTCTCCGCAGAGAGCTCAAAGAGATCCGCAATGAGCTGATCCGGGGTGACGACCGAGGGGGTCGGGCGCAGCCGATCCTTAATTTCGGTTCCACCCTCGCGCACCTGGCGCAGCATGTCTTTGTCGCGCACCACGCCGAGCAGTTTTCGCCCGTTGGTCGTGACAAAACACGCCGAGGTCTGCAGGTCGCGCATGGTGCGCAGCGCGGCACGCGGGCCCGCGGATGCGGGGATCACGGCACGCGGCGGTTCCATAACGTCGCCCGCGGTGAGTACGCGCGCGCGGTCAACATCTTGCACAAACTGCGCCACATAGTCGTTGGCTGGATCGGTCAGGATGTCGTTGGGGGTGCCCTGCTGCACGATGCGGCCGTCACGCATCACGGCGATCCGGTCGCCGAGAAACATGGCCTCGTTGAGGTCGTGCGTAATGAAGACAATGGTTTTGCCGAGCTCGCGCTGCAGCTCAACCAGCTGCTCTTGCATTTCTCGGCGAATGAGGGGATCGAGTGCCGAGAAGGCCTCGTCCATGAGGAGAATGTCGGTTCCCGCCGCGAACGCGCGGGCAAGGCCAACACGCTGCTGCATGCCACCCGAGAGCTCTCCTGGCAGGCTGTCTTCCCAGCCCGCGAGGCCTACACGCTCGATCCAGTGGCGAGCCGTTTCTTGGCGCTCGCTGAGCCCGACTCCCTGAATTTCAAGGCCGTACGCGACATTGTCGATGACAGTGCGGTGGGGGAGCAGGGCGAAATGCTGAAACACCATCGACATGCGGTCGCGGCGCAGCTCGCGCAACTCGGGAATGGGAAGGCCCACAACCTCGGTGCCAAACACCTTCACCGACCCTTCGGTGGTGGGGTTCAGGCCGTTGAGCATGCGGATGAGTGTTGATTTACCTGAGCCGCTCAGGCCCATCACAACAAAAATCTCGCCTTTTTGAACCTCGAAGCTCGCGTCGATGACCGCGGCGGTGCCAAAAGCAGTGGTGAGATCTTCGCGCTTGGCGCCGTTGCGGAGACGCTTAACGGCCTCTTTTTGACGGCGGCCGAAAATCTTGAAAACGTTCGAAACCGAGATAGCGGTCTCGGTGGCTGTGTCTTTGGGAACTGAACTGGTTGTGTCAATGGTACGGGTCACTTAGGCCTCCTCAGGGGTGCGCCAGGTGCACGTGCTGTGCAGTTCTGGTTTCCACGTGTGGGATTGCCTCACGCCCGGAGAATCTCACTCGTACCGGGCGGGCCATCAATGCTTAGGGGCGATCATCGGGACCACCCGTTACCACGTCGAACCAAACCACCGCTCCCTAAAACTAGGTTTTTGGCAGCGGCAGCGAACACGTGTTCAAATGTTGAACAACAGCAACGACGCTAACAAGGTCTGCGGTGGCCTGCAAGGTGAAAACGGGCAAATGGCGCGCTTATGCGTAAAAATAATGCCTCTGATCAGTGATTCTGAATGAGACCTCATCGTTATGTGGGGTAGTCGACAAGTGTCGCTGCTGGGCGGTCTCGCGGCCGGTGGTTTTGTCAGAGGTAGTCGTTACAGTCGAGACATGGGAAACATCATCTTTGACTCCGCTGCCACGCTCAACGGTTGGATTGCAGACGAACATAACTCACTCGACTGGCTGTTCGCGGTTGACGGCGGCGACACCCCCGAAGACGGGCTCTACCCCGCTGACGCACGTGTGCTGGTAGAGGGGTCCACCACCTACGAGTGGGTGCTTCAGCACGAAGACCTGCTCGCGCACCCCGAAAAATGGCAGCAGTTTTACGGCAGCAAACCGACGTACGTGTTCACAACACGAACGCTGCCTGTTCCAGACGGGGCAGATGTGCGCTTCGTTTCGGGTGATATCTCTGTGGTGCTGCCCGAGATTCGTGCAGCGGCCGACGGCGGCGACATCTGGGTTGTTGGGGGTGGTGAACTGGCGGCAAAGTTCTTCGACGCGGGGGCACTCGACCGCATTGCGGTGTCCATTGCTCCGGCGGCGCTCACCGGCGGGGCGCCGCTGTTGCCGCGCCGTATTGGCCCCGACCGGCTCCGGCTGGTCTCGGCCGGAGCCGTGGGGCAGTTCGCGAGGCTCGTCTACGACGTGGTTCCGGCAAAGCCTGTCGGCTAGCGGGCCGCCGCAACCGCGCGGCCGGCAGCCCTCCCTGAGAACAGGCACCCGCCAAGAAACGTGCCTTCTAGCGCGTTGTAACCGTGCACACCACCGCCACCGAATCCAGCCGCCTCTCCCGCCGCGTACAGGCCGGGCACGGGGGAGCCGTCGGCGCCGAGTGCTCGCGACGACAGATCAGTTTGGATCCCGCCCAGCGACTTGCGGGTCAGCGTGTGCAGTTGAACGCCGACCAACGGGCCTGCCGCGGGGTCGAGTAGGCGGTGCGGTGCGGTTGTGCGGGTGAGTCGATCGCCGAGGTAGCTGCGGGAATTGCGGATGCTCATCATCTGCGCGTCTTTCGAGAACCGGTTGCCCACCTCAGCATCGCGCTCTGCGATGACCCGCGCAACGGAGGAGGCATCGAGCAGCGGCTCAGTGGTCAGCGCATTCATCTTCGAGACCAGCTCGGGCACCGAATTTGCAACCACAAAATCGGCCCCGCGATCCACAAAGGCCTGCACTGGCCCGGGAGCCCCCTTGCCGAGCCGCGTCTTGAGAAGCAGCTTTCGGTCGCGGTTGGTGATGTCAGGATTCTGCTCGGATCCAGAGAGCGCGAACTCCTTTGCCGCGATGCGGCTAGTGACGACGAACCACGAGTGATCGAAGGGCGCGATTTCGGGATCCGTGCGCAGCATCCGCAGGGTCGCCAGGGTGTCGTGTCCGGGCAAACCGGGGGGAGCCAGCCGCCGCCCACGCGCGTCAAGCCACAGCGGAGAGGGCCCCGGCAATATGCGGATCGCGTGTCCCGGCCACACCGGATTCCAGTTGCGAATCCCTTCTGTGTAGTGCCACATGCGGTCCTGGTTCACGAGTCGGGCCCCCGCATCGCCGGCGATCCCGATCATGCGGCCGTCGACGTACGCTGGCACGCCCGTCACCATGTGCTGAGGGGGAGTGCCGAGTCGCTCCGGCCAGTAATGACGCACTAGGTCATGGTTGCCGCCGATCCCGCCGCTGGCGACAATAACCGCGGGAGCGCGCAACTCAAAATCTCCGATCACTGTGCGAGATGAGGCGGCTCCTCGGGCGGCGTTATCCGACTCGAGTAGTGAGCCGCGCACACCAACAACCGCTCCACCTTCGACAATGAGGTCGTCGCAGCGGTGTCGATGCAAGATGCTCAGTCGTCCTGAGGCGGTGGCCTCTAGCGCGGCGTGCACGAAGGGATCAACCACTCCCGTTCCGGTTCCCCACGGCACGTGGAAGCGCGGCACGGAGTTGCCGTGCCCGCTCGCCGTCAGGTCTCCGCGCTCTGCCCAGCCAACAACGGGAGTGAGTTCGATGCCCGCCTCGCGTATCCAAGATCGTTTTTCACCCGCCGCAAACTCAACGTAGGCGCGACCCCAGCGTGCCGCCCAGCCGTCCTCCGGGTGTTCGCCGCTGAGGCGATCCCACTGTGCGCTTCCCTGCCAGTCCTGCCACGCAAGCTCAAAACTGTCTCGCACTCCAAACCGTTTTTGCTCCGGCGAATCGACCAAAAAGAGCCCGCCAAACGACCACCAGGCCTGACCGCCGAGGTTCTGCGGTCCCTCTTGGTCAATAACGATCGTGCGCAGTCCCGCGCGGTGAGTCTCTCGGGCAGCAACGAGTCCGGCGAGCCCGGCCCCAACAATAATGACATCAGCGTCCATGCCCCCATTGTGCCCGGTGCGGGCGGATCGCGGTACTCCCTCGGGTCGCCAACTTTGAAAGTCGCCTCACGAACGGGCTCAGCTAACTTTCAGGTTCCCGATCAGGCTCCCATAGCGCGCATCTTTACCTTTCAAGTGGAGGCGCAGTGGGCGCCCGTGAAACTGAGGATGCACATGTATGGAACATATTTGCGGCGCGAGCTGATCGGCCGCAGGAAGCAAACAATCATCGTTGCGATCGGACTCGCCATTGCGGTGGCGCTCGTGATCGTTGTCAATGCGCTCTCGGCGGGCGTGAGGGCAGCTCAAGAGGAATCACTGCAGTCGGTGTACGGGGTCGGCACAGACCTCACCGTCACCGGAGCAGCTGCCGAACCCGGCCAGGGAGGCGGCCCACGCTTTCAGTTTGGCAGCGGAGACGGGCAAACGAGTGACGGCACCACCACGCTGAGCCAGTCTCGTCTCATGGCAGACCCGCGGCGCGGCACCCTTGAGAGCTCCACGCTCAAGACCGTCTCCGGTATCGAGGGTGTGTCTGACGCGGCGGGCGCGCTGAGCCTTACCAATTCCACATTCTCCGGGCAGATCCCGGACCAATCAGCGACTACCGACCAGGGCGGCAGCGCGGCGCAGGGTGGTGACGGTCAATCGGGCGGCGCCCCTCCCCAGGGTGGCCCGGGCGGTGGTGACTTCGGCATCGACTCAATGACCGTCATGGGTGTTGGGCTCGACAACGCAGAGGTTGGTCCGCTCTCAGCGGTAACGGTCGACGATGGGCGTGCGCTCAAAGCGAGTGACGCCGGCGAAAAGGTCGCCCTGCTCGACAGTACATACGCAAAGAATGAAGACATCGCGGTCGGCGGCACTGTCGATATCGGTGGCGCGTCGTTCAAGGTGGTTGGCCTCGTATCGAGCAGCACGAGTTCGGCAGATACGGCCTCTGACACCTATATTCCGCTTGATGTGGCGCAGGATCTTTCGGGGGTAGGCGATGTCGTCTCGACGGTCTACGTGCAGGCTGGCTCTGCCGACGACATCTCCGCGGTTCAGGCGAGCATCGAAAAGGCGCTGCCAGACGCGACGGTGAGCTCGCAGGCAGAACTCGCGGCGCAGGTATCGGGATCGGTGAGCAGCACGGTTGGGCTCATCACGAGTCTGGGCACGTGGCTCTCTGTGATCGCGCTTGCCGTGGCGGTTCTCCTTGCAGCGCTGTTTACCCTGTCAGGCGTATCCCGGCGCACCCGAGAGTTTGGCACGCTGAAGGCCATCGGCTGGTCGAACCGGCGCATCGTTGGACAGGTCGCGGGTGAATCCATGGTGCAGGCGGCCCTGGGCGGCATCTTCGGGATTGCGCTTGGCGGTCTCGCGGTGTGGATCCTCAACCTCGTCTCACCCACGATCTCGTCCGCGGCGGGCAGCGCGGCAACGGGAGCTGCAGCAGCCGGTGGCCCAGGCGGTGCGGGCGGCGGCATGGGGCCGGGCTCGGGCGGGCCCGGTGGTGCGGCGCAGGCAGCAGCAGACATCGTGCTGAACGCGCCCCTCACCCCGTGGATTCTGCTGGCTGCTCTCGGCTTGGCCATCGCAGGCGGTCTGGTCGCGGGTGCTCTCGGTGGGGTGCGCGCGTCTCGCCTCAGCCCTGCTGAAGCCCTCCGTTCGGTCAACTAACTCGAAAGCGAAGGAACGATCATGATTACTAAAACGACGACCACCGCGACAGATCCAGAGATTGCAGGCGAGGCACCCGTGCTCCTCTCGCTGCGCGACGTGACGAAGACCTATCAGGCCAGAGGGCGTGACGTGCAGGCGCTCAAAGGCATCGACCTCAACATAAGCGCCGGTGATTTCATCACAATTCAGGGCCCAACTGGCGGTGGCAAATCAACATTGCTGCAACTGCTGGGGGCGCTCGATTCGCCGAGCTCAGGGTCACTCTGGGTCGGGCAGACCGACCTCGCCAAGGCCGGGGTCAAGGAAGCGACAAGGATCCGGGCTGAAGAGATCGGTTTTGTCTTTCAGTCCTTCAACCTGATCCCCACGTTGACTGCCCTTGAGAACGTCGAGATGGGCCTCGTGCCCATCGGCGTTCCAGCGGCCGAACGCCGCAGCCGAGCCGAGGAAGCCCTGCGCGGGGTCGGGCTTGGGGATCGCGGTGACCACCGACCGGGAGAGCTCTCGGGCGGACAACAGCAGAGGGTCGCAATCGCACGAGCGATTGTGAAGGGGCCGCGGATCCTGCTCGCCGATGAACCAACGGGCAACCTCGACGAGCGCATGCGCGACGAGATCTTGGAGGTGCTCACGGGCCTGAACAGAGACGGCCTCACGATGGTGCTGGTGACGCACGATTCGGCTGTGGCCAAGCGAGCCTCACGCAGACTGCGACTCGAAGCAGGCAAAATCACCGAGCTGTAAGCGGTCACTGCGCGGTAACCTGGAGCCATGGGCACCAGAGCTGAAACCATGGAATTTCTCGTTGACCAGTTGAGCGGCTTGCCAAACATTCGCAGCAAAAAGATGTTTGGCGAGTACGCCCTCTACTGCGATGAGAAAGTTGTCGCGTTTGTCTGCGACGACGAGCTATTCATCAAGCCCACGGACGCCGGACGAGAGTACATTGGAGAACCGGAGGAGGCCCCGGCCTACCCCGGTTCGAAGATGTACTTTCGTGTGAGCGGAGATCGCTGGGAGGATCGCGAGTGGCTAACGGGCCTCATCGACACGACCGCCGCGGTGCTCCCCGTGCCAAAACCCAAAAAACCGAAGGCCGCAAAGCCTCAGAAGTAGCTACTCCGCAAGCAGTACTGGGAAAACGTAGTCGGTATTGAGCGGCGCCATATCGTCACGGTCGATCGAGGGATCCACCCACTCGAGGTACTCGATTTCGGCGCGGGGACTCGCGCTCGCCGCCGCGGCGAGAAACGGGTGCTCAAACACTGTAGCCTCGACGATGTGACCGGGCTCATTCGCCGCGGTGGCCTGGAACACTCCGAGATCACGCAGGCGGGTGACATCGAGGTCGATCCCGAGCTCCTCCGAGAACTCTCGCACGGCGGTGTCGCGGGGGTCTTCGCCCGGCTCGTGTTTGCCGCCCGGGAGCATGAGTGAATCGGTGCCCCGCTTACGCACGTTGAGTACCCTGCCCTGCTCATTACGCATAACAACTGCGCTGACGCGAATGATCCGGCTCACTGTGCCGCTCCCGAGCTTGCGGAGAGCGCCGCGTAGTCCTGCGCGCTCAGCCGATCTGAAATGACGGGAAACTCGCCGCGCACTTCAGCCACCCGTGAGGGATCGATCTCAACGACGAGCACCTCTTCGCCGTCGCCGCACTCGCCGACAACACGGCCACTCGGGTCGATCACTCGGCTGAAGCCGCCGAGTTGCACGTCTCCCTGGGAGCCGCAGGCATTGCACGCAACGATCCAGAGTTGATGCTCGACAGCCCTGGCCTGTGAAAGAAGCGTCCAGTGCTCGCGCCGCGCCGCGGGCCAGGCCGCGGGAACGACGACTGTCTCCGCGCCCCGCTGGCTGAGCTCTTGCCAGAGCCCAGGGAACCGGAGGTCGTAGCACGTCGTGCTGCCCAGCTGACCGAGTGGGCTCGCAACAACACTCAGGCGGACGCCCGGGGTGAGCAGCTGCGACTCGAGCGACTGATAGCCGAATACGTGGATCTTGCGATACGTCTGTACAACCTCACCCGCTGCGCTAATGAGCACTGCCGTGTTGTGAAGGGCTCCGTTCTCGCCCCGTTCGATGATGCTGCCAAGGTGGATCGCGGATCCCAAATCCTTTGCAACCCGTCGCGCCATTGTGACGGTGGGGCCCGTTAGCTCCTCAGCCAGCTCGGCATAGCGGTCAAAGTTGAAGTAGCCGGCGCTCCACAGTTCGGGCAGCACAAACAGATCGATGTCTGTGTGCTGGCGGAGTAGATCTTCAACCCGAGTGATTCGTTCGGCCCGTGACTCCGAGTCGGGGCTCGCGATCTGTAGCAGGGCGACGCGACGGGAAGCGGTCGGTGGTTGTGTCATCTCTCCAGACTACGCCGCACCAAGTGCGCAGCGCAGTAGTGCAGAATGGCAGTATGAGCATCGACACGGCCGAGTTGCCTGACGCTGACGGACCAGAGGATCGCCCCGCACCCGCGGGCAATCCTGGCTGGTTGAGTGATGATGAGCTGAGTTTCGTGCGGGGCCGCATGCCGGTCGTCTACATTGAAGCGGTGCCGGTGCGCCTGGACGGAATTGGGCGCGTGACCGAGGTCGGGTTGCTGCTGCGTGGCACACCCGAGGGCGAGATGACTCGCTCTCTCGTTGCAGGCCGCGTTCGTTACGGTGAGACGCTGCGCGAGGCGCTCTTTCGACACCTGGAGAACGACCTCGGGCCGATGGCCTTCCCGCAGATCCCTGCGTCGATCGTGCCGACCCAGGTAGCGGAGTACTTTCCGATGCCGGGTATTTCGGCATATGTTGATGCCCGCCAGCACGCCATATCTCTCGTGTACGTGGTCTCCGTCACGGGTACCTGTAACCCGCGGCAGGATGCACTCGAGATCACCTGGATGTCACCGGAGGAGGCGCTCTCAGAAGCGACGCTTCTGGAGCTCCAGGGCGGTCGGGGCACGCTGCTGCGTCAGGCGCTCGCGAGTGTTGGCTGCTAGTACCTATTGTCGCTACTAGCGTTTGTGCCAGACGATGAGGTGCGATCGTGAGAAACCGCGGCTGCACTTGGCGCACGAGGTAATACGTGTCGGTTTGCGAAACCTGAAGTGCTCGTGCCCCGCAGGGCAGGTGCCCTTCCACGGCGCCCGCTCATGTGCAATCTCGCCATCGTGGGTGCGCCCACCAACATAACCGAGCTGCTCGGCGGTGCGTTTCCACACGGGCCCGTGGGCTGCATCGGGGCCCGCAATCGCGTGAGCCACCTCGTGCAGCAGCACCTGGTGGATCTCGTCATCCTCAAATTTCTCGCTGAGATAGCGCGACACGGTTATCTTTCGATCCGTGAAGTTGCATAACCCCGCGCGACGTTTTGCGTTGTCAAAGCCAAAACTCCACTGTTCCGGGTCGAGGTGCATGCGGATAAGTGCGTCGGCCCACACGCGGACTCTTGCCGGATCAGCCATTGCCAAACAGCTCTCGTGCCGGTGCCGGGGAATCCACCGCCGTTGCGTCCGTAACTGGGTGGGTGCCGCGGGTGAACTCCTCAAACTCGCGGCCAGCAAGCAGTCTTGCGGGATGTGGCCCTCCGGCCAGGAGGCGGGGGAGCCACTCAAGCTCTCCGTTCGACTCGCTTGAGTTGGAAGCGATCAGAACAACATTGCCAAATCGCCGTCCCTTGAGCACCTGCGGCTCGGCTATAGCAACGACCGACGTAAACATGCTCGCAAGGGTTGCGGCCTGGCCCCGCACAAACGGCAGGCCTTTGCCGTCTGCCGCGTTAATGACCACCATGCCATCGGGGGCGAGAAGCGGACGCACGAGCTCGTAGAATTCGACGCTCGATACATGCGCCGGTGTCTGCGAGCCCGCAAAAATATCGACGACGACAAGATCCATCGCACCCTGCATACCCTCGGGCAGCTTGGCGAGTACCTCACGGGCATCACCTCGCCGCACGCGAATGCTCGCTTGCTTGGGCAGCGGCGCGGCTTCCCTCACCATATCGACGAGTGCACCCTCGATCTCGATGACCTGCTGTCGGCTTCCTGGCCGAGTTGCCTCGATGTAGCGGGGGAGCGTAAACGCGCCACCGCCGAGGTGTAACGCCGAGATTGCTTTGCGCTCGGGCCGAAACAGGTCGATGACGTGACCGATGCGTCGCACGTACTCAAAAAACAGCTCGCTCGGGTCGCGAAGGTTGACGTGCGACTGCGGTGTACCGTCAACCACCAGCTGGATCGCTCCCGGCACCCAACGGTCCTCTTCAAATTCGGCGAGCAGCCCCGAACTGAGTGTGATCGGTTCGGGGAGGATCACGCCAGACCCAACTCCTCAATTTTTCGGAGCATGTCTGCATTTGACGGCTCAACCTGGTGGCTGCTGTCGGGGTAGAGGATCACCGGAATGTTTGTGCGCCCGCTGATGTCTTTTGCAACATCGGCGGCATTGGGATCCTGCACCAGGTCAACGTAACGATAGGGCGCCCCGGCGCGGTCAAAGATCATCTTTGCCCTGCGGCAGTCACCGCACCAGTCGGCACCGAAGATAACGGTCTCTGAGAGTTTTTCTTCTTGCTCGCTCATGCTTAGAAACTCTACGCGGTGGGTCTGACATTGACGACGGAAGAAGCAGAATTTGCCTGTTGTTCTGTTCGAAACCAGATTTGTCGCGCGATGATCGCCGCGCAGACGCCAAGAAGGGCACCCGCGAGCGTGTCGCTCAGCCAGTGGACGTGCAGCGCCGTTCTGCTCCAGGCCATAGTGATAACCCACACGACGGCGATGAACCACACTCCTCGGCTCAGGGACCTGCTCACTGACTCGGAACCCGCAACGATCAAAGCCAGCGAAATGGCGAGTGCTGCGGCTCCCATGGTGTGCCCCGATGGAAAGGAAGTGCCGCTCGACGCGTAGAGCTGATCCCACGGACGCGGGCGCAACACGAGGTGCTTTGTGAGTTCGGATCCGGCGATCCCCAGGAGCATTGCCGTGGCTAGCGCGGCCGCATCCCGCGATCGGCGCAGGACGAGTAATAGGGCCACCGCAATTGCGGCGCAGGCAACAGAACCGACGCCGCCGCCGACCTGCGCCATGAACACAGCGACTGCACGCGCAACCGAGCCGCGACTGACCGCTGCGACGTCATACCACCAGGAGTCAATGCCGAATGGTCCGCTATCGACAAACCGCAGGTAGACGGCCACCGCAGCAAAAAGAACGAGGCCGACAATGGCCCAGGGGAGGGCGCGTGAAAGCTTGGCTGACATTCCCTCACCCTAACCAATCGATATGAGGGGAACATGGTGCGGATCACTAGACACTCGTGAGGGCGCGTGTTACAGTAGATAGTTGCACTTCGGACATCGGTATGCCTTCATATAGCGGAAGGTCCCGGGAGCTGGCGCCTACGCGCAGATAAGCCTCACCCGCCTGATCCGATGCAATTCCCGCAAAACCAGGTCAACCGGCCCGACGGGGCCCACGGAGGTAGTTTCCTTGGCTGCTGCGCGTAACGCATCGTCAACCACCCATACGAAGAACGGCCGCAATCACAAGCGGCTCTCCTTTGCCAAAATTTCCGACACGCTGTCGGTGCCTAATCTACTGGCACTGCAGCTTGAGAGCTTTGATTGGCTCGTCGGAAGCGATGCGTGGAAAGCACGCGTCGTTCAGGCTGAGGCCGAAGGGCGCGATGACATCGCGCTGAAGAGCGGCCTTGAGGAGATTTTCGACGAGATCTCGCCGATCGAAGACAACGCTGGCACCATGCAGCTGTCGTTCGAGAACCCGATCCTCGACGAACAGAAGTTCACGATTGAAGAGTGCAAGGAGCGGGGTAAAACCTACTCCGCGCCGCTCTACGTCGAGGCAGCGTTCTACAACACTGAGACACAGGTTCTGAAGAGCCAGACGGTTTACATGGGCGATTTCCCCATCATGACCGACAAAGGCACCTTCATTATCAACGGCACCGAGCGTGTCATTGTGTCGCAGCTCGTTCGTAGCCCCGGTGTCTACTTCGAGCGTGCACAGGAGAAGACGAGCGATAAAGACGTCTTCACCGCACGCGTGATCCCGAGCCGCGGTGCGTGGCTTGAGTTCGAGGTCGACAAGCGCGACCAGGTCGGTGTGCGCATCGACCGCAAGCGTAAGCAGTCGGTCACCGTCTTCCTGAAGGCACTCGGCATGACCAGCGAGGAGATCCTCGAGGAGTTCGCCGGGTACGAGTCGATCGCGCTGACACTTGAGAAGGACGCTATCGTCACTCAGGAAGAGGCTCTGAAAGACATCTACCGCAAGCAGCGCCCGGGTGAGCAGGTTGCCATCGAGGCCGCGCGTGCGCTCCTCGATAACAGCTACTTCAACGACAAGCGCTACGATCTCGCAAAGGTTGGCCGCTACAAGATCAACCGCAAGCTTGGCCTCGACGCCCCCATCACCGACTCGGTGCTGTCGCTCGAAGACATCGTTGCGACCATCAAGTACCTCGTTGGTCTGCACGCTGGCACCGAGACACTTCCTGGCGTTCGTGACGGCAAGCCTGTCGATATTCGTCTCGACACCGACGACATCGATCACTTCGGTAACCGTCGTATCCGCGCTGTGGGTGAACTCATCCAGAACCAGGTGCGCACCGGCCTCAGTCGTATGGAGCGTGTTGTACGCGAGCGTATGACCACGCAAGACATTGAGGCGATCACGCCGAACACCCTGATCAACACGCGCCCCGTGCTCGCAGCGATCAAGGAGTTCTTCGGTACTTCGCAGCTGTCGCAGTTCATGGATCAGAACAACCCGCTTGCGGGCCTGACCAACAAGCGCCGCCTCTCCGCGCTCGGCCCCGGTGGCCTCTCGCGTGACCGCGCTGGCGTTGAGGTTCGAGACGTTCACCCGTCGCACTACGGACGTATGTGCCCCATCGAGACTCCGGAAGGCCCGAACATTGGTCTGATCGGTGCACTCGCAACCTTCGCGCGCATCAACGCGTTCGGCTTCATTGAGACGCCGTACCGTCGCGTGATCGACGGCAAGGCAACCGAGCAGGTTGACTACCTGACCGCGCACGAAGAGGACGAGTACCTCATCGCGCAGGCTGGTGCTCCGCTCGATAAGAACGGCAAGTTTGCTGAGAAGCAGGTTCTTGCTCGCCCCCGTGGCTCCGAGGTTGTTCTGGTTGACGCTGACCGCGTTGACTACATGGACGTTTCGCCGCGCCAGATGGTGTCGGTCGCGACCTCACTCATTCCGTTCCTTGAGCACGACGATGCAAACCGCGCGCTCATGGGCGCGAACATGCAGCGCCAGGCGGTTCCGCTTGTGCGCAGCGAGTCGCCGCTCGTTGGTACCGGTATGGAGGGCTACGCAGCCATCGACGCTGGTGATGTGATCACCGCGCAGAAGGCCGGCGTTATCGCTGACGTATCCGCTGACGTTGTCACCATCCAGCAGGATGAGGGCGGCACAAAGAGCTACTTCATGCGCAAGTTCGACCGCTCGAACCAGGGCACGAACTACAACCACCGCGTGATCGTCAAGGCTGGCGAGCGCATCGAAGAGGGCGAGGTCATCGCTGATGGCCCCGCAACCGAAAACGGTGAGCTTGCACTCGGTAAGAACCTGCTCGTGGCATTCATGTCGTGGGAGGGTCACAACTTCGAGGACGCCATCATCCTGAGCCAGAACCTGGTGAAGGACGACACGCTCTCTTCGATTCACATCGAAGAGTACGACGTTGACGCTCGCGACACCAAGCTCGGCAAGGAAGAGATCACCCGTGATCTGCCCAACGCCAGCATGGAGGCGCTGAAGGATCTGGACGAGCGCGGCATCATCCGCATCGGTGCAGAGGTTTCCCCCGGCGACATCCTCGTCGGTAAGGTCACCCCGAAGGGCGAGACTGAGCTCTCGGCTGAGGAGCGCCTGCTGCGCGCCATCTTCAACGAGAAGAGCCGCGAGGTGCGCGACACCTCACTCAAGGTGCCTCACGGCGTCTCGGGTACGGTCACCTCTGTGAAGGTGTTCGACGCAGAGAACGACAACGACGACGAGCTTGGCTCGGGCGTTAACCAGCGTGTGGTTGTCTACATCGCGCAGAAGCGTAAGATCACCGAGGGCGACAAGCTTGCAGGCCGTCACGGCAACAAGGGCGTCATCTCGAAGATCCTCCCGGTCGAAGACATGCCGTTCCTCGCAGACGGTACCCCCGTCGACGTGATCCTGAACCCGCTCGGTATTCCCGGTCGAATGAACTTCGGTCAGGTCCTTGAGGTTCACCTCGGCTGGATCGCCAAGCAGGGCTGGAATGTTGAGGGTGCACCCGAGTGGGCTGCAAAGCTCTCGCAGGAGGCTCTCGCCGCTGCCCCGAACACCAAGGTTGCGACCCCAGTGTTCGACGGCGCTTCCGAGGCCGAGATCGCTGGTCTGCTTGACTCGACGCTGGAGACCCGTGACGGCGAACGCCTCATCGGTTCCTCCGGTAAGACCCGTCTGTTTGACGGTCGTTCGGGCGAGCCTTACCCGTACCCCGTGTCGGTCGGCTACATGTACATCCTGAAGCTGCACCACTTGGTTGACGACAAGATTCACGCGCGTTCAACCGGCCCCTACTCCATGATTACCCAGCAGCCGCTCGGCGGTAAGGCCCAGTTTGGTGGCCAGCGCTTCGGTGAGATGGAAGTTTGGGCGCTTGAGGCCTACGGTGCCGCTTACGCACTGCAGGAGCTGCTCACGGTGAAGTCCGATGACATCCTGGGTCGTGTGAAGGTCTACGAGGCGATCGTGCGCGGGGAGAACATCCCCGAGCCAGGTGTGCCCGAGTCGTTCCGCGTGCTCATGAAAGAAATGCAGTCGCTCTGCCTGAACGTTGAGGTCCTGGGGGCTGACGGCAACGCCGTCAACCTGCGCGACAACGACGACGAGGCACACCGCACAGCGGAAGAGCTCGGCATTAACCTTTCATCCCGCTTCGAGACTTCGTCCATCGACGAAATCTAAAGCTGAATCAGACTTTTTAGTTACCAAGGAGAGACATTGCTCGAGGGTACAGATTTTAACGAGCTGCAGATCCGTCTGGCGACCGCCGACGATATCCGCAGCTGGTCATTCGGCGAGGTTAAGAAGCCGGAGACCATCAACTACCGCACGCTGAAGCCCGAGAAGGACGGTCTGTTCGGCGAACAGATCTTTGGTCCGAGCCGGGACTGGGAGTGCGCGTGTGGCAAGTACAAGCGTGTCCGTTACAAGGGCATCGTGTGTGAGCGCTGTGGCGTGGAGGTCACCAAGTCCTCCGTTCGTCGTGAGCGCATGGGTCACATTGAGTTGGCCGCTCCCGTCACGCACATCTGGTACTTCAAGGGTGTGCCGTCACGCCTCGGTTACCTGCTCGACATGGCGCCGAAGGACCTCGAAAAGGTCATCTACTTCGCCGCGTACATGATCATCGATATCGATGAAGAGGGTCGCCACGAAGATCTCGCGGAGCTTGAGGCTGAGCTGCGGCTCGAGCTGAAGGCACTTGAGGATCAGCGTGACATTGGCATTGCTCAGCGTCAGCAGCAGGCGGAGTCCGACCTCGCCGCGCTTGAGGCAGAGGGTGCCAAGGCAGATCAGCGCCGTCGCGCCGAAGCTTCCGCCGAGAAGGAAATGACCGCGATCCGCAAGGAAAAGGACGAGGAAATTGCTCGTCTGCAGCGCGTCTGGGAAGACTTCCGCAACCTGAAGGTCGGCGACCTGAAGCCAGAAGATGCGGTCTTCGCAGACCTCATGGATCGCTACGGCGATTACTTCGAGGCATTCATGGGTGCCGAGGCGATCAAGCGCCGTCTCGAGGCTTTTGACCTTGAGGCAGAGAGCGAAACACTGCACCTTCAGATCTCTGAGGGCAAGGGCCAGAAGAAGATCCGCGCGATTAAGCGCCTGAAGGTTGTCAGCTCATTCCTGCAGACCGGCGCAAGCCCTGCAGCCATGGTGCTCGACGTCGTTCCGGTGATCCCGCCAGAGCTTCGCCCGATGGTGCAGCTCGACGGTGGCCGCTTCGCGACCTCGGATCTCAACGACCTCTACCGTCGTGTGATCAACCGCAACAACCGTCTGCGTCGTCTGCTTGATCTCGGTGCTCCCGAGATCATCGTGAACAACGAGAAGCGCATGCTGCAGGAAGCTGTCGACGCACTGTTCGACAACGGCCGCCGTGGTCGCCCCGTTACGGGCACCGGCAACCGTGCACTGAAGTCACTGAGCGACATGCTCAAGGGCAAGCAGGGCCGTTTCCGTCAGAACCTGCTCGGTAAGCGTGTTGACTACTCGGGCCGTTCGGTCATCGTTGTTGGCCCGCAGCTGAAGCTGCACCAGTGTGGTCTGCCCAAGCAGATGGCACTTGAGCTCTTCAAGCCGTTTGTGATCAAGCGCCTCATGGACCTGTCGCACGCACAGAATGTCAAGGCTGCAAAGCGCATGGTTGAGCGCGCACGCTCAGAGGTGTGGGACGTACTCGAGGAGATCATCCGCGAGCGCCCCGTGCTGCTGAACCGTGCACCGACGCTTCACCGCCTCGGCATCCAGGCGTTTGAGCCGCAGCTCGTTGAGGGTAAGGCTATCCAGCTGCACCCCCTCGTCTGCACCGCGTTCAACGCTGACTTCGACGGCGACCAGATGGCAGTTCACCTGCCGCTGTCGGTTGAGGCTCAGGCTGAGGCTCGTGTGCTCATGCTCGCTTCGAACAACATCCTGAAGCCGTCGGATGGTCGCCCAGTGACCCTGCCCTCACAGGACATGATCATTGGTCTGCACCACCTCACCACGATCAAGGAAGAGGGCATCGGCACCGGTCGCGCCTTCGGCACGATCGCTGAGGCCATCCTGGCTATGGACGAGGGAACCCTCGACCTGGGCGCAAAGGTGAAGCTCCGCCTCATCGGTTACACCGATGCAAACGGAGTCACCAATGAGAAGCCCGTGCTCGTAGAGACCTCTCTCGGACGCGCGCTCTTCAACGAGACCCTGCCAGCTGACTACCCCTACTTCGAGCGTGTCGCAGACAAGAACAGCCTCTCCGGGCTGGTCAACGATCTGGCTGAGCGCTACCCGAAGGTGGAGGTCGCAGCGACGCTTGACCGCATCAAGGACGCCGGTTTCTACTGGGCTTCACGCTCGGGCATCACCGTTGCGCTCTCTGACGTTGTGACCCCGCCCAACAAGGGCGAGATCATTGCTGAGCACGAGAAGCGCGCCGCAAAGATCCAGCGCGATTACGATCGCGGCATGATCCAGGACAGCGAGCGTAAGAAGGCGCTGACCGAGATCTGGACCGAGGCGACCGACGAGGTTGCTGCTGCCATGCGCGACGCGTTCCCCGCAGACAACACCATCTTCCGTATGGTGTCGTCGGGTGCTCGTGGTAACTGGCTGCAGATCCGTAACATCGCCGGTATGCGTGGCCTGGTGTCGAACCCGAAGGGTGAGATTATCCCTCGCCCGATTATCAACTCGTACCGTGAGGGCCTGTCGGTTGCGGAGTACTTCATCGCGACCCACGGTGCTCGTAAGGGTCTTGCTGATACCGCGCTTCGTACCGCTGACTCGGGTTACCTGACCCGTCGTCTGGTCGACGTTTCTCAGGACGTCATCATCCGTGAAGAGGATTGCGCTACCAAGCGTGGCCTCGACCTGCCGATCGCCGAGGTTGACGCCAACGGCACGCTGGTCATGGACGAGAACGTTGAGAACTCGGTCTACGCTCGTACGCTCGCTACCGATGCGCTCGACGCTGCGGGTGCCGTTGTGGCAAACGCCGGTGAAGACGTCGGTGACGTGCTCATCGAGAAGCTCATTGCAGCTGGTGTCACCGAGATCAAGGTTCGTTCGGTACTGACCTGTGAGTCTGCGGTTGGCGTTTGCGCCACCTGCTACGGTCGCTCACTCGCAACCGGCCAGCGCGTCGACATCGGTGAGGCCGTTGGCATCATCGCGGCGCAGTCGATTGGTGAGCCCGGTACCCAGCTGACGATGCGTACCTTCCACACCGGTGGTTCTGCATCGGCTGACGACATCACCCAGGGTCTGCCACGTGTGCAGGAGCTCTTCGAGGCACGTACCCCCAAGGGTGCATCGCCGATCGCAGAAGCTGCCGGCCGCGTTGTTATCGAGGACACCGAGAAGAGCCGTCGCGTTCTCCTCACTCCCGATGATGGCACGGAAGAGAAGGCATACCCCGTGCTCAAGCGTTCGACCCTTCTCGTTGAAGATGGCGACCACGTTGAGCTCGGCCAGCCGTTCCTCGCCGGTACTCTCGATCCGAAGGACATCCTTCAGGTCGGCTCGACCGAGAATGGCAAGCACATTCCGGGTGAGCGTGCCGTGCAGAAGTACCTCGTAGAGGGCGTGCAGGGCGTCTACCGCTCGCAGGGTGTGCCGATCCACGATAAGCACATCGAGGTTATCGTTCGCCAGATGCTGCGTAAGGTGACCGTCGTTGACCACGGCGAGACCGAGATGCTGCCGGGCGAGCTGATCGACCGGGCTCGTTACCAGCGCGTCAACCGCGAGGCGCTGCTCGAGGGCAAGCGTGTTGCAACGGCTCGTCCCGAGGTTATGGGTATCACCAAGGCCTCGCTCGCGACCGAGTCGTGGCTGTCGGCCGCGTCGTTCCAGGAGACGACCCGCGTGCTTACGCAGGCGGCGATGGAGGGATCGAAGGATCCGCTCATCGGTCTCAAGGAGAACGTCATCATCGGTAAGCTCATCCCGGCCGGTACCGGCCTGGGTGTCTACCGCGACGTTGACGTGCAGGCAACCGAGGAAGCTAAGGCGGAGCGTTACCCGAACCGCCTGTTCGCTACCGAGGGCACCTTCGACGAGAACGACCTGTCGTTCGTGGACTTCGACAGCTTCACCGCTGACGAGTTCAACCCGGGCAACTACAGCTAACACCTGTCATCCTGCGCGAGCGTAGCGAGTCGCAGGATCAAAACAGCGGGCTCCCACCTCTTCCGAGGTGGGAGCCCGCTGTTTTTTGCGCCGTGCCGCGCGTGATCGCAAGAATTTCGCGCACGGCTTGTACTGTTGCGGCACAACGTTCGTGTTTCGGAATTGGCATTTCGAAACCTACCGAGCCGTTACGAGAGGTACAGCGATGAACGAGAACCGCGAGACACCCGCGTCGAGGGCTGCGGAAACCCCGGAATCCTCGGTGAACCCTGGAGCCGCGATCGAAGAGACCGAAGCGACCAACACCGAGGTGCAGGACGCCGTAACCAGGGCAACCAGCGTCGACGAGGCCGAGGTTATTGTTGCTGAGCCGGTTGTCGCACCAGACAACAGTGCCGAGCTCGCGGAGGCCGCCGCAGAGGCCGAACGTCTTCGTCGCGAACAGGTTTCCAAAGTCGATACTGAGCTCGATCTTGAGCCCGTTTCTGCCCCGGTTGAAACCGTACGTGTTGGCATGCTCGAAGAAATGCCGAGTGCGGGGCCGGAGGACACCGGGTTTGGTGCTGCCGTGCTTGATACTCCCGCACGCGACGGTGAAATCAGGATCAGCAGCGACCACCCGATGGCGGGGTTTTACACGCAGACTCCACTTCCGCCAGACATCAAGGGCAACCGCGGCGCGGGTATTCTCATCTCGCTGCTGGCAACCATTGGATTCTCTGCGCTGCTCGCGGGAGTGATGCTGGCGGAGTTCGGGATCACGATTAACCCCTCGCGCGCCATTGACCTGTTCTTCGGTGCAAATCTGCACTGGGTGTTCTTTGCCGCCGTCGGTACATTCCTGGTGACCCTCATTCTGCTCGTGGTTATTGCCGGCAGAGCCGGTTGGTGGGCTTACGTGCTTGGCGGGTTCATCGTCGGCCTGCTCGTCTGGCTGGCAACAACGCTGTCGCTATCTGCCATGACAGACGGGATCCAAAAAACAATCGGGCTATTTCCCGGCCAGGCTGGCGAAATCTTCGGAGAATTGCTCCGGGTATATGGTCTGTCCTTACCCGCGATTGCCGCTGGAGTTCTCGCTCGTGAGGTCACGGTGTGGTTCGGGGCTTGGATCGGTGCCCGCGGGCGCAAGATGAAGGCTCGCAACGCCGTTGCCCTCGCGGAGTACGAAGAGGCTTTGGCTGAAGCGCAGGTGAAGCAGCCATGACTGAGGGCTCCCGCCGCGGGGTGACTCGAGGATATGTTGGGAGCCTGATCCTGGCCGCTGTGATTGTTGCCGTGGCTTTGCTTGTCGCCACCTGGGGGCTTTTATCACTCGGAATGGATCGTGATCCTGTATCGAGTGATGGCGTAGTGAGCTGGGCAGCCCCCCTGGTTCTCTGTTTTGCGCTTGCCGCGCTCGCTCTCACGCTCTGGCAGCAGGCGATTGCGCTGCTTCGTGGGCAGAAGACGCCCGTCTGGGGGTACTTTGTTGCTGTTTCGGTGGGCGCTTACCTGCTGTGGAGCCTGGGTGGAAACCTTGCAGGTATGTCGATCGACGATACCTGGGTGAGTCCTTTCGCCGCCGCGCTCGTTCCCATCTGGGGATTGACTTGCCTCCTCTTCTGGGCGGTTCTTGCGCGCCGCCTGTACACTGATCGCCCAACACCTAAGTGGCCGTGGGAACGCACCGAGGAGGAAGACTGATCGTGACCGGAGCGATCGAAGAACGGGTCAGTGTCGCTGTCGATAGCTGGCTCAGGTGGGTGCCGAGTTGGGCGCCAGGAACGCATCGCGGTCGTGCAAAACTGTGCCGCAGATGTACGGGATCGCCGATCCTCGCCGCGTCCGGAATTCCCGAGGGAACTCCACACCAGGTCACACACGCGCTTGTTTCTCGAATGCAGCGCATCATCGACAAGTGGGTCGACGACTACACCGCCGCAGAGTTGCCCGCGCTTCACGCTGAGCTCACGGGGGAGGAGCTGTGGCGAGCCAAGGGTTATGACCCTGTTGCCGGGCTCGAACCCGAGTACGACGGGATCGATCCCGACCCAGAGCCAGACGAGGGTGAACAGCCTTTTCTGTTCACCCTGACGGGGTTAGCGGAAGAAACGAAGCCCGAACCACCGCTGCCTCGACCGCCGCTGAGTTCCGAAGAGAAGCAGCAGCTACGACGTGAAATTCAGCTTGCAGACACCTGCGCCGAAGAAGCCGGTTCCGAGGTATGCTTCGCGCTTGTGGGTCACCGGCCGAGAATCGAGGCCGCCGTGCACCGCTTTGTTGAGCCACAGATTCAGGCCATCATTGAAGACCTGAGTCGGCACCTCGAGCCCCCGCAGTAGTCGTCGGGGGCGCAGGCCTAGTTTTTGTTGCCGCTGAGGCTGCGCAACAGCCAAGCGATGAGCGCGAGGACGGCGAGAACGATCCCGACCCAGAGCAAGAAGTTCACGGCTTCGAACAGGCCGCCAACGATAGCCAAGACGATCGCAATGACAATGATGATAATAAAGAGAATGTTCATGCCTCGAGGCTAGGGAAGCCAGGGAAAGGCGTCTACCCCCTTGCGTTTTGTGTTATCAGAGAGAATGTGGTGAGTTTCGTCTCTGATAGATTGCGCGCGAGACTGTCGAGAGCATATAGTGGTTTGTTGGGGTATTCCACCCGCCCGTTTGCTGTGCCTCGGTAGAGCAAATGAGTGGCGGAGTCTCCTAATTAAGGGTTAATCATCTCTTTCGAGAAGACACCCCCACGGCATAGCTGCACTCAGTTGTTTCAGGATTGCAAGATCCAGAACCGACAGCAGCTACGTGTCTGCGTAAGCGGACGCTTGCTTAACCAATTGAAGCACTCCTGTCACCGTGCAGGACCAACTAGGAGAATCAGTGCCTACTATTCAGCAGCTGGTTCGCAAGGGGCGGTCGCCAAAGGTCTCCAAGACCAAGGCTCCCGCACTGAAGGCGAACCCTCAGCAGCGCGGTGTGTGTACACGTGTGTACACCACCACCCCGAAGAAGCCGAACTCGGCGATGCGTAAGGTCGCTCGTGTGAAGCTTTCCAACGGTACCGAGGTCACGGCCTACATCCCAGGTGAGGGCCACAACCTGCAGGAGCACTCGATGGTGCTCGTGCGCGGCGGTCGTGTAAAGGACCTCCCCGGTGTTCGCTACAAGATTGTGCGCGGCGCGCTCGACACGCAGGCGGTCAAGGATCGCCAGCAGGCTCGTAGCCGCTACGGTGCGAAGAAGGAGAAGAAGTAATGCCTCGTAAAGGCCCTGCTCCCCAGCGCCCCGTTGTTGCCGATCCCGTTTACGGTTCACCCGTGGTCAGCCAGCTGGTCAACAAGATTCTGCTCGACGGCAAGAAGGGTCTCGCAGAGCGCATCGTTTACGGTGCACTCGAGGCCGTTGCCGAAAAGTCCGGCCAGGACGCAGTGACCGTTCTCAAGAAGGCGCTCGACAACGTGCGCCCCACCCTTGAGGTACGTTCACGCCGCGTCGGCGGTAGCACCTACCAGGTGCCCGTTGAGGTCAAGCCGCACCGTGCGAACACTCTCGCACTGCGCTGGCTGACCAGCTACGCCAAGGCTCGTCGCGAGAACTCGATGACCGACCGTCTCACCAACGAGATTCTCGATGCATCTAACGGCCTCGGTGCCGCTGTGAAGCGTCGCGAAGACACGCACAAGATGGCTGAGTCGAACCGCGCGTTCGCTCACTACCGCTGGTAAATCTGCGGTAACCCGCCAACGGGTTGGATCGTTATGCACGGTCCAACCCGTTGGTAGCGGGTCACGTTGTGACTCGCAATCCGAACTTTCACCCCCTATACGGAGGAGACACCCGTGGCACAAGACGTGCTCACCGACCTGAGTAAGGTCCGCAATATCGGCATCATGGCGCACATCGATGCTGGCAAGACCACCACGACCGAGCGCATCCTGTTCTACACGGGTGTTAACCACAAGCTGGGCGAGACCCACGATGGTGCTTCGACGACTGACTGGATGGAGCAGGAGAAAGAGCGCGGCATCACGATCACCAGTGCCGCGGTGACTTGCTTCTGGAACAAAAACCAGGTCAACATCATTGACACCCCGGGCCACGTTGACTTCACCGTTGAGGTGGAGCGCTCGCTCCGCGTGCTCGACGGTGCTGTTGCTGTGTTTGACGGTAAAGAGGGCGTTGAGCCCCAGTCTGAGACCGTGTGGCGTCAGGCTGACAAGTACGGCGTACCCCGCATCTGCTTCGTCAACAAGATGGACAAGATGGGTGCCGACTTCTACTTCACCGTAGACACCATCATCAACCGCCTTGGCGCGAAGCCGCTCGTTATGCAGCTTCCTATCGGTTCAGAGTCCGCCTTTGTTGGCGTTGTGGACCTGCTCTCGATGAAGGCGTTCGTCTGGGAAGGCGATGCCAAGGGCGACGTGACGCTCGGCGCAAACTACGAGATCCAGGAGATCCCCGCGGATCTGCAGGCTCGCGCAGAAGAGTACCGCGCAAAGCTCGTTGAGACCGTTGCTGAGACCGATGACGCGCTGCTGGAGAAGTTCTTCGGTGGCGAGGAGCTCTCGATCGACGAGATCAAGGCAGGCATCCGCAAGCTTGTTGTGAACAACGAGATCTACCCGGTCTACTGTGGTTCTGCCTTCAAGAACCGTGGCATCCAGCCCATGCTCGACGCGGTTGTGGATTTCCTCCCCAACCCGCTCGACGTTGGAGCTATCGAGGCACATGACCCCCGCGACGAGAGCATCGTTATTGAGCGTCGTCCCAACGCGGATGAGCCGTTCTCGGCTCTTGCGTTCAAGGTTGCAGTGCACCCGTTCTTCGGTCGTCTCACCTACGTGCGCGTTTACTCCGGTCATGTTGAGTCGGGCGCTCAGCTCATCAACACAACCAAGAGCAAAAAAGAGCGCATCGGCAAGATCTTCCAGATGCACGCCAACAAGGAGATCCCGGTTGACAGCCTCACCGCTGGCAACATCTACGCGGTTATCGGCCTCAAGGACACCACCACTGGTGACACCCTGAGCGATCCGGCTAACCAGGTTGTTCTCGAGTCGATGACCTTCCCGGAGCCCGTGATCGAGGTTGCGATCGAGCCCAAGACCAAGAGCGACCAGGAGAAGCTCGGTACAGCTATTCAGAAGCTTGCCGAAGAGGATCCGACGTTCCGCGTCAGCCAGAACGAAGAAACGGGTCAGACCGTTATCGCTGGTATGGGAGAGCTTCACCTCGACATCCTCGTTGACCGCATGAAGCGCGAGTTCAACGTTGAGGCGAACGTCGGCAAGCCCCAGGTGGCTTACCGCGAGACGATTCGCCGCGAGGTGCCGAAGTACGACTACACCCACAAGAAGCAGACCGGTGGATCCGGTCAGTTTGCTAAGGTGCAGATCTCGCTGGCGCCGCTCGACACCGCAGAGGCTGGCGACAAGGTGTACGACTTCGAGGACAAGGTGACCGGTGGTCGCGTTCCTCGTGAGTACATCCCGTCGGTTAACGCTGGTATCCAGGACGCCATGCAGTACGGCATCCTTGCTGGCTTCCCCGTGGTCAACGTCAAGGCTTCGCTGCTTGACGGCCAGTACCACGATGTGGACTCCTCGGAAATGGCGTTTAAGATCGCCGGCTCCATGGCGTTCAAGGAAGCTGCTCGTCTCGCTCAGCCCGTGCTGCTCGAGCCGATGATGGCGGTTGAGGTTCGTACCCCCGAGGAGTACATGGGCGACGTTATCGGCGACCTGAACTCACGTCGTGGGCAGATCCAGTCGATGGAGGACGCGAGCGGCGTGAAGGTTATTCGCGCTCTTGTTCCTCTCTCCGAGATGTTCGGGTACATTGGCGATCTCCGGTCGAAGACCAGTGGTCGTGCGGTGTTCTCGATGACCTTTGACTCCTATGCTGAGGTGCCGAAGGCTGTGGCCGAAGAGATCATTCAGAAGGCCAAGGGCGAGTAAAACCGCCCACGGATTGGCGGCGGAACAAACTTCCGCCGCCAACCCGTGAGTTCAGGTCGCGATCACAGGCCGGAACTTGTAACATAAATACACACACCCGTACTCGTGCCCTCCGAAACCGTCGGAGGGTATACGGTACTCGATGTCCTGAGGAGGACCATAGTGGCGAAGGCCAAGTTCGAGCGGACCAAGCCGCACGTAAACATCGGAACGATCGGTCACGTTGACCACGGTAAGACGACTCTTACCGCTGCTATCTCGAAGACTCTCGCTGACAAGTTCCCGTCTGACGTGAACGTACAGCGCGATTTCGACACGATCGACTCGGCTCCGGAGGAGCGCCAGCGCGGTATCACCATCAACATCTCGCATGTTGAGTACGAGACCGACAAGCGCCACTACGCGCACGTCGATGCGCCAGGTCACGCTGACTACATCAAGAACATGATCACCGGTGCCGCACAGATGGACGGCGCAATCCTCGTGGTTGCAGCAACCGATGGCCTCATGGCTCAGTCGAAGGAGCACATCCTTCTCGCGAAGCAGGTTGGCGTTCCTTACCTGCTCGTTGCACTCAACAAGTGCGACCAGGTCGACGACGAGGAAATCCTCGAGCTCGTCGAGATGGAGGTCCGCGAGGAGCTCACCAAGAATGGCTTCGATGGCGACAACGCTCCTGTTGTTCGCGTTTCGGGCTACCAGGCACTCCAGGGCGAAGAGAAGTGGGTTAACTCCGTTCTCGAGCTCATGGAAGCTGTCGACGAGAGCATCCCCGATCCCGTGCGCGACAAGGACAAGCCGTTCCTTATGCCCGTTGAGGACGTCTTCACGATCACCGGTCGTGGCACCGTTGTCACCGGCCGCGCCGAGCGTGGAACCCTGAAGATCAACTCCGAGGTCGAGATTGTGGGCCTGCGTCCGACGCAGAAGACCACCGTCACCGGCATCGAGATGTTCCACAAGCAGCTCGACGAGGCATGGGCCGGCGAGAACTGTGGTCTGCTTCTCCGTGGCACCAAGCGCGAAGATGTTGAGCGTGGACAGGTTGTCGTTGCTCCTGGCTCGATCACCCCTCACACCAACTTCGAGGGCACTGCCTACATCCTGAAGAAGGAAGAGGGCGGGCGTCACAACCCGTTCGAGACCAACTACCGCCCGCAGTTCTACTTCCGTACGACTGACGTGACCGGTGTTATCACCCTTCCCGAGGACAAGCCGATGGTTATGCCCGGCGACACCACCGACATGACGGTCGAGCTGATCCAGCCGATCGCTATGGAGGATGGCCTCGGCTTCGCTATTCGTGAGGGTGGCCGCACCGTCGGCGCCGGCACGGTGACCAAGGTTCTTGCCTAGTCATTAGCGAACACAACAAAGGCCCCCAGGAGAAATCCTGGGGGCCTTTGTCGTTGTCTGTGCGGGGCGGACCTATTCAGTCCCGAACTTCTCATCAAGGGTTGCTCGGATATCTTCTATCTGATCGCCGAACTTGCCGCCAGTCGTCCTATCCGCAAATTCTGCCGCGCCGTCGAGCACCTTGTCGCTCACGCCCTCAGCTTTTTCACTGCCGAGCGATTCCTTGACATTCTCGGTCTGCTCCTTGACGAAATCGCCGGCTTTCTTCCCGAGATCCTCTATCCCCATGCTGTTCCCCTTTGTCGTGCTTTGAGAGATGAACATCTCCGCCAAAATTATCGCCCGACCCGCGCTCGACAAAAAGGGGGTTGGCAGCTTGGCTTCTGTCTGATTCCCTACGGGTGTGGCCGCAGCACGGATACTCAGGCGAGGGGGTGTGCTGTTCTGGTTCGGGGACCGGGACCGGTATCCTCGAAGGGGGTAGTAGCCGCATTTAGCGGTCAGGGCCTCGGAACGGCCACAGACGAATGGAGAATGCGTGCCGAGCACCGCAAGTCAGCGCATTGCGCACTTCGTAAAACAGTACGGAGTGCTCTTTGGGCTCGATGCTCTGTCGTGGGCCGTCGGCATCACTGCCGCGCTGGTGCTCCGGTTTGACTTTGGCCTCGAGCGCATTCACTGGGGTTGGGCCTCCGCGGTCATCTGCGTGACCATTGTGCTGCAGCTCATCGGTGGCTGGGTTTTTTGGCTATATCGAAACCGCTATGAGGTTGGCAGTTTTGACGAGGTGCGTGCGCTTGTCATCAACATCACCGCCGTCACGATCGTGGCCTGGATCTTTGCCTTCTGGGTAGGATTCGGAAACGGCATACCCCGCAGCACGATGATTATTGCCGCTCCCATCACCTTCAGCCTGATGGGAGTCTCGCGATACATTGTGCGGCTGTATGGCGAACGCCAGCTGAAGCCTGGTCTCGAAGCAGAGCATGCCCTGCTCTACGGCGCGGGATACCTGGGAGTGCAGACCGCAAAGCGGCTCCTGACCGACGCCAAGGGAGCTGTGCTCCCGGTAGGTTTTCTTGACGACGATCCGCGCAAGCGCAACCAAGAGGTGCGCGGTGTCAGGGTGCTCGGAGGCTTTGACGACCTCGCCGCGGTTGCACGGCAGACTGGAGCGACTCGTCTCATCGTTTGTATCGGCGATGCAGACTCGATCATGATGCGTCGCGTGGACGAGGCCGCTGACAATGCGGGGCTTACCGCCATGGTGCTCCCGCCGCTCGACCAAATTTTGCAGAACTCCTCGGCGATCTCTGATGTGCGTGAGCTGTCGATTGAGGACTTGATCGGACGCCACCCCGTGCGTCTCGAAACTGAATCTATTGCGGAGTACCTGCAAGATAAGCGCGTCCTTGTTACGGGGGCGGGCGGGTCTATCGGATCAGAGCTTTGCAGGCAGCTCGCTCGCTTTGCACCGCGCGAACTCATCATGCTTGACCGCGACGAAACGGCGCTGCAGGAGAGCCAACTCTCGATCAGCGGGCACGGTCTGCTCGACACCAATGACGTTGTGCTCGCAGATATTCGAGATGGCGAAAATCTCACACGAATCTTCACCGAGCGAAAGCCCGATGTTGTGTTTCACGCCGCAGCGCTGAAGCACCTGCCGATGCTGGAGCAGTACCCCGACGAGGCGTGGAAAACCAACGTGCTCGGCACGCTCGGTGTGTTGCGAGCGTCCAAGGCTGCCGGGGTCGGCACCTTCGTGAACATTTCGACGGACAAAGCTGCGAACCCCACGAGCGTCCTCGGACACTCGAAGCGAGTCGCAGAGAAGCTGACGGCGTGGATGGCGGAGCAGACCGGTCAGCGTTACCTTTCGGTGCGCTTTGGCAACGTCATTGGCAGCAGGGGATCCATGTTGCCGACCTTCCGTAATCTGATTCAGGCGGGGCGACCGATCACGGTTACTCACCCCGAAGTCACACGATTTTTCATGACGATTCCCGAGGCCTGCCAACTGGTTATTCAGGCTGGAGGAATCGGGCGGCCCGGCGAGGTGCTTATTCTCGATATGGGGGAGCCCGTGCTGATCCTCGACGTCGCGCGTCGCATGATTGCGCAGTCGGGCAAAGACATCGAGATCGTCTTCACCGGTCTCCGCCACGGCGAGAAGCTCCACGAAGAGCTTGTTGGTCAGGGGGAGGGCAACGATCGGCCTTTCCACCCGAAGATCACACACGCGCATGTCGATACGATTTCGCCCGATGTGCTCGACCACGAGGGCTGGGTCGCGCGTATGGACCTTACCCGCGAGGCCGAGGGGAGGGTGTCGTGACCCTCGGAATGCTCGCATTGGTGTTTGGCGGCGGCACGCTAGTGCTCAGCGGGTTGCTTCCCTTCATCGTGAAGCCGCTGCTCATGCGGCTCGGGATCATGGACGTGCCGTCGGATCGCTCTTCGCACGATCGTCCGATCCTGCGTGGGCTGGGGCTTGCCGTGCTCATCGCAATAACGGTCAACCTCGGCGCGGTGTTTGCGTTTGCGCTCTCCGCCGCCCCCGATGCATCCGCCTGGAAGTTTCTGCTTGCGATCGGCATCGGAACCCTCGCCGCGGGGCTCCTCGGTCTCGGGGAAGACCTGCGTGGCCTGAGCGTGCCCGTGCGCAGCGCTCTGTTGCTGATCATTGCGGGAGCGAGTTCTGCGTCGCTACTGTGGATTGCAGATCAGGCAGAAGGACCCGCTTCGTTCCGATGGGTGCTGGGGCTAGATGTTTGGGCATTGCCTCTGTGGGGCTTGATAATCATTGGTGTTTACGGGGTGTTTTTCATCTCGAGTTACATCAACGTCTCTAACTTTATGGATGGCCTCAACGGTATTAGCGGTTTTCACGGAGTCATCGCTGGCCTCGCGTTTGCCGTTGCGGGCTGGCTAACCGGGGCAGTTTGGCTTGCAATCGCGGGACTCGTGCTTGCTGCGGGGTTCGCCGGATTCCTGCCCTGGAATCTCACAAAGCCGGGAGCGTTTCTCGGCGATGTTGGGAGCTACCTGCTTGGGGAGCCGTCGCGATCCTGAGTTTCGCAGCCTTTGTAGACGGTGTGCCCTTCCTCGCGACGATTGGGCCAATGGTCATCTACTTCGGCGATGTCGGCGTCACCCTCGTGAAGCGTGTGCGGGCAGGGCACAAGTGGGACGAGCCCCACAAAGAACACGTGTATCAGCGCATACAGCAGCTTGGGTATTCGCACGTGTGGGCCTCGGGGATCACAGCCCTTTGCACACTGCTCACTTCGCTGCTGGGTCTGGCATCCATTTTTACCGGTTTGTTTGGGTCCCTGGCCTTGCTCGCGGGCGGTCTAGCAGTCCTACTGTTCTACCTTGCTCTGCCGCGAATTTTGCCGCCGCGTGGCCGCTGAGAATCGCTACGAAACGCCACGACACGCCCGGGTTGCACGCATCGCCACCCCTGTGTCAGAATAGACAGGTTCAGTACTCTCTATTTCGGTAGGGATCACTGCCAGGTTGTGCATAATTGCCTCGGTTTACCGGGGCGTTAGGCCGCGGGTAGCGAACACGCCCCGCACGCCTCAGTGTGGCTAGATTAAGCGGTTGATCCGCGCAATCCGGCCATTTTTGTGTGCGTGGGGGATTGACAGGTGAACAGAGACCCAACACGAGACGCGACATGTGTCGATTGTCAGGGCGCTGATACGCAAGACGTCCAATGCTGGGCAGGCCCAGGTCTGCACGGTACGACGCAAGTAGAAAGTAGAGAGTCACATGGCGGGACAAAAGATCCGCATCCGACTGAAGTCGTATGACCACGAGGTCATTGACAACTCCGCACGGAAGATTGTCGACACGGTCACCCGCGCGGGTGCAACCGTAATTGGCCCCGTGCCGCTCCCCACGGAGAAGAACGTGATCGCAGTGATCCGTTCGCCCCACAAGTACAAGGACAGCCGCGAGCACTTCGAGAAGCGCACGCACAAGCGTCTGATCGACATTGTTGATCCCACCCCCAAGGCCGTTGATTCGCTCATGCGCCTTGACCTGCCTGCCGATGTCAACATCGAGATCAAGCTGTAAGGGGGATCCAGAACATGTCAGTAACACGTAACGTGAAGGGTCTTCTGGGCACCAAGCTCGGTATGACGCAGGTATGGGACGAGAACGGCAATGTCGTTCCCGTTACCGTTATCGAGGTGGCACCCAACGTTGTCACCCAGATCCGCACCGCTGAGGTCGACGGCTACAGCGCTGTTCAGATCGCCGCGGGACAGATCGATCCTCGCAAGGTGAACAAGCCGACCGCTGGTCACTTCGAAAAGGCCGGGGTTACCCCGCGCCGTCACCTCACCGAGGTTCGCACCTCTGACGCCGCAGACTACAGCCTCGGCCAGGAGCTCACCGTTGATGGTGTTTTCGAGGCCGGTCAGTCGATCGACGTCGTTGGCACTTCAAAGGGCAAGGGCTTCGCCGGTGCCATGAAGCGTCACAACTTCAAGGGCGTATCGGCATCGCACGGCGCGCACCGCAACCACCGCAAGCCGGGTTCAATCGGCGGCGCCGCGACCCCCGGTCGCGTGTTCAAGGGTCAGCGCATGCCAGGCCGCATGGGAGGCGAGCGCGTAACCGTGCAGAACCTCACCGTGCAGGCGATTGACGCTGAGAAGGGTCTCATCCTGGTTAAGGGTGCAGTTCCCGGCGCACGCGGTCGTCTCGTATTCGTTCGTAACGCAGTGAAGGGGGCGTAGTTCATGGCTACCGCTACCAAGCTCGAGGTACTCGACGCGAAGGGCAAGAAGGCCGGGTCTGTTGACCTGCCCGAGGCGATCTTCGCTGTTGAGACCAACGTCCCGCTGATCCACCAGGTGGTCACCGCTCAGCTCGCAGCTGCGCGTCAGGGAACGCACAAGACCAAGACCCGTGGTGAGGTCTCCGGTTCGGGTGTTAAGCCGTTCAAGCAGAAGGGAACCGGCCGTGCTCGTCAGGGCTCGATCCGTCAGCCTGAGCACCGCGGCGGCGGCGTAGTACACGGCCCAGTGCCGCGTGACTACTCGCAGCGCACCCCCAAGAAGATGATTGCTGCTGCACTTCGTGGCCTGCTCTCGGATCGCGCTCGCGCGAACCGCGTGCACGTCATTGAGAGCTTCGGCATCGCAGACAAGCCCAGCACCAAAGCCGCACGCGAGTACCTCGCAACGGTCGCGCCGGGCAACCGCGTTCTGGTTGTCGTTGATCGTGACGACGAGCTGACCGCGCTGAGCGTCCGCAACCTTCCGCAGGTCCACGTGCTGTTCCAGGATCAGCTCAACGCCTACGACGTGGTCGTCAGTGACGATCTCGTCTTCACCAAGGCAGCTTTCGACGCATTCGTCGCTGGCCGTGCCGCCAAGGAGGAAACGAAGTGAGCCTGAACAAGCCTGCACACGACGTCATCATCCGCCCCATCGTCTCGGAGAAGAGCTACAACCTCATCGACGCAAACGGCCAGTACACCTTTGAGGTGCAGCCTGATGCTTCGAAGACGGAGATCAAGCTCGCCATCGAGCAGGTATTCAACGTGAAGGTCGCAAAGATCAACACGCTGAACCGCAAGGGCAAGTCTCGCCGTACCAAGTTCGGTCTCGGGAAGCGCAAGGACACCAAGCGTGCCATTGTGACCCTGAAGTCGGGCTCCATCGACATCTTCACGGCTGCGCTGTAGAAGGGGCGAAAAGGAAACCAACATGGCTATTCGTAAGTACAAGCCGACGACCCCAGGTCGTCGCGGTGCGAGCGTCGCTGATTTCGCCGAGATCACTCGCTCCACGCCTGAGAAGTCGCTGCTTCGCCCGCTGCCTAAGACCGGTGGACGTAACAACCAGGGACGCATCACGACCCGTCACATCGGTGGTGGCCACAAGCGCCAGTACCGCGTCATCGACTTCCGTCGTCATGACAAAGACGGCGTGGACGCCAAGGTTGCGCACATCGAGTACGATCCGAACCGCACAGCGCGCATTGCGCTGCTGCACTTCGAGGACGGCACGAAGCGCTACATCATTGCCCCCAGCAAGCTGAAGCAGGGCGACATTGTCGAGTCGGGTTCCGGCGCCGACATCAAGCCCGGCAACAACCTGCCGCTGCGCAACATCCCGACCGGTACCGTGATTCACGCGATTGAGCTGCGTCCCGGCGGCGGAGCCAAGCTGGCTCGTTCCGCTGGTTCTTCGGTTCGCCTCGTGGCGAAGGATGGCCCCTACGCCCAGCTGCGTCTGCCCTCGGGCGAGATCCGCAACGTCGACGCGCGCTGCCGCGCGACCGTCGGCGAGGTGGGCAACGCCGAGCAATCGAACATCAACTGGGGTAAGGCCGGCCGTATGCGGTGGAAGGGCGTTCGCCCGACTGTCCGTGGTGTCGTTATGAACCCGGTGGATCACCCCCACGGTGGTGGCGAAGGCCGCACCTCGGGTGGCCGTCACCCGGTCAGCCCCTGGGGCCAGAAGGAAGGCCGTACGCGCCGTCCAAACAAGGAAAGCGACAAGCTCATTGTGCGTCGCCGTACCGTTGGCAAGAAGCGCTAGTCGGACAGCGGAGAGAGTAGAAGATGCCTCGTAGTCTCAAGAAGGGCCCCTTCGTTGATAACCACCTGCTGAGCAAGGTAGTTGTCCAGAACGAAGCTGGCACCAAAAACGTGATCAAGACCTGGTCGCGCCGTTCGATGATCATCCCCGCAATGCTGGGACACACCATCGCGGTGCACGACGGTCGCAAGCACATTCCGGTATTCGTCACTGAAACCATGGTTGGGCACAAGCTGGGCGAGTTCGCCCCGACGCGCACCTTCCGTGGCCACGTGAAGGACGACAAGAAGGGCCGTCGCCGCTAACCCCGGTGACGTGAAGGAGGAAGAGAAATGGTGGAGTCGATCGCACGCGTGCGTCAAATCCGCATCACCCCCCAGAAGGCTCGTCGTGTCGTTGATCTGGTCCGTGGGAAGAATGCACAGGAGGCACTCGCCATCCTGAAGTTCGCCCCGCAGGCCGCGGCGGAGCCAATTTTCAAGCTTGTTGCGTCTGCAATCGCCAATGCGCGAGTGAAGGCCGACAAGGAAAACCTGCGTCTCAACGAAGACGAGCTTGTTATTGCTCGCGCTTACGTTGACGAGGGCACAACGCTGAAGCGTTTCCGCCCCCGTGCACAGGGCCGCGCATTCCGTATCAACAAGCGGACTAGCCACATCACGGTTGTTTTGCAGACCGCTGATGAGTTCGCCGCATCGAAGGGAGCCAAATAATGGGCCAGAAGATTCATCCCTATGGCTTCCGCCTCGGGATCACCACTGACCACGTCTCGCGCTGGTTCTCGGATTCGACCAAGAAGGGTCAGCGTTACGCTGACTACCTTGCAGAAGACATCCGGATCCGCCAGCACCTGACGAAGCAGCTTGATCGCGCCGGCGTTTCGCGCGTCGAGATCGAGCGCACCCGTGACCGTGTTCGCGTGGATATCCACTCGGCACGTCCCGGCATTGTCATCGGACGCCGTGGGGCAGAGGCTGAGCGCATTCGCGCTGACCTCGAGAAGCTCACCGGCAAGCAGATCCAGCTGAACATCCTCGAGGTCAAGAACCCCGAGGCTGACGCTCAGCTCGTTGCACAGGGCATCGCCGAGCAGCTCGCTGCTCGTGTGGCGTTCCGTCGTGCGATGCGTAAGGGTCTGCAGGGCGCTCAGCGCGCAGGCGCTAAGGGCATCCGTATCCAGGTCTCGGGCCGCCTCGGCGGCGCCGAAATGAGCCGCTCGGAGTTCTACCGCGAGGGTCGTGTGCCGCTGCACACGCTTCGTGCGAACATCGACTACGGCTTCTACGAGGCCAAGACCACCTTCGGCCGTATCGGCGTGAAGGTTTGGATCTACAAGGGTGACATGACCAACAAGGAACTCGCTCGCGAGCAGGCGGCCCAGCGGCCAGCCCGTGACCGCGGCGACCGCCGCCGTGCACCTCGCGGTGCACAGGCCGAGGCTGCACCCGCTGCAGCAGGAGCGGAGAAGTAAGCATGCTGATTCCCCGTCGAGTCAAGTACCGCAAGCCGCACCACCCGAGCCGCAGTGGCCAGTCCAAGGGCGGCAACACCGTCGCTTTTGGTGAGTACGGCATCCAGGCCCTCAGTCCCGCTTACGTGACGAACCGTCAGATCGAGTCCGCTCGTATCGCGATGACCCGTCACATCAAGCGTGGTGGCAAGGTATGGATCAACATCTACCCCGACGTTCCCCTCACCAAGAAGCCTGCGGAAACCCGCATGGGTTCCGGTAAGGGTTCGCCCGAGTGGTGGGTGGCCAATGTCAAGCCGGGCCGCGTCCTCTTCGAGGTCGCCGGTGTCGATGAGGAGCTTGCACGTGAGGCGCTTACCCGCGCAATCCACAAGCTCCCCCTCAAGGCCCGCATTATTAAGCGCGAGGAGGGCGACGCGTAATGGCGATCGGTACTAAAGAACTGGCCATCACGGAACTCGATACTTTCGAGGACGAGCGTCTGGCCGAAGAGCTCAAGAAGGCTAAGGCCGAGCTCTTCAACCTGCGTTTCCAGTCGGCTACAGGCCAGCTGGAAAGCCACGGCCGCGTACGCCAGGTGAAGCGCGACATCGCTCGCATTTACACCGTGCTGCGCGAGCGTGAGCTCGGCATTCGGCTTACCCCGGCTGCCGCTCCTGCTCCCGCTAAGAAGAAGAGCAGCAAGAAGACCGAGCAGGCGGACACCGCCGCTGATACGAAGGAGGCCTAAGAATGGCTGAGGTCGAGAAGGAACAGCGCGGATACCGTAAGGCTCGTCGAGGCTACGTTGTCAGCGACAAGATGGACAAGACCGTCGTTGTAGAGGTTGAGGATCGCGTTAAGCACCCCCTCTACGGTAAGGTCCTGCGCCGTTCGTCGAAGGTGAAGGCTCACGACGAGCAGAACACCGCAGGCATCGGCGATCTCGTACTCATCCACGAGACCCGTCCGCTGAGCGCTTCGAAGCGCTGGCGTCTGGTCGAGATCCTCGAGAAGGCGAAGTAAGCCTCGGCTTACTGAGTGAAGGAGTAACAAGTGATTCAGCAGGAATCCCGACTCAAGGTTGCCGATAACACCGGCGCCAAAGAGTTGCTCACGATTCGCGTACTCGGTGGCTCAGGTCGTCGTTATGCCGGTCTTGGCGATACCATCGTCGCGACCGTCAAGGACGCAATCCCCGGCGGTAACGTGAAGAAGGGCGAGGTCGTTAAGGCTGTTGTCGTTCGCACGCGCAAGTCGACTCGTCGCGCAGATGGCTCGTACATCAGCTTCGATGAGAACGCTGCCGTCATTCTGAAGGCCGATGGGGAGCCCCGCGGCACCCGTATCTTCGGGCCGGTCGGTCGTGAGCTGCGCGACAAGCGCTTCATGAAGATCGTCTCGCTCGCACCGGAGGTGATCTAGTCCATGGCTAGCAAGATCAAGAAGGGTGACCTCGTAGAGGTCATCTCGGGCCCGACCCAGGAGCGCGGTGGCTACCGTGGCAAGCAGGGTCGCGTCATCGATGTGCTGACCGATTCCGATCGTGTGATTGTGGAGGGCGTGAACTACGTCACCAAGCACGTTCGTGTTGGCCAGTCGGATCGCGGCACCCGTGAGGGTGGGATCGAAACCGTTGAGGCTCCGATCCACGTTTCCAATGTTGCTGTTGTTGATCCCTCAACCAAGAAGCCCACTCGTGTTGGCTTCCGCGTTGAAGAGGTCAAGAAAGATGGCAAGACGAAGACCGTTCGCGTCCGCTACGCAAAGAAATCTGGGAAGGATCTCTAATGACTGAGACGAAGATTCAGCCCCGTCTCAAGCAGAAGTACCGCTCTGAGATTGTTCCGCAGCTGAGCGAGGAGTTCAGCTACGCCAACATCATGCAGGTTCCCGGCGTCGTAAAGGTCGTCGTGAACACCGGTGTCGGCGAGGCTGCTCGTGACAGCAAGGTGATTGAGGGCGCAATTGCGGATCTCGTGAAGATCACCGGCCAGAAGCCCATGGTGACCAAGGCTCGTAAGTCCATCGCACAGTTCAAGCTGCGCGAGGGCCAGGCTATTGGCGCCCACGTCACCCTTCGTGGTGACCGTGCCTGGGAATTCCTGGATCGCCTCATCAACCTCGCACTGCCCCGTATCCGCGATTTCCGCGGTCTTTCGGGCAAGCAGTTCGACGGAAATGGCAACTACACGTTCGGTCTGACCGAGCAGAGTGTGTTCCATGAGATCGATCAGGATAAGATTGACCGCGTGCGTGGCTTCGACATCACTGTCGTGACCACCGCCAAGACCGACGACGAGGGTCGCGCGCTGCTTAAGGCGCTCGGTTTCCCGTTCAAGTCGGAATAACTGAATAGTCCAAGCGGAGAGGGTGTCCGGGTTTTTCCCGGGCACCCCATCCGCGTGTCACCTAGGTCCCACGTCGTGTAACGGCGTGTGAAACCGGGCGAAAAAGAAAGAGTCACTCATGACGATGACTGATCCGGTCGCAGATATGCTGACCCGGTTGCGCAACGCAAATGGCGCACATCATGACGAGGTATCGCTCCCAGGCTCAAAGCTGAAGGAGCGGATCGCGGAGATCCTCAAGCGCGAAGGCTACATCGGAGACTGGAAGGTGGAGCCCGCACGCGTTGGCACCACCATCACCATGTCGCTGAAGTACGGCCCGAACCGCGAGCGGTCGATCGAAGGCCTCAAGCGCGTATCGAAGCCCGGCCTTCGGGTTTACGCGGGTTCGACTGAGATCCCGAGCGTGCTCGGTGGCCTCGGCATCGCGATCCTGTCCACCTCCTCCGGTCTTCTGACTGACCGCGAGGCTGAGCAGAAGGGCGTGGGCGGAGAAGTTCTCGCCTACGTGTGGTAACCCGTCATGTCACGTATTGGAAAGCTTCCCATCACCGTTCCCGGTGGTGTAGACGTCAAGATCGCTGGCCAGCAGGTCACGGTCAAGGGTTCAAAGGGTGAGCTGTCGCTCACCGTTGCTGAGCCCATCCGCGTTGCTCTCGAAGACGGTCAGGTGCTTGTCACCCGTCCGAACGACGAGCGCGAATCACGAGCACTGCACGGTCTGACCCGCACGCTCATCAACAACAACATCATCGGCGTGACCGAGGGCTACACGAAGCAGCTTGAGGTTGTCGGCACCGGCTACCGTGTGCAGCAGAAGGGCCAGGGCCTTGAGCTCGCGCTCGGCTTCTCGCACCCGGTGAACATTGATGCCCCTGAGGGCATCACGCTCGCGGTCGAGGGCAACACCAAGATCACCGTCAGCGGGATCTCGAAGCAGGCTGTCGGCGAAGCCGCAGCGAATATCCGCAAGCTGAAGAAGCCGGAGCCCTACAAGGGCAAGGGCATTCGCTACGCGGGCGAGGTTGTCCGTCGCAAGGCTGGAAAGGCTGGTAAGTAACCATGGCCGCTTCAATTTCTCGGGCTAAGGGACGTTCGGCTGCGCGTGTTCGCCGCCACGCCCGTCTCCGCAAGAAGATCGTCGGCACGGAGGTTCGCCCCCGTCTCGCCGTGACCCGCTCCGCGCGTCACATCTTCGTTCAGGTCATCGACGATTCCAAGGGCTTCACCCTGGCATCGGCTTCGACCATGGAAGCTGATCTGCGCTCTTTCGAGGGCGACAAGACGGCAAAGGCACGCAAGGTTGGCGAGATCGTCGCCGAGCGCGCAAAGAGTGCTGGCATCGATGCTGTGGTCTTTGACCGCGGCGGCAGCAAGTACGCAGGTCGGGTCGCTGCGATCGCCGAAGGCGCTCGCGAAGGGGGTCTGACCCTGTGAGCAACGAAACGAAGGAGCAGGAAGTGAACGCAGAGGCGAAGGCCGAGGCTCCGGCCACTGAGGCCGCAGCCGCTGAGGCACCCGCTCAGGATCACCGTAACGAACCTCGTGAGCAGCGTCGCGGTAGCCGCGACCGCGGCACACGTAACGAGCGTGGTGGACGTGACCGCAGCGAGAGCCAGTTTCTCGAGCGCGTCGTAACCATCAACCGCGTTTCAAAGGTTGTAAAGGGCGGTCGCCGCTTTAGCTTCACCGCACTTGTTGTGGTGGGCGACGGCAACGGCACCGTTGGTGTCGGCTACGGTAAGGCCAAGGAGGTGCCTCTCGCCATCGCTAAGGGTGTCGAGGAGGCAAAGAAGAACTTCTTCCGCGTGCCCCGTGTCGGCAACACGATCCCGCACCCCGTGCAGGGTGAGGCAGCAGCAGGCGTTGTTCTGCTCCGCCCCGCCGCAGCAGGTACCGGTGTTATCGCTGGTGGCCCCGTCCGCGCCGTACTCGAGTGCGCTGGCATCCACGACGTGCTGAGCAAGTCGCTCGGTTCGTCGAACACTCTGAACATCGTGCACGCGACCGTGGAGGCGCTGCAGCAGCTCGAGGAGCCCCGCTCCGTCGCAGCTCGCCGCGGTCTGCCGTTCGACCGTGTCGCTCCGGCTCGCCTCGTGCGCGCCGAGGCGAAGGCTGCGGCCGACGCTGCGAAGGCAAAGGCAGGTGCGTAATGGCTAAGAGCTTGAAGATTACGCAGACGAAGTCCGTTATCAGTGAGAAGCAGAACCAGCGCGATACGCTGCGCAGCCTCGGTCTCCGCAAGATCGGCCAGTCGGTCGTTCGCGAAGACACCAAGGCTAACCGTGGCTACGTGCGCGCTGTCGCTCACCTTGTACAGGTTGAGGAGATCGACGCATGAGCGAGAAGAATGAGGAGCGCGAGCAGGTGCTCAAGGCGCACCACTTGCGCCCAGCTCCCGGGTCCAAGAAGGCCAAGACCCGCGTGGGTCGTGGTGAGGCGTCCAAGGGTAAAACCGCTGGCCGTGGCACCAAGGGCACCAAGGCCCGTTACCAGGTAAAGGCTGGCTTCGAGGGTGGGCAGATGCCACTGCACATGCGCACTCCGAAGCTGCGCGGGTTCAAGAACCCGTTCCGCACCGAGTACCAGGTCGTCAATGTGGCGAAGCTCGCAGAGCTTTACCCCAAGGGTGGCGACGTGACCGTCGAGGATCTCGTATCCAAGGGTGCCGTCCGCAAGAACCAGCCCGTCAAGGTGCTGGGCAACGGCGACATTCAGGTCAAGCTCACCGTTCAGGTTGACAAGGTCTCCAGCTCTGCTGAGCAGAAGATCGTTGCAGCCGGCGGCGAAATTAAGTAGTACCCTCAAGCGTTGCTTGAGGTGCGGGGGTGTGTGAGTCGGCGGATTTGCTGGCCCACCCACCCCCGTTTTTAGTTTTCAGGCTGCGTACAAAGCGCAGTCATTGTTTTCGTATCCCTAACTAACGTGTAGGCTAGGGAATTGGTTCTCGTCTCGAGGCGGTGGCCATATGCGACGTTTCCAGGAGGCAGATTTTGTTCAGCGCCATCGGACGGATCTTTCGGACCCCAGATCTGCGGCGGAAGATTCTCTTCACGCTCGCGATTGTGTCCCTGTTCCGGCTCGGGTCTTTTATCCCCGCGCCCTTTGTTGACTTCAACAACGTGCAAGCCTGTCTTGCTGCGAACCAGGGAACCAACGGTCTCTATGACATGATCAACCTCTTCAGCGGTGGCGCACTGCTGCAGCTGTCGATCTTCGCGCTCGGCATCATGCCCTACATCACCGCGTCGATCATCACCCAGCTGCTTCGCGTTGTGATCCCTCACTTCGAGACGTTGCACAAAGAAGGCCAGGCAGGCCAGGCGAAGCTGACGCAGTACACGCGTTACCTCACCATCGCACTTGCCGTCCTTCAGTCGACAACCCTTATTACCGTTGCTCGTTCGGGCCAGCTGTTTGGCGCTGCTGCCAACCAGGCCTGCCAGAACCTTGTATCGCAAGAGTGGTGGGCGATCCTCATCATGATCCTCACGATGACCGCCGGCACCGGCCTCATCATGTGGTTCGGTGAGCTCATCACCGAGCGCGGCATCGGCAACGGCATGTCGCTCCTTATCTTTACCTCGATCTCGGCTACCTTCCCCGGTGCACTCTGGGCGATCCAGGAAGCACGCGGCTGGGAGACCTTCATCCTGGTTCTCGCGCTTGGTCTGTTGATCATTGCAGCCGTTGTGTATGTTGAGCAATCGCAGCGGCGTATTCCCGTGCAGTACGCGAAGCGTGTTGTCGGTCGCCGCACCTACGGTGGCAGCAGCACCTACATCCCGATCAAGGTCAACATGGCCGGTGTTATCCCGGTTATCTTCGCCTCGGCGATCCTGTACCTCCCGATGCTGATTGCACAGTTCAACCAGCCGAAGATCGGCGAAGAGCCCAAGGAATGGGTTGTCTGGGTTCAGAACAACCTCGTCACGGGCGACAAGCCGCTCTACATGCTCGTCTTCTTCTTGCTCGTGATCGGCTTCACGTTCTTCTACGTGCAGATCACGTTCAACCCCGAAGAGGTCGCAGACAACATGAAGCAGTATGGCGGCTTCGTTCCCGGCATTCGTGCTGGTCGCCCCACTGCGGAATACCTTAACTACGTACTGACCCGCATCACGAGCGCTGGTTCGCTCTACCTTGGTGTCATCGCGTTGCTGCCGCTTATCGCGCTTGCCTTCTTTGAAGCCAACCAGAACTTCCCGTTCGGTGGCGCCTCGATTCTGATTATCGTGGGTGTTGGTCTCGAGACGGTGAAGCAGATCGATGCGCAGCTGCAGCAGCGCCACTACGAAGGGCTGCTCAAGTGACAAGCGCACGACTGCTCATTATCGGCCCTCCTGGCGCAGGCAAAGGCACGCAGGCCTCAAAGATTGCCGAGCGCTACGGTGTTCCCGCGATCTCGACCGGAGACATTTTCCGCTCGAACATCAAGGGTGGCACCGAGCTCGGTGTGAAGGTCCAGCAGATCATCGAGCGCGGCGAGCTGGTTCCTGACTCGCTCACGAACGAGATTGTTGCCGATCGTATTGCGCAGAGCGATGCGGAGAACGGCTTTCTGCTCGACGGTTACCCACGCACGGTAGATCAGGTGCTTGCGCTTGACGCAATGCTTGCTCCAAAGAACGCGGCGCTTGACGCCGTAATTCTGCTTGAGGCTGATGCAGACGTGGTGGTAGCAAGGCTACTGAAGCGCGCAGAGCTCGAGGGTCGCGCGGATGACACCGAAGAAGTCATCCGGCACCGTCAGAATGTGTACGCCGAGCAGACCGCTCCGCTCATCGAACTGTTCTCTGAGCGAGGCATTTTGGTAGCCGTTGACGGTCTTGGAAGTGTCGAGGAGGTCGCTGAGCGTATCGCGAGCGGCCTCGATGCTCAGCTCGACCGCGACGCAGTACTGGGTCGTTAGCACGTGGCTCGTCGAGGGCTGCTGCGCCGTTCTATCTACAAGTCGCCGGCTCAGCTTCGCTTGATGCTTGAGCCGGGGCTGGCTACGGCGGCCGCCCTCGCGGCCATGCGATCAGCGATTCGCCCGGGCGTTACAACCCTGGAGCTTGACGCTCTTGCTGAGGAAGCCATTCGTGCGCGCGGGGGAGCCCCAAACTTTATGCTGGAGCCGGGATACCGGCACACCATTTGCGCAAACGTGAACGAGCACGTCGTGCATGCGATCCCAACCGATCGTGTGCTCGAGCCGGGCGACATTGTTGCTCTTGACGCGGGCGCGGTCGTTGGCGGCTGGCACGGTGACGCAGCGTTTACCGCAGTGCTGCCCGATCCCGCTCGCCCTGATCTCACGGCAGCGAACGAAAAACTGAGCGCCGTCACCGAACAAGCTATGTGGCGAGGCATCGCTCGGCTTGCGACAGCAAAGCACTTGAACGAGGTTGGCGAGGCTGTCGCCAAGTACGTTCGCGCAAACAGCGACTTTGGGGTGCTCGAGGACTACATTGGTCACGGCATCGGTCGCTCGATGCACGAGGATCCGCCAGTGTTTAACGTGCCGGTCGGACGCAAAGGCCCAGAGGTTAAGCCCGGGTTGGTTGTTGCGATTGAGCCGATCATTTCTGCCGGTGGCATTGATACCGTCATCGAAGATGACGATTGGACCGTCACGATTGCTGACGGCTCGATGAGCGCGCAGTGGGAGCACTCTGTTGCGGTCCACGCGGATGGCATCTGGGTATTGACCGCCGAAGACGGCGGCGCCTCGGGCCTCGAGCCTCTCGGGATCACCCCAGTTCCAATTCGGTAGTTTCTTGACTTTACAAACCCCTCGTGGGGGAGTAGGGTTGATCTTTGGTGCTTTGCGCCTGTTTTCGTGATTTCGAAATCGGACGTAGAGCATTCGCATGACCAGTACACCTACGTGAGCGATTAGTGAGGCTATGGCGAAAAAAGACGGCGTCATCGAGATCGAAGGTTCAGTCGTTGAGGCTCTTCCAAACGCAATGTTTCGAGTCGAATTGACCAATGGACACAAGGTTCTTGCCCATATCTCGGGCAAGATGCGTCAGCACTACATCCGCATTCTCCCCGGAGACCGCGTGATCGTTGAGTTGACCCCCTACGATCTGACCCGCGGCCGCATCGTTTACCGCTACAAGTAGGTAGCTGGAAAGTAACGACTCGCGGCACCCCGCGGGTACGAGGACAGCGAACCCCTAAAGGAAAGCATCATGAAGGTAAAGCCCAGCGTTAAGAAGATCTGCGATAAGTGCAAGGTCATCCGCCGCCACGGCCGCGTCATGGTGATCTGCGAGAACCCGCGCCACAAGCAGCGCCAGGGTTAATCTCCTTGCGGCTTCGGCCAGCAGAACACCAAAACTGAATACCCTCCCGAGATCCACCACGGAAATCGGGATTTGAAATAAGCGCATTGAAGAGCTCGCGATACTGATCGCGAAGGACACCTCGGGCGGAGGCCCGAACCCCCAGTGCGTTCCACACCTCCATAATCCGCAAGGAGAGCCAGAATGGCACGTCTCGCAGGAGTAGACATCCCACGCGACAAGCGCGTTGAGATTGCACTCACCTACATCTACGGAGTCGGACGCACCAGTGCGCTGAAGACTCTCGCCGACACCGGCATCGATGGCAACGTCCGCGTTAAAGATCTCAGCGATGAGCAGCTTGTGCAGCTCCGCGACTACATTGAGGGCAACTTCAAGGTCGAGGGTGATCTCCGCCGTGAGGTTGCAGCTGATATTCGCCGCAAGGTTGAAATCGGCAGCTACCAGGGCATCCGCCACCGCAAGGGCCTGCCCGTGCATGGTCAGCGCACCAAGACGAACGCTCGTACCCGCAAGGGCCCGAAGCGCACCGTCGCCGGCAAGAAGAAGTAATCACCGGTTCACAGCGACCATCACACAGAGCTTTTCAGGAGAACACTAAATGGCTGCACCAAAGACTGCGGCACGCAAGCCGCGTCGCAAGGACAAGAAGAACGTTGCAGTGGGCCAGGCCCACATCAAGTCAACGTTCAACAACACCATCGTTTCGATCACTGACACCACCGGTGCTGTGATCAGCTGGGCCTCCTCAGGTGGCGTCGGCTTCAAGGGATCGCGTAAGTCGACCCCGTTCGCTGCACAGCTGGCTGCAGAGTCTGCAGCTCGCAAGGCGCAGGAACACGGCATGAAGAAGGTTGACGTCTTCGTGAAGGGCCCAGGATCCGGCCGCGAGACCGCGATCCGCTCGCTCCAGGCTGCTGGCCTCGAGGTTGGCTCGATCAACGACGTTACCCCGCAGACGCACAACGGCTGCCGCCCGCCGAAGCGCCGCCGGGTCTGAACCAATGGCTTCGCCGACTTCGGTCGGCGAAGCCTGCGGCTTCCCGCCGCCACATGTACATTCGCTTTTCTCGAAGTTCAGACTTACTTACATCCCGAACCCGCATGAGTCATATAGCGGACTCCAGCGAAAGGACCACACACATTGCTGATTGCACAGCGACCCACTCTGACTGAAGAGTCACTCTCCGAGTACCGTTCGCGTTTCGCCATCGAACCTCTCGAGCCTGGCTTCGGCTACACGCTCGGAAACTCGCTGCGTCGCACCCTGCTTTCCTCGATTCCGGGTGCCGCTGTTACCAGCGTTCGCTTTGAGGGTGTTGCTCACGAGTTCACGACGATCCCCGGTGTCACTGAAGACGTCACCGAGATCATCTTGAACATCAAGGCGCTCGTTGTTTCCAGCGAGCACGATGAGCCAATCACCGCTTACCTGCGTAAGACCGGTGCCGGTGAAGTGACCGCCGCAGACATCTCGGCTCCGGCCGGTGTTGAGGTGCACAACCCCGAGCTCGTCATTGCAACGCTCAGCGATTCGGCTCAGTTCGAGCTCGAGCTGACCATTGAGCGTGGCCGCGGCTACGTTTCGGCAAACCAGAACCGCAACGAAGATGCAGAGGTTGGCCGCATTCCGGTTGACTCCATCTACTCGCCGGTTCTCAAGGTCACCTACCGCGTGGAAGCAACCCGTGCTGGTGAGCGTACCGACTTCGATCGTCTCGTCGTTGACGTCGAGACGAAGCCGGCTATCAGCCCCCGCGATGCAATCGCTTCGGCTGGTTCCACGCTGGTGGAGCTGTTTGGCCTCGCTCGCGAGCTGAACGTTGCTGCTGAGGGCGTCGAGATCGGCCCCGCGCCGGTTGAGGTTGTTGCCGAGGGCGAGCTGTCGATCCCGATCGAAGATCTGGATCTCTCGGTTCGCAGCTACAACTGCCTGAAGCGCGAGGGCATCAACACGGTGAGCGAACTCGTTGCGCTCTCCGAGGCTCAGCTTATGAACATCCGCAACTTCGGTCAGAAGTCAGTCTTCGAGGTGCGCGACAAGCTCACCGAAATGGGACTGTCGCTGAAGGATGCCGTGCCCGGCTTTGACGGTGCACAGTTCTACAGCTACGAAGACGACAACAACTAACGATCCCGCGTTCTTCGCCTGATCGAACACTTAACGGAGTAAATAATGCCCAAGCCCAACAAGGGCCCCCGCCTCGGAGGCGGCCCCGCACACGAGCGTCTCATGCTGAACCAGATGGCTTCACAGCTGTTTGAGCACAAGCGCATTCAGACCACGGAGACCAAGGCTAAGCGCCTGCAGCCCGTGGCCGAACGACTCGTCACCTTTGCAAAGCGCGGTGACCTGCACGCACGCCGTCGCGTGATGCGTCAGATCCTGTCGAAGGATGTCGTTCACGAGCTCTTCACCGAGATCGCACCGCTGGTCGAGAACCGTGAGGGTGGCTACACCCGCATCGTCAAGACCGGTTTCCGTAAGGGAGACAACGCTCCCCTCGCAGTGATCGAGCTCGTTCTTGAGCCCGTCGCACCGAAGGCCAAGGCTAAGGCTGAAAAGCCCGCCAAGAAGGCTGCTGCGAAGGAAGCTGCTCCCGTGGAGGAGCCCGCCACCGAAGAGGTAGTGGAAGAGACCACTGAGGCGCCCGAGGCTGCTGAGGCAACCGAGGCTCCCGCCGAGGAGAAGTCCGAGTAATCTCGCTTCACCGTGAAAGAACGCCCCGCCGGTTTCGACCAGCGGGGCGTTCTTTGTGTGTCGAGCTTTTCTCGTCCCAGTGACCACCGTGCGGCTAGGGCCGCCTAGCCCGCGTCCGTGCCCGTAGCGGCGCCCGGGCAAGGCAGGGCAGGGCAGGGCAGGAGCTTTAGGGGTGCAGGCAGCGGCTAGCGGCGGGGGACCTTGTAGCCGAGCGCCTCCCTGGGGGATTGCAGCTCTTTCAGGGCCTTCTCGACCGCGCCAGCGTAGATGTCTCCGCCGCTCGGGTTGGGGTGGATGCCGTCGTCAGCGAGGGCATCGGGCACCCCCGTGACGGCACCGTTCCAGTCAGCCATCACCACGCCGCGGTGAGTTTGCGCATAGGCCGCGAGCGTTTGATTGACGCCGGGGATCCAGTCTCGTTCGCCGTGCGCGTTGATAAGTACGATCGGCCTTGTGCCGGCCGCCTCGAGCAGAGAATCGAGCTCTTCAGCGTCGACCGGGCCATTGGTTCCGAGTCCGACCACGAGCACCTCGCGAAGCTTGCCCTCGGCGGCGAGGTCTGAGACAACTTCTACGCCAACGCCCAAACCGCGGGAGACGGCCGCATCCACCTGAATGCCTGGTAGCCCACTTGAGAGTTCGGGCAGGCTTGCCAGCATGACGGAGTCGCCCACGGCGCTGATGTTGCGTCCCTCGAATGTGGCCGACGGTTCAGGTGTCTCAGCGCCTTTACCGTGCGGCGGGGCTTTCTCTTTGGCGCCGGATTTGGCGTCGTGCCGCTGCTGATCGAGCGCAGCCTGGCCGCGGGCAATGGCCAGCGCGGCGGAGCTTTGTTGTGGCGCGGTAGCGACTGCGTAAGCCGTAGCGGGGATCGTGACTACAAGTGCCGCGGTGAGCCCAAACAGCCAGATCTGCCGCCCGCGAGCGAGAACACCCGGCCGCGTTTCGCTCTGCGCGCCCACTTTGCGAAATGCACCAAAGAAACCACGAATGGCTGCGCGGATCCCGAGCCGCCTCACCGGCTGCTCGACGAAACGATAGGAGAGTGCGGCGATCCCGAATGTTGCGACGAGTGTGATGCCACCCACGACCCAACCGTCGGCGGGGGAGCCTCGCCAGGGTCCGCCGATGCCCGCGATGATGAGTAGCAGAGGCCAGTGCCACAGGTAAATGCCATAGGAGCGTTCACCGACCCAGCGCAACGGCTGAACGTCGAGTGCGCTACCCACCCAAACGCCGGGACGGGTAACCGCGACAACGACGGCAAGCGCAGCGACCGTTGCGAGTTGGAACCCGCCTTGGAAGCTCGCGGGGCTGCCCTCGATCAGTGTTACCGAAAGCCAGGCGAGTGTAGCGAGACCTGCCGCTGCGACAGCGGTGGCGATGATCTGCCGCGCTGGCCCCGCTTGGGTTGGCGCGGGCTTCGAATTCCCACCACCCGAGGGCTGGAACAGGAAAGCAACGGCGGCGCCGAGAAGTAGGCCGAAGGTGTGTGTATCGGAGCCAAAATAAATTCTGGTGGGGTTGGCGCCCTCCAGAGAAAGGTTCGCCATGAGGGTGGCGGAGAGGATCGCAAGAGCGATCAGGGGCAGCGCCTGCGTGACGCGTCCTCTGAGCCGCCACAGCGCGAGCAACAGAAGTGGCAACAGAATGTAGAACTGCTCTTCGATGGAGAGGGACCACGTGTTTCTAAAGAGCTCGGGGGTATCTCGGGCGAAGTAGTCTGCGCCGTTCGCAATAAAAAGCCAGTTGCTCATGAAGAGCGCGGCGCCCGTGATCTGACTGCCGATCCCGAACAAGAGGTCACCACCAACGAGCAGCGCGAGCGTTGTGCAGACCAGCAACACCAGGGCGAGCGCGGGCAGGAGTCGCCGCGCGCGGCGACGCCAGAATGCGACGAGTCGAATTTTGCCGTGTTGATTGAGCTCACGCAGCAGCAGTGAGGTAATCAGAAAACCGCTGATCGCAAAAAACACGTCGACGCCCAAAAAACCACCGGGAAGTAGCGTCGGAAAGAGATGGTAAACCAGCACCAGAGCAACGGCGATTGCGCGGAGCCCGTCGAGCCCAGCAAAGCGCGCAGTAGGCGCCGGAGAAGAAGGAGATGACACTGGGGAGATTTCTGTTTGCGGGCGCCGGGATTGTGGCGCGACCCCACTAGTGTACGTGAGGTTTTGGCAGCCAAGTGGGCAGCGTATCTGGCAGGATCGAAGTGTGACCCCTGACATTCCATATGCGCGTCTGCGCTTCGATCTTGCCTACGACGGCACCGAGTTCTCCGGTTGGGCGACACAGCCCGGACTACGCACGGTGCAGGGGGAGCTGGAATCCGCGATCGCGTTTCTACTGCGGGTTGAGGGTGTGCGTCTCACCGTAGGTGGCCGCACCGACGCCGGGGTGCACGCGAGGGGTCAGGTTGCGCACCTCGATGTCACGGAGGAGCAGTTGGCTCAGGATCGGCTCAGCGCGCGAAAGCTCAACGGTATTTTGAAGCGATCCTCTGCTGACATCGCCGTGCACTCCGTTCGCGAGGTGCCGGGGGAGTTCGACGCCCGTTTTGGTGCGCTGCGCCGTCGCTACGAGTACAGGCTGCGTGATAAGCGAGCGAAGCGCGATCCACTCACCGCTCGCTTCACCGCAGACGTGCCGCGCACGCTCGACCTCGACGCGATGCAGCGGGCAGCCGACGAGCTTCTCGGACTCAACGACTTCACGACCTTCTGTAAGGCGCGCGAGGGTGCGACCGCAGTGCGAGATCTGCTGAGTTTTGAGTGGCGGGTCACTGAAGACGGGGCGTACGCCGCTCGTATCGAAGCTGATGCGTTCTGCCATTCAATGGTGCGGGCACTCGTTGGTGCAGTTGTTGCGGTGGGCTCCGGCAGGATCGCGGAAGCTGAACTGCGAGAACTGCGAGATGCTCGCGAGCGCACCAGTCGGTTCACCGTGATGCCCGCGTGTGGACTCAGCCTCGAAGAGATCACCTATCCGGCGGACGAAGATCTCGCCGCAAGGGCGGAACAGACCCGCGCACGCAGGGAAACACCGGAGAGTTCGGCTTGATCCTGTGCTAGAGTAGCTCTTTGGTGCGTAAGTACCCGATTTGTTGAGCCCTCCACCTTCCCGTGCATTCGTGAGAAACCGGGTAACGGAGTGGGATCCACGAACACCTCCATTTCGACAGAAAGCAGCACGACAGTGACTCGCACATATTCGCCGAAGGCAGCTGAACAGAAGCACGATTGGCTCGTTATCGACGCCACCGACGTGGTTCTCGGCCGCCTCGCTTCGCACGCAGCAGTTCTGCTCCGCGGCAAGCACAAGACCACCTTTGCTCCTCACATGGACATGGGTGACTACGTCATCGTTATCAACGCAGACAAGGTCGTTCTGACCGCCAACAAGGCAGACCAGAAGCGCGACTACCGTCACTCGGGTTACCCGGGCGGCCTGCGTTCCGTCAACTACACCGAGCTTCTCGAGAAGAACCCGGAGCGCGCCGTTGAGAAGGCGATCCGTGGCATGCTTCCGAAAAACTCGCTCGGTGCCGATCAGTTCCGCAAGCTGAAGGTGTACCGCGGTGCAGAGCACCCGCACGCTGCACAGCAGCCCACCCCCTACACCTTCGGCCAGGTCGCGCAGTAGTCGCGCCACCAAGAGAATCAGAGAGAGACTTCAACGTGACTGAAGAGCAGACTGTGGCCACTGAGAGCTACACCACCGAGACCCCCGCATCGCAGGCAACTGCAGCGGCACCCCGCCCCGCACTCACCGTTCCCGGTGCAGCGGTTGGCCGTCGCAAGCAGGCTATCGCCCGCGTGCGCCTCATCCCCGGCAGTGGCACCATGACCGTTAACGGTCGCGAGCTCGCCGAGTACTTCCCGAACAAGCTGCACCAGCAGCTGATCACGGATCCCTTCACCGTGCTTGAGCTGACCGGCTCGTACGACGTCATCGCACGTATCGTTGGCGGTGGCCCCTCGGGTCAGGCCGGCGCGCTTCGCCTCGCGATCGCACGTGCACTCAACGAGATCGACGCCGAGCACAACCGCCCGACGCTGAAGAAGTCCGGCTTCCTGAGCCGCGACGCTCGCATCAAGGAGCGCAAGAAGGCTGGTCTTAAGAAGGCCCGCAAGGCTCCCCAGTACTCGAAGCGCTAAGCAGCGCGGGAGTACCCACCATGGGACGCCTGTTTGGCACAGACGGGGTTCGGGGTCTAGCCGGGGTCGATGTGACCGCCGAGCTGGCCCTGAACCTCGCCGACGCAGCGGCTCTCGTTCTCGGGCGTTCAGCCCGGAGCGAGAGCCGTCGTGCTGTCGCCGTCGTTGCTCGCGATCCGCGAGTATCAGGCGAGTTCATCTCTGCGGCTGTGTCCGCTGGACTCGCTTCTGCCGGGGTCGACGTGTTGGATGCGGGAGTGATCCCGACACCAGCCGCCGCCTACCTGGTTGCCGACACCGGCGCCGATTTTGGCGTTATGGTGTCAGCCTCACACAATCCCGCGCCCGATAACGGCATCAAGTTCTTCGCCGCGGGTGGGCGCAAGCTCGCCGACGATGTTGAGGATGAGATCGAAGCCGCCATGGAGCGGCCTGCGATCGCTGTGACCGGCCGCGAGGTTGGCCGCATTCAGCGTTTTGCTGACGCGGAGGACCGCTACCTTGTCCACCTGCTCGGCACGCTTGAGGGCGTCAAGCTCGATGGGCTGCACGTTGTTCTCGACTGCGCTCACGGCGCCGCCGCTGGTATTTCGCCCGACGTGTTCTCTGATGCCGGTGCGAAGCTCACGGTGATTGGTAACGATCCCGACGGCTTTAACATCAACGACGGTGTTGGATCCACGCATCTGGAGCCACTCGTCGAGGCCGTGCGTAAGAACGGTGCTGATCTTGGCATCGCTCATGACGGCGACGCTGATCGCTGTCTTGCGGTTGACGCCGACGGAAACGTCGTCGACGGTGACAAGATCATGGCGATCCTCGCCCTCTCAATGTCGCGTCGCGGCAAACTCGAGCAGAACACGCTCGTGGCCACCGTGATGTCGAACCTCGGGCTGAAGCTTGCCATGGCCGACAACGGTATTGATGTCGTTGAGACCGGCGTGGGTGACCGTTATGTGCTCGAATCGATCAACGCAAACGGCTACTCGCTCGGTGGTGAGCAGTCCGGGCACGTCATTATGAGCGATCACGCGACGACCGGTGACGGGATCCTGACCGGCCTGCACATTGCGGCCGAGATGGTGCGCACCGGAAAGACTCTCGCTGAGCTGGCAAGCTGCATGACCGTGTACCCGCAGGTTCTCGTGAACGTGAAGGGTGTGGATCGCTCAGGCGTCGCTAACGATGACGTTCTGCAGCAGGCCGTGCACCAGGCAGAAGTTGTGCTTGGTGGCAAGGGCCGTGTGCTGCTCCGCCCCTCAGGAACCGAGCCCGTGGTTCGTGTGATGGTTGAGGCCGAGCACGAGCACCAGGCGCAGGAACTCGCTGACGACCTCGCCGCGATCGTGTTGGAGCGGCTAGCGGTTTAGCTCTGAAAGTACGACGAGAGCGCAGTTTTACGTGATTTGCCAGAGGCGAAACATGTAAAACTGCGCTCTCGTTGTCTGGTAGCGCTTGCTCAGGGCCGGTATGTTGGTGGCATGGGTATTGTGAAGCGCACCGCGCGCAGTGTTGGATCTACCGGGCTTCTCGCTGTGGGAGCATTGCATCTCGTTTGGGCGTCGGGGTCCGCCTGGCCCGCTAAGAACCCTAAGAAGCTCGCTGAGGCGGTTGTCGGTAATTCGAACATGATGCCCGGAGCCGGCGCCACGGCGGGTGTCGCTGCCGCCGCGATCGGCGGTGGGCTCGTCGCCGGGGAGCCTTCGGTGAGGGGCGCGCGGTTGTGGCGCTGCGCCGCGTGATGGGTCTTGGACTGCTAGCCCGCGCGGTTGTGAACGAAGACACGCTGATGGATGGACTGGGGCTCCCAGCCAGCGGAAAGCGATTCAAGAAGCTTGACCAGCAGTACTACCGTCCGCTCTGCGCGGTGCTCGGTGTTGCCGTGCTGCTTGGATCACGCGATCGCAAGAAAAACGACCCGAGCGAGTAGCTATACCTTTCGCAGCAGCACCTTCTGCACGCGGTGGTTGGCCTCCTTACGGAGCACCAACGTGGCACGGGCGCGGGTTGGCCGAATGTTCTCGACAAGGTTTGGCTCGTTGATGTTGTTCCAGTACTCGTCAGCGAGCGCCGCAGCGGCCTCGTCGTCGAGCGAGGCAAAGCGGCGGAAGTAGGAATCCGGGTTCGAAAAGGCGCTTTCGCGCAGCCGCAGAAACCGGCTCTGGTACCAGCGTTTGATGTCTGCGGTGCGGGCATCAACGTACACCGAAAAATCAAAGAGGTCACTCACGGCAACCGGGTGCAGCATTGAGGCCGGCTGCAGCACGTTGAGACCCTCAACGATCAGGATGTCGGGCTGCTTCACGACGGTGCACTCTCCGGGCACGATGTCGTAGATGAGGTGGCTGTAGTGCGGGGCTCGCACCTCGGGCACACCCGACTTCACCTGCGACACAAAACGAAGCAGGGCTCGTCTGTCGTAAGACTCCGGGAATCCCTTGCGGGCGGTGATCCCGCGCCGCGCCAGCTCCTCGTTCGGGTAGAGAAAGCCATCCGTCGTGACGAGCTGCACGTTTGGAGTTTCGGGCCAGCGGGCCAGCAGATCGCGCAGGATCCTGGCTACCGTTGACTTTCCCACCGCAACGGATCCCGCGATCCCAATCACAAACGGGCTCTTCTGCTCGTTCTCTCGCTGCAGGAAGCCTCGAGTGCGCTTGTGCATCTCCGCTGCCGCGATGGCGTACTGATTGATGAGGCGGCTGAGCGGTCGGTAGACCTCGGATACTTCAAGCAGGTCGAGCGGTTCGCCGAGGCCTCTGAAAGCGTCGACCTCCGTCTCGGTGAGGGGCATCGGTGTTTCACCCGCGAGACGGGACCACTCTTCGCGGCCGATCTCAGTGAACGGAGAAGTGAACTCCGGGCGCACGAGAGAGTGACTTCCGGTTACTGGGTCAATGATCATCTTGGGCATTGTTCACAATGGTGCCACTAAACTGGACTCTATGTGTGGAATCGTCGGATATGTCGGACCAAATAATACGGTCGACGCTCTTCTCAGTGGCCTGCGACGCTTGGAATATCGCGGGTACGACTCAGCTGGAATCGCTGTCATTGATGAGGCTGGAGAGCTGTCAGTACGCAAGCGTTCGGGCAAGTTGGCCCGCCTAGAAGAGCTGTTGGAAGTATCCCCAGTGACTTCCCAGGGAACGGGAATCGGTCACACGCGTTGGGCAACACACGGCGGCCCGACCGATGTGAACGCACACCCGCACCTGGGTGATGACGGCAAACTCGCGCTCATTCACAACGGGATCGTCGAGAACTTTGCCGAACTGCGCGCTGAGGTCGAAGCAGACGGCATTGAGCTGTTCAGCGAGACCGACACCGAGGTCGTCGCGGCACTTCTTGGCCGCGAGGTTGCGAAGCAGGGCGCACTGGAACCCGCGTTCCGCTCCGTCGTAAAGCGCCTGCACGGCACCTTTACGCTGCTCGCAATGCACCGCGATGAGCCAGGCAAGGTTGTGTCGGCGAGGCACCACTCGCCGCTCGTTATCGGCCTGGGCGAGGGCGAAAACTTCCTCGGTTCTGACGTTGCCGCGTTTGTTTCCTCAACCCGACGCGCCGTTGCAGTCGACGAGAACAACATTGCGATCATCACGCCAGACGAGGTGCGCATCACTGATTTCGACGGCAACTCAATCGAGTTTGCCGAATACGAGGTCGAGTGGGATGCGGACGCCGCCGACAAGGGCGGCTGGTCTTCCTTCATGGCGAAGGAGATCAACGAGCAGCCGGAGGCCATCGCCAACACGGTGCGCGGACGCATTGTCGGCGACTCCGTCGAGATCCCCGAGCTCACGGCGCTGGGGGATGACCGCCTGCGCGGCATCGATCGCATCATCATCATCGCTTGTGGCACGGCATCGTACGCCGGGCAGATCGGTGCCTACGCTATCGAGCAGTGGGCGAGGATCCCGGTCGATGTGCAGCTGAGCCACGAGTTCAGGTACCGCGATCCTGTGCTCACCGACCGCACCATGGTGATCTCGGTGAGCCAGTCCGGTGAGACCATGGACACCCTCATGGCCGTGAAGTACGCGATTGAGAAGGGCGTCACGACCGTTTCCGTGTGCAACACACAGAGCGCCACGATCCCTCGCGAGTCCGATGCTGCTGTGTACACGCACGCAGGCCCCGAGGTTGCTGTTGCCTCGACAAAGGCCTTTACCGCTCAGATCACGGCCCTCTTCTTGATCGGCCTGCACCTCGGCCGCGTGCGCGGCGAGCTGAGCGCAGAGGCGCTGGCAGAGGCTGTGCAGCAGTTTGAAGAGCTGCCCGAGAAGATGCGCGCTGCCGTTGATACGCACGCAGAGATCACGCAGCTCGCACACTGGATGGCGGATACGCGTTCGGTGCTGTTCCTGGGTCGCCACGTTGGCTTCCCGGCAGCCCTCGAGGGCGCGCTTAAGCTCAAGGAGATCGCGTACATCCACGCCGAGGGTTTTGCCGCCGGTGAGTTGAAGCACGGTCCGATCGCGCTTATCGACCACGGCCAGCCCGTGTTTGTGCTCGTGCCGAGCCCTCGCACGGCTCCGCTGATGCACTCCAAGGTTGTCTCCAACATTCAGGAAATCCGGGCCCGAGGTGCACGCGTCATCGCAATCGTTGAGGTCGGCGACACCGCTGTGCTGCCGTACGCCGACGAGGTTATCCGGCTGCCGCTCACTGACGCACTGTTTGAGCCGATCTTGCAGGTTGTTCCGCTGCAGTGGTTCGCGCTTGAGCTTTCGACCGCGAAGGGGCTCGACGTTGACCAGCCGCGCAACCTCGCGAAGTCAGTGACGGTTGAGTAGAACAAAGGACGCAGCAGCGTGATTGTCGGTATCGGCGTCGACACGGTAGACATTCCGCGCTTCGAACGGCAGCTTGCTCGAACTCCCGCGCTGCGCGACAGGCTGTTCGCACCCGCAGAGCGGGAGCTGTCGCTGCACTCGCTGGCGGCCAGGTTTGCCGCTCGCGAGGCACTGATTAAGGCGCTGGGTGGATCCGGCGAACTCACCTGGCACGACATGGCCGTTACTCGCGGAAATGATCGTGTGCCGGGGTTTGTCGAGAGCGAAACCCTCAGCCGTGAGCTTGCCAACCGGGGAGCGGATCGGATCCACCTCTCGATGACACACGACGCCGGAGTTGCGACGGCTTTTGTGGTGATCGAAGCGAGTACGCTCGATGCAAGACACGGATCGGAGTAGCCATGGGCGCAGAGGCAATGCGGGTCGCTGAGATCTCGTTACCCGCAATCAGGCACAACGTTGCGCGTATTCGCGAGCTGACGGGTGGGGCCGTCATTGTGGTCGTTAAGGCCGATGGGTACGGACACGGCGCGGCAATTGCCGCTGGCGCCGCTCTTGCCGGCGGCGCGACAATGATCGCCACTGCTGATCTCGAAGAGGCGCTGTCACTGCGAGAAAACGGGATCGCGGGCCCGATCCTGTGCTGGTTGCACGGTGTGCACACTGACTTCGCGGCCGCGGTCGCTGCCGACATTGAAATTGGCGTGAGCCACTCCCGGCACCTGGAAGCGGTTGCGGCAGCGGCAATCGCACAGAATAAAGTCGCCACCGTGCAGTTCAAAATTGACACTGGACTGAGTCGCAATGGTGCAGCACCCGAAGAATGGCAGCCCCTGTTTCAGCGCGCCGCTGAACTGGTGAGCGCGGGTGTGCTGTGTGTGCGAGGTATTTTTAGCCACCTCGCCAACGCGGGCGACGAGAACGATCGGGCCCAGGCTGCGCGTTTTGACGCGGCGGTCGAAATGCTGCGCGCCGCGGGTGTTGAGCCTGAGATGGTCCACCTCGCGGCAAGTGCCGCCACAATGCGCTCGCCGCACCTGCACTACAACACCGTTCGTGTGGGGGTCGCAGCCTTTGGTCTCAGTCCGTTCGCCGATACAACGTCGGCTCAGCTCGGCCTCATTCCCGCGATGACCCTGCGCTCTGAAATTGTTGCCCTGCGAGGGGTTCCTGCAGGCACGGGAGTGTCCTACGGGTTTAACCACGTCTGCGAAACCGCAACGACGCTCGCCCTGGTGCCGATCGGGTATGCCGACGGCATGCCGCGTGCTCTCAACGGTGCTGGCGCCTGGGTGACGATCGCCGGTGAGCACAGGCCCATCGTCGGGCGAATCGGCATGGACCAGTTCATCGTTGACGTGGGCCCACTTGCTGGCCGCCTGCAGCTCGGCGACCCCGTTGTGCTGTTTGGCGATCCCGAGCTGGGCAACCCTCCCGTCGAGATTTGGGCGGGTCTCATGCGCACGATCAACTACGAAATTATTGTGGGGATCGGCACGCGCGTGCACCGATGCCCGGTGGACGGAGCGCAGGCGTGAGTGAGGTTGTGAGTTCTCGCCAGCAGGCCAAGGTAGCGGATCCCGAAGAAATGCACGCCCTCGGGTTGCGACTCGGTAGGGTGCTCGAGGCTGGGGACCTGGTGATTCTCACCGGTCCGCTCGGAGCCGGAAAAACGACGCTGACCCGCGGGATCGGCGAGGGGCTTGGGGTTCGTGGACCCGTGCAGAGCCCAACGTTTGTGCTCGCCCGCACGCACCCCTCGCTTGTTGGCGGTGCGCCGCTCGTGCACGTTGACGCATATCGGCTCGCGGGTGCAGAAGAGCTTGACGACCTTGACATTGATTTTGAACGCTCCGTCGTTGTGGCGGAGTGGGGTGCCGGGCTCGTTGAAGAGCGCGGCTCCTGGGTTGAGGTCGTGATCGCGCGCCCGACGGGATCGGGAGACGACGAAGACATTGACTGGTCGGAAGCACCGGTCGAACCGAGAGAGGTGACCGTGCTGGGTTACGGTGAGCGCTGGGCAGGGGGCGTGCTGTGAACGGGCGCACTGACGCAAGAGGCATTCTTGCCATTGATACCGCTCTCGGCACGAGCGTTGCTCTGGGATTGGACGGAAAGATATTCGAGGCAGCAAGCGATGACGCGCTTGGCCACGCTGAACGTATCGGCTCGCTCATTTCGCGGGTGCTGGACGACGCGGGTGTTGGCCCCGAAGCGGTGAGCGCGGTTGTCGCGGGGATCGGACCAGGTCCTTTCACCGGGTTGCGAGTCGGAATCGCCGCCGCGCACGCGTTTGCGCTGGGTCGAGGGGTTCCGCTGCTGCCGCTCCAGGGGCACGAAGCCGTTGCGCTCGAGGTGCTCGACAGCGGGGCGGCCTCAGGGGTGAGGGTCGTGCAGGATGCCCGTCGCCGAGAACTCTTTGTGACCGAGTACACGGGTCTTGACTGGGCCGGAGTGCCCGTGCGCAGCGTCGATCCGCACCTGGTGTCGCGGGCGGATTATGTGTCCGTTCAGCACGAGGTCTGGCCCGAGCGTATTCCCGCGGCACGGCTCGTTGAGCTTGCGGCTCGTAGGATCGCCGCCGGTCACGGCTTCGAACCAGACCAGCCACTGTACCTCAGGGCTCCCGACGTGAAGCAGCCGGGTGCGCCGAAACGGGTGAGCACGTGAGTGAGCTCACCCTGCGCCTCGCCACCGAGGCCGATCTTGACGGTATCTGGGCGATTGAGTCCTCGGTCTTCGCCGGTGAGGCCTGGAGCCGGGACATGATGCGCGAGGAGCTGACCGCGGATCACCGCCACTACATCGTGCTGACGGACGAGGCTGGGGCGATCAAGGGTTACGCCGGGCTCATGGTGATCGGCACCGACGGAGACATTCAGACGATCGCGACGGTGCCCGACATGCGTGGCCGTGGTCAGGGGCGACGCCTCATGAACGCCCTTATTGACGAGGCAGTTGAACGTGGTGTGCGCGAGATCTTCCTTGAGGTGCGGGCAGACAACCCGGTGGCGCGCAAGCTCTACAGCTCACTGGGGTTTGTAGACATTGGGATCCGCCCCGCCTACTACCAACCGGGCAGCATTGATGCAGTAGTGATGAAACTCGATACGAAGGATCGCGCATGAACCCGCAGGAGCCACTGGTGCTCGGCATCGAAACGAGCTGCGACGAAACAGGGGTCGGGATTGTGCGGGGCCGCACGCTGCTGGCCAATGCGATCGCCTCCTCGATGGACGAGCACGCTCGCTTCGGCGGAGTGGTGCCGGAGGTCGCGGCGCGCGCGCACCTCGAAGCGATGACCCCCACGATTGAGCGTGCGCTTGCTGACGCAGATGTGGAGCTTCGTGACCTTGACGCAATCGCGGTGACTTGCGGCCCGGGGCTCGCGGGCGCGTTGATGGTTGGGGTGGCGGCTGCGAAGGCGTTGGCTGTTTCGCTGGGCAAACCGCTGTACGCGGTGAACCATCTCGTCGGGCATGTTGGTGCAGATCTGTTACAGGGACCGAGCCTGCGCGGCGCAGTGGGGGAGGCCGGCGAGCTCGAACTGCCGACCATTGCACTTCTGGTATCGGGCGGGCACACCTCGCTGTTGCTCGTGCGTGACCTCGTCAGTGACGTCGAGATGCTGGGCGAAACCATTGACGACGCCGCGGGTGAGGCCTTCGACAAGGTTGCCCGTCTGCTCGGCCTGCCCTATCCCGGTGGGCCTCAGATCGACCGGGTAGCGGAGGGCGGAGACCCGAACGCGATCCGTTTTCCGAGGGGACTCTCGCTGCCCAAAGACATGGAAAAGCATCGCTACGACTTCTCGTTCTCCGGGCTGAAAACCTCGGTTGCCCGATGGGTTGAAAAGCGTGTCGGCGCGGGCGAAGAAGTGCCGGTCGCAGACGTGGCGGCCAGCTTTCGCGAGGCAGTCGCCGATGTGCTGCTGACAAAGGCCCTCAACGCCTGCAAAGATCTCGGGGTGCCCAGGTTGCTGCTCGGAGGTGGCGTTGTCGCGAACGCGCGGGTGCGTGAGCTGGCTCAGGAGCGGGCGCTCGCCGCGGGCGTTGAGCTGCGTGTGCCACCGCTTTCGCTGTGCACCGACAACGGTGCCATGATCGCCTCGCTTGGAGCGCAACTTGTAGCTGCAGGGTATGCGCCATCTTCACTTGATTTTGGCGCGGACTCAACACTTCCTGTGCAAGACATTCAGGTGCGCTAACCCAGCAAACCGATTGTACGTCTTAGGAAAAGGCGTGGCAATGGTTGGCACCGTGTCCTTCCCGCACGCTATCTTTAGTTGTGTGGATTAGGGGATCCGCTCTTTGTACTCGTTTATGCCTTGAGGAGCATCATGTCTGAAAACCTGCCCGACAATAACCAGCCTGTTCAGCCGGCTCAGCCCGTTCCACCTGCGCAGCCCGCACCGGCGGCGCCCGGTGTGCCCGCGGCTCCTGCCTACAACGCTGCTCCCGCTGCAGTTCCAGGAAAGACCCTCGGGATCGTCGGGTTGATCCTGGCCTTCATCATGCCGCTGATCGGCCTGATTCTCAGCATCGTTGCGATGGTTCAGTCCCGTAAAGCCGGAGCAAAGAACATCCCCGCTCTCATCGGCATCATCGTTGGTGCGATCGCCACTATCGGCTGGATCATCGCCATCATCGCCATTATCGGTCTGGCCTCGGCCGGTATCGATGCGGCTCAGCAGTGCCTCGATGGCGCAACCTCGGTCATGGTTGCGGGCAACGAAGTGCTCTGCAGCGAGATTAACTACTAAACCAAAGTTGCGGGCTCTCAAGTAGCCGGTACCACGTCAGCGAGTCGAACCTTTGGGGGCGGCTCGCTGACGTTTTTCACGCAGCAAACTATGCTCTGGAGAGTGATGTCTAAGAACACAGGGCCGTTGCAGCCCGCCGAGCCGAAAGGATTAGCCCTTTCTTCGATCGTTATCGGTGCCGTCAGTGCCTTGCTTTCCTGGCCGTTCTGGATTCTCGGCGCAGGAATTATCGGGGGCGCAGTATCCCTGGTCTTGGGTATCGTGGCCCGCAGGCGAGGTCAATCGAAGAGAATGTCTCTTATCGGCATTATTGTCGGATCACTCGCGATGCTCTCCGGGATCATCGCGCTCGCCTACTTTCTCTCCATTATCAACTCCGCGCTCAACGACCCGGCTTTCCAGCAGCAACTGCAGGAGCTGGAAGACCAATCGAAGAAAAACTAGCGACTGCCGTTAGCAGCGTTCCGCAAGCAGGGCGACGTGTTTTCCTGCGACCCTCGTTAGGAACAGTGTCGCGTGATTGTCCCCGCGCAGTTTGAGTCGTTTTCGGAGTGCGGCAGGATCCACGTCTGCACCGCGTTTTTTGATCTCCAGCGATCCGATGCCTCTGTCGCTCATTGCGCGGCGCAGATCCTTTTCTCGCGAGGAGAGCGTCTCGACGACGCGGAATACCTGTGCGAAGGGTGTCGGGACGAGCTGATCTGCGGTGAGGTAGGCGATACCCTCGCTCAGCATGCCCGCGTTCAGGTCTGCTGCAAGGCTGCCAATCAGACGTGCTCGAATGACGGCGCCGTCTGGCTCGTAGAGGTACTCGCCGAGATCGCGGAGGTCGGCGTCTGCTGAGTCTTCCGAAGCAGTAAGTTCGGCGCTGCCGGTTGCGCCATTGAGAACAAGCGCGGCACGGTGAACGCCGGGTCTGGCCGCAGCGCCAAACCAGAGTCCCATTTCAACGACCTGGCCGTCGACGGATACCCACTGCGCTTCAGCTTCGTCGGGGATCAGCTCGCGGTCGAAGCCTGGCCCGAGTTTGATGCCGGTGGGCAGTCTCGAAGCCAGGTCAAACGCAAAGTTGAGCGAGGGGGAGTAGTCGTCAGGAGAAGACACTCGGCGGGTGTCGCTGTGCCCTGCGGTGCGCCGCGCGGGATCCAGAAATACGCCGTCCGCATCTTCGGGCCCGATCTGCTCTGCGTCGCCCACTTGGACCTCGGGCTCGGGGCGCCCGAGCAGCGCAGCAGCAACACGCAGATTGTGACTTGCGATCTCTGCGGTCAGCGGATTGAGCTCTACAGCGAGCGGGTCTATCCCCGATTCAAGGAGCGCGAGGGATTCCGCGCCGATCCCACAACCCAGATCGGCGATCCTCGTGCACCCGGCATCCCTGAAACGCTCAGCGTGGGATGCCGCGACTCGAGATCGAGTCGCCTGTTCGAGCCCGGCTTGTGTGAACAGGAACTGTTCTGCTCGGTCGCCGAACTTCGTGCGCGCTTTTTCACGCAGAAGTGCCTGCGTGAGTAGCGCCGCCACCTGGTCTGCGGGCAGACCGCGGGCACGCAGGGAACTATTGATCTCACTGGCTGCTCGACCTGCGTCGCGTTCGCCCGCGATCCATCGCAGGGTGTCGAGCCCGTCTTGCGTGAGTAGAGCTCGCCACCCCGGAGGTTCTTCGGTCATGCTTTTGAAATGTTTAGTAGCGGCTCATGTAGCTAGCAGACCCCACGAGCGCAACGATTAGCCCAACATAAGCGATGATGAAAAAGACAATCGATACGGCGTAGACGTAACCGATGATGAGTCCGGTGAGAGCCATGCCGCGACCGGCGTCACCCGTGCGCTTGATCTGGCTCAGGCTCAAATGGCCGAAGACGATCGCGGCAATCGGTGAAATGAACGCGAGGATGATGGACACCAACGCAAAGGTGTTTGTTTTGTCGAGAGTTGTTGTCTTCGAAGCTGCGGGCTGCGCCTGCTGCGTGAACTGAGCCGGTGCGGGTGCCTGCGGGTAGCCCTGCTGAGGCGCGGGGTTTTGGGTTGTGTACTGCTGTGCAGGGTACCCCGGCTGCTGGGGTGCTGCTGGCTGCTGCGGAACGTTTGGTGTTGACATGATTTCTCCTCCGGTAATGTTCGTATTCTATGGCCGAGCACAGGCAATGGTGCAGTCTTTGAAGCGGGCGGTCGGGAATCCGTGCCCTGTTCGCTATCCGCGATCCAACGCCCGCTCGTTGGCACTCCCCTTGCACGAGTGCCAATCGGGGTCATAGACTCTGCTGTAGCGCGTTCGCATCGGGCGGGCGCGAGATCAACTTTGCAATTGGAAAGAGGTCAACTGTGTCGGTCGCTATCAAGCCGCTCGAAGATCGTATTGTTATCAAGCAGGTCGAAGCAGAGCAGACCACCTCATCCGGTCTGGTGATCCCTGACAGCGCCAAGGAGAAGCCCCAGGAGGGCGAGGTCGTGGCTGTAGGCCCCGGTCGTATCTCGGATAGTGGCACCCGCATTCCCCTCGACGTAGCTGTTGGTGACATCGTGATCTACTCGAAGTTCGGTGGCACCGAGGTGAAGGTGAGCGGAGACGATTACCTCGTTCTCTCGGCTCGCGACATCCTCGCAGTCGTCACGCGCTAAGCGCTGAACTGTTTTGAGAGGGCCCGTTGATCACTGGATCGACGGGCCCTCTCGCGTTCTCAATGCTCGATAGACTGTCTCGATGAAACAAACTCGGGCGGGGCTCGGCTATGGAATCGGGGCCTACCTGATCTGGGGTGCGTTCCCCTTCTACTTCGGCTTGATCGCGATGGTGAGCCCTCTCGAGGTTGTTCCCTGGAGAGTTGGCACCTCGCTCATCTTCTGCGCGATCCTCGCGACCTTCACAAAGCGATGGCCGCAGATTTCAGCAATACTGCGCACCCCGCGACTGCTCGGCTGGTTCGCGCTCTCGGGTATTTTGCTCTACGCCAACTGGCAGATCTTTGTCATCGGTGTGATGACGGGTCACGTGCTCGAGACCTCCCTTGGCTACTTCATCAACCCGCTGTTCACGATCCTGATCGGGGTCGTGGTTCGTAAGGAACGGCTCTCTCGGCTGCAGTGGACCGCGGTGGCTATTGCAACCGTTGGTGTTGTGATCGCGGGAATCGCCTATGGATCGTTCCCCTGGATCGCGGTTGGTGTGGCGCTGACCTTCGGGTTGTACGGCGCCGTGCACAAACACGTCGGTGAACATGTTGACGGCTTGACCGGCCTCACTGTCGAAACGCTCGTCACCGTGCCCGTCGGTGTTGTACAGATGATTATCGTGGCGGCCACGGCCGGGCTCACTGCGTACACGTTTGGTCCGGGGATCATGCTGCTCGTGCTCGGCAGCGGGATTATGACGGCGGTACCGCTGATCCTGTTTGGTGAATCAGCGCGCAGACTGCCGCTCTCTTACCTCGGATTCCTGCAGTTTCTCACGCCGATCCTCGGCTTCCTGTACGGCTATCTTGTGATGCACGAGGAAGTTTCAGTCGGACGATGGATCGGATTTATCGCGGTCTGGGTTGCGCTCGTGCTGCTGATTACCGACATGGTCATTCAGTTGCGCCGTTCGCCACAGGCACAGCTTGCAACCGGGCCGATTCCCTTAGACTAATCTGCACAGGCCTTCGGGTCGATTTGTATGGGGGAGCCGCATCCAGCACCCTTTATCACCCGCTCATCCACTAGCAAGCGAGGTTCAATGGAACAGCGTGACCCATTCGCGTTCACCGGTCTCACCTACGACGATGTGCTGCTGCTGCCAGCGCACACCGACGTCATTCCGAGCGAGGCTGACACCTCGACTCTGCTCACGAGACGTATTCGTCTGAGCATTCCGCTCATTTCGGCCGCGATGGACACCGTCACCGAGACGCGCATGGCTGTTTCGATGGCCCGCAACGGTGGACTCGGCATTCTGCACCGCAATCTCTCGATTCAGGATCAGGCCGAGATGGTTGACCGCGTGAAGCGCAGTGAAGCCGGCATGATCACAAACCCCGTGACAACAACGGTTGACGCGACGGTTGCCGAAGTTGACGCACTGTGCGGCGAGTACCGCGTATCTGGATTGCCCGTTGTCGATTCGGCCGGTGTGCTGCTCGGTATTATCACAAACCGCGACATGCGCTTTATCGATCCCAAGGATCGTAGCCAGGTTCGCGTTCAAGACGCAATGACCAAAATGCCGCTGATCACGGCGCCGGTTGGAATCTCTCGCGAGGACGCCGCGAACATCTTCGCTACGCACAAGATCGAAAAGCTGCCCCTGGTCGATGGTGAGGGCAAGCTGACCGGCCTCATCACGGTGAAGGACTTCGACAAAGAGGAGCAGTACCCCAACGCCACGAAGGATGACTCGGGTCGACTTCGTGTTGGTGCGGCTGTCGGCTTCTTCGGTGACGCGTGGAAGCGCGCGAGTTCGCTGCTCGAAGCCGGTGTTGACGTGCTCGTTGTTGACACCGCGAACGGCGACAGCAAGGGTGTGCTCGATATCATCGCCAAGATCAAGGCCGACCCGGCGTTTGCCGGTGTCGACGTGATCGGCGGAAACGTTGCGACGTACGCGGGTGCCAAGGCACTCGTTGAAGCTGGCGCAGACGCTATCAAGGTTGGTGTTGGTCCAGGATCCATCTGCACAACGCGTGTCATCGCGGGTGTGGGTGTGCCGCAGGTGACCGCTGTCTACGAGGCCGCACGCGCTGCGACCCCCGCGGGCGTGCCGGTGATTGCTGATGGTGGACTGCAGTACTCGGGCGACATCGCCAAGGCGCTCGTTGCGGGTGCGTCCTCGGTCATGATGGGTTCGCTGCTTGCTGGCACCGACGAGAGCCCCGGAGACCTCGTGTTTGTCGGCGGGAAGCAGTACAAGAACTACCGCGGCATGGGCTCGCTTGGCGCGCTGCAGACACGCGGTGAGCGCACCTCGTACTCGAAGGATCGCTACTTCCAGGCTGACGTGCCGAGCGATGAGAAACTGATTCCCGAGGGCATCGAGGGTCAGGTGCCCTACCGCGGGCCGGTCGGTGCGGTTGCGCATCAGATGATCGGCGGGCTGCGGCAGTCGATGTTCTACGTTGGTGCGCGCACCGTCGAAGAGCTCAAAGCGCGTGGCCAGTTCGTGCGAATCACTGCGGCAGGCTTGAAAGAATCGCACCCGCACGACGTGCAGATGGTTGTGGAAGCACCCAACTACAAGCGGTAGCCCTTCATCCTGCGCGCAGTCGCAGGATCCAAGTTCCCGGATAGATAGACTGGATGAGTGAGCAACGAGATCGAGATTGGCCGCGGCAAGCGTGCACGACGCGTATACACGTTCGATGAGATCGGGGTAGTTCCGACCCGACGCACGCGAGACCCAGAGCTCGTTTCGACCTCGTGGACGATTGACGCGTTCCAGTTCGAGATTCCCGTGCTGGGTGCACCGATGGACTCGGTGATGTCGCCCGCAACGGCGATTGAACTGGGGCAACTCGGCGGGCTCGGTGTGCTGAATCTTGAGGGCCTGTGGACCAGGCACGAGAACCCGGAGCCGCTGCTCGAAGAGCTTTCGCAGATCACCGATGAGGTGGCCGCGGTGCGTCGCATGCGCGAGCTGTACGCCGCGCCGATTCAGTCCGAGCTGATCCGCGATCGCCTCGGTGAGATCCGTGACGCCGGTGTGACCGTTGCGGGTGCGCTTTCACCGCACCGCACCGCCGAGTTCACTGAGACCGTCGTCAACGCGGGTGTCGACCTGTTCGTGATTCGCGGCAACACCGTTTCGGCTGAGCACGTCGCAAAAGAGGGGCGCGAGCCGCTCAACCTCAAGCAGTTCATCTACGAGCTTGACGTACCAGTGATTGTTGGTGGCGCAGCGACGTACCAGTCGGCGCTGCACCTTATGCGTACCGGCGCTGCCGGTGTGCTCGTTGGATTCGGTGGGGGAGCCTCCTCCACAACCCGGGCCACGCTCGGGATCCGCGCACCAATGGCAAGCGCGCTCGCTGATGTCGCTGGCGCTCGTACTGACTACCTCGACGAGTCCGGCGGCCGTTACGTGCACGTGATCGCTGACGGGGGCCTCGGCACCTCGGGAGACATGATTAAGTCGGTCGCCTGCGGCGCCGACGCCGTGATGCTGGGCGCTGCTCTCGGGCGCGCCTCTGACGCCCCGGGTCGTGGCTGGCACTGGGGCCAAGAAGCGCACCACGAGGATCTGCCTCGCGGACGCCGTGTCGCCGTGGATCCCGTTGCGCCCCTGGCCGAGATCATCAACGGTCCCGCGCATATTGCTGACGGCACCGCAAACTACATGGGTGCCCTGCGCCGCGCTATGGCGACGACCGGGTACTCAGACCTCAAGGGCTTCCAGCGCGTTGACCTCGTTCACGCAGAGCGCTAGAGCGCAGTTCGTTGTCGCAACCATCTCGTAAGGCTGAATACCTCGGTGACCCGACACTCGCGCGGGTGATGCGCAGGCCCCAGTGGATCCTCGCACTCCTGCTCGCGCTCCTCGTGGCTGCCGTCTTTGCGTGGCTCGGGCAGTGGCAAATGAGCAACGCGATTCGCAGCGACGAAGAGCAGAACTACAACACGGAGACCCTGCGTCCGCTTTCGGAGGCGACCGAACTCGGCAAGGGCGTCAACGAGTATGGCGCGGGTGTCGTTGTGAGCGTTCGTGGCTCCTTTGTGCCCGGAGACTCCCAGGTGCTCACGCCGCGTGAAAACCAGGGTAAATCGGGTGCCTGGGTGATTGGGCACCTGGTAACCGAGGGCCCCGAGGCTGAGGCCAACGGGAACCTCGCTGTTGCGATTGGGTGGGCCCCGGATCAGGCCGCCGCTGAAAAGGCGATTAAGCGACTTGACGCTGATCCCGCATTCGCCCAGTCGAGGGCCTTTGAGGGGCGCTACATGCCACCCGAGGGTGCGCAGATTCCAGAGCCGACGGACGATCCTCAACGTTTGCAAACCATGCTGCCCGCGCACCTTGCGAACCTCTGGGCAGACGTGCAGACGCCCGTGTACGCCGGATACCTGGTTATGCACGAGGGAACCTCTGTCGAGCCGCTGATGAGCGGCCTCGACAAGATTGACTCGGTCGCACCGCTGCCGCCTGAGAAGGTGAGCTGGCTCAACGTGTTTTACGCCATTGAGTGGGTCGTGTTTGCCGGGTTCGCCGTGTTCTTCTGGTTCCGCCTCGCGCGCGACGCCTGGGAGAAGGAGCACGAGCTGAAGCTCCTCAAGCAAGAAGCTGAGGGTGGGGTCGGAAGTGATCCCGGAGCCGATCGCAAACCTGATCCCGACTCCGCGGCCGCTGCGACCCGACCCAGCGACCCTCAATTGTGACGCAATAGAATGGACGCCATGCAACTGCAGCCCAAACCCGCCGACTACCCCCGCATTCGCAAAGCGCTGAGCGTCTACAAGGTGACCTCTGTGATCACCGGTGTGATGCTGCTTCTGCTGTGCGCTGTCATGGTCATGAAGTACGCGTTCAACGTGCAGCTGTACCTCTTCGGGCCTGACGGCTTTGCGAAGTTTGAGCCGCTTGCACCCGCGGGCGTCGAGTCAGACTTCCAACCGGGGGGCTTCGATCTCTTCAAAGCGATCCTGATTGCCCACGGCTGGTTCTACGTGATCTATCTGATCTCAGACTTCATGCTGTGGAGCCCGATGCGCTGGAACTTCTGGCGCTTCCTGTTGATCGCGCTCGGCGGTGTCGTGCCCTTCATGTCGTTCATCCTTGAGGCTCGGGTCGTGCGCGAGGTCAATGCGTTCCTCGCCACGCACGATGTTGAGCCCGCTGCAGCAGCCTCAGATTCTCCAGATTCATCCACCGCGGCATCGTCCGCGCACAGCCCGGAAGGCCGTTCATGACCTCAAGCTCCCACACCAGGCATCGCCCGGTTCTCGTCGTTGATTTTGGTGCACAGTATGCCCAGCTGATTGCGCGCCGTGTGCGCGAGGCGGGTGTGTACTCCGAGCTGGTGCCCCACACGATTACGGCCGCCGAGATTCGCGAGAAGCAGCCCCTCGGCATCGTGCTTTCGGGTGGTCCGTCGTCGGTTTACGCCGAGGGCGCGCCTCAGTTTGATGACACCATTTTTGAGCTCGGGATCCCGACCCTCGGCATTTGCTACGGCTTTCAGGTGATGGCCCGTGCACTTGGTGGTGTCGTTGGCAACACCGGCGACCGCGAGTACGGCGCAACCGATGCGCAGGTTCTCGGTGGCGGCGGAGCGATTCTCGGCGGTCAGCCCGACGCGCAAAACGTCTGGATGAGCCACGGCGACGCAGTGCAGCAGGCCCCCGAGGGCTTTGAGGTGCTCGCGAAGACCGCCGTCACGCCGGTGGCCGCCTTCGGCAGCGCGGAAAAGCGCATGTACGGCGTGCAGTGGCACCCCGAGGTTAAGCACTCTGACCACGGCCAGCAGGTGCTCGAGAACTTCCTGCACCACGTTGCCGGCATCGCAAACGACTGGAACGCCGACAACGTGATCTCGGAGCAGATCGCGCGGATTCGCGAGCAGGTCGGTAACGCTCGAGTCATCTCGGCGCTGTCCGGCGGCGTTGACTCCGCCGTGTCGACGGCCCTCGTGCACCGCGCCATTGGCGACCAGCTGACCGCGGTGTTTGTGGATCACGGACTGCTGCGCAAGGGCGAGCGCGAGCAGGTCGAAAAGGACTACGTTGAGTCGACGGGTGTGCGCCTGATTACGGTTGAGGCCGCTGACACCTTCCTCGGACACCTTGCCGGCGTCACTGACCCCGAAGAGAAGCGCAAGATCATTGGCCGCGAGTTCATCCGAGCCTTTGAGCAGGTGCAGCGTGATCTCGTCAGCGAGGCAGCCGCCTCCGGCGAAAAGGTGAAGTTTCTGGTGCAGGGCACGCTGTACCCCGATGTGGTTGAGTCGGGCGGCGGATCCGGAACCGCAAACATCAAGTCGCACCACAACGTGGGCGGCCTGCCCGATGACCTCGACTTTGAGCTCATCGAGCCGCTGCGCACGCTGTTCAAGGACGAGGTGCGCGCGATCGGTCGTGAGCTCGGCATTCCCGAGGCGATCGTTGGCCGCCAGCCGTTCCCCGGACCCGGGCTCGGAATCCGCATTGTCGGTGAGGTGACTCGGGATCGTCTCGAAACGCTGCGCGAGGCAGACGCCATTGCGCGCGCCGAGCTGACCGCTGCAGGGCTTGACGCCGAGATCTGGCAGTGCCCGGTGGTGCTGCTCGCCGACGTGCGCTCCGTGGGTGTGCAGGGCGACGGCCGCACCTATGGCCACCCGATTGTGCTGCGCCCCGTGTCTTCTGAGGACGCGATGACGGCCGACTGGACACGTGTGCCCTACGAGGTGCTCGCTCGTATTTCTAACCGCATCACTAACCAGGTGCCCGAGGTGAACCGCGTGGTGCTTGACGTCACGTCGAAGCCGCCGGGAACGATTGAGTGGGAGTAGGGCGCCGAGTTTACGGCGTAACGTGGACACCATGAGCGAGAACAACAACAAAAACCCTCTGTTTGGGGTGTCCGTGGTGTGGATCATCGCCGGAATCGTTCTGGGCGGTGCGGTTGGTGGCTTTGTTGGCGCCATCGGCAACATGATCGGTGCCGGGATCGGCGTTGGTCTCGCAATTGGCGCGGTCGCTGGGTTCATTCTCGGTATGCCCCGCGGTGACGGTGATGGTGACGGAGCCGCTGAGTAGCGCACCACACAAGTTCTTACACCCACACGACTGAGGGCCCCAACTCGTTTGAGCTGGGGCCCTCAGCGTTTCTTGGAGGCTAGCGCAGCTCCTTCAACGCCTGCACTAGGGCGTCAATATCGCTGTTGTTGGAGTACGCGTGCAGCGACAACCGCAGTCGCTCACCTCGTGGCGAGGTGCCGATCCTGCGCTCCGCGAGGCGACCCGCAAGCGCATCGGGATCAAGCCCAACGAGCGCAACCTGCGGCCCGCGGTGCGCGGGATCCGACGGGTAATCAATAGTGAAACCGAGGTTTGCGACCTCAATTGCCAGGCGCTCGCGCAGCGAGGTGACGTGACTCCAGGTTTGTTCGGGATCGAGCTTTGCAATCATCTCGAAGCCGGCCACACCGGCGTATGCAGACGGGATGGGGTGTGTGCCCATCTCAAAACGACGCGCGTTTTCGGGGTAGTCAACGCCGGCGGGGTCGAACGCAAAGGGGTTCACCCGACCGAACCAGCCGGTGAGGTCAGCACTGCGCTCGACGTTGGCGCAGTCGCGAACGTACAGCATCGCGATGCCGGGGAGGCCCAAGAGGTACTTGAGGTTTCCGGTAACGAGAAAGTCGCAGTTGAGCTTTGCCGCGGAGAACGGCACGACGCCAGACGCTTGGTAAGCGTCGACGAAGACGAGGGCGCCAACGGAATGGGCGTGTTCGATGACCCGCTCGACCTCTGGCCTGGTGCCATTGATGTAGCTCACCAGCGGAATCGATACCAGTTTTGTGCGCTCGTCGATGAGCGGGATCCAGTTGTCTGCGTGCAGAGCCGCCTCGATGCCCGCGACATTCACGACCTCAATATTGTCGTGCTGCGCACGCCACACGTTGCCGACCGAGGGGAACTCGAGATCGGAGGTGACCAGACGGTTGCGGGTTCCGCTCCAGTCGAGCGATGACACGGCCTGGTAAGCCCCCTCCGAGGCGCACGAGAGCACCGCCACATTCTCGCCGCTCACGCCGAGTTGCTGACCCGCGAGCGCGCGGTACTCTTCAACCTTGCCGACCCAGGCGCCCCAGGGGGCCTGCGCATCAATGAGGCTTGCCGTCATGCGCTGCATCGTGTGGGCCAGGTGGTCCGAAAGCGCTCCCTGGCTGCAACTCGCAAAATGCGGGGCATCGTCAAGGATCGGAAAAAGCTCTCGGAACTGCTCCGGCGATAGTGGCTTGGTAGATGTTGTCATGGGTATTCCTTAGTGTTGTGTTGAGGTCTGAGGGGTCTTGGTCTGCGGGAGGGAGGCCCCGGTTGGGTTGAGCGGCTGTTCGGTGTCATGATCCGGCACGATCACCGCGTTGGCCTGGCTCTTTTCGAGGGCGCTGTCTATGCCTTCGTAGCGACGCCCCCATCCTGTTGCAACGGCTACAGCGATGACGCACGTGAGTACCAGCGGGTAGAAAGAGCCCGTAAAGATCGACATTGGATCAAGAACCGGCGCAGTGCCCTGGTCGGCGGTAAGCAGGCTCGCAATGAACAAGAACGAGCTCACCACCGGAACGACACTGCCGAGGCCAAGCGCAAAGCAGTCCATCACGTTGGCGCGGCGGTAGGGGTGCAGCCCCACCTGCGCCCCGATCCGATCGGCGATGGGACCAAAGACCAGCATCGACGGACCGTTGACCCCGGCGAACAGTGTTGTTGTGGCGAGGATCCCGGATCCAATCGCTATCTCCGCCCGTCTCGGGGTCGTAACCCAGCCGCTCGACACAACCTTGTCGACGAGCCGATCAAGCACGCCCGCGCTCTCAAGCACCCCGAGCATGGCAAAGATAACGACGTTGAGGCCGATGATCGGCAAGATGTTGGCGACCCCGCCAACCAGGAAGCCGGTTATGGCGTCGTCTTTTACGCCGACGATTCCCGAGGGCTCTAGCACCCCACTGAGGAGGCCGACGATGATCCCCGAGACGAGCCCTGCGGTAACCGCCTTAAAAATATTGCGGGTAATGATTGCTGTGCCGAGCAGCACCACAACTGCGATGAGCATCCACAGACCCTGCGCCGAGAAATCATCGGGGGAGACATCGCTCACCGCGCTACCGCCAGGGGAGACGAGGGTGCCGATACCGAGGAACAAACAAAACGCGATTGTCGCGGCCGTGAGTGAGTAGCGTAGACGGCTGCCAACAACTCCGGGCACCTCTGCGGTTCCCTCGCGAGTGCGGTAGCGCTGTGTGGTTGAAGAGATGACCGTCGAATCGGAAATGGGGGCCAGGTTGTCGCCGAACAGTGCACCGGAGAGGATCGCTCCCGCGAGTAGGACGGGGTCCGCTCCCAGAATGACGCCCGCCGGGTAGAAGATCGGGAACGCTGTAAACATAGTGCCGAGCGAAGAGGCGGTCGCCATGGCAATTGCGCACACGGCGGCAAACGTTATGGCGATGAAGAGTCCGCCGTGGACGCCGATGGAGAGTGAGAGCCAGATGAATCCCTCAGAGATGCCGGTTGATTTTATCAGGGATGAAGTGAGCCCAATAGAGAACAAGAGCAGCAGAAGTGTGACCGAGGTCTTGGAAGAGATTCCCTTCGCCGCGGCTGCCCAGAACGATTCGTACCCGCGGGCAAACGGGGCCGCTATGAAAAGCCCGGCAAGGGCCGCGGCCGTAAGCGCGTTCATATCGAACGCGCGTAGCACCACGAAGAACATGATCGTGGAGACAACAAACACGATTGGTGCGATGAACGCACCAAAGAGGCCAATTCGAAACACAAGGGGTGCAGCTGGTTGATCTTTGCTCACAGGACACCTTTATCCAAGAGGGGTTGCCGCCGAGGTTTCGCGGCGGTGCGCTCGCGGTCGTTGGTGAGCGCGATTCTCAGTTTACTTAAATTAAATAAAACTTCAACTAAATTAAATCTGACACGCGCGCGAATATGAGCGGCTGCTGCTCGTGGGAGTAGATGCCGTTAGTAGCCGGGAGGGCTAATTGAGATAGTGAAACGCACAATCTCGTCGGTGTAGTTCACGTAACGATGAGGGTGGATCGACGCAAAATAGGCGCTGTCACCGGGGCCCAGCGTGAAGTCTTCGCCGTTAACCTCCACGGTGAGTGTGCCGCTGGTGACGAGCACACACTCCTCGCTCGGGGGATGGGACCACGGCTCGTCGTGTGATGCGGCTCCCGGCGCGAGCTCGCCCGCGAGCACTTCAAGCATGCCGCTTCCGGGGGAGACCCGGGAATAAGAGATGCCGCCCCTGGGGGATTGCACGATCATACGACTGTGTTCGCGAACCACTCGCACCGGGCGATCCTCACGCTCCGCGAAGAGGTCGAACAGCGGCGTGTTGAGTGCCTTCGCGATGCGACGCAGGGCGTCGAGGCTGGGATCGCTGTTTCCACGCTCGATCTGGCTCACCTGTGCAGGGGAAAGCTCGGCTGACTGAGCAAGCTGCTGCGCAGTCATGCCGCTATTCAGCCGAAGATTGCGGATCCGTTCACCAAGCACTTCGTTATCTTCCCACAGACACCGCTGGCGCTGGCTCGCGGATGCGGAGTGCCGAGCTACTTATCGATCTGGGCAACCCGCCGCTGCAGGAAGTGGTCGAGCAGCGGAACGGGGAGTTTCTGCCCCATCTTAAGATGGATGGATCCCTTGGTGCTGTCGAGCCCGGCCTCTGCGACGGCGTCGGCGAGCTCACCCAGGTTTCCGAAGGGGTACACGCCGATGTGCTTTTTGGTGCTCATGACCGCGATGAGGCCCTTGCCCTTGTACATGAGGCACGGCATCGCATAGCTCAGGCCCTGCTCTGCCTCGGGCACAACTTCGCTTGCGCGAGTGTAGATTTCGAGGATGCGCTCGTGCTCCTCGTCAGGGAGTGTGGCCAAGTAGTCGTTCACCTCGGTGCTCATGGATTTAGTATCGCACGGGCCACCGGGTTGCACTGTAAAGACACCTCAGCCGGTGCTCACCCGTTAGCCGGTTGGAAACTTGCGAATCCAACCGGCTGACGGGGGAGCACCGGCTGAGGGGGAGGAAGCTAGTTGGTCACCTCGACGAGTTCGTGTGGGGAATGCTGATCCTGCTCTCCGGCGTCAATTGGACGCACGCGCGTCGCCGTTATGCGATAGATCAGCACAACAGCCGCCGCGACCAGCGTGAATACCGCATCTGCGGCGAAACCAAAACGCAGCGCGTTGAGCGTGTCTCCCGTTGCAAGTACGTGGCTGTCCCCTCCGGCAAATGCCAGGATAGAGATCACTGGAATTCCGACCAGCATTCCGATTTGGAAAGACATGCCGATAATGCTCGCTGCGGTGCCCTGCTGAGTCGAGCTCAGCCCCGAGGTGCCAACAACGGAGTAAGCGACGACCGCGAGTAAGTGCCCGAAGCCACCTATGAAGGTGGCGACAAGGATGTGAGTGAAGCCGCTCGTGAGATCCTGCCCCAGCAGTACAAGGGTGAGTGCGGTTACTCCCTGCAGTGCGAGCCCGGCGGTGAGAGTGGTTGCGGCTCCCCAGCGATTAATAAGACTTGACGCAGCGAAGCTGCCGATAATGCACCCTACGCCTAGAACTCCAAGCGCGAGTCCGGTGAGCAGGGGAGAGAGGTGAAGCACCTGCTGCAAATACAGCGTGAGTAGAAACGCTTTCGCGGTCTCCATGGAAACCGTCACAATTCCACCCAAGTTGCCGACAAACACGGAGGGCCGGGCAAGTAATGCCACCTGAACGAGCGGGTGTGCGCGGTTGCGCTCTATCAGCCCGAATACCGCAAAGAGTGCGACCGCGGATGCGATGAGGAGTCCCGAGGTAAGGCTCGCGATCCCTCCCGTCTCAATCTCACGAAGCCAGAGCACAAAGGCCACGAGCGCCGCAGTGATCACGACCGCACCTGGAAGGTCAACACGGGTGGCAGATGCGGGAGAATCTTTCCGCACGAGTGCGAGTGCTAAGACAAAGACCGCCACCCCGATGGGCACGTTGATAAAGAAGGTGAAACGCCAACCAAGCAGATCGGTGAGGGCGCCGCCCAGGAGGGAGCCTGCCGAGAATCCGAGCGTGAGGAGTAGTCCGTTGTAAGAGAGCGCCTTGGTGCGCAGTGGCCCCTCAGCGAAGGACGCGGTAAGAAGTCCCAGGACAGTGGGGGTTGTGATCGCAATGGCAATTCCTTGAAGAGCCCTCGCCGTCAGCAGTATCTCTGCACTCTGTGCGAGACCACCCATCGTGGAAGCGACTGTGAGCAATGCCATGCCGATGAGGAAGAGATGCTTGCGCCCAAAGCGCTCAGCGATCCTTCCCATTACCAAGATCAGGCTCGTTGAAGCGAGCGCAAAAATCGTGACGACCCACTGCAGGTCGCTTGTGGCGATGCCAAGATCCTTACCGAGCGCGGGCAACGCGACTGTCACAATCGAAAAATCGAGCGACAGCATGAACTGAGATGTGAGCAGAACGAACAGGATGATGCGTTCCCTAGAGGAAAACAGGGGAGGGGAGATTGCAGTTTTCATTGCACCAGTCTGTAGGCGGATAAACCTTCGCTACAGAGTCTGGTTATGCAGGGATTGGGAGTGCCACCCTAACCGCGTCAGGTTAGCCGGCGAGGCGCAGCGCTGTCTGCTGGGTTACCGAGGTTCGTATCGCTTCCCAGCGTGCCTCAGCATTGTCGTCGCCCTGCGGGAGGTACACGATGACCCTCAGATCGTTCTCTCCCGCGACGCTCAGTGTGGTGGAATCAAAGTCGACGGTACCGTGCACGTCATCGCAGTAACGAAGCCCAAATATGAGCTCGGCCCCGACAGTGTGATCGCTCCAGAGCTGCGCAAAATGAGGAGATGACTTGGTGAGTTCGCGGGAGATATTGGCAAATCGAGGATCACCGGGGTATCTGGCCGCGTTGCGCCTGAACTGTGAGACCAGCATGGCGGCGGTGTTTGAGTGATCGCGGAACTTTTGTGAACACTGCTGCTCCCGGAAAAAGGTTTCGAGAGAGTTGCGGCCGACCTCGCACCCGAACAGTGTTGCGGCCAGTGTGTTCGTTGCGAACACGTTCATGTAGCGGTCCAGGCACACCGCTGGCAGCTCGTTGAGGTTCTGCAGGATCCGCTGAACGTTCTTATGGCGTCGGCAGTCGATGGGTTCGGGCTGGTTGCCCTGCCGACCACTAAGTTGCATGAGGTACTCACGTTCAAAGCCGTTGAGCCTCAGCGCGTCAGCGATCGCCAGGATGACAGCATCAGACGGGCTAATATCTCTTCCCTGCTCAAGCCGGGTGTACCAAGAGACGCCAACGTTGGCGAGTACCGCAACCTCTTCGCGACGCAGACCGGGCGTGCGGCGACGGCCGCCAGCGGGTAAGCCAACATCAACAGGGTTCAGCTGCTGACGTTTTGCACGCAGAAAGCTGCCAAGGGCTTCCCGCTGGTCGGTCTCGTAGTCGGTTATGGTCATCGGACCCTTGTTGCTCCGTCGGTATTAGTTGCCGCGCAGAATCGCGAGCAGGCGCAGGATCTCAAAGTAGAGCCAGATCAGCGTCACCATGAGTCCAAAAGCTGCCGACCAAGCCCACTTCTCGGGAACGCGGTTCTTGACGCCGTTCTGGATCATTTCGAAGTCCATGACCAGGGAGTATGAGGCGAGCAGGATCGCGAGGCCGCCGATAATGATACCGATTGGGAAACCGTTGATTCGTGCCCCGTAGACACCCCACGGATCCGAGTTCACACCAGTAAGCATGAGAATGAAGTTGACCAGCGAAAAGGCACCGTAGCCAATAATCGCGACCATGAAGATCTTGGTCGCGCGAGGGCTGGTGCGCACCTTACCGCTGCGGAACAACAACAGCACAACCGCAAACACGGCAAGCGTGCCAAGAATAGCCTGCGAAACGATTCCCGAATACTGGGCTTCAACTAGCCCCGAGATACCACCCAGGAACACACCCTGGAACGCCGCGTAGAGCACGATGAGCGGAACGCTCGGCTCCTTCTTGAACGCATTGACGAGCCCGAGGACGAGGCCAATGATTGCCGCTGGCAGCGCCAGAGCCGGCATAAACCAACCAACCGCACCAAACGCCAGCACGATGAGGAACAGCATCACGGTCTTCGAGATGGTGTTCTCGTAGGTCATTGGCTTGTCGGAGGGGACGATCACCGGTGGCTGCTGAACGCTATCAGCAGCGGCTGCCGACGCATCAACTCCGGGGCGCTGGGTCTGCGCAGCAGGCTGATCGTAGATACGGCGAAGTTCTTCAGCGGTAAGAGTCTTACCGTTGAGAGCCGGGTTGTTGCTGAGAGCCGGGTTGCTCATGCGTCGGATTCCTTTCCAGGCGTGTGAGTTTACTCAAGCCTAGTGGTGTCTAGCTTCGCTGCGGCTGAGTCTTTTGGGCTCGTTCGCCGGAGGCGCAGGATCTAGGCTCGAACTATGTCAGCACTGCCTGCATCATCGACGCCTCCGCTCGTCATCGGACACCGCGGTGCTCCGGGGTATCGCCCCGAGCACACCGAGTCCGCCTATCGGCTCGCTTTCGAGCTGGGCGCCGATGCGGTCGAGCCTGACATCGTGGCGACGAGTGATGGTGTGCTGGTCGTACGCCATGAAAACGAGATCTCGGGCACAACCGATGTCGCAGACCGGCCGGAGTTTGCCGACCGGCGCACCACCAAAACCGTTGATGGAGTGCGCCTCACCGGGTGGTTTACCGAGGACTTCACGTGGGAAGAACTTGCAACTCTGCGTTGCAGGGAAAGATTGCCGAAGATCCGGCCTGAAAACGTAACCTACGACAACACTGAGCCGATCCTGCGCCTCTGTGACGTACTCAGCATTGCTGACGCGCAGAGCGAAGCACAGGGTACGCCGCTGCGGATCGTGATTGAGATCAAACACGACCATTACTTTCGTGAGCTGGGGCTCGATCTGGTCGAGCTGCTACTCGCGGAACTCGCGGCGACGGGGTGGTCGGAACGACCCGAACAGCTCATCATCGAGGCGTTCGAACTTGGGGCTTTGCTGCGCTTGCGTGAGGCTGATGTGCAGGCTCAGCTCGTGTTTCTTGCCGAGAGGATCGGCAGCCCCGCCGACGAAGTTGCTGCCCATGAAGCAAACCGCAGTCACAGAGCTCGCAGCTACGCCTGGTTTCGCAGCAACGCCGGACTCGACCTTCTAGCAACCGTTGTTGACGGTATCAGCGTTGCCAAGTGGAATATTCTCCACCTCAACGCGCTTGGCCGCGCGACCGGCACGACCGACCTTGTGCAGCGCGCTCACGACCGCGGCCTGCACGTGTACACCTGGACGCTGCGCCCAGAGAATCGCTTTCTCAATCTGAGATTTCAGGGCTCGGTGCACGGCGCCGAGTGGGGTGACTGGCGAGGAGAGTTTGAGCTCGTGCTCGCATCGGGCGTCGACGGCATATTTGTGGATCACCCTGACATTGCGCGTATGGTGCGCGACGAGAGTTCTTAGCCCCCCCCCGCACCAGAATCGGGTGTAGCCATATTGCGGGTTCGGCTCGCCGCAACTATCTATATGGCTACACCGGATGGGGGATCGCGGATTGCGGATTGCGGGCTGGGGCGGCTGCGAGACGGGCCTAGTCCCGAGACGCGCACTCGCCTACGAGGTTACGTTTGAGGAGCTTCGCGAGATCCTCACCCCTAAATCCCGCGTCGAGAAGATAGCCGAGTTTTGCGATGGCTGCTTCAAGCGTCAGGTCGCTGCCATCGAGCACCCCCGCTGCCGCAAGCTCGTGTCCCACGGCATAGCGTGTGAGATCCACCCCGCCTGTCGAACACTGGGTGATCGCCAGGACCGGGATCTCGCTGCAGATCTCACGCAGCACCCCCAGCATGCCGGGGCGTGCCATGGGGGCATTGCCGCTGCCGTAGCACTCGAGCACGAGCCCGTCGGGTTTGCCGCCGACCGCGGCACGCACGTCTTCTGCGGTGACACCCGGCACGAAGCGGAAACTCAGAACGCGAACGGGGTTGCGGCTGTCGGGTTCTGCGAGCAGCTTCGGTACGCCCACCGGATGTGCAGCGAGCGGAAGCTCAGCCGCGAACGCGGTAAGTGAGGTGCTGCTGTGTTTGCTGGCCCGAACGGCGGGCAGGATCGCGCCGCCAAACGCGATCGAGACCGGTGAGCCGTGCGCGGCCCGCGCGGCGGTGCGAATGGCGAGTGTGAGGTTCGTGATTGCGTCGGTGTTGTCGGCGCCGTGGGGAAACTGGCTGCCGGTCACGACGACGGGGACGCCCAGATCTGCGAGTTCGAAGGCGAGGCGTGAGGCCGTGTAGGCGAGGGTGTCTGTGCCGTGTGTGATCACTACGCCACGCGGCCGCTGCGTGCGTACTCGGGCACGTATCGCCCGGGCGATGCGCGGGGCCGTGCTCGCGTCTGCATTGGCGCTGTCGATTGAGGGGTGCAGATGATTGATGCGCCAGTTGATTCCGAGTGGAGTCGAGATGTCGGCAACGATCGCCTCGAGGATCTCGGGGAAATCGGGATCGGGAGCGAGCCCGTTGTCGGTGTTGCGCATGCCGATCGTGCCGCCCGTTGCGAATACGAGAACGGAGGGATTGGCGCGGGAAGTGGCGGACATCCTTCTATTCTGTCTGAAAGTGTCGCGGTGGGGTTGCGCGAGCTTGTTCAGCGTTCCGTGCTGCGGCGTCCCACCAGTCGTCGTGCCGCTGAGAAGCCATGGATTCGTCGAGAAGCTATGAAAATTGATGGCCGCTCGACGAATCCATGGCTTGTCAGCAGGGGTGGGGCAGCGGCGGTGACGGGATCGCCTGCAGGGTGGTGGAGTCGCGGAGCGTGAATGTCAGTGGTGCAATCTAGACTGGTGGCACGATGAGCGACTTCGAACTTCTTGACCCTTCTGGGATCCCTTACGGGCCGGGTGCGGCCGGTGCCGGTGACGGTGGCGCCGCAGCGAACGGGCCCGATCCACTGGTTGATGGGCTCAATCCGGCGCAGGCGCGAGCTGTCGTTGCTCGCGGGCCGGCGCTGCTGATTGTGGCGGGGGCAGGATCAGGCAAGACCCGTGTGCTCACTCATCGCATTGCACACCTGATTCGCAATCGTGAGGCCTGGCCGAGCCAGATCCTCGCGATTACCTTTACCAATAAGGCTGCGGCCGAGATGCGCGAGCGCATCGATGGACTCCTCGGCTCGGGGGCGGAGGGCATGTGGGTCTCCACGTTCCACTCCGCGTGCGTGCGGATCCTGCGCCGTGAGGCTGAGCGATTCGGTTACGTCTCCGGCTTTACCATTTACGACTCTGCCGATTCGCGGGCCCTGCTGAAGCGCATCATTAAAGAGCTTGACGCTGACACCTACGGGTTCACCCCGGCGAACGCGGGATCAAAGATCTCGCGCCTCAAGAACGAACTGACCGACGCCGATGCTTACTCCAAAACGATGAACGAGAGCGATCCGCGGGATCGCCTCTTCGTTGAGATCTTTAAGCAGTACGAGCAGGAGCTTCGCCGCGCCAACGCCTTCGACTTTGACGATCTCATCGGGCAGACCGTGCACTTATTCAGGGCGCATCCCGATGTCGCGGCGATCTATCAGCGGCGTTTCCGGCACATCCTGGTAGACGAATACCAGGACACCAACCATGCGCAGTACTCCCTGATTCGCGAGCTCACCCGCCCGGTTGAACCCGAAGAAGTCGAACGCCTGGTGCCGCCGATCCGGGACCGCGAGCTCGACGCCTCCGGGCGTATCCCGGCAGCGAGCCTCACGGTTGTCGGCGACTCCGACCAGTCGATCTACGCATTCCGCGGCGCCGATATTCGCAACATCGTCGAGTTTGAGCGCGACTTTGCGGGCGCTGAGGTTGTGAAGCTCGAGCAGAACTACCGCTCGACGCAGAACATCTTGACGGCCGCAAACGCGGTGATCGGCAATAACTTCGACCGCCAGGAGAAAAACCTCTGGACGGCAGAGGGAGACGGCGAGAGGATCGTCGGTTTTACCGGCTACTCCCAGCACGACGAGGCCCGCTTTGTCGCCGAAGAGGTCGAGGATCTGCACCGTGCGGGCCTCAACTACAGCGACATCGCCGTGTTCTACCGCACCAACTCGCAGACGCGTGCGCTTGAAGAACTGCTGATTCGATCCGCGATTCCGTATCGCGTTCTTGGCGGCACGAAGTTCTACGAGCGCGCCGAGATTAAAGACGCGATGGCGTACCTGACGAGCATCGCGAACCCCTACGACCCCATTACGTGGTCGCGACTACTGGGGGCTCCGAAACGCGGCATCGGGCCGATGGCGGAGGCGCACCTCGCGAACTTCCAGGAGGCGCAGGGCATCAACTTTCACGAGGCGATGCTGCGTTGCGACGAACTCTCGTTTGGGCCAAAGGTGCGCGGCGCGATCCTGAGCCTTGCTGAGATGCTGACCCGTGCCGCGAAGATGGCAGCGGGGGATCCCGAGCACGATCAGGCGCCAGCGCCAGTGGGCGACTTGCTGAAGCTGATTCTCGATGAGACCGAGATGATCGAGAAGCTGCGCGCGAAGCGCGACCCGCAAGACGATGCGCGCGCCGAGAACCTCGAAGAGCTCGTAGCGGTGGCTCGTGAGTTTGACGTGAAGCAGCCGGGTGCCGGGCTGATTGCTTTCCTCACCGAGGTGAGCCTGGTCGCGGCTGCCGATGATCTCGACGATTCAAGCGGCACGGTCTCGCTCATGACCATGCACACGGCAAAGGGCCTCGAGTTCAAGGCCGTGTTCATCACCGGTGTTGAAGAGGGCCTGCTGCCGCACCAAATGTCGGTCGACGAGGTCGGCGGCATTAACGAAGAGCGGCGCCTCATGTACGTCGGCATTACGCGCGCCCGCGAAAGGCTCTACCTGACACTCGCGAGCACCCGTGCGGTGTTCGGTGACGTGTCGGTGGCGATGCCCTCGCGGTTCTTGCAGGAGATTCCCGAGGGGCTCATCGACTGGCGGCAGTCGCCGGGTGAGGTAACGAGCCGCGGCGGCACCGAGTCGCGCGCGTTGAACGCTCCGCGCGGTAGCGGCTATGGGGGCAGCGGGTCGGGATCACGCTCGCGCACTGACTCTTCCGTGAGTTTTGGGTCGAGTGGTGGTTACTCAAGCGCAGCCGTCAGCGAGCCCGCGAGCGGCAACATGCAGTCGGCGCTCGACAAGTGGCGCGAGCGCAAAAAGGCGGCCAAGCAGGCTCAGGCCGCTGGCGGCGGGTTTCCCAACACGATTATGGGGAACGTGCGCGACAACGGTGACATGGAGCTCGCGCCCGGTGACCGGATTCGCCACGACGAGTACGGCGAAGGGCGGGTCTCTGCGGTTACGGGAGCGGGCTCAAAGCGGATCGCACACGCCGTGTTTGATTCGGTGGGCGAGCGAAAGCTGCTCGTGAAACTCGCACCGATTGAAAAGTTGGAGTAGCCTCCGAGTCTCCGCACGGGGGACCGTAAGGTGATCCCGAGCCGCCGCACGGTGTTAGACTGACCTCTGGTCGATTTATCTCGACATCGAGACATTTTTGCCTCGGGCACCTAAGAATCCCAAGCAAAGGAATAGTACGTGGATCTGTACGAATACCAGGCACGAGATCTATTTGAGCGTTACGGGGTGCCGGTGTTGGCCGGCATCATCGCGGACACTCCCGAAGAGGCTCGCGCTGCCGCAGAAAAGATTGGCGGCGTGGTCGTCGTCAAGGCTCAGGTAAAGGTTGGAGGCCGCGGCAAGGCCGGCGGCGTGAAGGTCGCAAAGAATGCTGATGAGGCGTTCGCGGCCGCAGAGGCAATCCTCGGCCTCGACATCAAGGGTCACGTCGTCAAGCGCGTGATGGTTGCAGCCGGCGCAGACATCGCCCAGGAGTTCTACTTCTCGGTGCTGCTTGACCGCGCAAACCGCTCTTACCTCTCGCTGTGCAGCGTTGAGGGCGGCATGGAGATCGAAGTGCTTGCCGTTGAGAAGCCAGAGGCGCTCGCGCGCATCGAGGTGGATCCCATCGCAGGCATCGATGCCGCGAAGGCAATCGAAATTGCTCGCGCCGCGAAGTTCCCCGAAGAGCTGGTTGAGAAGGTTGCGGCCGTCTTCGAGAAGCTCTACGCCGTGTACGTTGGCGAAGACGCAACGCTCGTTGAGGTGAACCCGCTCGTGCTCACCGGCGCAGGCGACATCATCGCGCTCGACGGCAAGGTCTCGCTCGACGAAAACGCCGAGTTCCGTCACCCCGAGCACGACGCGCTTGCCGACAAGGCAGCTGAAGATCCGCTCGAGGCAAAGGCCAAGGCGCAGGATCTCAACTACGTGAAGCTCGACGGTGAGGTCGGCGTAATCGGAAACGGCGCGGGACTCGTCATGTCGACGCTCGACGTTGTCGCCTACGCCGGCGAAAACCACGGCGGAGTGAAGCCCGCGAACTTCCTCGACATCGGTGGTGGCGCCTCGGCTGAGGTGATGGCCGCTGGTCTCGACGTGATCCTCGGGGACCCGCAGGTCAAGTCGGTGTTCGTGAACGTCTTCGGTGGCATCACCGCCTGTGACGCGGTTGCCAACGGCATCGTGGGTGCGCTCGCGAAGCTCGGTGACTCGGCCAACAAGCCGCTCATCGTGCGCCTCGACGGCAACAACGTTGATGAGGGTCGCAAGATCCTCAACGATGCTGCCCACCCGCTCGTCACCCTCGCAGCGACCATGGACGAGGGCGCCGACAAGGCCGCCGAACTCGCCAACGCACGCTAGCCCGCACCGGAACGTAGAAGAAGGAACACAATGTCGATCTTCCTGAACAAGGATTCCAAGGTCATCGTCCAGGGCATCACCGGCGGCGAAGGCACCAAGCACACCGCGCGTATGCTCGCCGCTGGCACCCAAGTAGTGGGCGGCGTCAACGCTCGCAAGGCTGGCACCACTGTCTCGCACGTTGACGCCAACGGTGCAAACGTTGAGCTGCCCGTGTTCGCCTCGGTCGCTGAAGCCATGGCTGCAACCGGCGCCGATGTCTCGGTGGCGTTTGTGCCGCCCGCGTTCACCAAGGACGCGTCCGTCGAGGCGATTGACGCGGGCATCGGCCTGCTCGTCATCATCACCGAGGGTGTGCCGGTCAAAGACTCGGCCGAGCTCTGGGCGCACGCCAAGGCCACCGGCAACAAGACCCGCATCATTGGGCCGAACTGCCCCGGCATCATCACCCCCGGTGAGGCACTCGCTGGCATCACCCCCGCCACGATCACGGGCAAGGGGCCGATCGGCCTCGTCTCGAAGTCGGGCACCCTCACCTACCAGATGATGTTTGAGCTGCGCGATCTCGGCTTCTCAACCGCCATCGGCATCGGCGGCGACCCCGTCATCGGCACCACCCACATCGACGCGCTTGCAGCGTTCGAGGCGGACCCCGAGACCAAGGCCATCGTGATGATCGGTGAGATCGGTGGTGACGCTGAAGAGCGCGCCGCAGATTACATCAAGGCCAACGTGACGAAGCCGGTCGTCGGCTACGTCGCAGGCTTCACCGCACCCGAGGGCAAGACGATGGGCCACGCAGGCGCCATCGTCTCCGGCTCGGCTGGCACGGCGCAGGCAAAGAAGGAAGCACTCGAGGCTGCGGGCGTGAAGGTCGGCAAGACGCCGTCCGAGACCGCGCGTCTGCTGCGAGAGGTGTATGCGGCACTGTAACTAGCACCGCAGGATCGCACGCGATCCACATCGAGCCGGGTTTTTGCCACTCACAGTGGCGAGAACCCGGCTCTGTGTATTTACTCAGAAGCCAGTGTCATCGGACAGACGCGGGAACCGGCGGGGGATGCTCGGGGCAATTGCGGCTTGTGATCCTCACGCTGCCCACGAACTACACTGGCAATCATGACTGAGACCAAACCCAGCAGCCAAACGATCCGCGGTGCTCATCTTGTGGGGAGCATCAATTTCGATGATGCGGAGACGACCATGCGGGTCGCCGCAGAAACTCTGGGCCCATGGCTTAAGCGGATTCCCGACGGCGAAGTCGGGGAGCGCTTCCACTGGATCGCGTTTCAGCCGGGCCGCCTCGCCGCGGCGGAGGGCATCGAGCGAGTGGGAGACACTCCTATCCCGCTGCGGATGCTAGACATTCGCTCGGTGCGGATCGCAGAGGGCGTGGACGCCGCCGATCTCGTGCTGCCGCCGCTCGGTTACGCGGAGGCTGCCCTCGCGTCTTGGAAGGTGTTCGCGGAGCTGAAGCAGCAGGGGGTCATTGCGAGCGGCACGCGGTTCCAAGTGTCGCTGCCCACACCGCTCGGTGTTGTGGGGAGCTTTGTTCGCGCAGAGGATCGCGAAGCGTTTGAACCGGTCTACGAGGCCGCGCTCGCCGCGGAGCTCGACGAGATCCTCGCGGTCGTCCCGCACGATGAGATCGCCGTGCAGTGGGATGCCGCCGTGGAATTCGCCATATTGGAAGAGGCGGCCACCGACCTGCGACGCCACGCCTGGTTTGACGATGTGTGGGCGGGCACGACCTCGCGTTTGGCGCGGCAGATTGACCGACTGCCCGCGGACGTCGAGGTTGGTGTGCACCTGTGTTACGGCGACGTGGCCGAGAAGCATTTTGTAGAACCCGGCGATGCCGCGAACCTCACCCGTTTCGCTAATCTCACGGCAGAGCAGACGACTCGAGCGCTGAACTGGCTCCACCTGCCCGTGCCGATTGAGCGTGACGACGATGCGTTCTTTGCACCGCTTGCAGAACTCGTGTTGCCCGAGGAGACCGAACTGTACCTCGGACTTGTGCACCGCGAGGACGGTGCCGAGGGCGCACGCCGCCGGATCGCCACCGCTCAGCGTCACGTATCACGTGACTTCGGGGTCGCAACGGAGTGCGGGTTTGGTCGCGCGCCCGAGGGTACGACGGTTCCGCTCTTCGAAGCTCACCGCGAGGTTGCTGCCGCCTGGTAGCGGCCGTGGTGTGCGCGGGTTAGTCGCGCGCCGCCGACCCCCACGCCTTTGACTCGCCCGCGGGCGCGATGGCCTGGGGGACGCCGAGTGGGTTGGTGTCTTGAAGTACCTCAGGTAGAAATGCCGCGGGGGCGCTCTGGTAGGCGACAGGACGCAGGAAGCGTGTGATCGCCGCGGTGCCGACCGAGGTGCTCGAGTCGTTGGTGGTTGCCGGCCACGGACCGCCGTGCTGCTGCGCGGGGGTGACGGCGACTCCCGTGGGCCAGCCGTTGAACAGCACACGACCCACCTGCTGGCTGAGCGCGTTCACGAGGACGCGGAGTTCGTTGGTGTTTGTGGAATCGCCGGAGCCTTCGGCATCACTGATGTGGAGGGTGCCGGTGAGGTTGCCCTCGAAGAACTCGCGCACTAGCGCTGCAAGATCCGTGCCAACAGGCGTCTCAACCACAATCGAGAGCGGGCCGAAGGCCTCATCGACGAGCGCTTCCTTGCTGGCTCGGAAGTCCGCGAGCGAAACGATGACGATGGTCGGGGTTGCCCAACCGTGCCCTGCCTCATCGAAGCGAATGCCGCCCTCGACAAGAGCCCGCACACCGGGGGCGGTGAGGATCGCGGTGCGGCGCTCCTCGTAACTGCGTGCAATGCGGGGGTCGAGAAGCCTGTGCTCGGAGGGCTCACCCGCGGCGGCCTGGATCGCAGCGGGGAGATCCGAATCTGCCGGTACAAACGCAAACCCGGGCTTGGTGCAGAGCTGGCCGGCGGACCCCGCAACGCTCGTGAGGTAGCCCGACGCGATATCGGTTGCGCGCTCGGCGATGACGTCGGCCGTGATGAAAACGGGATTCACCGAGCCGAGCTCACCAAAGAACGGGATTGGGGCGGGGCGCGAGGCCGCAATGTCTGCGAGGAGACGGCCGACACTGATCGAGCCGGTGAATGAACCGGCCTTGATGCGCGGATCCTTCAGCACTGCGACACCGGCCTCGCGACCGTGGATGAGCTGGAAAGTGCCAGCGGGCATTCCCGCCGCGGCCAAAGCGGCGGACGCGACCTCTGCGGTGGCGTCACTGAGCCGGGGGTGCCCGGAGTGCGCCTTCACAATGAGGGGACAACCAGCTGCGAGGATCGCGGCAGAGTCGCCGCCCATAACCGAGAACGCGAACGGGAAGTTTGAGGCGGAGAAATTGATGACGGGGCCGACTGGAATGTGGGTGCGACGGATGTCGGGGCGTACTCCGAGCGCGAAGTCGGCATCGGCGTAGTCGATGCGGGCGTCGAGGTATGAGCCATCGAGGATCGTTGTGGCAAAAAGGCGCAGCTGCACAGCGGTGCGGGTGACCTCGCCCGTGAGGCGCGCTTCAGTAAGACCGGTTTCTTCCATGCCGATCGCCACAAGCGCGGGTTTTGCGGCTTCGAGGGCGTCGGCGACCGCAACGAGCGCGGAAGCGCGAGCGCCGGGGGAGGTCGCCGCTAGGATGGCAGTCGCTGAGGCCGCGTTTGCGACGACGGTTTCGAGTTCGGGGGAGAGAGCTTCGACGGTCATATCTAGTTCCTTCGATCGAAATGGTGCCGATAGGCGCGTGGTAAAACTGTTGATTTCTTATGGTCTTTTCGTGAGATAACGACCGTGTAGATAAGAATTGTGTCCGATTCGTGACATTAAAATGGAAACACGTCAACTATACAATGTAATATTGCACATGGCGTCAGAGGTGATGTCGCACACTCTTCCCAAGATTCAACGAAGTATCCAGGAAAGGTAGAACATGTCCCTAAAACGATCAGCAACAGCCCGGAAATCTCACAGGTCGAGGCTCGTAGCGACCGGAGCAGTTGCCCTCTCAATCGGCCTCGCTCTCACGGGCTGCTCGGGTGGCCTCGCCAGCGGCGGGGACTCCGGTGACTCCGGCAAGGGCAACATCAAGCTCGGCATGCTCGCACCATTCTCCGGCTCTGAAGCAGCGTTCGGCGACTACATGAAGTTTGGTGCGCAGCTTGCCATCAACGAGGTCAACGCTGACGGTGGAGTTGACGGGCGCGACCTTGAGCTCGTCACCGAAGACGACGGTTGTGATCCCACCGCGGCGGTCGCGGCGGCGAACAAGCTTGTCACCGCGGGTGTGAAGGGCTCGGTCGGTGGATACTGCTCCGGGGCAACGCTGCCGACCCTGCCGATCTTTGCGGATGCCCAGGTACCGATGGTGATCCCCGCTGCGAACTCAAACGAGCTCGTCGGTCAGGGCGCCTTTATGATCAACGGCACCGGCACGCAGCAGGCTGAGTCTGCGGTGAAGTACATCAAGAAGGTTGGCGCAAAGTCGGTCGTGGTGATCGACGACAACACTGACTATTCGGTCGACCTCGCGGACTCCGTTGAGAAGCAGGCCGACGGCTTCAAAGTTGTGAAGCGCGAGTCGATCAACCCCAAGGAGAAGGACTTCTCCGCCAACGTAAACAGTGTGCTCTCGGCAAACCCCGACTTCGTCGTGTGGACGGGCTACTACCAGGCGGGTGGGCTTCTCATCAATCAGCTTCGTGGCGGTGGCTACGATGGGCCGATCCTGGTCGGTGACGGCTCTGTAGATGCGCAGCTCGCGGCAATCGCCGGACCGGATTCCATCAAGAACGTTGTTGGTACCTTCACCAGAACCCCCGACATGCTCGAGGGTGGCGACAAGTGGATCGCTGATTACAAGAAGGTCTCAAACGGTGCGGATCCGGGGCCGTACTCGATCCAGAGTTACGAAGCGGTCAAGACCCTCGCCGAGGCCTACAAAAATGCCGGTGGCACCGATTACGACGCGGTGGTGAAGGCGCTGAAGGATCTCAAGGACTTCCCGCTACTGACCGGAGATCTCACCTTTGCGGCTGACGGCTCTCGTGAGGGTGGCGGCTTCGTGATCGTCGAGCCCACGGGTGAAGACGGTGCCTTCGTGCTGAAGGACGATCTGAAGAGCTAGCGTGACGGGCCGCCCGGAGTTCGCTCCGGGCGGCCCGTTCCCAACTCTGCAACGTCCACTCGACAGCAAAGAGGCTTCACGATGTTCCAATTGATATGGAACGGGCTGTTCGTCGGCTCGTTCTACGCACTCGTCGCGCTCGGTTACAGCATGGTCTACGGCATCATCAAGCTGCTGAACTTCGCGCACGGCGACCTGTATATGCTCGGTTCGTTTCTCGCGTTTGTTGTGCTCGGCGGCATGACCGGCCTGTTTGGCCTCGGCTCGATCCCGATCCTTCTTCTTGTGCTACTCATCACGATGCTGCTCACCGGAGGCATCGGTGTGCTCATCGAGCGGGTTGCCTATCGACCGCTCCGCACGAGCCCGAGGCTTGCGGCACTTATTACCGCGGTTGGTGTCTCGTTCACCCTTGAGTACGCGGTGCGGCAGATCTTCGGTGCGAGCCCACTCGTCTTTCCGATCAGGCTGCAGGGCGCTCCCGTGGAGGTGTTCGGGGCGAGGATCACGATGCCACAGCTTGTGCTCATGCTGGTCGCCGCGATCCTCATGTTCCTGCTGCAGCGCTACGTGATGCACTCCCGCGAGGGGCGCGCGATGCGCGCGATTGCGCTGGACCAGAAAGCCTCCCTGCTAATGGGGGTCAATGTTAACAAGGTGATTTCACGCACGTTCTTTATTGGCTCGGCGCTCGCAGGTGCTGCTGGCGTGATGGCGGCGGCCTACTACGGCACCATCGACTTTCTGATGGGGTTTGTGATCGGGCTCAAGGCGTTCACCGCGGCGGTGATTGGCGGTATCGGCAATCTCTACGGGGCAATGCTCGGTGGGATCGTGCTCGGACTGCTCGAATCATTCGGCACTCACTTTCTCGGGGGCCAGTGGCGCGACGTGTTTGCGTTCGGGTTCCTGATCCTGTTCCTCGTCTTCAAACCGACCGGCATTCTCGGCGAACGCGTCGTGGAGAGGGTGTGACCATGTCTCAAACAAAAGCCCCGCGCTTGAAAGCGCCCCGGCCTACCATCGAGCGTCCGCCAGCTATTTCAGGGATCCTCGCGCCCGAGCGGTTCATGAAGCTGCTCGCGCTTGTGCTCTTTGTGGTCGCCGCGATCATTCCCTTTATCTCGGCGACGCCCTACATCATTTCGATTCTCACCTCGGCATTCATTTACATCGTGCTGGCCATGGGCCTCAACGTTGTGGTGGGTTATGCCGGTCTGCTCGACCTCGGCTACATCGCCTTTATGGCGGTCGGGGCATATACGAGCGGCATCCTCACAACCCAGTTCGGGTTGTCGATGCTTGAGACGATCCCGTTTGTGATCGTCGCGTGCATTCTTGCTGGCGTGATTATCGGCGGCCCGACGCTGCGGCTGCGCAGTGACTACCTCGCGATCGTGACGCTCGGCTTCGGTGAGATTATTCGCATCACCGCAAACAACCTCAAGATCACGGGTGGTCCGAGCGGCATCCACGGCATCCCGACCTGGTCGTTTTTCGGCTGGTCGTTCGCTGACGGTCTCGACATCGGAGGGATTCACTTCAACGCAAAGGTGCTGTTCTACTACTTCGTGTTGTTTGTGGGGATCGGCCTTGCTGTTGTCGCCGTCTCGCGTCTCGGCAAGGGCAAACTCGGGCGCGCATGGAAATCGGTGCGCGATGACGAGGACGTCAGCGAGGCGATGGGCATCAACGGCTACGCCACGAAGCTGCTCGCCTACATCATCGGTGCCGTCTGGGGCGGATTCGCGGGTACTCTCATGGCGAGTCACCTCTCGGCGATATCGCCCAACAGCTTCGAGTTTCTGTACTCTGCGCTCGTGCTAATGGCGGTGGTGCTCGGTGGCATGGGATCGACGCCGGGTGTGATTATCGGCGCGCTGTTTGTGTCCCTTGCCCCGGAGCTGCTCCGCGACTTCTCTGAGTGGCGGTACCTGATCTTCGGTGTGCTGCTGGTTGTTGCGATGATCTTCAGGCCCAAGGGAATCTGGCCCGCCAACGCGGTGCTGCCGTTCTTGAAGAAGCGCGAGATCCCGGGGGTCCCGCCGACCTCTGCGGTTTCCGTGGTCGGTGCATCGGATGAAGAAGTGTTCACGGATGAGGAGCGGCGATGAGTCAGACAGCTATTGCTACACCTTTACTCGAGGTGAAGGATCTCGCGGTCTCCTTCGGCGGCATCAAAGCGGTCGACGGCGTTACCTTCTCGGTGAGTGAGGGGGAGATCGTCTCGGTGATCGGACCGAACGGCGCGGGCAAAACGAGTGCTTTCAACTGCATCTCGGGCTTTTACCAGCCGAACCGCGGCTCGGTGACCTTTGGCGGTGAGTCGATTACGCGCCGCAAACCCTCGTACATTACGAAGCGCGGGATGGCGCGCACCTTTCAGAACGTGCGTCTCTTCGCCGAGATGACCGTGCTTGAGAACGTGAAAACGGCGATGCACTCCCACCTGCGGCAGAACTTTCTTGATGCGATGCTGCACACCCCGCGCTACAAACAGAGCGAGCGACAGTGCGATGAGGACGCGCGGGGCTGGCTCGACTTTGTGGGCTTCCGGGCCGACGACGAGTTGCTCGTCACGCAGCTTCCGTATGGCGAGCAGCGTCGCGTTGAGATCGCGCGAGCGCTCGCAACCCAGCCCCGGCTGCTATTGCTCGACGAACCAGGAGCGGGCCTCAACCACAGCGAAAAGAACGAGCTGATGGGGCTGATCCGCAAGATCCGCGATCTGGGGGTCGGGATCGTACTCATCGAGCACGACATGGGCCTTGTTATGGAGGTGTCGGAACGCATCGTCGTGCTGAACTACGGCAAGGAGATCGCTGACGGCACCCCTGAGCAGATCAAGCAGGATCCCGTTGTGATCGCGGCATACCTCGGGGAGGAAGAAGAATGAGCATGCTCAAACTGGAACACGTCGAGCTGTTCTACAACCGCGTGCACGCGCTGCGAGATTTGAGTCTCGAGGTCAACGAGGGCGAGATCGTTTCGCTGCTCGGCAACAACGGCGCCGGCAAAACCTCGACCCTCTCGATGATCTCGGGTCTCGTGCGGGCCAAGAGTGGAATCGCGAAGTGGGGAGATAAGGATCTCACCAAGCTGCAGCCCTGGGATTTGGTTGGAGCGGGTCTGCTGCACATTCCCGAGGGTCGACGTATCTTCTCCACGATGACCGTGCACGAGAATCTGCTGCTCGGCGGCTACCTGGTGAAGGATCAAAAGCTCATCAACCAGCGTGCGGATGAGGCCTACGCGCTCATGCCGCGTCTTGCCGAGCGCCGCGAGCAGCAGGGCGGCACGCTGTCCGGCGGCGAACAGCAGATGCTTGCGCTCGGGCGGGCGCTCGTCGGCGGGCCGAAGCTTCTGCTGCTCGACGAGCCCTCAATGGGTCTCGCGCCCCTCATCGTGAAGCAGGTCATGGAAATCATCACGGAGGTCAACAAACAGGGCACGACGATCCTGCTTGTTGAGCAAAACGCACGTGCCGCCCTGAAGATTGCCGACCGCGCCTACGTGCTGGAGTCAGGTCGCGTCACGATGCAGGGCTCCGCGGAGGAGCTTGCGGCCGATCCTCGAGTGATCGAGGCGTACCTGGGGGCGTAGGCGTTCGCGTCATTCTGCGCGAGCTTGCGAGTCGCAGAATCCAGGGGGAGATCCTGCGACTCGCTGGCGCTCGCGCAGGATGACGCGGTGGCTGGCGTTCACCGCAGGGGGCCTGAAGCTAGTCGTCGGCGAGCTCAGCCAGCGCGCCTAGCGGGATCGGCTGGGCTACCGGGCGCTTCGCAGAGGTGCTGAGTGAGGCTTGCGGGGCAGGATCGGCGGGCGCAGACAGGCACGACACCGCAAAACCGCACACTCGGCCCTGGCACCAGCCCATGCCCGCGCGGGTCACGCCCTTTTGCGTGCGCAGGTCTTCGGCGGCGAGCTCGGTGTTGGCTCTGTGTAGAGCGCCAGCGGGCACCTCTTCGCAACGACACACGACCGTGTCGTCGTGCAGGCGATCCTGCCAGCCAGCAGGCACAGGGTGGGCCCGGTGCATGGCATTGGCGAATGAGCGCTGGCGATTGACGGCTCTTCTTTCCTGCGCGGTGGGTGGACCGATCGCGGCCCTCATGGCCGCTGACCCCGCCGCGCGCCCCGCGATCCTGCCCTCGATCACCGCGAGCACGGCGCCCCCAACGCCCGTGAGTTCACCCGCCAAGAACAGGCCCGGAACTGATGACCGGCAGGCCTCGTCAACCACACCCACCAGTGAGCCGTCGGCGTCGACGCGGGTTTCGACGCCCAATTGCACGGGAAGCTCCATTTGCGGGGTGAAGCCCCAGCCGAGTCCGACCCCGTCGATTCCCTCGATGTCGCGCTCGCTGCCGGCAACAACCGCGCCGCGCGCGTCGACGCGGGCCGTGCGAACGGCTCGCACGCGATCCTCTCCGAGTATTTCGGTGATGACGGTGCGAACGCGGTACGGGATGCGGTGACGCAGGAATACTCGGGTGTATTCCAGACCCTCAATCGCTTTGGAAGGCACCCCCGCCGCGCGGTGGGCGCGGGGGAGCCAGCCGGTGAGGTTGGCCGATTCGCAGACCGCGGCGACCGTGCCGCCCGCCTGCACAATGTTTGCGGCGACGGGCAGCAGGAAGGGGCCAGTGCCCGCGATGACAAATCGCGACCCCGGCAGCATGCCGTTCTGTTTGACGAACGCCTGGATTCCGCCAGCCGCCATGACACCCGGCAGATCCCAGCCGGGGATCGGAAGCTGGCGGTCGTAGCCTCCCGTCGCCAGAATCAGCTTGGCCGCTCGTAACGAGGGAATGGCGGCCACACCAGCGCCGTGGCTCGGCGCGAGTTCGAGCGCAAACCGGCCATCACCGAGTTGCCGCGCGAACCAGACGCTTGTTGCGGGTACGTACCGGATCCGCCCCGAAGCCACGCCCGCGTCGAAGCTTGAGCGCAGCTGCAGATAGTCACTCCAGCCGTGGTGGAAGGCGCCGTCGTCAGCAACCCTCGCAGCCTCGGATCGGTGCCGCCAAAACTGACCGCCCGGTTGCTCGGCGGAGTCGATGACGGCGACACTCGCGCCCTGGGCGACCGCGGCGCTCGCCGCAGCGAGACCGGCTGGACCCGCGCCCACGATGGCCACGTCAACGTGCGGAGGAGTTTGTGGCTGTCGTATTTCGTTCACGGGTTTGTCTCCTTCTCCAGCGACGGTGACGGTGACGGTGACGGCGATGGCGTCTGCACAGGACGAATCTCCATGCCCTCCCGAAGCGGAATCATGCAGGCGCGCTGCCCGGATTCACCATCGATCTCAACGATGCAGTCGAAGCAGACACCGATGCCGCAGAAGAGCCCGCGCGGCTTGCCGTCGCGGGTCGTGCGCCAGGCGGGGCGACCACTCGCGAGCAGGGCCGCTGCGACGCTTGCCCCGGTTTCGGCAGTGATGGGTTCGCCGCAGAAACTGGCCTGAACCGGTGCTGCGGGAGCCGCAGCCTCGTCGAGTGGGTTCGGAGCTGGTGTGTCGTTCATACGGTGACCTCCTCGAATCGTTCGGGGCGAAACGGGCTCAGGGAAAGCTCGGGGGTCTCGCCAGCGAGCGCCTGCGCGAGCAGTTTTCCGGTGCCCGCGGCAAGTCCGATACCGGCACCCTCGTGGCCGCAGGCGTGCCACAGTCCGGGCGCCCGGGGGTCGGGGCCGATGACGGGCAGGTGATCGGGGCAGTACGGGCGAAAGCCGTGATAGTGGCGCAGGATCCGCGTGCGCTCAAGGAACGGGAATAGCTGGATCGCGTTGCGCGCAATAGTGCGCAGGGCCTCGGGGCTCACCGTGCCGTCGAAACCGACGCGTTCGCGGCTGGACCCGATGAGGATCGTGCCAGCAGGAGTGCCCTCGACCACTGGCGAGGCCTGCAGACCAGCATCGGAGCTGCCGACATTGTCGACGTACTCGGCCGCGTAGACCTTGTGGTGCACCATCGGGGGCAGCGGCTCGCTCACGAGCACAAAGCCGCGGCGCGGTTTGACGGGAACGTTGACACCCGCGAGGGCTGCGACCTCGCCCGCCCAGGTTCCCGTGGCGTTGACGATGTGGGCCGCAGAGAAATCGCCGTTGGGAGTGCGAACGCCGGTGATGCGGTCGCCGTCACTGGCGTGGATAAACCCGGTGACCGGGGTGCGAACCTCGAGGACGGCCCCGGCGAGGCGAGCGAGTCGCAGTAGTTCGGAGGCCGCGAGGATCGGCTGCACCTGACTGTCTTCGGGATAGTACGCGGCACCGAGTGCGCGTTCAGTGATGTGCGGTTCGAGCCCGCGCAGTTCGTCGGGGGACAGTGAATGGGACGTGATCCCGAACGATCGTTGTGCCGTAGAGAAGCGGTCGAGGGAAGCAAGGCTCGACTCCTTGGACGCAACAATGATGCCGCCCTTTGACTCGAACTCCCAGAGCGCGCCGTGCTCGGCGAGCTCGCCCTTCCAAAGACCAAGAGAAAACTGCGTGAGTTCCAACTCGGGCCCGAGTTCTTTGTCGGAAACGAGGATGTTGCCCTCGCAGCGGGAGGTGGTTCCACTCGCGGGAAGATCCCGCTCGATCACACGGACTGACAGCCCCGCCTGCACAGCAAAGTAGGCGGTTGCGGCTCCGATGATGCCGGAGCCTATAACGATCACGTCCGTGCTGGCTGTCATGTGGTCCTGTCTGATTCCTTGTCCAAGGAGGCCTGCACACCAGCCTCGGGAGTACCCGTCGCCCAAGACTTACGGGTGTGTGCGATGTGCTCGTGCATGAGCTGTTCGGCGGCCTCAGCGTCGCCCGAACGGAGCAGCTCAAGCAACTGCTGGTGCTCCTGCGCCGAGTGGGCGAGGAGCCCGTTCTCGGCGAGCGTCGCGATGCCGTACATGCGCGCCCTGAGGCGCAGTGAAGTCGCGAGATTGGCGAGCTGCTGGTTGCCTGACTGCAGCAACAGGAAGGCATGGAACTCGCGATCATCGCGGAGATACTCGACGAGGTCGCCGCGCTTGGCTGCCTGCTGGCAGGCCTCGGCCAGCTCAACAAGTTCCGCGTGAGTGCTGTCATCGATGTTGCCAACAACCATCTGCATAGCGGGCGGCTCGATCAGGCGGCGAAGCTGAGCGAGGTCGTCGAGATCGGAGTCGCTCATGGTGGTGACACGGAAGCCCTTGTTTTTGATCGTCTCGACCAGGCCCTCGCGCACCAGATCCATCATCGCCTCGCGAACGGGGGTCGCCGATACCCCGAGCGCCAGCCCAAGTGTTGGCGCGGAGACGAGCTCACCCTCAGCGATCTCACCGGTGATGATCGCCGTTCGCAGCTGCTCGAGAACAGTCTCACGCAGGTTGAGCGGTCGCGTGAGTGGCCGGAGCGGAGAGCTCTGGCCTTTGGGGGTGCTCGGTACTGCTGACATGGTGTCTCCTCAGGGCTCTCTTGTCACCGGCCTGAAGCTGACTGTCCTTTAGTGAACACCGCGGCCGCACAAATGAGATCTTCCCACGACATGCCTACTCCGGTATAGCAGGCAGGCCGACCGGGGGTGCGAACGAAGCCACCAGTGACGAGGTCCTTGAGGTTTGCCGGTGGACGGCGCTCCCAGTCCTCGTCGGAGAGCGCAGTGGAAAGGTTGCCGTTTTCAGCGCGGGCGGACTTGCGGCCCTCGACCACGATGTCGGCGCGCGACACCAGCGCATCATCGAGTTCGCGGTGGTCGAGCCCGTGTGTTCCGACGGCCGCGACGATGGCGGTGTCGCACACGAGTGAGCCGTCAAACAGGGGTGAAGTCGAGGTTGTGGTGCAGAGGATCACGTCCGCTTCGCGCACGGCGGCATCGCGGTCGGCTCCGCGATCCGTGATCTCGAGGTCGGGGAACTGCGCTCTGAGGCTTGCAACCCGCTCGGCGCTGCGTCCGATGACCGCGAATTCTGCGGAGGGAAAGAGCGCGTGCGCTGCCGCGATGTGCCCGGCAGCCTGAATCCCGGCTCCGAACACGAGCATCCGGGGTGCGTCGGGAAACGAATCGTCCATCGCGGCGATGCGGCTCACCGCGAGAAGCGTGACCGCGGGGGTGCGGATCGCCGTGAGGCTCGACCCCTCAAGCACCGCGGCGGGGGCGAGCGTGTCTGAAGAATACAGAATGTAGAGGCCCTGAATTTTTTCGAGGCCGCGCGCGGGGTTGTTGGGGGCGACCGTCAGAGCCTTGACGCCGCTGAAATCGTTGCCTTGCGCGGGCATGAGCAAAAACTCGCCGTCTGGTGCCGGGCTGAACAAGCGCGGCCCGTCTTCCTCGGGATTCACCCCGCCTTGCAGGCCCTCTTCGAGCGCGCGCACCGCACGGTCGTAGGGGAGCGCCGCGCGCACCTCGTCGGCGTTGAAGTACGGGAGGTTGTTCACAGCAGGAATCCCTTCGGGAACGGGTCGGACGGGTCGAGAAAGTACTGCGCCGTACCGGTAAGCCAGGCGCGCCCGGTGATGGCGGGAATGACCGCCGGTTTTCCGGCGACCTCGGTCTCTGAGAGTAGTCGACCTGTGAAGCGGGAGCCGATGTAGGACTCGTTGATGAAGTCTGTCTCGAGCGGCAGCAGGCCCCGCGCGTGAAGCTGTGCCATGCGGGCGCTCGTGCCCGTGCCGCAGGGGGAGCGGTCGAACCAGCCGGGATAGATTGCCATGGCGTGCCGCGAGCGCTCGGCCGTGGAACCCGGTGCCTGCAGGTAGACGTGGTGGCAGCCGCGGATATCGGGCCGCTCGGGGTGGACCGGTTCATCGGCCTTGTTGATGGCGTCCATGATGGCGAGCCCGGCCCCCAGCAGCTCGTTCTTGTTGGCGCGATCCTCACGCCACTCGATGCCGAGTTTTTCGAGCTCCACGATGGCGTAGAAGTTGCCACCGAAGGCGAGGTCGTATGAGACGGTGCCGATCCCCGGCACTTCCACCTCTGCGTCGAGGCGCTCTGCATACGACGGAACATTGACGATGGTGACCTGCTCGGCGCGGCCGTCGCGCACGGCGACTTCCGCGACAACGAGTCCCGCGGGGGTGTCGAGCCGGATCGTGGTGACGGGCTCGATGACCTCGACCATGCCCGTTTCAACGAGCACCGTAGCGACGCCGATCGTGCCGTGTCCGCACATCGGCAGGCAGCCGGAAACCTCAATGTAGAGCACGCCCCAGTCGGCGTCGGGCCGCGTTGGCGGCTGCAGAATGGCGCCGCTCATTGAAGCGTGACCCCGCGGCTCGAACATGAGCAGCTGCCGAATCTCGTCGCTGTTCTCCATGAACCAGGTGCGCCGCTGCGCAATGGTGTCGCCGGGAAAGACGCCAACGCCGCCCGTAATGACGCGGGTGGGCATGCCTTCGGTGTGGGAATCAACCGCGTGAAAAACCCGTGAAGTGCGCATGAGTGCTCCTGGGTGGGCTGGAACGTGTGTTGTGGGTGGGAACAGGGGTGAGGATCAGCAGGTACCGATCCTCACCCCCTGAGATTACTTGCCGTAGCCCTTGGCTACCGCGGCCTTGGTGTCGGCAACAATCTTGTCGGCGATAGCCTGCGGCAGGGGGAGACGCGGTGGGCGGCACGCGCCGCCCTTGCGGCCGAGAACATCCATCGAGAGCTTGATGGCCTCGACAAACTCGACCTTTGAGTCCCAGCGCAGCAGCGAGTGGAGATCGCGGTAGATCTCTTGCGCGCGCACCAGGTCTTGCGCGCGCACCAGGTCTTGCGCGTTGCCCGAGGTGCACAGGTTGTAGAGCTCGATGCACGACTGGGGGATCGCGTTGGGGTAACCGGAGACCCAGCCGACTGCGCCCGCGAGGCCAACCTCGAGCACGGTGTCGTCGGTGCCGATGAGGATGTCGATGTCGGGAGCGAGCTCTTTGATCTCGTAGATGCGGCGGGGATCGCCGGAGAACTCCTTGACGCCCACCATGTTGCCAGCCGCGTGGATCTCGGCAATGAGATCGGGCACGAGGTCGACCTTGGTGTCGATGGGGTTGTTGTAACCGACGATCGGTAGGCCCACCTTGCCGACGGTGGCGTAGTGATCCTTCACCTGTTCGCGGTTCGCGCGGTAGGTGTTTGGGGGGAGCAGCATGACACACTGCGCACCGGCTTCTGCTGCCTGCTCTGCCCAGTGCGCGGACTGTAGCGCGCCGTAGGCGCCGACACCCGCCATGACGGTGAAGCCCTCGGGGGCAGCGTCGACGGCGGTCTTGACGACCTGCGCGCGCTCTGCCTCGCTGAGGTTCTGGTATTCGCCGAGCGATCCGTTCGGTGCGACCCCGTCGCAGCCGTTCTCTGCGAGCCATGCGACGTGCTCGCCGAAGGCATCGAAATCGACGGAGAGATCGTCGTTGAAGGGGAGGGCGGTGGCGACGATGACTCCGTGCCAGGGCTTCTTCTCGGTCATGAACGGGCCTTTCGATGAGTGTGTTTGAGGGGTTGAAAGTTTAATAAGGTGTGACATTGCACAATGTAGCACCTTGGTGGAGTGTCGGCAAGATGCTGGGGAGATTGTGGGTATTTGGGGTTAGGGAGTGGGTTTGGGGTGGAAGTGGGGCTGGAGTGGAGGTGGAGGCTGGTGGTGGAGGTAGAGGTGGAGTTTGGTGGTGGAAGTGGGTCTGGTAGGACGGCGCCGCGTTTGCCGGCCGGTGCTCACAAGTCAGCCGGTTCACAACGCCAATTTCGGTCCGGTTGGTGTGCCAGTACCGGCTGGCATGCGCGGGGAGGGGATCTGGGAGGGGACCTGGGAAGGGGTCTGGGAAGGGGTCTGGGGAGGAGCCTGGGAGGGGTGGGGAAACTACCCGGTGCTGGTGAATACTTCAATGCAATGTAATATGGCACATGCCACCACGTTGACCCCCGGATATCACCACGTGAACCCCCGGTGTTTTGCTGGTGTTGCGATGCCTTCCGGCGTCGTGAACGAGATTCAAAGGAGATACTCGATGACACAACGACGACTTTTGCCAATTGCCGCGGCGGCGGCCGCGTTTGCCCTGGTGCTCTCAGGCTGTGCGAGCGGCGGCGGATCCGCTGCGGATGCCTCAGGAGAACCGCAGAAAGGTGGGGTGCTCAAGGTGCTCGCCAACGGCGACGCCGACCACATTGATCCTCAGCTCACCGCCTACGTGCCCTCGGAGAGTGTGGTCCGTTCGATCTCGCGCTCGATCCTCAGCTACACCGCCTCGAACGACGAGGCCGAGCGTACCAAACTGCAGCCAGACCTTGCGAAAGAGGTGCCAACTCCGAGCAAGGACGGCCTCACCTACGAGATCAAGCTGCGCGACGACGCGACCTGGGATGCTCCCGATGGCGCGCGTCCCATCGTCTCGGGTGACGTTGCCCGCGGCATCAAGCGCATCTGCAACCCCCACATCGCCTCGGCGCTTGGCAGCTACTTCATCAACCTCATCGAGGGCATGGACGAGTTCTGCACCGGCTTCGCCGCGGTGAAGCCCGAGGTCGGACCCATGAAGGACTACATCGAGTCTCACGACATCTCGGGCATTCAGACCCCCGACGACCAAACGGTCATCTTCAAACTCGTTGAGCCCGCCTCAGACTTCACCTCGATGCTGAGCCTGCCAAACGCGAACCCGGCTCCAGTCGAGGTGCTCGACTACCTGCCCGACTCTCCCGAATACAAGAGCCACTTCATTGCCTCGGGCCCGTACACGATCTCCTCGTACACCCCCGACGTGAAGCTCACCCTCGAGCGCAACAAGTCGTGGAAGGCCGACAGTGATCCCCTTCGTAAGGCCTACGTCGACAGCATCGAGATGACGATGGGCGTTGAGGGAGACGCGGCCATGCAGCAGCTGCAAGCTGGATCTGCCGACGCACTCTTTGACCTGCAGCCGAGCCCCGCGAACATTCAGCAGCTGACCGCGGCGAACGACAAGAAGTTCACGACCATGGAGAACGGCGGCATTGACCAGTTCCTGTGGATCAACACGAAGACCACAAATAACGCCAGCGCGCTGCAGAAGCCCGAGGTGCGCGAGGCGCTGCAGTACGCGATCGACAAGCCAGCGGTTGTGCAGGTGATGGGTGGCGAAGACATCGCGACCGTCACAAACGGCATCTTTGGCCCCGGCATCAACGGCTACGAGAAGTTCGCACCCTACGGCGACGGCAGCGGCAAGGCTGATCCCGAGAAAGCGAAGGAGCTGCTCGCAAAAGCCGGAGTTACCAACCTCACCCTGAAGTTTCCCTACCGCAACCTGGGCACGCAGCCAGATATTGCGCAGACCGTGCAGGCGAGCCTCGAAAAGGCGGGAATCAAGGTTGAGCTGTTCCCCGTGCCGCCGACGGACTACTACGCCAACTTCATGACGAACCCCGAGAACGCCAAGAGCGGTGCCTGGGACGTTGCCCTTGTCGGCTGGTCACCCGACTGGGTTGGCGGCGCCGCGCGAAGTGTCTTCCAGCCACAGTTCTTCTTCGACGGCACACCGCAGTCGTACAACTACGTCGATTACAACAACGCGGAGGCCAGCAAGCTCGCGGGTGAGGCGCTCGCCGCTGACACCCCCGAAGAAGCGGGCAAGCTCTGGCACCAGGTCGACGAGACCGTCATGAAAGACTCGCCGATTGTCAGTATCGTGGCGCGCAAGAAGGCAAACTACCACTCTGATCGTGTCCAGAACTTCCAGATCTACGCCCTCGCCCAGAACGGCGACTGGACCAACATCTGGCTGAAGCAGTAACCATGTCGCTCCTACAAGTGCGGGATCTGGTGGTCGATATTCCGACCGAGGACGGCCCGGTGCACGCGGTCAAAAACGTCTCCTTCGACATTCGGGAGGGCGAGTTCTTCGGAATCGTTGGTGAGTCGGGATCGGGAAAATCGGTGCTGGTGCAGTCGGCGATGGGGCTCGTCCCTGCGGCAAAGACCACGGGGGAGGTGCTCTTCCGTGGTGAGAATCTGCTCACGCTGGGCAGCGAACAGCTGCGACGCAAGCGCGGCAAAGAAATCAGCATGATCTTTCAGGATCCGCTGTCGAGTCTGCACCCGCAGTACACGATCGGCTGGCAGATCGTCGAGCAGATTCGCGCCCACGAGAGGGCGTCGAAGCAGGCCGCCAAGGCCAGGGCCATTGAACTCCTCACAAAGGTTCATATCCCTGACCCTGCGAGCCGCTTCGACGCCTACCCGCACCAGTTCTCCGGCGGTATGCGCCAGCGCGTCATGATTGCGATGAGCCTGTCGCTCGGTCCCTCGCTGATTATCGCCGACGAGCCGACCACCGCGCTCGACTCGACGGTGCAGGCGCAGATCCTCGACCTGCTCGCAGAGATGCAGCAGGAATCGGGCGCGACGGTGCTGATGATCAGCCACGATCTCGGCGTAATGGCGAGTGTGGCTGACCGGGTGATGGTCATGTACCAGGGCAATCGCATGGAGCTGGGTGAGAGCGCCGAGGTGTTTTCGAATCCGCAGGATCCCTACACGATGAGTTTGATCGACTCGTCGTCGTTCAGTATGGATTCGCGGCCGGTCATCTCGGTGGCCGACGAGGCCCCTGCCGACAACATTGTCGAAGTTAGCGATATCTCACTCTCGTTCAAGCAGAAGCGGGGCGAGGATCGCACAGTGCTCGACCACATCTCACTCGATGTGCGCCGGGGTGAAACCCTGGGACTCGTTGGCGAGAGCGGCTGCGGCAAGACCACACTCGCTCGCACCATCGCCGGGCTGATTGCGCCGTCGAGCGGCCGCGTCTCGTTTGATGGCCGCGACATCTCAGAGACCACGGGCCGCGCCTGGCGCGAGCAGCGCAAAAAGGTGCAGGTGGTGTTTCAAGATCCCTTCGGGTCCCTCAACCCAAAGCGACGTGTCGGCTCGATCGTCGGTGATCCCTTCCGCATTCACGGGGTGGCAAGCGGAAAGGATCGCCAGCGCCGGGTGCAGGAACTGCTTGAGCAGGTCGGGCTCGATCCTGAGCACTACAACCGGTTCCCGTCGCAGTTCTCGGGCGGCCAGCGCCAGCGCATTGGCATTGCCCGCGCGATTGCACTGAATCCCGAGCTCGTGATTCTCGACGAGCCCGTGTCGGCGCTCGACGTCACGGTGCAGGCTCAGGTGCTTGGGCTGCTCGACCGGCTGCAAAAGGAGCTCGGTCTTACGTACCTCTTCATCTCGCACGATCTAGCGGTGGTGCGGCACATGTGCGACCGGATCGCCGTGATGGAGGGCGGGCGCATTATTGAGCTCGGTGATCCCGAATCGATGTATCGGTCACCGCAGCAACCCTTTACGAAGAAGCTCCTCGCTGCGGCCTATCTCGATTTGCCGGAGCGAGTCACCGAGGAGGTGGCGCGATGACCCCGAAGACTGCGCTCAAAACCACCCGGATTCTGACACCGGGCATGGCTGCAAAACAGGCCGTCGGGATCAAGGCGCGCGGATCGTGGCAGTTGACCATGCGGCGCCTGTCAAAGGATCCGGCGAGCATCGCCTCGGCGCTCGTGATCCTGTTCGCGATTCTCTTCGCGATCGGGGCGCCGCTGATTGCTCAGTGGACCGGGCACGGCCCGACCGAGCAGTTCCGCGAGACCGGGCTGTCGTCCGCGGGCATCCCGGTGGGGCCAAACGCCGAGTTTTTGCTCGGCACCGACCAGCTAGGGCGTGACATTCTCGTGAGGCTCGCCTATGGCACTCGCATCTCGTTGCTCGTGGGTGTGGTCGCCTCGCTGGCGGCCTCCGCGATCGGCGTCATTATCGGCACGATCGCTGGATTCTTCAGCGGCGTGACCGACACGATCCTGAGCCGCGTGATCGACCTCGTGATGAGCGTGCCGTTTTTGCTCGTTGCGATCGCTCTCGTATCGGTGCTCGGGCCGAGCCTGGGCCTATCGATCGTGGTGATTGTGTTCTTCAGCTGGTCGGGGCTCGCGCGAGTGATTCGCGGCCAGGTGCTCGCCCTGCGCGAGCGCGAGTTTATTGAGGCCGCACGCTCGCTGGGGGAGTCGCGGTTCTCCATGATGTATCGCGACGTGCTGCCGAACCTCGTTGTGCCGATCATCGTCTACACAACACTGATGATCCCCGCGGCGATTGTGTTCGAGGCGACACTCTCGTTCCTCGGGCTCGGCATCGTGCCGCCGACACCCAGCTGGGGCAACATGCTCGCGGACGCGGCAAACGGCTCCATGTATCTCGTTGCACCCTGGATGGTGTTGGTTCCGGGTCTCGCGTTGCTCGCGCTGACGCTCGCCTTCAACCTACTCGGGGACGGCCTGCGAGACGCGCTTGATCCAACTTCAGTGAGAGGAGCGAAAGCATGACTCGGTTCTTCCTGTCACGACTCGCCTTTGGGGCGCTCGTGCTGTTTTTGCTCAGCGTGTTTGTGTTTGTGCTGTTCTACGTGTCGCCGTCTGACCCCGCGCGCATCATCGCCGGTGACAAGGCGACCGAAGAACTCATGGCGCAAATTCGCGTGAACCTCGGCCTCGATAAGTCGATGATCGAGCAGTTCGGCATCTTCATCGGTAACCTGCTGCAGGGCAACCTCGGCTATTCCTACCGCACGAACATGCCGGTGGGCGATCTCATCGTGAACCGCATTCCGATCACGATGTCGCTCGTGTTTGGCGCCGTTATCATCTGGCTCGCCATCGGTATCCCGATCGGTATCTCGTCGGCGAAGCGCCCGGGCAGCCTGCGCGACCGACTCGGTCAAGGCTTTGCGATTGTCGGCATCAGCTTCCCGACGTTTGTGCTCGGCATGATCGCGCTCTACACGCTCTACTTTTTGCCAACGAAGGTCGGGATCACACTCTTCCCGCCGTCGGGGTACGTGCCGTTTACGCAGGATCCGCTGCAGTGGGCCTGGCACCTTGTGCTGCCGTGGATCACGCTCGCCCTCGTGATCGCGGCGGTGTACGCGCGATTGACCCGCGGGCAGATGCTCGAGGTGTTGGGTCAGGACTACATTCGCACCGCGCGTGCGAAGGGACTCACCGAGCGGCGGGTCATCTACGTGCACGCGTTCCGCAGCGCCATGCCGCCACTCGTCACCCAGCTCGGCATCGACATCGGTATGCTGCTGGGCGGAGTGATTGTTATCGAGCAGGTGTTTGGCCTGAACGGAATCGGCTCGCTGGCCGTGACCAGCGTTGCGATGCAGGATCGGCCCGTGATTATCGCGATTGTGCTGCTCGGTGGCCTGTTTGTGGTGGTGTCGAACCTGGTTGTTGACATGCTGTACGCCCTGTTGGATTCGAGAGTAAGGACCGCGCGACGATGAATGACACTTGGTACCCGGTTGGCGAACAGCTTGTGGCGCGTGACCTGTGGGTTGAAACTCCCCTCGACTGGTCTCAGCCCGACGGAGAGACCATTCGTGTGTTCGCGCGCGAGGTTATCGACGCGACGAAGCAGGGCGAGGATCTTCCGCTGCTCGTGTTTTTGCAGGGTGGTCCCGGTGGCAAGTCACCCCGTCCGCTCGGGGCAGACAGCTGGATCGCGAGCGCCGTGAAGCGCTTCCGCGTGATCCTGCCAGATCAGCGTGGCACCGGGCGGTCGACGCCGCTGTCGACTTCTGATTTTGCGTCGATGCCCGCCGAGGAAGGTGCCCGTCGGCTCGCACTGCACCGCGCCGACTCGATCGTGCGCGACTTCGAAGCGCTGCGCGAGAAGCACTTCTCCGGACGCCAGTGGTGGACGCTCGGGCAGAGCTACGGCGGGTTCTTGACGCTGCAGTACCTCTCGCACTTTCCGCAGTCGGTCGTCGCTTCGGCGATCACGGGCGGCATCCCGAGCCTCGATCCCGATCCCGCTGTTGTGTACTCGCGCACCTTCCCGCGCATCGCGGAGAAGAACCGTGTGTTCCGCGCGAGGCATCCGCAGTTGACCTCGCGGATCGACCGGGTCGCTGATCTGTTGGCCTCGACCGATGTGCGATTGCCCTCGGGTGACCGCCTCACCGTGCGCCGCCTGCAGCTGCTCGGGCTCGATTTTGGCATGAAGCCGGGGTTCGATCGTGTGCACTGGATTTTCGACGAGGCGTTTGCGGACGAGGCCGAGACCCGGCTCAGCGATGTGTTTCTTGCCGAAGTCGAGGCGGCCACTAGCTTTGCGACGAACCCGCTGTTCATCGCGCTGCAGGAGGCGATCTATGGTCCCGGGCCGTCGGCGTGGGCCGCGCAGCGAGAGCGAGATGGGCACTTCGAGTTCGCGGAGGACGCCAGGCCGTTAAACTTCACGGGCGAGACCGTGTTTCCGTGGATGTTCTCGGAGATCTCGCCGCTGCAGGGCTTCCAAGCCGCGGTCGAACATCTGGCCGCGCACGAGCAGCCGATTGATCTATACGATGCTGCCGTGCTCGCCCGCAACGAGGTGCCGGTTGAGGCGGCGGTCTACTACGACGATATGTATGTCGACGCTCAGCTCTCACTCGAGACGGCTGGCCGGGTGGCCGGGCTGCACGCCTGGGTGACCAACGAGTTTGAGCACGATGGCCTGCGCCTGGGCGATGTCGCTGAGCGCCTCTTCGCCGCGCTCGAGGTGCGCCTCGGCGGCACGAAGCGCTCGCGCGACTGACCCCACCGTCATGCTGCGCGAGCCTGCGAGTCGCAGGATCTTCCACGAGATTCTGCGACTCGCAGGCTCGCGCAGAATGACACAGCGGCTATCGCTAATCCAAAACCCCCGAACGGAGAACACAAACATGTCCCTGCAACACGACGACCACCCGCTGACCGGACTCGCACGAGAGGTGCGGGTCGTCGACTGGGAGTCGAGCATTCCGATGTCGCGTGCGGTACGCCGCGATCCCCGCATGCCGCGGCTTGCCGAAGTGCCGGGCTTCACGAACTGGATCCAGCAGGGCTGGGGCGACGCGGATCGCACGCCTCGACTTGAAGAGGGCGCTGTTGCTGCCGCGGCGGCGCACCGCAGGCGACTCTCTGAATCGCTTCCTGGCAAGACCATCGTGGTCACCGCGGGACGCGCCCAGCTGCGCGTGGGGGACACCTTTTTTGAGTTCCGCGCCGACAGCGACTTCCTGTGGCTGGCCGGTCACTCGGTTGAAGACGGGGTGCTGGTCATGAACCCGGTCGCGGGCGGGCACGACGCGACGCTCTATCTCACGCCTCCCGCGCGGCCCGGAGACGATGCGTTCCACGCCGACGCGAACCACGGCGAGCTTTGGGTTGGGCCGATCCCGGGGCTTTCGGAACTTGAAACTGCGCTCCAGCTGCGCACCGCGCCGATCTCGCAGCTGACGGTTGGTGAGGACGCGCTCGTGGCCGGTGCAGCGGTCGTCGGCACGGGCGCGGGCCGCGCGCTCGATGGACGCCCGCGATCCGCGACCCTTGCCCGCGTGCTCTCGGAACTGCGCGCGTTTAAGGACGAGTGGGAGATTGCCGAGCTGCGCAAGGCCGTGTTGGCTACCGCTGAGGGCTTCGCTCAGGTGCGGCGTGAGATCCCGACTGCCGTTGAGAGCGGCGGCGAGCGCTGGCTGCAGGGCACGTTTGACCGCTGGGCTCGCACCGCTGGCAACGGCCCCGGCTACGCCAGCATCGTGGGAGCCGGTGCGCACGCACCGATCCTGCACTGGGTGCGTGCGGACGGGGAGATTCGCGGTGATGAACTGCTGCTGCTCGACATGGGAGTTGAGAACCGCAGCGGCTACACGGCCGACGTGACTCGTACGATCCCGGCATCGGGCCGGTTCAGTACCGAGCAGCGCGCGGTGCACGACCTTGTTGAGAAGTCACATCGTGCGGGGCTCGCGGCTGTCAGCCCGGGTCGGCTGTGGGCAGACTTCCACGCGGCCTGCATGGAGGTTATCGCGCAGGGGCTCCACGACTGGGGCATGCTGCCGGTCTCGGTTGATGAGGCTCTCTCGCCCGAGGGCCAGCAGCACCGTCGCTACATCGTGTGTGGGGTGGGCCACCACCTCGGTCTCGACGTGCACGACTGCGAGTCGTCGCGCTACGAGACGTACCTCGGCGGCACGATTCAGTCGGGCATGGCGCTGACGGTTGAGCCGGGCCTGTACTTCCACGCGTGGGACGAGACCGTGCCGCCCGAGCTGCGCGGCGTCGGCGTGCGCATCGAGGACGACCTTGTGGTGACCTCGGACGGCATCGACGTGCTGAGCGACGTGCTGCCGATCGATGCGGATGGGCTTGAGGCGTGGATGGATCAGGTCTCGCGCTAGCTCGCTGAGGTGGCGGGGGTCCGCTGAACCGGCCCCGCTGAACCCGGAGCCCTGTCGAACCCGGCCCCCGAACCCGGGGCAAGGAAACTAACCTGAGGCAAAGTAACTGTCGCGTTGGTTTCCTTGCCTCTGGTTAGGATCCTTGCCGAACGTTCGGTCCTTGTGGAGACTGGGGTACAAGGTCAGGGGTCCTGGAGCATGGCTACTGGACCTCGGCGCCTACCGCAGCACGAACCCCTCTGCGACGGGGTCGCTTGGATCGAGCACAAAGCGGTGCTCACCGGTCTGAAACGCTGCACCCGTCACGAACGGTGTGACGAGCGATTCGCTATCGGCACCCACTCCAGCCGGTTCCCAACGCGCGTGAAACACCGTGCCGACAATCGAGTGGTGCTCCAGCGTCTGTGAAGACGTGAGTGTGTCATCGTCGGCGAGCAGCGCAACCCTCGCGCCAGTGCCGGATCCGCACGGCGACCGGTCGACCTCGCCATCGGCGAAGACCGTTACGTTGCGTTGCCTTGGACCCTCGGGCCCGGCACCCAGGTCGTCCCACAGAATCGTGCCGTAGACCCCCGAGAGCCGGGGGTCGGCTGCGTGTTGCGCCTCGGGAGCCTCATTGAGCGCCCACTTCACCTCGCGACCAACTGCGATCAACTCGGTGTAGTGGTCAGGATCAACGGAAAGCCCCACATCGGCTGCCCGCACCGAGGCGTAGATCGCCCCGCTAAAACTCAGATCCGCAAGCACTCGGCCTCGGCTCGTCTCGACCGGCACCGAGCGAGTAATCACGTGCGAGGCAACATTGCGGAACGTCGCGCTGACTAGCTTCCCGTTGCGGCGCTCGACCTGAGCCGCGACACGACCGGATGGCACGTCGATCCTGACCTCGGTCACACCATCGGGATCACTCTCGACCAAACCCGTGTCGGTTGCCCACACACCGAGCGCGATCGTGCCGTGCCCGCAGGCGGTTGAGAAGCCGTCCTTGTGCCAGAACAGCACACCGAAGTGGGCCCCTTCGTCGTCCGGCGGCACGATGAAGCCACCGTACATGTCGGCGTGACCACGCGGCTCGTTGCAGAGCAAACGACGGATCCGATCGGCACCCGCGGCGTCAGCGATTGCGGCGACGCGGCGCTCTGCGACGGTCGCACCCGGCGGCACCGGTGAGTCGGCGTGCGCGATGCGGAAGGGTTCGCCCGCCGTGTGGTAATCGGTCGTGCGAATCCAGGACGCTGTCGACGAACCCTCCGCGCTCACTAGATCACACCATCACTCAGGTGATTCGGCGTACCGAATCGATGGGCCGTGATCGACACTGCCTGCTCGCGCAGGTGCGGCAGCATCTCGACGCGGCCCGCCGAGACAACCGGGCCGCCGTAGACCGCGATGTCGGGCTTGCCGCCGGATGCCTCGTAGGTCGCCTGAACGACCTCCTCGCGAGACTCCCCGCCGACGATACGAACGCGAGCCCCTGCGGTTGGCCCCTGGCGCTTAGCGAGGGCGGCAACGCGTGAGGACCACGCGGCATCGTCCTCAAAGTGGATCGCAACACCAGCAGCCTCAAATGCGGTGAGCACGGCCTGGGGGAGCGCAACCGGCAGGCTCAGTACGGGCGACGATCCCGCGGCAACACCCGCGGCAACCGCACGGACCACGTGAGCCGGTGTGGCATCTGCTGTTGCACGGATCACCGCCTGGGTCGGCAGGTACCGCAGCACGTTGCGCTCGATCCCGAGCCCCGAAGCGTCGCGGTGCACACCGAACTCCTGCTCCCACGCCGCAGCGTCAGAGCCGAGGGCGGCCCGCAGCCACTCCAATGACTCGCTCGGCAGCTCAGCCTGCTGCGCTGCGCGCAAGAGCGGGGCAGCGGCCGGCATCGGTGCACGAGAATCAGCAGCAACCGGGGCGTCCGTCCATGAGCCGAGCCCAAAGAGATAGCTGGGACCGCCGGCCTTGGTGCCCGCGCCGATCGCCGACTTCTTCCAGCCGCCGAACGGCTGGCGGCGCACGATAGCACCCGTGATGCCGCGGTTGACGTAGAGGTTGCCTGCCTCGATGCGCGAGAGCCACAGCTTGAGCTCATCGCGGTCGAGGGAGTGCAGGCCGCTCGTCAGGCCGTAGTCGATCTCGTTGACCATGTCGATCGCCTCGTCGAGTGTCGACGCGGTCATGATGCCCAGGATCGGCCCGAAGTACTCCGTGAGGTGGTACTCGCTGCCGCGACGCACACCCTCGCGAACGCCGGGAGTCCACAGTTTCGAGGCCCCCGAAGCGTCGCGGGCGAGCGGATGATCGCTATCAACCGCGCCCGGCTTGACCATCCAGGTCTGCCCCGGCTCAAGCGTAGTGAGGCCTCGCTGCAGTTTGCCGGATGGCGCCGCGATCATCGGGCCCATCTGGCTGGTCAGCTGATCGGGCGTGCCGATATTGAGCGAGCGCACCGCGTCGAGCAGCTGCCCCCGGAACCGCTTCGACTGCGCAACCGAACCCACAAGAATCACGAGTGACGCGGCGGAGCACTTTTGCCCGGCGTGCCCAAATGCTGACTGCGCGACGTCGCGCGCGGCGAGGTCGAAGTCGGCGTTGGGAGTCACGATGATGGCGTTTTTGCCGCTGGTTTCGGCGAGAATCGGCAGGTCCTGGCGCAGGCCGCGGAACGTTTCTGCCGTTTCGTAGGCGCCGGTCAGGATCAGCCGGTCGATCCGGGGGTCAGCGACAAGGGCTGAACCGAGCGCACGATCCGCAAACTGCACCATCTGCAGCACGTCTCGGGGTACTCCGGCCTCCCACAGCGCTTCGACCATGACAGCACCGGATCGGGCAGCCCGGGTCGCGGGCTTGATGATGACGCTGGATCCCGCCGCGAGCGCTGCGAGGGCGCCCCCGGCAGGAATAGCAACGGGGAAGTTCCACGGCGGAATCACCGCGGTGAGGTTCTGCGGCACAAACTCAGCACCGTCGACCTGTTCAAGCGCCTGGCCGAGTGCGGCGTAGAAGTGCGCGAAGTCGATGGCCTCTGAAACCTCGGGATCACCCTGGTCGAGGGTCTTGCCGCACTCCGACCCCATGACCTCAAGCAGTGCGGCTCGGCGTGCTTCCATCCGCTCGCCCGCGCGGTGCAGGATCCGCGCGCGTTCGTCGGCGCCGAGGGCCTGCCATCCGGCAGCCGCCGCGCGGCCGCGCTCAATTGCGGCTTCGAGGTTGGCCTCGCTCGTCACGAGCGCAGCCTCGACGGTCGCCTTGCCCAGCTGCGAGTTCACCATGCGGTCTGCGATACCGCGACCCCACTCGCGGTTGCCGGGCAGGTCAGGATCGGTGTCCGGTGTGTTCTCAAACCCGGTGATGCCCGCGGCTACCCTTGCAGCGACCCTGTCGTCGGCGCTGTCTGCCCGCGAAACGCGGCGATCCTGTGTGCGCTGCGGAGCGGGAACGCTGAAGTGCTCGGGATCGCCGTCGGCGGTGATGGCCTCAAGAGCGGCGAGCGAGGCGAGGAAGCGATCCTTCTCCCGCTCGAACAGCGCGGAGTTGTCGTTGAGCTCGAAGACGGCCGACATGAAGTTCTCGTGGCTTGCCCCCTCTTCGAGGCGGCGGATCAGGTAAGCGATCGCAACATCGAACTCCTGCGGGTGCACAACCGGCACGTAGAGCAGCAGCCCGCCGACCTCACGCCGCACGGCCTCGGCCTGACCCGTGGCCATGCCGAGCAGCATCTCGAACTCGATTCCGCTCTGGGCGCCGCGGGCCTTCGCGAGCAGCCAGGCCAGCGCGACATCGAAGAGGTTGTGACCGGCGACGCCGATCCTGACGTTCTGCACACGCTCGGGGTGCAGAGCGTAGTCAAGCACGGCCTTGTAACCCGTGTCAGACTCTTGCTTTGATCCCCAGGTCGCCGCCTCCCAGCCGTGGATTGTCGCCTCGACCAGCTCCATCGGCAGGTTCGCGCCCTTCACAACGCGTACCTTGATGGGCGCTCCGCCGCGCGCGACGCGGGCCGCCGACCACTCCTGCAGGCGCATCATCGCGCTGAGGGCGTCGGGCAGGTAGGCCTGCAGCACGATGCCAGCCTCAAGATCAAGAAACTCGGGGCGGTCAAGGATGCTCATGAACACGGCGAGCGTGAGGTCGAGGTCCTTGTACTCTTCCATGTCGAGGTTGATGAACTTGCGCGGCGACGCGGCAGCGGCCCGCTCGAAGAGGGGGAGAAGGTGCTGCTCGATCTCGACAACGGCCTCATCGAAGGCCCAGTGATTGTGCGGCGCAACGGTCGACGAGACCTTGATCGACACGTAATCGACGTCATCGCGAGAGAGGAGTTTGTGGGTGCCCTCGATGCGGCGCTCGGCCTCGGACTTGCCCAGGATTGCTTCGCCGAGCAGGTTGATGTTGAGGCTCACACCGTCGCGCTTGATCTTGGCGATGGCCGGGCCCAGTTTTGCATCGCTCGCGTCGATGATGAGGTGGCTGACGAGCTCGCGTAGCACCCGACGTGCCACCGGCACAACGACACCCGAGAGGGGTTTCGCGAGCGCACCACCGAGCGCCATGCCGCCTCGCATGTACGAGGGCAAAAACTTGGGGGTGAGCGGTGTGAGCTCACCGAGTCGCTTCGCTGCGACGCTGAGGTCTTCTGGACGCACCACACCGTCAACGAAGCCGACGGCAAAATCGAGGCCGTTCGGGTCGCGCAGCAGACCCGCGAGGCGTTCCGCCGAGGGGTCGGCTGGCACCTGCGCGGCCTCGGCGAGCCAGCGGCGTACGAGGGTGATTGCTTCATCCGCGAGTTGTTGGGGGCGGACGTCAGTTGTGGCCACGATTACCTCGCTCGTTCGGTTGTTCATGTCACCAGTTTCACTCGTTGCAAGAATGAAGTAAAGCGACAGTTTATGTGGGATAGTGTGAAGCAAAACTGCATGATTTGGGGTGCGATGTGCTTGAGATGAAACGGCTCCGTTTGCTCTGGGAGCTTGATACGCGGGGCACCGTCGCCGCGGTCGCCGAAGCGCTGCGTTACAGCCCCTCCGCTATTTCGCAGCAGCTGGCCCTGCTGGAGCGTGAAGCCGGTGTGCCGCTGCTTCATAAAGTCGGTCGAACTCTCGAACTCACCGCCGCCGCGCAGGCGCTCGTCGCAGAAACCCAGGAGCTGCTCGCGGGGCTTGAACGCGCTGAGGCGGCGCTGCATCGTGCGCACGCCGAGGTCTCCGGAACGGTGCGGCTGGCCGTGTTTCAGACGGCCCTGCTGGCGCTGTTGCCGCAGGTGCTCAGGCGGCTGCGTGCGACCCACCCGCACTTACGAGTCGAGATGGTGCAGCACGAACCCGAAGCCGGCCTCGAAGAGACGCGTGCCAGAGCGTTTGACCTCGTTGTGGCCGAGCAGTACCCGGGGCACTCGGCACCGCACTTTTCGGGGTTGGATCGCGAGCCGCTGATTCGGGATCACATCAGACTCGGGTTGCCGCCGCAAGGCGCTGGTGATCCCGCGTTCGACGCCGTCGAGCGACTGCAAGACGCGGCCGAGCTGCCCTGGGTTATGGAGCCGGAAGGAGCAGCCTCGCGTCACTGGGCCTTGCAGCAGTGTCGGCGCGCGGGGTTTGAGCCCGATGTGCGTTACGAAACCGCCGATTTGCAGACCCACGTGCGGCTCATCGAAACCGGAAACGCGGTTGCCTTGCTGCCGGATCTGGTGCACCGCGGGGCCTCCCATCAGCTACGACTCGCCCGCCTCAAGGGGGATCCGCAGCGCACCGTCTTCACCGCGGCCCGCGCCGCAAGCGGTATGCACCCGGCGCTGGAAGCGGTAAGGCACGCGCTCCACGAGGAAGCGCGTGCCTTGGATCAGTCCCGCTAGATCGCGGCGTCCGTTACTGCTTGCGGGCGGTGCGACGCGTAGCGGCGATTACGCCGGCTCCAATCGCGGTGAGGCCGAGGGCTGCTGCAAGTCCCAGACCCAGCGCGTCTCCGTTGGAACCCGTGACGGCGAGTTCTCTGGGAGCCGCCGAAGTTTCTGGGGTTGCAGGAGTTACTGGAGTCACCGGGGTTCCAGGTTTCGTGGGCGGCGTTGTTGGTGGTGTGGTGGGCGGAGTCGTCGGGGGCGTGGTGGGTGGTGTGGTTGGAGGAGTTGTCGGCGTATCGTCATCCTCCCCGCTGCCGCTTCCGCCCGCTTCCTGCCGCACGGTCTTCGCCGAGACGGGTGTAACCTCGCCGGAGTTCATGGTGACGGTTCCCGAGTTTGAGTAGTTCTTGATGCTGGGATCGGTCACTTTGAGTTGCAAATGGATGGTGATGTACTTGTCGGCGGGCAGATCTGGCCAGGTGACGGTGAGTTTTGACGCGGTGCAGTTCACGTCGGGAGTGACCGCATCGTAGGGTGCCGCGGCCATCCCGTTGCCCGGGTAGAAGTCTGAGCTAACGTTCGCTTCAAGGATGGGGCAAATAACCGCAAGGCCCGGTCCGGGTTCATCCACGATCGTGACCGGACCCGAGATTCTTGTCTTCGGAGTGAGGATGTAGGCGTCGACCTTTGTTTGTTCCGCGTCGCTCCACCACATGAGTTTCTTCGCCTCGGTCGGCTCCTGCGAGCACGAAGGACAGGCGTGGGCGTCCGGATCGTAGCTCAACTTCATGACGACGTTTCCGAAGTCCAGGTCCATCGTTTCGGCGGTACCGCCGGAGTAAACGACCTGGGTGTAGAAGGTGCAGTCGCCGTGAACGTTAAGCGGGTGAGTCGAGACGTAATTTGTGAGAGTGAACGTAACGAGACCGGTCGTGTCGACAGAAGCCGTTGCGACCGGCTCTTTTTCGGGTGCCGGGCTGAGCAGGCTAAACGTGGTTGCCACGGTCGGGTCCCACTTGAGCTGGGATGGTAACTGCATGGTGAACTGGTCGCCGGGCTTGGAGCGATCGGGGATCGCCCAGGTGCAATCGAGGGTGAGTCGATCACCGCTCGCAACGACATGTTCCGTGGTGGTCACCGAGGTGATTGCGCCGGAAATGTTCGCCGCATTTGCTGCTGCTCCCATTGCCCCGATGCTGCCCAGTCCGAGCACACACGCGGCGGCGATGGCGAGTATGGTTTTTGCTGTGGAACGCACGAAGTGACTCCTGAAATCGTAAGATGATGCGTGCTTACAAAGTCGACGGTATGTAAACAAGGCCTAAAATTGCGCCGAATTTCAGTAAGTACGTATGTTGAGGGCTCGAGTGTCGAACTCGACTCAGTGAGGTAAGTAGTTTCGAGATTCTGCGTACGTGGTGGAGGCGTTGCGTGCCTGATCCGTGATCGTGCGGGTTGAGGGCATGCTGAGGTACCTCGGGGCTCCAAGGCTCCCTCCCTCTCGAAAGCGCTAGACTTTGGGACGATGAGACCCATGTTGACGGCAGTGGTTGCTGCGATAGAAGCGCTCGCCGTGGCCATCGCGGGGATCGCGATTGTTGCCATACCGGCACTGCTTTTGTGGACCGTTACATTCGGTCTGGCGGCTGAGCCGGGCGATGTCGCCTCAAATATTTCTGCGGTGTGGCTGCTCGGCCATTTTGTTCCGCTCACCTTTTCTCTGACGCAGGAATCGGCCATCTCCTTCGGGCTGGCCGCAGCACCGCTGAAGTTCACCCTGTCACTTGCACCGCTCGGCATCACACTCATTACGGCATTGCTCGCGATGCGTTCGGGGTGGCGTTTCGGGCGGCGCGGCGGGATAGGTTTTGCCGGTGTCATTGGAGGCGCTCTCGGGTTTGCGGTGGCTGCAAGCCTCGTTGTGCCCTTTGCCCACGGTCGTATTGCCTGGTCTGCCGGGGTCGCAATTTTCGTCGCAGCGCTGGTCTACGGCTGTGCTTCTGGTGCAGCGTTTCTCGTGCGGGCTGCGCGAGATGAACACGAGTGGTGGCTCACGATCCTGCGCTGGAAGCAGCAGGGTCTTGACCGGCTGGGAATGCCCGGTGCGGCCGCGCTCCCCGCACGACTTGCAGAGGCCGTGAGGCTTGCCGCAGCGTTTCTCGCTGGTGTGGTGGGCCTCGCAAGCGTCGGCCTCACGGTTGCGATTATTGCGGGCTACGTGAGCATCATGACCCTGAGTCAGAACCTGCAGCTTGACGGTGTGGGCGCGTTCCTATTGTTCCTTCTGCAACTCGCCTACCTGCCGACGATGCTGATCTGGGGCATCTCTTGGCTTTCGGGAGCGGGATTCGCCGTTGGTGCGGGGAGCTCTGCCTCGCCCTTTGATGCGCTGCTGGGGCCCTTGCCCGCGCTACCGATGTTTGGGGCCATTCCGCAGGGGTGGGGAGGCGCGGGCCTGATTGCCCCCTTGCTGCTTGCGCTAGTTGGGCTTGGGCTCGGAGTGCTGTTCGCGAGTCGTGGCGAGATTCGACGGGCGAGCTGGACGGTCGCCCTCGTGATTCCGGTGGGAGCCGCAGTGCTGGCTGGACTCGCGGTCACCGCGTTGGCCTCGTTTGCGACGGGTTCCATCGGGCCTGATCGACTCGCTACGGTGGGGCCTGCTCCCTGGCTCGTTGGCGGACTGGTCGCCCTGGAACTCGGTGTCGGCGCTGTACTCGGGGTCGCTGCTCGCAAGACGGACTACTCGCGGGTTCGTGCGATGCTGCCCGATCTGACAGACGGACTGGAAGGTTCAGAACCGTCTCCGGTACTTGACGCGACGCAGAGTCGCTCGGAAGACGATGAAGCGCGTCAGACCGACGGTGCTGAAATCATTCATCTCGGAGAATACGAAACTATTGAGCTTGATGAAGTTCGAAATCTCAAAGAGGCATCGAATTCTGAGGACGTGCTGGCCTACGCTGAAGACATAGTGAGCGAATTAGACTCGCTCGTGACGGAGCCGTACGCGTTTGAGGTGCCGACGCGTGACCCTGAACTTTACGACCAGGCCACTCACGATCCTGAGCCAACTGCTCCCGAGGCTGTCAACGAAGAGATTTCGGAGGAGGAAAAGCTGCTGCGCGCTTACTCCTGGGACACCATGGAAGAACCGGATACTCCTGAACAGCCAAAATCGCGATCTCGGTGGTGGTCTTCGCGAGAAGACGACTGACAGCTGAATGAAAGGTATGTTGACTTTTCGCTGGTAATCAACCCACAGGGTTATGCAATTCTGCGAGTCACGCTTACGATGGTCCGGGGCATTCACCTGGGGTGGGTGAATGCTGACGTGATTGGCACACGCGCAAGTGTGCCAACGGGTAAACAGAGGTCGCAATGGCTCGCATTCACTTTGGCGTTGAATCTGACGACTCCACGCTGCTTGATATCGTTGGCGACCCCGAAACTCAGGAACACCTGAGACAGGAAGCTTTTGCAGAACTGTACGAACGGTATCGCAGAGCCGCGTATGTCCGCGCGCTGCGGCTCGTGGACTCGCCTCACCGTGCGGAAGACGTAGTTGCCGAAGCATTTGTGAAGACTCTCGCCGCGCTCAGACGCGGACTTGGGCCCACGCAGTCGTTCGCAGCGTATCTCTTCACTGCCGTTCGGAGTGAAGCATTCCGATCTTCTCAGACTGACCGAAGCACCGAGACGCTCTCGGACCAGGAGCTTGCTGTACACCCTAATCTCATTGAAGATGATTTCTCGGAAAGGCTTTCAGAGCGAGACCAGCTTATGGCAGCCTTTCGCGCATTGACGAGGCCCTGGCAACACGTATTGTGGCTCACTGAAGTTGAGGGAATTACCAACGAAGAAGTCGGTGAAGAACTCGGCATCACTACGGGAGCTGCAGCCGCTCTTGGATTTCGGGCACGCGAAGGCTTGCGTGTGGCCTACCTCCAGTTGTACTCCAAACAGGCTGCTCCGGAGTGCGCGGGGTTGGCAGCCTTGTTAGCTGGATACTTGCGCGGTGGCCTGGGTAAACGAGATAGGGCAAGAGTCGAGGGCCACCTGCTCAATTGTGGAACGTGTGTGCGGCAACTCGCTGAGCTCAAACGATTGAACCAGTCGCTTAGGCTTATTGTTGGGCCGCTGCTCGCTGGTGGCACCGCGGCGAGCTTGGCGTTGGTGCCAAAAGACAGCGCAGCAGCGGTAGGGCGAGGGGCCGGTCTGGTTCCGGGTGGTGGTCTTCGGGTGGTTGTTGCGGGCTTTCTTTTGGCGGCTGCGATTGCCGGAGTACTTCTCCTGACTCCGCAGGAGGCACAACCGCAAATGGACAATGGGCGAACAGATTCCGCGGGAGCTGAGTTGAATGAGGTGTCTCGCCCCACAAAACAAGACATACAGGCGGAGAAGAACCGGGCCGACACTGAACCCGAACCTGCAAAGCAGGAGGTTGATGAATCTGCGATGCCTGCGGGGGACGACACAACGCCAAACTGGGCGCTTGTCGAATAGCCCCTGAGACCAACAGAAAATTTCTTTTCAAAGTGGCGTAAAAGTCTTTCGCGTTAGGGGTCTCTCTTTCTACCCCCGGTCTGTCTCTGCGGCGCAAAGACAGACCGGACACGCGAATCTGACTAGAAAATGACCCCACACGGAGGACGCAAGTGGTTGTGAGACAAACAATGAACTCTGGAAGACGCAGAAAAATTCTAGCGAGCGCACTTGCCATATTGATTGGCGCTACCGTCACCCCTGTTGGTGCGGCTTGGGCGGAAGACAACTCAAACGATGCATCCCAAGAAAATGGAGTCCAGAGCTCTACAGCCGCAGGAACGGCATCTTCAGAGACGCAGGGAAGAACAGCGGAGACCCCTGGGCCCTCTGCCACGGAGAAAGAAACCGGCACTGCGGTAAACAACGTGCCCGCACTAAAGATGCCGAAACGGCTATTGTCAGGCGAGGATTTGCCCGACATTTCCCTTACGATCTCTACCTACAGCACCGGAACCGCTCCGTTTACCCCCGGAGATGATTCTCCGGGAAATGACTCGGGCGAATCGAACGACATCGTTCGAGTGAATGACACCGTGACTTACCGAGTCGAGTATGCGGTAGCTGACACAACCGCGGATAACCTCACCTGGTCCGTGACCTTCCCGAAGGGCATGGAGATTACGCAGGTGCCCGGTTACTGCCAAGGGCCAGGATCACAAATTGCGCCGGCCACAGCGGGAACGCCCAACCTGCCTCTCACGGCGAACTCGGTCAATGAGCTTTCTGAACAAACTCTCACCTGCAATTTGGGAACAAAAACCGCAGCGACGGACTTCGTGTTTGTAACGGCCAAGGTGCTGAATCTGGCGCATCAGGGGCAGGAGCTAACGATTCCCGCCGCCTCCATTACAGCTGACGGTCTCACCGCGCCGGTTCCCGCTGACGACCCACTGCCTACGGTAAAGGCCTCCGCCAAACTCATGTGGGATCTTTCAAAAAACGGGATCAGCCAGTATGAAAACAGCGGCTACGCCTGGGGCGCTTATGCGCAGTCATGCCCGTGGGATAGCTCGATCGCCTGCATGTCGACAATTTACCCCCTGTACATTTCCGCACCCGCGGGTGGTAAGGGGGCGATGCCAGCCATCGGCGACATCACACTGGTAGATGACCTCTCACCAGAGTCGATGTACCCCGGGCTGAGCGCCGCTCAATACGCTGCAATGAATGCCGATCTTGATAAGTACGGCACGCGCATTGGTACCAACACTTCGGGTCTTGCAGGAGGACCGGGCTCAAAAATCAACGGGGGTAGTTACACCGCCGAGAATTCAGTTCGTGACTCAGGAAACCTGTCGATCTCGCAGCCGGGGCCGGGTAAGCCTGCTACGATCAACATTTCTGCGGCAGACATGACGCTACGCACCTTCCCCTCCAAAACTTCTTCCGACGGGTCAGCTCTGCCCGCAAACGTCGCGTACGCGGTTGCGCTGAACGTGCGTGTTTATACTCCGGTTTCTACCATCCAAGACTTTGGTGTCGACACGGGCAACTCTTGGAGCCTGACTACACGAAACGTTTACTCAAACCTCAGCATGTCGGGATTCGACGTGACGGATCACGAGACAAGTGCCGACCAGCCCGGCCCGAAATCGAGTGTCTATCCCGATTTGAATTGGAACGACTACCGCACAACAAGCGTCAAGATTGAGGTGCCGGGTACCTTTGGCAAGTCCTTCGCGGCGGTGCCCGGGGCTAGCGGAAATATCAGCCCTTACGACTTCAGTGGCGTCAACTATTTGTACGAGGGGCCTCCCGGCGGAGCCATCGCAGGCAGCGGAAACATCACGGTTTCAGGCGATCAAGACGTCGTCAGCATTCTGCAGATTGGCGGATCCAACATGGCTTTGCCCGCTGACGTGAGTGTTGTCGCATGCGATGCCTGGGACAACACGCGGATACATCTGCGAGCTGCCGACTACCCCGCTTCAGTAGAGGGTAAGGGACAGCAGCTGCCGTCCGGGGGAGACCCGGTGTGGATCTCGAGCTACAACAATGTGAAAGACGTCGCGGGGTTCATCCGCAACGCAAAAGATAAGAGCGAAACCCCCGGCCTTAAGGTGCAATATTCGGCGCTGCCAGGCTCGGCGAACGCGGGATCTGAGTGCGGCGACGCTCAGGGACCCTGGTACGACTCGCCTGAGATGGTTCCTGGCAACGATCCTGACCTCGCAGGGCAAGGAATCTACACCGCAGTGGGGCGCGTGCGTGCGCACCTGGTTCTTGACAAAACCCAGGGTGCCACGCTGGGGCAATTCAGCAATGTGCAGGCATACCTTTCTATTGGAATGCGTGTTGCCGATACCGGCATTGCGGTGGGAGATATCATTCCCAACTGGGCGGCAAATAAGCGAGTGAACTTCGCGCGACTTTCGATGGCACAGGTGCTCGCAGACTCCGGTACTTGGACTCGCTCGAACTATGTTCCTGGTGCAACCGTGACTGATCCGAATGGGCACAGTGGCAGCCCTGGCGATCGCCTCATCTACTCGACAGCTCAGGCGCGCATTGTGAAACAGGTGCGAAAAGGAGACAGCGGTGATTTTCTTGCGATGCCTCCGCAGGTTACGGGTGGTGATCTGGTTCAGTACAAGCTGTCGCCTTCACTCACCTCTGGAAAAATAACACAGGTCAAAGAGAACGATGTGTGGGTGGAAGACTGCTTGCCCGCCTCGCAAACGTATCTCGAATCGACGCCAGTCCCGACCACGGTCGTGAACGGGTCAACCCCGAGCGACGCTAAGCGGGCAGCTTGCGCGGCGGGAGAGACATACATTCGCTGGACTTATCCGAAGCACACGATCAACGACCCAATTGATCCGATCTTGCTCTCCGCTGAGGTGTCTCCCACCGCAAAAGACGGCGTTTACCAGAACACAGTGGTCGTGTGGGCTGACGGAGATGCCTCGAAGCTTGCTCAGCGAAGTGCAAACGCGCAGGTCCAAATTAGCAACATCGCGGGTGTGAAGCTCGAGAAAGTTTCTCTAACCCCGATTACGCAGGTAAACCGTCCGGAGGCCGCGACACGTGAACTCAACCGCTGGGCGATCCGACTGACAAACACCATGCCTGTCGCGACAACGAGCGCGGTGTCAAACCCTGATGTCATTGATGTATTGCCCGACCGTACTCGCACGGGCAGCACGTACAACGGAACGTTTGAGTTTGTGTCGGCAAATGCGACTCAGGGCGGCCCCAATGTTGTCGTGCTCTACACCAATGCTGCCGCACCTTCGGCGAATCCCAAGAACGCGTCAAATGCCGCGGATGGCTTGACTGTGTGGTGTGACGCCCCGGTCGGCGGAGCGGTCGTGAGTGGAGTGGGAGCCTGCCCCACCTCGCTGAGTGAGGTGACGGCCGTGCGCGTTCAGCGCCCGGGTGACTACCTTGCAGGAGAGGTGATCGAAGTGGAGGTCTCGCTGGTCGGTATCGACAATAGAGCTGGAGACAAATATGTCAATAAGGTGATGGCAGCTGCGACCGGCCTCGATAACGCGGTGGGCCCTCTGAACCGCCCTGAGGTTGTGGTTGCGTCCACGCTAGGAGACCGTGTGTGGTGGGACCTCAACCGTAACGGCGCGCAAGATGATTTCAATGGGGTGCCTGAGCCGGGAGCAAAGGGAATCACAGTGCGGGTTCACGGCGTCGATGATCTCGGCAACCCGGTAGACGTTACCGCTGTAACCGACGCAAGCGGAAAATACACCCTAGCTGGTCTTCGTGCATCTGACAGCAACGGCTACACAGTCACATTTGTGCGTCCCGACGGAACTGAGTTCACGACAAAGCAAACTGAGGGGGTTACCCCCGAACTCAATTCCAAGGCCGATACCACAACCGGCGACTCCGATCCGGTTCTTCTGGGAATCAACGAGAGTAATCCGAATATCGACGCCGGGCTGTTGCCAAATGGAGGGCTGCAGATCAACAAGCTGCTGGCCGGGACGGGTGTTAAGCCCTTCGCCGCGAACGAATCACTCACGTTTGACGTAGCTTGTACTTTCGGCTCAGAATCGGTGTTGCAACAGCAGGTCACGCTTGAAGCGCACGCTAAAGCTTCCGTGACCTCAGATGTTCTGGGTCCGCTGCCTGCTTTTAGTGAGTGCAAGGTGACCGAAACCGACGCGGGAGTTGCTGACGCAGCTGCTGTCCCGGTGAGTGTGAGCGTGCCGTGGGACAGCGAAACGCAACGCTCGGGGGTCGTAACTGCCTCATTAACCAACTACTACTCTGCAGGCACCCTCACTCTCTCGAAGAAGCTCAAGGGTGACACCGAAGCTGTGAATCACTTCAGCAAAGCGGTCTTTTCGGTTCTTGTGACTTGCCAGGTTGAGGAGAAGACCTCAGACGGTGAGGCTCTGGCAGCTCAGGTGTACTCGGGAACTGTGAAAATCAAGGGCGGGCAAACCAAAATGCTTGTTCAAGACGACGGCAAACCGCAGTACTTGCCGCTAGGGGCGAAGTGCTTCGGCAATGAGGTTGACAATGGCGGGGCAGATTCGGTCTCCGTGAGTGCCACAACGAGCAAGCCGGTTGTGGTGACTTCAGGATCACCGGAGCAGATGCAGCAACTGCAGATAACGGTGGTGAACACCTTCAAGTGCAATGCAAAGAGCTGCCCGAAGTCAGGCGGTGTCGACACAACCGGCTCAGGGGTTGGCTTGATGCCTGGTCTTGCACTTACCGGTTCTCAACTGTGGGGGTATGGATTACTTGCTGCAGCTTTGATTGCGTTGGGGATTCTGCTGAGCGGGTCGCGTCTGCTGAGGCGGCGCCGTGATGCCTAGCCGAACGAGGTAAATCGGGATCGGTGCAGTGCACGCGTGACTAGCGTGCACTGCCCCGAATCACTAGGCTAAGAGGGCAATCCACGGGAGTCCCTGCGCGAGGGGCTGAGAGGGAGCACGCGAGCTCCGACCGTTCAACCTGATCTGGTTCATACCAGCGGAGGAAGGAACTCTCAATGACGCATATCCACGCGCGCGCTCGTCGCGCCATGTTCGCCCCAATCGTCTTTGTCGCAGCGGTCAGTCTTGCACTGAGCGGGTGCTCGACTGATTCTCAGGCGGGGGCCACGGAGAAAGACTCCAAGAAGGTCACCCTCGTGGTGCACGACTCGTTTCCGAACAAGGAGTTTGCAGCCGCGGCGAGCAAAGCGACCGGCTACGACGTCAAGGTCATTTCGGCTGGTGACGGCGGTGAGCTCACTAACAAACTGGTGCTCACAAAGGGGGCACCGATTGCGGACGCCTTTTTTGGTGTCGACAACACCTTTGCTTCGCGGGTCGTAGACAACGATGTGGTGGAGGCCTATGTTCCCGCTGGTCTGCCCAAGAGCGCTGCCGACTACGCCTTCGACAACAAGGGATCGCTTACCCCGGTAGATGTCGGTGCAACGTGCATCAACATCGACACAGGGTGGTTTAAGGATCGCGGGATCGCTGAGCCACAGAACTACGAAGACCTCACCGCGCCCAAGTACCGGGACCTCACGGTGCTGCTTGATCCGACTGCCTCCTCAACCGGTGCTTCTTTTCTTACCGGCACGGTCTCCGAGTTTGGTGAGGACGGATTCGCTGACTACTGGCAGAAGCTCGTCGACAACGGTGCGAGGATCGAGCAGGGCTGGACCGAGGCTTACAACGGACAGTTCACAAAGGGTGGAGGCGATGGTACAAAGCCCATCGTTGTCTCTTACAGCTCTTCGCCCGCCTTCACGACAAACGATGATGGCACCGCAACAACCACAAAAGCCTTGCTCGACACCTGCTCCAATCAGATCGAGTATGCGGGAGTGCTTGCCGGTGCAACGAACCAGGCCGGTGCAAAGGCGGTGCTCGACTACCTAGTGTCGAGCGAGTTCCAAGAGACCATCCCCGACGCTATGTATATGTATCCGATGGATGCTGAGGTCAAGCTCCCCGCGAACTGGGCGGAGTTTGCACCGATGCCGACCAAGGGCCAACTGCACGACCTGCCCAGCGCCAAGATTGAGCAGGGCCGTGAGGGATGGCTGCGCACACTCAGTGACAAGATCGGCCTCTAACCACTCGCTGCATGTCGGGCGGTGGCTCGGGTGGACGCTCGCCACCCTGCTGCCGCTCGGCTTCATCCTGCTGTTTTTTGTGTGGCCGGTGGTCTCGCTGGTCGCAACGGGACTCACGAATGATGGCCAGCTCGACCTGAGTGGGATTCCGGAAGTATTTGGAGATGCTCGCACCTGGCAGGTGATTGGGCAAACGATTCTGCAGGCAGTGGGATCCACCGTCATCTCACTCTTGCTCGGTCTGCCTGCTGCATATGTGTTGTACCGGCTTGATTTCCCCGGACGAGCCTTCCTGCGAGGATTTCTTACCGTGCCGTTTGTGCTGCCAACGGTTGTTGTTGGTACGGCGTTCACGGCTCTGCTCGGGCCGGGAGGCCCGCTTGAGTGGCTCGGCCTCGATCGCAGCTTTGTCGCCATCATTATTGCGCTCGCCTTCTTCAACGTCACCGTTGTTGCGCGCACCGTCGGTGGGTTTTGGGCCAGGCTCGACGATAGCGCTGCCATGGCCGCGCGGGTGATGGGTGCGGGGCGCGTGCGTGCTTGGCTTACCGTTACGTTCCCGGCACTTGTTCCAGCGCTCGCCTCGGCGGCAGCGTTGGTGTTCCTCTTTAGTTCGACATCGTTTGGGATCGTGTTGATCCTCGGTGGTCGCGAGTTTGCCAACGTGGAGACAGAGATCTATCGGCTCACCGTGCAGTTTCTTGATCTGCGCTCGGCGGCAGTGCTTTCGCTGGCGCAATTCGTCATTGTTGGGCTTGCGCTTACGGTTTCTGCCCGACTGCGCAGCTCGGGGGAGCGCGCGGTTGAACTGCGCGCCGAGGCGCCACAGGGGCAGCGGGAAAAACGGCCGGGGATCGCGGATCTGCCAGCACTCGTGATGTTTGGTGCGACGGTGCTGATCCTGCACGCGCTTCCGATCCTGACCCTGCTGGGGCGATCTTTGCGGGCGGCGGACGGCTCCTGGAGCTTCGGCAACTACGCGGCACTGTTTTCTTCTGCTGATTTGCCGATTGAGGGCACCGTGCTTGAATCGATTTGGTTGTCGCTGCGAATCTCGTGCGTGGCGGCGGCGATTGCGATGTTCCTGGGGGTGCTGATCGCGTTGGTGCTGTCGCGCCGACCCGGTTCGGACGTGCTGCGCCGAGGCATGTCCCTCTTTGACGGCCTTGTGATGCTGCCGCTCGGTGTCTCCGCTGTGACACTCGGCTTCGGATTGCTGCTCACCATGAACAAACCGCTCGGGATCGGCTTCGATCTGCGCACCTCCGTTGCGCTCATTCCGATCGCGCAGGCGCTCGTTGCCTTGCCACTCGTGGTGCGTACGCTGCTACCGGTGCTGCGATCGATCGATCAGCGGTTGAGATTTGCCGCGACCTCGCTTGGTGCCTCTCCGCTCGCAGTATTGCGAACAATAGACCTGCCGATGGTTGGCCGCTCGGCAGGCCTTGCACTCGGATTTGCGTTTGCGGCCTCGCTCGGTGAGTTTGGGGCGACCTCGTTTCTGGTGCGCCCGGGGGAACAGACGCTGCCCGTGGTGATCGCTCAGTTAATTGGGCACCAGGCGCCCGGCAGCTACGGGGCTGGATTGGCCGGTGCCGTTGTGCTGGGTGCGCTCACCGCTGCGGTGATGTTGGTGGCGGATCGGCTGCGGGCAGACCGCATTGGATCCGAATTTCGGGGAGAGTTTTAGTGTTTGGTGAACTGGTGTCTGAGCTCGTGACGGCCGATGTTGTGCTCATTGACGGTCGTTCGGGATCGGGCAAGACTTCTCTGGCCGAGAAGCTTGTTGGCCGGCTGGGGGCGCTTGGGCGCCGCGTGCAGGTGCTGCGGGTGGAAGACCTGTACCCGGGCTGGGACGGGCTCGCCGAGGGATCCCGCGCTGTTGCTGAGGCGCTCGCTGCCGGGCGGTACCGTCGTTACGACTGGGAGCTTGGCGCGTTTGCGGAGTGGGTAACGATAAACGAAACAACCCCTCTCATTATTGAGGGCTGCGGCGCGATCACCCGAGAGAACCTCGCCGCCGCTGAAGGCTGGGCGGTACGGGAGAACGTAGGGAACGTTCGCAGCGTGTGGATCGAGTGCCCCACAGAGCTGCGGCGATCCCGAGCCCTCGCCCGCGACGGCAAGATGTTCGCGCCCCACTGGGATCGCTGGGCGGCTCAAGAGGAGGCCCTCTTCTCTAAAACTCGCCCCGACTTACTTGCCGAGCTTGCGTTTCAATGCCGAGAGTGCGGCTCCGAGACGCATTCTCGACGCTGAAACGCACTCTCGCCGATATTTCAGGCCAGATCTGGAAGGCTGGCCGGGAACGGATCCACACACCCGGTGAGTGCGCCCTTGTAGTATCGGCCCGCTGCAATACTTATCGCGTGGATACTGATGAGCGGCGTTTTCGAAACCTGCCCAAGGCATTTGCTTCGCTTTTAGGACTCGCGGTTATCGGCGGTGTAATCGCGTGGGGAGTTCCGGCAACCGCCCCACTGTTTCCCGCGGCAAAATTGGCCTCTTGTACGGTAATCGATCAGAAGGGAAATAGCGGAAAGAGAAGCCTGATTCCGACGATGTACACGGATTGCGGTTCTTTTCAGCGAGCGGGGACTGTTTCTTGCACGACTAACCCCGCTAAAGAGGTGCGGCTGGGCAATTACCACACCTATGACCTGATTGTACGAGGCCCTCAGATTCCCATCCTGATGGTGCCGAAAATTATGTCTGCGGGCTTGTCGAAAGAGCAGAGGGTTGAGATTCCCGCGGAGCCAAGCGTCGAGGGTCTCACTGGGCTGAACTCTGAATACATCAGGGGCTTGAGCAGCTCAAAAGATAGGGAGATGAAAGCGAGTGAGAAACTTCGGGAGCAATGGTCTCCCGAGAAACTTCGAGCGTTTGACTACGAGCAGCCGCCGTATGATCCGGACTGTGATGCTTCGTTATTCGTGATGACCTCGCGAGGCTTGATGGAGTCGTGGCCAGCCCGGGCGGAGCAGCTGTTGCAAGTGCCCGAAGGAGTGACACCGCGCGACCCCAAGCTGCCGTGCGAGGGGTATCAGTGCAGTGCTCCGTGAGCGGGTCACCAAGGAATGTAGACTAGCCGGGTGCTGAAACTCGCTGTGTTGATCTCCGGTGGCGGTAGCAACCTCCAAGCACTGCTTGAGGCAGCCGCCGATCCCGACTATCCGGCGCAAATTGTGTGTGTCGGATCGGACACCGATGCTCCGGGGCTTGAACACGCTCGCGCAGCCGGCATTCCCACCTTCATCGTGCGCCCGAAAGATTCCGAGAACCGTGAAGAATGGGGTCAGTTGCTTGCTACGGCGATCCAAGAACACGGCGTCGGAACGGGGCCCGAGCCCGGGCTGGTCGTGAGTGCAGGGCTCATGCGGATCCTGCCCGCCGGGTTTGTGCGCGAGTTCTCGCCGAATCTCATCAACACTCATCCCGCGCTTCTGCCGCTCTTCCCGGGCGCTCACGCCGTGCGAGACGCGCTCGCCGCGGGGGCAACAGAAACGGGCGTCACCGTCCACGTGATCGACGAGGGTGTCGATACCGGGCCCGTGCTTCGCCAAGCACGCGTCGAGGTGCTGCCCGAAGAATCCGAAGCCGAGCTGCACGAGCGCATCAAGCAGCTCGAACGCCCGCTTCTCGTGCGCACGGTGCGCGACATTGCCCTGGGCACCCTCAACCTTCCCTAGAACACCACCAGGTTTCACCACCCACCTCAAAGGAGTCCGCTACATGGCAGTCCAGAGCCACGATCCCAGCCTCTACACCCATCGAGATCAGATCCCGGTTCGCCGCGCGCTCATCTCTGTGAGCGACAAGACTCGCCTGCTTGAACTGGCGGGAGCGCTCGCAGAAGCGGGCGTCGAAATGGTGTCCACTGGCTCCACCGCCGCGACAATTCGTGATGCTGGCCACTCAGTGACCGACGTTGCGGAGGTTACGGGCTTCGCTGAGGCGCTCGATGGCCGCGTGAAAACGCTGCACCCCGCAGTGCACTCGGGGCTGCTGGCAGATCTGCGCCTCGCGGATCATCGCGAGCAGCTCGACCAGCTTGGGTTCGCTCCGTTTGAGCTTGTGGTCGTCAACCTGTACCCCTTCGAGGAGACGGTGGAGTCGGGCAAACCCGCCGCCGACATCATCGAAAACATCGACATTGGTGGCCCCGCGATGGTGCGCGCCACGGCTAAGAACCACGCCAACGCGGCAATCGTGGTGGATCCGGGCCGTTACGACGAGGTCATCGAGGCTGTGCAGGCCGGGGGAACCACACTGGCGCTGCGTCGTTCGCTCGCAACCGAGGCCTTCATGCACACCGCAAACTACGACGGTGCGGTTGCAAATTGGTTCCTCGATCAAGAGGATGCCACCTGGAGTGATGCCCCGGCCGCCGAGGCCGACGACGAGGCAGAGGCAGAACTCTCAATCGACATGATTTTCGAGGCTCCCAGTGACGCCTCACCTAGCGACTCAACAATCGGCTATGAAATGCTTGGCATGCGTGAGGCCGTGCTGCGCTACGGCGAGAACAGCCACCAGCGCGCCGCACTTTTCACCGAGCTTCAGGGAGCCGGCATCGCCCAGGCCACCCAGCTGCACGGCAAAGAGATGTCGTACAACAACTACGTCGACGCTGACGCCGCGGTGCGCGCAGCCTACGACCACGAGCGGCCCGCGGTTGCAATCATCAAGCACGCGAACCCCTGCGGAATCGCCGTGGCTCCTGAGGGGGCGGCTGATCCCATCGCAGCGGCGCACGAGCTCGCTCACGCCTGCGACCCCGTCTCCGCCTTCGGTGGTGTGATTGCGGCCAACCGCACCGTGACCGCTCAAATGGCTCAGACCGTCTCAGAGATCTTCACCGAGGTAGTGGTTGCTCCCGACTTCGAGCCGGACGCGCTCGCGATCCTCACCCAGAAGAAGAACGTGCGGTTGCTCGTGCTGCCCGTGGACTTCGAGCAGAACCCGATCGAGCTGCGTCAGGTCTCGGGCGGATTTTTGGTGCAGGACGCAGATCGGTCCTTTGCGCCCGCAGCCGAGTGGCAGCTTGCGGCGGGGGAGCCGGCCGATGCTGAGACCCTTGCCGAGCTGGAATTTGCGTGGCGAGCCTGCCGCGCAGTGAAGTCGAACGGGATCCTGCTCACCAACAACGGCGCATCGGTTGGTGTTGGTATGGGCCAGGTGAACCGGGTCGACTCCTGCCGCCTCGCTGTTGAGCGCGCGGGCGACCGCACAAGGGGCGCAGTTGCAGCCTCTGACGCGTTCTTCCCGTTTGCTGACGGCCTGCAGGTGCTGCTCGACGCTGGCGTGCGGGCCGTGGTGCAGCCGGGTGGTTCAGTTCGGGATCCCGAAGTGATTGAGGCCGCCACCGCTGCCGGAGTCACCATGTATTTCACCGGTGAGCGGCACTTCTTCCACTAGGACGCGTTTGGTCGTAATGCTGCATCGCAGACCTCGACCGTAAATATAGGAGAGAATGGTCCCATGGAAATTGTCAAGGGGATTTTAGTTGTACTGCACATCATCGGGTTCGGTGTGGTGCTTGGCGGAACGTTGGCTCAGCTGCCCGCCGTGAAGCTTGGCAAGGCTCGCATTCTGCCGGGTGTGCTGCACGGCGCATCGCTGCTGTTTGCGACCGGACTGCTGCTGGTTGGCACGATCTACATGATGGGCGGTCAGCCGAACAACATGAAGATCGGCGTGAAGCTGCTCGTGCTGATCGGCATCATTGTGCTGATCCTCATGAACCGCAAGAAGGAAAACGTTTCGGCGGGTGTGCTCGGGGCGATCGCTGGGCTCTCAATCGTGAACGTCTGCCTGGCGGTTCTCTGGAACTAGCCTCACTTACGAGAAACGCAAGAGGGTGCCGATTTCGGCGCCCTCTTCGTTTTTTATGACGAGTTTGTCGCCGGAGATCGTCGCCTCGTGAGCTGTTTCTAGCCAGGTGTCGACACCCTCGCAGAACATTCGCGTGGACCGCATCGCCCCAAGATCAATGGTGCCGTCCTTGGCCTCGGTAAACGAGCCACCAACGGTGTTACAACCGTCGGTGCCCGTGTACTCACCGTTTGCCGTGAACTCGAGCGACGGGGAGCCCTTGGCCTTCGGGTCACCCCAGGTTCCCTCGACGCCCTTTGTGCTTTCGGTCGAGCTGGCACAGGCCGAGAGCAGGATCGCCGCGACCGCTGCCGTCGCAATCATTGAGGTGCGCAGGGATGCTGATTTCATGGCCTCAGCATATTCCCCGGCGCACCCGCGCAGCTACCCCCTGTTGAGCTAACGCTGTGGGGCTAACCCTGCGCTGCGGATCCCCAGGTCTTCGACTCGCCCGCGGGTGCGATTGCCTGTGGCACACCGAGGGGGTTGGCGTCACGAAGTGTTTCGGGTAGGAATGCCGCGGGCGCGTTCTGGTAGGCCACCGGGCGCAAGAATCGCTTGATGGCTGAAGACCCGACCGAAGTGCTCGTGTCGTTTGTGGTCGCGGGCCAGGGGCCACCATGCTGCTGCGCAGGGGTCACCGCAACTCCGGTTGACCAGCCGTTGAAGAGCACCCGGCCAACCTGCTGGCTGATCGCGTCAACGAGGGTCCGCAGCTCCGCCGCGTTTGCGGTTTCGCCGGTGCCCTCGATGGTGCTGAGGTGGAGGGTGCCCGTGAGATTGCCCTCGTAAAACTCGGGTATCAGGGCCGCAAGGTCCGTGCCAGCGGGGGTCTCGACCAGAATGGAGAGCGGGCCAAACGCCTCCTCGACGAGGGCTTCCTTGCTCGCGCGGAAGTCTTCGAGCGACACAGCGACGATAGTGGGCGTAGCCCAGCCGTGGCCGGCCTCGTCGAAGCGGATGCCGCCCTCGATGACCGGTCGCACGCCGGGAGCACTCACGATTGCCTGGCGGCGCTCCTCGAAGCTGCGTGCGATGCGAGGATCGAGCAGCCGGTGCTCCGGGAGTTCGCCCGCGGCGGCCTGAATTGCGGCGGGAAGCTCGGAGTCGGTCGGAATGAACGCGAAGCCCGGCTTGGTGCACAGCTGGCCCGCGGATCCTGAAACGCTCACCAGGTAGCCCGAGGCGATGTCGGCCGCGCGCTCGGCGATTGCGTCTGCGGTGATGAACACGGGGTTGACGGAGCCGAGTTCACCATAGAAGGGGATCGGTGCGGGGCGGGACGCCGCGATGTCTGCGAGGAGGCGACCGACGCCGATTGAACCGGTGAAGGCACCGGCTTTGACCCGGGGATCCTTGAGTACGGCGACTCCGGCTTCGCGGCCGTGAATGAGCTGGAACGTGCCAGCGGGCATTCCCGCGGCGGTGAGAGCGGCAGAAGCGACCTCGGCGGTGGCGTCACTCAGGTCTGGGTGGCCGGAGTGGGCCTTGACGATGAGGGGGCAGCCGGCTGCGAGGATCGCGGCGGAGTCGCCGCCCATAACCGAGAACGCGAACGGGAAGTTTGAGGCGGAGAAGTTGATGACGGGGCCGACTGGAATGTGAGTGCGGCGAATGTCGGGGCGAACACCAAGGGCGAACTCGGGATCGGCGTAGTCGATACGCGCATCGAGGTAGGAGCCGTCGACCAGTGTGTCTGCGAAGAGCCGAAGCTGCACGGCGGTCCGGGTGACCTCTCCGTTGAGACGAGCTTCGGTCAGACCCGTCTCCCGCATCGCGATCTCAACGAGCGATGCCTTTGCGTTTTCGAGGGCGTCAGCGACAGCAACGAGTGCCTGGGCACGTGTCTTCGGGCTGGTGGCTGCAAACGCGGGTGCTGCAGCGGTCGCGTTCGCGACGATGGTCTCGAGTTCCGGGGAGAGAGCTTCGGCGGTCATACCTGAATCCTTCGATGTTGTGAGGGCGTCACCAGCGTGGCGCATCCCGCCAGTCTGTCATGGACGGAGGGCACGGGCCGATGTTCATCTCGCACAGTTTGAAAATGCTCGGCAGTGCGTGCCTGTCGGGTATTGGCTCCGGCGGGTTGAGCGAGTCGCTAACAATCGGAAATCTGCGAAATTGCGACGGGGTTTTCCACAATTCGACCGATCACGTCCTTCTGGGCGGCGCTCTGACTAGCGTGAAATTCATCTGAATTTGGCTCGGAGAGGAGATTATGTGTGCGCCCGTCAGGTTCGATCGTGGTTCCGAGCGGACTGCATGTCGAACCGCATGAGATCGCCACCGCTGAGAAGCTCAAACAACTTGGGTATGAGGTTGTGTTCAATCGGATCAACAACGCACAGCATGCAAAGAACCCTGACGTGACAGTAAATGGTGAATTCTGGGAGTTTAAGAGTCCCCAGGGCGCAGGCGCGAGCACCATCAGCAATCAGTTCACAAGAGGTCGGAAACAGGCCAAAATCCTGGTTATCGATTTGCAGCGATGTGGGCTACTGGACAGTGAAGCTCTCGCGCAGATTGGGTATCGGTTTTTTGGACAAACTCGAATTCAGCAAGTGATGGTTTTTGACCATATGGGCAACGTGACTGAATTTCGCCTCGCTGATACACTGTAGGAAGAAGCGGCAGCCAGTTCACCGTTGGGGTCGAAAGACCCGGACAGGCCAGCCGCTTCTCTCGTTGCTGCGAGTCTGCGAGGCAGAAACCGCGTCTACGCCTTCGGCTGCTGCTGCGTGATGCAGTGAATGCCGCCGCCGCGCGCGAAGAGCGGGCGGGCATCGATCCCGATCACCTTGCGGCCGGGGTACACCTCACGAAGTGTTGCGAGCGCTTGATCGTCGGCGGGATCGTCGAAGGAGCACGCGAGCACGGCGCCGTTAATGACCACGTGGTTGATGTAGCTGTAGTCGACCCAGCCTTCTTCATCGCGCAGTGTTGTGGGCGCAGGGATATCGATGATCTCGAAGCCGGCGGAGCGATCATCGCGGTAGCGCTCGGCGACCTCGCGGTTCGCCCGGGCGATGGTGTGGTCGGGGTGCGACTCGGAATCCTGACGGTGCATGAGCAGGTGGTCCGGGGTCGCAAACGCCGCGAGAATGTCGGAGTGGCCGCGGGTGCCGAAGGTGTCGTGATCCCGTGTGAGACCGCGAGGAAGCCACATGGCGCTCGTTGCGCCAATCGTGCGGGTGAGCTCTGCCTCAACCTGCTCAGCAGTCCAGTTTGGGTTGCGGCCCGGATCCAACTGCACGGTTTTGGTGAGGATCACGTGGCCGGTGCCGTCGACCTGAATTCCGCCACCCTCGTTTGTCATTTCTGAGTTGATGAGGGTTGCGCCTGCGGCTTCGGCGACGATCCGGCCGATGTGCTGATCCTTGTCCCACTGCGCCCAGTCTTGCCCGCCCCAGCCGTTGAAGACGTAGTTGACGGCGCCGAGTTCCCCGTTCTCGCCGAGCACGAAGCTCGGTCCGATGTCGCGCATCCACGCGTCGTTGAGAGGTGCGGTAAGCGTATCGATCTGGCTCGAGAGGTAACGGGCCGCGACTGCCTCGTCGCCCGGATTCACAACGACCGTGACCGCCTCAAACTCGCTCGCGGCGTTGGCGACTGCGGCCCAGGTGGTGCGTGCCTCTTCGACCTCAGCTTCGGTGTCACCGAGTGTGTAGCCGGTCGTGGGCCATGCCAGCCAGAGCCGTTCTTGCTCGTGTCCTTCAATAGGCATGCGCCACGTAGTCATCTCGAGATCTCCTGGGTGAATGGGGACATGGATGTCATCATCCTAGCCTTTACTGGCGGAGTGACCAATAAGGGGAGCCAAGACTTCTGCCTGAGGTTATTCATCTATAAATAAATGAAATCGCTCAAAATGGACATGCTCGAATGAATTTACTCAATCATTTGTTGAGTTTTAAAACATCTAGATGTAGGTTGTATCAGACCGCACTCGTGTGAGTGCGGCTTCTCTGGCCAACGTACAAGGGAGTACCTGACGACCATGGATACAGCGAACCCAACTGTCGAACACACCGATCACGACGAGGACGCGGCACATCTCGCCTCACTCGGTTACAGCTACGACACAACGTTTAAACGTGAGATGAGTTTCTGGGGCAACGTTTCACTCGGATTTACCTACCTCTCGCCTATTGCGGGCGTGTACTCGATGTTTGCGATTTCACTCGGACAAGCGGGTCCGCCGATGGCGTGGGCGCTCGTTATCGCGCTCGTCGGCCAGTTCTTCGTCGCCCTCGTTTTCGGTGAGGTGGTGTCGAACTACCCGGTGGCCGGCGGAGTGTATCCGTGGTCAAGGCGTCTGTGGGGCCGCAAGTGGGCCTGGATGAACGGCTGGATCTACGTCGTTGCCCTCATCGGCACCATCGCGGCCGTCGCCTACGGTGCGGCGCCATTTGTCGCCTCGGTATTCGGTGCAGAACTCGATGCGGGCGGCACGGTACTCATTGCGCTTGGCACCCTCGTGATCGCCACGATTCTCAACTTCATGGGCACCCGAGTTCTCGGCATGGCCGCAACCGTCGGGCTCATCGCAGAGCTTGTGGGATCCGTTGTGATCGGCGGCTACCTGTTGCTCTTCGGTCGTCAGCACGATTGGTCGATCCTGTTCGATAACCAGGGCATTGGCAACGATGCACCGGGTGGCTACCTCGGAGCGTTTGCCGCCGCCGCGCTGATCGGCATGTTCGCGTACTACGGGTTTGAGGCGAACGGCGACGTTGCCGAGGAGATCAAAAATCCGAGTATGCGTGTGCCGAAGGCGATGCGCATGACGCTCTACATTGGCGGATTCGCCGCGAACCTGCTCGTGTTCTCGCTTGTGCTTGCCGTTCCCGATTTTGGTGCGGTTGCAAGTGGTGAAGTGACCGACCCGATTGGTGTGCTGCTGCACAACGCATTTGGCCCCATCTTCCCGCTGGTCATGCTGGTGATCGTCGTGGCGTTCCTGTCGTGCATTACGAGCCTGCAGGCCGCCGCAAGTCGCCTCGTGTACTCCATGGCTCGCGACCACTTTTTGCCGGCGTCGCACGTGCTCTCGCGGTTCAACGAGCGTCGCCACGTGCCCCACAATGCGCTGCTGGTGGCTGGCCTGTTTCCCGCGGCGGTTGTTGTGCTCTCACTGTTTCTCGAGGACGCGCTCACCGCGATGGTCGGGTTCGGCACGGTCGGCATCTACGCCGGGTTCCAGATGGTCGTGCTTGCTGCACTGCGCGCCCGCATACTCGGTTGGAAGCCCGCCGGAAAATTCCAACTGGGCTTCTGGGCGTACCCCGTCAACATCGTCGCACTGGTGTGGGGTCTCGCCGCGGTGGTCAACATTATCTGGCCGCGCCCGACCGGTGGTGGTTGGGCCGAGGACTACCTGCTGATCATGACAACCGTCGGAGTTGTCGCCGTTGGGTGGATCTACATGCTCGTTTCGAAGGCCTACGCGCGCGGTGACGCACCAGCGGGTGACGCGAGCGGTGCCATCAAAACGGTTGTGCGCTAGTTCGGATGGCTGACGTGGCGAACAGCGGCGGTCCGCTGATTCCAATGGTGGTTTCGGTGACCTTTCCCGGTATTGGACCTGCCGCGCAGCAGATGCAAGACGAGTTCACGCGCATCGCGTTTGACGCGGTGCGCCTGGCGGGAGGGCAGCCGAGACTCATCGACTCGGCCGCCCCGGCGCTCGCGAATACGGAAGACGTGTTCGCGGGCGCCGCCGCCATCGTGTTTCTTGGTGGCGGCGACGTCGACACATCGCTCTACGGTTACACCGGTCCACCGCCCCAGAACGAGTACGGTGTCGACAGGCGGGCAGATGAGTACTGCATCGATCTGATTCGCGAGGCGGTGGCGCGGGACCTGCCAACGCTCGCTATCTGCCGAGGATCCCAGCTGCTCAATGTCGCTTTTGGCGGCACCCTGATCCCAGACATCGAAAAGTGGGAGCAACACCGCGGCGGTTCAGGATCACCGCTGTTCATTCACGAGGACGTGCGCCTAGAGGGAGACTCCGAGATCGCGCGGATTCTCGGCCGCACTGAAATTACCGTGCGCAACGGGCACCACCAGGCCGTCGCCGAGGTGGCTCCGGCGCTCAGTGCCACGGCGTTCGCTCACGATGGCATTGTCGAGGGCACTCAGCATCGCGAGGCGAGTTGGGTGCTCGGTATACAGTGGCACCCTGAGGAGCCGGAGGCAAACGTTGCCGATCGAGAGCGTATTTTTGGGGCCCTCGTGGAGCGGACGCGAGGCAGCAAGCCCTGACGCACGCGCTGAGGCAACAGCCGAGCACTCCAGTACTATCGAACATCGGCGGCGCTGCATAGCCTGTTTTCATGACCGAAGAAGTTCGTGCCGCAGTCCAGAAGTACGTTGATGGCTGTGTCGCCGCCGATCCCAAAGCGGTTCGCGACGCGTTCGATGAGAACGCCACGATGTGGGGATACCTCGGCGATGACTACGTGACCATGAGTGGCGAGGAGTTCGCCGCGAACGTGGTCGGCTCAGCCGAGCCTGCTACCGGGGCCTATACCGCGAACATTCACGGCATTGAAATCACCGGCAACGTTGCGAGCGCGATCCTCGAAGAAGAGCAGTTCTTGGGCGCGAATTTTCGCAACCACTTTGGGTTGCTGCGGCGCGACGGCGCGTGGCGCATCGTGAGCAAGGTGTTCACGACCGTCTAGCGCGCCGAACGATCCCGCCCCTACGCGGCAGCTGGTTCGCTTGCCACCTCGAGCACACCGGGCAGCCACTCAAGCGCGAGGTCGCTGCCGAGATCCCACGACGAAGCGTCGTGGCGGCCGTACTCGCCGACACGAACGGCGCCCTGTGCGGTGAAGCGGCGATCAATGTGCTCGCTGCCCTGGCTGTAGGTTGCCTCGTAGAAGGTGTCACCGAGGCCAAACATGGCGTAGTGCAGGCCTGTCAGATCGGGCAGCGCGGCGTCGAAGGCCTCGGCGAACGGGATTGCGGTATTGGGCAGATCGCCGTCGCCGTGAGTTGAACACACGACCAGGTAGAAGCGCTCCGGGGTGAGGTCTGCGGGGTCAACATCCTGCAGATCGTGCACCTCGACATCGAGTTCAGTCTCGCGAAGCTTGGCGCCAAGATCCTCGGCGATCAACTCTGAGTTGCCGGATTCGGTGCCGTATAGAACTGTGAACTTCACTGGGGTCTTCCTTTCTTCAGAACGCATATTGAAACGGAGGCGGGCTAGGACTGGCCTCGCGCGATTGCAACCATGCGGTCGTGGTCTGAAATCTTTTGTCGGATTCGACTTGCCGGAGCAAGCTCACGTTCGTGAGCGTCGAGCGTGAGCCACTGGTTGTAGTCAATGGCTCGTGTTCGCAACTCGGCGGGTAGACCCTCGAAACCGAGTGTAGCCGCCGAAACCGGGAGTGAGCCGGAGGTCGTGTCTGCGACGATTTCCTCGGCAACAGATTTGGCGCAGGCGCGATTTTCGGGGATAGCTCCGCGAGGGCCGCGCTTCGCCCAGCCGGTGCGGTAGAGGCCGGGTTCAACGCGACCAATCTCTGCGTTACTGGCGTGGGTGGTGATCAGCTCAGTGAACGCGCCCGTCGGCGCAAACCCGATTGCCGTCAGGGTCGCGGAGGCGGGCACGAGCGTTACTGTTTCACCCGAGGTGAGCTCGATACCCTCGACCGCAGTGTCACCGAGCACCCGAAGCGGCGACATGCCAAAGCACAGCGTGACTTCGGGGCCACCCTGAGCGTCACGGTCCGCTGAGAGGAGCTCTTCAAAGGCGGCGACTCGCGCCGTTTCGGTGCGATCGAGGTCTCGATCTGATGGCACCTTACTGAGTGGTTCGGATGCCTCGTGAAGCCGATAATTAGCCCGAGGAAGCGTCGCGAGTTCGCGAAGCATCTGCGGGTCGCCCTTTGAGAGTGCGGCTGCAGAGCGGCTCACGAGTGTGATGCGTTTCGCCGGGGCGGCGAGATAGCGTTCGAGGAGCGGGTCTGCAATGTCGCTCGCCTCGTAGTGCTCACGATCCTTCACCAGAAAACGCAGGAGGTCGAGGGCCACGTTGCCCGCACCAACAATCACGACGTCATCTCCGAGCGCGGGAAGCTCTGCGGTTTCGTCGGGATGCGCGTTGAGTGCGCGGGTGAGTGAACCCGCGCCGATGACTCCGGGGAGCGTGTCGCCGGGCACGCCGAGTGCGTGATCGCCGCTCAGACCCGTTGCGATCACCACGGCGTTGAAGTGCTCGCGAAGCTCGTCAAGACTCAGATCCCGCCCGAGCTCGATGTTTCCGGCGAAGCGTACGTTGGGGGATTGAAAGAGTCGCTCGAACTGGCGAGTGATGGCCTTGGTGTGCTGATGGTCGGCGGCAACACCGTAACGAATGAGGCCGTAGGGGGATGCGAGTCGATCGAAGATCACGATCTGAGCGTCCGGCAGGCTGCGCAGAAGGGACTGCGCCAGGTAGCAGCCGGAGGGGCCGCTGCCAACGATGGCGACGTGGAGGGGGTGAGTGCCCGTCATCGTGGCTCCTTTGCGTGTGGTGGTGTGCGAGTCCGCATCTCAATAGCGTAATTGTAACCATAAACATTCGTTGTGTGAATGTTTTATTTCTCAAGTCGTTCAGTTCGCGGCCAATTTCATATCTGCACTTGCGTTTTAAATCATTCAGATATAACTTATTTCAAGAATTGCTTCGTCGTTGAAGACGCGGCAGGAAATTCGACAAAGGAGTACGGATGACCAACAGCATCGATCTCGCAGACGTTGCCAACTTTGACGCGGCGTACCTCGACATCGCGTCCCCAGACTTCGCGATGAGCTCAGAAGCGGTCCGGGATGCCCGCGAGCGCAACTGGTACGCGAAGACCAACTACGGCATCGGCGTGCTGCGTTACCGAGAGGTCACCGAGCTGCTCAAGCACCCGAGCCTGAACCAGGGCAGTGCCAAGTGGCCGGATCACCACGGCGTTCACAGCGGAATCTTTTACGAGTGGTGGGCCAAGAATCTCCTCGTGCTTGAGGGCGAGGAGCACCACCGCATCCGCCGTCTGCTGAACCCCGCGTTTTCACCGACGACCGCTCGTCGCCTTGAACCTGAATTCGCCGATCTCGCGAATGAACTGATCGACAACATTAAGGCGAAGGTCGCGCGCGGCGAAGCGATTGAGTTTGTCGCCGACTTCTCGGAGCCGTTTGCAACTCGCGCGCTCTGCACCATGATGGGGCTGTCGCACGAGCACTGGCCCTTCATCGCGGATCGCGCCAACACCGTGGGCTACGCCCTGAGCGTTGAAATTAAGGAAGACATCGAGAAGATCGACGTTGCCGTTCAGGAGCTGTATGACTTTGTCGATCAGCTCATCCAGGAGCGGAAGGCAAACCCCGGTCAAGACGTGGTCTCGCGTCTCGTGCAGTTCAGCGAGGCGGGCAACAAACTGACGGATGCCGAGCTGCGCAACGGACTCGTGCTGATGCTGTTTGGGGGCATGGATACCACCCGCAACCAGATCGGACTCGTGCTGCAAACGTTCATGCGCAACCCGAATCAGTGGGAGCTGCTCGCTCAGAACCCGGAGGAGCTTGCCAAACCCGCGCTCGAAGAAGCCCTTCGCGTGAATCCAACAACTCGCTGGGTAACCCGTGAGGCCAACGAAGACTTCGAATTTGAGGGCCTGCGCATCAAGAAGGGCACGACCGTGCACCTCTTTACGATGGCGAGTGGCACCGATCCCGCGGCCTACCCCGATCCCGAGATCGATATTCAGGCCAAGGATCGCGAGCCGCACCACACCTTTGGTGGAGGGGTGCACCACTGCCTCGGGCACTACATCGCGCGTGCCGATATGGGGGTGGCACTGCCGCTGCTCGCCCAGAATTTCACCAACATCACCTGCCCCGGTGGCGACGAGTGGTTGCCCGACTCCGGCAACCACGGTCCCGTTCGCCTGCCCATCACCCTTTCGGTACGCAAAGGAGCGTAACTATGCTGCAAACCATTGACCCGCACGTAAACCTCCAGCCTTCCAACGATGAAAGGGCTCACATGCCAGACCTCAGTTCGGGCGGGCGCTTCGGCGCCGCGCTCCGCGAGATTCTCGCCGACACAACGGCTTTCTCGCGCCACCAAGAGGCGAACATGCGCCCCGAAACGGTCGAGGCGCTTGGCGCCAAGATCGTCGACAGCGGTGTGAAATACATCTACTACATGCTGCCGACGCTCGGCAGCCGCACCGTCGCGAAGGTCGTGCCGGCTGAGCTCTACAAGCGCATGCTCAAGAAGGGGATCGCGTTCCACCGCACCGCACTCACCGACCTGCAGACGAGCCGCGAGGGTGAACTGATCGGTGGTGGTGTCGACGCGCACGAGTTCTGGGGGCTTCCGGATCCGGAGACCTTCCAAGTGTTGCCCTGGGACACCGAGGTGGGCAGGATCTTCTGCACCGCCTACGATCCGCCGCACCTGGACGAGGGCGGCGGGCGTCTCATTCCGCTCGACACCCGCGCGCTCTTCAAAGCCGCGCACCGCGGATTCACCGAGCGCACCGGCCTCGAACTGCGCAGCGGGCTTGAACCAGAGATGACCTGGGTAGGCCCGGGCATCGAGGTGGTTTCCAAGGAGGATCAGAGCCCGGCCTACCAGGTCGAAAACCTCGAGAAGATGCGTCCCGTGTACAAGAAGGTCATTAGCTACGGCCAGGCCCTCGACTTCACCATGATTCAGGGTGACTACGAAGACGACGGTCAGATTGAGCTGAACTGGGACTACGACCGCGCCGAGCTGACGGCCGAGCGCATGACAACCTATCGTCAGATCTGCAAGCAGGTCGCGCGCGAGCTCGGTCTGCAGGCGAGCTTCATGGCGAAGCCCTATAACGGCAAAATGGGCAACGGGTGCCACCACAACCTCAGCCTGTGGCGGGTGACCGGAGACGGTGAAGACGAAAACGTCATCGAAGACGGTCGAGTTGAACTGCACGCGACCGAAACGGCCCGCCACGCAATCGGTGGCATGCTGCTGCATACCCCCGGATCAATGCTCGTGATGGGGTCAACGGTCAACTCCTACAAGCGGTACTGGGACGCGGGCCAGTTCGCACCCTCCGGCGCCGACTGGGGCCTCGATACACGAGGTGTTGCGATCCGCATTTCGGCAAACGGCCGTATGGAGTACCGCCTGCCCGATGCGAGCGTCAACCCCTACCTCTCGCACCTGTACCTGCTCGCCGCGATCGAGCACGGGCTCGAAGCGCAGCTCGACCCGGGTGACCCGGGGGAGCCGAGCGCGGTTCTCGACGGGGTCGTGGTGCCGAACACCCTGGGCAGCGCGATCGAGGCATTCGAAGCGGACGAGTATCTGATGGGCGCGATCCCCGAAGAGCTCACGCGTATCTTCTTGCAACTGAAGCGAGATGAGTGGGCGCGCTACTGCGGCCAGATTTCACAGTGGGAGTTCGATCAGTACTGGGAGGCAATTCCGTGAGTAACAATATTGAGGATGGCAACACCATCCGCAAGATTCGTCTTGCCTGCATCGATTCAGAGGCACTGCCGCTCTTCGCGAAGAGCCCCGATGGTGTGACCCGTGACGGTTACGAACCCGAGGCTGCGCGGCTCGTGTTAGACCGCATTGGCGCCGACATCGAGTGGGTCATGCTGCCGTGGGAAGAGATGATCCCGGCGGTGCGCCGCGGCGAAGCCGACGCCGTGTGGTGCGGTCAGGGCATGACAGCCGAGCGCGCCGCGCTCGTCGACTTCACACACCCCTACGCGGTGTTCAACGAGACGCTCATCGTGCGCGCCGACGATCCTGCCCGCGCCGCCGAGCACCTCGACGGCTACAGGATCGGCGCCATCGCCAACTCCACCAATATGAAGCTCGCCGAGACCTTCCCCGGTGTTGAACTGGTCAGCTTCGGAGCCAGTGACGATGTGTTCGGCGACATGATCGAGGCAACTCGCTCGGGCGCCATTGACGGGTTTGTTGACGATGACGTGGTGATGATCCCGCTCGGCAAAGAGGACCCCGATTTTGTGGAGGCCTTCACTGTGCTCACCGGCAACCGCTGGGGGATCGGCGTCGCGCCCGGCAACGATGCGCTGCGCAGCGAGATCAACGTGGCGATCGAGGCGGTCATCGCAGACGGCTCGCTAAAGGCGGTGTGGGGCAAGTGGATGCCGCTGCTGCCGTTCCCGCTCGAGCCCGCGCTGCTCGCAGCGACCGAGGAATGAGCCAGATGAGCGTTCCGCGCATTGGCGTGACCGGCATGTGGTCAAACCAGATTCACGGTCTGCGCTTTGACGGCAGCGCGGTGTCTTCCGCCGTGCTCCGTTCCGTCGTGCGCGCTGGTGGTGAGCCCCTCACGCTGTTTGCCGAGGGGCCGTCACCCGCTGCCGAGCGGCTGCGCGGTCTCGATGGGCTGCTGGTCCCTGGAGGATCCGATGTCGATCCACGTCGTTACGGAGAAGAGCCGGGGCCCGCGACCTCCGTTGCGGATTTTGCGGCTCAGGATCAGTTCGAGGCCGACATGATCGCCGCCGCGATGGAACGTGGAATCCCCGTGCTTGCAATCTGCCGTGGGTTCCAGCTGCTGAACGTCGAGCACGGCGGAAAACTCGTGCAGGATCTGCCCGCTGACAGTCCACACCGCAACAGCGTGCACGAGGTTGCGATCGAACCTGACTCGTTGCTCGCGTCAGTTGTGGGTTCAGTATCACTGCCTGTTTCTTCGTATCACCACCAGTCGATTTCGACGGTTGGAATGGGTCTCCGGGTCGCCGGTCTCGCACCGGACGGAGTTGTCGAGGCACTGGAACACGAAACGGCTGAGTTGATCGCGATACAGTGGCATCCTGAAGACACCGCCGCGGTTGAACCCGCGCAACACGCGATCTTTCGCTGGTTGGTTGATCGTGCGCGAGTGCTCGCGGAAAGAATGGAAACGAGGGAGATCGCAGTATGAGCGACGCACGCGTGCTTGTCGTAGTGCATCAGGCGGATGCAGGACTCGGGCTTTTCATGTCGAGCCTGACTGAGAGCGGCGTTGAACTCGACCGAGTTGGGCCCACGAGCGATAAACCTGTACCAGACACACTCGACGGCTACGACGGACTCATCGTGCTCGGCGGATCAATGGGGCCAACCGACGACGAGCAAGCGCCCTGGCTGCCCTCAACCCGCGCCCTGCTGGCGGCCGGTGTTGAGCAGCAGGTGCCGACCCTCGGTATTTGCCTCGGTGCGCAGCTCATGGCAACGGCACTGGGGGGCCACGTACGAACGAACCCCGAGGGGCCCGAGGTCGGGCTGCAGTCGGTCGCGTTCTCTCGCGAAGCCGCGGGAGATCCGCTGTTCGGCGAACTAAGTGACTCGACTGTGCCCGCGGTGCAGTGGCACTGGTTGGAGGCGGATCAGCTGCCAGAGGGAGCGACACTGTTGGCGTCGAGCGCAGGCTGCCAGAATCAGGCGTTCCGTGTTGGTCCGCGCGCCTGGGGCGTGCAGTTTCACCCGGAGGCTCTGAGCCAGACCGCGAGTGATTGGGCTGCGGATGACCCTCAGGGGCTCGCGGAGCTCAACCTCGTGGCCGATGAAGTGGTGGAGAGGGTGCGCGCCGCTGATCCCGAACTGAACAAGACCTGGTCTGGGATGGCCTCGCGGTTTGCGGAAGTTGTTATCGGAGGCGCACGATGACGTCGCCTGCGTCTGACACGGCGACCGGTGTGGCGCTCGATGAGTTTGTGTACCAGTGGGTGCGGGACCGCATCATTGACGGCACAATGCCGCCCGGCAGCCGGATCCGCGAGCGCGAACTTGCCGAGCAGCTGCAGGTGTCGCGTGTTCCCATTCGCGAGGCGTTTCCGCGCCTCGAGTCCGAGGGCTACATCAAGAGCAATCACCGACGGGGTGTGGTGGTGGCTCCGATGGAGCTTGAAGAGATCGTCGAACTGTTTGAGGTGCGGCGCTCGCTTGAGGTGCTCGCTGCGCGGCTCGCCGCGGAGTACTGCGCCGGCGGGGGCTCTGGCGAGGCGCTGATGGCGACACTCGAAGAGGCCGAGGCCGTGATCGCCCGCGGCGACGGAGATGAGATTGCCGAGGCGACGGCTGCGATCCACGACGGGATTGTGACACTCTCGAACAACAGCCTGCTGCAGACCCTGATGGTGCCTGTGCGGGCTCGCACGCAGCGGCTGTTTCACATCGTCACGGAGCGTGACGAGCGCCACCTGCACCACGAGCACCACGACCTGTGCACCGCCATTGTTGCCGGTGAGGTCGAGCGCGCTGCGGCGCTGGCGCTGGCGCACGTTGAGCACAGCCGCTACGAGACGATGCCGATTGTGAAGCGGAAGCTTGAGGCTGAATAGCGTAATTGTGTCATCCTGCGCGAGCGCAGCGAGTCGCAGGATCTACCGCAAGACAGGCTGCCTTTAACTGAAGGTTCAGCTTTGACCGGGTAGATTCTGCGACTCGCAAGCTCACGCAGAATGACACGGTGTCTAGGCGATCTTCTCGGAGAGCGCGACGAGCGCCTGTTGGAAGGCCTCGACGGGCGGGTGAACGATGCCCGCGCCGATCATGCCGATTCCCGGATCTTTGTGGGCGATAGCGGTGTTGATGAGCGGCAGGATGCCGGTCTCCATCACCTTGCGCACGTCGATGCCGCTGGGTACCCCCATGAAGTCGAGTGCCGGGATCGTGACGTTGGAGTTGTTGCCCGTCGTGATCTCGTTCATAGTGCGCGAGTAGTTCATCGCGTCGTCGACAGTGCCGCCAACGAGCGCGACGATTGCCGGAGCCGCGGCCATGGCGAAGCCGCCGATGCCGAAGGTCTCGGTGATCGCGGAGTCACCCATGTCGAGCCCCGAGTCTGCCGGGGTGTAGCCCGCGAACATGGGGCCAACGACCTGCTGCGCGGGGCCGGTGAACCACTGGTCGCCGGTGCCCGAGACGCGAATGCCGAAGTCGACACCGTTGCGGGCCATCGCCGTGACGACGGTCGAGTTTTCGATGCCGTTTGCCGCGTCCATGGCGGCCTTCGCCGTCACCATCCAGGTGGGGCCAGAGAAGTAGTCGGACGAGGCGACAAAGTCGAACACCTCGCGCTTCTCCTTCGTCGAGAAGTCGGTCTCGACGATGTACGGCGTGAGCGCCTGAATCAGTAGCGTCGTGCCGGCGACGTTGCGGTTGTGTGCTTCGTCACCCATGTGCAGCGCCTGCGACAGCAGCAGGCGCAGGTCGATCCCGTCGGTGTTGAGCTCCATTGCCGCGGAGAGCATGGGGCCGAACACCTCGCGCATCCAGTTCAGACGGTCGATGACCGACTGATCGTTGGCGCCGAAGCGCAGAATCTTCGAGAGCTGCTCGGAGAGGTTCGTGAACGCCCTGTTGCCGTGCGTGCGGTTCGTGACCTGGTGCACCCACATGCTCGCGCTCGTGACACCGGCCATCGAACCGACCGACTGGTGTTCGTGGCAGGGGGAGAAGGTGATTTCGCCTGATCCGGCAAGTTCAGCGGCCTCGCTCAGATCTTTTGCGAGGCCCTCGAATACGAGCGCCCCGGTGACCGCACCCTGCATGGGGCCGCACATGCGCTCCCACTCAATCGGCGGGCCCGCGTGCAAGATCGTCTTCTTTGTCATGCCGGGCACCGTGTCGATGGCCTGGCCGAACCCCTCAAGGAAGGGCTGCGCCGACAGAATGCGATCGAGTGCTACCTGGTTGGCAGCGTCGATCTTCTCGGCGAGTTCGGGGCGTTCGAGGCGGGAGAGCGCCGAGATGACCTCGGGATCGCCGCCGCCGGGCGGGGTCCAGTCCATCAGAACGGGGTCGGCGCCCTGCGTGCGCAGGTCGTCGGCGAACATGTCCAGGCCGAGGTTGACTGGCTTGAGGGTGCTGGCGAACAGATCGTTGATGCTCATCTGATGCTCCTTAGGCGACGAATTCGCGGGCTAGCAGGCCCAGGTTGGTGGAGGAAGAAGAAATGGTGACGCCTGCGGCCTCAAGCAGTGCAACCTGCTCAGCGATGGCCGGGGTGTCGAGGTCGGTGCCGAGCACGTAGCCGAGAATTTCGAGGTGCTGACCGCGGGCTGCCGCGATGGCCTTCGCTTCGGTGATCGCATCGATAGTGACCCCAACGGGATCCTCGTGTGAACCGTAGCCGAGCACAAAGTCCATGGCGATGACACCCACGGAGGGATCCTTCGCCTCCTCAACGATGCGCTTCAAACGCAGGGACGGATCGATCATCGGGTGCGGGCGTCCGTTCGTGAAATCGTCGTCACCCATGTCGAGGAAGGTGTGCTCCCGCGACGGATCGGTCGCGCCGAGAACGCGAGCCGGATCCTTCTGGATGTTCGAGTAGACGTTGTCGAACTTTTCGATTGCGGCAAACATGGCCTCGTCGCAGAGCGTTCCGCCGCAGAAGAGTCCGCGGATGAAGCGCTGCTCGGGGGCGAGCTTCGCGCGCACCTCCGCGATCAGGGGAAGGTTGAGCGGGTGCAGGTCGAGTGTGGACTCATCGATGCCGCTCGCAACAACCGCCGCGAGTGCTGCGGGTTTGGTGCCCTGCACGATGCGCACGTTGTCGTAACCCGATTCGGTGCGCGATGAGCCCAGGAAGGTAACGATGACAGGCTTCGACGCGGCGCCCGCAACGGCGAGCACCTTCTCGGCGACCTCCTCGGCGGGCGGCTTCGAAACGATCAAGATAACTTTGGTTTCGGGATCGGCATCGAGTGCGCGGATGCCATCGATCATTGAGATGCCGCCGATCTCGGTCGAGAGATCCCGGCCACCCGTGCCGATCAGCTGCGAAATGCCGCCGCCGAAATCGTGGATGCGCGCCGAGACCTCTTGGCTGCCGGTGCCCGAGGCCCCGACAACACCGATGGAGCCGCGGCGCACGGCGTTTGCGAAGGCGAGCCCGGTGCCGTTGATGATTGCGGTGCCGCAGTCGGGTCCCATCACGAGCAAACCTTTTTCGTGAGCGAGCTGCTTCAGCTCGAGCTCGTCTTCGACCGACACATTGTCAGAGAAGATCATGACGTTTTTGTTGGCGTTCAGGGCCTTACGAGCCTCGCGAGCCGCGAATGCACCGTTCACTGAGATGAGTACCAAGTTTGAATCGGCAGCGGCTTCAAACGCGCTGTCGAGGGTGCGGTAGCGGGTCTCGGAGGCAGTTGCACCGCCGTCGTTTTTGCGGGCGATGATGTCATCGACCGCGGTGATCGCGCTCTCAAGCAGCGCGTCTTCCGCGTCAACGATGATCATGAGGTCACTCGGCTTCGCCTCTTCGATCGCGGCATCCGTGATGTCGAGGTTGGCCAGCACCTCCTTGTTCATCGGCGTCGCCATGGCAATAAATGCCTGCGAGACGCCATCGACGCCGTTTGCCTTTGTGCTCATGGACATGAGCGAGACCGAATCAAGGTAGGTGTTCTTGCGAATACTGATGTGCCGGCTCATCGGATTCCTTTCCAGAGAGGATCGCAGGGGTGTGCGTCCTTATTGCTAATGGTATGCCAAAAATGGAACAAGCGACGTGTTTTGCGCAATTTGTGGCGATGTGCGCAATCTTTGGTATACAAAAACCTGCTAGGCTGAGGGTGTTCCACGAATGTTGGAGTTTGGATCCCCACCCCGGGGTGCCTGAGGAGGAAGCCCATGCGCGCTGTCGTCGCACTCGGAGGAAATGCACTCGCCAAACGTGGCGAGCCCATGACTGCCGACTACCTGCGTAAGAACGTGCGCGAGGCCTGCACCGCGCTCGCGCAGTTCGCCACCGAAAACGAGGTTGTCATCACCCACGGCAACGGCCCGCAGGTTGGACTGCTCGCGCTGCAGAATCTGGCCTACCAGGATGTCGCGGCCTACCCCCTCGATATCCTCGGCGCCGAGACGCAGGGCATGATCGGCTACGTTGTGCAGCAGGAGCTCTCGAACGCACTCGGCGGCAAACGAGAGGTGACAGCGATCCTCACCACAACCGTGGTTGACGAATACGATCCGGCTTTCGACCGCCCCACCAAACTCATCGGCCCACAGTACTCGGCGCACGACGCGGCCGAAGCCGCGGCCGAGTACCGCTGGACCATCGCTAAAGACGGCGACGCCTTCCGTCGTGTCGTTCCCTCACCCGTTCCGCAGTCAATCGTGCAGGCACCACTCGTGAGTCGTCTGCTCGAGGCGGGCAGCCTTGTTGTCTGCGTTGGCGGCGGCGGTGTTCCCGTGAAAGAAGAGGGATCGGGGCGGCGCGTTGGTGTGCAGGCCGTTGTTGACAAAGACGCGGCGAGTGCCGCGCTTGCCGCCGACATCAAAGCCGACATGCTCATCATGCTCACCGACGGCGACTTTGTGAGTGAGAACTGGGGCACCCCCGAGCAGCGTGACATTCTCACCGCTTCCGCCGATGCGATCTCGCAGATCCCCTTCGCTGAGGGATCGATGCAGCCGAAGGTTGATGCCGCGATTCGCGTGGCGCGGGCCGGTGGCCGAGTGCTTATTGGGCCACTCGACCGGCTCGACGACCTGCTTGCGCGCCGGATCGGCACGGAAATTGTGCCGCAGCTTGACGAGGGTATTCGCTACGCGAAGCAACCCGTCAAAAAGACCGCATAGCGTCATGTTTGAGAACCCGTCAAGAACTCGCCCGGTTGTGGCCGACGAGATCTGGCGGCCCGTATTAGCTGAGGCGGCTCAGCAGGCCATTCACACGACGGTTCATAGCGCATTTGATCACGCGGTAAACATCGTTGTCGACGGTGAGCTGCTCACCCTGCTCGCGAGCACCGGGCGGCCGCAACCGGGAGCCATGATTACCTCTCAGAGGCATTTCGTGGGCGTACGCGCGGGGGAGGCCGTCGCTCTTCGCGAACATGCGGTCGTGCTCGGGAACGCCGGTAGCTCAGCGCTGGCGGTGGACGTGCACGGGATCACGTACTTTACCTGTCGCGTCGAACCGCTCACCGCGAGCGCGCTCGAAACTCGGGATCCGTTTGACGACGGAGAACCTCCCTACAGCATTGATCCTCCGGGAGCGTTCACCCCAAACCCCTCTCAGCTCCCGTTCGATCGCGCCGTCGCTGTTCGGCTCCAACACGCGAGATCGGCATTTTCCCTCGCCCTCGCCGGGCAGCTCTCCCAACGCCCCACCTCCCCTCTCAACAGCCTGCGCCGGGCCATCGCCGATCTCATCGGTTTGGGGATAGGTCTCACCCCGTCTGGTGATGACTATCTCGTTGGTGCACTCGCGACACTCTCCCTGCACCCCGACTCAGCAGATGCGCGACTCGCAGTCGCCGTGTGCCTGAGCGACCTCCTGCTTGGCTCCGATGGTGCTGGACGCACCACGGATATCAGTCGACACTTTCTTATCGCGGCCTGCAAGCGCTCATTCCACCATGACCTTGCCGCGGCGGGCCGTGCTCTGCTCGAACATGATGCGAGGGCGATCTCTGAGACGTTTGCAGCCACTGCGGCAATCGGATCAACCTCGGGCTCAGACGCGCTCACCGGCCTCGTTGATGCCCACAATCTTTTACTTCGACCCATCCCAGGGCAATTGCCCGCGAACCTGAAAGTGAATACCCATGACTGAAACCCTGTGGCCCGAGCTTGTCGCAACCGCCTCCGCCGACGAAGTGCGTGCGGCGATCGCAGCCGGCGCCGATCCCAGCGCAACGGCGACGACCGAGCAGCAGCGATCCTCTGCCGCCCTGATCGCGGCGCGCGCCCGCAACTTCGACGCTCTCGATGCGTTGATCGAGGCGGGTGCAGACATCAACGCGCAGAACCGCGTCAAACTCAACCCGTTTTTGTGGGCGTGCATTAACGACGACATTGAAGTCGCCCGTCACATGGTCGCCGCGGGCGCCGACATTGAGCGGAGAACCCGGTTCGACGGCTACGGGATCCACCCAACCTCTGAGAAGGGGTATGTCGAGCTAACGCGCTACCTCGCAACGCTGCCCGACATGAACGTGAACTACACAAATCTCTGCGGGTGGACTCCACTGCTAGAGGCCATCATTTTGCGGGAGGGCGATGCGGCCCAGCAAGAGATCGTACAGATATTGCTCGACGCCGGAGCTGACCCGAAGATGGTCGACCAGTGGGGCGTCTCACCACTGCAGCACGCGGAGAAGCTCGGATTTACCGAGATCGCCGCGCAGCTGCGAGAGGCCGGCGCCTAGCTCTGAGAGCTGGGTCGGCCGCCAAAGCCGCGAACGTGCCCCTCAGGCGGGCAGGGCACGGTCGTAGCACTCCCCAGGACCCGCCACCATGCGCCCAGCGCAGAAAGCGAACGCCACAATGACAGACACAGAAACCCGAGGTCTGATTGACCCGGGCGCCGAAGCCGTCGAGCAATACCGCTCGCGCGGCTACGTTGATGATGTGCTGCCGATCCGCCCCATGGATCGCACCTGGAAAGTGCCGCAGTTTATTACCGTGTGGATGGGACCAATCCACAACATTCTGAGCTACTTCACCGTGATGACGTTCTTCGCTCTCGGGCTGAACGCGTGGCAGGTGGTTGGCGCGATCCTGACCGCCGCCGTGATCGTTTCGGTGGGGTATGTGCTGAACGGGCAGGCTGCCGCAAAGTACGGGGTGCCGTTTGCAATGCAGGTGCGTGAGGCGTTTGGTCACAAGGGCGCACTGATCCCGACCTGGATTCGCGGCATCATTGCGGGCTTCATGTTCTTCGGAATCACCAGTGTCTCGTCTGCGCAGGCCTTTGACGTCGTGTTTGACACGATCTTCCCGGGATTCCTGCAGATTGGTGGCGGCGCCGAGTTCCTCGGGCTGCCGATTCCGACCCTGATTTCTTACGTCATCACCTGGGTGATTACGGTCGGTCTGTTCCTCGCCGGGCAGAAATTTCTCGGTAAGTTCAGCACCTGGGCAAACCCCGTCGTGTACGTGCTCGTTGTCATTGCCGTGGTGCTTGCCGTGATTAACGCAGGCGGCCTTGGCGAGACCTTCTCGGTGCGTGTGGTTGATAGCCCGGTGACTCCGATCATCTTCATCACCTGCGTCTCAATGCTGGTCTCGAACTGGGCAGGCCCGATCGTGAACACGGGAGACTACACTCGCAACGCGAAGTCGCTGCGAGCGCCCGCCATCGGATTCCCGATTGGTGTCATCGGATCGTATCTGCTGTTCGCGCTGGTCGCGGTCTCGTTTGTGGCATCGCTGCAGGTGGCGACAAACGGCAACTTCGACATCAACCGCCCGGGTGTGTTTGTTGAGGCGATCAACTCGATCGGCAACCCGTTTGTGGTCGTGGTGTTGATTATCGCGATGAACGTGGGAGCTGTTGCGTTTGTGGTGTTCGGAAACATGCTGCCAGCTGGCCTGCAGTTGGCCGCACAGTTGCCGAAGTTCTTTACGGTGAAGCGCGGTGCTCTGCTGACCGCGGTGATTGGCACACTGATTCTGCCGTGGCAGTTTGTTGAGAACACCAACATGCTGTTCCTGTTCTACTCGATTATCGGGTCGCTGTTCGGGCCCATCGTCGGCATCATGCTGTCCTCGTACTTCATCGAGCGCCGTCGCCGAGTAGACATCCCCGGCATCTACGCGGACTACCGCGGGGGCGAGCGCGGATCCCTCCCCGCTTACAACTGGCGTGCGATCGCGGTACTGGCGATCAGCTTTGTGCTCACCATGAGTGGACGTTTGCCCGGGGTGTCGTCCATTGAGTTCTTCGCTCAGGTCAACAACCTGGCGTTCTTCTCTGGCCTCATCATCGGCTTTGTGGGCTACACCCTCACGCTGCTTGCCGGGCGCCGGAATGCAATCCCCACCTCTAGCATCTAGTAACTAGGAGATCATCATGGACAACTACTTCAAACTCGCCTGTGACGCCACGATCGAGGGCATGCAAGCCGGCACCGGTGGCCCCTTTGGTGCCACGCTTGTCGACGCCTCCGGAGAGGTGATCGTCGCGGTGGGCAACACCGTGCTGCGCGACACGGATCCCTCCGGTCACGCCGAGATGGTGGCTGTGCGCGAGGCCTGCGCCAAGCTCAACACGCTCGATCTCGCGGGCACCACCATGTACGCGACCTGCGAGCCGTGCCCCATGTGCGTCGCCGTCATGATGTGGGCGGGAGTCTCGAAGTGCTTCTTCGCCTCCACCCGTGTCGATGCGGCCGACAACGGGTTCTCGGATCAGCACCTGCGCGACTACCTCGACGGCAGCGATCCCGCCGCCTTCGACATGGAGCACCTCGACGAGGGCCGTGACGACTGCGCCGAGATTTGGACTGAGTTTCAGCGTCTGAACGCGTAGCGCTGTCGGGCCTGGTTCGGCTCGGCATTGCGTCTAAAGTGCGCTCCAGCGCCGAGCCTGCGGCTGTGAACCGCGGGCTCGGCGCTGGGGTGCGGGCTCGGTGGGCAGCTTGCCGCGCAGATCAGAAACGGCCCGCAACCTCACCAGATTGGTGGGTTGCGGGCCGTTTGTGCGTGTGTTGCTAGCTGTTGGTCGAGTAGACGGTGCTGGATCCGCCTCCGCTCGCGCGACGGCCGGTGCGGCGCTGGCCGCCCTGCTGGCCGCCGGAGCCGCCCTGGCCACCGCGGGTTTGGCCGGATCCTGAGCCCTGACCGTTACGGCTCTGGCCGGATCCGGAACCTTGACCGCGACCCGAGCCCTGACCGCGCCCGGAGCCCTGACCGCGCCCGGAGCCCTGACCCCGACTCTGGCCGCCCTGGCTCTGATTGTCTGATCCACCGCGGCCGCCGCGCGAGCGCTTGCGCTTTGCGTTAGCGCCCTGGCTGCGACCCTCACCCTGGGGTGCATGGCCCGCAGCGCGCTGCTGAGCGTTCTGGTTAGCGGCACGCTTGCGCTCGATCTCCTTGGGATCGAGGCGCGGCGCCACCTCGCCAATAAGCGCGAGCACCTCCGGGTCGATGTTCGCCGCGTTCGGGTTCACGTGACGGGGTGTGACCTTGATTTTGGCCTGGCGCAGCAGCGACTTCATCTCGCCGCGCTGTTCGGGCAGCACGAGGGTCACAACGTCACCCTCGTTGCCCGCGCGGGCGGTGCGGCCGGAGCGGTGCAGGTATGCCTTGTGCTCGACCGGGGGATCGATGTGCACGACCAGGTCCACACCGTCGACGTGCACGCCACGGGCAGCAACGTCGGTCGCAACGAGCACGCGCGCTTCGCCACTGACGAACTCGGCGAGGTTGCGGTCGCGCGCATTCTGCGAGAGGTTGCCCTGCAGCTCCACCGCGGGGATGCCCTGTGCGGTCAGCTGCTTGGCAAGACGCTTCGCCTGGTGCTTCATGCGCGTGAAGAAGATGCGGCGGGCGGTGCCGCTCGCGAGCGCCTCGATGAGTGCGTCCTTGTCGGACTTGCCCGAGACCTCAAACACGTGGTGCGTGAGCTGGGGCACGGGGGACTCTGCCGAATCGACCGAGTGCATGATCGGATCGTGCAGGTACTTCTTGACGATGTTGTCTACGCCGTTGTCGAGTGTGGCGCTGAACAGCAGGCGCTGGCCGCGCTGCGGGGTCTTGTTGAGAATGCGGGTGACGACGGGCAGAAAGCCCATGTCGGCCATGTGGTCGGCCTCGTCGAGCACGGTAATTTCGACCGAGCCTAGGTCAACGATGCCCTGCTTCATGAGGTCATCGAGGCGGCCCGGAGCGGCAACGACGATATCGACGCCGCGCTCAAGCACCTCTTCCTGGCGGCGCTGCGAGACGCCCCCGAAGATGGTCGTGACGCGTACGCCAACTGGATCAGCCAGAAACTTGATGGTCTCCGCGATCTGCGTGACGAGCTCACGAGTCGGGGCGAGCACGATGGCCCGCGGCTTGTTCGGACGACGCTTCTGCGCCACGTTCTCGGCGAGGTTTGCAACGAGCGGGATCCCGAACGCAATGGTCTTGCCTGATCCCGTGCGTCCGCGGCCGAGCACGTCGCGGCCAGCGAGTGTGTCGGGCAGGGTGTCGCGCTGGATCGGAAACGGTGCAGACTTGCCATTTTTGGCGAGTGCGTCTGCGAGGGGTGCGGGAACGCCGAGATCCAGGAAGGAGGGCGTTGCTGGAGTGGTCTGTTCGGTCACTGGGACCTTTCATGCTTGAGCAGCCGACGGTGCGCACGCTCGAAATATTCCGAGGATCTGTGACGATCTAGAGAATACGGAACCGCAAACACCGTGCGTCGCTGCAAAATATCGAGTGCGCGGGATCGCGCATCCGTTCGCCGCGGATCGGGCCGAACGGCGCCCAGGCCTGTGATGCTGGCGGGCGGTGCGGTGAATAGCGACGCGTGGCGTTTTCACGCCAACCGCACCAGCCTAGCTGGTTTCTCGAATGGGTGGGCTGTGAATCTCCCTGCGGCTTCGAGGCTCGGGATCACCGCCCGATCACCGTGCGGGAAATTTTCGGGGTGCAGCACTGTCGTTACAGTACGTGTGTCTGGCATGATGCAAACATGGCACGCATTCACATTCGCGAATTTCACGATGACGATCTCGATGCAGTTGTGCGGCTGTGGTGGGAGGCGCGCACCTCAGCGGAACAGCCGGTTTACTCGCTCGCAGAGGTCACCGCGTCCTGTCGCGAAGATCACGCGGTTGTCGCGGTGCGGGACGATGAGATCGTCGCGGCCGCTGTGGGACGTGCGGCGCACGCACAGGGCTGGGTGGTGTTCTTCGGGATCGAGGAGGGCGCTCGTTCAGAGAACGTCTCCGGGGCCCTGTTCGATGCGCTTGAGCGGCGGATGGCGCCACTCGGGCTGTCGACGCTCTCGGTGCTGATGCCCGAGGGGAGTCGCCTTGAGATGCTGACTTCAAACGGGTTTGTCACCCGGCACAGCCTGCGTTATCTGGAACGGCAGATGCCCGTGCAGCGACGTGAACTCGACCTGTTGAAGGACGTGGGCGGACGAGTGCTGCCGCGCCATCTCTGGGGAAACGTTGCCGGTATGCGGCACGAGAAGCAACTGCTTGAGGAGCGCCTGGTCGCGCCGCTAGCCCAACCCGATCTCGCGGATCGCTACGGCGTAGTGCCGCCGCGTGCCGTGATGCTGTTTGGGCCTCCCGGAACCGGCAAAACAACGTTTGCCAAAGCCGTGGCTTCTCGCCTTGACTGGCCCTTCGTTGAGGTGTTCCCCTCGCGTCTGGGCGACGGGGTCACAAGCATGGCCGCATCCCTGCGCGAGACTTTTGAACAGATCGTGCAACTGGAGCACGCGGTGGTGTTTATCGACGAGGTTGAAGAGATTGCCTCGCAGCGGCGCGGTGATCCGCCCTCTCCCACGCAGGGAGTCACAAACGAGCTACTGAAGATTGTCGCGGAGTTTCGGGATCGCGAGGGCCTCTTGCTGGTGTGCGCGACGAACTTCGTGCGAGCACTCGACGCGGCGTTCCTACGCCACGGGCGGTTCGACTACGTGCTGCCGATCGGACTACCCGACGACGAAGCGCGCAACGCGATCTGGCATCGGTATGTGCCCGCCGAGATCGCCCAGGACGTTGACGTGGCGGCACTTGTCGCGGCCAGCGCAGGCCTCACACCCGCGGACATCGAGTACGCTGCTCGCCGCGCCTCGCAGGATGCGCTCGCACGCGCGCTGCGTGCCGGAGTGCGACAGGAAGACGACTCGGCGACCGAGCTTGCGACCTCCGACTATCTCGCCGCGCTCGGTGTGACCCGCGCTACGGTCTCGGCCGAAGAACAGGCTGCGTTCCTTGAAGACATTGAGGCCCTCGCACGATTGTGAGCGAGGGCCCGTCTCAAAGTTAGACCAGCTTGTTGTCCGCCAACCACTTTTGAGCGATCTTCGCCGCGGATTCCTCATCGTTCACGCTTTCCCCGTTGAGGGCAATGAGATCTTCGGGACTCATAGCGGCGCTGATCTTGTTGATAATCTTGGCGGCCTTCTCGTCGACACGGTCGCTCGCGAGCGGCACGACATGTGAAGCCAGGAACACTCCCTTGGTGTCTTTGAGCGATACAAGATGGTTCGCGCTGAGTGTTGGGTCGGCAGTGTAGATGACAGCGAGTTGAATCGAATCGTCTTTCAGGGCCTTGACGGTGAGCGGCCCGCCGCTGTCTTCGATCGGGGTGAATCCGACATCTTTGATGCCGTAGAGATCTGCGAGGCCCTTTGGTCCGTAGGGTCGCGATTCCGCTTCGGAGTTAGCCCCGAGCGTCAGCGGGGTTGTCACGTTTGAGAGGTCGGCTACGTCCTTCAGCTTCCACTTGTCGGCGAAGTCCTGCGTGACCGTGTAGCTGTCCTGGTCCGTGGCCGGAGACTGCTCAAGCACACGCAGTCCCTTCGGGGTGGCCTTGGTCAGCGCGGCGTACACATCGTCAGAGAGGCGTGCCGTGGTGTCGGGCTCCCAGTACTGCAGCAGATTGCCGGTGTACTCGGGGAAGAGATCGATCTTGCCCGCTTCGATCTCGGGCAGGTAGACCTCGCGCTGGCCGATCCTGAACTGCCGATCAACCGAGTAATCAGCGGATTCGAGCGCCTGTGCGTAGATCTCGGCGATGATCTCGTTCGAGTAATAGTCTTGCGAGCCAATGACGATGGTGCTGTCCTTGGCCTTCGTGTCGTTGTTCGACTCGGTTGCCAATGGGTCGCTTGAGCCACAGGCTGAGAGTGCTAGCACCCCTGCGGTTGCCGCCGCGAGAATGGCCGCGGAGAGTGGGAACGAACGTTTGCGGTTGGAGCGAATCATGGAGTTGAACCCTTCCGGCGGAGGTGTAGGTGTTGAACAGTGTTGGTTCGATCATGGTTGGTTGCATCGCTGAGTTTCTTCGAGCCCGAGGTGCCGCCAGGATCCCGAACCCGCTGCGCAGCCCGTTGGCAGCACGCGAGCACAACATCCAAGGCAAGTGTCAGCGCAATGACGAGTATCGTGCCGCCGAGCATCTGCGGGTAGTCCCTTGTCTTCAGGCCGGCAAAGAGGTAACGGCCCAGTCCAAAATCTGCGGTGTAGGCGGCGAGTGTCGCCGTTGATACAACCTGCAGGGTCGCTGCCCGAATGCCCCCGACCAAGATGGGGAGCGCGAGCGGTACTTCGACGCGCAGAATGACCTGCGTCGGACTCAACCCGATCGCTCGAGCAGCGGAGGGCAGCGTGGGATCGACTGACTGCACCCCCGCGTACGCCCCGGCTAGGAGTGAGGGGATCGCGAGGACAATGAGCGCGAGAAGTGGCGCAGCGAGACCGATCCCGAACGCCAGTCCCAGGAGCGTCAGCACACCCAGCGTTGGCAGGGCGCGGGCGGCGCCGGTAAGCCCACCCACGAACCCTGCGCCGCGGCGAGTGTGGCCGATGAGCACACCGGCCGGAAGTGAGATCACCGCGGCAAGGAGCACCGCGATTGCGGTGATCGCGAGGTGTTGACCCAGTCGGGTGGGTATCCCGCTGGGCCCGGCCCAGTTGGCGGGGTCGGAGAGCCACGCGAGAGTCTCGCTGAAGAGGTTCACTGGGCGACTCGCGATCGGACTGTTGAACCGGCGCGCGACCGTGGGCCGCGCTTGGACCGGAGCGCCCGGGCCCAGGGCGAGAGCCCCCTGCCCAGCGCGATGATGAGCACGTCACACACCAGCGCAAGCGCAACCGTTGCCAAGACGCCAACCCAGACTTCTGCGGCGATGCCGCGCTGAAATCCGTCGGTGAGCAGCGTTCCGAGACTCGACACACCAATCAGTGCTCCGAGCGTCACCAGACTGATGGTTGAAACCGCGACAACTCGAACACCCGAGATAAGAACGGGCAGCGCGAGAGGCAGGTCAACCCTCCAAAACAGCCCAGGTTGCGAGTACCCAATCGCGACCGCCGCTTCGCGCACCTTTGGGTCAACCGAGGCGAACGAATCGGCTGCTGAGCGCACGAGAAGAGCAACACCGTACACGGTGAGCATAACCACCATGTTTTGCCAAGAACGGAGGGGGACACCGAGCGCCACAGGAATGACAATGAGAAGCGGCAGGGCTGGGATCGAGTATGCGAGGGCGGCCGTGGAAAGAAGCGGGCCGCCAATTCTTGGGCGCCGAAATGCGAGTCGGCCCAGGGGAACGGCAATCAGTGTTGCAAACAGAATCGGAGGAAGGCTCAGGCGGAGGTGATCGGCCATGAGTTCGACAACCCGAGGCCAGTTTTCAAGCAACCAGCTCACGAGTTCAGCACTCCAACTGCGCGGCCGTCTTCATCGACCGCAATTTGACGTCCATCCACCTCGAGTGTGTTGAGTCGTCGCTCGGCGCGATCCGCTCCGATAAATTCACGTACGAAGCTGTCTGCCGGGTTCGCCATAATCTCTGCTGGCGTGCCACGCTGCGCGATCCGCCCGCCCTCGCGCATCACCACGACCTCATCGCCGAGCAAAAAAGCCTCGTCAATATCGTGGGTCACAAACACGATCGTTTTGCCAAGTTCCGACTGGAGCCGGATCAGCTCTCGCTGCAACTCGCGTCGAACAATCGGATCGACAGCGCCAAATGGCTCATCCATGAGCAAGATATTGGGGTCAGCCGCGAGGGCGCGTGCCACGCCAACTCGCTGCTGTTGGCCGCCTGAAAGCTGAGGCGGGTACCGTTTTCCCAGTGCGGGATCGAGGCCGACGCGCTCAAGCAGCTCGCGAGCGTCTTTTCTGGCTTCTGCGCGCGATCTACCCTCAAGCACGGGCACAGTCGCAACGTTGTCAATGACTGTGCGGTGGGGGAGTAAACCACCCTGCTGCAGCACGTAGCCAATCGAGCGTCGAAGCTGCACCGGGTCGCGATCCCGCACGTTTTCGCCGTCGATGAGCACCCGCCCCGCGGTGGGTTCCACCATTCTGTTCACCATGCGCAAGAGAGTGGTCTTGCCCGAGCCAGATGAACCGACAAAGACCACAGTCTTGCGAGAAGGCACGGTGACCGAAAAGTCACTGACAGCTTCGGTGCCGTCAGCGTATGCCTTTGAAACGTGCTCAAACTCGATCACGCCACACCTCCCGGTTGGTCAATCGACGCGCGTCCGTTCCACCCTAGCGCGCAGTGCACCCCCAATCGCAAGTGCTGCGATGAGTTATCTAGTGCGAAGACCGTCAATGTCTGAGGGCGGGCATAGTCTCTTCGTAGTGCAAGTTGTCGGTAGAAACGAGGATCACGCATGTTCATACAGCAACACAGCGACGGCGGCATTCGGCTCATGACGAGCGCGAGTGACCTCACTGCTGCGAGCATGTGTGAGTTTGCATTCCTGCGCCGAGTCGATGTGAAATTTGGTCGAGACGTCGAGGTTCCGCCCGATGACGATCCAATGCTTAGGCGAGCAGCTGGCCTTGGCGACGAGCATGAAAAGCGCGTGCTCCAGAGCTATCGCGAGCAATTTGGCGAGGGGGCTGTCGGGCAGCCGGGCGGCGTTGTAGAAATCCCGGTGTCAGAACGGCGAACTGCTGAGAGCGATCTCCTCGAAGCAGCAGAAGCGACCATAGCCGCATTCACTGGCGGCGCCGACATCGTGTTTCAGGCGACGTTTTTTGACCCAGAACAGCGTGCGGCCGACCTGCTGACGGGAGATCCCGCTATTGGTTTTATTGGCTTCGCTGACTTCTTGCAGCGCATGCCAGATGGTGCGTATGAGGTGCAAGACACAAAACTTGCGAGGCGAGCCAAGGTCACCGCTCTGATGCAGCTCGCGGCGTATGCGGAGCAGTTGGAACGCGTCGGCGTGCGCGCCGCCCCTGAGACAACACTCATTCTTGGAGACGGTGCCAGGTCGCGGCACCGCCTGGCAGATATCTCCCCGGTGTTCAGAAGTCGTAGAGGCCGGCTTCACGACATTCTGCTCGATCGCGCGAGAGTAACTGGCAGCGACGGCACTCGCGAGAGTGCGGAGCCGATCTCGTGGGGTGCCGACGGCGTATTTGCTTGTGGCCGCTGCGAGGTGTGCGAGCCGGAGATAATACGCGCACGCGATCCGCTCTTGATAGCGGGGATTCGCAGTGTCCAGCGCGACGCACTCGTTGCCGCGGGCTACCGCATCATCGACGCCGTGGCGACGATCGCAGACGGTGAGATACCCGAGATTTCTGGCTTGCACCCGCAGGTAGTAGAGCGGCTCTCTCAACAAGCGAGAGTGCAACTTGCCGCGCTTCCCGGGGAAGCGCCGCCTGTTCAAGTGTTTGACCCGGCAGCGCTCGCTGCGATCCCCGCACCTGATCCGGGTGACCTGTTCTTCGATTTTGAGGGCGACCCAATGTATCGAGAGCCGGGAGCTGAAGGATCGGCCCGGTGGGGCATCGACTACCTCTTCGGAATGGTGGATGCGAGTGAGCGGTTCACGGCGCTCTGGGCGCACACGCTTGACGCCGAGAAGCAGGCACTCGTGGAGTTCCTCGAACTTGTCCGTAAGCGACGCGCGCAGCATCCAGCGATGAAGATTTACCACTATGCAGCTTACGAGCGCACGCATCTGCTGAGTCTCGCAGCGCGTCACGGAGTGGGCGAGGCTGAGGTAGATCAGCTGCTGCGCGAGCACGTGTTTGTTGATCTGTATCCCATCGTGCGGCGCGCGCTGCGGGTGGGGTCCCGCTCGTACTCCATTAAGAAACTTGAACCCCTCTACATGGGAGCCGAGCTGCGCGATGAGGCGGGGGTAACGAGTGCCGCGCAGTCCGTCACTGAGTATGCGGAGGCCATGGCTCAGCTCAGTGCCGCCGACCCCACAACCCGCGCTGAAGGGCAGCATCGCCTCGACGCCATCGCTGATTACAACCGCTACGATTGCGTCTCGACGCTTCGCCTGCGCGACTGGATGCTGACGCTCGCCACAGAGCATCGCATTGCACCGTACCCGGTAGAGACAATCGCAGAGGCGGAAGCGCCACGACTTGAACTCTCTCCTGTAGCCGAGGCGCTCACCCAGCACGCGGAAACGGCACAGGATCCGCGAGATCGACAAGCGGCCGCGCTCGCCGCAAGTGCGATCGACTATCACCAGCGTGAGCAGAAGTCCTTCTGGTGGGCGCACTTCGCACGCCTCATTGACCCCGTCGAAGACTGGGCAGATACCCGTGACGTGTTGATCGTTGATGAGGGCATGAGCAGGGTGGTTGCCGACTGGTACCTGCCCATGCGGGCGCGAGTTGAACGACGACGGCTACGACTGCGAGGCGAGATCGCCCCGGGGAGCAACCTCAAGATTGGCGCTGACGCGTTTCTGCTGTACGAGTACCCGTCTCCGTTCCCGCAGCCCGGAGCGGAACCCGGATCCCGGGGTACACGACGGGTGAAAATTGTTGACCGTCACGATGACGGCGTGACCGTTGAGGAAATGCTTGCCGGCGGCATTGAAAGCTACGACAGGCTCCCGACCGCCCTCGTGCCGGGACCACCCCCTCCAGCGGGGGCGCAGCGCGGTGCGATCGAGGAGTGGGGCTCTGCGCTGGCGGCGGCACTGCAGCGAGGGCAATTTCCTGCGGACCCGGTGGTCGACCTTATGCGTCGCACCCCGCCACGGCTTCGCGACCGGCCAGACGGAACAGCGAAGCTTGACGAAAAAGACGATCCCATCGCCGCGGTCATTTCGGCGCTGCTTCGACTCGACCGTAGCTACCTGGCAGTGCAGGGACCGCCTGGAACAGGGAAGACCTATCTCGCCGCTCAAGTTATCAAGACGCTTGTCGAAGATCACGGTTGGCGTATCGGCGTCGTCGCGCAGTCCCACAGGGTTGTAGAGAACGTGCTCGATGGGGTTGTAGAAGCGGGGTTGGCAGCTGAGCATACTGCCAAGGTGCCGCAGGGGGGAGCGCTCACTGAAGGAGCGCCACAGCCCGGCTATACGGTGCTTGCGCGGAATGGACAGGCTGCGTTTCTTGCGGAGCACGCGCGCAGTGGGTTTGGCTGCGTTGTCGGTGGAACCGCGTGGGACTTTGCGAACCAAACGCGCGTTCTTCGCCAGGAGCTCGACCTGCTGGTCATCGACGAGGCGGGCCAGTTCTCGCTTGCCCCGACGATCGCTGCGTCGGTTGCCGCGCAGAGACTCTTGCTGCTCGGTGATCCGCAGCAATTGCCCCAGGTATCACAGGGTAGCCACCCCGAACCGGTTGACACCTCGGCTCTCGGCTGGTTGCTCGGTGAGCACGAGACGATCCCTGAAGAGCTCGGTTTTTTCCTCGCTGAAACACGTCGCATGCGGCCTGAACTCGCAGAGGTGGTCTCCGAGCTCGCTTATGAAGGGCGCCTGCACGCGCACCCAACGGCTTCCCACCGAATGGTCGAGGGGGCGGGAGCCGCTGGCCTCAGCTGGCACCCCGTTGAGCACGAGGGCAACTCGACCAGCTCCGTCGAGGAGGCCGCGGAAGTGGTGCGGATCGCCCGGGAAGCGCTCAGCGGTACTCTCTACGAGCTTGGAAGCATGCCTCGTCAGCTCACCCAGCAGGATCTCATCGTGGTGGCGCCCTACAACGCCCAGGTCGAGTGTGTTTCACAAGCGCTCGCGGGTGCGGGCCTGGGTGAGGTTCGGGTCGGCACCGTCGACAAGTTTCAGGGGCAAGAGGCCGTGATTGCAATTGTCACACTGGCCGCGTCGAGTGCGGAAGACGTGCCGCGGGGGCTTGAGTTCCTGCTCATGCGGAACCGCCTGAATGTGGCAATCAGCAGGGCACAGTGGGCCGCCCACCTGGTCTCGTCTGAAAGGCTCGGAGACGGCCTACCCACGAGTTCGGAAGGCGTAGCCGCGCTCTCTGGGTACCTGCGACTCACCGAGCGCGGAATCGCCCAAGCCCCGCCAGCCGAGACCATACACTAAAGCCATGCCGACACTGAGGTTGAGAATTCGCCGCGCAACCGACAGCCTTTTTCAACTGCTGTACCCGGGAGAGGATCACCTTCGCGATGCGCCAGCGGCGCAGCGCGAAGTGCGGGCAATGTCCGCCGCGCTCATCGCAGCGATTGCCGCGGCCATAGTCGGGTTGATCGTGTTTTACGGAGACGTTCCGCTGTGGGGTCCGGTGTCGCCCGGCACGCTTGGAATGCTGCTGGCAGCGCTCACGGCAATGACGGCGGCTGCGATCGAACACACACGATTCCCACTCCCGAGCCTTCCCGGATCCTCACCGATGTCTGCCCGCATTCAACGTGTGGTGAACGTTGTGTCGATCTCGCTGGTGCACGGTGGCATTGCGCTGCTGGTGGTCGGCCTCACCAACGCCGTGCTTGTGCGTGGGTTTACGGGGCTGAAGCTTGATGTGTTCACGAGCACCATGATCGTGACGATCCTCTGCGCCGTAACCGCCTACGCAACAACACTCTCGGCTGGCGACATCACCACCACACGACTTTCGACGCTGCTTGCGGTGTTTATGACGGGCGGGGTTGTTGTGGCGATGCTCACGACCTCCGATGCGCAGTGGTGGAAGCTGCACTTTAGTGAGCTCGGGGTGGGAACTGATCTCAGCGGAAAGATCTTCAACGCAACGCTGATTGTGAGCGGCTTGCTGCTCGCCTCGCTCGCGACCCTGATGGCCCCGGCGCTTGAGACCTGGGCGGAGGGCGCGCCGCCAAGCCGCACGCGAAATATTCGTGTGGTTGGCTGGTCATTTGTTGCGATTGGGGCTTGCCTCGCGGGTGTCGGCACGGTGCCGGTCAATGTAAGTGTGCTGGTGCACAATTCCTTCGCAACGGGCATGGCCGTGGTCTTCGGAGTGCTTCTCATCGGGTTGCGCTGGCTGCTCGACGGCTTCTCACGAACGTTCCTGCTGTTCTCTGATGTCTGCCTCATCGGCATTGCCGTCTCGGCTATCTTGTTCTGGCCGGTCCAGTACTACAACCTCGCCGCCTTTGAGCTGGTGGCGGCAGGAATCATTTTCGGGTGGCTCATCATCTTTTTGCGTCACATTGATGCTTCGACGCGAACCCGCGTTTCCGGCTAGCGTGGGGGTATGGCAAAACCAGGTGGTCCCTTCAAAACTCCTCCGTCTCGCACCCTGCCCGCCCCCGCGGTGGCGGTACAGGCAATGACAGCTTCGAAGCGATCACACATCCCGGCCTTTGAGGTTATGCGCATCACCGACGAGATCGCGAACCGTCGGGCCGACGGTCACGACGTTGTTTCGCTGTGCGCGGGTGAGCCGAGTGCTCGCCCCGTGCCGGGCTCGATCAAGCCCGCCGGTTACACGGGGCCACTCGGCACCATGCCGCTGCGCGAGGCGATCGCGGGCCACTACCGCGACTGGTACGACCTCGATGTTGATCCGACCACCGTCGCGGTCACCACAGGCTCCTCCGGCGCATTTCAACTCGTGTTTCTCGCCGCGTTCGACCCCGGAGACCGGGTCGCACTCGCGAGCCCCGGTTACCCCGCGTATCGCAACATTCTGACGGCGCTCGGGGTGCAGGTCGTTGAGATCCCGACGGGCCCCGAGACCCGTTACCAGCCGACCCCCGAACTGCTCGACCAGGCAGTCCAGCAACACGGATCACTCGCGGGTCTCATCATCGCATCACCCGCCAACCCGACCGGCACGATGCTGCAGCGCGAAGAACTCGCGAGGCTCGCCCTGTGGTGTCGTGCACGAGGCGTGCCCCTCATCAGTGACGAGATCTATCACGGCATCACCTTCCCCGAGCCAGGATCACCCGACCCCAGGGGAACGAGTGTGCTCTCGGTGGAGCCCGAGGCGATCGTCATTAACTCGTTCTCAAAGTACTGGGGCATGACCGGCTGGCGTCTCGGTTGGGCGATTCTGCCGGAGGACCTGGTTGCACCGTTGGAGGCGCTCGCGTCGAACTTTGCGCTTTCCCCACCCGCTCCTGCGCAGGAACTCGCGCTGACGGCATTCACGCCCGAAACCTACGCCGAGCGAGACCAGATCGTTGAGGGCTTCGCGCGGGCGCGGGCACTCATCCTTGATGCGGCCCCGCAACTGAACTGGGGCACGGCCGCACCGTCAGACGGCGCGTTCTATTACTACTCAGAACTCGGGCCGCAGCTCGCGCGCTTCGAGAACTCGGTTGACTACGCCCGGGCGCTGCTGGAGCGCGCAAACGTCGCGATCGTCCCGGGTGTCGACTTCGATCCTGTCGCCGGAAAGCAAGCTGTGCGGCTGTCTTACGCCGCGGGTGAGGCCGCCGTGGCCGAAGCGCTCGACCGCATCATTCGCTTTCAGAATGCGGGGTAACGTCTGTCGATGATTGTTGACCTTCTACTGCGCAGGTGATTGGTGTGGATGGTAAATACAGATATCGGCGAGTGTCCAGATAGTCGACGAGCGGCCCCCTTTCCAACGCGCTGGTAAGGGGGCCGCTCGTCGGTAAGCTGGACTCTCGTCAGGTGAGCGGCGGCCATCTGGCGCTCGCAGGCGATGTGCAGGCTGGGTGCACATCAGGCGGCCTTAGACCTGTGTTGAGCAGAGAAGCTGCCGACTCAGCTACGCAGCGCGCACGGGCGTGCCCAAGGCGACACCGGTGCGGCGTTGGAAGGCCTCGGAGGTGAGAGCGAGTGCAGGATCCTGAGCTGCCTCGAACCCAAGCTCCTCGATGATCCGCGACTCTGCGCCGTTAAGCTGCAGCACAATCGCGGTGACTGACTCAGCAAGCGGGCCCTCCAGCTCGGCGACAACGCGCGCCACCGCCGACTGCGCAGCGCGTGCCAGCGCGCGCGGATCCCGATCCGCCTCGTCAACCTCGGCTCGACCGTAGGTGACCCCGTCGCCAGAGAGCGCCTCGGCGAACACTGCCGAGTCGGTGCAACGCACCTGCACCTCGAGCACGCTGCTCGTGGAAGCCGGCGCGACTGAAAAGGGGAGCGGAATGCCCGAAGGGGCCTCACCCGGACCATCGTGAGAATGGTCGGGAGAGGCCCCTCCGAACGAAAACTTCAAATCCATGCAGTACAGCCTAGGCGCTGCGTGAACGTAAAGCCTGCAAGCGCGACGTGTTACGCCTGAGCCGCCAGTACTTCCTCGACACTCGACGATGCGAGCTCGGGGAATGCCTGCTCAACACCAGCGTTGGTGATAACACCAGCGTGTGCGTTGAGGCCCTTTGCGAGCGAGGGATCAGCCTTCAGTGCAGCGACCCAGCCCTTGTCGGCAAGTGCGACAACGTAGGGGAGGGTTGCGTTGGTGAGTGCAGCGGTCGAGGTCTCGGGGACCGCACCGGGCATGTTTGCCACGCAGTAGTAGATCGAGTTGTGCACCGCGAAGGTGGGATCGTCGTGCGTGGTGGGGCGCGAGTTCTCGAAGCAGCCACCCTGGTCGATTGCGATGTCGACGAGCACGGAGCCCGGCTTCATCTGTGCAACCATCTCGTCGGTGACGAGCTTGGGGGCCTTCTCGCCGGGGATCAGTACGGAGCCGATGACGAGATCCGCTTCCTTGAGTGCCTCGGTGATGTTGTGAGCGTTCGAGGTGCGGGTCTGGATGCGACCGTTGAACTCGTCCTCCAGCTGCTTCAGGCGGGGGATGAAGATGTCGATGACGGTCACCTCTGCACCCATGCCGTAGGCGATGCGAGCTGCCTGCTCACCGGCGGCGCCGCCACCGATAACAACAACCTTGCCGCGGCGGGTTGCGGTAACGCCGCCGAGAAGGATGCCACGACCGCCATTGGCCTTCATGAGGCTGTAAGCGCCAACCTGCACCGAGAGACGACCAGCGACCTCAGACATGGGGGCAAGCAGCGGCAGACCGCGGCTGGGCAGCTGCACGGTCTCGTAAGCGATGGCGGTGGTGCCCGACTCGAGAACCTTCTCGGTCAGGGTCTTGTCTGCAGCGAGGTGCAGGTAGGTGAAGAGCACCTGATCCTTGCGCAGCTTGCTGTACTCAGCAGCAATGGGCTCCTTGACCTTGAGGATCATGTCGGCCTGCGCCCAAACGTCGTCTGCACCCTCGACGATCTTTGCGCCAGCAGCAATGTACTCGGCGTCGGTGATGGCGGATCCGAGTCCGGCGCCAGCCTGGACGAAGACCTCGTGGCCGCGACGAGCGAGCTCGTGGACACCGGCCTGCGTGATTGCCACGCGGTTCTCATTGTTCTTAATCTCGGTGGGAATACCGACGCGCATGTTGTGCTCCAAACAGAAGTCGCGAAATGTGGATAGTCGAGCGTTAGCTCGCGGCACCAACAGCGTAATCGATATTGCGCGCGAGAGAACGTACTGATTGTGCAGTATATTCGTATTCCGTGGTGGAAAGGTGAATTCTCTTCGGAATTCGTCTAGATTATGAGTTGAAAGCTAGCGGAAGGTGGGTTTTGGTGTCTGAAGCTTCGAAGAATCTGCGCCTCGATGTCGAACTCGATGAAATCGACCGCAAGATTATTGAGGAATTGCAGGCGAACGGTCGCATTACGAATGCGGAGCTCGCCGACCGTGTGGGAGTCGCTGCGTCAACCTGTATTGCGCGAGTGCGCAACCTGGTTTCTCGCCGCATTATCACCGGGTTTACCGCGACCGTCGATCCACGTGCAATGGGCCTCGAGCTGCAGGTGCTCGTGAGTGTCACCGTTCGATCCGGGGCGCGTCAGCGCATTGCCGAAATGAGCAACGAACTCCGGGCACTTCCCGAGGTCATGCAGCTCTTTTTCCTCGGTGGTGTCGAAGACTTCATCATTCACCTCGCGGCGCGCGACTCGGATCACGTGCGCGATTTTGTGATGGAGAACCTCTCCGCGCACCCCGCCGTGTCATCGACGCGCACCAGCATCGTCTTCAGTCACCATCTGAACCCGGTTCGGGCGGAGAGTTAAGCGGGCAACTCTTAGTGCAACGAGGGCGGCATGAGCCGGGTCTCGTGGGCATCGAGAGCGAGCTCCGCGGTGCGCAGGGCTTCTGAGCTGTACTGACCGATAGCGCGCTCCTCGAGCAGAGCGTTTCGTTGCGCCTCGAGCGCGAGCCGCGCATAGCGCAGATAGCTTTGTGCCGGTGTTTCCTCGCTCGAGATCATGATCCTCCCGGTTTCAGGGAGGGCGAGTGCAATGGGAGCGAGTGCGTTGCGCGCACTGGCCCGGGCGCGGTCAATAGCCTCGGAAGACGCCGGATCTGGTTCCTTCGACTTCTTCTGATTCGCGACGGCATCATCGATAGCTTCGTTGCCCGCCTCAATGAGGTCTTTGCTGAGCGAGGCGAGTTCGCTGGCGCTTGGACCCGAGTTGGCTCCCTTTGGCCAGAGCTTGCGAATGAGCGGGGGCAGGGTGAGCCCGTGCAGCAGGAGCGTGACCACGGCCACACCGAAGGCGACCAGGATCAGGTGCGCACGGTAGGGGGTACCCAGCGGAATCGACTGCGCTGCGGCGAGTGTGACCACACCACGCATGCCGCTCCAGGAAAGCACAGCGCCCTCGCGCCACCCCAATCGTTGCTCGCGCTCGTGTACGAGATCGGCCTTCGAGCGCTGCGCAAGCAACTCGATCTTGCGAAGTTTTCGAGTGCTCGGGTTGGCCTCGTCGCGCACTCGCTGCGCTATCTCAGAGAACCCGTTGCTGCGCTGCTCGTAGACCCGTGAGGTACCGCGCATGGAGAGGAGCATAGGTGCCATGAATACCGCGCGGCAGATGATCAGCACCGCCACGACCAGGAGCACAATAAGCACCACGTGCTCAAGTCGCAGAGGGCTGTCACCAACCTGATCTACGAGTGTGTGCAGCTGCAGTCCCATGATGAGGAACACGCCATTTTCAAGAATGAACTGAATCGTGCGCCAGTTCAGTCGCTCATTCATGCGGGCGGTTGCGCTGAATCTGCGAGACGCATGGTGCCCCGTATAGAGGCCCGTAACAACGACCGCGAGAACCCCCGATGCGTGGATGGCTTCCGCCGGAATGAACGCCACGAACGGAACAACAAACGAAATCATCGTGTCGTAGACCGGGTTGCGCAGCTTTGAACGCATCCACACGGTCACCAGGCCCATCACAAAGCCGACGAGGATCGCCGCCGCAACGGAGTATGCGAACGTTCCTGTTGCGTTCCAGAACGCAAAGCTACCAGCGACAGCCGCGAGTGCTGTCTTGAGCAGCACAAGCGACGTGGCGTCGTTGACGAGACTCTCGCCCTCGAGGATAGAGACGACCCGATCTGGCATGCCGAGCCGCTTACCGATCGAGGTTGCCGCGACCGCGTCTGTCGGACTCACAACGGCGCCGAGCGCGACCGCAATGGGGAACGGAATATCAGGGATGACCACGTGAATGACCCACCCAATAACCACCGCAGAGATGATGACGAGCAGCACCGAGAGCCCCACGACGGGGCGAAGATTGCGCCTAAAATCAACGAGCGGTACGTTGACCGCGGCGGCGTAGAGCAGCGGCGGCAGCACTCCGAGCAGAATGATTTCTGGGTCGATCTCTATCACGGGCACAAACGGTAGATACCCTGCCCCGATCCCAAGCACCACAAGCAAGAGCGGTGCCGCAATACCTATTCTTCCGCCAAGGATGGACGCGCCCACCAGCACAATCACGCCCACTACCGCGATAAGCCCCAATTCCATGGGGTTAGCCTACGGGGTGCTTGCTGTGGGGATCCGCGAGGCTCAGCGGAATATCATCAAATCCATAAAAACCCGCCCAGCGCTCAAACTCGGGCCGCACGGCGTCTGGCTTAACTCGCTCACCGGGGAAGGGAGTCAGGTTGACTGGCCCTTTCTTTCCGGCGCCGCGCTTCCAAGTGCCGACGACCCTGCCAGAGTTCACAACCGTCGCGAGAAACATGCCGTTTTTGCCGGGCACGATGCGCTCGAAGTGCTCAGGTGAAAGCTGCGCGTCGCGATTTGTGTACCCGAGCAGGTGCTCGTCAAACGCGGGGAGCAGATGCCAGCCGGCGGTAGTCGAGGCTTGCCCAACACTCTCGAGTAACTCGGGCTCGACCCACAGCGTGTCAGCATCGTCCGCCAGCGAGACCGGCACCAGCCGCCCCGCCTCCGTGGCAAGCGCGAGCCCCCGGTCCGTTTCGCGCAGCGTGAGCCCGCTCCACCACGCGAGGTCTTTGCGCCGGATCGGACCGCGAGCCGCGGCATAGCGGGTGGTGAGTTCCGCGAGGGCCTCTTCTCCACTGAGCGATCGGGGATTTCGGATCCACCCCTCAGCGAGAACCAGCCGGGGTTCACTGTCTCCTAGCTGCGGCCCGAATACCGTGAGACCGTTTTGGCAGAGCCACCAGATCATGTGGTAGCGCCAGGCGCTCTGCCACTCGATACTCGCCTCCGTCCAGACCGCTGAGAGTTCGTCTCGGTCTAGGGAGCGGCCATTGGCGAGTGCCGCGAGTGAGGTCTCCGTGAGCCGATCCAAAAGGGAGTCTGTAATGCCGAGGAAGGCGCGCCGCTTTGGGGCGCCAGCCAAGACCCGGTGATTGGTCAACGACTGCATCCACCCAATGTCTTCCGCCGCGACAACGTGGATTGTTCCGCGCATGGGCCACGACCGAACAACGAGGGCTTCGTTGAACGCCGCATAGACGTCGGCGACGGTTGTGCCGGGGGTTCGAACCCCGAGGGCCCAGCGCGAAGACCTCCAGTCTTGCCCCTGCATCGCGAGCATGCGAGAGGCCGTCGCGGCGATTTTCTCGGGGCCGGAGAGGCGCGAACTGCCCGACTTTGTCGCTGAGGCAGCGCTTGATCCTGCCCCCGAACCAGCCAGCCCTTGAGCTCGCATTCTCAGCCGCAGGAGGTCAGCGTGATTGATCGTCGCGTTCATGCGCCCAGTGTATTCCTGGCCACCGACATTGCCGAGGGGCTTCAGAACCTCGCTCGTGCATACTGCGGCGGAACCAGCGATGCCGCAGCGGGCGCGCGCAGTTCGTGGGCCCAGGTAATAGGCAGGTGAGGATTCGTGAGCAGCGGTCGGGCGAGCAGGATCACATCTGCCTGACCCGTTGCCAAGATCCCTTCGGCCTGCGTGGAAGTAGTGATGAGCCCAACGGCACCAACCGGGAGCGGGCCACGTCGCACGGCAGCCGCGAGACCAACCTGGTACGAAGGGCCGACCGGAATTGGGGCATTGGGCACGTTTGCCGCAGAAGACACGCTTACGAAGTCAGCGCCGGCCTCGTCGAGAAGCGCAGAAAGCTCGGTTGATTCTTCAACGGTAAACCCACCCTCAACCCACTCGGTTGCGGAGATTCGGACGGAGATGGGAAGCCCAGGGTGGTTCGCCCGAATCGCACGCACGATTTCCAGCAGCAAACGAGATCGCCCGGCAAGGTCCCCGCCGTACTCGTCGGTGCGCTTATTCGAGAGCGGCGACAAAAACTCGTGCAGAAGGTAGCCGTGTGCCGCGTGGATTTCGACCAGGTCAAATCCGACGCTCACCGCGCGATCGGCCCCCGCTGCAAATGCGCTCACGAGGGCCGGTAGTTCAGACGTCTCGAGGGCGCGGGGTGTCGCATAGTCTCCGAAGGGGATCGCGGAGGGCGCGACCGTTTCCCAGCCACCCTCCTCGACCGGCACTGACCCTGAGGGGAGTTCGGGAAGGCTCGGGTAGGTTGATCCTTTGCGGCCTGCGTGAGCAAGCTGGATCCCGATCTTCGCACCGTGTGAGTGCACAACCTCAACGATGTGGCGGAGAGGGGTGAGCTGATCCTCGTTCCAGATTCCGGGGCAGTTGGGGCTGATTCTGCCCTCTGGGACAACGCCGGTGGCCTCCATCGTGACGAGCCCGGCTCCGCCTCGCGCAAGACCGCCAAGGTGCTGCAGGTGCCAATCACCAACGACACCGTCAACGGCGGTGTATTGGCACATCGGCGCGACCCACAGGCGGTTGCGAATCTCGAGGTTACGAACGGTGATGGGGTGAAAGAGGATCGGATCGGCCATGAACTCCAGTCTAGGCATGCCCGGCCCCGGCGTGATCCGATCAGTGCATTGCTGCGTCGGTTGACATGGCAGGGCAACCCTCGGTCGCGGCCTCTGGCCTCAATTCGTAATGCCAGGATTCGTTTTCGTAGGTCTGGCACAGGCCATACGCGGCGCCGTACTGTGAGAACCAGGCGGTGGCGTCCACGTCTCCGATATCAACGGCACTGCCGGAAACGTGAGAGGAGGTCTCCGGTGTCGCAACCCAGCGCGAGGCTTCTTCTTCGGAGCCGTACTTGGTGATTGCATCACTGTAGAGCTGTGCCTGATATTCCCTTGACCGCCAGCCGCTATTCACAAACACCTCGACGCCCTCGGCGTTGGCGGCCGCGCTCGCCTCGCGCAGTGCGTGCAGCAAATCGGGATCCAGATTCGCGATTCCAGGGTATTGGTCGTCTGCGGGGGTCACTCCGTCGGGCAGTTCCCCCTGCGACTCGGGATCACCACCGTGAAGCCCGCTTCCGCCGTTCAAAGCTGGTACTGCCCCTCCCAGGGCCATATTCATCTCTTGCTGTGCGACGGCCGAGGACGCCAATGGCTTGAGAAGTAACGTCAGGAACACAAGCGCAATGACAGCGACAAGGCTCGCGCCACTAATGAGAACAACAGCGGCTGACCGGGGGAGTTTGGAAGTTGTACCATTCATACCCTCAACCCAACTCCCTGAGCTGTTGCCGGGGCGTATGCGGCTTTCAATACATTGACGATATGTCACTCGACGTAGGATCGAACTCATGCGTGTGTTGATCGTCGAAGACGAGCTCTTTATGGCCGAGGCGATTCGCGACGGCCTGCGGCTTGAGGCGATTGCGGCAGATATTGCCGGGGACGGTGACACGGCTCTTGAGTTGCTGAGCGTCAACGAGTACGACATTGCGGTGCTTGATCGCGACATCCCAGGCCCGTCTGGCGACGAGGTCGCCAAGCGGATCGTTGCCTCTGGAAGCGGTATGCCGATCCTCATGTTGACCGCGGCAGACAGGATCGACGACAAAGCCTCAGGCTTTGAAATTGGGGCCGACGACTACCTGACGAAGCCGTTTGAGCTGCAGGAACTTGTGCTTCGCTTGCGTGCGCTCGACCGTCGCCGCGCTCACAACCGCCCGCCCGTGCGCGAGATCGCGGGGCTGAAGCTCGACCCGTTTCGCCGCGAGGTATTTCGAGACGGTCGCTACGTCGCTCTCACGCGCAAGCAGTTTGCCGTGCTTGAGGTGCTGGTCGCCGCTGACGGCGGGGTGATCAGCGCGGAAGAACTGCTTGAGCGGGCGTGGGACGAAAACGCCGACCCCTTTACCAACGCGGTGAGGATCACGGTGTCGGGCCTGCGGAAGCGCCTCGGCGAACCCTGGCTGATCGCAACCGTCGCGGGCGTCGGATACCGCATTGATACCGGGGCGGATGCTGAAACGCATGCAGACTAGCGAAAACCGGCAGCTGAGGCCGCCTGGGATGAGCGTGCGACTCAAGCTCACCCTCAGCTACGCCGGATTTTTGATGCTCGCGGGTGTGCTGCTGCTCGCGGTTGTGTGGGTGTTTCTGCTGCGATATGTGCCGCCAGAGGCCGTCTACGCGCAGAGCGGGCACTTCTCGCCGGGGCGGGATGATCTGCTGCGAGAGTTCGTGCCGCGAGCCGGGTGGGCGCTGTTTGCGCTGCTGCTGTGTGGACTGGGTGGCGGTTGGGTGCTCGCTGGCCGCATGCTTGCCCCGCTCAATCGCATCACGGCGGCAACGCGGCTTGCTGCGACGGGATCACTATCGCACCGGATCCAGCTTGAGGGACACGACGATGAGTTCCGAGAGCTGGCCGACGCCTTTGACGCGATGCTTGCTCGGCTCGAAGCTCAGGTCGGCGAGCAGCGTCGATTCGCCGCGAACGCCTCACACGAGCTGCGCACACCGCTGGCCATTTCGCGAACGATTTTGGATGTCGCACGCAAAGATTCTGAACGAGACGTGCGCGCTGATCTCGAGCGGCTGCACACCGTAAACGCCCGAGCTATCGCGTTGACCGAGGCCCTGCTGCTGCTGAGTCGTGCGGATCAGCGGGCCTTTGAACGCGAGCTTGTTGGGCTGCCATTGATGGTTGACGAGGCGGTCGAAACGCTGCTCCCGCTTGCTGAGAAGCGTGGTGTTGCACTGCATATCTCGGGCCAGTCGGCGGTGGGCTACGGATCCCCAGCCCTGCTGCTTCAGGTCATCACGAACCTGGTGCACAACGCGATTGTGCACAATCTTGCTGAGGACGGTGTGATTTGGATCACCACCGGTGTGCGAGGGGCGACCGTGTTTGTTGTCGTGGAGAACACCGGTGATGCGGTATCGCCGGAGCTTGCCGCAACGCTTACGGAGCCGTTCCAGCGCGGCACTGAGCGCATCAACCGGAATCAGGCGGGAGTCGGGCTCGGGCTCGCGATCGTCAAGAGCATCGTTCAGTCGCACGACGGCGCGTTGAAGATCGCCCCGCGAAAGGGCGGCGGGCTTGCCGTCTTAGTGGAGCTGCCAAGCGCTTGAGTAGCCATGAGCCGAGCTATCGTGCGACCGAATGTCTGACCCGCAGAGTACGGTTGTAGGGACATGAACAACGGAGAACGCGTGAACCTCGGTCAACTGCTCGACGATCAACTCATCGGTGACGGCGAGATCAACACTGACGACGTGTTTGCCGCGTTCGAGGAGTGGGCCTGGGAAGAAAAAGCGCTTCGCCTGTATCCCGCGCAAGAAGAGGCGATCCTCGGCATTGCGTTCGGCAGCAACGTGATCCTCGCGACGCCCACTGGCACCGGCAAGTCGCTCGTGGCGCTCGGCGCGCACTTCATCGCCGTCGCGGCTGGCCAGCGCACGGTGTATACCGCTCCAATCAAGGCGCTCGTCAGTGAGAAGTTCTTTGACCTCGTCGACGTGTTCGGCGCCGAGCGCGTTGGCATGGTGACGGGGGACACCTCGATCAATCCCGACGCGCCGATTCTGTGCTGCACTGCCGAGATCCTTGCGAACCTCGCGATTCGGGATCGCGACGCCGGTGGCATCACCCAGGTGGTCATGGACGAGTTCCACTTCTACGCCGAGCCCGATCGCGGCTGGGCGTGGCAGGTGCCATTGCTGCTCATGAACAACACGCAGTTTTTGCTCATGTCTGCGACGCTCGGCGACGTCACCGACCTCGCCGACGACCTCAGCCGTCGTACAGGCCGCGACACCACGCTCGTCACCGGCGTCGAACGCCCGGTGCCGCTGCACTTCGAGTACCAGGCCGCGCCCGCCCACGAGGTCGTCGAGAAGCTGCTTGAGGATCGACAGACCCCCGCCTACCTCGTCCACTTCAACCAGTCGCACGCGATCGAGCAGGCGCAAGCGCTCGCCAGCATTCGTATTGTCGACCGCGCCGGTCGCGACGAAATTGCGGAAGCGATCGGCGACTTCAAGTTCTCCACCGGGTTTGGCAATACCCTTTCACGCCTCGTGCGTTCCGGCATCGGCGTGCACCACGCGGGCATGCTGCCGCGCTACCGCCGCCTCGTGGAGCAGCTCGCCCAGCGCGGGCTGCTGCGGGTGATCTGCGGCACCGACACACTGGGTGTTGGTATCAACGTGCCGATCCGCACCGTTGTGCTCACCGCCCTCACCAAGTTCGACGGCGAGAAAATGCGCCGGCTCTCAGCTCGCGAGTTCCACCAGATCGCGGGTCGCGCCGGTCGCGCGGGCTTCGACACTGAGGGCGACGTGATTGCGCTCGCCCCCGAACACGAGATCGAGAACGTGAAGGCCGCAGCCAAAGCCGAGGCGAAAGCGAGCGGCGGCAAAAAGGCGAAACCGGTCAAGAAAAAGTCGCCCCCGCAGGGCTTTGTAGCCTGGTCGGAGGCGACTCTCGACAAGCTCGTGACCTCGCAGCCCGAGGCGCTCGTCAGTCGCATGCGGGTCACCCACGCGATGGTGCTCGGTGTGATCGGTCGCGGTGAACACCGCGAGGGTGAGGCGCTCGAAACCATGCGGACGCTCGTGTTCGACACCCACGAACCGCGTGCCACCCAATTCGCCCACGCCCGCAAGGCGATCGAGATCTTCCGCACGCTGCGCAACGGCGGCATCGTGGAGGTGCACGAAGACCCGCGCGGCCACCGCCTACTCAGACTGACGGTCGAACTGCAGGCGAACTTCGCGCTCAACCAGCCGCTCTCACCGTTTGCGCTCGCCGCAATCGAGCTGCTGGATCCCGAATCTGACAGCTACCCGCTCGACGTCATCTCAATTATCGAAGCAACCCTCGAGAACCCGCGCGCAATCGTGCGGGCTCAGGAGCACAAGGCCCGCGGTGAGGCGGTCGCCGCCATGAAGTCCGAGGGGATCGAATACGACGAGCGCATGGAGCTGCTCGAAGCGGTGACCTACCCAATGCCGCTCAAGGAGCTGCTCGACGAGGCCTTCCACGAGTACCTCAAAGAGGTGCCGTGGGCGCGCGACTATGAGCTGCGGCCGAAGTCGGTTGTGCGCGACATGATCGAGCGCGCCTTCGGGTTTCGGGATCTCGTGTCGTTCTACCAGCTCAGCCGTGCCGAGGGTGGGGTGCTGCGTTATCTCAGCGACGCGTATCGCGCCATCGAACGGACGGTGCCCGAGCAGGCAAAGACCCCGGAACTCGAAGAACTCATCGATTGGCTGGGGGAGCTGGTGCGGCAGGTCGACTCAAGTCTCATTGACGAGTGGGAAGAGCTGGCGAACCCCGATCCCGAGGCTCACCGTGCCGCGCACTCGGGCGGCGGGATCGACGTGCCGCCACCGGCGCGCTCCGTGCTGAGCAACGAGCGAGCGTTTATGGTGATGCTGCGCAACGCACTCTTCAGGCGAGTGCAGGCGGCAGCGTTCGAACGCTACGACGTGCTGGCCGAGCTTGAGAGCGCACACGCGACGGGGCCTGGGTCTTTCAACGAGGATCGCTGGCGCGATGCACTCGCCGGATACTTCACCGAGTACGACGAGATCCTTACTGATGCCGACGCGCGCGCCTCGAAGTTCTTGGAGATCGATCGGAGCGCCGAAGCCGTGGCGGCGGGCACCTGGCGCTTCCGTCAGGTGCTGCTAGACCCCGAGGGCGATCGCGACTGGGGCATCGAGGGGATCGTGGATCTCGATGCGTCTGAGGCGGAGGGCGAACCCGTGGTGCGGGTCGAGCGAGTTGGACCGTTTCGTGACTAGGGTAAATGTATGACCCAGAGCGAACTCACGGCCGAACACTTCCTGACGATTGCGGATCACACGCTTCTCGCTCCCGGAACCACTGCCGCCGAGCTTGACGCATTCATGGTGACCGCCGCCGAAATTGGTGTTTCGCGTGTCTGCGTGAGTTCTTCACTGCTGCCAGCAGACGCTCGTGGCGCAGAGATCGTGACCGTCGTCGGATTCCCCTCTGGCGCCCACCACGCCTCGGTGAAGGTGGCAGAGACTGCGGAAGCCGTCGCCAATGGCGCCAACGAGATCGATATGGTCGTGAACCGCGGGTTGGTGCGCGCGGGCGAGTGGGCCGCGGTTGAAGACGAGATCAGGGCAGTACGGGAAGCCTGCCCGGGTCGTGTGCTGAAGGTGATTATCGAGTCTGCGGCTTTGAGCGACGAGGAAATCGTCGAGTCCTGCCGCGCGGCCGAGGCTGCGGGCGCGGACTTCGTGAAGACCTCAACGGGCTTCGACCCGGCGGGTGGGGCCAGCGTGCACGCCGTGCGTTTGATGGCGGCGACGGTCGGCGACAGGCTCGGGGTGAAGGCGTCTGGCGGGATCCGCACCACCGCAGCCGTGCGTGAGCTGTGGGCGGCGGGAGCTACGCGATTCGGAGTCTCGGGCACCGCGGCAATTCTCGCCGAATGGGATGCGCCGGCGATCCTGAATGCTGCTGCGGCTGGCGCTTCGAACGAGAGCTACTAACGAGCGCTTTCGGGCGAAAAAGCCGCGAGACGCAGACCACGACCGAAGTCCAGAAAGCTAGTTGCATGCAGGCCATTGCGCGCCTGTATACAAGAGAAGCTTTCTGGGTTTTGGTCACCGGAACAAATCAGCCGCAGCCTTCAGACGAACTATCCGACCGATCCAGGAATGCGTGTGGCCGCTGAGACGATCTATCAGGCCCTGTACATGCAAGGCATGAGGACTGTTGCGGCGAGAAATCGCTGCCGCGTTACGGAACGGGAAAGCACGCCGAACCCAGCGAAGGCATCCTCAGAAGCGTCAGCCACGTTTCACCGACGCGATATAGATGATCTCCGAGCGACCTAGCGAAGTCGCAGATCGAACGATCCCGGGGCACAGGGAGGTCGACCTTATTATCGGAAAGGCGGGGCGAGTCAGATCGGTACCCTCGTTGAACGCTCAACCCGGTATGTAATGCTCGTTCATCTCCCAACTGTGCGCGACGCGACCACGGTTCGGGCGGCACCCGTGCAGACAATGAAACATCTCCCACAGAAATTGCACCAATCATTGACCTGGGACCAAGGGTCGGAGATGGCCGAGCATAAGATGTTCTTCACCGATACCGGCATACCTGTGTTTTTCCGCGACCCGGCATCACCTTGGCAGCGTGGATCCAACGAGAATACCAATCGGCTACTTCAGCAATATTTCCCGAAAGGTACAGATCTCTCAGCCCACAGCGCCGATGACCTCGCCCGAGTTGCCGCTCCGCTCAACGCCCGCCCAAGAAAGACTTTAGGGTAGAGAACACCAGTCCAACTGTTGAGCACAGCCCTCAATTGCGCTACGGTTCTTGGCGCAAGATCATCAGCCGGTCCTGAAGTTTTTCGGGTTGCACAGTGAGATGAGGTAATCCCACCAGTGGCCGCAGATCTTCCACAGGCGTGTTCCAAAGACACAAATGAGTGAGGGTGCTGAGTCCGGCGAGCGGTCTCAGAATCTTTACTTGCGTTTCAAGCAAGTCAAGGCTCAGTAGAGAAGTTAGCTCGGTGAGCGGACTCAGGTCCACAACTGGTGTGTAGGACAAGTCAAGGTGCTGAGGTGCAGTCAAACTGGCCAACGGCTCCAGATCCATAACCTGAGTTTGAGACAGGCTTAAGGTTCGCAGCGTGTAAAGCCCGGCGAGCGGGCTCAGATCCAAAACTGGCGCGTAGGCCAAGTCGAGATGCTGCAGGGCGTCAGACTGGCGAGCGGGCTCAGGTCCGTGACTGACGTGCAGTTCAAGTCCAGGGTCCGCAAGTTAGTCAGAATTTGGATCCCTGTCAGCGACTCCACTTCCGCTTCCGAATTTGAAAGTTCGAGGTCGGCAATAGCTCCGGCTCCAAGCCCGGTTGAGAGCTGTGAAAGGGCCTGCTCGGCGTCGGAGCGCAAAGCGGGGTCAGTTAGCAACTCGAGGCTCATCCCACAATTCTCGTCCCTTTTCGCGCAAGTACAGGGCAGTTCAGTACTTCGCCACTGAAGCTAGGGAGCAGGCTGAATGTCTTTTGAACGCATCGAAGTCAGTTTTGAACTTCTCAATACGATTTCCAACCGATAGTCCTTGCCACTTCAATGTGAGCGTGCAATTCTGCACCTAGCGGCATTAAGCACCAGAAGTGGTCCTGCAAGCCAACTTGGCATTTAAGACCACTTCTGACGTCCTTGAAGTTCTGGAGTGTTGCAATGACCGCTAGAGCCCACCCAAGCGAGGGGGGTGCAAACAACAACGTTTTCGTTACTTCAGCCAGCACCACGCAACGAAATGGCGCGAGTCTCTAGTGGCAAGGCAGTCCGGGGTTCTTGGTATCAGAATACGCGCCCCCGCTAATGGGAGTCCCGCCAGGGTAAGTAACCGTTCCATTGGCAATCATCCGAAAGTTGGTATATGGCTGCCCAGCCGTGCAAATATATTCAACGCTCTTTTGCGTTAAGGATGCCGCGCCCCAGTTTTGGTTAGTAAACGGACCGGCGACTTTCTGCCACCCCCAGATTTCCTGCCTGTAGATGTCCGTTGAGAATGCCAGGTATTCGACCGGGACATTGCAACTAAGTGACGGCTTGCCACCAATTGCTCCAAATTGGTACCCGCTACCTGAGGTGCGCAACCAAATCTCCCCAGTGTCCTGCATGCACAACGGGTTTGTCTTTGCAACGAAGGTATGCGGCCCGGCCAGAGAAACTTGCCCTTCCGTGTCGTCCTGCATTCCACTAACCAGCTCGTTCATCTCATCATTCGTGAGCGTGTCAGGAAGCGGCGCAACAGGCGCAGAATCGGCAGTGAAGGTTACGGGGTTGAGCGGCGACGCGTTCGCTGCCTGCGGAACTGACACAAATATGGCGCAAGAACTCAGGAGAATCAAGGAAGCCTTAACAGTTACTTTTTTCATATTGCACAACCTAGCCTTGACCATATCTCCAAGCAAAAGCCAATGATCACAGATACCCTTACCGACATGGAAACGAACAAGAATTCATCCGGCGTGTGGATCGTTCATGGCATAAATAAAGGCGAAGAACGGATCATCGCAATTTGCGACACGCCCCAAGAGGCTGAGGCGAGTATTGCCACACTCCAAGATTTCTTTGAAGATTTCCGGTTCGCTTTCTTTCGCCGAGGCTACCGGTTTGGCGAAGACTCCCCTTCAGTATTCAAAGGCGAGTAATCCTTCATCTCTTGCCCTCCACCCCAAAATGCCCTCACGCAGCCCCAACCTAGGGTGTGTGAGGGCTTTTTTGCTGCGAAACCGTGTCCTCGGTGTCGAGGCGCACGAACGACGCGGTGCCGCGGTCGCCTACGTAAGACGGAGGAAGATGCTGGGTCGGTTCAGCGGGGCAACCCTGGAGCTAAACGTCTCCACCTACGATGACTTAAAAGTAGGCCACAAGGCGGAGTATGGCTTACCGGATGCAAAAAGCCACGATCAAAATGAGATAGCCAAGAAGTATCCGATTCGTGCGGCGTATGCAATTGTTCGAGCTGACGCCTTCACCGGACAAGAAGCAGTGATGGTCGTAGTCAGAAACGTTCTGACAGAACAAAATGGTCGGGTCCACCAGTTGATGGTGGACCCGACCATTTCTGTGTGATCAAAGTTCAACAGTGTTGCGACGACAACTGGATCATACGAGTCGAAACCGCGGAACCGTTTTTTGGTCTTGTGCTAGCTGGCAGCTGCCTTGCCGAGTGCAGCCTGCTTCAGTGAGTCAAACTCAGCCTGCGTAATGGCGCCGGAGTCGAGAAGCTCCTTTGCGCGAGCGATTTCGTCAGTGGGCGTTGGTGTGGCAGTGGCGACGGTTCGAATGTAGGCGTCGGCCTGCTCACGTGCCTGCTGGGACTGACGTTCTGCACGCTCAGCCATGCCGCGTCCGCGGGCGATGAGGTACACGAGGGCGGTGATAAACGGCAGGAATACCAGGAAGAGCAGCCAGAGTGCCTTGAGCCAGCCGTTGAGCTTTCGATCCCGGAATAGGTCAGCGATGATTGAGAACAGAGCCATCAAGTAGGCAATGAACACGAAGAAGGTCAGGAACCACCAGATTACATCCCAGATAGAAGACCAAAAAGACATGACAGTTCCCCTTCGACATAGTCGCGGAGCCCAGTTGGTGGGTAATGCCGCGTATTGAATGCACTTGCGAGGTCTACGACGACCTCACGTGGCTCAGCATACAACTGTGAAAAAAGTTGCCCGAGCCCCTTGATAACGGACGCTTAAACCGGTATTAGGTTGCCGAACAGGCCAGCGATAACACCGATCAAGGGCCAAACCCGCTGCACATCTCTTGTGGGCTGCCGGGGTGCGGGGCAATAGACTTTCCTCATGCGACTCGGAGTGATCGATGTGGGCTCGAATACCGTCCACCTACTTGTGGTTGATGCTCACCCTGGAGCAAGTCCGATCCCGTTCCACTCACAGCGCTCGACCGTGCGGTTGATGCGCTATCTCGACGCGCATGGCGCCATCGTTGAAGAGGGCGTGCAGCTGATCCTCGACGGTGTGAAAGAGTCAGTGCGCACCGCACGCGAGATCGGTGTTGATGATCTGATCTCGACGGCGACGAGTGCCATTCGTGAAGCCTCAAACGGTGACGAGGTGCTCGCGCGAATCACTCGAGAAACCGGTGTGCAACTGCAGGTGCTGTCGGGCGAGGACGAAGCCCGGATCACGATGCTTGCGGTGCGGCGCTGGCTCGGGTGGTCGGCGGGGGAGGTGCTGCTGTTTGATATTGGTGGCGGCTCGTTCGAGATCGCGCAGGGTGCCGACGAGTATCCTGACGTGCAGGTGTCGCTGCCGCTCGGGGCGGGGCGGTCGACGATTAATTTCTTGGTTGAGGATCCGCCACCGTATGAGGCGGTATCGAAACTTCGCGCGCATGCCCGTGCTGAGTTCACCCGAGTGCGTGAAGAGTTCTTTATGGAGCGTCCGCGACCGAAGCGGGTCGTCGGTACCTCGAAGACGATCCGATCACTCGCGAGGCTTGTGGGTGGCCCGCCCGACCCCGTTACGGGCGACCTGGCGCAGCTGCACTACGTGGGGCTGCGGGAGTGGGAGCCGTCGCTGCGGCAGATGCCAGGATCTGTGCGGGAGTTTTTGCCGGGCATCACTCCGGAGCGCGGGTACCAGATTCTCGCCGGCGCCATTGTGCTGCGAACCGCGATGAAGGTGTTTGAGGTAGAAACCCTCAACGTGTCGCCGTGGGCACTGCGCGAGGGGATCGTGCTGCGCTACATTGACGCCCTTGATGGGCGGGGTGCGGAGCCCGTCGAGGGGTAAGGACCGGGGTTTCCCGTGGTGGTAAGCCTCTGGGTTCACCCTCGCTCACAGCCACGACTTTTCCACAGATTTTCGGTTTGCGGCCCGAGCCTGCCTCGAGCCGGGCAATGTGGAAGTCATGACTCAAACACCTCATGTACCTAACCGCGAACGCCCTCTCGTCACCGATGTTGAACTGCATCAGACCCTCGAGTTTCTATTGCAGTGCGCGAACCAGCGCCAAGTGTGGCTCATTATGTTCGGCGAAGACAAGTGCGTGGCCGGTCCACTCATGCCCATGTCGGATTATCCGGTTGATCCCGAAGAGCTTATCGAGGCCGATGACCTCGGCCAGGTGACGTTCTCGCACGCGCTCCTCGTGAGAGCGGGCATGATCTGTGCGATGACTGGCGGGCGTGAACTCGTTTTTGTGTGGGAGCGCCTCGGGTCTCGCGACCTCACCCCTAGTGATGTCGCGTGGGCGCGGGCTGTCGTGCGGGAATCTGAGTCGGGTGAGGTGCCGAGCATTCGGGCTCAGTTCGTACTGCACGATAGGGGACTCCGTCAGCTCAGGCCCGACGATCTTGTCTAGCTGAATGGGCTCGGCGCGCGCGGCCTACCTTGATTTGATGTTCCGGCCTACGTTCTGTAAGCTTGACTCTCGGTGCCAAGCTCCCCGGAGTCTTGGATTTCCGCCATTGGGATATGGTGTAATTGGCAACACTACGGTTTCTGGTACCGTCATTCTAGGTTCGAGTCCTGGTATCCCAGCAAGGTAAGACTCTCGCGGTTCTCATTGAATCCGAGGGTCTTTTTGCGTTTGATGATCCGCTCGGATTTTTCCCAGTTTTGTAGATCTTGCAGTCGTGTAATATTTCAGGTCTGCAAAAATAAATACTGTGCCTTTGAAAGGCTGGAATGTCCTCTACCTCCACCCGAACCGGGTCTACTCCGGTTTCCCAATCCGATACGTCAAAGCCGATCATGACGCACCGTCAGATCCTCCTTGTGATCTACGGCCTTATGGCTGGCATGTTCCTCTCTTCCCTCGATCAGACAATCGTCGGAACCGCAATTCGCACAATCGGCGATGATCTGCACGGTCTCGACCAGCAGGCGTGGGTAACTACCGCCTACCTGATTACCTCGACGATCTCCGTCCCGATCTACGGCAAGCTGTCCGACATCTTCGGACGCCGACCGCTCTTCATCTTTGGTATCTCGGTCTTTATTCTCGGCTCGGTGCTGTCGACGTTCTCAACGTCGATGCTGATGCTCGCTGGATTCCGTGCATTCCAGGGCATCGGTGCTGGCGCGCTGATGTCGCTGCCGCTCGCGATCATGGCCGACATGCTTGCTCCGCGTGAGCGCGCCAAGTACCAGGGCTACTTCTTTGCGGTCTTTGGCGTTTCCTCGCTGATCGGCCCGCTGGTCGGTGGCCTGTTCGCGGGCGCGAACGAAATTCTCTGGATCGCTGGCTGGCGCTGGGTGTTCCTGATCAACCTGCCGATCGGGCTTGTCGCCCTCGGCATGGTGATCGCGTTCTTGCATCTGCCAAAGGTTGGCAAAAAAGATAATCCGCGGATCGACTGGTGGGGTGCGACCGCGGTTATCGTTGCCTTGGTACCTTTGCTGCTGGTTGCCGAGCAGGGGCGTGAGTGGGGTTGGGGTTCTGCAGGCTCGATCGCTTGTTACGTCATCGGTGCTGTCGGTGCGATTGGGTTTGTGCTCATCGAGATCGCGATGAAGGACGACGCGATCATTCCGATTCGCCTGTTCCGTTCCAATACGTTCTCGTGGGCGACCATCATTGGTGTGCTCGTTGGCTTTGGCATGTTCGGTGCCATGATGACGATCCCGCTCTACATGCAGATCGTCGCGGGTCTTACGCCGACCGAGTCTGGCTTTGCCATGTTGCCGATGGTCATTGGACTGATGGCCTCGTCGATGGCGGCGGGTCAGATTACGGCACGCACGGGCAAGTACGGGATCTTCCCGCGCACGGGAACGATCACCACCGCAATTGGCTTCTTCCTCCTGACCTTCGTCTCGGCCAATACCGAGGTGTGGTTCATGATGATCGGCATGTTCGTGGTTGGTCTCGGCCTCGGCCAGCTCATGCAGTCGCTCACCATGGCGAGCCAGAACGCTGTTGAGGCCCCAGACATGGGTGTGGCGACAAGCTCTGCAACCTTCTTCCGCCAGATCGGCGGCACGCTGGGTACCGCGATTATGCTGTCGGTGCTGTTCACGCTGCTCCCGACCAACATCGTTCACAGCATGGGTGACAAGCCAACGCTCACGGCTGGGCTGGACGCAGCGCTCAATCCTGCTGTTGCCGGTGCTGAGCAGAACAAGGGCGTCATGAAGCAGCTCTGGACCCCCATCATTGGGCCCATCCAAGAGGGAATTCAGACGCAGCTTGACGAGGGCGCAACGAAGGCGAAGTCGGCTGCCGATGATGCTGTCACGGAAGCCGTTACCGATGGTGTGAATAAGGCTGTTGCAGCGGGTCAGATTCCCGAGGCTGCCGCTCAGTCTGTGATTGATCAAAAGGTAGCTGAGGCAGCCCCGGCTGCCGAGGCAAAAGCCTTGCAGGCGGTCGCTGACAAGGCTCACGCCACGGTTGTCGGTGATACCGTCTCGGTGGACTGGTCGAACGATGCTCAGCGAAGCCACTGGGTCAAGCAGCTCGCGCCCGACATCGCCGACCAGATCAACGACGGCAGCTCTAATGCCTCGAAGGGATCGAACACGTCTGTCAGTGACACCTCGTTCCTGAACGGTGCAGATTCGGCGCTGACGCGGCCCTTCATGGTCGGGTTCACCCAGGCGATTGATGTGATCTACTGGGTCGGATTTGGGGTTCTGATGCTCGCCTTCGTGCTGAGCTGGTTCTTCAAGGCTCCGCCGTTGCGCACGCGCTCAGCGCTGCAGGAACGCGCGGACCTGGCCGGGGTGACAAACACCGGAACAATTCAGGTACAGAGCTAGCTGGATGAACGACCAGAGCGCAGGGGAGACCTCCGGGCTTCGCGAACGCAAGAAGAGATTGCGACGTGAAGCTCTGCACGAGGCTGCCCTGCGCCTGGTCGAACAGCAGGGGCTCGACGGCACCACCGTCGAGCAAATCTGCGAAGAAGTTGGCGTTTCTGCGCGCACCTTCTTTAACTACTTTCCGTCAAAGACCGCAGCGGCCCTCAACCTGCACGAGCAGATCTTCTCCCCGGAGGCGGCTGCACGATTCCGTGCAGCGACCGGTGAACTCATGCCTGCGATCTGCGAACTCCTCGCCGATTCCATGAGCTCGGGTATCGAGCGTAAACGACTCAAACGACTCATCGCGGATCAGCCACAGCTCGTTACCGATTTCACGCAGTGGATGGGAACGTTCAAGGCCGAATTCCAGGCGCTCGTTGAAGAGCGTGCTGTTTCTCCCGAGATGGCGGATGCCGCGATCATGCTCGCGCTGGCGGCTCTGCGCACCCTCATGCACCAACCGACGGCCGATACGCGCCCGGACGCTGTTCGTCTGCTGGAGACGATGGATCGGTTGATCGATGTGCGCCACACGATGCTGGCTGAGCTCCCCGGCTAAATCGGTCCCTTTCGCCGACTCTGCAGCCGCGCACGCAAGACCACCCCTTCTTCACGTAGGGTTCCCAATAATTTACGGATGATTCTCATATCGTCACGTAGAATTGCCGAAATCTCGCGAACCACTTCAGGTTTTGCAGCATGCTATCTCACAGGTGTATTGCGTTCTGAGTGCGGAACTGTCGTAGGCAGCTCCGGGTGAAGCGCAATGCGTGGAGAGTGAGGGGGGCGTGCGTGAAGCGCGAAAAATTCTTGTTGGGTGCTCTGGGATCAGCCGTGGGCATCGTGTTGGCGACGGGTGGGCTGGTCAGTCCGGCAATGGCGGTGTCGCTTGCCACTGAACCGGACGCGTTGGAGTACGTAATCGGTGAAGAGAGCGCGGCCTGCGTCATTGGTACGAACTCAGACGAGACGGTCACGGTCGCGAGCGCCGGTTCGAATTTGCTCGACGTAACTTTTGATCTCACGCGAGTGCCCGCGGGCGTGAACGCGGTGCGGGTGCCGACGCTCATTGCGAAGGGGTGCAGCAACTGGATTCACACGGTGACCTTTGTGGGATCCCCGGAGATCACCGATCTGGTTGTTGAACCGGACGCTTTCCACCAGAATCTGTGGGGCAATTCACTGGTGTCGGTGGTGTTTCCTGAGGGGGTGGAGAACCTCGACCTGCAGGGTCGTTCCTTCTATCAGTATGCGTGGGGAGTGGATAACGCGCTCACCGAAGTTGTGTTCCCGAGCACCGTGAAGACGATGCACATCGGCGACGGGGCCTTTTCGCAGGGGCGAGTTGACCAATCCGACGGTGACAACACCCTCAAGCGCATCGAGTTTCCGGAGGGCCTGGAGAGTCTCGTCATTGATCAGTACGGTTTTTACCAGATTTCGGGTCAGAACCTGGCGAACACCAACGCGCTTTCTGAGATCAAGTTTCCTTCCACGTTGAAGAATCTTGAGATTGGGTACCGGGCCTTTTCGCAGTGGTCAAACGGGGGACCGAACGCGCTCGAGAGTGTCTACTTTCCTGACGGGCTAGAGCGGCTCATACTCGGAACGGATGCGTTCTACCAGTCGAAGAACGACCAGAATAAGCTCCGTCGCGTCTCGATTCCGGGTGATCTGAAACAACTCACAATTGGCAGTGGTGCGTTCACCTCTCCAACGCTTCCCGTTGTGCTCGAGTTTCGCACGGCAAAGGTGCCGGGGGAGGCGGCATCGTCGGTCGCGCTCTTTCAGCAGATCGTTGCACCGAACGGACGCCTGTTCTGGTGGGGTGACACGTCGCGCACCTCAGAGGTGTGGGGAGGGAACCTTGTCCCGGGCTCAACCAACTACAACATTGCGGGCTACAGGCAACTGGACTTCGAACTCGACGGTGGTCAGCTCGACGAGTTCGCTGGATCAGAGAGCCGGTTCGCGTATCCCGAGGGTGAGGGACATGTCGCCTCCTGGAGCGGCATCGCCGAGTACACGGGTGTCTCACCCGCGTGGCCATTTGGGAGGCACTGGGTGACTCTTCCCGAGCCAACCAAGACCAACCACACCTTCCTCGGTTGGTGCGAGTCCAAGCCCCAGGGGGAGGTCTGCAAAGATTCAAGCGGCGCTACAGCTGACATGCTGACCGCTGCAAGCGAGTACGACCTTGAAGACACCGCGGGGGAGATCCCGGTGCTCTACGCCGTCTGGAGGGCCGCTGTGGTGCCTCCCAAGCTCTCCACCCCAATCGCCCCCGCACTCACGGCCGTAGCCTGCGACGTGGCCCCTGAGGTGGCTATTCCGACTCGGGAGGGTGTGCTCTACGAGCAGCGACGCAAAGGAAAAACCGTCACGGTTACGGCCAAGCCCGCGGATGGCTACGAATTCAAAGCCGGGGCGGTGAGCACGTGGAGTTTTGATGTGACCGTGACACCGTGCAAGAATCCCGTGAAGCCTCCCACCAAGGGAAGCCCAGCTACCGAAACAACGCTTGCCGCCACGGGCGCATCGGGCTCAGAGTTCCCAATTGCTCTATTGGGGATCGCCGCTGGTGTGCTGCTGCTGTCACTGCGTAGAAGGCGGTCTCTACTAGCCACCAGCTAACGCGTCACGGCGCAACTGCTCAATCTCTCGCGTGAGGTTCTGCCGAGCCCGCTCTTCCCACATGTGTTGAGCGGGCTCGGTGCGGTAGATGGCGGGTCGTGCAAGGTATCCCTCGAGGATCCGCGAGCGTCCCATCGCGAAATCCTTTGGGGCGACGTGGCTGTACTCCTCCCGCACCGAAAGGGCATACTCCTCGTAACGTGAGGGGTGTGCGGCGAAGATCGAGAGGTCTGCGTCGAGCAGGTGGGCAAGTGGATCGCCCGGATCCTGAACCGCGTGTGTCGGCGCCGTCGCGGCGATGAACTCACTTACCTGGCTCACGAGCGCGGAGCCAAGGCCAAAGCTGCTGAGCTGCTCGGTCGCGAGATGTGCCGAGTCGAGCTCGTCTGATGCGTTCCCGGCGTACACGGCATCGTGGTACCAGGCTGCGAGCAGAGTGACCTCGGAAATGTTTTCGCCCCGGGTCGACAGCTGGTTTAACGCGAGCAGCACGTCTTCGAGATGGCGTTCGTTGTGATACTTGCGGTGTGGCTCGTTCCAGCGGTCGAGTAGCAGAGCTCCAACGCCGTGCCACTCGGTGTTCGAAGCAACTTCGAGTTGTTCGCTCAGGAGGGCCCACTCGCTGACGAGGTACTGCCGCCGCCGTACGGGTACAACTGCCTGACGGTCTACCTGTCGCACTCGCAACCCGGCACCCTGCAGGCGGTGGACGATGTCCCGTCCGGAAACGGGCAGCGCGCCAAGCTGCACGGCCCGCTCGTGGAGCGACGCCGGAACATCGTAGTGATCGAGATCGAAACCGCGCCGCGGAATATTGAGCCGCGCGGCAAACGCGTGCAGCTCATCGTAGCTCGTGTCAGAGACGAGATGACTCCACAGGGTGCCGTGGGCTGGCCAGGCCGGTGGATCAATAAGAATCGCCATCACCTCAGGCTAGTACGGCCCGAGGTGATGGCGATCCTTATCGAATAATTACTTTGCGGCCTCGACAGCTTCAGCTGCCTCGGCTGCCTTGCGCTTTGCAAGGTTGCGGCGCACGAGCGGCCAGAAGGCCACGAGCACCGCGGTTGCAATGAGGCTCGTCCACACCTGCGTGCGACCGGCTTCCGAGGTCAGCATGACCACAAGGATGGCCGCAATAGCCACAATCAGGAGGATGTTGAGCCACGGGTGCAGCCACATCTTGAGCTTCAGGCCAGCGACCTCTTCGGGGGTCATCTTCTGGCGCAGGCGCATCTGAGTGAGCGCGATGAAGGCGTACACGAACAGCGCGACGAGGCCGGCGGAGTTCATGATGAAGTCGAAGATGCCGGATCCCGGTGTAGCGAAGTTGACGATCGTCGCGATGACGGCGCCGCTGATCGAAGCGAGCAGAGCCATGACTGGAACACCGTTGCGGGCCTTCTTCGCCATGATCTTCGGGGCGAAACCCTGGGTCGCGAGCGAGGAGAACATACGTGACGCGGAGTAGAGCCCCGAGTTGAGCACCGAGATGACCGCGGTGAAGATAACGAGCTGCATCACCATTGCTGCGCCGGGCAGACCGAACAGCGTGAACACGTAGGTAAACGGTGCGGTAGCAACGTTGGTGGGCTCGGGCAGCTCGTCCCAGGGAACGATCGTCACGATGATGAGCACTGCGCCAACGAAGAAGAGCAGGATGCGCCAGATGACGGTTGAGGTTGCCTGACGAATGCCCTTGGCCGGGTTCTCTGACTCAGCGGAAGCCATGACGGCGATCTCGGTGCCAAAGTAGGAGAAGATCACGAGGGCCACGCCAGTGAAGGCGACGCCGAAGCCGTTGGGCGCAAAGCCGCCGTGCTCCCAGAGGTTCTGCACGGAGAAGGTCGACTCAGGCCACAGCCCGAGTGCAAACAGCACGCCGGCACCGAGGAAGACCACGATCGCGAGCACCTTGATGCTCGCGAGCCAGAACTCAACCTCGCCGAACGAGCGCACCGAGACCATGTTGGCCCCGACAAAGATCGCGAGCAAGATGAGTGACCATGCCCACGACGGGACAGCCGCAAACCACGAGTTGAGTGTTTCGCCACCGAGGACTGCCTCGTAGGCGAGCACGCCCACCCAGAAGTACCAGTAGAGCCAGCCGACCAGGTAGGCAGCCCAATCGCCAAGACCAACGCGAGCGTACTCCATGAAGGATCCGATGGCGGGTCTCGCGGCAGCCATTTCACCGAGCATCCGCATTGCCAGGAAGACCAGCAGGCCGCCAATCAAGTACGAGATGATCGCTGCGGGTCCAACCGAGCGGATCACGTTTCCGGATCCAACAAACAAGCTCGCTCCGATGATCCCGCCAAGCGTGATCATGGTGACGTGACGCGACCGAAGCTTCTTGTGTACCACCGCCTTGGTGCCAGCTGATGTCTCGGGGGAAACTGGGTCGGAAAATACGTTGGTGTCGCTGGGGTTAGCGGCGTTCATTAATAATGCTTTCTGCGTAACAAACAGTGGTACGGGTGGGGTCCTGATCTATAGGACCTAGGAAGTTTAGTTGAGGTCTGGCCTCATTAAAAATCGCGCACTTGACTGTCGGCGGAAAGCGAACTGTGGGAGAGCTAGGGCTGTTGCCAGCCCTGCGTCGGGGAGGCCGGTGGTGCTGGCGGCGCAGGTGGAGCCTGTGTTGCCGCGAATGCTGGCGGAGCTGCGACCGGTGTGGCGAATGGGTAAGGCATGTTCTGCGCAGGAACGCCCTGGCTTACGCCGTTTTGCCAGTTCTCGAGGGTGAGGTCAAGACGCTCGGTTTTGCCGCGGGCATCGAGGTAGAGCAGGGTCGAGGCAATTGCCGTGCCGAGTGCTCCAAGCGCGGTGATCGGAGTCGTTATGACATCGCCCAGCACGCTTGCCAACGAGAAATCGTAAGTAGATAGAGGGCTAGCCGACATAGGGGCGAGCGACTCGAATCCGCTAAAAAACACCAGGGCCATGAGCAGCCCGATGAGGCCTGTTGCGGCGGTAAATGCCAGTGAGACGACAAAGAGTGTGCCGAAGGTTCGCCAGACTCGCCCCTTGGTGAGCTGCCACGAGCGCGAAACCGCAGCCATTATCGTGGCGCCCTCAAAGACCATCACGCTCGGAACAAACGTGAGTTTTGTGAAAAACCAGATGAGAAAGACGAACCCTGCGATGACAACTGCGGCGAGAATCAGGCCGATGAGTAGAGCGGCAGGCCCACCCGCTGCGATCGTAAACAAGACGCCAAAAATCATTGCGAAGATAAATACGACTATTCCTAGGCCAAAACCGACGATCAGGCCCATAAGAAGCGAGTAACCCAGGATGCGCCACATGACGCGACTGATGCCAGTCCAGATCTGCCGTGCGCTGGGACGGTGGCCCAGGAAACGGGAACGTATGTTTTCGGCGGCAAAAGCGGGCACAAACGCTGCGGTAACGAGAACTACGAACAAGTAGATAAGAATCGCGAGAAATCCGAGCAGGCCGAACCCGACCATTGAAAGTGGGTTTCGGGCCTCAAACCCGGTGCCAGACGTTGACCCGAGCATTGAGATGTTCATGAGCTGGTTGGTAATGACGGTCGCAGCTGCCGGTACGAGAACAGCCCAAATGAGCAGAACGGAGGCTTGTCGCCAGGGCATGGAAAATGCTGGCGAGAGTATCTCTGAAAACAAAGAAAGCTTGCGAATTGCGACACCCTGCTGGCCAGGCCAGTCGTCGGAGTTCTTTGGAGGAACCGGGGCTCCGTAAGGGTGTGCGTTGCCGGGTAGCGGGCTACTCATGGTAAAAGCTTTCGTTAGTTATTTCTGCGGGGCTTGCTGTGGTGAAGATTTCCAAATAATGAGACTACTTCCTAGCTGACCCCACAACAAAACCATCGCGTAATCTGTAGGTATCGAACTTCGCGGCTGGCAGCAGCCGTGAGCCGTGCCCCCGAAAGGATTCACCGTGGAAGAGACCGTCATTGTTGCTGGTGCCCGCACGCCGATCGGCAAGCTTTTGGGAGGCCTCGCTTCCGTGGCGGCCCCCGAACTGGGTGCTCACGCGATTCGCGAAGCGCTCGCGCGAGCGGGAGTATCCGCGGCGGACGTCGAGGAAGTGCTCATGGGTAACGTGGTGCAGGCTGGAGTCGGCCCAAACCCGGCCCGACAGGCGGCACTCTCCGCTGGAATCGGACTGAGCACCCCTGCGGCGACGCTGAACAAGCTCTGCCCATCGGGGCTCGCAACCATCACCGCGCTTGATCGCTCGATCCGACTTGGCGAGCGTCGTGTCGCTGTTGCGGGTGGTTTTGAGTCCATGACACAGGCCCCGCATCTCGTGCGGGGCGCTCGCGCCGGGTTCAGCTACGGTGATGGCGCCTTTGAAGATGCGCTCAACCGAGACGCCCTGTTCTGTGCCATCGACCACTGCATTATGGGGGAGGGGACCGAGAAGCATCAGGAGCCCTACGGCCTGAGCCGCGAAGAACTCGACAGCTTTTCTGCCGAGTCGCACCACCGGGCTGCTGCTGCACGTGAGGCGGGGTACCTCGCTGAAGAGATCGTGCCGATCGAAGTGCCGGGCCGCCGCGGTGCGGTCACGGTGGCCGACGACGAGGGGATCCGGGAGGGAACTACCGCTGAGTCGCTCGCGCGGCTGCGGCCTGCGTTTGCGAAGAACGGGATCATCACGGCGGGTTCGTCGTCACAACTTTCCGATGGCGGGTGCGCACTCGTGCTCATGTCGCGAGCGGAGGCCGACCGGCGGGGACTGCCCTGGCTCGCCAGAGTGCTGGGCGGATCCGCGGTTGCGGGCCCGGACACCTCCCTGCTGCTGCAGCCCGCCCGTGCGATTGAGGCGGCGTGTGCTGCCGCGGGAGTCTCAGTTGCTGACCTTGACCTGCTCGAAATGAACGAAGCGTTCGCCGGCGTCACGCTGCTGTCTGCTCGAGAACTCAATGTTGACCTTGACCGGGTCAATGTCAACGGCGGTGCTATCGCGCTGGGGCATCCCGTCGGCATGAGCGGGGCTCGCATCGTGCTCACACTCGCCATGGAGCTCCGCCGCAGAGGCGGGGGGATCGGCGCGGCCGGACTCTGCGGGGGCGGCGGTCAGGGTGACGCGCTTGTCATAGAGGTGCCCGCGGGCTGAGCTTGCGCGGCAGATAGCCGCGGGGCCAACGTGGCTAAGATCGATCCATGCCCAACAGTGTCGTGGATCTCCAAGCCAAGCTAGACCTCTTCTCCGAGCACTGGTCGCCCAAGCGCGTCGCGCAGCTCAATGATTATGACATTAAGGTCGTCAAGCTGCAGGGTGAGTTTGTGTGGCACAGCCACGATGACACTGACGAGCTGTTCCTTGTAATCGCGGGACAGCTCACCATCCAGCTTCGGGACCGCGACGTGCATCTCGGCCCGGGGCAACTGTACGTCGTGCCTAAGGGTGTCGAGCACTGCCCGCGCGCCGATGAAGAAGTGCACGCCCTGCTGATGGAGCCCGCGGGGGTCGTCAACACCGGCGACGCGGGTGGTGAGCTCACCGCGACTGTCGAAGATATCTAGCGGGTGGGCGGGTGGACAAGGGGCAGAAAATGCATCATAATGAACATGTTCAGTGAACATGTTCATTATGATGAGGATCAGATGCCCACCACTAGAGATGCCTTGCGACGCGGCACCCGAGCTGGGGTACTCACCGTAGCAACCGAACTTTTTCGGGATCGTGGGTTTGAAGCCACGACAATTCGCGATATCGCTGAGCTGGCCCAGGTCAGCGTTGGAACGGTGATGTCGGTCGGCGACAAGAGCGCACTCCTTGTACAGATTTTTGACGAGGGTATCGAGCGCCTCCACGTTCAAAGAGACGCGAGCCATTTGGTAGAAACTCGGGGCTCAACCGGTAGCTGCGCGGAAAGCGTGTTCGAACTATTGCAGCCGTTCGTGCGGTTATTTGCAGGGCAAGCCGACCTCGCGCGCAGTTATGCATCAATTTTGGTCGCCGGTAAACACTCGTCGAAGGTGTTTGCCGAGCTCGCGACAGTGCTCAGACAAGAGATACAAACAGTGGTTTCTTGTCAACACGGTGGGTGCGCATCGGATCCCGAAGCTCGCGCGGTGGCGATTTACTTCGCCTACATCGGCATGCTCTTCACCTGGTCAGCCGACGGTAGTGTCGCCGGAGACGTGGCGAGCCCGAGTGAGGCTGCGGGGCTTAGCGATCTCCTGAGAACCACGCTCGCAGAGTCTTGTACCTGTAAGGAGGAGACGCGATGATCCTGCTCGCACAATCTTGGTGGATACCCGCTGCGCTCGCTTTCATATTGTTCGCCGACGCCATCATCTCGATTCGACCCCCGGCGTTTATTCGTGCGTGTCTCGACGGAGTCAAACTTCCTCGTGAGTGGTGGTGGATGCTCATCGTCATCAAGCTTCTCGGGACGGCCGGATTGATCGTGGGGATATGGGTTCCCGGCATTGGGTTTGCCGCTAACACCGGTGTGATTGTGTATTTCGTGTGTGCCGCGATCGCTCATTTGCGTGCGAAGTTCTTAAAGCAGGAGTTTTGGGTCAACTGCCTCGGCATGCTTCTGCTTTCGATTCTCGCGCTCGTTTTTTCGTATCTTGTTTAGCGCGGGTGATCTACATCGCAGCGACAGGCTGGCGCAGGATCGTGCGCAGCTTTTCAGGGGCGACCTTGCGCGGGTCGCCGAGATAGATCTCGTGGTGTTTGCCCGTCATGCGGAGGCTGTTGTCGGGGATGAACCGAGTGTGCATCTGCTCGAGCAGGGGAGCCTCGTCGTCGTATGACCCCACGTGCAGGGTCTGCACGCACTGGCCCTCGGTGAGGGTTTCGAGTCGCACCTCATCGAGTCGTGCGGGGCCGTCTTTCGCCGCAACCTGATCTCGTGCCGCGGCAAACATTGCCGCGTCGATCCAATCCGGCACCATGATCATCATCGTCCAGTCCCACTGCGACTTGTCGCGCCCGGCGGTAAACGAGTTCATGTCGTCAGCCCACCACAGTCCCTCAAGCGGCATCACGACGTAGTCGCGCCCCAGCTCGCGTTTGCTGGCGAACTTTAACTTGTAGGCGAGCGGGTAGAGCGCTTCTAGCGCGGCAGCGTACTCGGGCGCGGTGTTCGGATCGCCGTGCCCGTCGATCATGAGGAACTGCATCGCTGGCACATCTAGCACCCGAAACTGGCCACGCTTCGCCTGGTAGGCGTCCAGCTCCTTTTTGAAGTCGACTTTCGCTGCCTGTGCTGACGCGGTCATCACTTCTCCTCTGAGGTTTCGTCTGTGATGGTAAATTCTGCGCGCTCGTGCGGCACCCCGTTGACCTGAAGCGCGATTGCATAGTTACCCGGGTAGTACTTGCGAGTGGTGATCGCCTTAAAGGAGTGCCCCGTCTCCAGCCGCGTTGACTCGCCCGGTTTCAGCTCGCGCTGCGTGATCTTAAACACCTTTGAACGCTCGCGGCCGCGCGAATCGGGGAACGACAGCACGTAATCGATGACAAGGTTTGCCGGGTCATCACCCGTGTTTGTCACCTCCGCCCCGAAGCGCACCGCGCCACCAGGCGGTACAGCAGTGGCCGAGAGGTGGATCGGGGAGACTCGCACCTGCGCGGGCGGAAAACCGAGCAGCGCAAGCGCCCCCACATCGCCGCGCTTCACGAGGGTGCGGAGTGCGTGTCGAGAGGTTCGTTCGACGTGGGTTCCGCCCTGATCCTGCCAGCCTCGCACGAGTGAGACGGTGAATTCGGGGTGAGCGCGACTGTGGTCGTTCAGGTGGTTCGCGACGGATCTACGCACCGACTCTTCGGGGTCGTCGTATAGTGCGTCGAGGATCGGCCGGGTCGGCGCGGGATCTTGAACCAAGAGGGGCAACCGCTCGCCCCAGGGCAGCAGTGGTCTACTGCCCTCGGAAGCGAGTCGCCGAACGTGCCAGTTGGGGTCGTTTGACCACTCGCGCATGTGACTGATGCCGCGCTCAAGGTCGTGGAGCAGAAGGGGGCGAATCGCAAATTCCGAGGTCATTCGCGGGGTGAGCTCGCGCATCAAATCCATGCCGTTGTCGAACGCCGCCGTGGATCCTGCGCCAACCGCGCTCCACGAAGCGGCGAGCCCCACGGGCCACAGCACCCAGCCTTCGAACTCGTCGTTCTGCAGTGCCGAGCGCACGACGCGCGAGAGGTGATCCCGGTCGTCGCTCACGTCTCTCAGGATCGCTCGCGCAACGGCTCTGGCGCGCTCACTGAGTGTCAGCGATTCGAGCTGACTTGCCGCTTGTCGCGTCGTGGCAAAGGAGCTGCCGGGATCGGCGGCCACCAGCATCTCCGCGAGCTGGGTAACGCTGCGCTCTCCAAGAAGCTCATCTGTCATCGACACAGTCGTCTCCGTCTACTGAAGTGAATCGCGGATCATTGCGACAGTGGACTCAATGCGGCGCAGTCGTGTCTCAGGTTTTTTGGCTTCTTCAACCGCCCGAACGTGCTCCTTGCGGTGCGTGTAAGGAAGTGCGTCAAACGCCGCGCGCACCTTTGCGTCGGCATCGAGCGCCGCCGCAAGGTCTGCGGGAACCTCAACCTCGCGAGGAGCCTCGTCCAGTGCAATGACGGCGCTAATTGCGTCACCAATATCGACGCCGAGCTCTGCCCGGGCCGCCTTCGACAGACCGATGAGATTTTTGCCGCCCATGACTCCGAGCCGAAGCCGGGCGGTCTTCTCGCCGATCGTCACGATCACAGCTGCTCGTTTGCCACCCGCGAGTTCTGCAACCTGCTCGTCACTGAGCTCAATCGCGGTTGCCGGCCCGTGCGGTTCAAGGGTGGTCTGAATCTGAATGCTCATGCAAAACATGCTACTCGGCACCTCCGACAAAGCGGGAGCGCACAGCGTAGGCTTGCCGCATGTGCGCGACTTACGGACTTGGCGGAGGACCGCACGAGTTGGGCCTCACCTTCGACCTGCCGCCAATGCACGAACCCGAGAGTCGCGAACTCCTCGCTCAGTGGGCGCGCGAGCACCGCAGCAAAGCTGCCATCACCGGGCGCCACGCGAAGAACCTCAACCCGCTGATCCATGAGGGATACGGGAAGCGCACGGTTGAACTTGGCTGGTGGTGGCTGCACGTTGGAGCGGAGCCAGCGCCCTTCAGTGCGTTCAATTCCCGTGACGATAACCTGCTTGCGAAATGGCGCGACCCACTGCAGCGGCGCGCGATCCTGCCCGCCCACTGGTACGTCGAAAAAGGACGCACGTTTGCGATGCCAGATGATGAGTTGTTCGGGATCGCCGCGATTGTGACGCCGGTTGCCCAAGCAGACGGTCAGTCGCTCATGACGTACTCAATGGTGACCCGTGCCTCGCTCGCTCGTGCGGCCGACGTGCACCCGCGAATGCCGTTGCTGCTGCCGCGTGAGATGCACGACACCTGGTTAAACCCGACCCAACCCGGGGACGCGGCGCTCGTCGCCGAGGCCGTTCGTGCCTCCGACGATTTTGCGGCCGAAGTGGTGATTATTTCTGACCCCGATTCCGGGGCGACGCTAGTCTAAAGAGGACGCCCGAGACCGGGTAAAACACGCAGATGGAGATGCAGCAATGAGTCAACAAAATGAGCAGAGTGCGATCGAAGCAGGGGTTCGAGATCAGGTCGTTGCGCAGTTTGAGCGCACGATTGACGATCTCTGTGCGCTAGTACGCATCCCTTCTGTGTCGTGGCCCGCATTTGATCAGGCTCACGTGGCAGAGAGTGCGCAGGCCATTGCTGGAATGCTGCGCGAAACGAACATCTTTGACGTTGTTGACGTGCGCCAGGCCCCGATTGAGGGGCAAGAAAACGCAGCAGACCCAGAGCTCGGTCACCCCGCGGTCATCGCGCGGCGCGAGGCTCGTAACGGTCGCCCCACCGTGCTGCTCTACGCCCACCACGACGTGCAGCCTCCCGGCAAAGACGAGGACTGGCAAACACCGCCCTTCGAGCCGACGCTTCGTGATGGCCGCCTCTACGGACGCGGTGCCGCCGATGACAAGGCAGGAGTCATGTCTCACGTGGGGGCGATCCGCTCGCTCGCAGACGCGCTTACCGCACTCGGTGAGGATCTGGATCTCGGCATCGCGCTCTTCATCGAGGGTGAAGAGGAGTGGGCTTCGCAGTCCTTCGGCAACTTCCTGCGCGAGAACCGCGAGCTGCTGGCAGCCGACGCGATTATCGTTGCTGACTCAGGCAACTGGGATCTGAACACCCCGGCGCTGACGGTGGCGCTGCGCGGAGCGGTCGCGTTCAACCTGAAGATTGAGACCCTTGATCGTGCTTCGCACTCGGGCATGTTCGGGGGAGCGGTTCCCGACGCGATGCTCGCGACCGTGCGTCTGCTCGACACGTTGTGGGACGCCGATGGTGCTGTTGCGGTTGAGGGATTGCGCGACGCGGATCTCGCGGTTCCCGAGTACAGCGAGGCGCGGTTGCGCGAAGAAACCGGACTGCTTGACGGCGTCTCTCCGATCGGCACGGGCGACATTTTGTCGAGGATCTGGGCGAAGCCCTCGATTTCGGTCACGGGCATTGATGCGCCGGATATTGCAAACGCCTCGAACACACTGATCCCGAGTACCCGCGTGCGCATCAGCGCGAGGATTGCCCCGGGGCAGGATCCTGCCGAGGCGTTTGAGGCGTTTAAGCGTCACCTGCAAGCCCGCGCTCCGTTCGGTGCCAAGCTCACGTTCGAAGACGGTGATTTTGGTCAGGCCTTCCAGGTCGATACCTCGGGCTGGGCCGTTGCAGAGGTTCGTCAGGCGATGGCGGATGCGTGGGAGCGGGAACCCGTCGACATCGGGGTTGGTGGATCCATCCCCTTCATCGCAGAGCTGGTCGAGGAGTTCCCCGGCGCCGAGATTTTGGTCACCGGCGTCGAGGACCCCGACGGGCGCGCGCACAGCCCGAACGAGTCGCTCCACATGGAGACCTTCCGCAAGTCGATGCTCACCGAAGCGTTGTTCCTTGCGCGCCTGAACCAGCGCACGCGCTGAGTGATGAGGCACCACCCCAAATAACAAACGAGCCGCAGGATCTACGTGGTAGATCCTGCGGCTCGTTTGTTTTGCGGAAGACGGTGAGATTTACTGCTTGGTCGTTGTGGCCTGAGCCTGCAGCAGATCGCGGATCTCGGTGAGGAGTTCCTGTTCTGTCGGCACGCCCGGCTCTTCTGCGGTCGGTTTGCGCAGCCGGTTCATTGGCATCACAAACACGAAGTACACAACCGCAGCGACAATCGCGAAGTTGATGATTGCTCCGATGAGTGCACCAAACGCGATCTCGCCGCCGCCGGGCAGCCCCACGATCATCGCGCCGTCCAGTGAGTCGGCCTTAAAGAACATCCCGATAATCGGGTTGATCAGTGTGTCGACGACCTTCTGAACGACCGTGTTGAACGCGGCGCCGATAACCACGGCGACGGCCAAATCGATCACGTTCCCGCGAAGCAGAAACTCTTTGAACCCCTTAAACATGTGTTCTCCCTTACATCATGTCGCGTGGATTCATGTTACATGCAGGCCATCGAATCTTCGATCATCGCGCTGCTGAAGTCCTTGGTAACTGACTCCAGATCGGGGTTTGACGCCGCAGCGGCAGGATCCGACATGTAGGTGTACATCTTCTTGTAGACCTCCTGGTTCGGGCTGGAGATCTCCGACAGCGTCTTGTAGGCCGCGACCAGGTTCGCGCTGAACTCGCTCGCCGACATCGACGAACCGCTGGCCTTCACAACCCCATCGAGAGCTGCACAGAACTCGGGGGAGTGATCCCCGCTCGCGGAAGAGCTGCTGCTTGAGTCGTCAGAGGAATCGCTGGACGACGAATCATCGCCGTAGCTTGGCAGATCCTCGGTAGCCGAGTTGAGCTCTTCAGACGACTTCTGCAGGTCGTCCGACAACTTGTTCAGGCTGTCGCTGGCGGAGTTGATAATCACGAGCGAGAGGATCAGCACCACGGCGGACGCGAGAACCGCAACGCCACCGGTGATCAGACCGGTGATCGACATGCCCTTGGACTGGGCCTTCTTGAGTGCGAGAATGCCGAGCACCACGGCGGCGATACCGCCGAGGATGCCGATAAAAGGAATCAAGAACAGCACCAGGCTGGCGATACCAACGATGAGTGCGGAGATAGCAAGACCCTTGGTCTGCGTCGGCTGGGGCACACCCTGGTAACCGGGGTATCCGCCGGGTGCAACGGGAGGCGCCGGAGGCTGACCTGCGCCGGGGTATGCGCCCGGCTGCGTGCCCTGGGGTGGCTGAACCGTCATCGCGGGCTGAAGCGGCTGAGTCGGCTGTGTTGGCTGAGCCGGCTGCTGCGGCTGTGCCGGCGGGAAAGACTGGGCCGGTGGGAACTGCTCTGCCGAAGGAAACTCCTGTGTCGGCTGTGCAGGGGCAGCTGGCTGCTGCGGCTGAGCAGGCTGCTCAGGAACAATTGGCTGCTCAGGAACAGCTGGCTGCTCCGGGTTTGAGCCTTCGGGTGTGTTTGGATCCGACATGAGCTGTTTCCGTTCAGAGTAAATTGGCTGCACTGAGTGACGCATTGCCCCCAGCATTATTCCATTGTACAGAGCGCCGAGGCTGCTACCATTTGCCGCCTTCGCCGGGGTCTCACCTCGGTCGCCATCGCGCTACCGAGAGAGCCTTACTCGTTGCTCTCGCGGTAGCGTAGAGGCATGGATTTTATTGGGGCCATGCCCACCGTTGACCTCACCTACTCCGATGTTTTTCTCGTACCGCGGCGTTCCGAGGTGCGCAGCCGACTTGATGTCACCCTTTCGCCCGGTGACGGCACGAGCGCAACGCTGCCTCTCGTCGCCTCGAACATGAACTCGGTAACGGGACCCCGACTCGCGGCCGTACTCGCTCGACGCGGTGGAATCGCTGTTCTGCCGCAGGACATGGCGATTGACGAGATGGAACGCGCGATCCGCTGGGTGAAGGATCAACCGGTCGCTTTTGACACCCCGCTTGTGCTCGCGTCAACCGCGACAGCGGCCGACGCCCTGCGCCTCATTCCGCGCGCCGAGGGGCAAAGCGTGGTGGTAGCGGATCAACCGGTGCCAGGAGAAAAGCTTGATGCGCGGGCGGTGAAGGGTGTGCTCTCAGCGAGCCGTCTCGCCTCGGTGCCCGATGACGCCCGGCTCGGAGACCTGCTGCACGGTGCGCCGGCACTGATCGAAGCCACAGAGCTGACGGATTCTCGCGCCGCCTTCGACCTTGTAGTAGCGGCCACAAACGACGACGCCGACGCTGCCGAGTCTGTGTGTGTCGTCGAAAACGGCGTCCTTGTCGGGGTGCTTTCACGTCGCTCTGCACTGCGGCGCACCATTTACGCCCCGGCGCTCGACTCTGACGGACGCCTGATCGTGGCGGCCGCCGTCGGTATCAACGGCGACGCGGCCGCAAAGGCGCGCGCGCTCGCGGCAGCCGGTGCGAACGCTCTGGTCGTTGACACAGCGCACGGCCACCAGGGTGGAATGTTGCGCGCACTCGCTGCCGTGGCCGACCTCTCGCTCGGGCTGCCGATTGTTGCGGGCAATATTGTGACGGCTGATGGGGTTCGGGATCTGGTTGCCGCGGGTGCGTCGATTCTCAAGGTGGGGGTTGGGCCCGGTGCGATGTGCACCACTCGCATGATGACCGCCGTTGGCCGCCCGCAGTTCTCTGCGGTGCTCGAAACCGCGCAGGCCGCCCGAGAGCTCGGAGCACACGTGTGGGCTGACGGAGGAGTGCGGTACCCGCGTGACGTAGCACTTGCGCTTGCTGCGGGGGCTTCCTCAGTGATGATCGGATCCTGGTTTGCGGGCACCGCCGAGTCCCCGGGCGAACTGCGAACCGACGAGAACGGCCGCCAGTTCAAAGAGTCGTGGGGCATGGCCTCCACCAAGGCAGTGCAGGGGCGTTTTGGCGGGCTCGACCCGTACGAGCGGGCACGCAAGGAGCTGTTTGCCGAGGGAATTTCTTCGTCGAAGATTTACCTCGACCCGCAGCGTCCCAGCGTCGAGGACCTCGTAGACATGATTACGTCGGGCCTGCGATCCTCCTTTACGTACGCGGGTGCCGACAGCCTGCAGGAGTTTCACCTGCGCGCCCACGTGGGACTGCAGTCGGCCGCGGGTTACGAAGAAGGTAAGGCGCTGCCCGTGAGTTGGTAGCGCATCCCCGTAGACTGGACCGGCGACCATTCGGCACAAACTCAAGGAGCCAACTTGAAGTACATCTCGACCCGCGGCGGCATGGATGCTGCAACGTACAGCGCGATCCTGCTTGAGGGACTCGCAACAGACGGCGGGCTGGTGGTCCCCGAGACTATGCCGAGGCTCAGCGCCGAAGAGATCGAGCGGTTGCGTGGCCACAATTACGCCGAACTCGCAACCGAGATCTTGGGGCTCTTCGCAACCGACATCCCTCGTGAAGACCTCGCTGAGATGTGCAACGCCACGTACAGCCGCGAGAACTTCGTGAGTGCAGACGTGGTACCGCTGACCGCGATCAGCAGCGAAATCTCGCTCGTTGGGCTCTCCGAGGGCCCGACACTCGCGTTTAAAGACATGGCGATGCAGTTTCTGGGCCAGTCCCTTGAATACGTGCTCGCTCGCAGCAACCGCACGCTGAACATTGTCGGCGCGACCTCCGGTGACACCGGCTCTGCTGCCGAGTATGCGCTCCGCGGCAAGCACGGCATTGCGGTGTTTATGCTCTCGCCGCAGGGCCGCATGAGCGACTTTCAGCGCGCGCAGATGTACTCGCTGCTCGACGACAACATTCACAACGTTGCAGTCGAGGGCGTCTTTGACGACTGCCAGAACCTGATGAAGGCACTCTTTGAAGATCTCGACTTTAAGCGCGCGCACCATCTCGGCGCTGTCAACTCGGTAAACCTTGGGCGCATCAGTGCCCAGGTCGTTTACTACTTCTGGGCCTGGCTGCGCCAGACCGACGGCGTCGCGGAGTCAGAGCGTGCCACCAGCGAGGTGTCGTTTACGATCCCGTCCGGTAACTTCGGCAACATTCTGTCGGGTCACTTTGCGCGTGCGATGGGGCTGCCGATCCGCCGCCTCGTGCTCGCCGCGAACGAAAACAACGTGCTTGACGAGCTCTTCCGCACGGGCATCTACGCGCCGCGCGGAGGCGCTGACACGTTTGCAACCTCGAGCCCCTCGATGGACGTATCGAAGGCCTCAAACCTGGAACGCTTTGTGTATGACCTGCTCGGGCGTGATTCCGACAGGCTGAACGCTGCTTGGCGCGAACTGAGCGAAACCGGGCGCATCGATTTGCGAGCCGAACTGCCGAGGTTCGTCGAGGAGTTTGGCATTCAGAGCGGTACAAGCACCCACGCGGATCGTGTTGCGACGATCAAATCCGTCTTCGAGCAGAGCGGTGTGTTGATTGACCCGCACACCGCCGACGGCGTGAAGGTAGCGCGCGAGCACCTTGAGCCCGGTGTGCCAATGCTCGTTCTCGAGACGGCTAAGCCGGAGAAATTCCCGGAGATCGTATTTGAGGCGACCGGTGAGCGCATTGGGGTTCCCGAACGACTCGAGGGTCTGCTTGAACTCCCGCAGCGCGTCACCAAGATGGCAAACGACGAGGATGAGCTGCGCAAGTTCGTGGCGGAGCACGCCGTGTAGCCTGAGGGCATGACAATGAAGCGAAAGCTGCGGTGGGGGCAACAGCGAGGCAGTACGGCGGAGGCGCTGGCTGCCGAGGCGGAACGTCACCTCGTCGTGTCGGCTGAACCCACCAAGACCCAACGGATCTGGGGCGAGGGCTTCGGGCTGCTCGCGACCCGTGCCCTGCAGATCATCATCGTGCTGGTGCTCACCGGAGCGATCGTGTGGGGAATGCACGCCCTCACAACGGTCGTGATTCCTCTGCTACTGGCCCTCATCTTCGCGAGCACATTCTCGCCGGTGATGCGCTGGCTGCGAGCGCGGGGAGTGGCGGACGCACTCGCGACGGTCATGGTGCTGCTCGGGATCGTGGTGATCCTCGCGGGTATTGCCTGGCTGATTGTGTGGGCGGTGCAAGATCAGTGGGACGACCTGTCTTCGCAGGCCCAGGACGGCTTCGCGCAGGTGCTCGACTGGGTGAAAACGCTGCCGTTTGCGCCCGATTCAGCGCAGATCGCCGACTGGCGTGACTCCGTTGTCGACTTCTTGACGAGCTCGCAGTTCGGCTCGGGTGCTCTCGCTGGCGTCGGCGCGGTCACGAATTTTGTCACGGGTCTCGTGCTGATGGTCGTTGTGCTGTTCTTCTTCTTGAAAGACGGACCGCGCATCTGGGAGTTCGTACTGCGTCCGTTTAGTGGTGAAGCCTTGGCTCGCGCACGTCGCGCAGGCGACAAAACCGTTTCAACACTCGGCTCGTATGTTCGTGGAACCGCTGCGGTCGCGGCAGTTGACGCGATTGGCATCGGGATCGGCTTGCTTATCTTGCAGGTGCCGCTCGCACTGCCCCTCGCGGTTCTTGTGTTTGTGCTCGCGTTCATACCGCTGGTGGGTGCCACGGTTGCGGGGATCCTCGCCGCACTGGTCGCGCTGGTAGCTAACGGGCCGCTCAGCGCCGTGCTGGTTGTTGGTGTGGTGGTCCTGGTGAATCAACTTGAGGGCAACTTCTTGCAGCCCGTACTCATGGGGCGCACGCTCAAGCTGCACGCACTGGTTATTTTGCTGGCGTTGACGATCGGCACCGTGACCGGCGGCATTCTTGGCGCCGTGCTCGCCGTGCCGATTGCGGCCGTGGCCTGGGGAATTATTCAGGTTTGGGACGGTCCTGGGCTCCCCGCGAAGTGGGCGCGAGCGCGCTAAAAAACTTTTCCCCGCGCGGTGCCCCGTTGCAGTACTGTGAGAAAAACACCGGGCTACTCAGGGAGAAGCGCGGTGCCGACTGCTCTTGGGGAAGGGGCCGGCCATGCGGGAGACACAGTCAGCGGTGGAGCTGCAAGCACGTCTGGAACGAGCTGAACGCGAGAATGAAGAACTGAGAGGGCAGCTCAAGGGCCAGCCCGTCGAGGTCGTCACCAAGCGTTCTTCGAAGAAGCGTGGACGGACGGTGTTTGCGGTCATCTTGATTGTGGTTGGTGCGCTCCTCGCCCCGGTTGCGACGGTCGGTGCCAGGGCGAATACGCTGCTCACCAACACGGACCAGTTCGTTGCGACCTTCGGGCCGCTTGCGAAGGATCCTGCCGTGCAAAAGCTCGTGACCGATGAAACGGTGACACTGATCAAACAGCAGGTCGATATTCCGGCACTGACTGGGTCCCTCATCGACGGGATCGCTGACCTGGGTGCTCCGCCGAGGGCGGTGACCGCCGCAAAGGCGCTGAAGGGCCCGCTGAACGCTGGGCTCTCAAGCCTCATCGATACAACAGTGTCAAACGTTGTCTCTTCTGATGCCTTCGCGAGCACCTGGGACGAGGCATTGCGGCTGACCCACTCTCAGCTCTTGAAGACGCTGCAGGGGGATCAGAATGCCGCCCTCGCGATTGCGGGTGACGGTTCACTGAACCTGCAACTGGCTCCCGTGCTCGCGAGCCTGAAAAAGGCACTCGTGGCGCAGGGCATCGACTTCGCGGCCCAGATCCCGGCCGTGGACATGCAGATTCCTATTGCGAAGGACGTCTCTCTCACATCGGTGCAGCTTTCTTACGGTGCCGCTACCGCGCTGGGACAGTGGCTGCAGTGGGTGTCGATTGGACTCCTTGCACTCGGTGTGGTGGTCGCCCCTCGCCGCCGCCGCGCACTGATGGGTGCGGCAACCGCGCTCGCCATCACCACTGCGCTCCTGCTCATTGGTTTTGCGATCGCTCGCTCGGTGTTGCCCATCGTGACCCCGCTGCCGAATGACGCGGTCGAGGCGGTGTTCTCCGCTGTGACGGATCCCATTGCGCACACGGCGGCAGCCGTCATCACGGTTGCTGTACTTCTTGTTATCGTCGGGTGGTTTACGGGACCCGCTAGCCTGCCAACTCGGCTCCGCGTGATGTTTGGCGCGGGCACCGCAAAGCTGCGGGCGATCGGTGATCGCTACGGAGTTGGCACTGGCGCGTTCGGTGCCTGGTGCGAGCGCTGGCAACGGGCACTGCGAATTTTGGTCGCGGTTGGAGCGGGAGCGCTTGTGCTGCTGGTTCGGCCACTCACCACCGGGCTTGTCGTATGGACGCTGGTTGGGGCGCTCGTGCTGCTGGTGCTCATCGACCTGCTGCGGCGGCCTGAAAAGGCTGCGGACGAGTCCGATACCGAAAATACGGCAGAATCTCCAGTCGAAATGGGTGCTCAGTAATTCTGATTACAAGCGTCTGATTTTACTATCCTTTTCTCGCAAAGTGCGCCAGAATATGACTTAGCTTGGGGAAGCTAAGGATATCTTGGGGAGGACTTCGGTCGATGCGTTTTGAGGCGAAAAAAAGGGCAAAAAGAGGCCTGGAAACCGCGAGACCTGCGCGGTTCTGGGGCGGGCGTCGCGTTGTGGCGGCGCTCACCGCGGTCTTGCTCTCCTTCTCGGGTCTCGGCACGCTGGCGATTCACCAATCGCCACCAGCACAGGCGGAGGCGCTCGACAACGGCTTCAGCCAGACGTTCTACGTCAACGATGCTCGCGACGTCGCAGATGCAAACCCCGGCGACGGTGTGTGCGCGACGAGATTCACGGCGGGCACACCAGCCGCCCCGACATGCACGCTCTACGCCGCCATCCAAGAGGCAAACGCGCGCCCTGCGGGTGAGAGCATTCTGATCGCTCCGGCTCCCCAAATCCGCCTCGTTGACGGCAGCTTTGCAGCCAGCGCCGAGATTGATCTCAACTGGAACACCACCAACAACCCGGCCCCGCAGGTGCCGGAGATGTCGACCAGTATGGTCGCCGATGCTGGCATCAGTGGAGTTATTGACGCCGACTATTACTCCCGGTACTGGGTGAAGCACAACAATGTCACGCTCGATTTTCAGAATCGACTCGGTTGGAAGATCGCGGCGGACTCCGGTTACAACGTGCTGCTCTTCACCGGAAAAGACCAGACGTTTCGAAACTTCACGAAACTGACAAGCGCTGAGGCCGGCATCTACGTCGGCGCAAGCGCCGAGAACTTTTCGCTGCTGAACGGCGCCATTATTAACCCGGCGACGACTCCGGCTCTTCCGTCTAACTACGCGATTGAACGCAGCGTTGTTATTGTCGAGGGCGCAAAAAACACGGTCATTCAAAACATTGCGTTTGAGCGCGCGTACTGGGATGCGGTGTTGCTGGCACCTGCCTCTAACTCCTCACTCGTGATTGATGGTCTTACGATCGACCGCAGTCGATGGGATCAACCCGTCAACGGCGGTGGCTACGATCCTGCCTACAACTATTTCGTGCGGAACTGGAACTCGGCTGTTTCAGGAAACAACATCCTGATCACCAACAACACTGTTCGGGCCTGGGGCGCTGATGGCGGTAACAGTAACGTCATCTCATTTGTGAGCGGCACCTGGAACAACGTCATGATTCGCGGCAATACGTTTACGGCCACCGTCAATCAGAGCGTTAACCCCATCATTTTTAATGGTGTCGGAGCGACGACCGCTACCGTCAGGGACAACACCTTTGTCTATGCTGGCCCGGGAAATCGGGGTAGCAGCGTTGATTACGCCTGGGTGCGCAGCTACGGCAATACCAACGGCATGCAGACGTTTAATAACCGCTTTGTCGGCGGCAACAACACCATGCAGATCGCCAATCAGGCGACAACTCCAGCGTCGACAACCGTGCCGACCTTCCGCAACACGATGACGGGAGTCGCGGGCACTGTCACAGCCGCCAACGAAAACACGCTCGTTACTAACGGCAACATCTACAACAACTCGAACGGACTCATCCGAACGACGTACCCAACGGTTGCCCGGGTCGTCGATACTCCTGCCCAGACCTGCCAAATCGACCTCACGATTGCCCCACCGGGCACCGGAGGAAACGCGATTCCGACCCAGGGAATCTATGTTGACGTGTATCTCGGGCGCACCACCGCGAGCGGCGGTGACAATGTCGGCCTCGAACAATACCTGGGCCGGATCCTCACCATCCAGTCTGGGCTTCCAGCTGTCTACAGCCTGCCCTACACCGGAGCGGGCGCGGGAAACGTAGTTCGCCTGCAGACCACCGAACTCGCTACCGGGCGAACGTCGCAGTACTCCCGAACCGTTGCGGCTACGGGCGCAGACACCTGTGCCCCACAGTCGTGGATCAAACAGGGCGGCTGGTTCAACGAAGCTGGAACCCTCTCTTCGACGCAAGAGGATCCGACCTCGTTCCGCAATGTTCAGTTCGACATCCAAACCTCTGAGCCGCTCGGTACTAACGGCCTTGACGCATCCGACATTGTGTTCTCGGGTACCGCCCCGGGTCAACAGGTCGTTTCTCTCACTCAGGTATCGAGCACCAGCTGGTCGCTCGTTGCTAAGGCCAACGGAACCGGCACGATCGTGCCGGCCGTTGCCGCGGGAGCCATCAACGATGTCGCAGGTAACGCCAACGTCGCTGAATCGAACTCAACCCCCGCGCCGATTAACTTTGCCGGGTTTAGTGATGTATCTCAGTCGCAGGGCATCGAGGGGCCCGATATCGATCACTCGGTGACCTACAACTCTCCGCTGAAAATTACGCAGCCAACGCCGCTCGACCTCTCTGTTGCCGAGCCCGGCAGCACGACGCAGAGCTTCCGCGTAGAAAACCTCACCGCCAACGAGAACGGTCAGGTAGAAAAGGCGCCGTCCGCGACAGTGTTCCTGAACCAGGTGTGGTCTGACTTGGTTCCAGATGCAACGCTGCCAACCCCGGTTCCACCGCAGACGGCGGCGGGTATCGCAAAAGCACTTCCGACTCACCCAAACCTGAGCACAACTCAGCCCACGCTGGACACCATTGACCTGTACGTTGACGTGCCGGTTCAGGCGATTGACAACCTCACGGTCGACGGCACCAGGGGCGCGACGCTCAACCTCGAGGTCACCTCGGACGATCCCGAGTTCGACGGACTGCTTCTGAGCCCCGTTCAGGTCACCGTGACAGACAACGATCAGCCCGTTGCCGATGCATCTGTGCTGGCCGTAACCCAGAATGGCCAGTTGGCAAACGGCGCTGCGCTGAACACGCTCACCGCGAGCGTAAAGAACGGCGACGGCACTCTCGTCAGTAACGCTCCCGTTGTGTTCACTATCCCGACGAACACGGTGTGGGTGGGGCCCGACGGCATCCCGTCTACCCCCGACGACGTGGTTGGAGGCGACGGTGTCACGGCGACCATCGTCACCGCCGCCTCGGGAATTGCAGAGCTCAAGCTGTTCTCGACCCAGGTGGGAACCTACTCGGTTGCTGCCTCGGTGAACGGTGGAGAGCAGATTTCGGGTTCTCCGCAGAACATCAACTTTGTTCGAGTGCCCGTGAACATCGTGTCGCCCGACACCAACTACACGGTGAGCGGCGGCAACGTGGTGGCCGACGGCTCCTCGACGCACACGATTACCGTGAATCTGCGCGATGGCGCCGGTAATCCTGCAACGGGCTGGGAAGGGTCACTCTCGGCGGTCTCAACGCCGTCGGCGGGTGTCACTATTGGTGCCTTTGCGCCGACAGCAACCCCCGGGGAGTACTCCGCGACCGTCACTTCAACGAGCAGCGGGACCAAGTCGATAACGGTCTCGCTCACGGATGATGGCTCCGTTGTTCGGCCCATCAGTCTGCTCGCCGGTGGAAACTCCGACGCCGTGTTTGTTGCTGGCGCACCTGTTCTTACGGACGGCAAGTCTTCGGTGAATATCGACGACAGCAATGATCGTCTCGCCGATGGCATAGCGTTCCACCGCGTAACCGTCGTGCTGGCAGACGCAAACAACAATCCAGTGACCGGAGCCGCCGCCAAGCTGTCGTCGAGCGTCGCAGACAACGGCAACGGTGCGGTTGTGGTGACGACGTTCTCGGAGACCGCGGTGCCCGGCACGTACCAAGCGCTGGTCCGCTCGACGGAAGCCGGATCCCAAGCGCTCACTGTCAGCTATGACGGCACGCTCACCATCGGTACCGTCAACGCCAACTTTGCGGCGGGTGCGGTCGATCTTGGCAACGCGGGAAGTCGCTTCACCGTGTCAAGCGGCGATCAGCCGGTTGGATCGGGCCAACACACGATTACGGTCACACTCGCGGATGCCAACGGCAACCCCGTCTCCAACCAATCGTCGTCGTTGAACTCCGTCATTACGGGTTCTCTCGGTGCCGGCACCGTGTCCGGTTTTGTAGAAACGGCGACCCCCGGAACCTACACCGCGACGGTCACCTCAACGATCTCGGGCAGTAAGACAGTCGCCGTGCGGCTGGGTGTTGCCGCCGTCACGCTGAGCGGCAACGGCGCGGCCGTCTTTGTCGCTGGAGATGTCGATCTCGGCAACTCCTCCTCCCGTTTCAACGTGTCCGGCGGCGACGTATCTGTTGACGACGGCGAACACGGTGTCACGGTCAAGCTCGCAGACGAGTTTGGCAACCCGGTGAGCGGGCGAGCTGCTGACCTGAACGCAACCACCAGCGACGACCTCGGCAGCGGTTCGATCGCGGCGTTTGAAGAAACCGGACCGGCTGGCACCTACGTGGCAAAGATAACCTCCACGGTTTCGGGCAACAAGACGATCGCGGCCACGTTGGACGGTGCCCCCATTACTCTCGACGATAACGACGTCGCGTCGTTTGTCGCCGGGGGAGTCGACACAGACAACATTGGTACGCGGTATTACGTATCGAGCGGTGACGAGACGGTTGGCACAGGATCTCACACCGTCACCGTGACACTCGCTGATGCAAACGGGAACCCCGTGTCGAACGAGGCAGACGGCATCCTGTCAACAACACTCAACGATCTGGGAACGGGATCGATCTCAAGCTTCACGGAGACGAGCACTCCGGGTACCTACACGGCGACGGTCACCTCGACCATTGCCGGTGGCAAGGCCGTCACAACCGTATTTGGTGCTGCCAGACTGACGGTGCTGCTTGACGGGAACGATACCGCCACGTTTGTTCCGGCGGCCGTTGATCTCGACAACGGACTGAGCGGATACTTTGTGTCGCCGGGCTCGCAGCCCGTTGGCACCGGCCAGCACACGGTCACCATCAGGCTCGTCGACGGTCTCGACAACCCGGTCGCGGGCAAAGCCTCGCAGCTGAGCGTGTTGACAGGTGACCCGCTTGGCGCGGGTGAGGTGTCCGCGGTCACCGAAACTGCGGTGCCGGGCACCTACCAGGCCACGGTGACCTCGACCGTTGCCGGGGCAAAGAACTTTTTGGTCGGCCTCGACGGCGAGCTGGTGAACCTGACGGGCAACGGCACAGCCACGTTTGCTGCCGGTGGGGTCGATCTCGGTAACCCAGCCAGCACCTACTCGGTTTCGAGCGGAGACGTTTCGGTGTCGGGTGGGTCACACTCGATCACGGTTTCGCTCGCGGATGCATTCGGAAACCCGGTGGCTGCCCAGGCTGCGCTGCTCGACGCGATCACCCCAGACAACCTGGGTAGTGGGTCGATTAGTGCTTTCGTTGCGACCGGCCCGGGAACTTACTCGGCAACGGTAACCTCGTCGGCCTCGGGTGACAAGAACATCAGCGTCTCGCTCAATAGCAGCGCCGTAACACTCAGCGGCAACGGTATTGCCCGATTTATTTCGGGCGGTGTTGATCCGAATAACGACGGTACGCGCTACAGCGTGTCCACCGGCAACCAAGCTGTTGGCAGCGGATCCCACACGATCACCGTGACGCTCGCTGACGCCGACGGCAACCCCGTTCCCGGTCAGGCGTCTGGTCTTGCGGGCAGTACCGCGGCTGGATTGGGCTCGGGGTCAATCTCCGGCTTTACCGAGAGCGGCACAACACCGGGAACGTACACTGCAACCATCACGTCAACGCTGTCGGGCGCGAAGGCCGTGACCGTTCAGTTTGGTGCGGGCAACCTGCTGGTTGATGGTAACGGCTCGGCACTGTTTGTGGCGGGCAGTGTGGACCCCGGCAATGCGGGCACCGGATACAGCGTCTCAGGGGGACAGGTTTCCGTTGCGGGAGGCTCGCACTCCGTTACCGTGACCCTGGCCGATGAGTTCGGCAACGCCGTTACGGGCCAGGGCTTCCTGCTGAACGCGACAAGCGGCGGGCCACTCGGGTCAGGTGTTATCACCGCGTTTACCGAGACCTCAACTCCTGGAACGTATGCGGCCACCATCACCTCGTCGAACGCGGGCGTGAAACCGATTAGCGCGACCTGGGACGGCAACGACCTCACCCTGCGGGGTAACGGCACGGCAGCCTTTATTGCGGGTGGCGTTGACACCGGAAACGCGGGAACGCGGTATGCGGTGTCCTCGGGAAGTCAGCCCGTTGGTACGGGAATGCACACCGTAACGGTGACCCTGGCCGATGCGGACGGCAACCCGGTTCCGGGCCAGGCCGCCGGGTTGAATGCAAACACCACGGGTGACCTTGGCACGGGCAGCATTTCCGCCTTTGTGGAGTCGGGAACCCCGGGAACCTACCTCGCCCAGGTGACCTCTTCGGTCTCGGGTGGAAAGACCATTACGGCAACATTCGGCGGTTCCGCGATAACAACCGAGTCGAATAACGTCGCCTCGTTTGCCGCGGGAGGCGTCGACCTGACAAACCCCGGAACTGGTTTCTCGGTGAGTACCGGAAACGCGTCGGTTGACGGTGGCTCACACACCGTAACCGTGACGCTGGCCGACGAGTTTGGCAACCCGATTGATGGCCAGGCTGCTGGCCTCGAGGCTGCAAGCACCGAGAGCCTTGGCACGGGCTTCGTGAGCGGGTTCGTTCAAACCGCAACGCCAGGCAGATATTCTGCAACGATCACCTCGAGTGTTTCTGGCGCGAAACAGATCTCTGCGACGCTCCTCGGTTCACCTCTCGTGGCGCTCGGCAACGACCAGGCCACGTTTGTTGCTGGAGCTGTAGACACGAGCAACGACGCGACTCGTTACTCCGTATCGACGGGAACGCAGACCGTCGGAACGGGCGAGCACACGGTCACGGTGACGCTCGTTGATGACCTTGATAATCCGGTGTCTGGGCAGGACGACGTTCTTGTCGCCTCGACAAACGATGATCTTGGCGATGGAGAGATTGGCGTATTCACTGAGACCTCGACACCCGGAACCTACACGGCTCCGGTTACGTCGACGGTAGCGGGCAGCAAAGCGATTACCGTCATGGTGGACGGCGCTGCCGTCACCCTTGAGGGCAATGGCGCCGCTGAGTTTGTCGCGGGATCGCCTGACCTGACAAATAGCGCAACCTCGTATGCCGTTTCGACGGGAACGCAGACGGTTGTCACAGGCCAGCACACCGTCACGATCACCCTCGTCGATGAGTTCGGCAACCCTGTTCCAGGGTTTGCCGCCCAGGTTGTGCCGACCACAACCGATGATCTCGGTACCGGCGAGATTTCGCAGGTCACTGAGACCTCGACCCCCGGAACCTACACGGCCACCGTGACCTCTTCCGTCGCTGGCGACAAGAACATTGCGGTAGAGGCAGGATCACAAGCCGTCACCCTTGACGGGAACGGCGTCGCGTCGTTCGTTGCCGGCGCGGTCGATCCGGGCAACGACGCCACCGGTTTTGTGGTCACGACCGGGCAGCAGCCCGTCAGCACCGGAACACACACTGTGACCGTCACGCTCGCGGATGCCCATGGTAACCCCGTCTCGGGCCAGGCAGGATCCCTGGTCGCCTCAACCGCGGACGGCTTGGGCGCAGGCTCCGTGTCTGACTTCACCGAGACCTCAACCCCGGAACCTACACCGCGACGGTCACCTCGACGCTGTCGGGTGGTAAAACTATTTCGGTCACGCAGGGAGGAGCCGGGCTCACTTCGCGCGGTAACGGCGTCGCCCTGTTTGCCGCTGGTGCCGTCGATCCCGCAAACTCCGGCACAAGCTTCTCCGTGACGAGCGGTTCACAAACTGTGGGAACCGGTGAGCACACCGTGACGGTGCTGCTTGCGGACACGTTTGGTAACCCCGTGCAGGGTCAGGCCGCAGCGTTGCAGGCGGCCACCGCCGATGGGCTCGGCAGCGGCGCAGTCGGCGCGTTCACCGAGAGTGGCACTCCGGGCACCTACACGGCCCCGGTCACATCGACACTCGCCGGTGCAAAGACCGTGACCGCCAGCTTCAACAGCACCGCGATCCAGGCCGGTGGCAACGCGGTGGCGACGTTTACTGCCGCCGGGGTTGACCTCGCAAATGCTGGATCGGGCTACTCCGTGACCGGCGGCCAAGTATCCGTGGCAGGGGGATCGCACACGGTCACCGTGACGCTGGCCGACGCCTTCGGAAACCCCGTGCCTGGGCAGGCAGCGGGGCTCGCAGCCTCCACCACGGACGGGATTGGCTCGGGTCAAATCACCGCCTTCTCGGAGTCTGGCACCGTCGCCGGAACCTACACCGCCACGATTACATCGAGTGTGGCGGGCGACAAGACCATCGCCGTTGTGCTGGGCAGTGACGCCGTAAGCGCCGACGGCAACACGATCGCCAGCTTCGTCGCGGGTGGTGTTGATCCTGACAACTCGGCAACCCGCTACTCGGTCTCGACCGGCGACGAGGTCGTGAGTACCGGTCAACACACGGTGACCGTTACCCTTGCCGACGCCGACGGCAACCCCGTGACCGGCCAGGCCGGAGGGCTTGAGGCTTTGACAGCTGACGACCTTGGCTCGGGATCCATCTCGCCGTTTACCGAAACCGCAACGGCTGGAACCTACACGGCAACCGTTACCTCCACCATCTCGGGCGCTAAGGCCATCGACGTTACCTTTGGTGGCACCGCGTTGACCGCCGACGGAAACGCCGCAGCCTCGTTTGTGGCGGGTGGGGTGAGCCTCGGCAACCCGGGCACCGCCTACTCCGTAACGAGCGGTGCGCAAACCGTGGGCACTGGCTCACACACCGTCACGGTGACACTCGCGGATGCGTTTGGTAACCCCGTGGGTGGCCAGAGTTCGCTGCTGCTTCCCGCGACGACCGCGAGCCTCGGCGGCGGCACGCTGACCGGCTTCGTTGAAACCGGTACAGCGGGAACCTACACCGCGACCGTGACCTCGACGCTGAGCGGCACGAAGCCCGTCACCGTTGAGTTTGACGGTTCACCTGTTGTTCCCTCTGGCAACAGTCTGGCCCTCTTTGCGGCTGCGGGCGTCGACCTCGAGGCGAGCGGAAGCGGTTTTGTCGTTTCAACGGGAGACGCCTCGATCGAGGGCGGCTCGCACTCGGTGACTGTGACGCTCCAGGACGAATTTGGTAACCCGGTCACTGGTCTCGCCGCAGACCTGAGCGCTACGACCCCGCAGAACCTGGGCAGCGGATCGATCAGTGATTTTGTCGAGACGGGTACAACCGGCGTTTACACCGCCTCAGTCACTTCAAGCATCGCCGGGTCCAAGACAGTTGCCGTCACCTACTCGGGCCAGGCCGTGACCGCAACCGGAAACACGGAAGCGGTGTTTATCGCGGGTGGTGTTGACACCTCGAACGACGGCACGCGTTACTCGGTGTCCGTGGGAGACGAGCCGGTCGGCAGCGGGGAACACACCGTGACCGTCAGGCTCGCCGATTCCGAGGGTAACCCGGTGCCCGACCAAGCGGGCGGGCTATCTGCGAGCAGTTCGGCCGGCCTCGGCAGCGGTGAAATCTCGGCGTTCACCGAAACCGCGACCGCTGGCACCTACACGGCCACCATCACCTCGACCGTTGCTGGTGTGAAGGCCATCACTGTGGCCTTCGGTGCGAACCAGATTTTGGTCGATGGCAACGACTCAGCCGCATTCGTAGCGGGCGGAGTGGATCTCACCAACTCGGCAACCAGGTTCACCGTCAGCAGCGGTGACGTGTCCGTTGACGGGGGAAGCCACAACGTCACGGTTGTGCTGGCCGATGAGTTTGGAAACGCGGTCTCCGGCGAAGCAGCAGGGTTGCTCGCCACCACGGCCGATGCCCTCGGCGGCGGCGGCATCACGACGTTTACTGAGACCGCAGTGCCCGGCACCTACACCGCGTCCATAACGTCCACTGTCGCTGGCAGCAAAACCATCGCGGTTACTCTCGGTGCAGACTCGATCCTGGCGTCGGGCAATTACATCGCCCGTTTCATTGCCGGTGGTGTGGACACCGGTAACGCGGGCACCACGTATTCGGTTTCTGGTGGGCAACAGGCGGTGGGAACCGGTACCCATACGATCACCGTGACACTGGCGGATGCTCAGGGCAACCCGGTTTCTGCGCAGGCTGCAGGGATCAACGCCAGCACCGCTGATGATCTCGGTGATGGCAGCATTTCGAGCTTCACGGAAACGGGTGTCGCCGGTACCTACACGGCCTCGGTCACCTCGACGGTGTCTGGGCCAAAGGCGATCACCGTGCTCTACGGCGCCAACCCGATCACTCTCGCGGGCAATGACACGGCGCTCTTCGTGCCGGGGGCAATCGACTTCACGAACGCCAGCACGAACTACACCGTGTCAACCGGCACCAAGCCCGTCGGTACGGGCGAACACACGGTGACCGTGATGCTCGCCGACGAGTTTGGTAACCCGGTTTCGGGGCAGCAGGCCGCCATTGTGCCAGCGACCGCTGACGCGCTCGGCACGGGGGAGTTCTCGGCATTCGCTGAGACCGCAACCGCCGGAACCTACGAGGCCACGGTGACCTCCACCGTTTCCGGTTCGAAGGCCATCACCGTGTCGGTCGGGGCGAACAGCGTGTCTCTCAACGGCAACGGTGCGGCGGTGTTTGTTTCGGGTGGTGTCGACCTAGAAAACAGCGCGACCAATTATGTGGTCACCACCGGTGACGTCTCGGTTGACGGTGGTTCGCACACCGTTACGGTTACTCTCGCCGACGAGTTCAACAACCCGGTCACAGGGCAGAGTGTCGACCTGTTGGCCAGTACCGTTGCCGATCTCGGGTCGGGCACCATCACGGGCTTCATCGAAACGGCAACCCCCGGCACCTACCGGGCGACCATAACCTCGAGCCTCGCCGGGACCAAAGAGATCACCGTCTCGCTGGGCGGCGATGCGGTATCGGCATCGGGCAACACCGCAGCATCCTTTGTCGCGGGTGGGGTCGACGTTGGGAACGATGGCACTCGGTACAGCGTTTCGTCGGGCAACCAAACGGTGAGCACGGGTGAGCACACCGTCACCGCTACCCTCTCTGACGCGGAAGGCAATCCTGTTTCCGGCCAAGCCGTGGGGCTCTCGGCCAGCACCGCCGCAGACCTCGGAGCGGGTGAGATCACCGCTTTCAGTGAAACCGCGACGGCGGGCACCTACCAGGCCACGATCACCTCGACGGTGTCGGGCTCGAAACCCATTACGGTCACCTACGGTGGCTCAGGCGTCATCGCGAGCGGCAACACCAGCGCCGTGTTTGTGGCGGGTGAGGTTGACCTGAGTAACGGTGCCACCAACTACACCGTCTCCACGGGAGATCAACCGGTGGGCACCGGCCAGCACAGCGTCACCGCCACGCTCCGTGACGCGTTCGGCAACCCTGTGACGGGCCAGGCGGACAACCTCGTGGCAGACAGCGCACAGAGCCTCGGTGCGGGATCGATCTCGTCCTTTGTCGAGACCTCGGACGGCGTGTACGAGGCCACCCTGACCTCCACCGTCTCAGGAAACAAAACCCTCACCGTTGCGCTCGGAGCAAACGAAGTGACGCTCAGCGGAAACGGTGTGGCGAGTTTCGTCGCCGGAGCCGTTGACCTCGGCAACTCAAGCACTGTCTACTCGGTCAGCACCGGGGCTCAGCAGGTTGGTACCGGTGCTCACACCATCACCGTGACTCTGCTCGACGAGTTTGGCAACGGGGTGCCCGCCCAGCAGGCCCTCCTGAACGCAACAACGTCGGCGGTGATTGGCACGGGATCCTTCTCTGCCTTCACTCCCACTGCGACACCGGGCACTTACACGGCAGCCGTGAGCTCGAGTGTCTCGGGCAGCAAACCGATCGACGTCAGCTTTGACGGAGACCCGGTTCAGGCGTCGGGCAACACCAATGCCCTCTTCGCCGCCGGGGGAGTGGATCCTGCCAACCCGGCGAGCTACTACGGGGTGTCGACAGGCAACGAGACCGTTGCAACCGGCTCTCACACGGTTGCCGTGGCGCTTGCCGATGCACTCGGCAACCCGGTTCCGGGGCAAGCCACGCAGCTCGAGGCGGCAACCTCCGGTGACCTTGGCGCCGGTGTGCTCACCGGGTTCGTCGAAACGGCGACGGCGGGTATCTACGAGGCAACCGTTACCTCGACGGTGTCCGGTAGTAAGCCGATCACCGTAACCTACAACTCGACGCCCATCACGCTGACCGGAAACGGCTCCGCATCGTTTGTTGCGGGTGATGTAGATCTTGCAAACCCCGGCAGCCAGTACTCCGTGAGCGGCGGCAACGCCTCTGTCGATGGCGGCTCACACCTCGTCACCATCAGGCTCGTGGATTCCTTCGCGAACCCGGTGCCGGGCAAGGCAGCCGACCTTGTCGCCTCAACCGCTGCGAACTTGGGCTCGGGATCCATTACCGCTGTCACCGAGTCGCTCACAACACCCGGAACCTATGAGGCAACCGTCACCTCAACGAATGCCGGCGGTAAACCGATCACGGTGAGTTTGAGTGGCGACGCCGTCACGCTGGCCGGGAACGGCACGGCGCAGTTCATCGCGGGCGGCCCAGACACGGGCAACCCGGGCACGGTCTTCGGGGTCTCAACGGGTCCGCAGACCGTTGGTACCGGATCGCACACGGTGAGCGTGACACTCAACGACTCCGCGGGTAACCCCGTCTCGGGGGAGGCAGCGGGACTCACTGCGAGCACGTCCGACAATCTCGGAACCGGCACGATTTCAACCTTCACTGAAACCGGCACGCCGGGGCTGTACGAGGCAACGGTCACCTCCACGGTGAGCGGTAGTAAATCGATCACGGTGAACTATGGTGCGTCTGCAATCACGGCGCAGGGCAACACGGTCGCGCTGTTTGTGGCAGCCGCGGTCGATCCTGACAACGCTGGCACGGCATACAGTGTGACAACGGGCAACCAGCAGGTCGGCACCGGCCAGCACACCGTCACCGTGACACTTGCCGACGCCTTCGGCAACCGGGTGTCAGGGCAGAGCGCGCTCCTGAGCGCAGCGACAACGGGCAGCCTCGGCTCGGGTAGCATCGGCGACTTTGTTGAAACGGGAACGACGGGTGTGTACCTGGCTCCGGTCACCTCCACGCTCTCGGGCAGCAAACCCGTCACCGCGAGCTTTAACAGCCTGCCCGTCACGCTGAGCGGAAACGGCGACGCCGTGTTTGTCGCCGGCGGAGTGGACGTTGGCAACGCCGCGACCTCGTACACGGTGTCGTCGGGTGACGCATCAGTTGACGGTGGCTCGCACACCATCACCATCACGCTCGCCGATGCGTTCGGCAACCCCGTACCGGGTATGTCCTCGCGGCTCTCCGTGGTGACCGCCGCGAATCTGGGCGCCGGGTCAGTCTCAGGCGTCACCGAGCAGGCGACCCCGGGAACCTACCAGGCCACGGTCACGTCCACGCTCTCGGGCAACAAGAACATGGCCGCGCTGTTCGACTCGGCATCCCTCTCGCTGAGCGGCAACGGTGTTGCCAGGTTCGTTCCCGGGGGAGTCGATACCGGCAACCCCGGCACCACATTCTCAGTGAGCACCGGCGACCAGCTTGTTGGCACGGGACAGCACACGATTACGGTCACGCTTGCTGACAGTTCGGGTAACCCGGTGGGATCGCAGGCCGCTGGCCTGAACGCCACTTCGGTCTCAGACCTTGGTTCGGGATCGATCACGGCGTTCACTGAGACCGGAACAATTGGCACATACTCGGCAACCGTCACCTCAACAAAGGCCGGTGGCAAAGATATTGCGGTGACCTACGGCGCAAACAGTGTCACGCTGAGCGGTAACGGAACCGCCAACTTTGTGGCGACCACGGTCGATCCGGGCAACCCGGCCACCTCGTACACGGTCTCAACCGGAGACCAGGTTGCGGGCACGGGATCGCACACGATCCTGGTGTCACTCGCTGATGGCTTCGGAAACCCGGTGTCGGGCGAGGCCGCTGCGCTCTCAGGTACGTCGAACGAGAGCCTTGGCTCAGGATCGGTCACCGGTTTCACCGAAACCGGTGTTCCTGGAACCTACAGTGCAACGGTTACCTCAACGGTCAGCGGTGCAAAAACCTTCGTGGTGCTCTACGGCGCCTCGCAGCTGAACGCCGCCGGCAACAGCGCGGCAGTCTTTGTCGCGGCCGACGTTGACCTTGGAAACGCGGCAAGCAACTTCTCCGTGTCTGGTGGTGACGCCTCAACGAGCGGCGGCTCGCACCGTATTACGGTGCAGCTCGCCGACCAGTTTGGTAACCCCGTTGGTGGACAGGCAGGATCCCTTGCCGCTGATACGAGCGACAACATTGGTGGTGGAAGCATCTCCGGCTTCGCGGAGACGGCAACCGCAGGCACCTACGAGGCCACCATCACCTCAACCGTGATCGGCAATAAAACGGTGACGGTCACGCTGGGAGGCGATCCGGTCACGCTCGACGGCAACGACGTAGCCCGCTTTGTTGCTGGAGGTGTCGACCCGGGGCACGAAAACACGCTGTTTACCGTCACCTCGGGCGACCAGGTGGTGGGATCAGGCCAGCACACCGTCACGGTGCAGCTCGCGGATTCCCAGGGCAACCCCGTATCGGGGCAGGCCGCGGGCATCTCGGCCAGCAGCTCGGCCGCACTTGGCTCAGGATCGATCTCAAGCTTCGTTGAGACCTCGACGCCCGGAACATACACCGCGACGCTCACGTCTTCGGTCTCGGGCAAAAAGACGGTATCTGTGAGCTTCGGCGCTTTGACACTCAACCCCAGCGGAAACGTTGTCGCAAGCTTCATCCCGGCCGACATTGACCTCGGCAATGCGCAGACGCGCTTTACTGTCAGTCAGGGTGACAAAACCGTCGGAAGCGGGCGCCACACCGTATCCGTGACGCTCGCCGACAGCTTTGGTAACCCCGTGCCGGGTGCCGACAGTGGAGCCCTCGCGGCGACCACCAGCGCCTCGCTGGGCGCTGGTGCGATAGGCGCATTCGCTGAGAGCTCCACCCCGGGAACCTATACGGCCCAGGTGTCATCCACGCTCGCGGGTGGTAAACCGATCTCGGTCACGTTCAACGACGAAACCGTCTCGGCTCGTGGCAACAACGTCGCCCGCTTTGTGGCGGCGGCACCTGATCTCACAAAAACGGTCATCACCGCGACTCCGCGGGCCGTGGCGAATGGGCGCGATACGAGCACCGTCACGGTGAAGCTCTTCGACGAGTTTGGAAACCCCGCAGACGTTGATGTGCCAGTGACCCTCACCTCAACTCTCGGTACCGTCACTGCCCCGCGTCATGAAGGTGGCGGCGTATACACAGCCACGGTTTCTTCGACCAAGGCGGGAATCGCGACGGTCTCCGTTTCAATTCGTGGAGCACTGGCCAATGTAACCGCAGAGATTGAGTTCACGCCGCAGGCCGCGAACCAGATCTGGATGGAGCTGCAGAGTGAACGCCTGCGGCAGGGCGACACCCAGTTTGCCTACGGACACAGGTTTGTGCCCGGGGAGAAGGTGACTGGCCTGCTCGAGTCTGAGCCGATGAGCCTGGGCACGGCGGTCGCTGATGCCGGCGGCAACGTTGAGTTTGAGGTCTGGATACCCAACGACTTTGAGGTTGGCAAGCACACAATTACCCTCACCGGTGAGACGAGCGGCAGCGTTCAGGCGACCTTTATTGTCGACGCGAAGTACCGGCCGCTGACGAACACCGGAGGCGACCTGGGTCTTCCCATCGCGCTGACGCTGCTGTTTGTGGTGGCGGGATCGGCATTCTGGATCGTGGCGGCGAAACGTCGCCGGAAGTCGGCGGAGTCAAATGAACTAGAGTGATCTCACGACCAGGAGGAACGATTGGTAGACGACAGCGCCGTACTTGTTGCGGATCAGGTTGCCGTATCAATCGACGGGTTCTCGCTCCTGTCGCCGACCTCGCTCTCGCTTGAACCCGGAGCGTGCGTTGCTCTGCGCGGTGCCAATGGCGCCGGCAAAACGACGCTGCTCAGGGTACTCGCGGGCAGGCAGCGTGCCACCGCCGGGTCGGTAACGCTCGCGGGCGCTCCGCTCGACGAGCGGCGCGCAGATCAGCGCGCCGCGCTCGCCGCGCTGATCGAACCGCCGACTCTGTACCCAGATCTCACGCTGCGGGATCAGCTTGCGCTCATTTCTGCTGCCTGGGGCGAGGGCGATCCCGAGCAGGCACTCAGCCGATTTGGCATCGAAGAACTGCACGAACGTTTTCCCCACGAGCTTTCAAGCGGTCAGCGGCAGTTGGTTTCTCTCGCGGTAACGTTTGCGCGCCCGTGCTCGGTGCTGCTTCTTGATGAGCCCGAGCAGCGGCTCGATCCTGACCGGCGAAAATTGGTCGCCGCGGCGATCCTCGAGGCGCGAGATCGGGGCGTCGCGGTCGCGTTCGCCACACACGATCAGACGCTGGCGGAGCGGGTTGCTCAAGCGGAGCTGGCTATTGGTGGCTAGCGCGCGAGCGGATCGGCCGCAACTTCGTGAGGTGCGCCGAGTGCTGCGGGGTCGTCAGAGCCGCGCAAACGCGGGTGAGGTCTCGTATCGGCTGTACATGGCCGTGATGGTTGTGATCGTGGTTGTGGCGCCCGTGGCGCGAATTGGTGTGCTCGGGTTTGCTGAAACCTACGCTGGCGGAGACCCGGCCGTGGTCGCTGCCTGCACAGCCGCTGTTACGGCGCTGCTCGTTCTTGCGGGTGCGCAGGGTGGGCCAGCGTACGCTCCGCTCGCACCGCTCGATCTTCTGTTTACGACCGCTATTCCGAGAGCCAGGCTGTTCGCGCGACCGGTCACTCGGGGCTTGATCGTTGGCGCCGTGGTGGGAATGCTGATCAGTGGGTTGATTGTTGTGGCGCGTGCAATTCGCGACGACATGACTGGTGAGCTGGCGGTTGCATCGCTGCTGATGGGAGCCGCCATTGGAACGCTGGCAGCCCTTGGCATGCTCGTGGGCCAGCTCGGGCGCGGGATCCGATGGCTTCTTGCGGCGGCGCTCTTGCTGTTGGCCGCTGCCCAACTGCTCGGGGGATTCCGCCTCGATCCCTGGTCGCTGGCTGCCTCGACCGTGCTTTCTGAGGCGAGCGCTTCAGCTGGGGGCGCTGGATCCCTGTTTGCCTCAGGTGCAGTGCTGCTGTGTGCGCTGCTGCTGATGGGCATTGCACCGCGGATCGCGGCGCTCATGCGGTGGGAAGCGCTTCGTGAGCAGGCGGCCCGCTGGGACGTGATTCTTGTGTCTGCGGGCACGGGCGATCCCAAAGCTGCTCTCGACCGCTTAGGGGCTCCCGTTCGTGTCGGGCGACGGTGGCACCTTCGGGTATCTCGCGGACTGACGCTCGCGATCCTGCGCCGCGATCTGCTCGGGATGCTGCGCACACCCGCCCGCAGCCTGCTTGGTCTGGTCGGGGTGGTGCTGGCGCTGGGCCTGTGGCTGAGTGCGCTCGGGATCAACCGCGGGTTTCTCGCGGAAGCTGACCCGGTGCGAGCGGGGTTGCTCGGTGGGCTCGCACTACTCATCACTTCTGTTGCACTGCAACCGTGGTGCAGGGGCCTCGCCGCTGCCGCGGAGGGGGTCGGTTCGTCGCCGTTGCTGCCGGTGTCGCCGCAGGGGCTTCTCGCTCGGCATCTGGTGGCTCCTTTCGCGCTCGCGGGTCTTATTGTCGTTCTGGGAGCTGTCGTGTGTGCGTCGTCGGGGATTCTTACGGGTGCGGTGACGCTCGGAGTTGCCTGCTCGAGCGTTGTGCTTGTGTGCTGTGCGCTCGCGCTGAGGACGCTCGCTGCACTGAAGGGCTCGATTCCGCTGCGATTGCTCGCGCCGATTCCGACACCGATGGGGGACGCTTCGGGCATCAACGTTGCGCTGTGGATGATTGACGGTCCCGTGCTAGCAGTGCTGATTGGCGCGCTGCTCGGATTGCTCTGGGCTGCAGGCTTGGCGAGCAGCATCATGATGATCTGGGCGGCGGCCATTTCGGTCGTTGTGATCGCTGCGATTCTGCTCTGGGCTCGGGGCCGCTTGAGTGGCTAAGTTCCGCATGATTTCGGGAAGACTCGCCGCGCGAACAGGCTGACTTTGCGAGATCCTGGATGATGTGCCAAGATAGATGAGTTGCTGCGGCGGCCAGGGGAGAAATCTTCTACGCCACAAAAACATCCGGCCCCATCGTATAGCGGCCTAGTACGCTGCCCTCTCACGGCGGTAACGCGGGTTCGAATCCCGCTGGGGTCACCGGATCGAAAGCCTCACCTTCGGGTGGGGCTTTCGTGTTTTCTGGGGTTGCCTTATGAGTAATCGGGGCTTTTACCTAATTTATCAAGGTGTTCCACTCAAGATAGCCCAGTGCTCTACTCACAGTTCGTTGTTTTGCGAAACCTCCATTTTTCCAGAGAATAAGCTGAGCACCATGAGGCGGTCACGCGTAAATTTCTTGGTGTTTTCGGTCTGTGTAGTGGCGATGCTGATTCAGCCTGGTGTGGCTCTAGGAGACGACGTGGCGCAAGATGCCATTGAGCTATACCCGATGCTTGAAGAGAGGGCTGAGGGGCCAGGGAATTCGGTACCTTTGCCTCGTGGTCCGGTGCAGGACCGAGACTGGAATAACTCGAATGTCTCCGTGAACCTGGGTGGTCGAGTCGAGGGTGGTTATCAGGTAGGTGATGCCGTGTTTGACGGGTCCGGCCAGATCGTGATTGACATTGACGCAGCGTTCCTGTCTGAAAACGAACTTCTTCTTGATAGCGAAGGTAATCAGAAAATCATTGCAGAAGCATGCTTGGGTACCACGACGGGGTTGCCGACTGACTGGGCCAATCTGTGCGCGAGCGCTGGACGGCTATCCTCTGACTTTTCCTACCTGTTTCGGAAACCGGCATGGCTACGAGAAGGAACTGATAGCGCCGCTCTGAGCCGTGAATGTGTAACTAGTGGAGGCAGTTTCTGCCATAGCTTTCATGGCACAGCTACCGCGGGGGCGATCGTGGGAGCACCGGGTATGCGATGGGAACAGGACCTTGGTGGTTCTTCTGGATCATATGTCAGGGTTTCAACTGCCGGGGCGGCGCCGGGGGCCCGCCTGTTTGCCATCAAAGTGGGAGGGGGTAAGACCGGTGAAGGGTACGGGTGGTCTATTCCCTCGGTGATAAATGCGTTGCGTTGGGTTGACTACCTCCTGGAATCGGGGATCGGGACGATGCTGGATGAGGATCAACTGGGCGGAAAGATTGCTGCAGTGACAATAGGCATATCGGGAGCTTCTATTCCAGAGGATGCTTCATGTGACACCTATTTCGGGGCAGAAATCGATGAGGTTGCAGGACGACTGAAGGCCAAAGGCGTGGCGGTCATTATGTCTGCAGGGGTCGATGCTGAAAAGAGCTTGGGGACCTTGAATTGTGGCGAGAATGTGATCACTGTGGGGGCATCAAAAACACTCACCCCTCATGAGCTTGCAAGCTATAGCAATTTCCATCCTTCAACCGTGTTGTATGCACCTGTTGGGGAGGGGGACTATCTTGCGCGCGACGGAGTGCTTTTGCCCTGGGAAGACGGCGGAACTGCATATTTTATGGGGACTTCGTTTTCTGCGGCGCAGGTCGCGGGGGCATTTGCCGTGTTGCGAGAAAAATTTGGCTACGAGCCAACGGTTGATGAGATTTCAGGACTGCTTGCCAAGACCGGTTCGCCAATGACGGGCCCCGCAGGGCTCTCGAAGACCGCACGGAATATTAACATTCAAGCCGCGCTGCAGGGTACCCCGAAGGAGTCGACATATGTTGAGCAGTAAGGAAAAAGCCAAGGTTTCAGCCCTAAGGCTCGAATGGAATCTTCTGGCAAAAATCGTCGTCGCGGTGTGCGCGATAGCGATTCTGGTGCAGCCTGCTGTGGCACTAGGCGTGGAACAAGACGAGGGCTCGACCGAGTTTAACGAAGTTCAAGGTCTCAATGAGCAAGGTGTCCCGTTCCGGGAGGCAAATGCTGGTTTCCGAAGTGCTATCGAACCCACAATTTGGAACAAATCTAACGTTTCAGTGCTATTGGGAGGCGAAGTAGATGGCGGCTACATCGACCGCGATGGGAAAAAGTGGGATGGCTCCGGGCAGGTCGTGATTGATATTGATGGCGCGTTCATGACAGGGAACCCAGTGTTCTTTGACAGAGCAGGAAACTCAAAGTTTGCAGGCGATGCGTGTTTCGGAACGATTGACCCCACAGACGGCAGTGACCCAAACCATTGGGCGAATCTGAAGAACTTGTGCCAGACCGGCAGCCAATTCGACCTCCCATACTTGTACGAATCGGCACACATTAGTGTGCAACCAGGAAGCGCCGCCCCGAGCCTCGATTGTTTATTGCCGCTAGAAGGTGGCGGTTCTGAGCCCTGTCACGCTAGCCACGGTGCAGGAACCGCCGGCGCAATCATCGGACAGGCCGCAACCCGCTCAGAAGGGTCGCATAAGGATCTCGGCATTATGGATGAGGCCGTCGTGTCATCGGTGGGAGCTGCGCCCGGAGCACAGGTCTTCGGCATCAAAGTGGGCGGAGGAATGGGGCCCGAACGTTGGGGGTGGTCGGTGCCATCTTTGATAAATGCTCTTGAATGGGTTGACCGCATGCTCGGTGCCGGAGGAGGGACCAGGCTTAATGAGCATCGCCTCGGAGGAAAAGTGGTCGCGATCACCATGGCGATTAGTGGTTCAGGAACGTTCTCTCAGGAGACTTGCGGAAACTCCTCTCTAGGAAAACGTATCAATGAAGTTGCGGGACGTTTAAAAAAGAAAGGCGTTGCAGTGGTTATGTCCTCAGGGAACGAGGGACTGCCCGTATTACGCCATCTGGACTGCGGCGAGAACATCATCACAGTTGGCGCAACAACGACGATTGTGCCTCACCAAAGAGCGACCTATAGCAACTTTCACCCCTCAACAGTGCTCTATGCGCCAGTTGGTGGGAAAGCAAAAAACGGCACCTGTACCGCTCTAGACGGGGCCAGAGACGCCATACTCCTTGCTTACAAAGATAAAGGATTCCAATACTGGTGCGGTACTTCATTCGCAGCACCTCAGGTTGCAGGTGCGTTCGCTGTACTGCGACAAAAGTTCGGCGATGAACCGACGGTTGACGAGCTAACAGCGCTTCTGGCTAAGACAGGAGCACCTCTGGTTGGACAGGACGCACCACCAGCAGCGAGAGACATCAACGTGAAGGCGGCGCTCAATGGGACTCCATAAGAAGACTTTGACTGGTGACGTTACTGGAAAGAACGAAGTGAGGAGAGGTCAAATAAATGTAGTGCCCAGTCGACGGCTACGCCGACTATTCACGGGAGCTCTCGTGCTGTCAGTTGTCGTTGGTGTCTGCGGCGGAGCTGCAGCTGTTGCTGCGCCGGGCACCGATTCGGGCCTCCAGGTGCGCCCAGCTAGAGGCAGTTCTCTGGGCGGTACAGAAGTGTTGATACAAGTGCCTGTTGGAGTGCATCTTTTGAGTGTTTCTGCGGGAACCGATCACACTCTCGCATTGGGGCCGAACGGCACGCCATACTCTTGGGGGGCGAACAACCATGGGCAGTTGGGCGATGGTACGCGGAATGATCGAACTTTGCCTGACATAGTTGCAACGCCCGAGGGCGTCACGTATTCGAAGGTCTCTGCGGGGTCAATGTCAACGGCGTTGGCAACTGACGGGACTGCCTACGAATGGGGCCAAATATGGTGCGACGCGTCCTGGCCAGTTGACGGGATACCCACCGCTGTTGAGTCTCCTACTGGCGTGGCAATTGCTCAGATCGACGCCGGTTCGAGGCATGTTGTCGCCTTGAATTCTGACGGTGAAGGATACTTCTGGGGAAATGAATACCAGCCTTCGAACGCTTGGGGTGCCGGTGGGATATCCTGCAATCGCTCATTGGAAGCTTTGCGTATGCCTGCTGAGAAAACTTTTGTGAGTGTTGCTGCAGGTAACAATCACTCGCTCGGCCTTACGAGCGAGGGTAACGCATATGCTTGGGGGCTTAATCGTGGCGCGTTGGGGACGGGGGATCAGATTGATCGTTTGTCTCCGAGTGCTGTGCTGATGCCAGAAGGAATAAAGTTTGCGAGCATTGCTGCGGGAGGCGGATCGCATTCCCTCGCGTTGTCGGATGATGGTGATGTGTACGGTTGGGGAAGTAACTCTTACGGACAACTGGGTGACGGATCCTTAGAGCGGCGTCTTCTACCTACCCGAGTAATGATGCCGGAAAGCGTAAAGTTCGTGAGTATTGCGGCTGGAGGGGACCAGTCCTTCGCCCTTACTGAGGCAGGGGAACTCTATTCTTGGGGCCTGAACGATCAAGGGCAGCTCGGTGACGGTACGCAAGTTAACCGCCTCGTGCCGACCAAAGTTGAGCTTCCTGCGGGGGTGAAATTTAAGAGCCTGTCAGCGTCCTTGTCTGCGCACGCTGTAGCCCTCACTGAGGAAGGGATTGCATATGCTTGGGGGGCAAATGACTCGGGTCAGTTAGGCGATGGCACCACGACCGATCGGTGGTCACCAACCTTGGTTGCGGGATGGACGCCGACCTCGGTGCTGTTTGATGGTGAGGCTGGGACGATCGTAAGAAGTGAGATCTCTGCAGGCATCGCGAGAGTGACCGTAAAAACTCCAGCGCATGATGCCGGTGCGGTGGATATAACTGTAACTGGCGAAAGGCCTAACGGTGAGCCAGTAGATCCTGTGCTCATTTCTGGGGGATTCATTTATAACAAGGTCCCCGTCGACCCTGGCTCAGAGAATCCGGACCCTGGAAAACCAGGTATACCGCCCACAAATGAGAGTTGCAAACTACCGCGGAAAGATAGTGTTTTTGCAGACGCTCCGCTGAGCCATAAGTTCTATAGGGAGATTGATTGGATGGAGTGCAAGAAGTACTCCACCGGCTGGCGGCAACCCGCGGGCAAGCCCCTGTACAAGCCAGCCGATAGTCTTGAACGTCAGGCCATGGCGGCATTTATCTTCCGTATGGAGGCACCGAAGGGTTACAAAGCACCGAATGTGTCTCCATTCGCTGACGTGAAGCCTGGTGATTCCTACTACAAGGAAATCTCGTGGATGTACGAGGCGAAATTATCGACCGGGTATCGGGAAGTGAGCGGGAAGCCGACGTTCCGTGCCCACGATTCCCTTTCTCGTGAGGCGATGGCAGCGTTTATCTACCGGTTGGAGGCGAAGGCTTCAAAGAGCTTCGATGCGCCGAAGAAGGACTCGTTCACGGATGTGTCTGTGAGACAGAAGTTTCGCACGGAGATTGAGTGGATGAAGAAGTCGGGGTTATCGACTGGGTACCGTGACGGATCGTATCGGCCGAAGGATGCGTTATCGCGTGAGGCGATGGCAGCCTTTATTTACCGGCTAGAAACCGGTTTTCGCAAGAAATAACGAGAGTCGCAGGGCCACCTGACATGAGTGCTGTCGTCAGGTGGCCCTGAGAGTTTAGTAAGTCGAGTAGTTCAAGATGAGTGAATGTATGGGGGTGTACTTCTGGGCCAGGATCTACCTGCCCATTTTGCGCCGCTCACGCACGCTCAAGATCAGCATCCAGGCTGCGTATAGCAGCAGACCGGCGACGACAAGCGTGACGATGGCGGTGCGAGTCTCGCCAGCAAAAAGAGTTGTCACCCAGCCAATGTAGGGAATCGCGTACCTCACGGTGCCGCGCACCTGCGTTTCGATGATTGGATCCACGTCGGGCGCCGGGTTCGCATCGCCCTTCGTGATGAGCACTCCGGTGCCGTCTGCGAGCTTCTGCTGCTGCGTTACTCGGTGAGTAATGAGGGTGGGTTCGCCACTGCGCAGCTGATACGTCACGATCATCCCGGGCTCGATTTCGCTGAACCTGATCGGGTGCACCACAATCATGGTGCCCGGAGGCACTGCTGGCTCCATCGAAGAGGTCTTCACGGTGAGCGCTGTCGAGCCAGTGAAAAACGGAATCGCCACTGTGGCAAAGATCACTCCCACAAATAGAACCGTGAGCCCGGCCATCACCCCCGTACCCAGGGCACTGAGAAATGCGGATACTCCTCTGCGTTGCGGACGAACCCGCACCTCACTCACCGGGGTCCTCCGAGGCGTCCAATCGTTGTATCCATGAGCGCAAGCCAACGAAGACACCGCCACACACCGCTATTCCGCCCAGCGCCGCCAGCAGAAGTAGGGACTGGGCGCCGGTGAGGGTAAGTGATCCGGGCGGCTGCGGCGTTGGAGCCTCGGGTCTGCCCTTCGGCTCAAAACACGCGCCGCCGGCGACAGAGGTATCGGGGACTGTCCGCTCTTCCAGCACACCCCGCACCGAAAAATGTCCGGAGGCACCGGTCGCCTGGCGCTCTCTGAGGCTTGAAGCGATGGTGAGCTCAAAGTCGAGGCGTTTACCCTCACCCGGCTCGAGTGTGATCCCGTTTGCGAGCACCGTGCAGCTTCCGTTGGCAATACTGTGATCGAATGACAGCCGCTCGCCCAGAACCGTGCCCTGCTGGGACACCGTCAGTGTGAGTCCCGCAGCAAGCTCGGGGGAGTCGCTGTCAGGCTGGGTCACGTCAATGCGCAGTCGGGTCGCAAAAGGTGCATCATTTCGCACCCACACGGAGTCGCCGAGATGGTCACCGGGCACCAGCCTCATTGTTTCCTCGAACATGGACAGCGATCTTCCGGGGGCGTAATTGATGCCGTCGGTGGATACCATCAGTCCGTCGACTGAGGCGAGGGCTGCTGGTGGGGTGGCCAATACGATGCACGAGGCAACAACCAGGGCTGTTGCGATCCCGAACCCGCGCTCCACCCTGTCGCGGAATCGAACGCTGCCCGCCATTACCCGAACCCTCCGGTGGGGGTGAGCGTGCTGCCGTCGCGTACTAGCTTGATACTGTCCCACAACACTTGCCCCTCAGAATCAATGATCCGGTAGCTGCTTTCACCCGGTGGGAACGCGTTAATTTTGGCAAGTGGAATGGGAATGTACGTGTCTCCATTGATTGCGAAGCTGACCGATTCCCACGAACTGCCGGTCCAACGCTCAAGGTATCTTGTGGCCGGGAGTTGCGCGTCTGAAAACCCGATTCGGTACGGACTCACCCCTTGAATGTGTACTTCGGTAAAGGTGAGCGGCTCTCTAATGAGGACGACCCGTGCTTGGGGGGCGTCACACGACACGGTGTACACATCATCGTTGGTGTTGACCGAGGCGACACCGAGGCAGAGCCCGGAGACCGCGTTCACAAACTTGAAGGTAGACGGAACCGTTGTTTTGTCTTCGTGCACCCGCCACTGCTGGGAGGCGGTGATGGCCGCCGTCGGTGTTTTTAGGCTCAGCCAGCCATCATAGTCTTCGAACACCCGGGCTCTTGGCACGTTGCGGGAGCGAATCGTGACGAAGGACTGATCCTGGCCATTCACGGGCACAAATTCCCAGCGACGATCTGCCCTGTGCGCACAGGCGTAGGAGCGAAGTGGCAAGTTGTAGAGGGTGCTCTGATTCCAAGAGGCCCCCAGGCAAACGAAACTATTGATCGAGCTATGCACTTCGAACCAGCGTGACAGCGTCGGGTCGTAGAAGTTTGGTGTGGGCGGAAAAATGCCTATTGTCTGCTGCAGATTCGTCGAGGGTGGGGTGGTTGATAGCCATCCCTTCGCCGTGAGAGTCACGGTCATCTCAGAGGTGAACGACTGGGCACCACTAGGGGAAGCGATGTCTGCCGGGTCGGAGGCGAAAGATCGCAAACAATAACTGGCTTCCTCGCCCGCAGCGATGGAGCGGGCAATGGAGGGCGGCGCGGCCCAAGTGCCGGTGAACGCCACACCGGGCACCTGCGCGTTGTTGGTGCAATTCTGCGAGGCCGCCGTCTCCCAGATCGTGATCTTGAGTGCGGCCGCGAGCTCACCCGTTGCGGCGATGTTCACCGCTGACTGCCCGGCAATGTCGCCCGTGTTTTTGATCGTAAACGATCCAGTGTGGCTGTAGCCGCTGGGGGTGTAGTCGGCTGAAAGATCTGAAAACCCCTTCTCGACGACCCGGACCCTTTCGGTGTGCAGTGAAGCATTCGCCGTCACCTGGGTCGACCAGTAGGCCCAGGCCGTGCCGCCACTGATGAGGAGTAGGAGCGTGACGAAACCGGTGATCGTGGGCACGCGGCTGCGGGCGATCCAAGAACCGCCTTGTAGTTGTTTGTGCTGATCAGCTGCCACCTTGATCTCCAGTGATAGTGAGGGCGAACGAGATTTCCTGCCCGCTTGCCGTCTCCGGGGGATTCGGCGTGATGCCAAGTTCGAAACAGAACCACTGGGTCGAAGCGGCCGGGAGCGTGAAGAAATCGGGTGGGGTGGCAAAACCCCTGAGTGACGCATTGGGGGCCGTTGAACCGACAACGCAGCTCGCTTTATTAGCGACCGGGGTGAGCCGGGCCGTGGTGTGGTCGAGAAGCGTTGGCGCCGAATTGGTGGTCGCGACCGCGGTCAGCTTGGCCGGGGTGTCGCCGCTGTTGGTTACCGAAAAAGGTCGTGCGGCGGGTGAGAGCGGCGATGCAGTGAACGGGTCGAGAACTGTGGAGCCGGCGCCGTCTATCAACAGCTCAAAACTGCCCGAGCGCAGAGTGGCCCCCGGTGCTGTAGTTCTTGCGTTGAGCCAGGCGTAGGTGCCGCCCGCCATGCTTACCGCGAGCGCCGCGGCGACACCGGTCGACAGCGTAGAGATGGCCAGAGTGCGCGTGCGGGAAAAACGCGGCTCATTGCGGATCCGCAAGCCGTGTTGCCCGCGTGGACTGCACCGTGATTGGTGCGACACCCTGGTCACCTCCTCGATTCTCTGCGCGAGCCTAGACCGAGGCGTCTTCCTGGGTGACCGTAATGGCGAAGTTCGCGAGGTTCACCTGCCCGGTCCGTGCGGCGTTGTCATCCGTTGGCTGCCCGGTAAAGGGCCAGGTGATAGTGGCCTTGATCGTCGTGACGTAGTTCGATGCGCCATTGTTTTTGTGGTCGAACGTGTCTGTCGTTCCGGGAACGCTGGTCGCTCCGACCACGGTGAAAGTGGTCGCACTGGTGAGGCGAGCTGCCAGGGCGGTGTCTGCTGCGGTGGGAGTGGTCGGCGCGGCGATAGATCCGCCCGCGAGCCCCACCTTGAACCTGAGATTTTGCCCCTGAGCGGTAATGGTCGCCGGCATGGAATACGTGAGCTTGTCACCCGGTACTAGCCTGACCGCGGTGATGTCAGTCACCTCAGAATCGGTGCCACTCGTATGCCGAATCGTCCAGGTGGGTGCAGAGGTTGCGGTGAGCTTGAGATCACCGGCGGTAATCGCATTCTGGCCGCTGATGTTTGCGGTGTCGTTCCAGAACGCGAGCGTGCCCGCAGAGCCGACGAGCAGAACCGCGGCCGCAGCGGTGGCAACCGCAGCTTTTGTTGTTTTTTTCATGGTTTCTCCCTGAAATTGACACTGAGTAGCATTGCTCCGATGCTAGATTGCTGGCCGAAGGAGGAACATGCCTACTCTCGGGCAGCTTTCGAAGGTTGCCTAAACTGCCCGTGGATTCCAAGCGTGGATATGTATGATTTCTCAGCGACCCCCTCGATCCTGGTGTGCCGGAAAAGCTCCCCAAGCCTGGTTTTAAAGCTTTCCATTTGCGATCAATGGATGATGTTTTTCTGAGTAATTTGCTGAGAATAAAAGTGGGAGTAAGATTCGCTAGCGAGGCATGATTTCAAGTCTTAAATGGTGAGGAAGCTATGGAGTCTGAGAATGAGGCAGAACTCGGTCCACTACTGCGCGGGTTTCGCCATCGAAGTGGGCTCACGCTTGAGGCGCTAGCAGCTCAATCCGGTGTTTCGCTTCGCACGATAAGTGATATCGAGCGCGGCGTCCGGCGAACCCCGCATCGATACACGCTCAACACTCTCGCCGCCGCGCTTAACCTTTCGCCTCAGGACGCTGAGACGCTGTATTCGTTGGTAAGTCGGGTGCGATCCCTCCCGCGGGCACAGGCAACCGGTCCCTTTGTGCTTCCGCGCATGGTCCCGGATTTCACCGGGCGGAACGCCGAACTTCAGCGAGCGATGCAGATGCTCGTATCGAATCGTTCGCCAATTATTACGGTCACCGGCCCGGTCGGTTTTGGGACAACAACGTTTGCCGTTGCGCTTGCCCGTGCAGCCGAGGAAGACTTCGAAATGACGGTCTTCTTGCCGATGGTGGGTTCAGAAAACAACGCCCCGATTCACCCAGAAGAGGCCGCCAGAAACCTTGTGCGGGCGATTACGCCGTCAGCTAAGCCTGTCCCCGACAGCGATGTGGTTGCACAGTTTCAAGAATCACTGATCGGCCGACGCATTTTGATCGTTTGTGATGACGTCGAAAGTGAATCGCAGATTCGACCCCTGCTTCCGGCGCACGGGGAATCGGCGATGATTCTCACAAGCTGGCTCCCACTAGCGGGCCTTGACGGAGTGTTCCGGTTGCCGCTGGAGCCTCTCGAGGTCGAGGATTCGGTGCGGCTGCTTGAGAGCATCATCCCGGAGCAGCAACGCACTCCTCAAGACACGCTTGAACTTGCGCACTTTTGCAAGAACGTACCCCTCGGGCTTCGGATATCAGGAAATCAGGTTGCCTCAAATCCTGGCCTGACCGCGGGCGGAGTTTTCAAGAGGCTTGACTCTCACACAAATCGCAGCCTGGGAGCTTTTAGCGCGGGGGATCGGAGCTTGCTCGCTGTGTTTGAAGCTTCATACGAGCGCCTTCGTCAGGATCAGCAGACGGTCTTTCGGCGACTTTGCCTGACTGACGGGAACTTCGCCACGACAGAATTGTTAGCGGTGCTCGCCGGCGTGAGCGAGCTGAAAACTCAGGCGATAGTTCAAGAACTTGGTGAGCTGTCGATCGTTGAATTTGATGGCAGCGGAAGAGTCCGCTTGCACGGGTTCGTTGACGTTTTCGCGCGCATGCAAATAAACGCAGACGCGGATGCGGCGGCTGCGAGGCAACGAGCCGACGAGTACCTGATCTCGGGGGTTGCCTCGGCGGTCTGGTGGTTTCGGGATCTCTCCGCCCGGCCCGCACCAGAGCTGAGCTCGGAAGTGAGGCCCCTGGTGTCTTTCGAGGAGGCCACAGAATGGTTATTTGCCGAAGGAGAGAACTGGCCGGTAGCCCTGCAAAGGGCTCAGGCTGCCGGAAAGCATGAACTCATTTTGTCCCTCGTGCGTTATCTGCACTGGTTTGCTCAGCTGTGGCCACAGGAGCTTGGGTGGCTTGAACTGTGGGATCTCGCGCTGGAGTCAGCTGAGGCTACTGGCGATGCGGCGCAACTGGTGCGGTTCCAGGAAGAGATTGCCTGGTTCTCGCTCAAGTTTCGACGCGACGTGCCTCGGGCATTGCTGGCGCTGGAAGGTGCTGAGCAGGCTGCCCTGAAACTGGGCAATCCTCGACATACTGTGCAGAACCTGCTTTTGCGAGCGCAAGCAGACCTTGAGGTGGGGGAGTTTGAGGATGGGTTGCGGCGCTGCGATGAGGCGGTTCGTGTGATTGAACGTGAGGCAGAAACGATCCCGGGGCTTCTGCTGCACTCCCTCATGATTCAAGCTGAGCTGCTTGTGAAGCTTGGGCGCCATGAGCAGGCGATGCAAAAAGTGCTCGAATCGCGTGACATGACCCTCGAGCTCTATGATTCTGTTCCTCGTATCCCCGAGTTTTTCCTGGCCAACCTGGCGAGAATTACCGCTGAATCATTTCGCCTGAGGGGAGACCTCGAAACCTGCATCTCGGTGAGTACGGATGCTCTCGAATGGAAATCCCGTTTGCAGGGACACCCCGTCTTGATTGAAATTCTTATGGGGCGCGGATCGGCCTATCGCGACCTCGGAGATGACGAGTCCGCAGCGCGTGACTTCCTCGAAATCGAGAGTGTGTTCGCGAATCGCCAGACATACCCTGAGCTTTCCGCGTAGTTGACCCCGAACATGCAGTTTGGAGGCAGTATTTAGGCCACGTTCTCATTCTGGCCTGGTGTGCCCTTTCTGCTTGCTGAAGTGTGAGTATCAGCAATGGATCGGAGGGTCGGTCCGGGCTGGTGACCGCCGATGTGAACGTTTTTCGGGCCTCAGCTGGGCGATCCCGAAATGAACAGGATACGCACATGAGGGGCAAAAGCTATCGCGGTATCGGGCGGAGGATCGCCGCTACGGTTCTGGTCGCGGGTTTGGGGATCGCGCTACTGCCGGGCATCACTCCTGCGGGCGCAGTAGATCCAGATAACTTCCTACCGGGGCCGTGCGAAGGACCGCTTTGCCCAAGTGGTGATTTTCCACCGACCTCGGATGCCTCGGAAGACCAGGGTTACCGAGATGAGGCGGTGAACATCTTCGCCGGGGGAAACATTGAGGTGTCTGGGGCCGCGGCAGAGATGGAAGGCAAGATTGTCACGCTCGGAGATTTTACCCAGAACAAGGGGCCAGAGGTTGGGTACCGAGGGTACAACGTTGGCCGGGTGGGTAAAGGGTCTCAAGTGCAGCCACCGAGCGGTTCTGACTTCCTGACGGTGGGCGGAAAATTCTCTCTCGCCGCTGGCAACACGATCTGGAGTTCCCCCGGGGTTATTCGGTATGCCGAGGCGGGTGACATCCAGGGAAACGTGGACTCGCCGTGGGTTAGGGATCCCGAAGCCGCCGCTGCCTACCGAGGCGTTGTGCCGGGGCTGACCGCGCGAAGTCTCTGCCTTGCGACACAACCGGTCACGGGCACGGCTCAGATTGCCGCTGGTGTCGTGCGTTTCGCTGGTGACGGTGCGTCGATGAGGCAGGTGTTTGAAGTGAAGGGATCGATCCCGGAGTCAGGCAGCAGTCCTCTCAACGGAGTGCAATTCACGGGAGTCCCAGACGGGGCAACGGTAATCGTGAACATGACCGGTGTCTCGCCGCAGATCATCACGAATGGCGGCTCAGTTGATGATTCTTCCCAGTGGAACAAGATGCGAAGTCGGCTGCTTTGGAATTTTCCGAATGCAACTTCGGTGGCGCTTCGCGGCTTCCAGCAGTTCCAGGGGAGTGTGCTCATCGGTAACCCGGGGAGCACGACTCAGGTCTCTGTTCCAGGTCTCGCCGGGCGATTTTTTACCGCTGGTAGCATTCGTCACGTTTCTGAACCCGGGTTTGGCGGTGCGGGCGGTGAATTCCACAGTTACCCGTTCCTGGGGTCCCTCCCTGATTGTTCGGGGGGCGTGAACCCTATTCCACCCGAAACCAACATTTCGATCCAGAAAACCTGGGTCGTCAACGGGCAAAGCTACGCGGATGGAGAGCAGCCATACGGGTTAAGTGCGGTGCCTCAGCTCGACGGAACGTCGGTTACCTGGGGGACGAAGCAGGCAGGAAAGACCGCGGGAAACAGCGTGGTGGTCGGCGAAACGATGGCTGGTGAGATGCCGGCTCTGTGTACGCTCGATTCCTCCCGATTGACGGTGGAGAACGGCACGGAAGTGGACAAGCCGATTCCGCACACGATGGTTCTCGCAGAGGGGGACAACAGCGTCACCATCACGAACACCGTGAGTTGTAGATCGCGAATCAACCTGGTGAAACAGGTGGTTGGTGGAAAGCGAACTCCGTCGGAGTGGAAACTTGTAGTGACACCAAAAGCGAACATTCTGGCGGGAGACAAGGCGCAGACGGTGGTTGGCTCCGACCAGGGAGTGTCCGTCGAGGTGAATCCGGGGACCACCTACGAATTGAGCGAAACGGGGCCGCTGACCGATTACCATTTGAGCTCTCTCCGCTGCAATGTTGGGGATAGTGGAGCGTACATCGACGTCACGGAGGTGACGCCCGGTGCCCGCGATAACATCACTTGCATTTTTGTGAACAGCGTGAACGATCCAGCGATCCCGCCGCTGAAGACGATTGATTCGAAGCTCACCCTGGTTAAGGTCGTCGACAACGGTAAGACCCAAAAGCGGTACGGGCCAACCGACTGGACACTTCACGCGGTCGGCAGCTTCGATCATGTCTCAGGAACCTCTGGCTCCGATGAGGCGTCTGAAGTGCCGGTGAACGAGGGGACCTACCAGCTGTCGGAGGAGGGCCCCCGTGGATACACTGCCTCTCCCTGGGTGTGTAAGGGCGCAAGATCGTCGACCGCGACGAGCGTGACAGTGGGTAAGGGCGATCACGCGGTTTGTACGGTAACCAACACCGCGGAACCAGACGACAATCGTTCGGTTCTGCCGAAACTCACGCTCATAAAAAAGGTTGACAACGGAACGAGTCGGGCAATCAGAACACCTCAGGATTGGACCCTGCACGCTGCAGGGCCCCAAAGTCTTGAGGGGGTTTCTGCAGACCGTTCGGTGACCGAGGTTGAGGTGAAAGCCGGAACCTACAAGCTTTCAGAAACGGGACCTCGCGGCTACAAGGCCTCAGACTGGAAGTGTGAGGGCGCAACGAAATCGACCGCTACGAGCGTGACCGTTGCTGCCGGAGATCACGCGGTCTGCACGGTAACGAACACGGTGGTATCTACCGAGACGGGTTCAAAGGGTCCGAAGTCTCAGAGTGGTCCTTTGGCTAGAACGGGCTCGGGGCTTCTCATCTCGGCCGCGCTGATCGGGATCGGGCTGACGGCCGCGGGAGTGTTGATTGTCAGAGGTCGTCGATCGGCCTAGAAAGGATACCCCCAGGGGGTATAGAATTGGGTTATGTCAAATCTAGAAGATCACACAGTGCATCACGCATCAGGTCATCGGGTCGAGGCAGGGCATTCCGGCGATTCGGAGCACTCGGAACATTCTGGGCACTCCGAGCACTCCGAGCACTCTGGCCACTCCGGCCACGGTGACCATGTCGGGCAGTTTCGGCGATTGTTTTGGCTCAATCTGATTCTCGCGGTTCCGGTGGTGGCGTTTTCGCCCATGTTCGCAATGATTTTGGGCTACGACGTTCCCGCTTGGGCGCGATTTGTCGCACCAGTTCTGGGCACCGTTATGTATGTGTGGGGCGGCCGCCCGTTTCTCTCCGGTGCTGTCAGTGAGGTGAGGTCTGGCAAACCCGGCATGATGTTGCTGATTGGCCTCGCGATTACGGTTGCGCTGCTTGCCTCTTGGGGCGCAACGCTCGGATTGCTGCACCACGAACTGGAGTTCTGGTGGGAGCTGGCCCTTCTGATCGTCATCATGCTGCTCGGTCACTGGGTAGAAATGCGCTCCCTCGCCCAAACTACTTCGGCTCTTGACTCGCTCGCGGCGCTGCTGCCTGATGAGGCTGAACGAGTTGAGGGTGACTCACTGGTGAAAGTTGCGCCCAGCGAACTGAACGTTGGCGACACAGTGCTCGTGCGACCCGGCGGCAGTGTCCCCGCAGACGGCAAAATCGTTGAGGGCAGAGCCGCCATGGATGAATCGATGATTACGGGTGAATCTCGGCCTGTCACCAGAGAGACTGGGGACCTCGTTACCTCGGGCACCGTCGCAACCGATTCAAGCTTGCGTATAGAAATCACAGCGACCGGTGCTGACACTGCCCTGGCCGGCATTCAACGTCTCGTTTCCGAGGCGCAGAACTCATCGTCTCGTGCGCAGCGGATCGCCGATCGTGCCGCGGGACTCCTGTTTTGGTTCGCGCTGATCGCTGCGGCTGTCACGGCGGCCGTCTGGGGGATCCTTGGCAACGTCGACGCCGCAGTGGTGCGCAGCATTACGGTACTGGTCATTGCCTGTCCTCATGCCCTGGGGCTGGCGATCCCACTTGTGGTGTCAATCGCCACTGAGCGCGCGGCGCGCGGTGGAGTATTGGTGAAGGATCGCCTCGCTCTCGAGAGTATGCGCACCGCAAACGTCGTCCTGTTCGACAAAACTGGCACCCTCACCCGGGGCGAGCCGACGATCACCGGTATTCAGACAGCGGGTGACCTGAACGCTGACGAGGTGCTCGCGCTTGCTGCCGCCGCAGAACTTGAGAGCGAGCACCCGCTCGCGAAGGCGATCGTGCGTGCCGCACACGAGAAGGGTCTCCGCCCGGGGAAGGCCTCGGCTTTTACCGCGACGCCAGCTGTCGGTATCACCGCAATGGTGGACGGCCACGAGGTTCGTGTGGGCGGCCCGAGGCTGCTCGAAGAACTCGGTGCGCACGAGCTCGACCGTGCGGCGCAATGGCGCGAAGAGGGGGCAATCATTTTGCACGTGGCCCAAGACGCCACTGTTGTCGGCAGCCTCAAACTCGCTGATGAGGTTCGACCTGAGTCCCGCGAAGCGGTCGATGCGCTCCACAAGCTTGGCATCGAGGTTGTCATGATCACGGGGGATGCCGAGGCCGTCGCGCAGTCAGTCGGCGCCGAGCTTCGCATCGACAGAGTGTTTGCGGGGGTTCGCCCCGAAGATAAGTCCGCGAAGGTCGAGGAGCTTCAGCGTGAGGGCAAGCGGGTCGCCATGGTGGGCGACGGGGTGAACGATGCGCCGGCGCTCGCGAAAGCCGAGGTGGGGATCGCGATCGGTGCGGGAACAGACGTCGCGATAGCCTCTGCCGGAGTGATTCTCGCGAGCTCGGATCCGCGATCGGTTCTCTCGGTTATTGCGCTGTCGCGAGCGGCATACCGCAAGATGAAGCAGAACCTGTGGTGGGCCGCCGGCTACAACCTCGTTTCGGTGCCGCTCGCAGCCGGGGTGCTGGCACCCTGGGGGTTTGTGTTGCCGATGTCGGTGGGCGCGGTGCTGATGTCACTCTCGACAATCGTCGTCGCGCTGAATGCGCAGTTGCTGCGTCGCATCGACCTTGCACCAGAGACGAGTGCCCGGGCGATCCTGGATCAGTAACCTACTTCCGCCCCCACTCTTCAAGCGTCTCCACGAGTGAACGCTCCAGCAGTTGCCGCAGCGCCTCGCGATCCACACCGGTGAGGCGGGTCAGGTAGAGGCACGCCTTGCTGGCCTTGTACTTTCCGAGCTTCGACATCAGATCAGGCCAGTGATCCTCAAAATCATTGCTGAGATAAACCGTGTGGCGTGCGGCACCGGGCGCAAATCCGAGAAGCGGAGCGCGGCCGCTGTGGCCGGTGTCGTAGGTGTACTCGTACTCGCCGAAGCCGATGATGCGCCCGGCCCACACAACGGGTTCTTCGCCCGTAAGTTCGCGGCACATCTCAAGCAGTTCTTCGGCCTCAGCGCGTCTGGGGCCCGTCGCCTTATCGAGCACCGTCTCGACGGGGATAGATGATGGTGACATTGCAGGTTCTTTTGCAGCCATGACTCCTCCTCGGTTGAGTGATTAATGACCCAGCCTAGTGTGAGAAAAGGACAGGATCCGAGGCCAAAGCGGCAGTATGCTGGAATGACGCGTGCAAGCAATTTGCAAGCAAAAAGTAAGCCCCACGCAGCAGACGCAGCACACAGTAGGCAAAGGAGCGCCAGTGACCCGCACCATCAAGCTCGCAGTAATTCCCGGCGATGGTATCGGCCCGGAGGTGATTGAGCAGGCGAATCGTGTGCTCGATGCTGTGCTGGCAGAGAGCGACGTCACGCTGGAGCGCACCGAATTTAAGCTCGGCGCCGAGCGCTTCCTTGCTACGGGCGACACGCTCCCGGCGGTCGAGCAGGCGGCCATCGCCGAGCACGACGCGATCCTCTTTGGCGCCGTCGGCGGTGTGCCTGGCGACCCACGACTGAAAGCCGCGAATATCGAGCGTGGTCTGCTGCTGAAGCTGCGCTTTGACTTCGATCACTACGCCAATGTGCGACCCTGCACGCTCTTCCCGGGTGTCACCTCGACGCTCGCGAACCCCGGCAATGTTGACTTCCTGGTTGTGCGGGAGGGAACCGAGGGGCCCTACGCGGGCAATGGTGGATCCCTGCGCACCGGCACCCCGCACGAGGTTGCCACGGAGGTCTCGGTCAACACCGCCTACGGTGTTGAGCGTGTCGTGCGTTACGCCTTTGAAACCGCGCAGGCTCGCCCGCGCAAGAAGCTCACCTGGGTGCACAAGACCAACGTGCTCGTGCACGCGGGTTCGATCTGGCAGCGGGTCGTTGCGGCTGTTGCGGCGGAGTACCCCGAAATTGCCGTCGACTACATGCACGTCGACGCCGCCACCATCTTCATGGTGCAAGACCCCTCGCGCTTCGACGTGATTGTGACTGATAACCTGTTTGGTGACATCCTCACAGACCTTGCCGGCGCCATTGGTGGCGGCATCGGGCTCGCAGCTTCCGGCAACATCAATCCCGACGGCACGTTCCCGAGCATGTTCGAACCCGTTCACGGATCTGCTCCCGACATCGCAGGGCAGCAGAAGGCGGATCCGACCGCGGCGATCCTCTCCGCGGCAATCATGCTCGATCATCTTGGCCTCACCACTGAGGCCAGCCGTGTACGCGACGCAGTGCGCGCAGACCTCGCCGAACGCGGGGCCGCCGCTCGCTCCACCGCGCAGATCGGCGACTCCGTCATCGCGCAGCTCCCGGCACCGGCACACGCGGCAATCGCTTAACTTTCGCTCTCTTAACGCGAGCCCAACACCAAAGGCACCATCATGACCGAACTCACGTTCACCCGCACCGAGGCTCAGCGGCTGCCCGCCGCAGAACGCGAGGCGATCCTCGCAGACCCCGGCTTTGGCAACTACTTCACCGACCACATGGTCTCGATCGTGTGGACCAAACAAGACGGTTGGCAGCACGCAGAGGTTCTGCCGTACGGGCCGATCCCGATGGATCCGGCCTCTTCGGTGCTGCACTACGGCCAGGAGATCTTCGAGGGCATGAAGGCGTACCGTCGCGCTGACGGCTCGATCGTGGCCTTCCGCCCAGACGAAAACGCCAAGCGCCTCAACGATTCGGCCCGCCGTCTTGCGCTGCCCGAGATCCCCGTCGATCTCTTTGTTGAGGCCGTGCGCGAGCTCATCGCGGCCGATGCCGCTTGGGTGCCGAGCGGTGCGGATCAGAGCCTCTACCTGCGACCGTTCATGATCGCAGATGAGAACTTCCTCGGGGTGCGCGCCGCTGAACGGGCTCGCTTCATGGTGATCGCTAGCCCGGCTGGTCCCTACTTCAAGGGCGGCGTGAAACCGGTGTCGATCTGGCTGTCGCAGGAGTACGCCCGCGCGGGTCGCGGCGGAACGGGCGCCGCCAAGTGCGGCGGCAATTATGCCGCATCGCTCCTTCCGCAGAACGAGGCCGCCGAAAACGGGTGCCAGCAGGTGCTCTTCACGGACTCCGCGACCGACGACACGATCGACGAGCTCGGTGGCATGAACCTGTTTTTGGTGCGCGCTGATGGAACGCTGCTCACACCCGAGCTGAACGGCAATATTCTCGCGGGGATCACACGCAAGAGCCTGATCCAGCTCGCGAAGGATCGTGGCCTCGCCGTTGAAGAGCGTGCACTCACCGTAAGCGAATGGCGTGCGGGTGTTGCTGACGGCTCGATCACCGAGGCGTTCGCCTGTGGCACGGCCGCCGTGATCACTCCAATCGGTCAGCTCAAGTCACCCGATTTCAGCATTGATTTTGGCGAGGCGGCACCCGGCCCGATCACCCTCTCGCTGCGCGAAGAACTGACCGGGATTCAGTTCGGCGCATTGGATGACAAGCACGGTTGGCTCGAAGTTATGGTGGAGGCGTAAAGCATGAAGGTTGCACGGTTTCAGGTCGATGGTGAGATCTCCTACGGGGTCCTCGATGCCGCTGAGAGCGGCAACGGCATTGACGTAGTAGAACTTGTCGCCGATCCACTGGTCTCGGGGTACGACACAACAGGGCGGCGCTTTCCGCTCGAAACCGTGCGGCTGCTTGCTCCCGTGATTCCGCGCTCGAAGGTTGTCTGCGTCGGCAAGAACTACCTCGATCACGTGGAAGAGATGCGCGGAGTCACCGGCGGCTCTGATGCGCCACCCGCTGAGCCGCTGCTCTTTCTGAAGCCCAACACCTCCGTAATCGGCCCGGAAGACACCATTGTGCGGCCCGCGGTGTCGGATCGTGTTGAGCACGAGGGTGAACTCGCCATCGTGATCGGTGCGATGGCGAAGGACGTCAGCGAAGAAGACGCGCTGAAGTACGTCTTCGGCTTCACCTGCTCGAACGACGTCACAGCACGCGATATTCAGATTAAGGACGGACAGTGGACCCGGGGCAAGGGCTTCGATACCTTCTGCCCGCTCGGCCCGATCATCGAGACGGATCCCGACCTCAGCGACGCCCGAGTGGTCACAAGGGTGAACGGTGAAATTCGCCAAGATGGTCGCACCTCGCAACTGATCCACAGCCTCCCGAAGATCGTCTCCTACGCCTCGCAGGCGTTCACCCTGCTGCCGGGTGACGTGATCCTTACCGGCACACCGGCCGGGGTCGGCCTGCTCGAATCGGGTGATGTGGTCGAGGTGGAAATCGAGGGAATCGGGATCCTCCGCAATCCTGTGCAGTAGGGAAGTCGTGCGGTAGAGTGCCTTATGGTTTCCACACAGGGGGGTCCGCGCCATTTTGGCGTAGAAGAGGAATACCTGCTTCTTGACGCGAAAACGGGATTGCCCCGTGACGCCGCGCAGCAGATGATTGCGGCGCTACCCGACTTGCGCGCCGAGGTTGAGTACTTCGAAAGCCAGCTGGAAACCGCGACCCCTATTTGCACCTATGCGAACGAGGCGGAAGACACGCTGCTTGCCTTCCGAGCCGGGGCAGCTCACGCCGCCACCAACCTTGGAGTTGTGCTGGCGAGCACTGGTTTGCCGCCTGTCGGGGGAGACAAACACGGCACGGTGACCAAAAAGCCTCGCTATAAGGCCATCGAAAAGGATCTCGGAACGCTCGTCTCCCGCTACTACTCCACGGGCACTCACGTGCACGTTGAGGTGCCCTCGCGCGATGTCGGCGTTGACGTGATGGCGCGCATGGCCCGCTGGTCGCCGCTGCTGGTTGCACTCACTGCGAACTCGCCTATTCACCTTGGCGAACCGACCGGGTTCGCCAGTTGGCGGTACCTGACGATGATGCAGTGGCCGACTGCGGGGTACCCACCCTACTTCGAGACCGGCGCTGACTACGATGTGATGATCGAGCAGTTCATGCGCAGCGGGATCGTGCTCGATACCGGGGTCGTGAACTGGTCGATCCGGCTCTCCGAGAATTTTCCGACTGTTGAGCTGCGCACCGCCGACGCGCAGCTTGATCCGCGCGACACCGTCGCCTTTGCCGTGATTGTGCGCGCTTTGGTTGACCGCTGCGTTGCAGAGGCTGAGTCAGGATCGCCCAGGCACGATCCCGACCTCAACCTCGTGAAGGGTGCGCACTGGCTCGCGGCGCGCAACGGCCTGAGCTCTCGGCTGGTGCATCCACTGTCGGGTGATGCGGTGCGGGCTGCTGACGCGATTGCGGCGCTCATCGAGCATGTGCAGGATCAGCTCGCGGCTGCGGGTGACCTCGACCGGGTCGAGCGGTTTATCGAGCGCCGCTGCGCACAGGGTGAACCGGCGAGACTGCAATTGCAGCGTTTCGCCGAGGGCGGTGTCGCGGGGCTGCTTGAGCTCTACCAAACCGCTGACTTATAATTCTTTTCCGAGTGTGTTGTGTTCTGCCTGTTGCCTTCTCTTAGCAACTAGGGCCTTGAGTTTTGTGCGCCGAAGTTTCGGCCGCTAGCTGAAGTTCTTTGCCCTTTTGCTACCCGAGTACAGAAGGAAACATGACCAAACAGAAACCTATGTTGCGCAGGCTTGTACAGGTCGCCGCAGCCACGCTTGTCGGCGCGCTTGTTGGTGTTGGGGGAGTCGCAAGCGCGGCGTCCGCAGCTCCAGACGATGTGGTGACATTCCCCGATGTTGCGCTTGAGAATGCACTTAACGCAGTCACAAACAAACCAGCGGGAACCCCTTTCACTGAGAAGCGCCTCGCTGCAGTCACCTACTTAGCGATTAGTAATCGAGGCATTACAGACCTCAGTGGTCTGGAGAATGTGCCAAACCTTTCTAACCTGCAGATCTCTCAAAATCAGGTAAGTGATTTGAGTCCCATCTCGGGTCTTAAGAAGCTCCAAACCCTTACCCTGGACCAATCTCAGGTCAGTGATTTGAGCCCGATTGCTGGTCTCTCAACTCTGAAGACACTCAGGTTTTCTTCTACTGGTGTGACAGATCTAACTCCGATCGCGAACCTTACCAACCTCGAGAATCTCTCGTTTTACAACGATGAAATTACCTCTCTCGAGCCCCTCAGCAATCTCACGAAGCTGAGGACGCTTACTGCCTCACTCAACAAAATCAGCGACCTTACCCCGCTGAGTGAGCTTGGTTCGCTTGAGAGTGCCTTCCTCGACCAGAACGAGATCTCAGATGTGGCACCTTTGTCGAATTTGAGCAGCATTCAGAACCTGTCGCTGTCAGCGAACCAAATCGAAAACGTTGCGCCGCTTGGTCAGCTCAATACATTGACGAGCCTCCTGCTTGATCTGAACCAGATCAGTGATGTTGCTCCTCTTGCAGGGCTACAGAACCTTACTGCGCTGTATCTCTCGAACAACCGCATCACCGATCTCTCCTCGCTCGAGAATCTGCCTCTGTCAGATGTCTCGAGTCAGGCGGTCACGGGTCCTACGCTCTACGTGCCTGAAAATGCGACCTCGTTCAAGCTCGCGAATCCGCTGGCTCCCTACGTTCTCGCCAAGGGTGAGAAGGTCAACGTTGAGAGTGGTGCGACGCTTTCATCGGGCGTCGCTCAGTGGAAGCTGGGCGCGACCACTCCCGCGGAGTTGAAGCTGGGCGTCGTGAGTGACAACTCGGCTAAGGGAAGCTACAGTGCTGTCACGACTTACCCGGTGGTCCCCGCAAAGTACACAAACGCTAACCCCGTTTCAGCCAAGGTTGGCGCGCAGTACGCGGCAGACCTCACAGTAACCCCCGGCTTTGTCGCGACCAACCACAGCATCACCTCGGGCTCCGTACCAGGGTTGACCCTCGACAAAAAAACAGGAAAGCTGAGCGGCAAGCCCACAAAGGCTGGAACGTTTAAGTTCTCTACGGCGAGTAGTGATGCGGCGGGGAACGCCGTTGTGGGCACCTGGTCGATCACCGTTGCTGCTGATAGTGGCAACGGCAACGGCAACGGCAACGGCAACGGCGGCGGTAGCGGTACTGACAAGTGCTCCGCACCCCGTCCGATTCCGGTGTTTGCTGACACCCCGCTCGCGCACAAGTTCTATAAAGAGATCGACTGGATGGAGTGCATGAAATACTCCACCGGTTGGCGTCAGCCCGTCGGTAAGCCGCTGTACAAGCCGGCCGACAACCTGGAGCGTCAGGCGATGGCAGCGTTCATTTACCGGATGGAGGCTCCCAAGAATTACAAGGCTCCGAAGGTGTCTCCGTTCGCTGATGTGAAGCCGGGCGACTCCTTCTACAAGGAGATCGCGTGGATGTACGAGTCGAAGCTGTCGACCGGGTACCGGGAGACGGGCGGGAAGCCGACGTTCCGTCCGCATGATTCCCTGTCGCGTGAGGCGATGGCGGCGTTCATTTACCGTCTTGAGGCTCCGAAGAACTACACGGCACCGAAGGTGTCGCCCATGGCTGACATGAAGCCGGGGATGTCGTTCTACAAGGAGATCTCGTGGATGTATAGCGAGAAGCTTTCCACCGGTAACAAGACTGCGACCGGTAAGGAATATTGGCCGAAGGACGACCTGAGCCGTCAGGCGATGGCCGCGTTCATCTACCGACTGGTGCTCGACTACCGCAAGTAGCTCGTTGCTGACAAGCTCGACTCGCGCTCGGCATCCTCTCTTCGTGGGGGATGCCGAGCTTTGCCGTACCCAGGGAACACCGGGGGCGGTAATTTACACTGGTAAGAATTATCGGTCGAAGGAGCCTTCGCTCGTACCGACCGTCCTTGGGGAGGAACTCGCCGCATGTTATTTGGTGCGCGTCAAAGTAGTGACGTCAAAGTTGTATGTTCGTGAACGAAAAAACGACAGTTCGAAAGCTCTCGGTTGAAGAAGAACAGCAGGTTCTTCTGCGCGCCCGAGAGGGGGATCGTGCTGCCCTAGGCGAGCTCTACCTGCTCCACCATCCCTACGTGCTTGCGCATGCCCGCCGCTTCCTGCATGATCCGGGATCATCCGAAGACCTCGTGCAAGACGCGTTTGTCGCGACCTGCGAGGCAATTCGGCGAGGTAAAGGACCGAAGTTCTCGTTCGGGCACTACTGGATGACGGCCATTCGCAGTATCGCACTTCAAAAGAACACAAAAAGTGCACGCGAGGTGCTCTCGGGTGGCATCGAAGACTACGTGACCGACCTTGCTGAGGACCTCCCCGTTGAAGACACGGGCGCCGTCGACGCGTTTCTCACGCTCCCGGAACGTCGCCGCAAAGCTATTTGGTTGCGTGCTGTTCAGGGAGTGAGCGTCAAGGAAGCGGCCACCGCCATGGACCTGAGCCCCGCAGCATTCTCCGTGCTGTACTACCGGGCCAAAGAGGAGATGCGGCTCTCGTTTTTGCTGACCGTCGATGTCGCAAAGCTTCCCGAGGCGTGCAGGCCGTTCTTTGCAATGCTGCCGGCGCTGGTGCGTAACTCATTGCGCGGAGCGAAGGCGAAGCGGTTACAGGATCATCTCTCGATCTGTGATTCCTGCAGGGAGCAGGAACAGAGCATGCTGGCGGTTGCGTCAAGATTTGTAGCGGTGCTCCCTCTCCTGGCAGTGATCCCCAGTGCTCCAGATCCTGCCGCCGCTGCAGCGCAAACGACCGCGGGCGCAAAGAGCGCAACAGCGTGGCCGCTAAGGGCAAAACTGCTGGCTGGGGTCGCGGGAAGCGCGGTGGCAGTCACGGCCGTTGTCGTGGCGATCTCCCTGAGCGGATCTGGCGGGAGCGGCACCGCTGCTCAATCTTCAGGGGGAGAAGCTGAGACGCTTGTTGCCCAGGTAGTCGGTTCTGAGGGCGCCTGCGCCGTGCATTTTGTGCCCGGCTCACAGGCGAGCTCCCGATTTATCGCGAGCAATGAGACGGGAGGCAGCTGCACCATCGGTATTCGCTTTGACGGTGAAACGGTGCGCCATCCCTTGGAAGTGCAGAAGTACGAAATCATCATGGCGCCGAGAACAGGTATCTACTCGTTCAGCGTTGAGGCGCCCGAGCAGACCGTGGCGAGGGACTTTGAAGTTCAAGCGGGGGAAGAAACGAAATGACCCGGAGAGTAACGAACGCCGCTCTCGGTTTGCTCGGTTGCGTCGCGATGGTTGGCATGACTGTCGGTCTCGCCGGTGACGCGGCCATGGCAGAACCCACCGTCTCCGGCCCGACTGTGGCGCTCGTATCCGATGGCACGGCACCGTTTGACGCGGAAGATGGTCCCGGGCTCGATTCGGGGGCAGCGAACGGAATATTGCGTTCGCAAGACACCGCTACCTGGGAGGTGAAGTACACGGGTGAGGCCGCATCGACCGCGACATTCACGGCAACACTACCGACGGGAATGCAGTGGACCCCAGCCTCGATCGTGGCCTCGGTGTGTAACGGACCGGCCGGTGGATCGATCAGTGCGGATGGGCTCACACTTCGCTGCGACAGGACCGTACGAGCGCACGAGACCTCGGCATTCCCCGTTTCTGCGGTTGCGGGAGCACTCCCCAACGGAGCGAGGGTTGCCCCACAGTTTGCAGTAAACGGTCAAGCGATTGAGGCCTCGGCGCCGGTCACCATCTCGGCGGCCCCTCGCACGGGACTTTCGGTGCGCCACGGCGCCCTCTCTGCCGGAACCGAGTTCAACGGTGTCCGCGGTGTGAGTACGCAGCTGACATTTCTCCTCGGTGCAGAACGGGATCCCGCAAACCCCAACTTCTTTGGGTACGAGGCCATCGCGTCTCCCATCACCTTCGAGCTAGATGTGCCGCGCGGTGCCGTCGTGAGCACCCCGGATTCCGCGACCCTGACCACCGAGCAGACAGCTCCGGGGGAGACCGTGAGTGTGACGATCAACGCAGACGGCTCGCCCCTCGATTTCCTTCGAGCTGCCTCCAACGGCTTTGCGGGTGGGCTCGCCGCTTCCGGGCTTGCTGAAGACGCTCGGGTGATCGCGAGCTACAAGCTGTCACTGTTTGTGCCGTACGAGGGCAATATTGCGGTCGGGCAAACGGTCACGCTGGGAGGCCAGCTGCGCGGCTTCGATCCCGTATCGATGTCGGGCCAGTCAAACTTTGGCGATGGTTTCGCACCGGGATTCGCGCCGGGAGTGACCTGCCCCGCGGTTCCCGCGAGAGAGGTTGACGCCTCTTGCTACGGGAAGCGTTTCACCCGAGCGGCATTACCCGCACCAAAATCCACCTACTCAACGACGTCCGGCGCTGACGGCATCAGCAACATCTATGCAGATGGTGACCCCAACACCACGGGTACCGAAGCGGTGCTCGTGGGGCAGCGGTACAACGTGCAGACGAATCTCTTCAACGCGGCAACCGCCGAAGAAGACCTCAACGGGGCCTACGCCAGTCTCAGTTGGAATCCGGCGCAGCAACACTTGACGGCAGCGCCCCAAGCGAGGCTCAACTCTGGAGTGTCGAGCTTTAGCGGCTTCTCGGGTATCCAGACCTCTCAGCCTCTCGCGGCAGAGCAGACTCAGATTGAGTACACGGACTACGCGTTTGCGAACGATGCCGAGCGTAAGAGCCTGGCCGCCTTCTCGTCGAGCGCACCTCACTGGGTGCAGGATCCGCAAGAGTTGCCGGGCGGCCTTGACTCGGTTTCTAGTGTGCGGCTTCGGATCCTCACCCCTATTGCCCCTCACAACACCGTGGGGTTTGTGTTGCCGATGCAGCGCAGCGACTTGAGCAAAGGGCTGACCGTGGGGGCGCACATGCCCTGGTTCTGGCAGTACGGCGCAGAAGGAATGGCGCTCACGAAATCGAATTACGCGGGGTCAGGATCGACGATAACCGGCTTGGGCGGCAGCGTCCAGGCCGCCGATGCGTTGATTCGTGCGACTGTTGCGCTCAAACCCACGAACGGTTCGCAGCTTCCCGGTTCACAGGCCGAGCGCGGTGACATCGTGGAGTTGAAGGTGACGCCGGTGGCGATCGGACCGCTTAGCGGAGGCAATGCCACGCTTCGTGACGCTCAAGTGCGTGTTGCCCTGCCGAGCGCCTGCGTGAAACCGCTCGTGTCGGCCTTGCCAACGGGTGCAACATTCACCCCGGGTGGCGACGGGACAGACTGCAACACCGCTGTGCCCGGGATCGTTACGGTCCCGCTTGGCGACGTGGCTGCCCCCGCGGGAGCCCCGCAGGGGTCCAGCTATCCGGGCCGCTCGACGCGGCTAGGCGCCATTGTGTTGCCGCTTGTCATTGACGCAGACCTCTCGGTACCGGCCCAGCTCACCGTTCCGGTCGTCGTCGCAAGCTCGAGTGACCCGACTGTTGAGAACAACGGTAAGAATCCGTTCGCGACGATGGTTTCGATCGGGCAGGATCGCACCGAGAAGGTTACGCTGCGAGTTTCTGGCGCCGCGTCGTTCAACGTTTCGACCGTCGACACAACCAGAGTGCAGGGTGAAATCGGGCCCTTGGAAACGGTGACTCACTCGCTGCTCTGGACCAACACTTCGGCAACGAGTTATCAACGCGGATCTTTTGTGAGTGTTCTGCCGTTTGAGGGTGACGGGCGAGGCACCTCGGGGCTCGGCACCGCAGCCACACGGGTGCTGGGGGTGGGTGCGTCTGTGCCGGACGATCCAGCGGCGGCTGTAGCAATTGACTATTCAACCGATGCCCCGGAGGACGTGGCGACCGCCCTGGACCGGACGGGGAACGCGGACGGAAGATCCGGCATCAACTGGATGCCGCTTGACGGGGCAATACCCGCATCGGTCACTGCGTTCCGTTTCTCACCCCAAACAGCTTTGCAGCCGGGAACCATGGGGGCGGCAACGATCTCGTATCGGGCGCCAACCATCGAGCACATGGGGGCACTCGGCAACGACGTTTCCTTTGCCGTCGGAAACGGTGGCGAACAGCTCAATGTGCGGCACGGGACCGCCTCACTGCTGGAGTCTTCATCGGCGATGGTCACGGGCACGGTGTACCGCACAGACACGGAAGGCGGGCCGGCCCAGGCGTGGCCCGCGGCGGATGACGGTCTTGAACTCGTAGACGAGTCCGGAGACGTGACAGCGGGTGCCATCGCTCAAGACGGCACCTTCCGTTTTGACGGCCTACAACCGGGTACGTATGCGATTCATTTGAAGGCGGCGCTTGCGGAGGGCTGGTACGAGAGCTCGCCGAGCACGGTTAGTCTCGAGCCGGCCGAGTCGGTAACGGGCGTTCAGCTCGTGATGACGCGTGCGAAGTCCATTCCAAAGTGCGAGGAACAGCCGTGTGGCGCTCCGAATATCGTCACGGGCAAATCGGACACTCATACCGCGACCATTCCCGAGGGCGGAACGGCGGCTTTTGTGCTGCCGAGGGGAGTGAAACAGGGATCCCAACCCGCCATTCAGGTGCACCCGAAGCGAGGCAAGCTGAGCTTCACGAACGAAGCGATCCTCTTTGACGCGACGGGTATCGCGCCCGGTACGTACACGTTCCGGCTACTCAGCCCGGGTGAAAACACCGATGAGTATTCGGTCACGGTCCAGCAAAAACCCAAGGGGTCTGGCACCTCGCTGACCATCGATGGAGACGCAGACAGCATTTCCTTTGATCCCGTCGGGCAGACAACCGGTGTCAACCTGATGCCGCTCGCCAAAGCTTCCCTGCATGGCGGAATCGGCTCGGTTTCCCTGCGTGCTGGGCGAGTCGTGTACACGCCCCCGAAAGATTTTGCGGGGGTTGATGCTCTGAGCGTGGATGTGGTCGATGATCTGGGCCAGCGGCTGACGCTGCGGTACACCGTTGTGGTTGTTCCGACAGATACCGGATCCGGGTTTGACGCAAAAGAGTTCCTATTCTCAGGGGTGGAGTAACTGGGGTAGCCTCGGGGTAACGCTGCGAAGAAGGAGCCCCATGTCGAACGGATGGCAGGCCCTGCGTCAGGGCGAATCCGCGCGAGAACGCCGACGTCTGCTTGAGCGTGTCCACGAGCAGTTTGTGGGTGCCGCTGCGGCAGACGATGCCGTAAACAGTGTGGCGCGCGCGACGCTCCGGCCGGTCGTGCTCAGCTCCTGGATGCGTTCGCAGCGCCGAACGATTGATCCGGATCGGGTGCCGGATCACGTCGCTCTGACGAACGATGAGCTCCAGGAACTCCGAAGGATCCACCCGCTCGGTCGGGTGTTACCCGTGGTGCGGAGGCTGTTGCTCGACCAAGCAAACGATTCGGGGTTTATCGTTGCGGTTGGTGATGCCGAAGGAAGGCTGCTGTGGGTCGACGGCGATTCGCGACTTCGTTCTGAGGCCGAAGACATGGGGTTTGTCGCGGGAGTGGACTGGTCGGAAGCAGCGGTCGGCACGAGCGCCCCGGGAAGCGCGCTGGCACTTGACCACTCGATTCAGGTGTTGGGTGCGGAACACTACAACCGATCCGCGCACCAGTGGAGCTGCACAGCAGCCCCCGTGCATGACCCGAGCGACGGTTCGATCATTGGCGTGATCGACGTGACCGGGGGCGACGAAGCGGCCTCACCTCACCTGTTGCCGCTCGTCGAAGCGACGCTTGCCGCAGTCGAGGCAGAACTGCAGCTCGCTGCGCTCCAAGCAACGATCGAACGAGAGCGAGCGCGGGGCAGCGCAGTGCGCTCCCGCAGGGCGCCGCAACGTGCGCCGCGGTTGCTGGTGCTCGGCAGAGACCCGGCCGTACTTGAAACGGGCCGCGAGTCATTCCCGCTGAGCGGACGTCACGCCGAGATCCTGCTTGCCCTCAGTGATGCACCGCGCGGCTTAAGCGCCGTTGAGCTGGCCGAGAAGGTCTATGGGGATCGCGATTACGAATCGACGCTGCGACCCGAACTTGTGCGGCTGCGCAGGTGGTTGCGCACGAGCGAGATTGACCTTGAGCTGGAATCCCGACCGTATCGCCTCAGCAGTGCTCTGAGGGTCGACGCCCGTGAACTGCTTTCGGCACTGTCGCGCGGCGCACATCGGCTCGCGCTCGCCGCCTACGAGGGTGCGGTGCTGCCGCTGTCTGACGCACCGCTCGTGGAGTCTCTGCGTGCGGATGTCGACGCCACGCTGCGCGAGGCGATGCTGCAAGCTGCCGGCGCCGAGCTGCTGTTCGAGTACGCCCAACACTGGGCCGACGAAGATGCCGAGGTGTGGCAAACGCTGCTGACGATCTTGCCCCCGCTGTCACCTCGTCGAGCGCGAGTCGTGGCAAAACTCCAGGCGATGGAGAACATGCAACCTTAGTGCAACCTTGCCTTGCGTAGCCTGGCGGGTACCCGAGCCCGTAGAGGCAGCTCGGGATTCACCTGACATCGACGTCAAAGGAGTCCACCATGGTTGTGTACGCTTCCCCAGGCCACCCCGATTCGCTGGTCAAGTTTCAGAGCCGGTATCAGCACTACATCGGCGGTGAGTGGGTTGCCCCGGTAAAGGGCCAGTACTTCGAGAACCCAACCCCCATCACCGGCAAGGTCTTCTGCGAGGTTGCTCGCGGCACCGCCGAAGACATTGACGCTGCGCTTGACGCCGCCCACGCCGCGGCACCCGCCTGGGGGCGCACGAGCCCCGCAGAGCGCGCTGTGATCCTCAACAACATTGCGGATCGCATGGAGCAAAACCTTGAGGTGCTCGCCGTAGCCGAGACCTGGGATAACGGCAAGGCCGTGCGCGAAACCCTCAACGCCGATATTCCCCTCGCGATCGATCACTTCCGCTACTTCGCGGGTGCGATCCGCGCGCAAGAGGGTGGCCTCTCGCAGATCAACGAAGACATGGTGGCGTACCACTTCCACGAGCCGCTCGGGGTGGTCGGCCAGATCATTCCCTGGAACTTCCCGATCCTCATGGCGACCTGGAAGCTGGCGCCAGCGCTCGCCGCGGGCAACGCGGTTGTGTTGAAGCCTGCGGAGCAGACCCCTGCCTCGATCCTGGTGCTGGCCGGGCTCATCGGCGATCTGCTACCACCAGGTGTGCTCAACATCGTCAACGGCTTCGGGGCCGAGGCGGGCGCGCCGCTGGCGAAGAGTCCGCGCATCCGCAAGATCGCCTTCACCGGCGAGACCACCACGGGACGCCTCATCATGCAGTACGCCTCCGAGAACATCATTCCGGTCACACTCGAGCTCGGCGGCAAGAGCCCGAACATCTTCTTCGAAGACGTGATGGCAAAGGACGACGCCTACTTCGACAAGGCGAAGGAGGGCTTCACGATGTTCGCCCTGAACCAGGGTGAAGTCTGCACCTGCCCGTCTCGTGGTCTGCTGCAGGCCTCGATCGCCGACGACTTCCTTGACGCAGTGGTCGAGCGCACCGAGCGAATCACGCGCGGCAACCCACTCGACACCAACACGATGATCGGCGCGCAGGCCTCCAATGACCAGTTCGAGAAGATCAAGTCGTACCTCGATATTGGCCGCCAAGAGGGTGCGCAGGTGCTCACGGGTGGTGAGCCCGATGATCGCGGCGGTGAGTTCAGCGGTGGGTTCTACATCAAGCCGACCATTTTCCGCGGTGATAACTCCATGCGCATCTTCCAAGAGGAAATCTTCGGGCCGGTGGTCTCGGTCACGACGTTCACCGACTTTGACGACGCGATCAGGATCGCCAACGACACCCTGTACGGTCTCGGTGCGGGCGTGTGGAGTCGCGATGGCAACACTGCATACCGCGCGGGCCGGGCGATTCAGGCCGGTCGAGTTTGGGTGAACAACTACCACGCATACCCCGCACACGCGGCGTTTGGTGGTTACAAGTCGAGCGGCATCGGTCGTGAAAACCACCTGATGATGCTTGACCATTACCAGCAGACCAAAAACCTGCTGGTGAGCTACAAGGAGACGGCAGACGGGTTCTTCTAGGCCGCAGCACCGCGGTATCCCAATCTGTTTCGACCAATACCCTCCCCAGGAGACAAACAATGAACGCAAGCACTTCCACGCCCACGACCATGCGTGCGGCAAACGTAAGAACACTCGGCGCAGCGCTCGAGGTTGACGAGGTCCCGGTGCCACAGCCGGGCCCGGGGCAGGCGCTTGTGCGCGTGCTCACAACAGGCGTCTGCCACACCGATCTGCACGCCGTTGAGGGTGATTGGCCAGTCAAACCGAGCCCACCCTTCATTCCCGGACACGAGGGTGTTGGCATTGTCGTCGAGATTGGCGACGGTGTCACCGAGATCGCCGTCGGTGACCTCGTCGGTAACGCCTGGCTCTGGTCTGCGTGTGGGCACTGCGAGCACTGCCGCACGGGCTGGGAGACACTCTGCGAAAAGCAGCAAAATGGTGGTTACTCGGTTGATGGATCGTTCGGCGAGTACATGATCGTTGATGCTGCCTACGCGGCGGCGCTGCCAGCCGGATCCGATCCCGCCGAGGTTGCTCCGGTGCTGTGCGCAGGAGTCACCGTCTACAAGGGCCTAAAGGTTACGGGTGTGCGACCTGGCCAGTGGGTTGTGATCTCGGGAATTGGTGGCCTTGGCCACATTGCCGTGCAGTACGCGGTGGCGATGGGCATGCGCGTCGTGGCCGTGGATGTTGCCGACGACAAGCTTGCGCTGGCGAAGCAGCACGGCGCCGAGGTTACGGTCAATGCGCGCAACGAGGATCCGGTCGAGGCGATCCAGGCCGCAACCGGAGGAGCGCACGGTGTGCTCGTCACGGCGGTCCACCCGTCGGCGTTTGGCCAAGCGATCGGCATGACCCGACGCGGTGGCACCATCGTGTTCAACGGTCTGCCGCCCGGGGACTTTCCCGCTCCCATCTTCGACATTGTGCTCAAGGGGCTCACGATCCGCGGGTCGATCGTGGGAACGCGTCAAGACATGATCGAAGCGCTTGATTTCTACGCGCGCGGCATGATCCACCCCACGATTGCTGAGCGTCCACTCGACGACATCAACGGGGTGTTCGACGAGATGAAGGCCGGTGCGATCGACGGTCGCATCGTGTTGCGGTTGGCAAACGCCTAATCCGCAGCAATACAAGGGGGGTCGCTGCCCCGAGTTCCTGATTCCCTTCTCGGGGCAGCGTCATAGCATGACAGTGGGCGGCAGCGAAGCCGTCAGAGGAGGGCAACATGTCTGAGCACGCAGCAGAATCGCAAGACCTCGTGGCCGCGCGTCCCGAGGTTGCGGGTGAAGCCGAGAGCAGACTCGCTTTTACCCCGGTCGCTATTGATCTCATCGATCGGCTGTGGGCGATGCACGGCCCGCTCATGTTTCACCAGTCTGGAGGTTGCTGCGATGGCAGCGCACCCATGTGCTACCAGAACGGTGAGTTCAAAACAGGATCGCAAGATGTACTGCTCGGCACGCTTGAACTGCCGGGTCTCGCGGAAGCCGAGGATCAGCCGCGCGAGATCCAGTTCTGGATGTCTCGTGAGCAGTTCGGCGTGTGGGCCCACACGCACCTCACCATCGACGCGATTCCCGGTCGCGGCAGCGGTTTTTCGCTTGAGGCCCCGGAGGGTCAGCGTTTCTTGATTCGCTCCCGCCTGCTCTAGCCCTTGGTTCTTCTGCGTGCGCCCCCAGGCCGCAGATGCGACAATAGATGGCAATGGATCCGAACAAGCTCAATCATGATGCCCCCAAGCCGTCAGGCGAGGAGGCAAAGGCCGAGTACATCAAGACTCGTCCGCGGCGAGACACCTCGCGTCCACAGGTGCGCCCGAAAGCTGAGGGCTGGAAGCAGCTCTCTGGCCCCGACGGCAGGCCAACGCTGCAGTTCGCTTCGCCGCGTGTCAAACAACCCGCAACGCACCTCGCCGACATGACGCTGGAGGAGCGCGAAGCCAAGGTCGTCGAGATGGGGCTGCCGAAGTTCCGAGCCAAGCAGATCTCAAAGCACTACTTCGAACACCGCACCACCGATCCCGAGCAGATGACCGATCTGCCGAAGGATCGCCGCGGCGAAATGGCCGAGGCGTTTTTCCCGCCGCTGCTCACCGAGGTGAAACGCCTCGTCACCGACGACGGCGACACGGTGAAGTTCCTGTGGCGCCTGTTTGACGGCGCGCTCGTTGAGTCGGTGCTGATGCGGTACCCGGGCAGGATCACGCTTTGTGTGTCGAGCCAGTGCGGCTGCGGCATGAACTGCCCGTTCTGCGCAACCGGGCAGTCGGGACTTACGCGTAACATGTCGACCGCCGAGATCCTCGACCAGATTGTGCAGGCGAACCGCGTGATCGAAGAGGGTGGCCTCGGGCACACCCGAAAGGCCGTGAATGGCGCCGAGCCCGAGCGCGTGAACAACATCGTGTTCATGGGCATGGGGGAGCCGCTTGCCAACTACAAGCGCGTCATGAACGCTGTGCACCGCATGATCGCGCCGTCACCCGAGGGCCTCGGTATGTCTGCGCGCGGCATCACGGTGTCGACCGTTGGCCTGGCCCCCGCGATCCGCAAGCTTGCCGACGAAGACATCCCGATCACGTTCGCCCTGTCGCTGCACGCGCCGGACGACGAGCTGCGCGACGAACTGATCCCCGTGAACAGCCGTTGGAAGGTCGAGGAGGTGCTCGACGCCGCCTATCACTACTACGAAAAGACGGGCCGTCGGGTCTCGATCGAGTACGCGCTCATCAAAGACATGAACGACCACGCCTGGCGCGCGGAATTGCTCGCCGACAAGTTGAACGCGTACGGCAAGGGCTGGGTGCACGTGAACCCAATCCCGCTGAACCCGACACCCGGCTCCATCTGGACCTCGTCAACGCGCGAGGTGACCCGCGAGTTTGTGGATCGCCTCAACGCTGCCGGTGTGCCGACGACGCTGCGCGATACCCGCGGCAAAGAGATCGACGGTGCCTGCGGGCAGCTGGTGGCGACGGAGCAGGATCGCGCCGACGCTGACGCGGCGGTCGCGGCTGAGGCGGCCCTAGGCTCCTGAGCCGTCCGCCTCACCCGGTCATTCTGCGCGGAGTCGCAGAATCCACGTGATTAAATGCTTGCCCGAGCAGGATTGCGGATCCCGAGAAACGAGACGAGCGACCCCGCGAGAAACAGCGTGCCCGTCACAATGGCTGCCGAGTGGAACCCGGCAAGGTCGAGGCTGCCGCCGACAATGCTCGCGAGCAGCGCGATGACGATGAGTCCGGCCACGCGCGAGATCGCGTTGTTCACCGCCGAGGCGATGCCGCTTCGTTCTGGGCCGATGGCGCCGAGAATCGTCGCGGTGAGCGGGGCGACCATGATGGAAAGCCCAAGGCCCATCACGATCATCGACGGCAATACTTGCCACCAGTAAGAAAAGGGTTGACCGACCCAGAGCAGCATGAATGCTCCAATGGCTAGCAAAAACGGCCCCACCGACATGAACAGCCGCGGTCCGTACTTGCCCGCGAGATCGCCGACCTTCGAACTCAGCAGCACCATCAGGATCGTGATCGGAAGGCTGGCGAGGCCCGCGAGGGTAGCGGTCAACCCCGGGCCGTCGGTGTTCTGCAGGTACACCCCAACAACAAATCCGTTGAGAGACAGCGCCGCGTAGATAAACAGTGTCGCAAGGTTGCCCGTCCAGAAGTTGCGCACGCGGAAGAGCTCGAGCGGCAGGATCGGCGACGCAGCGCGCGTCTGCCACCACAGAAACCCCGCAAAGAGTATGACCCCGGCGACCAGGGGCATCCAGATCTGAGGGCTCGCCCACCCGTGGGACGGCTCCTCGATCAGGGCCCAGACCGCGAGCCCGAGTCCCAGGGCCGCCGCAGCGCCACCCGCACAGTCGATACGCACCCCCGTTTGCCGGTCGTCAGTGCCGCGCAGCCGCACGAGCATCCACAGAGTGATTGCGATGGGAATGACGTTGATGAGAAAGACGAATCGCCACGAAAAATAATCGGTAAAGAGGCCGCCCATTAGCGGCCCAACGATCATCGCCCCGGTTGTCGCCGCAGTCCACACGCCGATGGCCCGCCCCTGCGCGGGGCCGGAGATGCGTGAGGTAATTAGCGCGAGCGAGCTCGGCAGCAAAAAGGCGCCCGCTGCACCCTGCACGGCGCGCGCCACGATCATCATCTCGGGGTTGACCGCAAGACCAACCGCAATCGAGGCGACACCAAATCCGACAAGCCCAATGCGCATGATGAACACGCGCCCGTAGGCGTCGGCGATCGACCCGGCCAGCAGCATGAGCGCGCTGAGAGTCACGAGGTAGCTGTCGACCACCCACTGCTGGGTTGCGAGACCGCCGCCGAGATCCGCCGCAATCCGAGGCAGCGCAACATTGGTCACCGAAGCGTCGAGTGAGGTGACAAACGAGGCGAGGATCGCGATGGTAGCGACGAGCCGCTGCTGCTCCGTGAGGGCGTGATCGGTCATGCGAGCAGTTTACGTCGAGACCGTTGCGCGGTCACTGTTGGGGTTTCGATCGGGCAGCAGCTCAGCCGGTACTCACGGCTCAACCGGTCCAATGACGCGGTCTTGAACCGGCTGAACGCTCTGCACCGGCTGAAGCGTCACTTACCGAGCGCTCGCCCAAGCATCTCGATGTCTGCGGCTGTATTCCACAGGTGGAATGAGACCCGCGCGTTGCCCGCGCGGCCCGAGGCGGTGATCCCGGCCCGCTGCATGGCTGCCAGCGCTGTGCCTTCAGGATCGGCCCACGTCACGATGGCCGAGTCGCCCTCGGGCAGGCCGAGTACTTCTCTGGCCGAGTTCGCGAGCGCAAGGTCGTGCGCGTGAACGAACGCCGGGTCGAGTTTCGTGAAGAGTTCGAGTGCCGCGGCGGTTCCCTCGATGATGGGCCAGGCAGGCGACACGCTGAATCGGCCAGCGCCCGCTGCGAGGGGAGTGTGACCGGCGTAGCAGGATCCCCACACGTCGTCGGCTGAACACCATCCGGCGGCGATCGGGGTGAGCGTGTCGTCGAGGCCTGCCCTGACCGTAAGGAACGCGGTGCCTCGCGGTGCACACAGCCACTTGTAGGCGTGGCAGACGGTGTAGTCGAAGTCACCAGCCCCAATGGGCAACCAACCGAGTGACTGGGTGAGATCCACACAGGTGCGCGCGCCGACTGCGGCGGCGGCACGTTGGATCGCGGCCGCGTCGGCGACAACACCCGAAGCGGACTGCACGAGCGAAAACGCCACGAGTGAGGTCTTGGCATTGACCGAAGAAGCCAGTTCAGGCACCGGCACATAGCGCACGGTTACCCCGCGACCGCGGAGCTGTTCAAACGGATGTGTGAGCGAGGCGAAGTCACCTGAAGCGCACAGTACCTCGCCACCATCGGGCACCGAGGTCGCCACGATCGATACGAGCTGTGACACCTGCGACCCAATGGCCACTCGATCTGGCGCCACCCCAGCGATCGTCGCGAAGAGTTCAACGCAGCGGTCGGCTTCTTTGCCAATGGCTCGGGCGTCCATCGTTCCAGCAGCCCAGGAATCTGTGAAGCGGTGCATGGCCGCGCTCGTTGCATGGCTGGGAAGGCCACCCGTGCACGCGGAAAGGTATCCGGGTGCCGGTGAGAACTGGCTCTGCAGAAAAGCGGCGGTGTTGACTGATGCGGTCATGCAGCCAGGTTAAGCGACGGGCCAACATAATGAAAGTGAAAGATTCTTATCATTTCCCTCATCCTGGGTTATGATTGCCGCATGAACACGATTCGCAGCGCCGATCCTCTCGGCTCAATCGACTCGACTGAGCTCCGCATTCTGCACGCCCTCGCCCTCTCCGGTTCACTCACGGCAACCGCCGCGCAGCTCGGCCTCAGCCAGCCCGCGGTCAGTCAGCGCATCAAGCGCGTTGAGACCAGGCTTGCGGTTCCGCTCATCGAGCGCAGCGGACGTGGCATTCGGCTTACGCCAGCAGGCAGAATTCTTGCGGAGCACGGCCGCACCGTCGTCTCCGAGATCGACGCTGCGCTGGCCGCGATCGACGATCTACGCGGCGAGCGCGCGGGCACCCTCCGTCTGGTGGGGTTTCCCTCCGCCTCCGCAACCGTCGTCCCCGCCATCATGCGCACACTCGCTGTGCAAGCGCCCGAGGTTTCGCTGCAGTACCGCGAGGCCGAGCCGCCCACGGCCACCGAGATGCTGCGCGACGGTGAGGTCGACTGTGCTCTCGTGTTTGACTACGAAGGAGCCGCCGAGTTGCCCGCCGGCAGCGCGTTTATGCCGCTGTGGCGCGAAGAAGTGAGTTTGGTCGTCTCAGACGAGCGCGCGGGCGATGCAACCTCGGCAGATCTGGGGGAGTTCTCGGAGGAGCACTGGATCGCTGGCTGCGAGAAGTGCCGCGGTCACCTGCTGACCGCCGCGGGCGAGGCGGGGTTCGAACCCGACATTATTCAAGAGACCGATAACGTGCCAGCGATGCTCGCGATGGCGGCGGCGGGTGGCGCGGTTGCGCTCGTTCCTGGCCTCGCGCTCGCTGCGGCGCGCACACTGCCCGAGGACGCCAGGGCGCTGCCACTTGCTCCGCCGCGCTATCGCACCATCGGTCTCGTCTCAATGGTCACCGCCAACGAGAGCCCTCAGGTGAAGCTCGCAAAGCGTTTGCTCTCTGAGGTGGACGGTAGCTGCTGGGGGTTAGCGCCCGTTGACGACTGATACTCTCTCAACTCAATCTCGCGTGCAGCGCCGCACTGTCACGGTGCTGGCGCTCGCCACGATCCTCGGCGGTCTCGGTGTGGGCGCCTCGCTCTCGGCGGGTGCGTTGCTCATCGCCGATATTACGGGCAACCCCGCACTGTCGGGCCTCGGCTCCACCATGAACGCGGTCGGCGCGGCGGTCGCAGGAATCCCGCTCGCTCGGCTCGCGGCAAAACGCGGGCGCAGAATCGCGCTGGCTACCGGCAATCTCACCGCCGTGTGCGGTGCCGTGCTCGTCATCGTCGCAGCTGCCGCTCACATCGTTCCCCTCTTGTTTGTTGGGCTGGCCGTGCTCGGCATTGCCGTTGCCGTGCAACTGCAGTCGCGGTTTGCCGCGGCAGACCTCGCGCTGCCCGAGCGGCGAGGTCGGGATCTCTCGCTCGTCGTTTGGTCGATCACAATTGGCGCGGTCACCGGGCCTAACCTCATTGGCCCGGGGGAGCACCTGGGCGAAGCGCTCGGACTCCCCGGGCTCTCCGGCATCTTCATCTTCACGATCGCTGCTCAGCTGGCCGCGGCCTGTGTCGTGTGGTTCGGGCTGCGCCCGGATCCGCTGCTCGAATCACGCCGCCTCGCGATTGCCGGCGAAGAGAATGGCGGATCCGCGGCGGCTGCCGAGGTCACCGTCGAAGCGCCGAGCTCACCGTTTCCGCAGTACCTCACAATCGCGGTCATTGCCCTCGCTCACGCGGTCATGGTTGGCCTCATGGCGATGACACCGCTGCACCTGACGCACCACGGTGGCACCATCGAGCTCGTCGGATTCACCATCAGCATCCACATCGCTGGCATGTACGCTCTCTCGCCCGTGTTCGGTTTCTTGACCGGACGCTTCGGCGCGATCCCCGTCGTGTTCGCCGGATTCGTGTTTCTCGGCCTAGCAGCGCTCGGCACATTTTCCGGGGGAGAAAGCGTCGCGATTATCCAGGTGGCGCTTGTGCTGCTTGGTATCGGGTGGAGCATGGTGACGGTCGCGGGTGCAACGCTGCTCACGAATCTGACACCACTCGCACAGCGGCCAAGGAGTCAGGGCCAGTCAGACACCACGATGAACGCGGCGGGTGCACTCTTTGGTGCTGCCTCCGGGGTCATTTTTGCGATCGGTGGTTTCCCGACGCTGTCGGTCGTTGCCGGGGTTTTGATCCTCTTGGGATCGCGGCCGCTGCGCGGCTCGCCATCGTCACGCGAGGGTAGACTAGTGGGGATGGCACACACCGAGACCCCCAAATTTTCAAACGCGACCGGTTCCGACGTTCGCGTCCGCTTCTGTCCCTCTCCGACGGGCACACCGCACGTGGGTATGGTGCGCACCGCCCTGTTTAACTGGGCCTACGCGCGGCACACTGGCGGCACGTTTGTGTTCCGCATCGAAGACACAGATGCTGCGCGCGATAGCGAAGAGAGCTACGCGCAGATCCTCGATTCCCTGCGGTGGCTGGGCCTTGACTGGGACGAGGGCATCGACGCCGGCGGCTCGCAGGGGCCGTACCGCCAGTCAGAACGCGGCGAGATTTACCAGGGCATCATTGCCCAGCTGGTCGATGGTGGCTACCTCTACGAGAGCTACTCAACGGCCGAGGAAATCGATGCGCGCAACGAAGCCGCGGGTCGCCCGAAACAGCTCGGCTACGACAACTTTGATCGTGACCTCACTGAAGAGCAGCGCGCTGCCTTCCGCGCGGAGGGTCGCCAGCCCGCCCTGCGTTTCCGGGTGCCCGACACCGATCTTTCGTTCACTGACCTCGTGCGCGGCGACATCACGTTCCCTGCCGGCTCCACGATCGACTTTGTTGTGGTGCGCCCGAACGGCGCCCCGCTGTACACACTGGTGAACCCGGTTGACGACGCGCTCATGGGCATCACCCACGTGCTGCGCGGTGAAGACCTGCTCTCGTCGACGCCGCGCCAGATCGCCCTGCACCACGCACTTGTGAACCTCGGTATTTCAGAGGCGATCCCGCAGTTTGGGCACCTGCCTTACGTGCTGGGTGAGGGCAACAAGAAACTTTCGAAGCGCGATCCCGAGTCCAACTTGTTGCACCACCGCGAGCGTGGCTTCATTCCCGAGGGACTGCTGAACTACCTGTCGCTGCTGGGCTGGTCGATCGGCCCGGATCGCGACATCTTTACGAGCGAAGAGATGATCGCCGCGTTCGACGTGACCGACGTCAACCCGAACCCGGCTCGTTTCGACCAGAAGAAGGCCGACTCCATCAACGCGGATCACATCCGCCTGCTGAGCGAAGAGGACTTCGGCGAGCGGATCCGCCCGTACCTCGTTGCGAGCGGCGTGCTGCCAATCGAGCCGAGTGCGCACCAGAAAGAGATCATTCGCAAGGCAGTACCGCTCGTGCAGAGCCGTGTCACCGTGCTGTCGGAAGTCTCCGCAATGCTGGGCTTCCTCTTCACCTCGGTTGAGGCGCTTGAGTACGAAGACGATGCGCTTAAGTCTTTGAAAGACGATGCGCCCCAGGTGCTCGCTGCCGGTACCGCCGCGCTCACGGAGATTCCGGAGGCCGAGTGGAACACCGAGCGGATCCAAACCGCGCTGCAGACCGCCCTCATTGATGGGTTGGGTCTGAAGCCACGCGTTGCCTTTGGAGCGCTTCGAGTTGCTGCGTCCGGACGCCGCGTCTCTCCACCCCTGTTTGAATCGTTCGAGCTGCTGGGCCGCGAGGAGTCACTCGCGCGTCTCGCAAAGCTCGAGGGCCGCCTCAGCGTAGAGTCCTAGCGGGCAAGTTGTGACCTTTCTGGTCCGTTAACACAACAAAGGAGAAGCTGTCGTGCAAGAGACTGAGCTGCCCGTCGGAGTTGCAATCATCGGTGGAGGTCCCGCTGGCCTTTCAGCGGGGCTGCAGTTGGTGCGCGCGAATCGCCGCATCACGGTGCTCGATAGCAATCGGCCTCGGCACGCGGCGACACTGCGCTCGCACGGCTTTTTGACCCGGGACGGTGTGCCACCGCTTGAGGTGCGCAGGCTGGCGCGCGAAGAATTCGAGGCTTACCCGACCGCCAAGGTTGTGCAAGCCGTGGCGAGCGAGGTCACCCCGCTCACTCGAGATGAAGCGATCGCGGTTGGTTTCCCCGACGGCATCGGTTTCCGAGTGCGCGGCACCGGAGTGCGTGGGGCCGCAGACGCTGAGGTGATTTCGCGCCGCGTGTTGATCGCGGCCGGGCTCACCGAGGATCTGCCTGACCTCCCGATGATCCGCGCCTACTACGGCACCGCGCTGCACAGCTGTGTTGAGTGCGACGGTTTCGAAAAGAGTGACAAGCCGCTCGTGTTGATCGGCGAGACGAGCGATCTCTTCGCGCGCGCTCTGCTCATCAGCAGGATCAGCTCAGACCTCATTGTGTTCACAAACGGTGCTGACACGATCACCCCTGCGCAAGAGGAACAGCTTTCCAAGATCGGGATCCGCGTCGAGCGTCGTCAGATCGACGACATTGTTGGCGAAAAGGCCGACATGACCGGTGTTCGCCTCGCGGATGGTGAGGTTATTCCCCGTGTTGGTGGGTTTGTGCGCCCACGCTGGCACGCGCCCGTTGAGTTTCTCGGTGAAAACGCCATCGAGCGGGATGACTGGGGTCTTGTTGTTGTTGATAAGCGCGGGGAAACTTCTGTGCGAGGCATCTACGCGGTTGGCGACATCGTGCCGCCCGGCCCTCAGCAAATTGTGATCGCTGCGGGCGATGGTGCGCGGGTTGCCGCAAAGCTCAACATGGACATGATTCGCGGCGCACTGGGGGTTGGCCTCATCGATGAGTGAGACGGAGCAGAAAGTGGAACAGGCCGCAGCGGAATCGTCTGATTCCTCGAAATATCTGACGCCGGGTGCGCGGGCCGCTGCCAGCGGAGCTCGCTACGCGACAATCTCTGCTGTCTTCGTGGGGATCCTGTTGATCTCGAACGTGGTGGCCGTGAAGCCGATCGCGTTTGGTGCGATTCCGTTCGGCGATTTTTCGCTGCCGCTCGTTTTCGATGGTGGCGTGTTCCTCTTCCCGCTTGCCTACATCCTGGGTGATGTGCTCGCGGAGGTGTACGGGCTGAAAGCTACACGACGTACGATTTTCACGGCGTTTGCGCTTGCGGCGCTGGCCTCGCTCACGATCCTTGCCACCCAGATCTCACCACCCGCTGCCGGGTGGGAGAACCAGGAGGCCTTTGCCGCGGTCCTCGGGTTTGTGCCGCGCATTGTTATCGCGAGCCTCACCGGCTTCCTTGCAGGACAGTTGCTCAACGCATGGGTGATGGACCTCATGCACCGCCGCAGCAAGGGCCGCTTCCTGCGGTCTCGGTTGATCGTGTCAACACTTGTCGGCGAGCTGGCCGACACGCTGCTGTTTTGCACCATCGCCTTCGCGGGCATCATCACGGGCATTGATTTTGTGATGTATATCGTTCTCGGTTACCTCGTGAAGGTATTGGCCGAGGTCGTGCTGCTGCCCGTGACGACGCGCGTGATCCGAATTGTGCGTCGCGCCGAAGAGGCTATTGCGCGGTAAGTAGGCGATGCTTAGCGGCAGCCTCGCGCGCAAATTCTGCACCGTACTGTCGCCCAAGCACCTCATCGCGGAGCTCGGCAAAGGTGCCGTCGACAATGCTCTCGCGAATACGGTCAACAAGACGCACGATAAACCGCTCGTTGTGAATCGTCGCGAGGGTTGAGCCGAGCATCTCCTTGGCCTTGAACAGGTGGTGCAGGTAGGCGGCGGTGTAGTTCTGGCAGGTGTAGCAGTCGCACTCGGCGTCGAGCGGTTCGAAGCTGCGTCGCTGCCCGGAGGACTTGGCATTGATGCGACCACGTGAAGAGTACATGGTGCCGCCGCGTGCCTGCCTCGACGGAGCAACGCAGTCGAAGGTGTCGGCACCCGCAGCGATCGCGGCAAAGAGGTCATCGGGTTCAGAGATACCGAGCAGGTGCCGGGGCTTGTTTTCTGGAAGCTCGTCATTAACCCACGACACGATGGTGCCGAGGCGACTCTTCTCGAGCGCCCCGCCGATCCCGAACCCGTCGAACTGCTGCTCAGATGCTTCGGCACCGGTCATGGTCGCGAGACCCGAGGCTGCCTTGCGGCGCAGATCCTCATACTGCGCGCCCTGAACAACACCAAAAAGTGCCTGATACGGACGGTGGGTTCGTTCCGCCGTTTGCCGGGCATGCTCGTCGAGGCAACGGACCGCCCAACGTGCGGTGCGGTCGACCGAGTCTTCTTGGTAGATGCGGGTGTTCATGAGAGTGGTGCACTCGTCGAACGCGAAGATGATGTCTGCGCCGAGCTGGTGCTGGATCTGCATGGAGACTTCAGGTGTGAAGCGGTGGCGATCCCCGTTGAGGAATGACTTGAAGGTGACACCGTCTTCGTCGACGTGAGCCAGTCGCTCTTTTGTTGAGGCGATGACCTCGGTGCTCGCGTACTCTTCCTCCGCCATAGAGATGACCTTCTTGAAGCCGACGCCGAGTGACATGACCTGGAACCCGCCCGAGTCGGTGAAGGTTGGGCCGCTCCAGTTCATGAACTTGCCGAGTCCACCTGCCTCGTCAACGAGATCGCTGCCCGGCTGCAGGAAGAGATGGTAAGCGTTTGCGAGTACCGCCTGCCCACCGAGATCCTTCACGGTTTCCGGCAGCATCGCCTTGACCGTTGCTTTGGTGCCAACCGGAATAAAGGCCGGGGTTTGGATCTCGCCGTGAGGAGTGTGGATCGTTCCCGTGCGTCCGAGTGCCTGATCGCGGGATCCGCGGGCGCCTCCCTCTTCTAGGCGATGCTCGAGAGTAAAGCTGAAATCAGAGGGGGAGGGCTGTGTCTTTGGGGGAGTGGAGTCGTTCACCCGACTATTCAAGCAGGTGTGCTGATCGCTTGGCTGTGGTTATGGGTGCGGTGAGCGCTCCGGCGCGCCCGGGAAACGTGGCGCCCAAGGCAGTTTGCCCTGTTTTGACGAGGATTTGGGCTGCGCACGAAAAGCACGCTCTCGGGCACCGAGAACCGAGATCCGCATGATCCTGCGGAGACACGCCCGGGAAGGGGGCGCGCTTTGCCAGCCATGCTCGATCCGCGTAATGTTTTCCCTTGTCAGCGAGACGGTGCGGGAAGCGAAAGCGGCCCGGACCGAAAGCCTGAATAGGATCCCACTCAAGGATCACATTCGAACTTGATTAGTCATGTTCTGGTGTGTAGAGTAGGGAACCTCATCTCACCGAAACGGTGACAACACGAATTCGTGTGTCACGTTGATGCCGAGATCTGAATGATTCGGCTAACTTGGTTTTTCCAGGTTGTTTTGGTAGGTTAGGAAAGTTGCTCTTCGGAAGCCCGGTTGGGTGTGTACGGGGGGTGTCTGGTCCTTGAGAACTCAATAGTGTGCACTTTAATTGTCAAATGCCAATTATTTATCCCGTCGCTGACCGCTTTGGTGGTTGGTTGATGGCGATTCCTTTTGGACAAAATTATAGATGAACGTCAGTAATGATGTTTGTTTTTTGTCAGGTTGAACTCGCTCACGTTCCGGCTTATTCCGCTGGTTTGTGGGCATGTAATTTTTTACGGAGAGTTTGATCCTGGCTCAGGACGAACGCTGGCGGCGTGCTTAACACATGCAAGTCGAACGATGAAGCCCAGCTTGCTGGGTGGAAGAGTGGCGAACGGGTGAGTAACACGTGAGTAACCTGCCCCTGACTCTGGGATAAGCGCTGGAAACGGCGTCTAATACTGGATATGACCTATCACCGCATGGTGTGTGGGTGGAAAGATTTATCGGTTGGGGATGGACTCGCGGCCTATCAGCTTGTTGGTGAGGTAATGGCTCACCAAGGCGACGACGGGTAGCCGGCCTGAGAGGGTGACCGGCCACACTGGGACTGAGACACGGCCCAGACTCCTACGGGAGGCAGCAGTGGGGAATATTGCACAATGGGCGCAAGCCTGATGCAGCAACGCCGCGTGAGGGATGACGGCCTTCGGGTTGTAAACCTCTTTTAGTAGGGAAGAAGCGAAAGTGACGGTACCTGCAGAAAAAGCACCGGCTAACTACGTGCCAGCAGCCGCGGTAATACGTAGGGTGCAAGCGTTGTCCGGAATTATTGGGCGTAAAGAGCTCGTAGGCGGCTTGTCGCGTCTGCTGTGAAATCCCGGAGCTCAACTCCGGGCCTGCAGTGGGTACGGGCAAGCTAGAGTGCGGTAGGGGAGATTGGAATTCCTGGTGTAGCGGTGGAATGCGCAGATATCAGGAGGAACACCGATGGCGAAGGCAGATCTCTGGGCCGTAACTGACGCTGAGGAGCGAAAGCATGGGGAGCGAACAGGATTAGATACCCTGGTAGTCCATGCCGTAAACGTTGGGAACTAGATGTAGGGCCTGTTCCACGGGTTCTGTGTCGTAGCTAACGCATTAAGTTCCCCGCCTGGGGAGTACGGCCGCAAGGCTAAAACTCAAAGGAATTGACGGGGGCCCGCACAAGCGGCGGAGCATGCGGATTAATTCGATGCAACGCGAAGAACCTTACCAAGGCTTGACATATACGAGAACGGGCGAGAGATCGTCAACTCTTTGGACACTCGTAAACAGGTGGTGCATGGTTGTCGTCAGCTCGTGTCGTGAGATGTTCGGTTAAGTCCGGCAACGAGCGCAACCCTCGTCCTATGTTGCCAGCACGTTATGGTGGGAACTCATGGGATACTGCCGTGGTCAACACGGAGGAAGGTGGGGATGACGTCAAATCATCATGCCCCTTATGTCTTGGGCTTCACGCATGCTACAATGGCCGATACAATGGGCTGCGATACCGCGAGGTGGAGCGAATCCCAAAAAGTCGGTCTCAGTTCGGATTGGGGTCTGCAACTCGACCCCATGAAGTCGGAGTCGCTAGTAATCGCAGATCAGCAACGCTGCGGTGAATACGTTCCCGGGCCTTGTACACACCGCCCGTCAAGTCATGAAAGTCGGTAACACCCGAAGCCGGTGGCCTAACCCTTGTGGAGGGAGCCGTCGAAGGTGGGACTGGTGATTAGGACTAAGTCGTAACAAGGTAGCCGTACCGGAAGGTGCGGCTGGATCACCTCCTTTCTAAGGAGCACTCAACAACTATGTTGTTGCAGAATGGCTCGAACAGTGGCGAATGTTCACTGCGAGCTGCTCATGGGTGGAACATTTGACAAGCATTGATCGTGTTGATTGGTGATAAGTACGCTGTCTCTTCGGGGGTGGTTGGAACGTTGCTGGTTGATGTGGGTTGGTGCGTATTGTGCATACTATTGGGTCCTGGAGGCCCAGCCGTCACATTGATGGTCATGCTCGTAAGAGTGTGATTGTTGGTGTGGGGACTGATCTTCTGACCCTGGGTCATGGAACACGTTGTCCATGATGCGGGGATCGACCGTACGTTGAGAACTACACAGTGGACGCGAGCATCTTTCAAGACAAGACTTTGTCTTGTCTTGAGATACTTAAATTAATTTCATTGGTCGCATGCATTCCTTTTGGGGAGTGTGTGTGTTTTTTATGATTATACTTATGTGATTTCAAGTTTTTAAGAGCAAACGGTGGATGCCTTGGCATCTGGAGCCGAAGAAGGACGTAGTAATCTGCGATAAGCCTCGGGGAGCCGATAAACGGGCTGTGATTCGAGGATTTCCGAATGGGGAAACCCCGCCAGGGCGCGTGCGTACCTGGTGACTCCCGCCTGAATATATAGGGCGGGTAGAGGGAACGGGGGGAAGTGAAACATCTCAGTACCCCCAGGAAGAGAAAACAACATGTGATTCCGGTAGTAGTGGCGAGCGAAACCGGATGAGGCTAAACCAGTCATGTGTGATACCCGGCAGGGGTTGCATGGTTGGGGTTGTGGGACATGCCTGGTAGATCTGCCGGTCTACCGACGTGAATGTGTAGCTATAGGAGAACCGCTTGGAACGGCGGACCGGAGTGGGTGAGAGTCCCGTATCCGAAATGGTGGCACTGCGTGGTGTGTATCCCAAGTAGCACGGGGCCCGAGAAATCCCGTGTGAATCTGTCAGGACCACCTGATAAGCCTAAATACTCCCAGATGACCGATAGCGGACTAGTACCGTGAGGGAAAGGTGAAAAGTACCCCGGGAGGGGAGTGAAATAGTACCTGAAACCGTTTGCTTACAATCCGTTGGAGCACCCTTGTAGGTGTGACAGCGTGCCTTTTGAAGAATGAGCCTGCGAGTTAGCGATATGTGGCGAGGTTAACCCGTGTGGGGTAGCCGTAGCGAAAGCGAGTCTGAATAGGGCGATTCAGTCGCATGTCCTAGACCCGAAGCGAAGTGATCTATCCATGGCCAGGTTGAAGCGCGTGTAAGAGCGCGTGGAGGACCGAACCCACTTAGGTTGAAAACTGAGGGGATGAGCTGTGGATAGGGGTGAAAGGCCAATCAAACTTCGTGATAGCTGGTTCTCTCCGAAATGCATTTAGGTGCAGCGTTGCGTGTTTCTTGCCGGAGGTAGAGCTACTGGATGGCCGATGGGCCCTACAAGGTTACTGACGTCAGCTAAACTCCGAATGCCGGTAAGTGAGAGCGCAGCAGTGAGACAGTGGGGGATAAGCTTCATTGTCGAGAGGGAAACAACCCAGATCACCAACTAAGGTCCCAAAGCGCGTGCTAAGTGGAAAAGGATGTGGAGTTGCTGTGACAACCAGGAGGTTGGCTTAGAAGCAGCCACCCTTGAAAGAGTGCGTAATAGCTCACTGGTCAAGTGATTCCGCGCCGACAATGTAACGGGGCTCAAGCACGCCACCGAAGTTGTGGCATTCATATAACAGGTAGGCCTTCGTGGTCCAGCCGTATGGATGGGTAGGAGAGCGTCGTGTGGCGAGTGAAGCGGCGGTGTGAACCAGCCGTGGATGCCACACGAGTGAGAATGCAGGCATGAGTAGCGAAAGACGGGTGAGAAACCCGTCCTCCGGAAGACCAAGGGTTCCAGGGTCAAGCTAATCTTCCCTGGGTAAGTCGGGACCTAAGGCGAGGCCGACAGGCGTAGTCGATGGACAACGGGTTGATATTCCCGTACCGGCGGTAAACCGTCAAAGACCTAACTAGTAGTGCTAAGCAAACTGAAACTTCATGGATCCTTCGGGTGATGTGGGGTGGAGGCTGCGAACCCGAACTGGGGTGGTGAGCGTGAGGTGTGACGCAGGAAGGTAGCCTGTGCCGGGCGATGGTTGTCCCGGTGTAAATGTGTAGCCCGTCGATTATTAATAGTTTTCGGCTTTGGGTGAGACATGATGCGGACCCGTATGGGGAAGCAGGTGATCCTATGCTGCCGAGAAAAGCATCGACGTGAGGTTTGCTGTTGCCCGTACCCCAAACCGACTCAGGTGGTCAGGTAGAGAATACTCAGGAGATCGAGATAATCATGGTGAAGGAACTCGGCAAAATGCCCCCGTAACTTCGGGAGAAGGGGGCCATCCACTTATTAGGATTTACTCCGAAAGGGTGTGGTGGCCGCAGAGACCAGTGGGAAGCGACTGTTTACTAAAAACACAGGTCCGTGCTAACACGCAAGTGGACGTATACGGACTGACGCCTGCCCGGTGCTGGAAGGTTAAGAGGAGAGGTTAGACTTCGGTCGAAGCTTTGAATTTAAGCCCCAGTAAACGGCGGTGGTAACTATAACCATCCTAAGGTAGCGAAATTCCTTGTCGGGTAAGTTCCGACCTGCACGAATGGCGTAACGACTTCCCAGCTGTCTCCACCGTGAACTCGGCGAAATTGCACTACGAGTAAAGATGCTCGTTACGCGCAGAAGGACGGAAAGACCCCGTGACCTTTACTACAGCTTGGTATTGGTGTTCGGTGTGGCTTGTGTAGGATAGGTGGGAGACTGTGAAGCTTGGACGCTAGTTCAGGTGGAGTCATTGTTGAAATACCACTCTGGTCATATTGGATATCTAACTACGGACCCTGATCGGGTTCTGGGACAGTGCCTGGTGGGTAGTTTAACTGGGGCGGTTGCCTCCTAAAAAGTAACGGAGGCGCCCAAAGGTTCCCTCAGCCTGGTTGGCAATCAGGTGGCGAGTGTAAGTGCACAAGGGAGCTTGACTGTGAGACTGACAGGTCGAGCAGGGACGAAAGTCGGGACTAGTGATCCGGCAGTGGCTTGTGGAAGCGCTGTCGCTCAACGGATAAAAGGTACCTCGGGGATAACAGGCTGATCTTGCCCAAGAGTCCATATCGACGGCATGGTTTGGCACCTCGATGTCGGCTCGTCGCATCCTGGGGCTGGAGTTGGTCCCAAGGGTTGGGCTGTTCGCCCATTAAAGCGGTACGCGAGCTGGGTTTAGAACGTCGTGAGACAGTTCGGTCCCTATCCTCTGCGCGCGTTGGAAATTTGAGAGGATCTGACCCTAGTACGAGAGGACCGGGTTGGACGAACCTCTGGTGTGCCAGTTGTTCTGCCAAGGGCATGGCTGGTTGGCTACGTTCGGGATGGATAACCGCTGAAAGCATCTAAGCGGGAAGCCGGCCTCGAGATGAGATTTCCGTCACCCTTTGAGGTGGTGAGGCTCCCAGTAGATGACTGGGTTGATAGGCCAGATGTGGAAGCATGGTAACGTGTGGAGCTGACTGGTACTAATAAGCCGATGACTTGACTTCTCTCTCCACTCTTTGTGGTGGAGACGTAAGACTTATTTTTGTAACGATAATCGCGTCCGCTTTGTGGTTCTTGACGTACGGCCACACACCCCAACACGGGGATACTCTTTCGGGGTGTTCTGGTGGGGTGTGGGACATGTCAATAGAGTTACGGTGGTTATAGCGTCAGGGAAACGCCCGGTCACATTCCGAACCCGGAAGCTAAGACTGACAGCGCCGATGGTACTGCGAGGGGGACCTCGTGGGAGAGTAGGACACCGCCGGACAACTTTTAGAAAGGGCTCCCTCGGAGCGACGATCTGTGATGATCGTCAATCCGAGAGGGGCCCTTTCGCATTTTAGGGGGCATTGCAAGCCCAGAGTTTGGGTGCCCAGTTTCCGATAAGCTTTGCTTTGGGAACCAAACGACGACCGAGTGGAAGAGGCCGCCTATGGGTGTGATGACGAGCACACTGCTCGCGCTTGCACTCATCTCCCTTCTTACCCACCCGATTGTTCAGAGGTTCGGGCGCAAGACGTTTATTGGCCTAGCCGTCGCAATGGCAGGGGCCTTTACTGCGCTGTTCATCGCGGTTGCACCCGTGTTCTCCGGCGAAGTGATCACCGAATCGTTCGAGTGGATCCCGCAGCTGAACATGACGCTCAGCTTCCGTCTCGACGCGATTTCCGCTCTCTTCGCGCTGCTCGTAACCGGCGCGGGCGCGCTGATCCTGCTCTACTGCGCCTACTACTTTGAAGAGGGCGAAGCCGGGCTCGCTCGATTTGCCGCGGTCTTCATGGGCTTCGCGGTCGCCATGCTCGGGCTTGTGCTCGCGGACGACGTCTACCTGCTCTTTATCTTCTGGGAGGGAACGACGATCCTGTCGTTCCTGTTGATTGGTCACGTGACGAAACTGCGAACCGCAAACGCTGCGGCGCTCCAGGCGTTGATGGTGACCACCTTCGGTGGCCTCGCGATGCTCGTGGGGTTTGTGCTGCTTTCGCAGGCCGCCGGCACCACTCTGCTTTCTGAAATCGTCGCCAATCCTCCGCAGGGTGCACTCGGCACGGTCGCTGTCTACCTGGTGCTGGCCGGTGCTCTCTCAAAGTCAGCGATCTTCCCCTTCCACCTGTGGCTTCCGGGCGCTATGGCAGCGCCCACCCCGGTGAGCGCTTACCTGCACGCGGCCGCGATGGTCAAGGCGGGGGTGTACCTCATCGCTCGTATCAGCCCCGGATTTGGGGATGTTGTGGGGTATCGCGAGACACTCGTGATTCTCGGCGCAATCACCATGCTGAATGGCGGGATCCGCGCGCTCAAACAGTTCGACATTAAGCTCATCGTCGCTCACGGCACGGTGAGCCAGCTAGGGCTGCTGGTGATGGTGTTTGGTTTGGCAGACCCTCGAGCTGCGTTCGCAGGGCTCGCACTGCTCTTTGCTCACGCCGTCGCCAAGGCGCCGCTCTTCTTGTCTGTTGGTATCATCGATCACGCCACCGGCACTCGTGACCTGCGCAAGCTCTCGGGACTGGGACGAAGGATGCCAGTGCTCTTTGTGGTGACTGCCTTGGCTGCAGCGTCGATGGCAGGCTTGCCTCCTCTGGTAGGTTTCGTCGCAAAAGAATCCGCGTTCACCGAGATGTTGAGCATAGGAACAGACAGCCCGCTCGCGCTCTTTGCGTTTACGGTTGCCGTGCTCGGTAGCATCTTGACGGTCGCGTACATGGGACGCTTTCTCTGGGGAGCTTTCTCGCGAAAGGCCAACACCGAAACCTGCACGGTGATTCACTCTCCCGGTCGCGCGATCCTGATCGCCCCGATGGCGTTTGCAGCGGTTGCGCTGCTCGCCGGGCTGTTCGCGGGCGCGATTGATCCCTTTATGCAGGCTGCGATCGCGCCGCAACTTGAGGGTGCGACAGACGGCCACGCAATCGAGCACCTCGCTCTGTGGCACGGGCTGACTCCCGCACTGGGCGCCTCCGCTCTGGTCATCGTTCTGGGGCTTCTGCTGGCCAAGTTCTGCTCGCGAACCACGGCGGTTTTCCGAACGGTGCCCGAGCGGTTCTCCGCCTCACACGTGTACTGGTTGATTACGCAGTGGCTCGACGTTGTTGCGGTGCGGTTGACCTCACTTACACAGCGCGGATCCCTCCCGTTTTATCTTTCGGTGATCTTGATCGTTGTGGTGGGCACCCTCGGGGGAACGCTCATTGCCACGGATCAGTGGCCCGAATCGTTTGAACTCATCACTTCGCCCGTGCAGATCCCGATCGCGATCGTGATGGTGGTCGCCGCGATTTTCTCGCTGCGCGCCCGCACCAGGTTCCAGTCCGTCGTGCTTGTCGGTGTGACCGGCTACGGCATGGCCGCAATCTTTGCGATGTCGGGCGCCCCCGACCTCGCGCTGACTCAGGCTCTCGTCGAGACCGTCACGCTGATCGCGTTTGTGCTCGTGATCCGTCGTTTGCCGCAGCGTCTTGGCTCCTCTTCAACGCGGCGTGTGCGCTGGATCAGGATCATTATTGGTGCCTCGGTCGGTCTGACGATCGGTGCGCTCGCCCTTGTGGCCCTGGGCTCCCGAGTTGCCGATCCCATTTCGCTGCAGTTGCCCGAGCTCGCCTACAGCGGCGGCCACGGCAGCAATGTGGTGAACGTGATGCTGGTCGATATTCGAGGCTGGGACACCATGGGTGAGCTCTCTGTGATCCTCGCGGCGGCCACGGGCGTCGCCTCGCTCGTGTTCTTGAACACTCGCGAAGACAACCGACCCAAGCTCAGTCGCAGCGCCGCTCGCACTCAGGCACGTGAGCACCTCCTGCGGGTGGTGGACCCGAACGACCCAATGCGCCGCATTAGCTGGTTGCTTGCGGGCCGTCACCTTGACCCGGCACGGCGCTCGATCATGCTCGAGGTTGTGGTGAGACTGCTCTTCCACGCGCTCATTATTCTGTCGATCTTCCTGTTGCTTGCCGGTCACAATGGCCCAGGCGGCGGGTTTGCGGGTGGACTCGTTGCCGGGCTCGCGCTCGTTGCGCGGTACCTTGCGGGAGGTCGCCACGAGCTGGGTGCCACCGTGCCGCTAGACGCGGGACGGATCCTCGGGGCAGGCCTTGCCCTCGCCGTTACGATGGCGTTTGTACCGATGTTCTTTGGGCAGGCCGCTCTTGCCTCTTCGTGGGTCGACGTCGACCTCGGCATCTTCGGCACACTTCCCTTTGTCACCTCAACGCTGTTTGACGTTGGTGTGTACCTCGTGGTGTTTGGTCTCATTCTCGACGTGCTGCGCAGCCTTGGTGCTGAGATTGACGAACACGAGGAGAACGAGGCTTCAATGACCGAGGAGGAGGTGGAATCCCGATGACAACAATGCCCCTGGTGCTGGTCGTGCTCATGGCCGTGATGTACACGTGCGGGATCTACCTCATGCTCGACCGCACTCTGACGCGTTTGCTGCTCGGGTTTTTGCTGGTCGGCAACGCAACAAACCTGCTTATTTTTCTCATGTCAGGATCCTTCGGCGCGGCTCCTATCGTCGGTGAGGCGGCGCCTGAAGACATGAGCGACCCGCTTCCGCAGGCGTTTATTCTTACCGCCATCGTGATCACATTTGGTGTCAGCGCCTTTTTCTTGGCGCTCATATACCGCTCGTGGCGATTGGCGCAGGATCGGGATGACACCGTGCGAGATGACGAGACCGATCTTGAGCTGGCTACGGCGGACGAACTGTCCGTCGACGAGGTTACCGACGAGGATCTCGCGGAGACCCCTGAGTTCTCCGACGACGATTCCGATGACGACACTGACACCAACACTGGCACCGACGCCGCTTCAGGCGACAGCAGCCATCGTGTGCCCGCCGAGACCACCGAGACCACCGCAGAGGGGAGTGAACAGCGATGACCGTTCTCGTGCCGTTTGTTGTGCTGCTCCCGTTGATTGGCGCGGCGCTCGCACTCGCCGTGCCTGGAAGGCGCCGCCTCCAGCAGGGGATCACCCTGGTCGCGCTCGGCGGTGTTGTTGCCCTTGGCGGCATCCTGATGTTTGTTGTGAACACTCAGGGCACCCTGGTCATGGAAGTGGGCGGGTGGGCCGCGCCATTCGGTATCGCCTTGGTGGTGGATCGCGTCTCTGCCCTGATGGTTACGGTTTCGGCCGTGGTGCTGCTCGCGGTGTTCATCTTCTCAACGGGTCAGCGCCTCGCCGACGGCGACGAGGATGCCCCGGTTTCGATCTATTACCCAACGTATTTGGTGCTGGGCGCCGGGGTGTTCAACGCGTTTATCGCGGGTGATCTCTTTAACCTCTACGTGGGGTTCGAGATCCTTCTCGTGGCGAGCTACGTGTTGATCACCCTCGGTGGCACCGCGCAGCGCATTCGAGCCGGTGTGACCTACGTTGTGGTCTCTCTCGTGTCGTCAGTGCTGTTTCTCGCCGCGATCGCGATGATCTATGGGGCGACCGGAACCGTCAACATGGCGCACTTGACCGTGAGGATCGCCGAGCTTCCGTCCGAGGTCCAGTTACTGCTGAACCTCATGCTGCTCATTGCGTTCGGGATCAAGGCCGCCGTCTTCCCGCTCTCTTTTTGGTTGCCCGACTCGTACCCGACTGCCCCGGCGCCGGTAACGGCGGTGTTTGCGGGCCTGCTGACAAAGGTCGGCGTGTACGCCATTATTCGGACTCAAACGCAGCTCTTCCCGGACTCCAGCGTCGACAAGCTCCTGCTTGTGGTGGCGGGGCTCACGCTATTAATTGGGATATTGGGGGCGGTCTCGCAACTCGATATCAAGCGTCTGCTCTCCTTCACCCTCATCAGCCACATCGGCTACATGATCTTCGGCATTAGCATGGCGAATGCCGCGGGGTTCGCAGCCACGATCTACTACATCACCCACCACATCATCGTGCAGACGACGCTCTTCCTCGCGGTGGGTCTGCTCGAGCGTAAGGGGGGCACCACATCCCTCTCGGGTCTCGGCGGAATGCTCAAGACGGCGCCCGTTATCGCGGTGCTCTTTTTCATTCCAATGCTCAACCTCGGCGGCATTCCTCCCTTCTCCGGGTTTATCGGCAAGGTTGGACTCTTTACCGTCGCCGCCGAGCTCGCAACACCCGGCGCTTACTGGTTGATCGGGATCGGCGCGCTCGTGTCTTTGCTCACGCTGTACGCGCTCGCGCGCGCCTGGGTGCTGGCATTCTGGCGGCAACGCCCGAAGGCACTGGGAGAGAGCGGGCGGGATCGCGCGACCGCGCTTGAAACTGGCCCGATCCCAACCACGGGCTCGACGCCTGCGGCCGCAACCGAGGCGCTTCGGCTGCGTGAGCGTGAGGAAGCGCTCTTCGAGAGGCTCCACGATGCGCCTGATGCCCAACCTCAGCAGGAACGTAAGACGATTCCGCGGCTGATGGTCGGCGCCACGGCAGGCATGGTATTGGTCAGTATTGCACTCACTGTGTTCGCGGGACCCCTCTACGATTACGCTTGGAAGGCGGGGCAAGATCTCGCCCAGCCGGGCAAACTGGTTGAACGAGTGCTGGGCAACTCCCCGAATGAACTCGGCGGAGGCAGCGGGACGACTGAACCAAGTGGCTCAGGCGACTCGGAAGGAGGAGGACATTGAGCGATCAAAACACTCCTGCGCTTCCCACCGCTCGCCGCATCGAGTGGGGTGTCCGGCTGCACGAGCTTCCACTTCTCATCGGACTCGTACTGCTGTGGATGATGCTGTGGCAGACCCTCTCCCTGCTGTCGCTTGTGAGTGGGTTTATCGTCGCTTTTTCCGTGATGCGCCTGTTTTATCTTCCGCCGGTCGAACTCGCCGGTCGGTTTAACGTGTGGTGGGCAGCCCGCTACCTCGGCTTTTTCCTGTGGCAGCTCGCAGTGGCTTCTTGTCAGGTCGCCTTGCTGGCGGTGCGCCCCGGACCGCCGCCCAAGACCTCGATTATTGCGGTAAAGCTGCGCACCCGTTCCGACTTCATCCTGACCATGGTTGGTCTGACGACATCTCTCATACCGGGATCGCTCGTGGCAGACATCGATCGTTTTGAGTCAACGCTGTACCTGCACGTCTTGAACACCCCGACCCAAAAGGAAATCACCAAAATGCGACGGGAGACGCTGTACATTGAGCGTCTTCTGGTGATGGCAGTCGGGTCACGTGAAGAGATGCGGGTGCTGCGATGACGATGTTCTCGACGGCTTTGCTCATCGCGGCAGGGATCGGGCTGACCGCAACCGCGCTCATGGCTCTGGTGCGTATTGTGCGTGGTCCAACGATCCTTGATCGTATGGTGGCCTCCGACGTGCTGCTGACAACACTCATGCTGGCGGTTGGCACAGACATGGTCGTGCGGCACCACACCGCGAGTATTCCGCTGATGACAGTGATCGCAGCGACCGCAACATTTGCGACGATCGTGGTGGCCCGTTTCGTGAAGCGCCGCGCGGCGTTGCAGGCCGAAACCGAAGCGGTGGCGGACTCGGGGGAGGCGACCCATGTTTGAGCAGATCCTCGACCTCGCCGCAGTGGTGTGTGTGGTTCTTGCCGCCCTGCTTTCGGTAGCCGCTGGCGTCGGACTGCTCAGGTTTCCTGACGCGCTGAGCCGACTGCACGCCGCCACAAAACCGCAGATCTTCGGTCTGCTGCTGGTAATCGCAGCGATCGCACTTGATCAGCGCTCGATTGCGACACTTCTCGGCCTGATCCCGGTGTTTGTGTTCCAATCGCTCACGGCACCGATCGCGGCCCATATGGTGGGCCGCGCGGCGTACCGTACAGGCCAGCTCGACTCAGAGACGCTTATTCTGGACGAGCTTGGCCCGGCGATCGAGCGCAGTGACAACGACATGACGCGGTAGGGCAGCTACAGCTGCGCGACGATCTCGTCTGCTCTTTCGGGCTGGCCGGTCTGGCGCAGCAGATCGATGAGCTCGCTCGCTGCGTTTGTGCGCTCCTCGCGCCGCTGCGCCACAGTGAAGCCTTCGAACGCCGACTCCAGCGACCACAGCGCCTCCGTGGTCTGCCCGTTTTCGAGCTGGACCTTGCCCGCGAGCCAGAAGGCGTGTGCGGCGTCGGCGATCCTGCCAAGCTGCGCAAACTCCTCGCCGGCTGTTGTCGCCTCTGCTGCTGCTTGCTCAAGGCCTAGGCCACTGGGCCGTTGCCCGGGAGCCGCCGCAGCGAGGGAGCGGGCGAACGTGTCACGAAGCGAGGCACGTTCGAGCAGCCATTCGGCCCGGCGACGCTCGGCGAGATCCTCACTGAGTCCATCGGTGTTGAACTCCCCAAGTTTCTGAAGCTCTTCCCGCGTGACGTTGAGCAGGGTCTCCGGATCGTTCATGCGCGCGGCGACGGGAGTCCACGCGGTAAGAACTGCTGAGAGGGTGCCTGCATCGCCGCCTCCGGTGCGCAGCCGCGAGACTGCGGCCGCGAAGAACCGGTGAGAGGCTTCTTCCTCGCCAGCAATTGATGCGCACTGCGCGGCCTCGGCGAAGGCGAAGCCGGAGCGCTCGAGCCATCCCTCGGCCTCCAGCAGTTTTGCGGCTTCGGCATAGGCTGGAACAGCGGTGCCGTAGTCTCCTCGGCCGGCGAGTTCTTCGGCCTGAGCGAGAAGAACGTCGTGGGCGCTTGACGGGGCAACGGTGCTGTCTGACTCGGTTTGTCTGACTGACGGTCCGGCGGCGGAGGAGATCTCCTCAGAAATGTCAGGTGTGTCGAGCGAAGGATCTGCCAGTAGCTTCTCCACTCGGGTTGCGGCGAGAGCACGATTGATTGACCGCTCGTACATGTCGTTGCCGTTGCGCGCGTCGAGATCCCGAGCCAGGCGCTGCGCGGCCGCGAGCACCCATGCCTGGAGCCCAGCGACCGTGCTCCACTCGGGCTCGCGGAACCCTGTTGGCAGGTCACCACGATCAAGGTTCGCCGACAAACCGGCGAGCACGCCGAGGTAGAACCGCAGGTGATATGCCGGGCTCTCACCCTTAGTGAGAGCTTCGGGGTAGTCGTTGCGGAGCAACCGAAGTGCCTGTTCGAGGCGCCCTCCGCGGGCAAGGGTTTCGAAGCCGTAACCGCGAGCGGAGGCGAACTCGGTGGGACCGCCATCGTCGGTCGCGAGCGCACGCTTGTGCATGGTGAGCGCAAGCTCGGGATCACCGCTCAGCAGCGCAGCGAGGGCCACCCCGTACCAGGTGCGAGTCGGCTCGATGTTGCACGAGCTGTCTTGGGTGAGACCGAGCGCCACAGCCTCATCGTAGCGCTCAGCCGCCGTGAAGTAGTCGACCTGTTGCCCGATCGTGCAGGCTCGGCAATCTTCAAACTCGTCGCGCAGCCCCGTGATCCACTCCAGGCGGAACGCATCCGTGTCGGGGCGGCCGGCGTGCCAGGCCCAGCGAAAACGGCTCATTCGCACCGACGAAACGCCGTGCCCCGCGAGTTCGAAGCGGCGCTCCATGTCGTCGAGAAACGCGACGGCCTGGGCGAGCGAGATTTGCGGGTACTCGGCGAGATCGCCCGCCACCCACTTAAACTCCCAGAACAGGTTGCGCTCGTCACCCTCGTCGAAGAGCTCGGGGCTCTCGTCCCAGAGCCGCAGGATGCGCGCAAAGGCGGAGAACGACTTCACCCCCTGATCCGAGAAGCTGTATGACTCGACCAGATCGAGGAGCGCCTCTGCGAGCAGCTCCTTCGGACCCTCAGTCTCGATGCGGCGTGTGATCGCCTCGCTCGCTGCCGTGCGTGCAGTGCCGTAGGGCATGCGCCGAATGTCGTTGAGTTCGCGCTGTACTGTTGCGATCACAGGTTGCCTTCCTGGGCGGGCGCGCCAAGCGCACCATCGAGGAGTGTTCCAAGGGCGTCGGTGAGTGCCGCCGATTCCGAAGAACGGAGACCGTCACCAGCGAGCATCACGGCCGAGAGGTAGAGGGAACGCAGCCCCGCATCAAACACGTCGCCGGGTGGCGCCGTGAGAAGACGCCGCACAACCCCTGAGGTGTCATTCAGCACGAGCGTGCGGGTCCGGGAGTGTGTGTCACCCGCGAGCGAATCGAGCAAACCGTCCCAGCGGCCCGGTTCGGCCTCGCGTTCGCGGTTCAATTCGCGGCGGTGCTCACCGTCAGCATCACGCAGTAGCATCGCGGGTACGGTCTCGGGGGAGAACTCGCGCACAACGACGTCGCAGTCGTCGGCCTCGAGAACTGTGCGAGCGTGTGCAACCGCGTCAGTAATCTCCCAGTCGCGGCTCAGATCCAGCAGCCCGAGCACCTGCACCAGGTCTGAGCTCTCAAGTTCGCGCACGCGCCAGCCCGGACGCTTGCCGAGGCGCTCCATGAGATCGGCATCGTAGACATACCCGGCGTTCACCACAACGAGGCCCTGCGCACGCGCAACAGCGGCAACCCTGCGGTAGGCCTCTGTTGTGGTCGTGTAGACGACCTCGCCGCTCTTGGCGGCCTGCGCCAGCGTCATTGCGCCGTCGGTGGTTTCGAAGGGCAGAATCTCTGAGACGAGGTCGAGCATCGCGGGGTCCGTGAGCGCGAGACCACGCAGCGCGAGGTGGTGAGTTGCGATGACCGTGCGCGCGAGGGTTGAGGATCCGCGCAGCTCGGCGAGAGCCCACTGCTTCAGCTGCTCACCAATCGCTTCGCGCACCCCCATGAGCACCTCATCGTCGTGCAATTGCTCACGGGAGGCCGTGGGGGAGAGCGTGTTGGTATCGAGCACCGCGCGCACAAAAAACGCCCAGTCGGGCAGCACCCGATCGACACGGGGCCCGAGCAGCATGCGCTTCGTGTAGACGCGGTGCTGGCCGGAGCCGGGGGAGACCGCCTGCGGCAGGATGAAGGCCACACCACTCACGCCCGCAACGGGTAGATCAAGCTTGATGCTGCCGAGCGGGGTGAATCCGAATGTGCGCTCGCAGTAATCGTTGAGTGCTCGCTGCCGTGCCGCGGCCGAGGGGTGCTCGATAAGCCAGGGGAGTTCGGGTTCGGTGATTCTGCGCCAGACCTCGGCGGACGTTGAAAGGCCAGAGCCTTCGGATCCCTCAAGCTGCGTGCGCACCGCAATATCAAAGGGCAGCAGTGAGGCGTACTCGGTCGCAAGGGCGAGCACGGTGTCGTGCGCCATCCAGTGCGCGACATCTGGCCGGGCGGTCAGGCGCACGGTGGTGCCGGGTGTCGTGGCCTCAGGGTCTTCGCTGATGTCGAAGGTGCCGTCTGCTCGGCCGAGCCAGCGGATCGGAGTGGACCCCGGACGCGCCGAAAACGAGCGCACCTCGATGGTCTCCGCGACCATAAACGCGGCGAGCATGCCGATCCCGAACTGACCGATGAACTCGGCCCGGCCGATCCCGAACTCTTCATTTCGCTTCGAGGATCGCCCGATCGTCGCCAGCATCTCCGTTGCCTCGGCAGCAGTGAGCCCGATACCGGTGTCGGTCACCTCGAGTGTTGGGCGACCTTGCTCGTCGGTGGCGGTGCTCAGGCGAATCTGAGCGGGCGCCTCGGCGTCAATCTCTCGACGCGCGGTGACGGCGTCGACGGCGTTCTGAATGAGCTCGCGCACATACACCTGCGGGCCCGAATAGAGGTGGTGGGAAAGAAGGTCGACCATTCCAGAAAGGTCGACTTGAAACCGTTCAGACACTGGGGGCGTTCTCCGGGTTGTACTTTTCCCACACCTCGGGGTAGGCCTCGTTCAGGCTTTCGTAGAACGCGTTTGCCGTGTTGATCGCGCAAAGGAGCTGCTGCGAGAGTTGGCCGTCAGTGAGGCCCTGCTCGAAGTCGACGTTGTGCTCGGTGTGCACGCGCACCATGCCCTCGTCGTCGAGGCGAGCGTAGGTTTTTGGCCACAGCTTCTGGGAGTTCCAGGAGTTGCAGAGTTCAAGCGCACGACCGAACTCGGTTCCCGGAAGAATACCGCGCCACGCACCACGAATGCAGAACAGTTCCTCATTGTTGCCGGTCACGAAGAAGTAGTACGAGGCGGCTTCCCAGCCTCCGCCGATGTCGCCGTCTTCGTCAACACCGTAGTTCCACTCTTCGCGGTCGAGGCCGGCTTTCACCCGTTCTTTCGATAGTGGCTGGAGGTTCTCTGAACCACCAAGTGAGGGGGTGCCGTCCTTTGTGAAAAAAGCCATGCTCGTTGTCCTTTCGAGGAGAAGTGCTCTCCTGAAGAATGCCACGTCAAGCTATGAAGCGTCCTGGGACGCACGGGTGCTCAGCAAAACAGTGCGGCCCGAATCCGTGAAGGATCCGGGCCGCACTGTTTTGCCTTACGCGTCTATGCCCCTAGGCGTCCACGAGGTAGCGGCTGTAGGCCGGAACCGTGAGGAATGTCGGGAAGTCATCGCCAAGTGCGACATCGGCGAAGAGCTCGGCCGCGTCGTTGTAGCGATCACCCTCAAAGCGTTCGAAGGAGTCGAGCGTCTCCTGCAGCACCTCGGCCACCCATTCGCGGGTGATGCGGGTGCCCTCGGCTGTGGTCTGATCCTGGTGGATCCACTGCCAGATCTGCGAGCGGCTGATCTCGGCGGTGGCGGCATCCTCCATGAGGTTGTCGATCGCCACGGCTCCCAGGCCGCGCAGCCACGCCTCGATGTAGCGGAGCCCGATCGACACGTTGTCGCGCACACCCGCGTCTGTGACGTCGCGGCCGATGTGCACGTCGAGCAGTTCTGCGGCGGTGACGTGCACGTCATCGCGCTGACGCTCGATCTGGTTGGGACGATCCCCGAGTACCGCGTCGAACTCGGCCTGCGCGACCGAGATGAGGTCGGGGTGAGCCACCCAGGTGCCGTCAAAACCGTCGTTGGCCTCGCGGTTCTTGTCGGCGCGCACCTTCTCTTCGGCGCGTGCGGTGACCTCGGGATCGCGGCGGTTCGGAATGAACGCGCTCATACCGCCGATGGCGTGTGCGCCGCGCTTGTGGCAGGTCTTCACGAGCAGCTCGGTGTAGGCCCGCATGAACGGCACGGTCATCGTGACCTCGCTGCGATCCGGCAGTACAAACCTGGCGCCGCGGCCGCGGTAGTTCTTGATGATCGAGAAGATGTAGTCCCAGCGACCCGCGTTGAGGCCGGCGATGTGATCCCGCATCACGTAGAGGATCTCCTCCATCTCAAACGCTGCCGGCAGCGTCTCGATGAGCACGGTCGCGCGGATTGTGCCGTGGGCAAGGCCGAGGGTCTGCTCGGTGAAAGTAAAGATGTCGTCCCACAGCTTCGCCTCTTCGCTTGACTCGAGCTTGGCGATGTAGAAGTAGGGACCGCGGCCACGGGCCACAAGCTCGCGGGCATTGTGGAAGGCGTAGAGGCCGAAATCAACGAGGCTGCCCGAGGCGGCACCCGACTGGCCTTGCACGTCGGTGAAGCGGATGTGCTTCTCGACCAGGTGCCAGCCACGGGGCCGCATCACGATGGTGGGAGTGCGCTCTGCGGTGACGCGGTACTCCTTGCCTTCTGGACTCGTGAAGCTGAGCTGCTCGCGGATCGCGTCAAACAGTGACAGCTGACCGCCGATGACGTTACGCCAGGTCGGGCTTGTTGCATCCTCCTGGTCAGCAAGCCACACGCGTGCCCCGGAGTTCATAGCGTTGATGGTCATCTTCGGGTCGGTGGGACCCGTGATCTCGACACGACGATCCTCAAGGCCCGGGCCCGCCCCCGCAACCTTCCAGTTCGCGTCTTCGCGAATCTGGCGGGTGTCTTCACGGAACTTCGGATCGCGACCGTTGCCAATCTCGTAGCGCCGACGCTGGCGATCTGCAAGACGCTCGTGGCGTGTGCTCGCAAAGCGGTGATGGAGCTCGGTGAGAAACTGCAGCGCCTCGGGTGTGAGAATCTCGTCGAAGCGGTCGAGCTGCGGCCCGAGCACCTCCATGCGTGGTGAGCGAGTGCGATCCTGTGCGGGGGTGGCGGTCTGCATCTGCTGCGGGGCCGCCTGCGTGATGGTCATAGTCCTGATCCTTTGTGTGAGAAGTGTTGGTTGGGGTCTCGCCTGATTGGGCGAGACGGAGTTGGAAATCTGGTGTACTTCTATCTTGCTGGGTCGATTTGGGGTCGAGGTGACTGAAAAGGGGGTGAAGATTCGCGATATTTCTGCTTGCTAGAAAATTTCGGCTCTGGCAGCATGGTGACATGACGATTCTCGAAACCGCCGGACCGGTCGCCGAACCCGAGAACGGCACCGACGCCCTGACCCTCGGACGCCAGGTACGTGAGCGCCGCATTGCGCTCGGGCTGACGCTTGAGCAGCTCGCCGCGGCGGTGGATCGCGCACCGTCGCAGCTCTCTGCGATAGAGAACGGCAAACGTGAGCCCAGGCTGCCGCTACTGCGTGCGCTCGCCGCGGCTCTCGGGGTGACCGTCGACGAACTGCTGGCTGACGAGGCTCCGAACGAGAGGGCTGCGCTCGAGATTTCGGTGGAGCGCGCGCAGCGTGGCGCAGTGTTTCGCTCGCTCGGCATCCAGCCGGTGCGCGTCTCAAAGGCCACGAGTGACGAAACGCTGCGGGCGATCCTCGGGCTGCACCAAGAAGTTGAGCGGCTGCACAGCGAGCGCGCTGCCACCCCCGAAGAGGCCCGTCGTGCGAACACCGAACTGCGCGCGGAAATGCGGGTCGCCGGTAACTACTACCCCGACCTTGAGAAGGCCTCTTCCCAGCTGCTCGATAGCGTCGGATACAGTGGCGGCCCGGTCTCGCAGCAGATGATCTCTAGCGTTGCCGAGAAGCTCGGGTTTCAGCTGCACTACGTCTCGAATGTGCCGCACTCGACGAGATCCGTAATCGATCGGCGAAACGGGCGTATCTATCTGAGCAGCAACTTGCCGTCGCGAGATGCGCGGGCCCCGATTCTGCGCGCGCTCGCAAGTGTGGTGTGTGGTCACGAGGAGCCCAAAAACTACGCGGACTTCTTGCGGCAGCGAGTTGAGGCGAACTATCTTGCCGGAGCGGTTCTGCTGCCCGAAGAGGCGAGTGTTGACGTGCTTCAGGAAGCGAAGAAGCAGCGCAGGATCTCAATGGAGGATCTGCGCGATGCGTTTGGGGTGTCGTACGAGATGGCCGCCCACCGCTTCACCAACCTCGCCACTGAGCGGCTGGGGCTTGAAGTGCACTTTATGAAGGCGCACGAATCGGGAACCCTCATCAAGGCCTACGAGAACGATGGTGTGCGATTCCCCTCTGATGCACTCGGCAACTTCGAGGGGGCAATGGTGTGCCGCAACTGGACCGCGCGCACAATCTTCTCTCAGCCAGACCGGTTTAACCCCTGGTACCAGTACACCGACATGGCAAGCGGAGGAACCTACTGGTGCACCTCGCGTGTGGAGAAGGCCAAGGAGGGTCTCTACTCGGTCAGTGTTGGGGTGCGGTTTGAAGACGTGAAGTGGTTTCGAGGGCGAGAAACGCCCCATCGCTCACAGTCCTTTTGCCCGGACGACCGGTGCTGCAGGCGTGCCTCTGACGAACTCACACGAAAGTGGCAGGCGGCCGCGTGGCCCGAAGCGGCAACACCCACGAGTTTGCTTGCGGCGCTGCCGACCGGCACGTTTCCCGGTGTTGATTCCCACGAGGTTTACGAGTTTTTGGAGACTCAAGAACGGCTTTCCCTGGAAAGTCTGCGCGCCACGCCGGTGGCTGACAGAATTTAGCGCTTCGAGGTGCGGGTTGTGTGCTCGCTGCGATAGCGTAGGGGCGTGGAACCGATTGGTTTCGAGAAGGCGCGAGTGTAGAAAACGGGTGAGAGCGTGGACTCCGAGAAGCAGATTCGTCGTGATGACAGCACCGAGGTAAAGGCTACCCAGCAGTTCCGTGATGACCTGGGGTCCATGATTCGTGCCCGCGCGACCGATCTGACGATTGATGAGCGCGACGCGGTCGAAGCGTTGCCCTCCGGTGCTGCCCTGCTCGTCGTGCGTCGTGGCCCCAACCTTGGTGCTCGTTTTTTGCTTGACCAAGATGTCACTGTTGCGGGGCGTCACCCCGCAGTCGATATTTTTCTCGACGACGTCACCGTTTCGAGGCGACACGCGGAGTTCCGCAGGAGTGGCACGGAATTCTCAGTTGCGGATCTCGGCTCGCTGAACGGAACCTTCTGCGACGGCTCGCGCATCGACGGCGAACTCCGCCTGGAAGACGGCGCAGAGGTGCAGGTGGGCAAGTTCCGCTTCACCTTCTTTGCATCACGCTTTGATCTCGCGGAAGAGCTCTAGCGTGACGGCTGCTGGTGCCCGAAAGCTGTCTGGCGGGCTTCTCAGCATCGGTCAGGTGCTCGCGGCTCTTCAAGACGACTTCGCTGATCTCACGCCGTCGAAGCTTCGATTCCTTGAAGAACAGGGTCTCGTTACTCCTGAGCGCACAAAGTCGGGGTACCGCAAGTTTTCGCAGTCCCATATTGAGCGTCTGCGACTGATCCTTACCCTGCAGCGGGATCACTACCTGCCGCTGAAGGTGATTGCAGAAGTCTTGGATGACATGGATCAGGGCCTAGACCCGATCATTCCGGGTGCTTCGCAGCGAAACGCCTCGAGTGTGCTCGCCCCCAAGCGGGTGCTGAGCAGCGACGAACTGCGCCGGGTTACCGGTGCGAGCTCTCGCTTTCTCGGCGAGGCAATTGCGGCTGGGTTGTTGCCCGCGGCCGAGGTCTTCCCGCACGACGCTGTGCCGCAGCTGACGGCTCTGATGAGGCTGGCTGAGCGGGGGATCACCCCGCGTCACCTCCGCTCGCTTCGGGTCGCTGCTGAGAAGGAAGCGGAGATGATCTCGCACGCGGTTTCGACACGCGGTGTGAACAGCCGAACGCCCCTCGGTACCGAGGACTCGTTGGAGCTCGCGGGCTACCTCGACACGGTCCGCTCCGGCGTGTTGCGCAGGCGTTTTAGCGGGCAATAATTCGAGTCGATTTCCGCGTAATTTCAACCTTCAAGTGAAACTTGAGAGCGACACGTCCAAATTGTTGTTCGGAGGTCGTTGCACAGGGTTCACGCGGTGGGTAGCGTTAGTGGAGTTCGGTGCGGTGCACCGCCCGAGAAAGGACCGTCATGGAGAACCCGCAGCAGCCGATTGATTCAGATCTGCTGTTTGATGACGGCCTTCCCCGCCCCAATCAGGACGGTGGATTCAAGGGTGCAACCGCGGCGAAGGCGGCGGGAATTAGCTACCGTCAGCTCGACTACTGGGCGCGTACGGGACTCGTTGAGCCGACCGTGCGCGGCGCGCAGGGATCGGGATCGCAGCGCCTCTACGGCTTCCGCGACATCCTGGTGCTGAAGCTCGTCAAGCGCCTGCTCGACACAGGTATTTCGCTGCAGCAGATCCGCACGGCTATCGCGCAGCTGCACGACGCTGGAGTGCACGATCTTTCGCAGACCACCCTCATGAGCGACGGTGCGAGTGTGTACCTGTGTACCTCGAACGATGAGGTCATCGACCTCGTCAGCCAGGGCCAGGGAGTGTTCGGGATCGCCGTCGGCAAGGTGCTGCGCGAGGTCGAAACCTCACTCGTAGACATGGAAGAGCACCGCGACCAGGCTGAGCCCGCTCACGCCGCGAGCGACGAGCTCGCTCAGCGCCGTAAGGCTCGCAAGATTTCTTAGTGAGTTGGTCGGCAACTGGCCGACTAATCGCGAGGTGCTCGTGCGGCACGCCGCTCGTATCGCGAGCGACTCGCGCCGAGTATTACTCGGACGCGACAGCGTCAGCCATACCGGCTGAGCGCAGGATCCGGTCAAGGATGGTGTCGAAGTTCGCCGCCATCTCCTGGGAGGCCTCACCCGGCCACATGTGGACGGGGCGAGCTGCACCCTGCGCCTGCTGAAGTGAGGGGCGCTCGGGAAGCTGGGGGCTCAGAATGAGTGGGCCAAACATCTCGCGAAGCTCGCGAATGCGGAACTGGTGTTCCATTGACTGCGGCTGGGTGCGGTTGATGAGCACACCGAGGGGCTGCAAGCGCGGGCTCACGCCGCGACGGATCTCTTCGATCGCGCGCAGCGCACGGTCCGTTGCTGCGACAGCAAACAGGCTCGGCTCGGCAACGATCAATACACGATCACTCGCGGCCCAGGCCGTGCGGGTCAGGGCGTTGAGCGACGGAGCACAGTCAACGAGCACAAGGTCGTACTCGGATTCGACAGTGGCGAGCGCTTCTTCGAGCTTCCAGATGTCACGAGCGGAGGGGTGGGGGCCGTCAAAGTTGATGGCCGATGGGCTGCCAACGAGCAGGTCGATCGTGCCACCCTCGTGGTACTGGTTCCAGCCGCTGTGTGCGATCGCGTCACGCACAGTCTTTTCCTTGGGGCTCTCCAGCACGTCAGCAACGTTGGCGTAACCCTCAGGGTTGACATCGAGGCCGGTTGAGACGTCGGACTGCGGATCGAAGTCGACGACGAGGGTCCGGAGACCCCGCGAGAAGGCAGCCGAAGCGAGGCCAAGTGTCACTGTTGTCTTGCCGACGCCACCCTTAAGGGAGCTCACACTCAATACATGCACGCCCTCAGTTTAGTGGATTCATGCGGAAGAACTTCCCGAAAGAAGTGTGAGCCCGAACAATCCACCGACTTTGGGCCTCGCGCAACCGCAGCGTGTACGCTGATTTGAGTAACAGAAACGGTCTGGGCAACCGGTTTACTACAGCAAATACAGAGAGGTGTTCCTGGATGTTCAGTAAAGTTTTGGTTGCTAATCGCGGAGAAATTGCGATCCGTGCGTTCCGCGCAGCGCATGAGCTCGGAGCCCGCACTGTTGCGGTGTTTCCGTATGAGGATCGAAATTCTCTGCACCGGCTGAAAGCTGACGAGGCGTATCAGATTGGTGTTGAGGGTCACCCCGTGCGGGCATACCTTGACGTTTCTGAAATCGTGAGAGTTGCCCGTGAATCGGGCGCCGACGCGATTTACCCCGGTTACGGTTTTCTCTCAGAAAACCCCGAGCTCGCAGCGGCAGCCGATGCGGCCGGTATTCGCTTCATCGGGCCGGGCAAACTCGCTCTTGAAATGGCAGGCAATAAGGTCGCCGCGAAGGAGCACGCGATCGCTGCGGGGGTGCCCGTGTTGAAGTCGACTCCACCCTCACAAGATCTCGACGCCCTGATTGCCGGCGCAATAGAAATTGGGTTCCCGGTCTTCGCCAAGGCCGTCGCTGGCGGTGGTGGGCGCGGCATGCGCCGTGTTGAGCGGGTTGAGGATCTGAAAGACGCGCTTGAAGCGGCGATGCGCGAGGCAGAGTCCGCGTTCGGTGATGCAACGATGTTCATCGAGCAGGCCGTGCTTCGCCCGCGCCACATCGAGGTGCAGGTGCTAGCCGACAAGACGGGCGCCACCGTCCACTTGTTCGAGCGCGACTGCTCCGTGCAGCGCCGCCACCAGAAGGTCGTTGAGATTGCGCCCGCCCCGAACCTGTCGCAGGAGCAGCGGGACGCACTGACACGCGATGCGGTCGCGTTTGCCGAGTCAATCGGCTACGAAAACGCCGGCACCGTTGAGTTTTTGATGGACACCGAGGGGGAGCGTGCCGGTCAGCACGTGTTCATCGAGATGAACCCCCGCATCCAGGTTGAGCACACCGTGACCGAAGAGGTCACCGATGTTGATCTCGTGCAGGCGCAGATGAGGATCGCGGCTGGCGCGACGCTCGAGGAGCTCGGGTTGTTGCAGGATCAGATTCAGCTGCGCGGTGCCGCTCTGCAGTGCCGCATTACGACGGAGGATCCCGCAAACGGTTTCCGCCCCGACCTCGGGCGCATCACCGCGTACCGGTCGCCGGGTGGCGGTGGAGTCCGCCTGGATGGCGGCACGATCAACGCGGGTGCGCAGATTAGCCCGCACTTCGACTCGATGCTCGCAAAGCTCACCTGCCGTGGCCGGGACTTCCAGTCTGCGGTGATCCGCGCGGAGCGTGCGCTCGCTGAGTTCCGCATTCGCGGGGTCGCCACAAATATTCCGTTCCTGCAGGCCGTGCTGGCCGATCCCGACTTCCGCGCGGGCGACGTCTCAACCTCGTTTATCGAGGAGCGACCCGAGCTGCTGCAGATGAACAAGCCCAAAGACCGCGCCACAAGGCTTTTGCAGCACATCGCCGACGTGACCGTGAACCAGCCAAACGGCCAGCGCCCGGCGCAGCTGGATCCGGGGCTGAAGCTGCCGGCCATCGACGTGACTCAGCCCGCACCCTCGGGGTGCCGCCAGCAGCTGCTTGACCTTGGCCCCGAACAGTACGCAGCCAAGCTTCGTCAGCAGACGGCTCTCGCCGTTACCGAGACAACGTTCCGCGACGCGCACCAGTCGCTGCTCGCGACCCGTGTGCGCACACGCGACCTGGTGCGTGTTGCACCGTACGTTGCGCGTTTGACGCCCGAGCTGTGGTCGGTTGAGGCCTGGGGTGGGGCGACCTACGACGTGGCGCTCAGGTTTCTGGGTGAAGACCCGTGGGACCGGCTCGCAGCCCTCCGCGAGGCTCTCCCGAACATTCCGATTCAGATGCTGCTGCGCGGGCAGAACACCGTTGGTTACACACCGTACCCGAAGCAGGTCGCCCAGGCTTTCGTGAAGGAGGCGGCTGCGACGGGTGTTGACGTCTTCCGCATCTTCGACGCGCTGAACGATGTCGGCCAGATGCGGGTCGCGATCGACGCCGTCCGGGAGACCGGCACCGCGGTCGCCGAGGTGGCGATGTCGTACACGGGCAATCTGCTCGACCCGAGAGAAGACAAGTACACGCTCGACTACTACCTGCAGCTCGCGGACAGGATCGTCGACGCGGGCGCACACGTGCTCGCGATCAAAGACATGGCGGGGCTACTTCGCCCAGCGGCCGCAGGCAAGCTTGTAACGGCGTTGCGGGAGCGTTTCGATTTGCCGGTGCACCTGCACACCCACGACACCCCTGGTGGCCAGCTCGCGACGCTGCTCGCAGCCAGCGCCGCGGGAGTCGACGCTGTTGACGTCGCCTCCGCACCGATGTCTGGCACCACGAGCCAGCCCTCCATGTCGTCGCTCGTTGCGGCGCTCGCAAACACCGAGCGTGACACCGGCCTTGATCAGGACGCGGTGTATGCGCTCGAGCCCTACTGGGGTGCGGTCCGTGAACTGTACAAGCCCTTCGAATCGGGTCTGCCGAGTCCGACGGGACGCGTATACACGCACGAGATCCCGGGCGGCCAGCTGTCGAACCTGAGGCAGCAGGCAATCGCTCTGGGCCTCGCTGGCAACTTCGAGAAAATTGAAGACATGTATGCGGCAGCGGATCGGATCCTGGGCCGCATTCCCAAGGTCACACCCTCCTCGAAGGTTGTGGGCGATCTTGCACTGCACCTAGCCGCGGTCGACGCAGATCCAAAGGACTTCGAACAGAACCCGGGCAAGTACGACATTCCCGACTCGGTTGTTGGCTTTCTTGCGGGTGAACTCGGCGAGATTCCCGGTGGCTGGCCCGAGCCGTTCCGCACGAAGGTGCTCGCGGGTCGAGAGGTCAACATCGAGGTCGCCGAGGTGAGCGGTGAGGATCAGGCACTTCTCGACGGGACCAGCGTCGAACGGCGGCAGACGTTGAACCGACTGCTCTTCCCCGGCCCGACGAAACAGTACGAGCAGTCCAAAGAGCACTTCGGAAACTTGTCGGTGCTCGAAACCAGCGACTACCTGTACGGGCTCGATGCGGGCACGGAGCACGCGATCGATCTTGCCAAGGGCGTGCGGCTCTACGTTGGGCTCGAAGCCATCGGCGAGGCCGACGACAAGGGGGTGCGCACCGTGATGGTGCGGGTGAACGGCCAGCTGCGGCAGGTGTTCGTGAAAGACACCTCGGTTGCCGTGACCGTGGCGGTCGCTGAGAAGGCGGATCGTACGCTCCAGGGCCACGTGCCTGCACCGTTCTCGGGAACCGTGACCGTGAAGGTTGCTGCCGGAGACACGGTAGAAGCTGGGCAGCCGATTGGTGTGATTGAGGCCATGAAGATGGAGGCCGCCATCACTGCGCCAGTAAGCGGTACGATCGAACGCGTTGCATTCTCCGGTACCCGCGCAGTCGAGGCCGGAGACCTCATCGCCGTTATTGCTTAGGAGACCGCATGGCCGTCAGAGACATCCGCATCTTTGGAGACCCGGTGCTGCGCACCGTCTGCGACCCCATTCTTGAGGTCGATGACGGCGTGCGGGCCCTCGTCGACGACCTGTGCGAGACGGTGGACTTTGACGGCCGCGCGGGCCTCGCCGCAACCCAGATTGGGCACACGCAGCGCGCCTTTAGCCTGAACATCGATGGCAAGGTCAGCTACGTGCTCAACCCCGAGATCGTTGCGCTTGAGGGGGAGCCGCAGCTCACCGGCGAGGGCTGCCTCTCAGTGCCAAATCTCTGGTTCGACGTGCTGCGCTACCCGAAGGCGACCGTGCGGGGCATGGACCTCGACGGCAACGAGATCGTGATTTCGGGTGAGGGACTGCTCGCCCAGGCGCTGCAGCACGAGTGCGATCACCTTGACGGAAAACTCTACATTTCTCGCTTGGACCGCGAAAGCCGCGGTGAGGCCATGCGCCAGATCCGCACCTCGGACTGGTTTTAGGCACTCACCGCGGCTGCACGTCAGCGAAGCAGCTGCGGGCTAACCGCGTGACGCTCGCTCGGGTTCTGACTGCTCCGCTGGGGCGGAGCCGTGGGGCCGAGGGTCAGCGTGCACTCGGATTGGGCTGGTGCTCACCTCTGCAATTTGCTGCTGGATCTCATCGGTGTCGGCGCGATTCGGGTCGTAGAGCCGGTCTCGAATGAAGAAGAACGGAATGAGTGCCGCGATCCCGTAGCCGATTCCGAGCACAGCGAGGCCGAGGCCGACACTGAACGAGTCGGCGATCAGGCCGATGGTTACGGGAGCGAGCATCGCCCCGACCCTTCCGAGGTTGTACGCACCTCCCGTGGCCGTGCCGCGCAGTTCCGTCGGGAAGCTCTCGTTCATGTAGGTGCCGTTGACGGCGTAGGGCATGCCGTAGACGAGGCCAAGGCCAATCAGGAACGCGACGATGTTGTCGGGGTTCTGGTACAGGTAGATCACGGGGAGCAGCGCGGCAGTCAGGATGCCGCCACCGCTGAAGATCCAGCGGCGTCCGAAACGGTCGGCCAGCCAGCCGCCGACCAGCCGACTTGCAAAGCCGGCCATGTACGTGCCCGATACGTAGATGGTCATTGACGAGAACTCGACACCGAGGTCACCGGCCACGTAGGAGGGGAGCCACGTGTTGACTCCGTAGTAACCAAACTGCAGGAACGCGGCGGTGATGGTCCACAGCAGGAACATGCGCCTGGCGACTCGGTTCTCCCAGATGAGGCGCCACTGGCTCCGCTTAACCTTCGTCTTGCCGCTGTGTGTTGCCTGCTCGCGCCGTTGCTCCCAGCCGGCGGGCTCGGGAATGTGCCTGCGAATGTAGATCGCGAGCACCACGGGAACGATCGCGATCCAGTACATCCACCGCCAGCCGTGGCTCGGGATGATGACTCCGGAAAGCAGGGCGGCAGACATGTACCCGAGCGAGTAGGCGGTCATGAGGGCGCCCATGGTGATGCCGCGGCGTTTCGCATTTGTGTACTCCGCCATCAGCATCATGCAGATGGTGTACTCGGCGCCGAGGCCCATGCCGGTGATAAAGCGGATTGCCATGAACTGCCAGGGCTCCTGCGTGAACCCCAGCAGAAACGAACCGATCGAAAAAATGACAACCATGGCCGCAGCCATGCGCACTCTGCCAAAACGATCGGCGAGGTTACCGCCGATGATCCCGCCAATGCCCATACCCATGAGCGAGGCGGTGCCGAGCAGTCCAGCCTGCGTGTTTGAGAGGCCCCACTCTTCGCGAAGGCTTGGCAGGGTGAGCGACAGCATCTGTAGGTCGAAGCCGTCTACAAACAAACCGAGAAAGCAGGAGACAAACACTGCGATCCAAATTGTTCTCGGGTTGGTGTACTTTTTGATGGACAATTGAAACTCCTTGTTCATACATCATTGGATGAAACTGGACTGTGGATGGGGAGGCTCGCTCTGCGAAGCGGAAGCGGGCTAGCCGGCGATCACCGCGTTCGTTCGCAGCTCGCTGATCTCTTCGGAGGAATAGCCGAGCTCACTCAGCACCTCGTCGGTGTGTTCGGAGAAAGCCGGGGGTGGGCGGCGGATCGCGGTCACATCGGCATTAAACCCGAGCGGTGCTGCAAGCAGCCGAAGGGTTCCAGCCGTTGGATGCTCGACGTTTCGCACCATACCCCTGGCGATGACGTGGGGATCGTCGAAGACCTCTGCGATCGTGTTGATCGGTGCGCTCGGCACGCGCAGTTCTTGCAGGCGCGCAAGGAGCGCGGTGGCAGAGCGATCCGAGAGCGCAGCGGCGATCAGGGGGATGAGGGTCTCGCGGTTCCGGATCCGTGCGCTCGCGGTGCGAAACCGTTCGTCCGCGGCGAGCGCCTCAAGGCCAAGCTCGGAACACAACCGTTGAAACTGCGCGTCGTTGCCAACGGCGATAACAATGTCTTGGTCACCGGTTTCGAACCGCTGGTAGGGCACCAGCGTCTGATGCTGGTTGCCATAGCGGGGCGGGATCTCGCCCGTATTGAGGTACGAGGTGCCCAGATTGAGGAGCGAAAAGACCATCGAGTCAAGCAGCGAAAGGTCGAGGTGCTGACCTTCGCCGCTGAGGTCCCGAGCCCGCAGGGCCGCGATGATGGAGATCGTCGCGTGCAGGCCGGTGAGCATATCCGCGAGTGCGATGGGGGCCTTGGTCGCCTCGTCAGCAGGCGCACCGTTCATGCTGACAAAGCCGCTGATCGCCTGGGCAACCATGTCGTAACCGGGTTGTTCGCGGTTGGGGCCGGTCTGCCCGAACCCGGTGATCGAGCAGAGCACTACTCCCGGGTTGATACTACGAAGGCTTTTGTAGCCGAGGCCCAGTCGGTCAAGGGTGCCGAAGGTGAAGTTCTCCACGACAACGTCACTGCGCTTGACGAGTGTGCGAATGATCTCGCGCCCCTCCTCAGTTTTCAGATCAACCGTTATTGCGCGTTTGTTGCGATTGACCGTTGCGAAGTAGACACCAACACTCTCAACGTCCGGAGGAAACCATCCCCGGGTCTCGTCGGGGTTGGTCGGCCCTTCCACTTTGATGACCTCGGCCCCGAGGTCGCCAAGCAGGCTCGCACAGAGTGGGCCCGCGACAACCCGGCTGAGATCAAGCACCCTCACACCTTCTAAGGGGCGAGTAGCGGTAGTCATGGCTTGCCACCCGTGTCGAAGGCATTCTCAAGCAGCGCGTCTACCGCGGCCTCGACGGCCTCAACGGGAACATGGCCACCCGAGAGGATCTCTTCTGCGTACCCCGAGAGCAGCACATCGGAGGGGGCGGGATCCACGGTGGGATCCCCGAGCGGCGAGGGGCGAAGCGCCCCGACCAGCACGGCGAGCTTCCGTGCGTTGCCGGACTCCACCAGTTGCGTCGCGGCCTGGCCTAGAAGCAGTGTGGCGGCGGTGAGGTCGTACAGGGTGTTCATGAGCCCGATCGCCCCTAGCTCTCGCTGTTCCTGCGGCAAATCTGACAGGCCATCGACCCGCCGCTCAAGTCGGCTGGTGCGATCCTTCAGCAGCCGTGTGAGCCCGAGCAGTTCACCGGACTGCAAGTCGCTTGCGGTCGCCTCTGCGACAGCAAGTTCTTCGCGCAGGTGCGCAAACAGTGGCTCGCCAGAGCTGTTGCGCAGCAGGGCTCGTTGCACGTCGAGCGCGACGATACTCGTGGTGCCCTCCCAGATCGATCCCAGGTGAGCATCACGCACCATGCGGGCATCACCCCACTCCTCGATGTAGCCATTCCCGCCACGGGCCTCCATGCCCTCCGCAACGACCGTGCGAGCTCGCTTGCAGATGACTCCCTTCAACATCGGGGTGAGTAGACGAAGGAGACGCGAGTCAGGGTCCGACGGCACGCTCACGCCAACAGGGGTCGCAACCTCTGCGACCGCGCGGTCGGACCGGTCGTAGATTTCTGCCGTGCGGAACAGCATTGCCGTGGCAGCCTCCGAGGCCACAACCATACGAAACAGGGTGTCGCGCATGAGCGGTTTGTCGAGCAGCGGGGACCCGAAAGCCCACCGACCGCGCGCCGCAGCCTGCGCCTCGACAACACTTCGCCGCATGAGCGCGGCAGAGCGCATTGCGTTTGAAAGCCGCGACGAGTTCACCATCGACATCATCTGCTTGAAACCGGTGCCGAGCTCGCCCACCTGGTAGGCGACCGCGCCATTGAGGTCGATCTCACCCGAGGCCATATCGCGTGTGCCGAGCTTGTCTTTCAAACGCAGAATGCGATACCCGTTGCGCTCGCCGCCGGGCAATACCCGTGGCATCACAAACATGGCGAGACCGGAGGTGCCCTCCGGTGCGCCGTCGGGGCGGGCGAGAACCAGCGCCGCATCGGCCGACACGTTCGAACAGAACCACTTGTCACCGTAGAGGCGCCAGGCGTCCCCGTCGCGAGACGCCGTTACCGTGTTCGCGCCGACGTCTGAGCCGCCCTGCTTCTCAGTCATGAACTGGGAGGCCGACTCGAAGCCGGCGTCGGTGCGGATCAGCTGGTCGGCGTATCTCGCGTTGAGCTCCGGACTGCCGTAGCGGCGCAGCACCCGAGCGGCCGCGTCGGTCATGCTGAGGGGGCAAGCGAGGCCAAACTCGGCCTGCCCGAACTCGTACCACAGAGCGTACTTGACGACGTGCTTGGCGGGTGCGGGGAAGTCGAGTACCTGTGCGTGTGACAACGCCACAAGACCAAACTGCTTGACGGCGATGTCGACCATCCGCTGGTACGCGGGGTGTGTGGTGACCTCGTCGATCCTCACCCCGCGTTTGTCGTGGGTGCGCAGCTGCGGCGGGTTGGCGTCGGCCTCCAGTGCGAGTTCACTGAGCTCGCCACCAACAAGAGCGCCGAGCTCACGAAGATGCGGCTCGACGAGCGCAAAGTCTTGCTCCGAAAGCGCGCGGGCCAGAATGCTCCGCAAGTCGTGATCGATGTCGTAGAAGTTTGTGCCCGCGGTGTCGGGCATCTGGATTATTGGCGATACCGGCGTCGTTGCCGTGAGGGTATCGGCGGTGCTGAGCGTCATTGAAATCGGCATCCAATCCGTTTGAGGTTTTGGGTTGTGGCCCAACCCTCGCAGAAGTCAGCGGCTTAAATGATGCATAGTTTGAATGCGTCACTGCGCCAAAATGCAGTGATGCGTCACGAGAACACTCAGATGGTCAGGCCTCGTCTGTGCTGATGCCGTTCGGCAGCTCACTCGCCGCCGCCTCAGCGCAGCGCAACACCGACACAACCGCTGAGTTGGTGTAGCGGGTGAGCCAGGCGAGGCTGAGCCAGGCAGGATCACCATCGTCGCTGAGATCGAGAAACTCGATTCCTGGCAGGTCAGTGTTATCGCGAACCGAAGAGATGGTGAGCGTGATGCCGAGGCCCTCGCCAACCAGGGCGAGTGCCGTCCAACTATCGGGCGCTGAGCGCACCGTGTCCGGGGTGACACCGTAACGCTCGCTGAGTTCGCTGAGCCGCTCACGAAGCACCGAGCGGGGATGCTCAGGTAGGTGAATAAAGGGATCCTGCGCAATCTCCCCGAAGGCCACTGATCCCCGGCCCGCGAGCCTGTGCGATGACGGCACCGCAACAACAAAGTCTTCGCGCGCAAGCCTGCGCGAAGAGATACCAGCGGGCACGGATCCCCAGCGGCCAAGCACGGCATCAACGGAGTGATCGAGCACCTGGTTGAGACCCTCGTTGGCCACGCTGGTGCTGAAGAGGCGCAGTGTGACCCCGGGGTGCCGTTCGGCCACGAGCGCAGCTATGCGCGCGGCGAGGCGGTAGGAGGCGGCTCCCGTGAACGCGAGTGTGACCGTTCCCGAGAGGCCCGCGGCCGCTTCGGTGACGCTGGCGACAGCTCGGTCGTGGCTGTCACGCAGGTCTTCGGCGGGTTGCACCAGTGCGCTGCCCGCTGGTGTGAGCCGAACACTGCGGCTGCTGCGCTCAAAAAGGGCGACCCCGAGTTCTTGCTCGAGCCCCCGAATCGTGCGGCTCAGGGTCGGTTGGGTCAGAAACAGGCGTTGAGCCGCACGACCGAAGTGCAGCTCTTCAGCGAGCGCAAGAAACGCGAGTACCTGTTGCTGTTCCACCCAAAACCCCCAGCGATCGATGCGATTTGCGACACCCTCGGGTGCGAATTTCTCATTGGACTTCAGGATAGCCGTGCGGGAGACTGGCGCCACGACTGAGCGACACAGATGTCGCTCTGAGAAAGTGGGGCAATGTGGCAAACACAGAGAACTCGAGTAGCGGAAACCGTTTTGCGGGTCAGCGCGCCGTCATCACCGGCGGCGCGGCGGGCATCGGATACGCGACAGCCCTGAAACTCGCTCGTGAGGGGGCAACCGTCGGTGTGCTTGATGTGCGTGAGTCCGAGGCCAAAAGCGCAGCGCGCGCCATCGCTGCCGACGCGGCCGTGATCGAGCACGGTGGAACCGCGATCGGTCTCGGCGCAGATGTGACCGTGGAGCAGTCAGTAACGGCGGCCTTCGACACCTTCGTGAGCGCATCGGGTGGCCTCGAAATTCTCGTCAACAACGCGGGGATCACAAGAGACGAGCTGCTGTTTCGCATGCGGCGCGCGGACTGGAATGCCGTTATTGATACCAATCTCACCGGCATGTTTGTGTGCACCCAGGTGGCTCAGCAGCACCTGGTTCCCGCGCGCTACGGCCGCATCGTGAGTCTCAGCAGCCGTTCATCGCTGGGAAACCGCGGCCAGTCGAACTACGCGGCAGCGAAGGCGGGGGTCAAGGGGTTCACGGCGACCCTCGCAATCGAGTTAGGTCCGTTCAACATCACGGCAAACGCCGTGGCCCCGGGGTTCATTCGAACCGCCATGACCGATGCAACGGCTGAGCGGCAGGGACGTGATCCGGCTGAGTATCGGGCGGAGGTGGCGGAGCGCACCCCGCTACGGCGGGTTGGCCAGCCCGAAGAAGTGGCAGCTGTGATCGCCTTTCTCGCCTCACCTGAGGCTTCCTACGTGAGTGGCCAGACGATCGGGGTCGACGGTGGTGCACGATGAAGGTGCGCATGCGTGCGGATCAGGCGGCTGCATTGTCCGTGGGAACCGAACTGGGCGCGAGCCTGCCACGTGCGATCTCACAGTCCGAGGTCGACCGCTTTGCGCAGACTACCGGGGACACGCAGTGGATTCACACCGATCCGCAGCGAGCGAGCGAGGGCCCCTACGGTGGCACCGTTCTTCACGGCTACCTGATCCTCTCCCTGCTGCCATCGCTCACCCGCGAGGTGATCGACTTCAGCGAACACGGTGCGGTGATCAACTACGGCTCAGAACGGGTGCGCTTTGTCGCGCCCGTTCGCGTAGGAGAACCGTTTATTGACACGCTGCGCCTTGCCGGGGTGCAAGCGCGCGAATCGGGGCGTCTTTTTATGCTTGACCACACCGTGACGGCCGCTGAGACCGGCGAGGTGCACTGTGTTGCCCGCACGCTGGCTCTCGTCACCGATTGAGATTCGGCGACGAAAGCTAGCGTGGGTTCGGGTCTAGGCCCCGGCCCGCTGCGTCTTGACGATCTCCGTTTGCGGGTTGTCGCCGTAGAGCTCAGCAATATCGCGCGAGAAGTCGCGAAGAATGTTGTCGCGCTTGATGCTCATTTTCGGGGTGAGGTGCCCGTTGGCCTCAACGAACTCCGTCGGCAAAATGACGAACTTGCGGATCGACTCGGCGCGCGACACGTACTTGTTTCCAAGGTCGATGGCGCTCTGCACCTCCGCGAGTACCTTCGGGTTCTTGGCCGCCTCGGTGATGGACATCGCGGGATCTTCGCCGTTGTTCTTCAGCCAGGCCGGGAGCATCTCGGGGTCGAGTGTAATGAGTGCCGCGATAAACGGTTTCTGGTCGCCGACGACCACCACCTGGCCGATGATGGTGTTCGAGCGAATCGGATCTTCGAGAGCCGCGGGGGAGACGTTCTTGCCGCCCGCCGTGACGATGATCTCTTTCTTGCGGCCCGTGATCGTGAGGTAGCCCTCGCTGTCGAGCGAGCCGAGGTCGCCGGTCTTGAAGAACCCGTCCTCGGTAAAGACAGCCTTTGTGGCCTCTGGATTGTTCCAGTACTCCTTGAAGACGTCGATGCCCTTCACCTCGATCTCGCCGTCGGCGGCGATGCGTACGGTGTGACCCGGAAGCGGGGGGCCGACGGTGCCGATCTTGAAGTGATCGGGCAGGTTCACCGTGACAGGAGCGGTGGTCTCGGTGAGGCCGTAGCCCTCAAGAATCTTGACACCGAGACTGCGGTAGAAATGGCCGAGGTAATGGCTAAGGGGTGCGGATCCCGAAACCGCAAACTTCACACGTCCGCCGAGGCGAGCGCGCAGCTTCGAGTAGACCAGCTTGTCGAACACCTTGAACTTGATGCCGAGCATGAGCGGCACCTTGCCCTCGTCGAGCGCTTTGGAGTGGGCCACGGCAACCTTGGCTGCTGCCCGGAAGATATTGCCCTTGCCCTCGGCCTCAGTGTTCTGTTCGGCTGAGTTGTAGACCTTCTCGAACACACGCGGGACGGCGAGCAAAAAGGACGGCTTGAACGAGCCGAGCGAGGGGAGCAGCTTCGAGGTGTCGGGCTGGTGGCCAACGCGCACACCCCCGTGAACCGAAAGTACCGAGATGAAACGGGCGAATACGTGAGCGAGGGTCACAAAGAGCAGCGTCGACGCGCCCTCCTCCTGAACCACCTGGGAGAGGGCCGCGCCTGCGTTGCGGGAGAGATCAACGAAGTTTGAGTGGGTCAGTACGCAGCCCTTGGGGCGGCCGGTCGATCCTGACGTGTAGATGAGCGTGGCAGTGTCGCTGCCAACGGCAATGTTGCGGCGACGTTCGATCTCGTCATCGGCGATCTCGGTGCCACCCGCGACGAGGGTCTTGAGCGCATCTTCATCCATGCGCCAGGCGAGTTCGACCTTCGGGGCGTCCTCGCGAATCTCGGCGAGGCGTTCGGCGTGCTCAGCCGACTGGGTCAGAATGCCGCAGGCTCCCGAATCCTCAAGGATCCAGTGCAACTGCAGCGCGGAGGAGGTTTCGTAGACGGGCACCATGATGGCGCCGGCATAGAGAAGCGCGAAGTCTACGAGCGACCACTCGTAACTGGTCTTGCACATAAACGCGATGCGGTCACCGGGCTGCACACCCTCCGCCGCGAAGCCTTTTGCGAGTGCAATGACCTGTGCGCGAAACTCGGTAGCCGTAACATCGCTCCAGGAGTCGCCCGCTGGCACTGCAAAGATGACGCGATCGGGTGTTGCCTCGACTCGCTGCTCCAGTAGATCGGTGATGTTGTCTTCGGGGACAATCGGAATGAGAATCGATTTTTCTGACACATTCATGGCAGCTCCTTTGATACCTCGTGTATCGAACGCGGGTGTGGAACTCCATTTCTCCAGCACCCCTTATTCCTTTCAGCATATAGGTATGCCTTGGGATCCTCAGGGATCACGCTATTCTGTTCTGAGTCGAGAGGAAACCACACCGTGTTGTACTGGTTTTTTAAGCACCTAGTCTTCGGGCCGCTGTTGAAAACGATCTACCGCCCGTGGGTGGAGGGATCCGAGAATCTTCCGGCGACGGGACCGGTGATTATTGTGGGAAACCACCTCTCTGTCATCGACTCTTTTTTTATGCCGCTGATGATCGATCGGCGTGTCTACTTTCTAGCGAAGAGTGATTACTTCACGGGAAAGGGACTCAAGGGGTGGATCGTCAAGAACTTTATGCTCGCCGTCGGTCAGTTACCCATTGACCGATCCGGTGGCAAAGCGTCTGAGGCGTCTCTGAACACGGGTCTCAGCGTGCTGGATCGCGGCGAGGTGCTCGCGATCTACCCGGAGGGCACCCGCAGTCCCGACGCGCGGCTGTACCGGGGACGAACCGGAGTCGCCAGGCTTGTGCTGGAGTCTGGCGCGCAGGTGGTGCCGATCGTCATGATCGATACCGAAAAGGCGATGCCCATTGGGGCGAAGATCCCGAAGATTCGCCGCATTGGCACCGTGATTGGTGAACCCCTCGACTTCACTCGTTTTGCGGGCATGAGCGCCGACCGCTTTGTGCTGCGCAGCGTGACCGACGAGATCATGCTCGAGATTCAGAAGCTGAGCGGCCAGCAGTACGTTGACGTGTATGCGTCGAGTGTGCGCAAGCCCTCGGCGTAATCTGGCAGCGGTTCTCACCGCCCTTCGCTAGGCTAGAAGACTGTTGCGTCGAGCACGGCGTGGCTACACGATGTAAAGGACCACGGTGGTGAGTGTGACTCAGACACACGGAATTGATGCCCGTCTTGTGAACGAGGGGCTCGACGCCTATCGTGCACTCGAGGCGAAGCAGCAGCCACAGTGGCCAGACCTAGCCGCGGTGCAGAAGGTATCCGAAGAGCTTTCGTCGCAGCCGCCCCTCGTGTTTGCCGGTGAAGCGGATCAGCTTCGCGCCAGGCTTGCCGCCGCCGCTCGCGGCGAGGCATTCCTGCTGCAGGGTGGGGACTGCGCCGAGACCTTCGAGGCCGCGACAGCCGACAAGATTCGGGATCGGGTCAAAACCCTGCTGCAGATGGCGGTTGTGCTGACCTACGGCGCTTCGATGCCGGTTATTAAAGTTGGGCGCATGGCAGGCCAGTTCGCCAAGCCGCGCTCGAGTGACACCGAAACTCGCGACGGCGTGACGCTGCCCGCGTACCGCGGTGACCTCGTGAACGGCTACGACTTCACCCCTGAGTCACGCGCAGTGGACCCGAACCGTCTCACCCGTGGCTACCACGTCTCGGCGTCAACGCTGAACCTCATCCGTGCGTTCACGCAGGGTGGCTTCGCCGATCTGCGCCAGGTGCACGAGTGGAACAAGGGCTTCGTGCGCACCCCAGCGAACCAGCGCTACGAGTCGCTCGCCGCTGAGATCGATCGCGCCCTCAAATTCATGGAAGCCTGCGGTGTGGATCACACCGCGCTCACGCAGACCGAGTTCTACGTGAGCCACGAGGCGCTTCTGCTCGACTACGAACGCCCGCTGGTGCGCATCGACTCGCGCACGGGGCTGCCTTACGGCACCTCCGGCCATATGCTCTGGATCGGGGAGCGCACGCGCGACCTCGACGGCGCGCACGTTGAGCTGCTGTCGCGACTCCGCAACCCGATCGGCGTGAAGCTCGGGCCGACGGCCTCGGTCGACGATGCTCTCCGCCTGATCGAAAAGCTCGACCCCGAGCGCGAGCCCGGTCGCCTGACCTTCATCACCCGCATGGGTGCTGGCAAGATCCGCGACGTGCTGCCGGGCCTGCTCGAGGGCGTGCGCGATTCTGGCGCGCAGCCGCTCTGGATCACCGACCCCATGCACGGCAACGGCATCACCACCGAAACCGGTTACAAGACCCGCCGCTTCGACGACGTGATGGACGAACTGCGCGGCTTCTTTGAGGCCCACCGCGAGGTTGGTACGTTCCCCGGTGGCATCCACGTGGAACTCACCGGTGACGACGTGACCGAGTGCCTTGGCGGTTCAGAGAACATTGATGAGGCAACCCTGGCGACCCGCTACGAATCGCTCTGCGATCCTCGCCTCAACCACCGCCAGTCCCTGGAGCTTGCGTTCCAGGTGGCGGAAGAGCTGAAGAAGCTCAAGCACTAGTCGAGCTACACGTCTCGACGAGAACCTATCCGAAATGATGGCTTCTCGACGAAACGATGGCTTTTCGGAGTGGTGGTTGAACGCAGCTACAGCTTGAGGGTGCTCTTTACGCTGATCTCCGTGCCAGCGGGAACCTTTTCGCCGGCGGCGGGTTTCGTTTCGGTGGCCGTGGCCAAAACGCGGAGGGCGTCAGGAACGAGGGTCGTGGGTGAGAACCCCGCGTTGGTGAGGGCGTCCATGGCCTCCTGCAGACCCATGCCAGACACGTCAGGAATCTCGAAGAGTTCGGGGCCGAGCGAAACCTGCAGACCGACCGAGTCGCCTGGCCGCACGGGGTCCGTGTTCAACACGAGAGAGATGACGGCACCCTCTGGCACGTCGTCGCTGTGCGCTTCGCTGCCGAGGGCAGGATCAACGGTGAGCTCACTCTTGGTGAGCGCGTCGGTCGCCTGCTTGACCTTCATGCCGGCAACGTCGGGCACACTGCCCGCCGAAACGACAAAATCGACCGCGCCCTGTTCTGCGTAGGTATCGCCAAGTGGTTCACCGTCGCTACCAAGAGCCGCGAGCACAACGTTGGCGTCGTCATCAGAGAAGCGTTTTTCAGTGATCTTGCCGAAGGTGAAGCCCGCGCCAATGACGGCTGCCTTCGCCTCGTCAACAGTGAGCCCGACCATCGTGGGAACCGGCTTCTGCGCGGGGCCGGTCGACTTGCAGAGTTCCACGGTCGCACCACGATCAAGTCGAGTGCCGGCCTCGGGCTTCGTGGAAGCCACCTTGCCGACCGGGATCTTGAGGCTTGAGCACTCGGTCACGCTTGCCTCAAGCGAGTGCTCCGTGAGGGCAGCGCGGGCCTCATCCACCGAATTTCCTACAAGGCTTGGGACGCTTGCCTGCGAACCAGGACCCTGCCCGAACCACCAGCCGATCCCGCCCGCTGTCACAACGAGCACAGCGACAATAAGCGCTGCGATCCGCCCACGTGCCCTGCGACGCTGCGCGGCGGTTGCGGCTGCCGTGAGCGTCGAGGGCGACTCGCTGTCGCGATCCTGAGAGGAGCTGGTCGGATCAATGCCCGCGGCCAACAAATCCTGTTGCGCTTCATCCAAGACCGTGGTTGAGGGGGTAAGCACGGTGGTCGCTTCGAGCGGTGCGAGCACCCGAGTGGCTTGCACAGGGGCGCCGTGACGCAGCGCGGTGAGGTACTCGAGAGCCTCGCCGGCGTCCCTTGGGCGGTTATCGGGTTCGCGCTGGGTCGTCCACCGCACGAGCTCATCGAGCTCGGGAGGAGTTTCTGGGTTTTTGAGCGACGGGACCGGAACCTCTGAGTGGGCGTGCTGGTACGCGATCTGCATAGGCTGCTCGCCCGTGAATGGCTGAGTGCCAGTGAGCATCTCGTACAGCATCACACCGAAGGCGTAGAGGTCACTGCGGGCATCGGCGACCCCGCGAGTCACAAGCTCGGGGGAGAGATAGGCAATTGTTCCGAGGAGCGCCTGGCCGGTTGTGGTGTTGGCGGAAACTGCGCGGGCGAGGCCAAAATCACCGAGTTTAATGCGGCCGTCGTCGGCGAGCATCACGTTTTCGGGCTTCAGATCGCGGTGCACAATGCCGGCGTGGTGGGCCGCGGAGAGCCCTGCCAGCACTGCCTCGCCGACCTCGAGCGTCTGCTCGATGGTGAGCCGCTTTTGCTGCTTGAGGAGATCACGCAGCGTGATGCTCGGGAGGTACTCCATCACCAGGTAGGTGCGCCCGAGATCTTGCCCCTGGTCGAACACATTCACCAGGTTGGGGTGGGAGAGGCGGGCTGCGCTGCGAGCTTCTTGCTCGAAGCGTCTCGTGAAGTTGTCGTCTTCAGCGAGGTGCTCGTGCATCACCTTGACGGCAACGCGGCGTTCGAGTCTGAGATCGTTTGCGAGGTAGACCATGGCCATGCCGCCGCGAGCGATGCGTGAGCGAATCACGTATCGCTCGTCAAGCGTCTGCCCGATGAGCGGGTCGGAAGGCACGGAGGTCACACCGAGAGTTTACGGAACATCTGAGGAGCGAAGCCGTACGCGCGCCGGATGGCCGAAGATTGCGCTCGCGCGAGGTCACTGGCAAAGTTAAGGTGTGTCCGAGAAATCAACGCCCGAAACTGTTTATCTGACTATCCCTGATCTGGTTGAGCGGCTAGATCTCGCCCCCGGAAAGATCCACCGGTTAATTGAAGATTCCTACCTCGCTGCGGTTCGAGTCGATGGGGTGCTGAAAGTTCCCGCAGAATTTGTGCAGGGCAACGAGCCGTTGCCTCCGCTTCGCGGCACGCTGCTGGCACTGCTCGATGCTGGGTACTCCAACGAGGAAGCCGTTGCCTGGGTCTTTGATATCAATGAGGAGCTCGGTGAGCGCCCCATTGATTCATTGATGGCGGGTCGTAAGAGCGCGGTGCGCCGCGCGACGCAGTCGCTCGCGTTTTAGCTAAAGCTACGCGCTCCGACGCGCCGCCCGCTCCGCAAGCTGCGTGAGCGACGCGACCGCGTCGGGGCGAAGTGGTGCCCCGTTTACCGCTGCCGTCGAGCGGGCGATGTTTCGCGAGATCATGCCCTCGACCTGATCGACGGCACCACTCTCGCGAATCGAACGCTGCAGAATGGCAATCTGGCTGGGGTCCAGGTCGGTTCCCAGCAGATCATCAAAGATGCGCCGGTGAGTTGTCGGCAGGTTCTCTCGAGCGAGTGTCACCAGAACCGTGCGTTTGCCCTCTGCCAGGTCGTCGCCGCTCGGTTTGCCGGTGACCTCTTCATCGCCAAAAACCCCGAGCAGATCATCACGCAGCTGGAAGGCAACACCAACGGGAAGCCCAAAGCTGCTAAGTGCGGTCTCCTGTGCCTCGTTCGCCCCGGCCAGCGCCGAGCCGATCAGCAGTGGGGCCTCCACGCTGTATTTCGCTGACTTGTAAACGAGCACCCTGGTCGATCGCTCCAGCTGCTCAGCGTGCTCGGCAAACACGGGCTGCTGCTCTTCCAGCACGTCAAGGTACTGCCCCAGGGCGACCTCGCTGCGCATGCGATTGAAGTGAGCACGCGCTGCGCGGGCGGCGGCGCGATCGGTCACTGCATCACAGGCCGCCTGCATGAGTTCGTCGGCCCACGACTGCAACAGGTCGCCAAGCAAGATGGCTCCCGCGAGTCCAAAGTGCTCAGAGGCTCCGCGCCAGCCGTGCTGCTGGTGCATGGCGGAGAAAAGGCGGTGGGTGGACGGGCGGCCGCGCCTCGTGTCGGAACGGTCGATGAGATCGTCGTGGATCAGCGCAGCGGCGTGGAACAGCTCAAGCGCGCAGGCAGCGTCAAGAACCGCACCAAATTCTGGGGTGACCTCTCCGGCTAGGTCGAGAGGCTTTACGGCCCGGTAACCGAGAGTGGCAAACTGAGCGCGGAATCGCTTGCCGCCCGAGAGGAATCCGAGTGCCTCATCGAGAAGGGGCTCAGTATCGCGGCCGAGTGGTTCAAGGTTGCGCCGGTGGTTCGAGAGGGTATCGGAGATCCGCTCCTGAATAAGGCCTGCGAGTCGTGTCGTTTCGTGCACGCAACTAGCCTAGCCGTGGTGGGGCAGCGTAGACTGTTGTGACATCAGGATCCATCGACCGCAGGAGGGTGTTATGGCTCTGTCAGAGCACGAACAGCGGCTGCTGGACGAAATGGAACGTGGTTTCTATCGCAGCGAAGCTGACGTTATGCAGACCGCTTCCGTGCGTCGCACTCGTACAAATTACCGTTCACTCGTGTTGGGCATCGTTGTTTGCATCGTCGGCATCGGCGTGCTGATCGGCGGAGTTGCTGCCCAACAGCTATGGCTGGGGCTAATCGGCTTTGCCGCCATGCTGGGTGGGGTACTTCTTATGTTTGCGCGCGGCCCAGAAGCTGAAGAAACGCCTGAGGGCGACTCGTCGAAGAAGAAAGCGGAAGAGCGCGAGTCCTTTAGCGAGCGCATGGAGCGCCGCTGGGACGAGCGTATGGAAGGCGACCGGTAGTACCGCTCGCGTAGTAAGCACAATCTAGGGATCGTGGCCTCGGCCACGATCCCTTTTTTGTTGCGCGCTTCTGCGTCCCACTTTTGCTCCACTTTGCTCCACAAATGATCGATGAGTGCGCTGTTGGTCGCTTCTTTGGCGATCTCTCGCGACCAATTGCGTCAGCAGGTCGCTTTGGCGCGCCAAAAAACTTGGCGTAATGACGGGCAAGTCTGGCTCCGCTGCAACGAAGTGGAGCAAAAAGTCATTCAAGTGGAGGAAAGTGGAGTAGTCTGGGGTCGTTGATCGCGTCAGGGAGAGGAGAGGTGCCATGTTTTTGGGAACCTTCACGCCTCGCCTTGACGACAAAGGACGGCTGATCCTTCCCGCGAAGTTTCGTGACGAGCTCTCTGACGGACTTGTGATCACTCGTGGACAGGAACGCTGCCTCTACGTGTTCAGTGAGGCGGAGTTTGCCTCGATGCACGAGCGCATTCGACAGGCACCCGTCACCTCAAAGCAGGCGCGTGACTACCTGCGTGTGTTTCTGTCGGGTGCCCACCCGGAAACCCCGGATAAGCAGTCTCGAGTGACGATACCCGCCGGCCTTCGCGAGTACGCGGGGCTTGACCGTGAGCTTGCCGTGATCGGCGCGGGATCCCGAGCTGAAATCTGGGATGCCGAAGCTTGGCAGGCCTACCTGACGGCTCAGGAATCTGCATTCTCTGACATCGAAGAGGAGGTGATTCCGGGCATGTTCTAGCCCGGAGACACATGACTCAACACGATGAACGTGATGCAAGCGCGCTGCACACTCCGGTGCTGCTGCAACGCTGCCTTGAACTCCTTGCCCCGGCTGCCTCGCAAGAGGGCGCCGTGGTTGTTGACGCGACGCTCGGCATGGGCGGGCACAGCGAGGCACTCCTCGAGGCTCACCCAGGCCTCACACTGATCGGCCTGGATCGCGACACCGAGGCCTTGCGACTGGCAGGGAACAGGCTTGCGCGGTTTGGCGAGCGGGCGATTCTTGTGCACGCGGTTTACGACGAAATTGCCGAGGCCGTGCGCAGTGCCGGGTTCAACCGCATCGATGGAGTGCTCTTTGACTTGGGCGTCTCGTCACTGCAGTTGGACGAGGCAGAACGCGGATTCGCGTACGCGCAGGATGCGCCACTCGACATGCGCATGGACCAGAGCAGTGGTGAGACCGCAGCCGAGGTGCTGGCGGTTGCCCCCGAGGGGCGGCTGCGCGCGATTTTTGAGCGCTACGGCGAAGAGCCGCTCGCAGCACGGTACGCGCGGGCCATCATTGCGGCCCGGGCCGAAACACCGATCGAGCGAAGCGGACAGCTGGTTGACATCTTGCAGCAGGCAACACCCGCTGCAGTGCGTGACCAGCGACACCCCGCAAAGCGTGTCTTCCAAGCGCTGCGGATCGAGGTCAACAGCGAACTTTCAGTGCTCGAGCGCGCGATCCCCGCGGCTCTTGACCTGCTTGCGTTGAACGGCCGCGCCGTCATCATGGCCTACCAGTCACTCGAGGATCGTCTCGTGAAGCGAGAGCTTGCGCAGCGATCCCGTTCGACGGCCCCGGCCGGGCTGCCCGTCGAACTTCCTGAACATCGTCCCGAGTTCCGCCTGCTTACCCGCGGCGCGGAACTCGCGGACGAGCAAGAACGTGCCCAGAACCCAAGGGCAATCCCGGTGCGCTTGCGCGCCGCTGAACGAGTAAGGGGTGTGGAATGAGCGTTACCGTTCCACTCGAACTAGACCGAGACAGGCTACTCGGGGCGGTCGCACCGCTGCCCGAGCCGACCGAGCGACCCCTGCGGCTCGCCGAGGCCCCCAAACGCGTCAGAAAGAGCCCACTGATCGGTGCTCTTGTATCGGTTGGTATTGTGCTCGGAATTCTCGCAGCGCAGCTTGGCCTCAGCATCGCCATTTCGCAGGGCGCCTACGAGGTACGCGCTCTCGAGATCGAGAAGCGCGACCTTGGTCGTGTGCAACGACTGCTTTCGCAGAACGTCGACAAGCTCGCTTCGCCGCAGAACCTTGCCGCAAACGCTGCCGCGCAGGGCATGGTGCAGAACGTGCAGCCCGCGACGCTGCAACTCAGCACCGGTGCGATTCTTGGCTCGCTAGATTCGATGACCACGGAGGCGAACAGCAACCTCGTGCCCAACGCCACACTGAGCACTCTGCCGACGGTCGACGCACAGGGTGTGTCCGTCTCCCGTAACACCGGACTCCCAGCTGCCACTACCGCCAAGTCAACTGACGCGCCGGTACGGTGGAAGGGTAAACTTCCGGCGCCAGACACGCACTAGGCCCGGTTACAGACGTGAGGAGCGGGATGTTGAGACTGCGCCAACCGCGGTTTCGCCGCGTAATTGCCCTAGCGCTCGTTGTGGTCGCCTCGCTGGCCTTTCTGGTGAGACTGACTGACGTGCAGTTGGTGTCGGCCGCGGCGTTGAACGAGGACGCAAAAGATAAGCGTGCCGTGCCCGTTGAGATTCCGAGCATGCGCGGTGACATCGTTGATCGTAACGGCGTGGTGCTGGCGACCACGGACGCCCGATACGACGTGCAGCTCTCGCCCAAAAACACGAGGCTGAACGGGGGAGTGTTTACCCGGCCAGACCCGAAGGGCGGCGTCGGTACGATCAACGTCACCGCGAAAGAGGCCTTTGAGGAGATCGGTGCGATCACCGGCCAGAAGGCAAGTGAGATTCAGAAAACGGTTGACGACGCGCTGAAGAAGAACAAGAAGTCAGACTTCGCGTACGTCAAGCGTTCAGTTGACCTCACTGTGCTGAACAAGCTGAAGGCACTCAACATTCCGTGGCTCACGTTTAGCACGCACATGACCCGGACCTACCCGAACGGGGCGGTCGCGGGAAACATCATTGGGTTCTCTGGGGCTGAAGATAAACCGCAAGCCGGTATCGAACTGTCACAGGACAAGTGCCTCACGGGTATTGATGGCACCGAGAATTACGAGCGCAGCGCGGACGGTGTGCCGCTGCCGGGCAGTGTTGTGGTTACCCAGAAAACGATCGACGGTGGCACGGTCAAGCTGACGCTTGATCGTGATCTGCAATGGCAAGCCCAGCAGATCATCAACGAGCAGACGCAGAAAGTGAACGCCGAGTACGGTTACCTGGTCATCATGAATGTCAAGACCGGTGAACTCGTGGCGGTTGCGGAGGACGGCTCCGTGGATCCCAACGACGTTGATGCCTCCGACCCCACGAAACGTGAGGCGCGATCCTTTGTGGCGCCCTACGAGCCAGGGTCAACATTTAAGATGATCACCGCGGCAGCGCTGGTCGATCAGGGCGAGGCGACCCCCGAGACCCAGAACGCGACCCCTGAAAACTGGCGACCTGAGCCAGATGTGTACTTTGAGGACGCCTTCAGCCACGAGGTAATGCCGTGGACCCTTGCGGGAATCTTGACTCGGTCCTCAAACGTGGGCACTTCGATGCTGGGCGCTAGACTCACCCCTCAGGTGCGCTACGACTACCTGCGCAAGTTCGGTGTTGGCATCGCGACTGAAGCGGGTATGCCGTTGGAAGACTCCGGGATGTTGGCCCCCGTTGACAAGTGGGATCCCCAAACTTCTTACAACACCATGTTCGGGCAGGGACTCTCCTCCACCATCGTGCAGACCGCGGGTGTCTATCAGGCACTTGCAAACGGTGGAAAGCGTGTGCCGCCGACCCTCGTCGAATCGTGCAAAACGGGTGACGGAAAAACCGTGGTGCCCAAACACGGAGACCCGGTACAGGTCGTGAAACCCGAGACTGCCCAGCAGATGATGGGCTTGATGGAGACCGTTGCGACTCAGGGCTGGTTCAGTAAGAATCTCGCGATCCCCGGCTACCGCGTAGCTGGCAAGACGGGAACCGCGGAGGAAGTGGACCCGAACACCGGTCTCTACCGAACCGACGGCTACGTCAACTCATTCGCCGGGGTGTTCCCCGCCGATAACCCGCAGTACGTCGCGGTAGCATCTATTGGGTTCTCCGACTCGGTGGATGATGGAAGCGTGGCGGCCATCGCCGCGTTCCACGACGCGGCCGAGGCTACGATCCGCACGTTCCACATTCCGCCGTCCACTGGAGAGTTCACCCCGTACCCAACGTTGTATTGATCGCACACCCCGCCCAGGAGGCAAAAACACGTGAGTTCCGGAGACGTACTCAGCATTCGACCCAAGGCACCGACGCCGGTATCTCTGGCCTCCCTGACGGAGCGGTTTTCGCTGAGGGCTGTTGGTGAGGCTGGTAACGCGGAGGCGACGGGAGCTACTCTCGATTCCCGCGACGTGCGACCTGGGGATTTGTACCTGGGTATACCGGGAGCGCTGCGCCACGGCGCGGAATTCGCAAAACAGGCTGCTGAACTGGGTGCGGTCGCGATCCTGACCGATGCGGATGGTGCTGAACTTGCCGCCACCGCGTTTAAGAACGCCGAGATCGCGATGCCGATTCTGGTTACGTCGGTTCACCCGCGCCAGATTGCCGGTGAAGTCGCGGCGACCATTTACGGAACCGACGAGCGCTTCGACGCCAAAACGTTTGGCATCACTGGCACAAACGGTAAAACGAGTGTTGTCTACATGCTCGCCGAGCTACTGAGCGCAGCGGGATTCACGCCCGGCCTCAGCTCGACCGCTGAAAGGCGCATCGGCGCCGAGGTGATTACGAGCAACCTGACGAGCCCAGAGGCGCCCGAGCTGCACGGCCTGCTCGCACGCATGCGAGAGGCAGGGGTTGACGCGGTTGCGCTTGAGGTCTCGGCGCACGCTGTCGAACGACACCGCATCGACGGTGTGCACTTCGACGTGGTTGCCTTCAACAATTTTTCGCAGGACCACCTAGACGACTTCGGCGACATGGAGACGTACTTCGCGGCGAAGCTCGCGCTGTTCGCGCCCGAGCACGCCGCGCGTGGTGTGGTGGTCGTCGATTCGCCGTATGGGCAGAGGATCGCGCGCGAGTCTCAGATTCCCGTGACCAGGCTTGCAACCGAGTTTGGGCAGCAGGCCGACTGGCACCTCGCGATTACACGGCAAACGCTCGACGGAGTCTCGTTTGTTTTGCAGGGCCCGTCTGGTGAGCACTTTCGCGGTCGGGTGCCCGTGTTCGGTCGGTTCATGGCAGAGAATGCTGCGCTCGCGCTCATCATGCTGCACGAGGCCGGGATCCCGATTGCCCAGGTTGAAGCGGGGCTCGAGAACGGTCTGATCCCGGTCTATATTCCGGGGCGTCTTGAAGAGATGAGTGACCACGCGGGCGAACACAGCCCCCGGTTTTACGTTGACTACGGCCACACACCGGGCGCATTCGAGGCGATGCTGGAGGCCCTTGGCGAAGTCGCTCCCGGAAAGATCATCTTTATGTTTGGCGCCGATGGCGACCGAGACACAACCAAACGCGAGGAGATGGGCAGGATCGCGGGGGCTCACGCCGACACCGTGATCATCTGCGACTACCACCCTCGATCCGAGCCACCGGAGCAAATTCGCGCTCAGCTACTGGCCGGCGCGCGATCCGCAAACCACGCAACGGTGATCGAAGAGGGCGATCCGCGGCGCGCGGTGAGGCTCGCTATTTCGCTTGCTGAGCCGGGGGACGTTATTCTATATGCCGGTCCCGGACACGAGGACTACCAAGAAGTCGCTGGGCAGATGATTCCCTACTCGGCGCGTGATGAAGTACGCGGGGCGCTCCGCGAGGCAGGATTGCTCACGTGATTGATCTGACGCTCGCCGAGATTGCGGCGGCCATGAACGGGCGGCTTGTAATCGGCGGATCAGTCGACTCTGTGTCGGCGGACACCATTGTCAGCGGGGAGTCGCAGACCGACTCGCGCGAGGTAAAAGCGGGGCAGATCTTCTTCGCCCGTCGCGGTGAAGAAACTGACGGCCACCTTTTTGTTGCGAAAGCGGTCGACGCGGGCGCCGCGTTGCTCGTTGTTGAGCGTGAGGTCGACGATCGAGTGCCGCAGATTGTGGTCGCCGACGCGACGATCGCACTCGGTCAGCTCGCGACTGCGGTGGTGCATCGCGTGCGTGCGGCCGGTGAATTGACAATCGTCGGGATTACCGGGTCGAACGGCAAGACCACGACCAAAAACCTCGTCGCCGCGATGGCGGAGCGACGCGGATCGTCGGTCGCTTCAGAAAAGTCGTTTAACAACGAGGTGGGCGGCCCGCTCACCATGCTGCGTGTGCAGCAAGACACCCGCACGCTCGTTGCCGAGATGGGTGCGAGCGCCGAGGGTGAGATTGCGCGGCTGACGGCCATGGCACCGCCAAGCATCGGTGTTGTGCTCACCGTTGGGCTCGCGCACGCCGGAGAATTTGGTGGCATCGAGACCACGTTCCGCACCAAGAGCGAGATGGTTCGGGATCTGCCGGACTCCGCGGTGGCGGTACTCAACAGGGATGATCCTCACGTCTCGCGCATGGCGGAGCTGACGCAGGCCCGAGTGCGCTGGTTCGGCCTGCACCCCGAGGCGCACGTGCGCGCGAGCGACATTGACTCCGACGCTGCTGGCACCCGCTTTACGCTGCACATCGACGGTGAGTCCGCTCCCGTCAATTTCCACGTGCTCGGCGAGCACCACGTCACCAACGCCCTCGCGGCGGCGACGGTCGGCCACGAGCTGGGCCTCAGTCTCGGCGAGATTGTGGATTCTCTGCAGAGCGCCACCAAGGCAGCGCGCTGGCGCATGGAGGTGATGGGCGGCCGTGACGGCGTCACAATCGTGAACGACGCCTACAACGCGAGCCCAGACTCGATGGCGGCGGGAATCCGCACCCTCGCGCAGATTCGCAAGCCAGACGGGCGCTCGGTTGCCGTGCTGGGAGCCATGAGCGAACTCGGCGAGTACTCGATCGAGGAGCACATTCGTATCGGGCTGCAGGCCGTGCGCCTGCGCATCAATGAGCTTGTGGTTGTGGGTAAAGAAGCTCGCCAACTTCACATCAGCGCCATTAACGAGGGCTCGTGGGATGGCGAGAGTGTGTTCTTCGAAGAGCAGGATGAAGCCTTCGACTACCTGATGAGCACGCTGCAACCGAACGACACAGTGCTCGTAAAATCTTCTAACTCCGCGGGACTTCGATTCCTCGGTGACCGACTTGGAGAGGCTTTCGCATGATCGCCCTGTTGATCGCGGGTGGCTTCTCGCTGCTCTATTCGCTGCTGCTGACGCCGCTGTTCGTGCGCGGTTTCCGCAAGCTGTCTTGGGGACAGTTCATTCGTGAAGACGGGCCCGAGTCGCACTTTGCGAAGCGTGGCACACCCACCATGGGTGGGCTGATCTTCATCTCTGGCGCCGTCATCGCCTACTTCCTCGGCAAGTTCTTGATGGGGGAGCAGCCGACACCGTCAGCGCTACTCGTGATCCTGATGGCCGTTGGCTCCGCAGCGGTCGGCTTTATCGACGACTTCTTGAAGACCCGCAAGCAGCAGTCACTCGGCCTTGGCGGCTGGGCGAAAATTGGTGGCCAGGTGCTCGTGGCGATCGTGTTTGCCTTCCTTGCGCTCCGTTTTCCGAACGACGCGGGATTCACCCCGGGGTCGACCCACATCTCGATTTTCCGCGATCTCCCCTTCGACTTCATGTCCTTCGGCACGATCCTCGGCATCAGCCTGTTTGTGCTCTGGGTCATCGTGATTGTTGTGTCGACCACCAACTCCGTGAACGTCACGGACGGGCTTGACGGCCTTGCCGGTGGCGCCTCGATTATGGTCTTTGGTGCCTACATGATCATCGGCTTCTGGCAGGCCTCGCAGAGTTGCTTCAGCACCGCCTACGAAGCCGGCTGCTACCTCGTGCGCGATCCGATGGATCTCGCGGTTGTTGCGGCGGCCTTCCTCGGCGGGCTCGGTGGCTTCCTATGGTGGAACACGAGCCCCGCACACGTGTACATGGGCGATACCGGCTCTCTCGGCCTTGGCGGCGCGATTGCTGCGTTTGCGATCCTCACCCAGACCGAACTGCTGCTTGTGCTGCTCGGCGGTCTCTTCATTATCGAATCGGGATCCGTGATCCTGCAGCGCGCCTACTTCAAAGTGACGCGGGGCAAACGTATCTTCCTGATGAGCCCTATCCACCACCACTTTGAACTCAAAGGCTGGGCCGAGGTGACGGTGGTTGTGCGCTTCTGGATAATCGCGGCGCTCTTTGTGATCGCAGGCATTGGTGGATTTTACGGAGAATGGTTGCTGCAGCAGTGACGCAAGAACAGACAAACGCGGTGCGGGATCGAGTGCTGGCCCTTTCGAGCTGGCACCACGACTGGAGCGAGCTTCGGGTCGCTGTGCTCGGCCTCGGCGTAACCGGCTTTTCGGTCGCGGACACACTCGTGGAGCTGGGCTCGCGCGTGCGGGTGATTTACGGCGCCCCCGACCCGGATCGCGAGCGCCTACTCGACGTCATCGGTTCAGAACGCTACTGCGACGACAACAACGACGGTCAGCTCACGGACCTGCGGGTGTTTGACCCCGAGCTGGTCATTGTGTCTCCCGGGTATCGCCCTGATCACCCGCTCACCACGTGGGCGGCCGAGAACGGCGTTGTTGTGTGGGGCGACATTGAGCTGGGCTGGCGGCTGCGCGATAAGACCGCGCGGATCGCCGACTGGATCTGCATCACCGGCACCAATGGCAAGACCACAACGACCGAACTCACCGCGCACATGCTCGTTGCCGGTGGTTTGCGCGCGACACCGGCGGGCAACATCGGCACGCCGATTTTGGACGCGCTGCGTGATCCGCAGGGCTACGACGCGCTGGTCGTTGAACTCTCGAGCTTTCAGCTTGAACGCCTGGGCGAGATCTCACCCTACGCGAGCGCCTGCCTCAACATCGCAGACGATCACCTCGACTGGCACGGCAGCCCCGAGGCGTACCGTGCCGCAAAAGCGAAGGTGTACGAGAACACCCAGGTCGCCTGCGTGTACAACCGGGCAGACCTTGCAACCGAGCAGATGGTGGAGAACGCCGATGTTGTTGAGGGTGCGCGCGCTATTAGCTTTGGCCTAGATACACCGCCGCCGAGCGGGTTTGGTGTGATCGAGGGCATTTTGGTTGACCGCGGATTCCACGCGGAGCGCCGCAACGAGGCCTTTGAGCTAGTGACGGTCGACGAACTATTTGAGCGCGGAACCGCGGCTCCTCACATGGTGCAAAATATTCTGGCTGCGAGTGCACTCGCGCGGTCTCGCGGGGTTGAACCCACCGAGGTCGCGAGCGCGATCCTCAGCTTTCAGCCCTCACCCCACCGGGCCCAGCAGCTCGGTGAACACGAGGGCATCCGCTGGATCGACGATTCCAAGGCCACGAATGCGCACGCCGCAGATGCGTCGTTGCGGGCCCTGAGCGAGGTCGTCTGGATTCTTGGCGGCCAGCTCAAGGGAGTCGACATTGACGAGCTCGTGCTCACGCACGCCCCGAAGCTGCGGGGTGCGGTTGTGATTGGCTCGGAGCGTACCGAGGTGATGGCGGCGCTGACGCGCCACCTGGGTGAGCTGCCTTTTGTTGAGGTTGCGACGTCGGATCCCGACCTGATTATGGTTGAGGCGGTTGCGGCGGCTGCGAGGATCGCCCAGTCCGGCGACACGGTTTTGCTCTCACCAGCGGCGGCATCGCTTGACCAGTTCAAGGGTTACACAGATCGCGGCCGTCGTTTCCAGGATGCGGTCCGTGAGTTGACCGGAGGAGCCGCGGGTGTCGGCGGGGAGTAATCCCGGTGCTTTTGGCGCCCAGACCCGTATAAGTTTGGGTGCCTCTCTCAGAGCTGGAACAGACCGTACGGTTGCTGCGCTCTACGCCATCACCCTGTTGCTGGTGGGGTTCGGGCTGATCATGGTGCTTTCGGCGTCTTCGATCACGTCGTATGTGGCTGGACAGGGATTCTTCGGTGGGCTATGGCGTCAAGCAACGTTTGCGCTGATCGGGCTTCCACTTATGCTGCTCGCCGCGGCCATGCCGGTAACCTTTTGGAAGCGTTGGGCCTGGTGGCTGTTCGGCATAGGCCTGTTCTTGCAGTTGCTGGTGTTTACTCCGCTCGGAGTTGAGGTTTACGGTAACCGCAACTGGATCCAGATCGGTACCTCGTTTAGCGCCCAGCCCTCAGAGACGCTCAAGCTTGCGTTGGTGGTGTGGATCGGCGCGGTGCTGCTGAAAAAGGAGCCGCTACTTGGCGAGATGAAGCACGAGCTGATTCCAGTTGTGTTTCCCGGGGCGGTACTCGCACTCGGCCTTGTGCTGCTCGGTGATGATCTCGGCACTGTCATGATTATGGCGGCGCTTGTTATTGGCGCGCTGTACTTCGGGGGAGTCAGCTGGAAGTCGCTCGGGGTCATTGTGCTCGGTGGGGTGCTCGCAGTGATTTTCTTCCTCGTGACGAGCCCGAACCGTATGGCCCGCCTCCTGGGGCACGCTGACGGTGACTCTGACTACAGTGGGCTTGGCTGGCAGGCCCTGCACGGTAAATGGGCGCTCGCGGGTGGCGGACTCTTTGGTGTTGGTTTGGGCGGCTCGAAGGCGAAGTGGAATTGGCTTCCCGCGGCAGACAACGACTTCATCTTCGCGATCATTGGCGAAGAGCTTGGGCTCATCGGCGCCATTCTCGTCGTGGCAATGTTTGTGGTGCTCGCCCTCGTGATGCTGCGTGTCATTGCGCGGGCGAGGGATCGTTTTGGCAAGGCGGTTGTGGGCGGCGTGATGGTCTGGATCATCGGCCAGGCCTTCGTCAACATTGCCGTGGTCGTCGGGATCCTGCCGGTTCTCGGTGTTCCCCTTCCGCTCATCAGTTCGGGAGGCACGGCGCTCATTGCGTGTTTGGTCGCAATGGGCGTGGTGATTTCGATCGCGCGCGACGGCACGCTGTACCAGCGAGAGCTCGCGGAGGGTAAGCTTCTGCGATGACCAGCTATCTGCTTGCAGGAGGTGGCACCGCGGGACACGTAAACCCGCTGCTAGCCCTCGCCGACCTTATTCGTGCTCAGGAACCCGACGCGGAGGTGCTCGTTCTTGGCACCCGCGAGGGGCTCGAGGCCAGGCTTGTGCCCGAGCGCGGTTACGAGCTGGCATTCATCGCCCGGCTCCCGTTTCCGAGGAGACCGAACGCAGCGGCGCTGAAGTTTCCTGCGCGCTTCGCGGGTGCGGTGCGCGAGGTGCGCGAGTTGATCCGCTCTAGGGGGATCGACGTTGTTGTGGGCTTTGGCGGTTACGCCGCTGCCCCCGCGTATCGAGCGGCAAAGGCCGAGAACATTCCGTACGTGATCCACGAGGCGAACGCGAAGCCCGGAATGGCAAACAAACTGGGCGCGCGCAACACGAACTTTGTTGCCGTGACGTTCCCCGGCACCCCCATCGCGGGGGCCCGAGTAACGGGGATGCCGCTGCGGCCCGAGATCACGGGACTCGATCGTGCCGGATTGCGCGCGAGTGCTCGCGAACATTTTGGCCTCGATCCCGAACGGCGCACACTTCTTGTGACCGGGGGATCCCTGGGCGCCCGCGCGATCAACCACGGGATTTCTTCGGCAGCTGCCGACTTGACCGCAGCCGGTGTGCAGGTGCTGCACGTCTGGGGTGGGCTCACGGAGCTCGAGGATCCCGGTGTGCCCGGTTACAGCGTCATTCCCTACTGTGACCGCATGGATCTCGCGTTTGCCGCCTGTGACCTTGCAGTCTCGCGCGCCGGTTCCACGACGGTGAGTGAACTTGCTGGCCTCGGTGTGCCCGCGGTTCTTGTTCCCTACAGCCATGGGAATGGCGAGCAGCGTTTTAACGCGGCGAGTGTGGTGTCTGCGGGGGGCGCGCTTCTTGTTGAAGACACCGAGCTGACACCTGTTTGGGTGCGGGAGACGCTTATCCCGTTGCTGGGAGACGAGACGCGTCTCGCCGATATGTCGGCCCGGGCACGCAGCGCGGGCTCGCTTGATGGCACCGAGCGACTGCTCGAGATGGTGCGGGAGGCGCTGGCGGGGTAGCTCGTGTGATCTTCCAAGCCGCATAGCGCTATTCTTGACGGGCAGACCCCCAGAAGGAGCCCCGATGATTTACCCTGATCTCGATCTGAAGATTCCCGCCGATCTCGGTAACGTCCACTTTGTTGGCATTGGCGGGTCAGGCATGAGCGGAATCGCCCGCATGATGCATCAGGCTGGGGTTCGGGTCACGGGATCCGATCGCAGCGCAAACTACTCGACCAAAGCGCTCGAAGAGCTCGGCATCAAGGTCGCGATCGGCCACGACGCCGCGAACGTCGGTGACGCCGACACGCTCGTTGTGACCGGAGCGCTCTGGCAAGATAATCCCGAGTATCAGCTGGCCCTCACAAAGGGCCTACCGGTGCTGCACCGCTCCCAGGCGCTCGCCTGGCTGTCGCGCAATAGGCGTGTGGTGGCGGTTGCCGGTGCCCACGGCAAAACCACCTCGACCGGCATGCTCGTTACGGGCATGCTCGGTCTCGGGCTCGATCCGTCTTTTGTGAACGGCGGGATCATCGAGTCGCTGGGAGTGAGTTCGGGCGCGGGCGCGGACGAACTGTTTGCAATTGAGGCAGACGAGTCTGACAAGTCATTTTTGCTCTACGAGACGGCAGTTGCGCTCATCACCAACGTAGACCCGGAACACCTCGACTTCTACGGCTCCCGTGAAGCGTTCATGCAGGCGTTTGTCGACTTCGCCCGTGGTGCCACCGAACAGATCGTGATCTCTGCCGATGACAAGGGGGCGCTTGAAGTGCTCGCTGCCCTCCGTGCGGCGGGGACAACAACACCGATTCGCACCTTCGGTGAGGCCGCAGATGCCGATGTGCGACTGGTCGACGTTGATGATTCCGACCTCGTGCGCTTTGGGGTCGAGATCGACGGCAACCGTTTCGACGCACAGCTCGGTGTGTATGGCCGCCACAACGCCCTGAACGCCGTTGGTGTGCTTGCCGTACTGACCGCCCTTGGACACGAACCGGGCGCCGCCCTGGCCGCCATTGCAGAGTTTGGTGGCACAAAGCGTCGCTTTGAATTTCACGCGGATGTTGCGGGTGTGCGTGTCTACGACGACTACGCTCACCACCCGACCGAGGTTGCAGCGCTCCTTGATTCGGCCCGCGCTGTGGTCGGTGAGGGGCGCCTGATCGCGGTACACCAGCCGCACCTCTTCAGCCGAACCAGTACCTTCCACCGCGAGTTCGCGGAGGCGCTTGAACAGGGTGCCGATCACACGGTGGTGCTCGCGGTTGACGGCGCGCGCGAGGATCCGGTGCCCGGTGTGACAGGCGAGCTGGTGTCCCGCGACTTCAACGATGCCTCAAAGGTGGCTTACCTTGACAACTGGCAGAACGCCGCGGATTACCTCGCTGAAATCGCCAAGCCCGGTGACGTGATGGTCACGATGAGCTGCGGAACGGTCTACCAGATCATCCCGCAGATCGTGGCAGCGCTGCAGAACCGCTTCGACGTCGCGGAGCCTGCAGCGAAGTGAAACGACCAGGCGGGTTTGACCGGTTGCCGGATCGGCAGGAGCCCGATGAGCAGCCGATCGCGTCGGTGTCGGTTCCATCGGTGCCGGTCCCATCGGTGCCGGAAACTGACGAAGACCCGGCCCCCGATCATTCGCGACGACTGAGCGGCGTGCTGCGCAGGTTTCAATCTGAGGCGTCAAACGACCTCGAGTCAGCCTCGGAGCCGGTGTATCGGGCGGAGCCCGACCCGGTAGCCGAGGCAGAGCGACAGCTGCGTGAGGCCGCTCGCCGGGTGAAGTCTCAGCAGAAGCGAGAGAGCCGCAGATTCTCGGCGCATACGCGTCGGCGTCGGCGCAACTGGTTTATCGCGCTCGGAACCGTTGCCGCGCTTGCGCTCTTTGTGGCAGTGGGGGTTTTTACGCCCCTCATGGCGGTGCGTGATGTGCAGATCGAGGGTGCCACAAGCGTCAAAGTTGAAGACCTGCAAAAGGCACTGTCGGACTTTAGGGGAGTGCCGCTCGCGCTTGTTCAGGATTCCGCGATCCGAGATGCCCTCGAGCCCTTCCCCGGGATCGAGCGGTATTCCATGGAGGTGATCCCGCCGAGCACGCTCAAAGTACGTATTGAGGAGCGTGTACCGGTGCTGTCGATCGAAAAGGGTGGCGCGTTCCAGCTCTACGATGCGGCGGGTGTCATGCTTGGAACCGCGGAGGCCCCGCCAGCGGGAGTACCACTCGCGAGCGGCCCAGCATCAGACAAAAAGTCGAAGGCCTTCGCCGCTTCAGCCCGCGTGCTGCGCGACATGCCGGCCGAACTGCGCGCGCAGGTTGTGTCGATCACCGCCTCAAGCGGTCAGGACGTGACCCTCAAGCTCGCGAGCGGGGTTGAAGTGATGTGGGGCGACGCCGAACTCTCGAAGAAAAAGGCCGTTGTGCTCACCTCGATGCTGGGTGCCCTTGGCGATCGCGCGGTCACGCGCATCGACGTTTCATCAACTGAGGCCCCCGTCTTCCAGTAGTTTCGGCGTGTCTCCGGGCGACTTGCCTCCCTGGGACATACCTTGGTGCCCAGGAAATGTATACGGCGATACTAACTTTTAACTTCAGGTAGAGGTTTAGGGTTAGGGGCGGAGGAACCACGTGTCAACGAACCAGAACTACCTCGCGGTGATCAAGGTCGTCGGTGTTGGCGGCGGTGGCGTCAACGCTGTCAACCGCATGATCGAGCTTGGTCTGCGCGGAGTTGAGTTCATTGCCGTGAACACCGACGCGCAGGCGCTGCTGCTCAGCGACGCCGACGTCAAGCTCGATATCGGACGCGAACTCACTCGCGGACTTGGCGCTGGCGCCGATCCCGAGGTGGGGCGTCGCGCAGCCGAGGACCACGCCGAGGAAATCGAAGAGGCTCTCGCCGGCTCCGACATGATCTTTGTTACCGCGGGTGAGGGTGGTGGCACCGGCACCGGTGCTGCTCCGGTCGTGGCGCGGATCGCAAAGTCGATCGGTGCGCTCACCATCGGTGTTGTGACCCGTCCCTTTAGCTTCGAGGGCAAGCGCCGTGCTGCCCAGGCCGATGCCGGTGTGCACACGCTGCGCGAGGCCGTCGACACGCTCATCGTTGTGCCAAACGACCGCCTGCTCGACATCAGCGAGCCGGGCATCAGCATGATCGAAGCGTTTGCCGCAGCAGATCAGGTGCTGCTCGCCGGTGTCTCAGGTATCACCGATCTGATTACCACCCCGGGTCTCATCAACCTTGACTTCGCGGACGTGAAGTCGGTTATGCAGGGAGCCGGTGCTGCCCTCATGGGTATCGGATCGGCGCGGGGTGCTGACAGGGCCATTAAGGCGGCCGAGCTTGCCGTTGCTTCGCCGCTGCTTGAGGCCTCGGTTGAGGGCGCCCACGGTGTGCTGCTCTCCATTCAGGGATCCTCGAACCTCGCGCTCAGCGAGATCTACGAGGCATCGACCCTCGTGCAAGACGTTGTGCACCCCGAGGCAAACATCATCTTCGGTACGGTCATTGACGACACGCTCGGTGACGAGGTGCGCGTCACGGTGATCGCCGCTGGTTTTGACGATGAGCCCGTCGCGCAGACCGCTCCCGTCGAGCGTGGCCGCCGCGGCAGCCACGTCGAGGGCATCGATGAGGCTGCAAGCACGGCCCGCATTGCCGCCGGTGTTGGCGCGGTGAGCGCCGGGGGTGCTGAATCGCTCTCCAGCCCCGCTACGGGGCAGTTCGGTGAAGTGCTTTCGAACCCTCCCGTTGAGGCGCAGCTGCCTGATCCAGCGTTTGACGGCGATGACGATGACGACCTCGACATTCCCGAGTTCCTGAGGTAATTCGTTGGCAAACGAAGCCCTGGCGTCATACCCGGAACTCGGTGCCCGCCTGCAACAAGTGCAGGAGGGTATCGCTGAGGCCTGCAAGCAGGCCTCCCGAGACGCTGGCGACGTTACGCTCATCGTGGTGACGAAGTTTCACCCCGCGAGCCTCGTGGCTGCCCTCGCTGAGCTGGGGGTCCGCGACGTTGGCGAGAATCGTCACCAGGAAGCCCAGGCAAAGGCCGAGGAGCTCGCGCAGCTTGATCTGAACTGGCACTTCATCGGCCAGTTGCAGACAAAGAAGGCGCGGCAGGCCGCGCGGTACGCACACGCGATCCACTCGATTGATCGCGAGCGGCTCGTTGATGCGCTCGCGGATCCCGAATCTGAGCGAACGATTGATGCGTTTGTGCAGATCAACCTTACGGATGACCCGGGTCGCGGGGGAGTTGCCCCCGACGGGATCGAAGCTCTCGCCGAGAAAGTGCTGGCAACGCCCTCGCTGCGACTGCGCGGTGTGATGTCGGTGGCGCCGTTGGAAGAGCCCGCCGCGGCTGCGTTCGAGCGCCTTGCGGGTTACTCGGATCGGGTGCGGGCGCTTGACGCCAGTGCCTCGGCGATATCCGCGGGGATGACACACGACTACGTCGAGGCCATTGCGGCGGGCGCGACACACCTTCGTATTGGCAGTGCAATCACGGGTAATCGGCCGGAGCACCGGTAGTCTCAAGACACCGCACCGTTGGGAGAGAAAATGAGTAACGCGCTGAAGAAGACCATGGTGTTCCTGGGACTCGCCGAGGAAGACCTCGAAGACCAGAACGCCACGGCACAGCAGCCGACCCAGTCGGTGCAGCAGAGCTCTGCCGCCACGCCGGCGGCGAAGCCTCAGAACAGCCGCCCTGCTCCGCAGCGCGCGGCCGTCACGCCCCTGCGTAGGGTTACGCCCACCAGGCAGGCTGGCGCTCCCGTGATGAACGAGATTTTGACGGTTCACCCCGCAGAGTACCGCGACGCAAAGTCGATCGCAGAGGGCTTCCGCGACGGTCTTCCCGTTATCATCAACCTGTCGCGCATGAACGAACCAGACGCAAAGCGCCTCATCGACTTCGCGAGCGGTTTGACCATGGGCCTCAACGGGCGCATCGAGCGTGTCACGAGCAAGGTCTTTCTGCTGACCCCCGAGCACATCGAGGTTGGCAGCGACGAATCGGCGCCGAACGACAGCGGTTCGTTCTTTGTGACGCCTTCCGCATAACGTGGAGATACTTTTTGGGGTTCTGACACTCTTCCGTGTCGCCCTGCGCATTTTTGTGATCATTCTTTGGGCGCGGTTCGTGATCGACTGGATTCGTGTGCTCAGCCGCAATTTCCGGCCGCGCGGCCCGATGGCTGTTGCAGTTGAATTTGTCTATACGCTGACGGATCCGCCCATTCGGATGTTCCGACGCCTCCTCCCTCCCATCAGGCTCGGCCAGGTTTCTTTGGACCTTGGCTGGCTGCTTACTATGCTGTCTTGCTGGATCTTGTTAGCGGTCATTCCTGGCTATTTGTAGTAGAAAATGGTGCGCGCTGCGAGAATCAGGCTTTTTTTGCTAGCGTTGTACTGATCACGTGAGTGAAACCGAATTGAAAGAGACGTAACGATGGCCTTGACTCCTGAAGATGTCGTAAATCAGAAATTTACGATCACTAAGTTCCGCGACGGTTACGATCTCGACCAGGTCGACGATTTCCTTGACTCAATCGTCGAATTGCTGCGCCAGCACGAGGTGGAGAAGTCTGAGCTTCAGGCACAGGTCGATGATCTTACCCAGAAGCTTGCGGCTTGCGAGGCTCGCTCCGGTGCGTCCGAAGAGGCCGTTTCCGAGCAGACCATCGTCGTAGAGGCACCGGTCGCTCCCGCAGCTCCGGCAGAGGCACCCGCGGTGCAAGAAACGCACGCTGCGCAGCCCGACGCCGTCAAGTCGAGCGCAATGCTGCAGCTCGCACTTGAACTGCACGACAAGCACGTTCGTGAGGGCGAAGCAACTCGCGACAGCCTCATCAGCGAGGCGCAGGCAAAGCGCGACCAGATGGTCGAAGACGCTGAGCTCACCGCTAAGCAGCTCATCGAAGAGGCGCAGAAGCAGCGTGCTGATGAGCTTCGCCTGCTCGGCGACGAGCGCAGCGATCTGCAGTTCAAGATCAAAGACCTTCGCCAGTTCGAGAGCGAGTACCGCTCAACGCTGCGCTCCTACATTCAGTCGCAGCTGCGCGGCCTTGACGGCTCACCCGAGCCCGCTGGCGCTCCTGACGGCCTGCAGTAATCGAGAGCGTGAGCGAGACTCCCGAGGCATCGGGAACGACAGTCGAGCAACCCGCTTCGCGTAAGCGCTGGATACCGCTGCTGCTGCTTTTGGTAGCGGCAGCGGTCTTCATCGCTGACCAACTCGTGAAGAACTGGGTTGTCGCAAACCTGCCAGAGGGCGAAACCGTGCCCGTTCTGGGCGAGTTTTTGCAGTGGCACTTTGTGCGCAACCCGGGTGCAGCCTTCTCCATGGCGAGTGGCTCCACCTGGATCTTCACCATTCTTGCAGCCGTGGTTGTTGTGGTGATCCTGTGGCAGATCCGGCGCCTACGTTCGATCTCGTGGTCGATCTTCCTGGGCCTGCTGCTTGGCGGTGTACTCGGTAACCTGACTGATCGGTTGACGCGGGACCCCGGTTTTCCGGTTGGTCACGTCATCGACTTCATCTCGACCCCGTGGATGATCCCCGCGATCTACAACATCGCAGACATGGGCATCGTGGTCGGCATGGTGCTGTTTGTGCTCATTACCCTGTTCGGGTTGCCGCTCGATGGCACACCACGCGCTCGCAGGGGTGCAAAAGTCGAGCAGGATCGCGAGTCCGATCCCGAGCCCAGCGAAAGTAACGATGGAACACCGTAGCCTGCCCGTGCCCGATGGGCTTGCCGGGCAGCGGGTCGACGCCGCGCTAGCCAAGCTGATGGGATTTTCCCGAAGCTTCGCCGCCGAGGTCGCTCAGGCCGGGGGCGTATCGCTTGACGGCAAAGTGCTCGGCAAATCGGATCGCTTGACCGCGGATTCTTGGCTTGAAGTGAGCTGGGCAGAAAAGACCGGTCCCGAGATCGTGCCGGTCGAGTTGCCAGAGCTTGGCATCATCTACGACGACGAAGACTTTGTTGTGGTCGACAAGCCCGCTGGCGTCGCCGCGCACCCCTCCCTGGGGTGGGACGGCCCCACCGTGCTTGGAGCACTCGCGGGCGCCGGGTACCGGATCGCGACCTCTGGCCCACCAGAGCGCCAGGGCATTGTGCACCGCCTCGACGCGGGCACGAGTGGACTCATGGCCGTTGCGAAGAGCGAACGCGCTTACAGCAGGCTGAAGCGCGCGTTTAAGCAGCGTGAGGTCGACAAGATTTATCACACCGTTGTGCAGGGTCACCCCGATCCATTCTCGGGAACGATCGAGAGCGCGATTGGGCGTCACCCCGGCCACGAGTGGAAGTTTGCGGTGGTGCAGGAGGGCAAACACTCCGTCACGCACTATCGCACGCTCGAGGCGTTTCCCTACGCAACCCTGCTTGAGGTAGAGCTCGAGACCGGGCGCACGCACCAGATTCGTGTGCACATGTCGGCACAGCGCCATCCTTGCGTTGGCGACACGATGTACGGAGCAGACCCGACACTCTCAGAGCGCCTCGGCCTTGACCGCCAGTGGCTGCACGCGATGCGGCTGGGCTTCCGACACCCCGGCACGGGCGAACCCGTTGAGTTCGAGAGTGTCTACCCAGCCGATCTGCAGCACGCCATTGATGTGCTCGACGCGTAGTTAACCGCGCTTCTTGCGCAGATCCAGGCTCAGGTTGCCCTGGTTTGTGGCGTAGGCGATGCCACCGAGCTTCTGACCCTTCTTGAGCGGAGCCGTGCGGACACGCGCCTGGCGGCCGCTCAGGTTCGGGTGCACTTCGGCGATGGTCCACATGTCGACTCGCTCGCCTGGAAAGCGCTTGAGTAGCTGTTCAGGCAGCACAAACCTGAAGTGCAGTGACCCGCCCTCTGCGCCGACCAGGCGACCCGGTACGGCAATAGCGTTTCGCACCCGACGACCTGCCAGCATCAGATAGGCACCCGGTACGTGCCCGACTGCGAACTGTGAGAGTTTGCGGCTGAGGCCTCGGGCAAAGTGGTGGCCAAAAAACGGGCGCAGCACACGGTGTACGAGGCGCGCGGTATTGAGCCGCCAGGTAGCTGGTGTGCGGCTCTGGCCCAGAACGCCCGTGGCGTCCTCGGCCTTGATCGCGATGAGAAGCTCAACGCCGTACGCGGCTTGGGTGCCACCGAGGTACTGGTTCGTGTGCACGAGATCCTGCTCCGCGGAGATCAGGCGGTCGAGGCCCGCAACGTCGCCCGCGCGGATCAGCATCACCTTACGGCGATCGGTGACGTTCTGAATGAGTGCGTCACTTTCGGATGACACAAAGTCTTGCAGAAACTGCTGGTGCAGGGTGACCCAGCGTTGCTTGCGAGCGGCGTCAAACTTCAGCCATCGCTTCGCCGCGTAGAAGCGCAGCCCCTTGCGGGAGAAGAACTGGCGGATGAGGCGTTCGGACCGCTTTGCATCCGGGACACCGTCGCGCAGCAGCTCGGCGATCTTGCGGCACGAGGAAACATAGTTGTCGGGATCGATCGGGCGCGCGGAGATGTTCTGACCGTCGTCGCGCTCCGCAATGAAGTAGAGCGGGTCCGTTCCGCAGAACGCGATGCGGCGGGCAATCGTGTAGGCACGGGTGATAAAGATGCCGTCTTCGAGCCGCACCTTGCCCTCGGGAAAGCGCAGCTGATCCTGCTCGATCATGCTGCGGCGGAAGAGTTTCTGCGGCGAGAGTGTCTCCATGGCGCGGGGGAGACCAATGTCGCCCTCCGGGAAGCTCAGGAAGAGACCCTGCACCTGGCGGCCGCCGGTGCCCTGGAAGCGGGGGATCACGACGTCTGCCTGGCGATCCTCTGCCATGTTGACCAGTGAACTCAGCGCGTTTTCTGCCAGGGTGTCGTCGGAATCCATGAACATAACGAACGTGCCGCGTGCTATTTCGAGCCCACGATTGCGTGGCATCCCCGGCCAGCCGCTGTTGGGCTGATGGTGCACGGTGACGCGGCTGTCGAGCGCCGCGAAGCGGTCGAGTTCTTCGCCCGAGCCGTCGGTCGAGCCGTCGTTCACGGCAATGACCTCGATGTTGTGGAGGTCTTGGGCGAGAACGGACTCCATGGTGCCCGTGAGATACGGCATCGAATTGTAGACGGGAAGGATGACGCTTACGGTGGGGGCGTTGGTGGTACCTGCAGATTCGCTCACCTTCGCAACTTTAGCGTGCTCAGCTTGTTAGCATGTGCAGATGGGGAGGGCGGTTGAGCAGCGACGTGCTGTCTCGAGAGTGCAGTATTTTGACCTGTTGCGGGTGGTCGCGATCATCGCGGTCGTGATGCTGCACGTCTCGATTACTGAGTGGCACGAGCTAACCCCCGACAATCCGCGCTGGGATGACCTGGCGGTGTTCGGCTCGATGCTTCGCTACTGCGTGCCGGTGTTTCTGATGATCTCGGGAGCGCTCTTTCTGAACCCCGAGCGTGACGTCACCTGGAACTCGTTGTTTCGGAAGAGTATTCCGCGACTGTTGCTGTTGTACGCATTTTGGTCACTGTTGTATGCGGTGCTTGTGGTGTACGGACCGGGCGGCAGTCGGGATCCGGCGGAATTTGTCACGCGCTTTGTGACCGGGCACTTTCATCTCTGGTTTCTGTTGGCCTTGGCTGGCCTGTATCTGGTGGTGCCGATCCTGCGGCTGATTGCGAGGGATCGACGAGTGGCCTGGTATTTCGTCGCGCTTGCGATTCCGTTTGCGTTTGTGTTCCCGCTGCTCACGCGCATTCCCGTTGCCGGTGAGCTGCTCGCAGAGGTGCTCGGAACGATCAAGCTTGAGCTTGTGCTTGGGTACTCGGCTTACTTTTTGCTGGGGTACCTGCTCAGCACCTGCCGGCTCTCGCGACGGGCAGTGATCTGGCTGAGCATTGCCGGGCTGGCGGGGCTTGTGGCAACCGCCGTCGGCACTGTGCTGGTGTCGCACGCGCAAGAGGAATCAGACGAGCTGTTCTATCGATACCTGACGATTAACGTGGCCGCCGTCGCGGTTGCCGTGTTTGTGCTTGCGCGGGCCTGGGGTGAACGATTCACCCTCACCGGTCGTTCTCTTGGCGTCGTGATGTTTCTGGGAGCAAACTCGCTGGGGGTCTACCTCATTCACCCCTTCTTTCAGTGGCTCTACAAACAGCTCGGGTTCGAAACAGACACGGGCCCGGTGTGGCTGACGGTTCCCGTGCTGACAGTGCTCGTCATGGTGCCGAGCCTGCTGGTGACGGTGTTGATTCGGCGAATTCCGCGCGTCGGAAAGTATCTTGGGTCGTAAATCTCACATCGAAGCAGGGTACCCTTGAAGGGTCTGTGAAAGGGGCGTCCTCTGTGGCTGAAAACGATGGATTTGTTCACCTGCACGTGCACAGCGAGTACTCGATGCTCGATGGTGCGGCGCGAGTTAAACCGCTGATTCAGGCGGCGGCCGAGCAGAATATGCCGGCGATTGCGGTGACGGACCACGGCAACACCTTTGGCGCTTTTGATTTTTGGAAGACTGCAAACGACGCGGGTGTGAAGCCTATTGTGGGTATCGAAGCGTACGTGACCCCGGGAACTCATCGCAGTGACCGCACGCGCGTGCGCTGGGGCGACGGTGCTGGCGACGACGTGTCGGGTGCCGGTGCGTACACGCACATGACGTTGCTCTCGCAAAACACCGAGGGCATGCACAATCTCTTCCGCCTCTCAAGCCTCGCCTCGATCGAGGGCTACTACTTCAAGCCCCGCATGGACCGAGAGCTGCTGCAGAAGTACCACAACGGTCTGATCGCCACCACGGGCTGCCCCTCCGGAGAGATCCAGACGCGTATTCGCCTGGGTCAGCTGAAGGAAGCGCGTGAGGCTGCGGCGGAGTTCCAGGATCTCTTCGGCAAGGAGAACTTCTTCTGTGAGCTGATGGATCACGGCCTCGACATTGAGCGCCGGGTAAAAAAAGACCTCATCGAAATCGCGCGCGACCTGAAGATCCCGCTTGTCGCCACGAACGACCTGCACTACGTGCACGAGACCGACGCCGAGGCGCACTCCGCGCTGCTGTGTGTGCAGTCGGGATCACGCATGGACGATCCCAACCGTTTCCAGTTCAGCGGCAGCGGCTACTACCTGAAGTCGGCGGCCGAGATGCGGCACGTCTTCCGTGAGCTGCCCGAGGCCTGCGACAATACGCTGCTCATTGCTGAGCGGTGCGGATCCGAGTTCAACACGAGCGCAAACTATATGCCGCGCTACCCGGTGCCCGATGGGGAGACCGAGGAAAGCTGGTTTATTAAAGAGGTCGAGCGTGGCCTGCACTACCGCTACCCGGGTGGGATCCCCGACGCCGTGCGCAAGCAGGCCGAGTACGAGACCGGCGTTATCACCCAGATGGGCTTCCCGGGCTACTTCCTCGTCGTCGCCGACTTCATCAACTGGTCAAAGGACAACGGGATCCGCGTGGGTCCGGGTCGTGGTTCCGGTGCGGGATCGATGGCCGCATACGCGATGAGGATCACGGACCTCGATCCGCTGCAGCACGGGCTCATCTTCGAGCGCTTCCTCAACCCCGATCGTGTCTCCATGCCCGACTTCGACGTCGACTTCGATGATCGTCGCCGTGGCGAGGTGATCAACTACGTCACCGAGAAGTACGGCGATGCGCGTGTGGCGCAGATTGTGACCTACGGCACGATTAAGTCGAAGCAGGCGCTCAAGGACTCCTCGCGTGTGCTCGGCTTCCCGTTTGGCATGGGGGAGAAGCTCACCAAGGCCATGCCACCCGCCGTGATGGCGAAGGACATTCCGCTGTCGGGCATTACCGATCCTGCCCACCCGCGGTACAAGGAAGCTGCGGAGTTCCGAACCGTGCTGGCCGAGGACGCCGAGGCGAAGTCGGTCTATGAGACCGCGCTCGGGCTTGAGGGACTGAAACGCCAGTGGGGTGTGCACGCGGCCGGTGTGATCATGTCGAGTGACCCGCTCATCGACATCATCCCGATCATGAAGCGTGAGCAAGACGGCCAGATCGTCACGCAGTTCGACTACCCGACCTGTGAGGGCCTCGGGCTCATCAAGATGGACTTCCTGGGGTTGCGTAACCTCACGATCATCTCTGACGCGCTCGAGAACATTCGCCTGAACCGTGGCGAGGTGCTGGATCTCGAACGACTCGAGCTTGACGACGCTCCCTCGTATGAGTTGCTCGCGCGCGGCGATACGCTTGGGGTGTTCCAGCTTGACGGCGGCCCAATGCGTGGCCTGTTGCGGCTCATGAAGCCTGACAACTTCGAAGATATTTCGGCCGTGCTCGCGCTGTACCGCCCGGGACCCATGGGCGCCGACTCGCACACGAACTACGCGCTGCGTAAAAACGGCCTGCAGCCGATCACCCCGATTCACCCAGAACTCGAGGAACCGCTGCGCGAGATTCTCGACACGACTTACGGCCTGATTATCTATCAGGAGCAGGTGATGTCGATTGCGCAGAAGGTCGCCGGGTTCTCGCTCGGCCAAGCAGACATTCTGCGACGCGCGATGGGTAAGAAGAAGAAGGAAGAACTCGACAAACAGTACGAGGGCTTCTCCGGCGGTATGAAGGCAAACGGCTTCGGCGAAGCTGCGATCAAGGCGCTGTGGGACATTCTGCTGCCCTTCTCCGACTACGCGTTTAACAAGGCTCACTCCGCCGCGTACGGCGTGATTAGCTACTGGACCGCGTACCTGAAGGAGCACTACCCGGCCGAGTACATGGCCGCGCTGCTCACAAGCGTCGGCGACTCCAAAGACAAACTCGCGATCTATCTCAACGAGTGCCGCCGTATGGGTATCAAGGTGTTGCCGCCAGCGGTGAACGAGTCGTTCGCCGACTTCGCCGCCGTCGGTGACGACATTCGCTTTGGTCTCGGTGCGATTCGTAACGTGGGTGCGAATGTGGTCGAGGGCATCCGAGGCGCCCGTGAGGCGCAGGGCGCCTTTGAGAGTTTCCACGACTTCTTGAAGAAGGTGCCGCTCGTTGCGCTCAACAAGCGCACGGTCGAGTCACTGGTGAAGGCCGGTGCCTTTGACGGCCTCGGCGGAACCAGGCGCGCGCTGGTTGAGATTCACGAGCCCGCGATCGAGAGCGCGGTGAAAGACAAACGCGACGCCGAGAAGGGCAACGTCGGCTTCGACTTCGACAGCCTGTTCGCAGAGGCGGCCGAAGCCGGCGAGGTCGAAGCGGAGCAGGTGCTGCAGATTCCGGATCGCCCCGAGTGGACCAAAAAAGACAAGCTTGCGTTCGAGCGCGAGATGCTCGGGCTGTACGTGTCGGATCACCCGCTGCGTGGCCTCGAGTCGGCGCTTGCGAAGGAGGCATCCGCGACGATTCAGCAGGTGACCGACCCCGACGCGAGCCCGGGATTCGACGGCGAGATTGTCACCTTCGCGGGGCTGCTCACAAACGTGCAGCACCGCACGGCAAAGTCGGGCAACCTCTACGGCATGGTGACCATAGAGGACTACACCGGTGAGGTGCAGGCGCTCTTTATGGGCAAGTCATACCAGGAGTTCGGTCAGCTGCTGCAGCCCGACTCGATTGTTGCGCTACGCGGCAAGATGAACTCTCGTGACGACGGCATGACCATGCACGCCTATGGTGTTCGCCCAATCAACGCGGCGGTGCAAGACGACGCGACGACACTGATGCTCACGCTCTCCGATACCCGGGCAACCGAGGATCTGATGGAAGAGCTGAAGTCAATGCTTGGGCGTCACCGCGGTGACAGCGAGGTTCGCCTGAATCTGCTGACCAACAACGTCGTGCGAGTGTTTGAGTTGAAGCAGCAGGTGCGAGTGACCGCAGATCTGTACGGTGAACTCAAGGGGCTGCTTGGGCCGCGCTGCCTGAACTCAATCGAAGACGCCGTAACGTAATCAATCTGTACCGAAACCGAGTGAAGACGGGAACAGCGTGAACAAGATGCGCGAAACACAGGGAGCAATTATCGAGGCGCTCGGATCTGAGCCCGAGATAAACCCGGTGGAAGAAATTGAGCGGCGAGTTGCCTTCCTTGCGGACTACGCCTCCTCTCTCCCCGGCGTTCGGGGGTTTGTTCTCGGTATCTCGGGAGGGCAAGACTCCTCCCTCGCAGGCCGACTCGCTCAGCTTGCGGTTGAGAGACTGCGCGCCGACGGTCATAGCGCCGAGTTCATAGCGGTTCGCCTGCCCTACTCTGTGCAACACGACGAAGACGACGCGCAGTTGGCGCTCTCATTCATTCGCCCAGATCGCTCTGTGACGGTAGACATTGCGAGTGGCGTTGACGCGCTCGCCGCGGAGGTGACGCGGGCGATGGGGGAGCCCGTGAGTGACTTCAACCGCGGCAATGTCAAAGCACGGATGCGCATGATTGCTCAGTACGCCATCGCTGGTGACCGCGGTCTCCTGGTGATCGGTACGGACCACGCGGCGGAAGCCATCACGGGGTTCTTCACAAAGTTTGGAGATGGTGCTGCGGATGTTCTTCCTCTCTCTGGACTAACAAAAGGGCAGGGGGCGGCGCTGCTGCAGGAACTCGGGGCACCCGAGCGGCTCTGGGAAAAGATTCCAACCGCGGATCTGCTCGATGAGGATCCCGGCCAGACTGATGAGTCGAGTCTTGGCGTGAGCTACCCAGATATTGACGCATACTTGCGCGGCGAAGAAATATCTGCGCCCGCGGCTGAAAATCTTGAACGACGCTACCGCACGAGTGAGCACAAGCGTAGGCTTCCAGTCGGACCTGCTGACACCTGGTGGAAGGAAACACCGTGAACGCCACACCCAATCTCACCACTTACGTGATCGCCGGAGGATGCTTCTGGTGTCTCGATGCGGCCTATCGCCAGCTTCGCGGTGTGACCGATGTAGTCTCCTGCTACACCGGAGGCCACACCAGCAGCCCCAGCTACGAACAGGTGTGCACCGGGGCTACCGGACACGCTGAGGCAGTTGCCGTGACGTTTGACGAGACCGAGATCCCGTCTAGCGTGATCCTGGACGCGTTCTTCACCATGCACGACCCGACCCAGCTGAACCGGCAGGGTAATGATGTCGGCACACAGTACCGTTCGGCGATGTTCCCAGCTGACGACGCTCAGCGCGCTACCTTCGAGGCAGCAATTGAGCGTGCGAGCGAGTGGTGGCCGAGTGAGATCGTGACCACTATTGAGCCCCTCGGGGAAATGTTTCCCGCTGAGGAGTATCACCAGGACTTCTTTGCGAAGAACCCCACTCAGGGGTACTGCCTTGCGGTCGCGGTTCCTAAAGTGAACAAGGTTCGCGCGGCATTCACGAAGTACCTGCGCTAGGCCGCCACAGCTCTTACCTGGCCAAAACCATCACCGTGTTGACCCTGATCTGAGGCGGTCGCTGGAGCCAACCAACCCTCGCTTGTGGCGTTGGTTGGGTTTCTTGATGCCGTCGCGGCGCTCTCTACCGGCTCGATGTCGGGAACGGGCGATCCGATCATCCGTTTTGTAAACGTTGAGACGCCCCAGCGAAGATCGTGCCCGAGCCCCTCAGCGTCCAGTTCAACTGATACGCCCTTGCGATCCTGCGATTCCCAGCGTTTCACACGGAGCTTCCCGTTGACGATGACGCGATCCCCAATCGAAAATGACTGCTGCGCGTGTTCTGCAAGACTGCGGAAAGCATTGACCGAGAGCCAGGTCGTCTCACCATCGACCCACTGGTTCTTTTCTCGGTCGTAGCGCCGCTCATTGCTGGCCACGCGGAACGTGCAGAATGAAGTTTTCCCCGCTGAGTTGAGAAGTTTTGGCTCTGTCGCGACCGTGCCAACGACGCTGATTTGGATGGACATGTTGTCTCCTCTGCTGGGTTCACTCGTGCACTTTGAACGGTGTGGGTAGTTGAGTGAGCGGACGGACCGTGCCGTGCGGGATCCGATCCGTCCGCCCATCTCTAGATTGCCCTGCGAGATAGCGCAGAGCGGATCGAAGCAGCAATTTGTGGATAAGATCCTGAGCCAACGGAGAATTGCCTGTATGTGAGCGGAGGTCGTTTTTGGTGACGCTCAGCTACCCAGAGGTCCGGCTTGCGTAAACTGGTGGAGTGACTGAATCCACAACTGTCAAGCGTGTGAGCCGAGCTGTGCTGGCGCTTGGAATTGCACTGCCCCTGCTGGCCGGGTGCTCGGTCGTCGAAAACGTGGTTGAGGGGCCAACGCCGCAGACGCCGAAGCGCGAAGAGACGACCAAAAAGCCCACGGTCGCTCCGGTGTTTGTGCCGGATGGCACCGCCGAGCAAAACCTGCCCTACTTCACCGAGGTGATCCGCAAGTACACCGCCGGGGACCAACCGATCAAGGGCAAGCCGGTTGCGCAGGCCGTCATCGACGCCGGGTTTGATCCGACGATGATGCAGTTCAGCTTCGACCAGACAAAGACCAACCTTGAAGCCGACAACATCTTCGTTTCGGTACGTATCGGTACCGACTGCCTGATTGGTCAGCTGGTCACCAGCGACCGCACGTTTGTCGCCAAGAACGAGCCGGCCCTCGGCCCAAACACCGACATCTGCCTGATCGGCAATACGCGTTCGGTTGATTGGTAACTGCACACAGTTTTGCTGACCGCCGGTAGAGTAGTCAGAGTTTCGTTTTTCGCCTCTTAAAGCAGGGAGTTCGGGGATCACCCCGGAAGTTATATGGCTGAGTACATTTACCAGATGGTGCGCGCGCGCAAGGCGCACGGCGACAAAGTAATCCTCGATGACGTGACCATGGCGTTTTTGCCCGGCGCGAAGATCGGTGTGGTTGGCCCGAACGGTGCGGGTAAGTCGACGATCCTCAAGATCATGGCTGGGCTCGATACCCCGTCAAACGGCGATGCGATCCTGACACCTGGCTACTCCGTCGGCATCCTCATGCAGGAGCCCGAGCTCGACGAAGACAAGACCGTGCTCGAGAACGTGCAGCAGGGTGTTGCAGACATCAAGGGCAAACTCGATCGCTTCAACGAGATCTCGGCTGAGATGGCTGATCCCGATGCCGACTACGACAAGCTGCTCCCCGAGATGGGCGAACTGCAAGAGGCGATTGATCACGTCGACGGCTGGGACCTCGACAACCAGCTTGAGCAGGCGATGGACGCGCTGCGTTGCCCGCCGTCGGATGCGATCGTCAAGAACCTCTCGGGTGGTGAGAAGCGCCGCGTCGCACTCTGCAAGCTGCTGCTTGAGAAGCCCGACCTGCTGCTCCTTGACGAGCCCACAAACCACTTGGACGCAGAGAGTGTGCTCTGGCTTGAGCAGCACCTCTCCAAGTACCCCGGTGCGGTCATGGCCGTCACCCACGATAGGTACTTCCTCGACCACGTCGCCACCTGGATCTGCGAGGTCGACCGCGGTCGCCTCTACCCCTACGAGGGTAACTACTCGACCTACCTTGAGCAGAAGGCTGCGCGCCTTGAGGTGCAGGGCAAAAAGGATCAGAAGCTGCAGCGTCGTCTGAAGGACGAGCTTGAGTGGGTGCGATCCAACGCAAAGGGCCGTCAGGTCAAGTCAAAGGCTCGTCTCGCCCGCTACGAAGAGATGGCCGCAGAAGCCGAGCGCACGAAGAAGCTCGATTTCGAAGAGATCCAGATTCCCGCGGGCCCGCGCCTCGGCAACCTGGTGCTCGACGCGAAGAACCTCAACAAGGGCTTCGACGGGCGTGTGCTCATCGATGGCCTGTCGTTCACGCTCCCGCGCAACGGCATTGTTGGCATCATTGGCCCGAACGGTGTCGGTAAGACGACACTCTTCAAGACCATCGTTGGCGTCGAGCCGCTCGATGGCGGCGAGCTGAAGATCGGCGAGACCGTCAAACTGAGCTACGTGGATCAGACCCGCGGTGGCATCGACCCGAAGAAGAACGTGTGGGAGGTCGTCTCTGACGGGCTCGACTACATTCAGGTCGGCAACACCGAGATTCCGTCGCGCGCTTACGTGTCGACGTTCGGATTTAAGGGACCGGATCAGCAGAAGCTTGCCGGCGTGCTCTCCGGCGGTGAGCGCAACCGCCTGAACCTCGCGCTCACGCTCAAGCAGGGCGGCAACCTGTTGCTGCTCGATGAGCCCACAAACGACCTCGACGTCGAAACGCTGTCGAGCCTTGAGAACGCGCTGCTCGAGTTCCCCGGTTGTGCCGTGGTCATCACTCACGATCGGTGGTTCCTCGACCGCATCGCGACCCACATTCTCGCGTACGAGGGCACCGAAGAAAACCCGTCGAACTGGCACTGGTTCGAGGGCAACTTCGAGTCCTACGAGGCGAACAAGGTTGACCGCCTTGGCGCCGACGCCGCGAAGCCCTCGCGTGTCACCTACCGTAAGCTGACGCGGGACTAGCGCTTATTCATGGCACGCACTCACGTCGATATTGAGCTCCGCTGGGGCGATCAAGACGCGTACGGCCACGTGAACAACGTCGCGTACGCGCGCTACCTTGAGGAAGCGCGCGTACGCGTGTTCTGGCGCGGCAGTGGCCGCCAGGCCACGGGCATGGAGGGGCACTTTCGGGGCGACACTCCCGAGGGCCTCAAGATGCTTGTCGCCAATCAGCAGATCGAGTTTCTCGGTGTGCTTGAATATGGCGATACCCCTATTGTGGTCGAAATGTGGATCGGCAAGCTCGGCGGATCCAGCCTCGAACTGCACTACGAGGTCATTGACGCTGCCGCAGAGCCTGAGCGCCGCGTGGTTGCCCGCGCGATCACCACGGTTGTGATCGTCGACGGTGTCCACCTGCGCCCGATCCGCATTCCTGCGGATGCCAGAGCTGCCGTCGAACCGTGGATGGACGAGCCGCTGCGTCTCCGCAGAGGTTAGCCGCACGCCACCCAATCCGGTGTAACCGACGCCACCCAATCCGGTGTAGCCGACGCCGCGCAATCCGGTGTAGCCAAATGGTGGGTTGAAACACATTCAACCCACCATTTGGCTACACTCGATTTAGGGTTTCAGGGTGGTTAGACCAGCTCGGCGCGTAAACGTGCGCGAAGTCTTGAATAGCGCTGGCGGGCGGCGTCCGGCTTCAATCGCAGCACTGCTCCGGCCTCTGCGACAGGCAGGCCTTCCCACGCTACGAGTAGTAGGAGCTCACGATCCTTCTCTGAGAGCTTCGCGAGGGCGCTCGCTAAGTCGGGGTGAGGATCCGGATCCACTGGCGTCGCAACGATCATCTCGCGCCGCAGTTTCTCTGCCAGTTCCGTGTGCCGAATTTTGCCGCGACGGGATCTGCTGAGTACCTTACGTGCCACTCCGAAGCCGTATTGTCTGAGGGATTCGGCGTCCCACTGGAGCTGGTCTCGCTTTCGGACGATGACAATCAGCACATCGGCTGCCGCGTCGGCCGCATCGTCAGCATTGCCGAGCCGGCGCAGAAAGTAGCCTGTGAGTTGGGGGAGGAGTTCGGCGACGATCTTGTTGAAGTCGATTTCTTGCCACGAGGAGACGGAAGGGGAGTCGTTCTGATCGGCTGAGCTCCTGGCGGCAATGGCGGTCATTCGGCATCCCCATCCGTTGCCAAATCGCCGTTCCAGACGACCTCGCCCTTCCAGATATTAGGTCCGAGTCGGCTGCGACCCACTGCGGCCGCTGGATCTGGGACCCCCGCTGCCGTGGCAATTTCGATGAGGGCACGGCCATAGTCATCCCAGTAAGGAGAACCCGCGCTGGTGTCATTGTGCGTAGAGAACGAGCTGCTGTCAGCGAGAATCTCGGTGATGAGGTTCTGGCGATCACGGTGGTCCCAGGCCGCAAGGAGCGAGTGAAAGGCCGGACCCCGCGCTGCCAACAGCTCGGCCGCGGGTGGTGAGTCGCTGATTTGCAACTCGATCAGTCGATCTGCTCGAGAGATATAGCCGGTTTCACGTTCGGCCAGTGCCTGAGCGGCGATGCTGCGAGCACCGGGATCAGCCACATTCATGCGTGCGACAAACGCCCACATGGCGTAGCGAATGCCGCCACCGTCAGAACTCGCAATGTTGGGCCAGCTGGGAGCCTCACGAAGCACGTCCATCGCGATCTCACGCGCCTTGTCGTCGCCCTCGCGGTCGGCCTTGATCCACTCCGCGATCCAGGCCTGCCAGAGTGTGTTCTCGAAGTCGCAGATGAGCGTCGCATCTTCGACGTAACTGTTCTGGTGCCAAGTGGTGAATGCTGCGGCTTCCGCTTCCCAGCTGAATCCCGCTGGCGTGGGTAGGTGCCTTGGTGCAATGCTCACCAAGTACTCTTCGTAGTCTGGGCTGCCGGTGTAGACCCACTCGTTGCCAGCCTCTGACTCTGTGGTCTCCGCGGAGAATTCCCCGGTCTGTGCCTCGAAGATGCGCGTAGCTACGGCAGTGGTAGGTATCGCGAGTAATCCTGCCGCAAGGAGCCCCGTCGGAATGAGCCATTTTCCACAGCGTCGGCGTTTGCCAGTGAAGTCGGTGGCTTCGCGAGTGAGAGAAAGAGCCGCGGCCGGGTCGATGCCTGGGGTGGGCCTGGCGAGCGCGCGCAGTTGAGCGTCAAGCTCATCGTCGGTGATTGTCATGGTGATCTCCGTTTCCGTCGTTCACCATGTACCTGCAAGTTTCGCTCGAAACGTGACAAATTCGTTTCGGAGCGAACCTTCGGAACTACTCCCCGCTCGGCAACCGGATCATGCTCTCCTGAGCGACACTCGCAACAAGGTCACCGGCGGTGTTGTAGAAACGCCCGTGCGCAAGCCCACGGCCGCCCTGTGCGGTGGGGGAGTCGAGCTCGTAGAGCAGCCACTCGTCAGCGCGGAACGGGCGGTGGAACCACATCGAGTGGTCAAGGCTCGCCGTGCTCAGACCAGGGGTCGCCCACGGCACTCCGTGGCGGCGCAGCACCGGCTCCATCAGCACGTAGTCGCTCGCGAACGCGAGGGCGGCCGAATGGATGAGTTGGGTGCCCGGAAGTGTGTCGCGGGCCCGAAGCCATAACCGCTGGCGGCTCGCCTGATCCTCAACCCGCAACACAATGTCGGACTCGACGTAGCGCAGATCAAATGGCCGATTGAGTACCCAAGAAGCGCGGCCGCTGTCGGCAAGGTGACCGTATTTTTCCCAGACCGTGGGCAAACTTTCGGGGTCGGGAATGCCCGACATGTCGAGGCTCTCCTGGTGCTCGATGCCCGCTTCGATGCCCTGGAAAGAAGCGATCATCGACATCAGCACGTCACCGTTTTGATAGGCCTGCGCGCGTCGCGTCGAGAACGAACGACCGTCGTAGAGTCTGGCAACCTCAAACGTCATGCGCTCGGAGCTGGATCCCGGCCTCAGAAAGTAGCCGTGCATCGAGTGAATCTCGCGCCCCTCAGGGACTGACGTTCCGACCGCGGCGATTGCCTGCCCCAAAACCTGACCGCCAAAGGAACGGCCGTGGGGTGTTGGTAGCGGCGGCCCGGTGAGAATGTCGTAGCGGGTGCGCGCGTCGGAATCGATCACCGAGAGCATGGCGAGAAGTTCGGATTCTGCAGTCATGGTTCCTCCCTGCGGTTGACCTTGTGTGGATCCAGTCTAGGGCCGCCGAGTGCCGGGTAGGCTGACTGTGATGGCTGCCACACTACTGCTCGCGGATGTCGCGACGCGAGATGACCTGCGGATCTTTTTGGAGCGCCTGCTGCGCACAGGACAGGCTGAGGTGCGCCTCGTGACTCGAGGATCAGCCCTCGCGGTCTATGGCTGCACTCAAATGCCGCGCGGGATCACTGACCCGGTTCCGGTGGTGCTGGTCATGCGAGCATTTGCTCTTGCCGAGGATCCCTCGGAATCCGTGGACACCACGGTGCAGGCGAGGGCGATCCTGGATCGAATCGCTCGGCTCGGGATCGTCGGGCGCACTCTCGAGCTACCCGATGTGACCGTGATGGCTGCGTGGGCCGGGGTACTGCCCCCAACCTCGGGGTGGGAAGCCGCCGGGAGTGTCGACGGTGCCTCGCTTGCCACGGTCGCGGCCGAGGGGATTGAGCGGGTGGCGTCGTTGCTGCCGGAGAACCCGGGAGAAGCGGTGGTGCAGAAGGTGCGCGCGAGCGTGTGGGGCGCGGAGATTGCGCCTGGCTTGCCCGCGGCCGCCGCGTTTGCGGCTGAGACGCTGGGATTTCTGGTGGACGGTGAGCCCGTGCGTCGATCCCAATCGCTCACCTGGACTCGCTTGACCACGGAACGCGGGCACGTTCTCGTGCGTTCGCTGCTGGGTTAGCCTATCCAGGGTTGGCAGGGTACAATAGCTAGGTCTATTAGAGGAGTGTTTACATGGCCAATGTTAACGGCATCATTGATCCGCCCATCGACGAGCTGCTCGCCAAGGTGGATTCGAAGTACGCTCTGGTGATCTTCGCGTCGCAGCGTGCGCGTCAGATCAACAACTACTACACCGATCTGCACGACGGCAATCTCTTCGACAACGTCGGCCCGCTGGTCGATTCGTCGGTTGACGACAAGCCGCTGTCGATCGCACTGCACGAGATCGTCGAGGGCAAGCTCACGATGACGAAGCAGGAAGAGAGCGCTGCGCTCTAGCGTTCACGCGTAACTTACTGCTGCACACGCAGCAATGTCGGTGGCGTCGGATACTCTGTAGAGAGTCCGACGCCACTACTGTTTATGGCTTTAGATCTGTTATTTTTGTTCGTTTCAACGACCTAGGAGCACCGTGTCGCTGCGCCAGTTCACCTCCGAGTCCGTGACCGAGGGGCATCCCGATAAGATCTGTGATCGCATCTCGGATTCCATCCTTGACGCCATCCTGAAGCAGGATCCGGGTGCTCGTGTTGCGGTTGAAACGCTCGTGACCACGGGGCTTGTGCACGTGGCCGGCGAGGTATCGACCTCGGGGTACGTGGAGATTCCGCAGATCGTGCGTGAGGCCGTGCGGGACATCGGGTACACGAGTTCAGACATGGGCTTTGACGGGTCTTCGTGTGGCGTTTCGATCTCAATCGGCCAGCAGTCGCCCGACATCGCGAGCGGTGTCGACACCTCGCTTGAACAGCGCACCGGAGCCACCGACGATGGCCTGAGCCGCCAGGGAGCGGGTGACCAGGGCATTATGTTCGGGTTCGCTACTGACGAGACGCCTGAGTTGCATCCGCTTCCGAGTTGGATCGCCCACCGCTTGGCTGAGCGTCTCACCGACGTGCGCAAGAGTGGCCTGCTGCCCGAACTGCGGCCAGACGGCAAGACCCAGGTAACCATTGGGTACGACGGAGATCGACCCGCGACCGTTGAGGCCGTGGTCGTATCGACGCAGCACCAGCCCAGCATCACACAGCCCGCGCTGCACGACGTCGTCATGCGGGAGGTCATCCGGCCCGTGCTCGACCGGGTGGATCTCGCGAGCGACGACGCCGAATACTTCATCAATCCCGCCGGGCCCTTTGTGGTTGGCGGGCCAATGGGCGACGCTGGTTTGACCGGGCGCAAGATCATCATCGATACCTACGGCGGATCGAGCAGGCACGGCGGTGGTGCCTTTAGCGGCAAGGATCCCTCGAAGGTGGACCGCTCTGCAGCGTACGCGATGCGCTGGGTTGCGAAGCACGTCGTGCGTGCTGGTCTGGCAAAGCGTGCAGAACTGCAGGTGGCCTACGCGATCGGTCGCGCGCATCCCGTCGGGTTGTACGTTGAGACGTTTGGCACGGAGACCGTGCCGCGCGAAAAGATCGAGGCCGCCGTGCGCGAGCTCTTTGACCTGCGCCCACTCGCCATCATTCGTGATCTGCAGTTGATCCGCCCGATCTACGCCGCGACAAGCGCATACGGCCACTTCGGCCGCGAGCTGCCCGAATTTACCTGGGAGGCGACTCCTCGGGTCGCGGATCTGCGGGCCGCTGTCGGTCTGTGAGTGGAGCACCAGGTGAACTCGTGATGTGGCGGCTGCCGTGAGCGTTGCGAGCGCCTACGAGCTTGCGGAATCTGCCGCCGGGCGGCCGGTTGCGCAGGTGTTGCTCGATTCAGCGTTGCCGCAGCTCGACCATCTCTTCGACTACGCGGTTCCGGTAGACCTCGCCGATACTCTGCGCGTTGGGCAGCGGGTTCGGGTGCCGTTCCGCTCGAAAGATCGGAAGACCTTCGGGTATATCGTCGGCTTTGCTGACCGCAGTGAGTTTGGCGGTGAGCTCTCGCCCATCGCTGATATCGTCACAACGGTCCCGCAGCTGACACCCGAGGTGTGGCGCCTCGCTCGTGCCGTCGCGGATCGGGCGGGCGGCTCGGCGGGCGATATCTTGCGCCTCGCGATCCCCACCCGACAGGTGCGCGTTGAGAAGAAGCACCTCGCGGGAGAAGACACGGCAACGCCGACGGTGGCTGCGTCCGAGGGCGAGGCCGCACTCGACACCGAGCCGACCCCGGAGGGCACGATCGCGGCCGAGCTGATTGCCGGAGCGCGCCTGTCGCACACGGCCTCGCACGGGCCAGAACGCCTGCACACCGGCGAATGGGTCGGCGGCTGGGCTGCCCAGATGGCGCGTGTTGCTCTCGCCGTGTTTGAGAGTGGGCGGAGCGCGATCCTCGTCGCCCCTGACTATCGGGATCTCGATCAGCTTCGAGACGCGCTGGCGGCGCTCGGGCACGCAGACGTGGTGCGGGTTGACTCTCGGCAATCAAACTCGGAGCGCTACGCGGCCTTTTTGCGCGCACTTGATGCAACGCCTCGGATCGTTCTGGGCAACCGTTCCGCGGTCTACGCACCCGCTCACGATCTGGGTGCGATCCTCATCTGGGACGACGGCGATCCCGTGCTGGCTGAGCCGCTGACGCCCTACGTGCACGCGCGAGACGCGGCGCTGATCAGGGCTGAACAGTCGGGTGCCGGATTGTTCTTCGCCGGACACGTGCGCAGCGCCGAGGTGCAGCGGCTCGTCGAGATCGGGTATGTGCTGGCGCAGCAGAACCTACCGCGGCGCACGAGGGTGTTTCACGCCGACGCGGCGCGTGCACCCGATGCCTTTGCGGGCCGAGTGCCCGAGTTTGCCGCGCAGACGATTCGTGAGGGCCTGAAAACCGGACCCGTGCTCGTACAGGTTGCGACGCCGGGCTACGCGCCCGTTGCCGTGTGCGGCGACTGTGGAGATCTCGCGCGCTGTGCGAATTGTGCCGGGCCCATTGGGTTTCGGGTTGTGGGGCGGGCCTCGTGCCGCTGGTGCGGTGAGTTCGCGAATGCCTGGCGGTGTGGCAGCTGCGGCAGCGGGCGCTTGCAGGAGCGTGGCATGGGGTCAGGGCGCACCGTTGAGCAGTTCGAGCGCCAGTTCGCTGGTGTGCGAGTGCTGTTGAGCGACGGCGAGCACCCGCGCGAGCGCGTAGATGCCAGACCAGCCCTTGTTGTTGCGACTCGCGGCGCCGAGCCACTCGCTGCCGGGGGATACCGCGCGGTGGTGCTGCTCGACGCGGAACGATTGCTCGGGATTGAGACCCTGCGCGCGGGTGAAGACTGCCTGCGATGGTGGGAAAACGCTGCGGCGCTTGCGGCTCCGGACGGCCTGTGCCTGATGGCGTCGGGAGGCGGACCCGTCGTGCAGGCCTTTGTTACCGGACGCAGCGAGGAATGGCTGCGGGGTGAGGTAAGGGATCGGCACACGCTGCGCTACCCACCGGCTGTTCGAGTTGCGAGTGTGAGCGGCGGTCCCGAAGAGGTCGATCGTGCGCTGCACACAATCGCTGGCTTGCCGGGCGTCGATCACCTCGGACCAACTCCAGTGCCAGTGCGCGTTACCCAGGGCGGATCGGCGTCACCAGCGGGAATTGTGCGAGCGATCGTGCGCTTTGACTACGGACAGGGGGCAGAAGTAGCTAAGCGCTTGCGCGGCGCCCTGGTCGCTGACGCCGCGGGCTCCGCCTCTCGCGCCAAGGGTAGGGCCCCTGGACGTGCTCGCCCCGAGGCTCTGCGACTCCGCTTCGATGACCGTGGTGTGTTCGATAACTAAGTTGGAATTGAGTGGTGGCAATGGACGTAATGCTTGGGCTTGTCGGCCTCATCGCATTTTTGACCCTGGCGACCGTTGCCGGAATTCAGTTCAGGTTTAACCGGCTCGAACTCAACGGGATGGCGCGGCTGCTGCGTAACGAGGGGCTGGTCCACAATCCCGTACCGACAATTTCACGGCTCCCGCTGCAGGCGGCCGAGTTTGGAGACGCCGGTCCCTGGCGAAACGTCAGGCGTTGGTCAAAGGTTGCAGCGGGGATCGGCGCCATCGTGGCCGTGGGCGGCTTGGTCACACTGACCGTTGCGACCGTGGCTGAGAACTATGAGGCGATGCCTGGCGCGCTACTGATGCTCTGCATCGGCTTCATCGCCTTGGCCGTGGTGGGAGTCGTGACTGTGGTTGCAGAGGGCCGCGCTCGCGCGCATCTCTGGCGGAGCATTCTGGACGCCTATGCCCCTAACGTTTCGACCACGATCCGCTGGCACAAGATGTACGGCTGGCAAAACGATCTTGCGGCTGCGGCCTTGGCGTCTCATGCCCACCCCGTTCGATCCGGCCCGATCCTCTCAAAACGCCGCAAGCGCAAACTTGCAGCGCGTCGCGCGCGCGAGGCTTCGCAGTCACCCGATCAGGCTCCGCGCCCGCCGGAGTGAACGCGTTTCAACATTATGTGAGCTCATAATGTTGAAACGCGTTCACCGCGGGGGTGCAAACGAATCTATTCAGATCCCCCGCAGGCGATCCGCGACAAAATCCACGTCTTTGTCGCCGCGGCCAGACAAGTTCGCGATGATGATGGCATCGCTTGGCAAGCTCGGGGCAAGCTTCACGACCTCGGCGAGTGCGTGTGATGATTCGAGAGCGGGGATGATCCCCTCCTGGCGAGTCAAGAGCTGGAACGCAGCGACCGCCTCCTCGTCGGTGACGGAAACATACTCAACGCGGCCAAGCTGCTCGAGGTGTGCGTGTTGCGGGCCAACACCCGGGTAGTCGATACCCGAGGCGATGGAGTGCACGGCGGAGGGCTCTCCGTCTGCGTCTTGCAGCACCTTTGTGCGCATGCCGTGCAGCACTCCCGGGGTGCCGAGCGTCATGGTGGCGGCGTGGCGGTCACCGTCGAGACCTTCACCCGCGGGCTCGACCCCGATGATCCTCACCGACTCATCTTCGAGGAACGCATCAAACAGGCCCATCGCGTTTGATCCACCCCCGACGGCCGCTACGAGCACATCGGGCAGACGCCCCTCTTCTTCAAGAATCTGCGCTCGCGCCTCGCGCCCCACGACGGACTGGAAGTCGCGCACCATCGAGGGGTACGGGTGCGGCCCCACGACGGAACCGATTGCGAAGAAATAGTCCTCGGGGTTTGAGGCGAAGACGCCAAACGCCGAGTCGACTGCCTCCTTGAGTGTCTTCCCACCCTCTTCGACCGGCACAACCTTCGCGCCGAGCAGTTCCATGCGCACCACGTTCGGGTGCTGCTTTGCAATGTCGATCGCTCCCATGTGGATCTCGCACTTCAAACCGACGAGGGCGGCAGCGGTCGCGAGCGCAACGCCGTGCTGGCCTGCCCCGGTCTCGGCAATGAGCGTCTTTTTGCCCATGCGCTTTGCGAGCAGAGCCTCACCGAGGCAGTGGTTGATCTTGTGGGCGCCGGTGTGATTCAGATCTTCGCGCTTCAGGTAGATGCGGGCGCCGCCGAGTGCGTTCGTCAGGTTCTCAGCAAAGTACAGCAGCGAGGGGCGGCCGACGTATTTTGCGAGCAGCGATTGCAGCTGGCGCTGAAACTCGGGGTCTTGTGAGGCCTGCTCGTAGGCGGCGGCGACCTCTGCGATCGGTTCTACCAAAAATGGCGGTAGCGCGGCTCCGCCAAACTCGCCAAAGAATCCGGCTTCGTCTGCGCGGTAGGGGGAAAGTGTTGTGGTCATTACTTCAGGTCCTTTGCTTCATTGCGCCGCCCATAGACAAAAATACCGCCTACGAGGAGGCGGTATTGGAAATATGCGTATGCGCACGGGTAACCGCCCTTAGGCGGTCCACCACTGAATCACAATGTGCATGAGGGGAGTGTAGCAGGTGTGCCCCGCACCCTGGCAAGTTACAAAAGCTGCGAGAATAGACGGATGCGAGTTGTCTTTGCCGGGACCCCGGAGTTTGCCGTGCCGAGCCTGCGTGCGCTCGCTCAGAGTGGCCATGACGTTGTGGGTGTGATCACGCGAGAGGACGCCCCCCTCGGGCGCAAGCGGATCCTCACCCCTTCTCCCGTGGCGCTCGCGGCTGACGAGCTCGGCATTCCCGTGTTCAAGGCAAACAAACTCGGCGACGAAGCCACTGAGTGGGTGCGAGGCTTTGCGCCTGAGCTCGGGGTGATTGTGGCGTACGGCGGGCTTGTCAAAGAGCCACTGCTATCGCTGCCAGAGCAGGGGTGGATCAACCTGCACTTCTCCGATCTTCCGCGCTGGCGAGGTGCTGCGCCGGTGCAGCGTGCGCTGCAGGCGGGAGAGCAAGAGCTCGGTGTGACGGTGTTCCGACTGGTTGAAGCGCTCGATGCGGGTGACGTGCTGACGCGTGACTCGCAGACATTTGAACTCGGAACATCGGCGGGGGCTGCACTCACCTCACTCGCGCAGTTCGGCACGGGTGCGCTGCTCGCGGCTGTCAACGGTTTGGCCGACGGCTCACTCACCGGAGAGCCCCAGACAGGCGAGGCGAACTACGCTCACAAACTGAGTCGTGAAGACGGGCGCCTGGACCTGAGTGGTGACTCACGCGGTGTGCTCGCCCACTGGGCGGGCGTGACGCCAGAGCCCGGCGCATTTGTGAGTGTTGACGAGCAGCCGTTGAAGGTGCTTGAGGTGCGCGCAGCAGATCAGATCGATGGTGTGCTTTCGGGCACCGCGACGATTCAGAAGGGAAAGGCGATCCTGAATCTGAGTGATGGCGCGCTGGAACTCACGCGGGTGCAACCGGCCGGTAAGGCCGCGATGGATGGGGCCGCGTGGTTACGCGGCCGTGGCGGGGAAGCGGTGGTGCGATGAGTGAGCGTCGAGGTCGCGGCCGCGGGCCGCGCGAAAACAGAAACCAGGGTCAAGACCGACGGCCTCGTGCGCCTCGCGTCGAGATCTCTCCGGCGCGGATTGCCGCCTACGACGTGCTGCGTGACGTCGAAGACCGTGATGCCTACGCAAACCTGGCGTTGCCCTCGCGGATTCGCGAGGCCAAGCTCGACGGGCGCGACGCCGCGCTCGCGACGGAGCTTGCCTCGGGGACGCTGCGCGAGCGTGGTCGCTACGACCGCATCATTGAACTGGCGGCGAACCGTGCTGTGGGTGACATTGACACGCGCACGCTCAACGTGCTCCGACTCGGAGCCCACCAGTTGCTCTCAATGCGCACGGCTGCCCACGCGGCAGTGAACGAGAGTGTTGAACTGCAGCGTCGCGTTGCAAACCAGAGCGGTGCCGGTTTCGTAAACGGTGTGTTGCGCACGATCGGGCGTTCGACGCCGGTTGAGTGGGACGCAAAGATCGTAGAAACGGCGAGCTCACCCGACGAGGCTTTGGCCGCGCGCGACTCACACCCCTCCTGGGTGGTGCGCGCGCTTCGTGACGCTTTGCGCGCAGAGGGTCGCGAACAAGAACTCGAGGATCTTCTCGCCGCAAACAACGAACCGCCGCGCGTCAGCTTGGTTGTGCTGCCCGGCTGGCACTCCGGTGACGCCGAAGCGCTGGCTGACGGTGACGATCTCACGGCGAACGGTCCCTCTCCTTTCGGCTTGGAGCTGGCCGGTGGGGATCCCGCGCGTGCAATCGAGGCACTCGGGTTCCCTGAGGGGGTAGTGCGCGTGCAGGATCAGGGATCGCAACTCGCGGCGCTCGCTCTGACTCGGCTGCGGCCTGTGAAAGAGGGGGAGCGCTGGTTGGATTTGTGCGCCGGCCCCGGGGGCAAAACGGCCGTGCTTGGTGCGGAGCTGAGCGGCTACACCGTTCCCGTGCGCGCCAACGAGGTGTCAGAGCACCGGGCCGAGCTTGTGCGACGTTCAGTTGCTGCGGTCGCAGACAGTGTTGACGTGGTGAGCTTTGACGGCCGCGAATCAGACGCCTACGGCGAAGCCGACGCGCAGTTCGACCGCATTCTTGTCGATGCTCCCTGCTCGGGTCTCGGCGCGCTGCGTCGGAGGCCAGAGGCTCGCTGGCGCAAACAGCCCTCTGATCTGCCGGAGTTGACGGCGCTGCAGGGAGAACTGCTCGACGCCGCGGTCGCGCATCTGGCGCCCGGTGGGGCTCTCGCCTACGTGACCTGCTCGCCGCACCTGGCCGAGACCAGGGTCACTGTCGATCGACTGCTCAAGCGTCACTCAGGGATTCGTGAGCTCGACGCAAAAGCAGTGCTGCAGAGTGTTGCACGCGGAGACCTGGATCTCGCGGGCACGTCACTGAGCGCACAACTGTGGCCGCATCGAAACGGCACCGACGCGATGTTCATCGCGTTGTTCGAGCGGGTGTCGTAGCGAACTACATTATTTTCGCCGGATCAACACCCCCTAGAGAATGTCGGTGGTGCGTTTTACCCTGTCTGCATGAGTGCAGAAAGCGAGACAGTAGCCGAGAACGCTGACGCGCTTCAGGTGAAACGGAACATGCGCACCTTCCTGCAGGTGCTCGTGAACACCGCGGTTGCCAACCTCACCACTAACTTTTTGTGGTTCGCGATTGTGTTCTGGGTGTACCTGGAGACCAAGAGCATTTTGGCCACGGGAGTGCTCGGCGGGGCCTATATGATTTTGCTTGCGCTGAGTTCGATGTGGTTTGGTTCACTCGTGGATCGCCTGCGCAAGCGCCGAGTCATGCTGATTTCTGCCTGGTCCTCGCTCATTGCATTTGTTATCGGCTGCGCCATGTACTTCACGCTGCCCGAGTCGGTGCTGCTCGATATTCAGGGGCCGTGGTTCTGGGTATTTACGTTTATCTTGCTGGCGGGTTGTGTCGTTGAGATGCTGCGAAACCTGGCCCTCGCCACCACGGTGACACTGCTCGTGCCGGTCGAGCGTCACGCGAACGCGAACGGACTGGTTGGCACGGTGCAGGGGATCGCGTTTATCGCGACGAGTGTGTTCAGCGGGCTCTCCGTTGGGTTGCTCGGCATGGGAGCCACCATGCTGATCGCGACGGTGTTTGTGGCGGTACCCATCGTGCACTTGTACCTGCTTCAGATTCCCGAGCCAGAGGTAGTGCCAGATCCTGACCGCAGCGCCATCGACTTCAAGGGAGGGATGGCGGCGATGCTCGCAGTCCCGGGACTGTTTGCCCTCGTGCTGTTTACGATGCTCAATAACCTCTCCGGAGGTGTCTTTATGACGCTGCTCGATCCCTACGGCCTCAACATGTTCCCTGTCGAGGTTTGGGGAATCGTGTTCGGTGTCGCTTCCACCGGGTTTATAGTTGGTGGCATCGTCGTGGCGAAGTGGGGGCTTGGCAGCAACCCAATTCGCACCATGCTGATTCTCGTGGGACTGCTCGGGGTGCTCGGTATGATCTTCACCCTGCGGGAGTGGCCGTGGCTGTTCGTCGCCGGAATCTGGGTGTTTATGGCGATCATGCCCGCTGTTGAGGCCGCGGAACAAACCGTGATCCAGAAGGTTGTCCCGTTTGAAAAACAGGGACGCGTGTTCGGGCTCGCGATGACCTTTGAGGCCGCCGCAGCCCCGATCACGGCACTCCTCATAGCGCCGGTTGCCGAGTTTTGGGTGGTGCCCTACATGGCGGGACAGGCCGGTCAGGATCGCTGGGGGTGGCTGCTTGGCGAGGGGGAAAGCCGCGGCATCGCACTCATCTTTTTGGTGTCGGGTGCCGCGATGGTGCTGCTCGCGGTTGGGGCTTCACTCACGAAGCAGTACCGACTGCTCTCTCGCAGTTACTTCCAGGTGACAGCGGGAGTATCAGCAGCAAAGTCCACGTAGGGAGTCAACAGATCTGCAGCCTGTGTGCCGAGGCTGGTGCGCTCGCCCCACATATCCGCCTGCATCTTGAACTCAACCTGAATAAAGTCGGAGCTACTGAACACCGTTGGCTGTCCATACGCCGAGGTGGCAGAGAGCTTGTTCAACGCCTGTTCACCCTTTTGGGTGAGCGTACGCACGATTGTGCCATCCACCGGAACGGCGACCCTGCTTGTAATTGACGAGACATCCATACCGCACGGTGTCACGGGGGTGGTCATCGCGACGCACTCCGTGAGCGAGGCGCGAACGAGATCGCGGAAGGTTTGGGTGGCCGCTGCTGTGAGAATCGGTTTGGTATCAAAGAAAGCACTGGTGTCAGCGGTTGATCCGAAGGAAAACACTCTGCCGGGCTTTTCGTTTGTCAGTACTTCAAGCTGCTTTGCATCATCTGAGTCGGTTCCGATTGCAAATGCATCGCGTTCGAACTCAAACTCGTAGGTGCCAGGAAACAGGGTGATGTAACTCTCGTCTTCGGGCATTACACCATTGAGTTTGGTCCCGAGCCCCTCAAATTGTGCGGCCGACAAAACAAGGAGGCCATCCGCGATTTCTGGCCCGTTGGAAGTGCTCATGATGTCGAAACGGCGGGTGACTTCCAGCTCTCCCAGATTAAAGCTAGCTATCACCGTTGCGTTGTACTCGGACTCTTGCACAGGATCGGTCTCGACGGACACGTTGCTGATCGGGGCGAGCTCCTGTGATCGCTCAAGAACCTCGTCTGTCAGAAACTCGTCGGAGTTGGAGTCGCTCACGTAATCACGTGCGGTGTCAGCATCGCCGTTTTGAAGAGCCTGTAGGTACTCCTCAACAATTTCAGACGGTGTTGAGCCGGAGCCGTCAAATTCGGTGCCCCCGGTTGCGCTGAACATCGAGCCAATGGCTGATCCGCCTCCAACAAGGAGAAGAATGACAATCACTCCGGCCACGATGATGCCGAAGAATGCCGCGCCAGAGAGGCGCTTTTTCGGTGGGAGAAATGATGGTAGCTGTGGCTGGGAGGAAGGTAGCGGCGGCTGAAACGGTGCTGCTGGTGCTGCTGCTGGGACCAACGTTTCGGGGACTGCTGGAAGCGCCGTCGCAGGTTCGGGGGTCACCTCAAACTGTGGCTCAGAACTCGTAAACGACTCGGGAGGTACAAACGGTTCGGGCTGCAGCTGCGGTTTCAATGACTCCTGTGGTTCTTGCGCTGGAGGCGCATGCAAGTCCGGCGGCTTGATGCCGGCGGAGGGTGCCAGGCCAGGTGAAGGCGCCAGCCCTGGGGGAGCCGTCGACAGCGGGGTCGTTGGAAACTCGAGCGGAGAGAGGGCCAGATCGTGCAGCGAGGTGTCTGCGGACTGATCCGATGCCTCCTCCTGCGGTTGCTGATTCTCACCCTTGCTCATGACTTCACCTTAGTGCGAGCGAAGCGTCTCACTTCTTCCACGTGACCGTCGGGTTCTCGGCAGCGAAGTCTACGGTTGGGGTCAACAGTCGGCCGCCAAACATCCAGCGGGAGCGCTTGTCGTTTTCGTTTGTGAGACTCACGTCAATGTCGACGAGTGCTGGTGCGGACACTGAAGTTGGTACCTGCCAATCAGGCCGTGGCTTAAGCGCCTGCAGGTCAGCCACGCCCTCTGTCGTCAGCGTCCGTTTGATGTCTCCATCGGCCACGGTCGAGCCGTCAGCCAGCTTCGCGTCGACGTTGTTGCCACAGGGAGTTTTGAGCGTATTGAGTGCCAGACACTCCTTGAGTGAGTTGCTCACCAACTCGGTGAAGAGTTTGCTGGCCTTCTCGGTGAGAACCGGTGTGAAGTTGTTATCGCTTGAATAACCCGAGTCATCTGCCAGCGTGACCCTGTTCGAGTCACTGTCGATGGTAAACGCCTCAACGGACATATCAACCTCGTACGTGCCGGGGAAGACCATGACGTAGTCATCCGTGATCTTGACCCCGTTGAAAATCGGGCCGAGGGACTTGAACGATGACAGCGAGACATCTACCAGTCCATCGGAGAGTTCCCACTCACCGTCGTAGTTGTTCCAGACAGTGAAATCGCGGGTGATCGTTTTGTCGCCAAGGTCGAATGATGCTGACACCGTGGCTTCGTCATAGTCCTTCTGGATCGAGTCTTCGTCCACGGAGATATTGGTCATCGGGGCCAGCTCGAGCGATTTCTTCAAGACCTCGTCTGAGAGCATGCTGTTTGAAGAAGTTTCGCCAACGATGTCGCGCGCGGTTGCAGCGTCTCCGTCAGCAAGGGCGTTGAGATACTCCTCCACGATGTCGCCGGGAGAGCCCAGTGGTTCTTCGCCGGCATAGTCTGAGGATCCGCTTGAGCCTGAAACGCTTGAGACAAAGGCACCGAACGCGATGAGGCCCCCAAACACCACAAACATCAGCAGGACCACGGCGCCCGCGACAATTCCCACGATTGCTCCAGCCGAAAGTCCCTTTTTCGGGGGCTGCGGAGCGCCATACTGGCCCGGGTAGCCGTTGTACTGCGGAGGCATTGGCTGCTGCGCGTACTGTGGCTGTACTGGCTGAGCATACTGCGGTTGGCTCGGTTGGGCGTACTGGGGCACATCCGCGGGCGGCGCATACTGAGGCGGCTGGATCGGCTGCGGCTGGATCGGCTGAGGCGGCTGAATCGGCTGCGTGGACTCTGGCTGCTGGGGATCCTGTGGCTCAGTCATGGCCTCCAGCATATTTGCATGTGTCCCCAGCTAGAAATTGTCGGCCTAGCTCACAAGATCGGCGACCCCTGAACCAATGAGTTTTGCTCCAAGAATAAGGAACAGGATGGTCATGATCACGGAGTGGTTTGAGACCAGCCAATCCCGCATCCCGCTCAGCCTTGCCTCGACCTTGCTCGGCGAAATGACACTGATGAGCCACGGCACGGTGACCGCAAGAATGCCCATCAGCCCGAAGATCAAGATCACAATCAAAAACTCGTTCCACACGAGACTGGCCTGTGAGATCCTGCCGCCCGCAGCGATGAGAAGCGGAAGATCCTTTGGCGAGAGCGGTCCCGAGATAAGTACCCCGAGCACAAACGCTTGCCAGGCATTGAAACCGTCGAGCGCGCTCATCCACTTGGGTGTCTCATTGTGATTTCTGCGCCGCCACTGCATGACCGCGAGCGCGGCAAGCACCAGACCCAGCACGATCTCGACGACATCGATGGTGACGTGGGTGCCGGATCCTGCCTCATCGGATCCCGCAGCCCGCCCAAGGAGAGCGAGCACACTCACAAACGCGACCGCCCACACGTAACAGCCGAGCACAAACGCGGTGCCGTTTGAGCGACCCTTGCCGGAGGTCGCCATCAGGATGACCGCGACGATTGCGAGCGGGCTTATCGCAACACCGATCCCAATCGTCAATAGGTCGGCGAGAACTCCCCACATGGTCATGTTGTTCTCCTCCGATTGAGTGGCACGCGGCTAGCGTGGATCGCCGCCGAGGGCCTTCTTGGAACGATCCCACGCGGGTAGCACCAGGAACGACGCAAAGAAGAAGCAGAGGGCGCCGATGAACGTGCCGTTGTTGGCCAGGCTGTCGTTTGCTGCCGAGCCACTCGGCAAGATGTAGGCGCCCGCGGCAGAGTAGGCAAACGCGACACAGCCTACAAAGTTGATTGCGACTGCCCACCAGGCACGCTTTCCGAGATCCCAGCTTCGAGCGCTGTGGGAGTAGGCAACAAACGCCAGCACCCCGCTGACAAGAAACGCGACCGATCCGCCAGCATCAGGGTTCCACACGAAGTGTTCTTGAGCCTTGATGCTCTTCGCCGTGATGGCTGCGGTTGTGCTGATGTTGAACATCAGAGTTCCGAAGGACTGCGTGGATGCTGCAAGCCACTCGGCCCGAACCATCCGGCCGGGAGCGTAATTGACGGGCACACTCACGGCACCGCTCAGGAAGAGCTGAATGAACCCGGCGGTCGTGAAGAAGAGTGCGCCGATGAAGTAACAGAGGTTTGGAATCTCGGCGCCGGCCCAGCTACCAAAGCCGGGAGCCGATCCGAGCGCAAACAGGGCGGAGCCGATCATGAAGATCCAGCACTGCTTTGCGAGAGTGGGAACGAAGAATGGCCTGACCGTCCGTTCCACGGGAATGCTTGCTGCGCTCATGGTGTCCTGCCCTACGTCTGCTTTCTCGGGTGACTCGAAACTGGGGGAGTTGGGCCGGGAGCCGCGAGCGTTTCCCGGCCCAACTCGATTGATTTAGTGGTGGAAGTGCGATCCGCTGCTGGCCTCGCGAGGCAGCGGCGTCTCCAGTGCCTCCAAGAACTCAACCTCACCTTTGATGTCGGAGAGGAGAGCCGTTGCGAGATCGCGGCTCATGCCGACCTTCACGACAATGCGCTGGAGCACCATGTCGGAGAGGTCGTCTGCCATGGGGTAGGCGGGTACGAGCCAGCCCTTCATGCGCAGCCGGTCCGCGAGGTCGTAGAGGCTCCAGTTCTTTGTCGCACCCTCTTTCAGAATCCAGGCGAACACGGGAATCGTGTCGCCCTTGGTGACCAGCTCGAACGGGCCGATCTCCGCGATCCCTGCCGAGAGGTACTGTGCCACGTCGAGCGAGTTCTGTTGGATGGCACGGTAGCCCTCGCGGCCGAGGCGGAGGAACTGGTAGTACTGCAGCAGCACCTGCGCGCCGGGTCGTGAGAAGTTCAGTGCCAGGGTCGGCATGTCGCCGCCGAGGTAGCTGACGTGGAAGATCATGCTCTCTGGCAGCACCGCGGTGTTGCGCCAGATGACCCAGCCAACACCTGGGTAGACGAGACCGTACTTGTGACCCGAGGTGCTGATTGAGTTGACCCGGTCGATCTTGAAGTCCCACTCAAGCTCTGGCTGGCAGAACGGGGCAATCATGGCACCGGACGCACCGTCGACGTGAATCTTTACGTCGAGGCCCGTGCTGGCCTGGATCTCATCGAGTTTCTTCGCGATTTCCTTGACGGGCTCGTAGGCTCCGGTGAAGGTCTGGCCGAGGATGACCACAACACCGATGGTGTTCTCGTCTACGTAGTCCTCGAGGTTGTAGCCATCGAAGTACATGTGGTCCTTCGTGATGGGCACGTAGCGCGGCTCGATGTCCCAGTAGTTGCAGAACTTCTCCCACACCACCTGCACCGCGGCCGACATGATCAGGTTCGGCTTTTCGGTCGACTTGCCCTCTGCCTTGCGCTTTTCTTGCCACAGGCGCTTGAGGGCCAGGCCGCCGAGCATGCAGGCCTCCGACGAGCCAATCGTCGAGGTGCCGACGGTGTCGTTAGGATCCGGCACGTGCCACACGTCAGCCAACATTCGCCAGCAGCGATCCTCGATCGCGGCCGTCGCCGGGTACTCGTCCTTGTCGATCATGTTCTTGTCGGCAGCCTCGGCGTACAGCTTCTTCGCCTCGTCGTCCATCCACGTGGTGACGAAGGTAGCGAGGTTGAGGCGCGAGTTGCCGTCGAGCATGGCCTCGTCGTGAACGATCTGGTAGGCGGTCTCCGGCAAGCTCGGCTCGTCTGGCATCACGAACTTGCTGAATTCGGTTGCCTCGCCGGGGCGGACGAATACTGGGTTGATGCTCAGCACGGGGTCGACGTTGGTTGACTGACGTGCCTTGCTGTTGTTGGTAGTCATTTCTCCTCCTCAGGAGTGTGTGTTCAATGAGATGTTGAGTTTGTGATGTTGGATTGGGAGCATCAGACCTCGACCGGTGGGTAGAGGCGATCCATGTTGTATTGGCGGTTTCGCCGCGCGGCCCAGGTCGACACCGCGATGAAGATCACCGTGAGGCCCACCATCACCGCTATCGCGGTTCCCAGCCGGTAGTCGACGCCACCGAGAATCAGTTGCCTGAGCCCGGTGTTGGTGTACGTCATCGGATCGAATGGATTGATGTGTTGGAACAGTGGCGTTGTGGTCGGCACCGGATAGATGCCACCCGCCGACGTCAACTGCACCATCAGGAACGCCAGTGTGAGCACACGACCCACGGCTGGCCCGAGTAAGGCGTTGAACATTTGAATCATGGCTAAGAACATCGCCACCATCAGCACCATGAACCCGAACGTACCCCATACGTGCACCGGATGGAGCCCGATTGCGAGATACACGACCAGGAACAGGATCGTCGCCTGCAGTAGCCCCACAAAGAACGTTGGAGCGTACGACGCGAGAACCACTCTGAATGATGAGAGCCCCTGCGCGAGCGGTCTTGCGAGCACTGGCGTGAAGAGCATCCAGGCAATGATGCCGCCGACAAAGAGCGCGAGTCCCAGGAAGAACGGTGCGAATCCGTATGCAAAGGTCTTTGCCTCGTTGTTGACGGTCTCGTGCAGTTTCACCGGTTGCGCGAGCGTGTTGATGAAGTTCGACTGCTGCGAGTCGTTCCACGATGGGAGCAGCTTGAGCCCCAGGTTCGCTCCGGATTGCAGCTCGTCGGTTCCCGCCGCGAGCTGTGTTGTACCGGCCGCGAGCGTCTGAGCGCCGTCTGTCAGCTTCACCAGTCCGTCGCTGAGCTGGTCTGCTCCGCTACGAAGCTCACCGGCCTTTGACGTGACGGTTGCGAGGTCTCGCTGCACCGCTCCGTTTTCAACCGACCTCAGGATCACGTTGACGCGACTGTCGGGGTTGTTGATCTCGGCGGCTAGTCGGTCGACATCACTGTGAATCTGATCGAAGCTCGCCGTCACTTCTTTGGTGAGAGAAGCATTCTCGAACTTCGACTGCACCGTCACCAGCCTGGTCGCGATTGCCTGCTGCGCCGGATCACCACTGACATTGAGGTCGTTGATCACGGACTGGAGATCAGCATTTGCTTCCGTCTGAGCCGCCACAGCACGGTCCATCGCACCGGCGACCGCATCGGTGTTGGCTCCAATGCTGCCCACGATGGATCTGATCTCGTTGCCGGTCAACCCCGATTTTGCGATTGCGGCATCGGCGCGGCTCGTCGCGCTGTTGACTGCGTCGTCGAGCTCGTCGATGGCGCCGGCCAGGGTGGCGGCTCCGTCGTTTGCGGTCACGAGATTTGTGGCCAGCTCGTGGGCCCCATCGTTCGCAGCTTGCATGCCGGTGTTGAGTTCGTCGACACTGCCAACGGCCGCCTTGATCTTGGGAATAGCGCCCTTGACCCCGGTAAGAACCATGTCGAAGGTCTGCTCACCGACCTGCGCGGAGACCTGGTTGATCACCTCCTCGGCCGCGTCCTGACCAATGACGGTCGAGAGATAGTTATTCGAGTCGTTGTAGGTGAACTGCAGCTCTGCGGATCGCGGGCTGTCAGTTGCTGCCGAGGCGATCGACTCGCTGAAGTCTTTCGGCAGTGTGATCGTGAAGTAATACTTGCCGTGGGCGAGGCCGTCGACCCCGTCCTTTTCACTGGTCTCGTGCAGATCGAGCTGCTTCGAGTCGACCAGGCCCTTTACGACCTGTTTGCCCGCGTCAAGCTGTTCTCCCTTGATCTGGGTGCCCGTATCGAGATTGATGATGGCAACGGGGATCTTGTCGACGTTGCCGAACGGGTTCCAGAAGGCCCACAGGTACAGTGCTCCGTACATGAGGGGCATGAGCAGAATAACGATGAAGGCGAGCCTCGGCATGCGGCCTCGGTAGTAGCGCTTGAAGTCGCTCCCCGGCGAAAATGCGGCGATCATCGTACAAACGCTTCGTGCTCGAGTACTGCAAACTGGTGGTCAGTGAGGTTGTGCACCTCAATAACCTCGGTGATGCCTTCTTTCAGCGCGACACCATTTACATCAGCGGTGATCACGGTCTGATCCTTTCCTAGGACAATGAGCCGGTCAAGCAGCTTGCTCGCGGCCGCCACGCTTGTCAGATTGTCGATACCTCCCACCACAAGAAGTGGCGGTTTGCGAATGTTGGCGACCGCTATGCGGAACAGCGCATTCGTAAACTCGGGCAATTCTTCGACCATTGCGTCCATGGTCGGAAGCGAATAGTCGCCGAAGACGGGGCGGCAGATGCGCTCGAGATCCTCCTCGGTTGCCGGTGGTACCCAGGCGTACCACGGTGCGGCCCAGCGAATCTGCTCGGTCACAATGTCGCTGACACGAATGGTTTGCCCGATACCGTCAACCTCGTTGACGTGAGCGATAGTCGCGTTCGAAAACAGGTGCTGAGCATCCTTTGTTTTGCCGAACCCGGTGAGTGTGCCGGTGGTTGGCTTCATGCGCCCCGCGAGGGTCAGCAGCAGAGCCGTCCGTCCGCGTCCACCCGAGCCGACGAGAACCGTGACGCCACCTCTGCGCACCGTCAGATCGACCGGTCCGTAGATGTGCCCCCACGAGGCATCAACGCCGATGCCCTCCGCGCGCAGCACCGGTTCTTCTTCATGCCGCGCTGTGGCCCTACTCACATCAAGTTGAGTGGTCGGTTCGTTAGATTCTCGGTCGAGTTCCATGTCCGTCCCCCTTGTTCGTTTCCCTGATCCCCATGACTCTTACGCGATGGCGTCGCGCTAGAGCGTGTTCTTGATGATCTGACCGCCCTTGACGATCAGGTTGAAATTGGTGTCCGGATCTGCGATCAGTGAGAGATCGGCCGTGGGGTCACCATCGACGAGGATCATGTCTGCCCAGGAGCCCTCAGCAATCACGCCGAGCTTGCCGCCGCGGTAAGTGTTGCGCTCGCCAGCCAGTTCGAACAGTTGAGCGTTGCCGGAGGTAAGCATCTTGAGGGCTTCCACGTTGCTGTAGAACTCTCCAAGCCGGGCCGCCATCACGCTCTGGCGGGCTGCCGACTGCGGCTCCAGCAGCAGGTCGGTGCCCCAGGCCGTCTTGACGCCGTACTTCTTGGCCCACTCGTAGACCTCTTCGGTGCCTTTGCAGATCTCGGTGTTCTTTGCAGAACGTACGGGATCGGGGTAGTGGTGGTCGTCCTCAGCAAACGGCTGCATCGACAGCCAGGTGCCGTTGTCGCCCATGAGCTTGACGGTTGCCTCATCCGAGAGGTGCCCGTGCTCGATCGACTTCACACCGGCCTCAATTGCCCGTGCGATGCCCTCGGGTGTGTACACGTGGGTCGCGACGTAGGTGCCGTAATCGGTTGCGGCCTGCACTGCCGCCCGAATCTCTTCTGGCGTGTACTGCAGCGTGTTGAGCGGGTCGTACATCGATGCCGCGCCGCCTCCGAGGGTGAGCTTGATCTGTGAAGCGCCCTGGCGAAGCTGCTCGCGAACCGCAGCGAGTACACGGGGCACACCGTCCGCGACTCTGGTGAAGTGGATGTCTTCCGTGCGACTCGGCTTGCCGCCGAACTCCTCGGGAGTGTCGTAGACAAAGGCGAAGTCTGCGTGACCGGAGGTCTGCGAGATCATGGCCTGGCTCGGGAAGATGCGGGGTCCCTCGAAAGTGCCCCTGTCGATCAGGGACTTGATTGGCGCGGTGTCTCCGCCCATGTCGCGCACGGTGGTGAAGCCGCGGAGCAGCATACGCTTGGCCTCGGCGATCGTGTTGCCGTAGAGGGTGCCTGTTGGCGCCTGCAAGAACTCCATCATGTTGTTGGCGTTGCCCATGAGGTGAACGTGAGCGTCGCTCAAACCCGGCATCAGGAACTTGCCGTTGCCGTTGATCTCAACGACGCCGTCGGAGGAATCTCCTGCGATGGGCGAGGTCGAAACAGCAATGACGTGCGTGCCCTCAACGAGCACGTCGGCGTTGTCGATGGTTTTCCCGCTAAGGCCGTCGAAGACTCGAACGTTGCGGATGATCATTCTGGGTGCTGTATCTGTACTCATGGCGCGAGACTATTCTTTTCGCGCTGTGGCCGACCGGGGGTGCAATCGATTTCACCCGGGTGCCCATCCAGCGCATCACCCTGGTGTTCACCTGGGGGTGATCAGCTTGCGTTTTGGGTGATGGAGTCCTCTACGTCAATGAGGTGGAGGCGCGTGGCGGCCTTGATTGCCTCTTCCCTGGTCGAACAATCAAGCTTGCGATAGAGCGACTTCAGTTGGGTTTTGACGGTGTTAGGGGAGACGTGAAAGGCCGCGGCAATTGACGCGGTTGTGCTGTGCACCAGGAGTGCGTTGAGCACCCGGCGCTCACTATTGGTGAGTACGGGCTGCGACCGCATTTGGAAACTGTTCACCCCGCTGGTCGACGCCCGAAACTCTTCGGCCAGATTTGGCGGCAACTGTGTCGCGACGTGGTCGACGAGTTGTCGAGGCACCAGCGCGAGCAGACGACGATTATCGCGTTTATGGGCGATGCGAGCGATCTGGATGGCAGTATCGTGGTCAACCACCCCGTCGCGGGCGAGTTCCAGCCACCCCAGCAGAAGAACGGTTTCGGCCCGCTGTATCGGTCCAAGCGCGTGATCCGCAGAACACTGTCGAAGCTCCTGCCCGGCTTCCTCGTATCGACACTCGTGGAGCAGCAGCTTCACCCTGGCAAGAGCCGTCTGTGTACCCGCGTTGGGTTTCATCTCGGCCGATTGGCGCGCCTGAGTGAGGCTGCCCAACGCGATGAAGGACTTGACCGACATCGCTGTCACAACATCGGTGGCAAACGATCCGTGCTGCGCTGGGTGCGCGGCATTCGCGAGATAAATCGCCTCTAGAGCGTCCTCCGGCTGCTGATAGGCAAGTGACGCCCTGCAGCGAGCCAGCAGAGCAAACGGCCAAGTGAGTTCAACGCTGTCGTACGGGCTCAGCGCTTCGACGAGAGTGTCGAGATGTGGATCCATCCGGTCAATCCCAACGAGTGCCGCGGCAGTTCGTTCGAGCGAGTTCGCTGATTCGAGGTGAACGGCAGAGGGCTGAGGAAGCTGCGCCGCATCCGCTAGCGCTCGATCGGCCTCGCTGTTTGAGCCGCGGACTGCATGGGCGAGAGCCTCAAGCCCGAGTGCCATACGTTCCGCGTCCCGATGTTTTGCTACCCGGGCAAGTTGTCGCATAGTTGCGAATTTTGTCAGTGCTCGAGAGGTGTTTCCGGCGGCAAGGAGCGTCGATCCGATTTGCTGCTGGAAAAACCACAGCGGTCCCTCGGGGTGCTCTCGTGACTCAACGCGCACCTGTGTGATGCGGTGTTCGAGGCGGCGCGCATACACGAGGGACGCGGCAACGTCTCCGCTGATTCTGAACGCCATGATCTGGGCGACCGTCAGAAAATCGAGTTCTTCCGGGCTGATACCTCGCGCATCATCGAGGTACACAAGCGGCTTGAACGGGTGTGTCGTTCGCGCAAGCACCGGTGTGAGTGGGTGTAAAACCCGCAGAACCGGATAGCGCTCGAGCACTGGCCCAGGAAGAGTAGTAATTGCCGCCGTCAGCTGCACCGGGTGACGACTCAGAAGGGGCCAGATATTTGCCATTGCGACGTTCGCAATGGTTTTAGAGTTTCCCGATTCAAGCGCGCGCTCAAGCGCCTCTTGAGCTTTCTCCGGATCGTTGAGATTCACGGCCCAACCCGCCCTCCCCTTTTATCTTCTCCCGAAGGCCTGTCTACCTGAAAGCCTGGGAAAAGTCGAGTTTGTGGCTGGCTATTGCGCAGCGGCCGCCTTTGCGGCAGCAAGCTGCTTGATGATTGCGAGGGTGAGGAATCGAAGCGGCCCAGCGTCCTCGAATTTTGTGCTCACGTTTCCCGCAATTCCGCCCTCGAGAGAGAGCTTGCTGCCGAGGTTCAGCACGAGTTCAGGAGACCCTTCTTGAAAGTCGAGGTCTGCCAGGTCGACCCACACAATATTCGGCCGGGTGGTCGACTCAAACACATATCGTTTGTTGGTGAGGTCTGCGACAACCTGCCAGATGGTTTGGGACGCATCTGGTTTGCCCGGGTCAGGAGTGCGGAACGGTTGGGCAGCATTGCGGATCACACTAAACATCGATGCGATGGCCGCGAGCTGTGTCGCAGGCTGTGGGAGTCGCCCAACATAAAACGAGGCGCGTGCAAAGCGATCGGAGGCGAGTGTGCTCCCCGGCAGGGGGAGATCCCCGCCAAATCCCTCAACCTCTGCGAGCAGGGCGAGCTGCTCCTCGTACTTGGGTGAGTTTGTCATGACGAGATAGTCGGAGCTGTGGTGCACATCAAGCTTGCCGTCGATGTACTCAAAGATTGCCGAGTCACCGATCGCGTCGTTGAGCGCGAGGTGAAGTGCGGGGACCTCACCACTCTCGGGGTCAGCGAGCTGAACCACCTGAACCCCGTTGTCCTCTACCCAGGCGACAGCGTCCGCAACGGTCGAGAAGTTGTCAAGGAAGTACTGCAGCCACACGGCCTGACTGAGTGCCGGGCGTGACTCGTCGAAGCTGCCATAGACGGATTCCGCGAGCCAGAGCACGTGACCGGCGAGTCCCACCTCGTTCATTCCGTCAACGGTGATCATGTCAAAGGCGGCGGCAACAACACTTCCATACTTCGCAGTCCACGTCATGTGCCCGGTGACCCCGTCGTTGCGCTCGACTCCTCGGGGCAGCTTCCACAGATTGGTTCCGAGGTCACGGTGGTAGTCCATGTTTCGGCCGACAAGAACAGCTCCATTGGCGTTTGGCCAGACAACTCTCGTGCACATTAGTTGGTTCTCCGATTTCCACTTGTGACTTCGTTCTTCCATGTATTGCAGAGTGTCAGAGTCATGCCTAGCGAGTTTTGAGAGATTCACCCTCCGCATCACCCACCCCACACCCGCTCTGGCGGGGAAGACACGCTGAACACAGCTCGTTCTGCCAAGTTGCGGTGAAGAGTGGTGGAATGTACCGACAAGGAGGTTCACATGTCTGGACTCATCGATCGTGTACGAGGGGTTCTCCATGCTCTCGGGCGCCCCACCGCTGCTGATGATCCTGCTCCCTCAGACGGTGGTGTGCTCGAAATGCTGGGAGCCATCGGCCCCGCCTTGCTGGCATCGAACCAGGCGACCAACGACGTGCAAGACACGCTACAGTCTCTGGCCGACGCTTACGGCCGATCAGACCTCCGGGTATTCGTTCTTCCCACGCTCGTGATGGTCGAGGATTCGAGCACCACTCCCTCAGAGACGGCGATTTTTCCCGCCCACGAGAGCGCTCTTCGGCTCGATCAGGCGGGAGCGGTTGAGCACGTGGTACGTAGCGCTGCGAGAGAACGGCTGGAGCCTAAAAACGTCACAGCAGAAATCGCGAAGATCTGGAAAGCAGCGCCGCGATTTGGGCCCGTGCTGACGGTACTCGGACACACTCTTCTCAGCCTCGGCTTCGGGATGGTGATCAATCCAACGATCACCGCGCTTCCGGTGTATGTGGTGCTGGGTGCGGTTGTCGGCGTCATTGTGCTGATCGGATCACGGGCGGGGACACTCTCATTGATCCTGCCGGTGTTCACCGCGTTTGCCGTGACCGTGCTCATATCGTGGGTTGTGAAACCGATCGTGCACGATGACGTGCTCCGACTCGTGGCACCCTCGCTGGTGTCGTTTCTGCCCGGGTTGACACTCACGATTGCCGCCGTTGAGTTGACGTCGGGGCAGGTCATCGCGGGCGCCAGCAGACTTGTGTACGGGATCGCGAGACTTGGTTTGCTCGCCTTCGGTGTGTTTGCCGGCATCTCGGTTACGGGGGAGCCCACGTCGGTGACAACAACTCCGACGCAGTTGGGCTCTTGGGCGCCGTGGGTCGGAATCGTGCTCGTGAGTCTTGGCTACTATCTGTTTTCCGCAGCTCCCAAGCGTTCGCTCGTCTGGATTTTGTACGCGCTCGTGGTGGCGTACACGGCGCAGTTGCTGGGAAATCTCGTGGTCGGGCCGGAACTGTCTGGTTTGATCGGCGCCGCAATCGTTGTGCCGGCTGTGTATCTGGCAGCTCGTCTCAAGGCCGCCCCGCCGTCAGCCATTATGCTGACGTGCGCCTACTGGCTACTTGTGCCGGGGGCCATGGGTTTTATCGGCATTAGCGAGGCTGCAGCCGGAACAGCTGGTGCCATCAACACCATCCTTCAGACGTTCGGGTCGCTCATCGCCATTGCGATTGGCATGGTGATTGGAGCCGGAGTGAGCCGTGACGTGAAGGCGGCAGCCCGTGCTTGGCAGAGCGTCGAACCCGGCGCCTCCACCGAAACAGTGAAGTGACCGCCTGTCAACGCGGCCACTTCCAACCGAAGGTTAGTTAGCTCTTCCGGCTTTTCTTCGGGCGGAACCAGGGGAAGAGCGATCCAATCACAACTCCAGAGAGCAGTACCGCGAGGAACCAGGCCCAGGTGGGCATCGTGAATCGTAGGAAGAGGAAGTGAAGTGTCGCCTCACCGACGTTTGAGAAAACGAAAGCGAGCGTGGCTATCGCGAGAAGAATCGCGACAATTGCCTTGGTGTTGCTCCGGTTTGATTCGCTTGATGAATTCCGCGATTCCGACGGATCTTTAGTGCCCATTGTTCTACCCCTTTTCTGTGTACCCCAATGCAAAATTGCCCTGAAAATCTATTGAAGACTTGCGTCAGGGTGATGCTAGGGTGAAGATTAGTATCCGCAACGCAACCTGGGGGTTATGCCCTGGGTCTGTTTGGCGGAAAACGCAGCCCTTCACGTTGACGTTCCTTGACGTGAAGGGAGGGGGTGGGCGCTGTAGGGGGCGCAGCAAAGGGGGCACTAATCATGTACTCAAACCGGAAGCTCGTTGAATCCAGGGCGACATGAATCTCAACGATCCGGTTGGCGCCTTGGAAGAGCTAGATCGCGCTATCGAATCCGGACACCCTGAGACTATTGCTCGTGTGGCCGCGGCCAACATCTGGCCGCTACTGACTTCCCATATGGAACGACTCACAGCCGCCGTGTCAGACCTTGACAGTGCGCTGCTCGAGCGGCATCCGACATTGCGTCTGGTGCACCCGATGATGGCCATTCTTGCGCGAACCTCGCGAACCTTTAAGACGGTTGCGTTCACAGAGGACGCTCGCAGAATGAGCCCTGAAGAGGTTGATTTTCTCATTCTCGCCCAAAACATCGCTTCCAGGGCGAGCGGCGACACTGGCGCTGCGATCCTGTATGCAAAACGGTTGAAGGATCGCCTGCAGCACACGAGCGTCGCGGCTCGCGATCGTCTCGACGGGCCACTGTGGTTCTTCCATCATCAGATCGGTTCTACGATGCTGATCGCCGGTGATTCAAGCGGAGCACTTCTTGAATTTGCCACCGCGCGGCAGCTGGGCAAGCTTTCAATGCAGCCCTATGCGGAACGCATGGCGCTCGGTCGAGTTGCGCTCGCGCACGCCGTGCGAGGAGCCCTGGGGGATGCGGAGCGGGTGTTGCGTGAGCTTGAGGGGTTGCCCGCACCAGTCTTCGCGCATCACAACGCCACCGCTTCAACTGAGAACACCGCCGCAGCGCTGATCGCGGTTGATCGTGTGGCCGACAACCTAGATGAACGGCTCATGAAACTGGAGCCGCACGACTCCATTGAGATGATTTGGCCGTTCGCGCTCCTTGCGCGCACACGTGCATTCATTTTGCGGCAGGAACCCGAGGACGCCTTAGAAGCTGTTCGTCTGACCGAAGATTCCCACCCGGTACAGCCGGGTTCGTTCGCCTACGACGTTATTGGCGCGGGCACCATTGAAGCGCTGCTGGCAACCGGTGAGTTAGCGTACGCGCGGCGGGTGGCCGATAAGAGAAGCCAGGTAGGTGTCTTTACGCGGCTCGCGATGGCCAGGCTCTCCCTGCAAGAAGGACGCCTCGAGCTCGCTGCCCGAGATCTCCAGGCAATTGCCCACGAAACGGCGCTCGGGCCAGCTCAGCGAGCTGAGTCGGCCGTTCTCACCGCATGGTTAGACCTCGCGCGTTCTGATGACATCGACTCTGAAACCGCGATGCATGTTTTGCGGGTGGCGCGTAATCCCGATAATCGAAGGATCGTCTCGATCATGCCGCGACAACTGGTTGAGAAGGTGCTTGAGCGCCTACCCGGTGATTCGAAGGAAGTCTTTGACGACCTCACCGAGGGAGCCGAACGCTTCGAGATGAGCCACCGCCCTGTTCTCACCGACAGCGAATTGCGGGTGCTCAACGCGCTCGTCGGAAACGACTCAACGAGCGGTATCGCGACGCTCTTTCACGTCTCACCGAACACCATCAAGTCGCAGCTTCGTTCGATCTATCGAAAACTCGGCTGCTCTTCGCGTGGTGAGGCCATCCGCATTGCCACTCGCATGCACCTACTTCTGGCCTCTGAAAGCCATTAGAGCGTTCGAGTAACGTAGGCTAGTTTCGTGACTGCGCAGCGCATTAACCCGAGCATTCTTTCCGCCGACTTCGTGAACCTCGAATCTGAGCTGAAAGCCATCAGCTCTGCCGATCTGGTGCACGTTGACGTGATGGATAACCACTTTGTGCCGAACCTCACGATGGGGCCACCGATTGTCGAGCGCATTCAAGCGGTTTCGCCGATCCCGCTCGATGTGCACCTGATGATTTCTGACGCAGACCGCTGGGCGCCCGGGTATGCGGAGCTCGGCGCGTTCTCCGTGACGTTTCACGCCGAGGCAGCGGCCGATCCTGTGGCTCTCGCGCGTAAGATTCGAGAGATTGGTGCTCGCGCTGGCATCGCGCTGAAGCCAGGCACCGATCCCGAGCCGTACCTCGAATTATTGCCGGAGTTCGATCAGGTGCTTGTGATGACCGTCGAACCAGGGTTTGGTGGCCAGTCGTTCATGGTCGACATGATGCCGAAGCTGCGTCAGTTCGCAGAAGCGAAGTCGAAGCTGGGGCTCGACCTCTGGCTGCAGGTCGACGGTGGTATTACGGTGGATACGATTGGGATCGCGGCCGAGGCCGGAGCAGACACCTTTGTTGCAGGTTCTGCCGTCTACGGTGGTGTTCCCGAAGACCGGATCGCGCAGTTGCGCGCTGCCGCTGGTAGGCATCAGCACTAGTTTTTGCGCAAGATGCCTGAAGTGAGAGAGTCTGACGCAGCGGGATTCGCTCACAGACCCTAGCTTCAGAAACCTAAGTGCAAGTTATCCACATCCTGTTATTTGCGCCACGTACGTATTGATTCAAACCTAAACTTTACCTCAACTAAACATGTCAAATTCTTAGGCAATGCCTATTAAATGCTTGCCATGTGACCAACCTGAAGGCAAAATTGAGGTGTGTACGTGTCTCCCGATGTTGTTATCGCCATAACGGTCGTTATCGGTGCGGTTGCTGCCGTGTTCGGCGGCATGCATCGACTGATCACCCGCTTGGAACATCGGCTCGAAGCGCGGTTCAAGAACATTGATGCTCGCTTTGATCAAGTTGATGCTCGTATTGATCGTGTTGAGTGCCGTATTGATCGTGTTGAGAGCCGCTTAGAATCCCTTGAAAACGAAATTGTTGAGGTGAAGGTTGCGGTCGCGCGTTTCGAAGGTCCACACCGAAGTTTAGTCGGCCTCAAAAGGAACTAGAGTCGGTCGAATCTCAACGCGAACGAGGCCTTCTTCAGAACGAGATACACTAAACGGGTGAAATCCTTCGATGAACTGTTCGCTGAGCTCGGCGAGAAGGCGGCGACCCGCCCGGAGGGTAGCGACACTGTCGCACGGCTCGACGCCGGTGTGCACACGATCGGTAAGAAGATCGTGGAGGAAGCAGCCGAGGTCTGGATGGCCGCCGAGTACGAGTCGAAAGACGAGTGCGCCGAAGAAATCAGCCAACTGCTGTACCACCTGCAGGTCATGATGCTCGCAAAGGGCATCAAGCTCGAAGACGTGTACTCGCATCTCTAGCGTTGGCGTGACGGTTCCCATCCGCCGCGCCGACGCCAGCCGCTGATTTCCCTACTCCGGCCGCGACACGGCCACCACGGAAGGATCCACTCGACCATGCTGCGTATTGCCGTTCCCAACAAGGGTTCACTCTCTGAAATTGCCGCCGAAATGCTTGCCGAGGCTGGCTATTCTGGCCGCCGCGACAGCCGCACACTCGTGCACACCGACGCTCGCAATGACGTTCAGTTCTTCTACCTGCGCCCGCGTGACATCGCCACCTACGTGGGGTCCGATGCGCTCGACGTTGGCATTACGGGCCGGGATCTGCTGCTCGATTCGGGATCAGACGCCAGCGAGATAGCCGAGCTCGACTTTGCAGACTCTACGTTCCGCTTTGCCGCGCCCGCGGCTGGCGACATCTCTGAGATCGCTGATCTCAAGGGCCGTCGCGTCGCGACCAGCTACCCGAAGCTCGTAGACGACTTCCTGCGCTCGCACGGGGTCGAAGCGACGCTCGTGCAGCTTGACGGTGCTGTCGAATCAGCTGTTGAGCTTGGAGTTGCCGATGCGGTCGCTGATGTTGTGTCAACGGGCGCGACGCTGCGCGCAGCTGGTCTAGAGATCTTCGGCCCGGTGATCCTCGAATCAACCGCGGTGCTGATCCGTGGCGAATACGAACACCCCGGCATTGCCCGGCTACTGCGCCGCCTGCGCGGTGTGCTTGTCGCGCGCAAGTATGTGCTCATGGACTACGACCTACCGGTTGAGCAGCTTGATGCGGCGATCGCGGTCGCTGGCGGTATCGAATCACCCACCGTCTCGCCGCTGCGAGACGAGAAGTGGGTTGCCGTGCGGGTCATGGTGTGCGCCGACGAGGCAAACGAGGTGATGGATCGCCTCTACGACCTGGGCGCAAAGGCGATCCTCGTAACCGCGATCCACGCTGCACGCCTGTAACTAAGGAGCCGACATGTCAGTTGCAACACGCGTGATTCCTTGCCTCGACGTTGCGGGTGGCCGCGTCGTAAAGGGCGTCAACTTTTTGAACCTGCGAGACGCGGGAGACCCCGTCGAGCTCGCTGCCCGCTACGCGGAGCAGGGCGCCGACGAGCTTACCTTTCTTGATGTCACGGCGACCGTTGACGATCGATCAACCACTTACGACGTGGTGCAGCGCACCGCCGAGCAAGTGTTCATTCCGCTGACTGTTGGCGGCGGTGTGCGTGAAGTTGACGACGTTGCGCGCTTGCTGGCGGTTGGGGCAGATAAGGTCGGGATCAACAGCGGTGCGATTGCACGACCCGCGGTGATTGGCGAAATCGCGGATCGTTTTGGCGCGCAGGTGCTTGTGCTGTCGCTCGACGTGAAGCGCAGCGACCGCATGCCCTCGGGCTTCGTCGTGACCACCCACGGCGGCAAGCGTGAGACCGACCTCGACGCGCTTGAGTGGTGTCGCGAGGCAGTGGAGCGCGGCGCGGGGAGCTACTCGTGAACTCGATGGATGCGGACGGCACACTTGCGGGTTTTGATCTTGAGCTGACCGCAGCGGTGCGCGCGCTCGCGACCGTACCGGTGATCGCTTCGGGTGGTGCGGGCAAGCTCGAACACTTCGCTCCAGCGGTCGACGCCGGCGCTGACGCGGTGCTTGCAGCGTCGGTATTTCACGACGGCACGTTTACGGTCGGACAGGTGAAGCAGGCGCTTGCCGATGCTGGTCACACGGTTCGACTCACGGGTGCCGAAGCAGGAGCACGCGCATGAACCCCCTCGATCCGGTTCCCGCAGATCTCGTTTTCGATGCAAACGGATTACTTCCCGCCATCATTCAAGATGATGAGTCCGGTGAGGTTCTGATGCTCGCCTGGATGGATCACGAAGCGATCCGTCGCACGCTCACGACCGGTCGAGTGACCTTTTGGTCGCGCTCGCGTGGCGAGTACTGGCGCAAGGGAGACACGTCGGGGCACAGGCAATACGTGCGCAGTGTCGCCGCCGACTGCGACAGTGACACTCTGCTTGTGCGTGTCGTTCAGATCGGTGCAGCCTGTCACACCGGCACTCGCAGCTGCTTCACAGATCGCGAGATTCCGGCCCTCGTGGGTGATCCCGACTCACCCGCTTAGGAGTCACAGCGCGATAGGCTGTGACGGTGACTCTGACGACAACGCGAGCCGCTTTTGATGCTGCGCGCGCATCCCACGCCGTTCTTCCCGTGTGCCGCGAGATATTCGCGGACGCTGACACCCCCGTTGGTATTTACCGCAAGGTAGCCGGTGGTCGTGCGGGAACCTTCCTGCTCGAATCAGCGGAGCAGGGTGGCGTGTGGACCCGTTTCAGTTTTGTCGGCGCGGGCAGTTTTGGTGTGCTCGGTGAGCGCGACGGGCAGGCCCACTGGGCCGAAAACACGAGCGGACCAACACTCTCCGAAGAGCGGCTATTGCCGGGCGGCGTGAGCGCGCTCGCGCCGGTCGAGGCACTGCGAGCAGTCTACGAGCGCTGGAGATCGCCGCAGGTCGAGGGCTTGCCCCCGCTTGCGAGCGGATTTGTTGGCTATATGGGCTGGGACACGGTGCGGCAGTTCGAGCGCATCGAGGGTGGTGCGGCGGCTGCGGGTGCAGGATCCGGGCTACCGTCGCAGGGACTCAGCTTTGTCTCCGAACTCGTGGTCATTGATCACCGTGAGGGTTCCGTGGTTCTGCTGGTGAACGCGCTCAACGACGCCGAGGCAGCAACTGCTGACGAGCAATGGGCTGACGCGCAAGGCCGCTTGGACGCACTGCAAGAGGCGCTCTCGGCACCCACCCCATCACCGCTGGGGGCGCTTGATCCTGACGCGATACCGGATCCCACCCGCCGCACGACCAGCGCTGAGTTTATGGCGACCGTCGAAACGGCGAAGCGCCACATTGTTGACGGGGATATTTTCCAGGTTGTGCCCTCTCAACGATTCGAGCAGGAGTGCACGGCTGATCCGCTCGACGTCTACCGGGTGCTTCGACACCTGAACCCGAGCCCATACCTCTATCTCCTGCAGCTTGAAGACAACGCTGGTCACCCGTTTGCTGTTGTCGGCTCGAGCCCCGAAGCGCTGGTGACGGTGCAAGAAAACGGTCACGCGATTACGCATCCGATCGCTGGCTCGCGGCCTCGCGGTGCGACGATCGAAGAGGATCAGCAGCACGAGCGAGACCTGCTCGCCGACGAGAAGGAGCGTGCCGAGCACCTCATGCTCGTGGACCTCGCGCGCAACGATCTGCTGCGGGTGTGCCAGCCTGCCTCGGTTGAGGTCACTGAATTTATGCGCATCGAGCGGTTCAGTCACATCATGCACATCGTGTCGACCGTCGAGGGTCAGGTGAGCGCGGGCAACAACCCCGTCGATGTTTTCCGTGCGACGTTCCCTGCGGGCACCCTTTCCGGGGCACCAAAACCGCGGGCGCTGCAGATCATCAACGAGCTTGAGCCCGTACCGCGCGGTGTTTACGGGGGAGTCGTCGGTTACTTCGGCCTCGGTGGCGCAGCTGATCTAGCAATTGCGATCCGCACCGCGACGATTCGCGACGGTGTGGCGGTAGTGCAAGCGGGAGCCGGAATTGTCGCGGATTCTGTGCCCGAGACCGAAGACGCGGAGTGCCTCAGTAAGGCGGCTGCGCCCCTGCGTGCGGTTGCTGTGGCCAATACGCTGCGACCGCTGCGTGCGGGATCGTCAACCAAGGCGGAGGCCAACTAATGCGCGCTAAGCCACTGATCCTGCTCGGGATCGCCGCCACCGGAGCTGCTTCGCTGCTGGCCGGCTCGCAGACCTGGGTGTCGTTTATGCTCGAGGGTGTTCATAAGGTTGAAACGGTACCCGGGCAAGACATCAACCCCGCGCTCACCCCACTCGCTCTCGCCCTCGTTGCCGCTGCTTTGGCGCTCACGATCGCGGGCACAGTGTTTCGGAGGGTGCTCGGGGTACTTGTGGCTTTGTTGGGTGCTGGATCGGCGGCGCTCACCTGGAGTGCGCTTGCCTCGCCCCTCAGCGCAATCTCCGGCAAGGTGACGGAACTGACCGGAATCACTGGTAGCGCCTCAGCGTCGGCCATTGTGTGGTCTGAAGTGTCACCGTGGGGATACGTCACTCTGGTGCTCGGTATTGTGGCGGCACTGTTGGGTATCGCCGTTGTCGTGTGGGGTGGTCGCTGGGGAACGGCCGGCCGAAAGTATGACGCTGAGCGTAAGCGTCAAGACCCGAAGTCGGAAGGTCCAGATCGTATCTCTGACTGGGATTCGCTGAGCGAGGGCGACGATCCAACTCAACCGCAGTAACTGCGGTGCTTGGCCAACAAACGCAGCTCGCTAACACCACCGGCTCAAGAAGCTGAGAATATCCGGTAGGCTTGAGTCGTTCACTTCGCATCTAGAGGAGATTCATGAGTACCCAGCACGGAGACCCCGGCCACGGCGATTCACCCGCCGCATGGACAGCAGTTATCGTGATGCTTCTTGGCGTCGCAGCTGGCGCCGTCTTCTTCTTCCTGCACATCCCAGTCGGCGTTTACGCGTGTGTTGGTGTTGTGGTTCTGGGTGCACTGCTCGGTTTTGTGCTCTCGAAGGCCGGATACGGCGTCAACGGGCCTAAGTACTCGCCCAAGACGCACGAGTAAGGTGCTGCAGCAACTCCTCGCCGGCTCGCTCGAAGATGCGGCCACCAGGAGGCAACAGCGTCCGTTCGCGGAGGTTGAGGCCGAGGCGCTCGCGCGCCCTGTCGCGCTCGATGTGCTCGAAGCGCTCGCTCCGGCGGAACATATTAAGGTCATCGCCGAGGTAAAGCGAGCAAGCCCTTCGCGGGGCGACCTGGCTGAGATCGCCGAACCACGCACGCTTGCCGCCCAGTATGAGGCCGGTGGGGCGAGTGTGGTGAGTGTGCTGACCGAGGAACGAAAGTTCAAGGGCTCACTCGCTGATCTCGAAGACGTGCGCAAGGCCGTGAGTATTCCGGTACTGCGCAAGGACTTCATTGGTGATGAGTACCAGCTGCTTGAGGCACGTGCCGCGGGCGCTGACCTCGCGCTGCTGATCGTCGCGGCCCTGCCGCAGGCGACACTTGAGCGACTCTACGCCTTTACGCGAGAACTGGGCATGACACCGCTTGTGGAGACACACTCCGCGAGCGAGGTCGCGCGCGCCGTTGATCTTGGTTCGCAGCTCATCGGTGTGAACGCGAGGGACCTTTCCACGTTTGAACTCGATCGTGATCTGTTTGGCCGCGTTGCTGACCAGATCCCCGCGGGTGTTATTCGTGTGGCCGAGTCTGCGGTGCTTGATGTTGCCGATGTGCAGCACTACCGTGAGGCCGGCGCTGATGTGGTGCTCGTTGGCGAGGCGCTCGTCACAAACGACCCCATCGCAACACTCTCTTCTTACTTGAGCGTCTAACCGACAGGCAGAAATGACAGACCAGCAATCCGGTGCAGCAGCGTCGCGAGCATCAGGCCAAGGCCTTCGGGCTCAGACCGGCCCCTTCTTCGGTGAATTCGGTGGCAGGTACATGCCCGAGTCACTGATTGCGGCTCTTGACGAGGTTCAACGTGCCTACGAGGCATCGAAACAAGATCCCGAATTCGCCGCTGAGCTCGCAGAACTGCACCGCAGTTACACGGGTCGCCCGTCGATCCTGACCGAGGTGCCTCGTTTCGCCGAGCACGCGGGTGGCGCGCGCATCATCTTGAAGCGCGAAGACCTCAACCACACCGGCTCCCACAAGATCAACAACGTCTTGGGGCAGGCGCTGCTCGTGAAGCGGCTCGGCAAGACCCGCCTGATCGCCGAAACCGGGGCTGGCCAGCACGGTGTTGCCACCGCGACGGCCGCAGCGCTCTTCGGCATGGAATGCACGATCTACATGGGCGAGGTCGACACCGAGCGCCAGGCACTGAACGTCGCTCGTATGCGGCTTCTCGGAGCCGAGGTTATTCCCGTTAAGACCGGGTCCCGCACGCTCAAAGACGCGATCAACGAGGCGTTCCGCGACTGGGTCGCAAACGTTGAGAATACTCACTACTTGCTCGGCACGGTCGGCGGGCCACACCCGTTCCCCGAGATGGTGCGCGATTTCCATCGCTTTATCGGCGAGGAAGCCCGCGAGCAGGTTCTCGAGTTGACCGGCAAGCTTCCCGACGCCGTTGCGGCGTGTGTGGGCGGCGGATCCAATGCGATCGGCATTTTCCATGCGTTCCTTGATGACGCCGATGTTGCACTGTATGGCTTCGAGCCGGGCGGTCACGGCATCGAGACCGGTGAGCACGGCGCCACCCTCGGCGAGGGGCGTCCGGGAGTCTTTCACGGCACCAAGACCTACCTGCTGCAGGACGCAGACGGGCAGACCACTGAGTCCTACTCGATTTCTGCCGGCCTCGACTACCCGGGCGTTGGACCCGAGCACGCTTGGCTCAAAGACCTCGGTCGCGCGACGTACGAGTCCGTGACTGACGACGAGGCGATGCAGGCGCTGCGGCTCCTGAGTCGCACCGAGGGCATCATCCCGGCCATCGAGTCGGCGCACGCGCTGGCTGGTGCGATCCGGATCGGCAAGAAGCTCGGTCCAGACGCAGTGATTCTCGTGAACCTCTCCGGTCGCGGCGACAAAGACATGGTGACGGCCGGGCGATACTTCGGCTTGCTGGATGGCGATCAGACGGAGGTTATGGGATGAGCGCGCGTGAGTCCCAGGTTTCCCGGGTCATTCGAGAGGCGAACGACAGCCGCCGCGGCGCGCTGATCGGCTACCTGCCCATCGGGTTTCCTGATCTCGACACCAGCGTAGAAGCTGCGATCGCTATGGCTCGCAGCGGCGTTGACGTGATCGAGCTCGGTATTCCGTACTCCGACCCCGTCATGGACGGTGTTGTGATCCAGGAGGCAACCCTTACCTCGCTCAACGCGGGCTTTCACGTCTCACAGGCGTTTGAGGCCGTGCGACGCGTGCGCGAGGCCGTCGACACGCCCGTGTTGATCATGACCTACTGGAACCCTGTTCTGCAGTACGGGGTTGATCGTTTCGCTCGCGATCTCGCCGCGGCGGGTGGCGCTGGTCTCATCACGCCAGACATCACACCTGACTCCGCTGAAGAGTGGATGGCGGTTAGTGAGGCCCACGGTCTTGACCGCGTGTTCCTTGCAGCTCCCACCTCGGCTGACGACCGGCTCGAGATGATCGCTCGCAGTGCGACGGGCTTCATCTACACCGTCTCGACGATGGGCATCACGGGGGAGCGCGCGCAGCTTGACGCCGCCGCGCGTCGCCTCACTGAGCGCCTGCGCGAGCACGGTGCAGAGCTCGCGTGTGTTGGGATCGGCATCTCCACGGCAGATCAGGTCGCGGCAGCGCTTGAGTACGCCGACGGTGCGATCGTTGGCACGGTGTTCGTTCGTGCGCTGCGTGACGGCGGTGTCGAAGGACTCGCCGCCACAGTGCGAGAAATTGCTACAGGAACAGTGCGATAGCGCACGCTAGGATTGATCCGTCCGTCTGAATGACGTGGCGGAACCAGCAAGCAGGATTCAGCGGCGATAGTCGCCAGCGAAAGAGAAGTGAATGATTCTCCCGTTCAGTATTCCGAGCCCGGATGTGCAGTACATCGACTTCGGCACGTACCAAATATTCGGTTTTACGTTCTCGCCAGTCGTCCACTTCTACGCACTGTGCATCATCGTCGGCATCATCTTTGCCGGGATCTGGACGGCTCGCCGTCTGGGTCAGCGCGGCGGTGAGCGCGGCGCGGTGTTCGACTTCATCGTCTGGTCGCTGGTCATGGGCATCCTCGGTGCGCGCCTCTACCACGTGGTCACCCACTGGGGCGATTTCTTCGGACCCGACAAGAACCCGCTCGACGTCTTTGCGTTCTGGAAGGGCGGCATCGCAATCTTCGGTGCCCTGCTCGGCGGCGCGATCGGTGTACTCATCGCATCACGACTCACCGGCATTCGTTTCCTCTCGTTTGCTGACGCGCTTGTTCCCGGTCTACTGCTCGCTCAGGCCATCGGCCGCCTCGGCAACTGGTTCAACCACGAGCTCTTCGGCGGTCCGACCACACTGCCGTGGGGCCTGGAGATCGAGTCGAGCAACCCTGCGTTCCCGATTGGGCTTCCCGAGGGCACGCTCTTCCACCCGACATTCCTCTACGAGGCAGTGTGGAACATTCTTGGCATCGTCGTACTGCTCGCGATTGAGCGGAAGTGGCGCCCGCGCTGGGGCAAGTTCTTTGCCCTGTACCTGATCTGGTACGGCATCGGACGCACCTTCACCGAGTCGCTGCGAGTTGATCCCAGCCTGCTGTTCCTCGGCCAGCGCACCAATGTGCTCGCCGCTGCGCTTGCGGCCGTGCTCGGTATCGTGATCCTCATCGTGCAGCATCGCCGCCACCCGGGTCTGGAGCTCACGCCGTACCTGCCGGGTCGCCAGAATCCAGCCGATGCAGTGCTCAAGCACACCTCGAACCCCGACGAGTTTTACCACGTGATTGATCGTGGAGAGGGATCAGCCGAGGCCTCGAACGAAGAAGCGCTCGAAGCGGCTTCAGAGAACGAAGCCGCCGCCGATCCCGCGCTAACCAGCCCGACCAACTCCTAAGCAGCAGGGAAGTTACATGCGCCACGCAAAGATCGTTGCAACCTGGGGGCCCGCGGTCTCCAGCTATGACCACACACTCGAGCTGATCCGTGCGGGCGTGAACGTGGCGCGGCTCAACATGTCCCACGGCACCTACAACGTGCACGAGGGCATCTACCGCAACATTCGGCGCGCTGAGGCCGAGGTTGGTCGCCCTATCGCGGTGCTGGCTGACCTGCAGGGCCCCAAGATTCGCCTTGGCAAGTTTGAGGGTGGACCCTACGAGCTCGAGGTTGGTGACGAGTTCGCGATCACAACCCGCGACATCGTGGGAACCCGCGAGATCTGCGGCACCACCCACAAGGGGTTGCCCGGCGACGTCAACGTTGGGGATCCGCTGCTCGTTGACGACGGCAAGGTTGGGTTGCGCGCCGTTCGCGTGACAGAAGACACCGTCTACACGGTCGTCGAGATTCCCGGTGCGGTGTCGAACAACAAGGGCATCAACCTGCCCGGTGTTGCAGTAAATGTGCCCGCGCTGTCGGATAAGGACGAAGAAGACCTGCGCTGGGCGATTGCCCTCGGCGCCGACTACATTGCGCTCTCGTTTGTGCGCGACGCTGCCGACATCGTGCGAGTGCACGAGATCATGGACGAGGAGGGTGTGCGCCTTCCCGTCATCGCCAAGATCGAGAAGCCGCAGGCCGTTGAACACCTCGAAGAGATCGTTGACGCCTTTGACGGCATCATGGTCGCGCGTGGTGACCTCGGGGTTGAACTGCCGCTTGAGCAGGTGCCGCTCGTGCAAAACGAGGCAATCAAGCTTGCGCGCCAGAACGCGAAGCCGGTTATCGTTGCGACCCAGGTGCTCGAATCGATGATCGAGAACCCTCGCCCCACGCGAGCCGAAGCCTCCGACTGCGCCAATGCTGTTCTCGACGGTGCCGACGCGGTCATGCTCTCTGGCGAGACCAGTGTTGGCGCCTACCCGGTTGAGGCCGTCGCCACGATGGCCCGAATCATCGAGGCAACTGAGGATCATGCGCTCGACCGCATCGAACCCCTCGGCACGCCTCCGCGCACTCAGGGCGGGATCCTGACCCTCGCTGCCGCAGAGGTTGCAGAGTTTATCGGCGCCAAGTACATCTGCGTGTTCACGGAGTCCGGTGACACCGTGCGCCGCATGTCGCGTCTGCGTAAGCCAAAGCCGATTGTTGTGTTCACCCCGGATCCCGAGACCCGGCGCCGCATGGAACTCACCTGGGGTGCCCGCAGCTACCTGGTGGAACGGGTTGGCAGCACCGACGAGATGTATGTTCAGGTCGATCAGGTGATGCTCGATCACGATCGTCTTGAGGTCGGTGACAAGGTCGTGATTATTGCTGGATCCCCTCCCGGGGTGGTCGGCACGACAAACACGCTGCGCATTCACCGCGTTGGCGAGGCGACGGGGCAGCTGCCAGAGGCGGGGCCGCGCAAGCACGTCATTGGCCGAGGCAAGGTGTTTGTCTAGCCTGGAAGCGACCCGCTATCGCGCGGATCCTTCAGTTCTCGGGGTGCTTCGTTCGCCTCGTCTGTTGACTCGCGAAGCACTGGCGGGATTGGTTGTCGGCCTTGCGCTGATCCCCGAGGCGATTGCGTTCTCCGTTATCGCGGGAGTCGACCCCAAAGTTGGGTTGTTTTCGTCGTTCATCATGGCGGTTTCGATCACCTTCTTGGGTGGTCGACCCGCGATGATTACGGCGGCAACCGGCGCGGTTGCCCTCGTTGTTGCGCCCATCGCACCGACCTACGGTCTTGACTACCTCATTGCGACGATCATTCTCGCAGGGGTGTTTCAGATCCTGTTTGCGCTGCTGGGCGTCGCGAAACTCATGCGCTTCATCCCGCGCAGTGTGATGGTGGGGTTCGTCAACTCACTCGCGATCCTGGTGTTTATCGCGCAGCTGCCGCACCTCATCGGGGTGCCGTGGCTTGTGTATCCGCTGGTGGCCGCGGGAATTCTCGTGATTATTTGTATGCCGAGGATCACGAAGGCGATCCCGGCCCCGCTCGTTTCTGTCGTCGTGATTACTGCAGCCGCTGTTGTGTTCTCGCTGAACGTGCCGACCGTCGGCGATCAGGGGGAGTTGCCGCGCAGCTTGCCGGAGCTGTTTATGCCGCAGTTGCCGCTGAACTGGGAGACCTTTACGATCATTGCTCCGTTCGCATTTGCGGTGGCGATTGTGGGGCTGCTGGAATCGCTGCTGACTGCGAAGCTGGTCGACGAGATTACCGATACCCACTCGAACAAAACGCGCGAGTCGTGGGCGCAGGGTGTTTCGAACATGCTGTCGGGGTTCTTTGGCGGCATGGGTGGGTGCGCCGTTATCGGGCAGACCATGATGAACGTGAAAGTGTCTGGTGCGCGCAGCCGGGTCTCGACATTCTTGGCCGGCGTGTTTCTGCTGGTGCTAGTGGTGGTGCTCGGTGATGTGGTGAGCGTGATCCCGATGGCGGCCCTGGTCGCCGTGATGATTATGGTGTCGGTTGCGGCGTTCGACTGGCACAGCATCGCGCCGAGCACACTCCGGCGCATGCCAAAGAGCGAAACCTTTGTGATGGTGACGACCGTGCTGGTCGTCGTGCTGACGCACAACCTCGCCATCGGTGTGGTTGTTGGTGTGCTTGTCGCCTCGGTGCTGTTTGTGCGCCGGGTCGCGCACTTCGTGTCGGTCGAACGCACGGTGACATCGGCCTTTGGCGTCGAGACAGCACACTACTTTGTGACCGGTGAGCTGTTCTTCGCCTCAAGCAATGACCTCACGACGCTGTTTTCGTACGGCGAGGATCCCGAGCGAATCGTGATCGATATGTCACAGGCACACGTCTGGGACGCGTCGACCGTTGCCGCGCTCGACGCGATCACCACGAAGTACTCACATCGCGGCAAACGCGTCGAACTCTTGGGCATGGACGATGCCGCTACGTCGCTTCACAAGCGACTCTCGGGTGGTTTTGGGGCCGAGAACTAGCGAGTCTTACGATTCTTCATTGGGAGTCGGAGTTTCTTCTCCCGTTGAGGTGTGGCGGATCAACTCTGGGTTATCCATGCCGAATCGCGGATCCACGTCTTCGTCGTAGTGTTCCGTTGACCCGTCAAGAATCGGGTGATTGAGCGATTCACCCCTTGGTGAGTGGTGAACGGTTCCGAGCCCATTCGCGGCCTCGGTTGGGCTCTCGCCGTGCGGAGCGTGGGCGTCGTGCATTGGTTGAGACATCGTTTCCCCTCCTTGGCTAACGTACTCCCATGGTAGAGCGCATAGTGCTTTTGCTCTAGGGCTCTGAACGTTCTGCCAGGAGGGGTTGACAGCGAGCTTTTGATTTTCTTGTGCCGGATGAGGGACTCGAACCCTCACGTCTTTCGACAACGCATTTTGAGTGCGCCGCGTCTGCCAATTCCGCCAATCCGGCTTGCTATTCAGTTGTTTGTGGTGCCGATTCGATCGGAACACCAGATCTACAATAGCGCAGCTTTTGGGTCGCAGAATCACCCGTCTTTTCAACAGCCGGGAATGTTGCAGCCTCTCACCAGCCTGAGCCGGTAAGCTGAACGGCGTGAATGACCAAAGCACTGCCCCGAGCACCCCGCGCCGCGTTGTCGTTGCGGAGGACGAGTCCCTGATCCGCCTTGACATCGTTGAGACCCTTCGCGATAACGGATTCGATGTAGTTGGCGAGGCTGGCGACGGCGAAACCGCTGTGAAGCTGGTTGAAGAGCTGCGCCCCGACGTTGTTGTGATGGACGTGAAGATGCCCGTGCTTGACGGCATCTCCGCTGCCGAGCAGATCAACAAGACTCACATGGCCCCCGTGGTGTTGCTCACCGCCTTCAGCCAGCGTGAACTGGTTGAGCGCGCCAGCGAGGCGGGTGCACTCGCCTACGTGGTGAAGCCGTTCACCCCCGCAGACCTGATCCCCGCCATCGAAATCGCACTCTCGCGCTTCCAGCAGATCGTGGCCCTTGAGAGCGAGGTATCCGATCTCGCGGAGCGCTTCGAAACCAGGAAGCTGGTTGACCGCGCCAAGGGGATCCTGAACGACAAGATGGGCCTCAGTGAGCCCGAGGCGTTCCGCTGGATCCAGAAGGCATCGATGGACCGCCGCCTCACCATGCAGGACGTGGCGAAGACCATCATCGACCAGCTCGGTGCCAAAAAGGATTAGTTGTTAAACACAGATGCCCCGGAAGTCGTGAATGACTTTCGGGCATTTGTATTTGTATCGCGAAAAGACTAAGCCTTGAGCTTCTTGTAGTGGTTCGTGATCCTCACAGTCGAGCACCTGCGCCCCCGCTCATCGCTCACCACGATCTCGTGCACCGCGATCGAGCGCCCCGTGTGAACCGGCGTGCACACACCCGTCACGAGCCCGGAGGTCGCAGACCCCGTGTGGGTCGCGTTGATGTCGACCCCGACCGCAACGTACCCTTCTGGTGCCACAAGGTTTGCGTGCATCGAGCCGAGTGACTCGCCCAGCACGACGTAAGCACCCCCGTGCAGCAGCATGATGGGCTGTGTGTTGCCCTCAACCGGCATGGTGGCGACGGCGCGTTCAACATTGAACTCAAGAATCTCGATGCCCATTTTGTCGGCGAGTGCGCCGAGGCCACGTTCGCGAACATAGGCGAGCGCATCGGCGGGGGCAACGGAAGCTTCGGTCATTTCAGCATCTTTCTCTGCGGGGCAACTGTGGTCGCGAGCAGCCCAGGCTTGTAGGCTTGTGTGCGTGTCGAATACGCCTCAGCCTACCCTCATGATCATCGACGGCCACTCGCTGGCCTTCCGGGCCTTTTATGCGCTGCCCGTTGATAGTTTCCAGACGCAGACGGGGCAGCATACGAACGCGATTCACGGCTTTATCGCGATGCTGATCAACCTGCTCAGCAACGAAACGCCCGACTCGCTCGCGGTTGCCTTCGATATTTCGCGGCACTCGTTCCGCACCGAGGAGTACCCCGAGTACAAGGGCACTCGGGGTGAGACGCCCCCCGAATTTAAGGGCCAGATCCCGCTGTTGCAGGAGGCGCTGCACGCGATGGGGATCCGCACCATCGAAAAAGAGAACTTTGAGGCAGACGACATTCTCGCGACACTCTCAACCCGCGGCAGCCAGGCTGGCTACCGTGTGCTGGTGGTGAGTGGGGATCGCGACACGATTCAACTGGTCGACGATAACGTCACGCTGCTCTACCCCTCGAAGCAGGGCGTGAGCGAGCTCACTCGCTACGACGCAGAAAAGGTCATGGAACGCTACGGGATCCGCCCCGAGCAGTACCCCGAGATCGCGGCACTGGTGGGGGAGACAAGCGACAACCTGCCAGGTGTGCCCAAAGTTGGCGAGAAGACCGCGGTCAAGTGGATCAACCAGTTTGGCTCACTCGAAGAGATTCTGCGCCGCCAAGACGAGATCGGCGGCAAGGTTGGCGAGAGCCTGCGCGAGAACGCGCATCTCGCCGTACGCAATCGCCGGCTCAACCGGCTCGTGCGCGACGTTGAACTCGACGTAGAGCTCGACGATTTGAAACGCGGCGAGATGGACATGGCAGCCGTGCAGCAGGTGTTTGCCCAGCTCGAGTTCCGCACGCTGCTGCAGCGCGTCGCCAAGCTTGCAGGCGCCGAGGTGCCGACTGGCGGTGCGACAGCCGCGGTATCGCTGGCGCCAGAAAAGCCCGAGGCCAAGAACCTTATCGACGAAGAACTCGGCGACTGGCTCGCCAAGTCAGACACCCCAGCGGTGCTGCTGCGCGAGGTTGGCTCTGGGATCGAGGTCGGTTTGGCGACCGCCACCACCTCGGTCCTGTTCCAGTGGCAGCTTGGCGGCCGCGACTACACCCAGTTTGAGGAGTGGCTCGCTTCCGACGCGCCCAAGATGTTCTGGGATTCGAAGCAGCAGATTGGCCTCGCAAAGCGCCTCGGCAAAGAGATCGGTGGTGTCGCGGGCGACCTTCTGATCGCGTCCTGGCTGCTGCGCCCCTCGAACGCCGAGAAAGATATTGCCGACGCTGCCTTCCGCTACCTGGGCGAAGAAGTGCCGCAGGGCGATCCGAACCAGCTTGTGCCTGATGAGGGCACCGTTTCTGACGCCGCGGCGCTCGCGTGGTACACGGTGCGCACGCACGCGGCCGTGGTCGAACGGTTCCAGTCGCGCACCGGCGAGATCTACCGCGACATCGAGCTGCCACTCGTGCCCGTGCTCGCCGCGCTTGAGTACCGCGGTGTGCAGATCGACCTGCCTCTGCTCGAGGCGCACGACGCCGAGCTGCGCGAGCGCGTCGCTGATCTCGAGAAGCAGGCGTTTGCGGCCATCGACCGCGAGGTCAACCTCTCGTCGCCGAAGCAGCTGCAGGAGGTGCTGTTCGAGCAGCTCGAAATGCCAAAGACCCGCAAGACCAAGAGCGGCTACACAACCGATGCCGCCGCGCTCGCCGATCTGCAGGTCAAGAACCCGCACCCCTTCCTCGATGCACTGCTCGCGCACCGCGACGCCAACAAGCTGCGGCAGATGGTCGAAACCCTGATCAAGGCCGTGAAGGAAGACGGCAGGATCCACACCACCTTCGTGCAGACCGGATCCAGCACGGGCCGCCTCGCCTCAACCGACCCGAACCTGCAGAACATTCCGGTGCGTTCGGAAGAGGGCCGCCGCATTCGCGAGGGCATCATTCACGCCCCCGAGTTCGACACCCTCATGACAGCCGACTACTCGCAGATCGAAATGCGCATCATGGCGCACCTCTCTGGCGACGAGGGCCTCATCGAGGCGTTCAACCAGGGTGAGGATCTCCACCGCTTTGTCGGCTCGCGCATCTTTGGTGTTGAGCCTGATGAGGTCACGAACGAGATGCGCTCCAAGGTGAAGGCCATGTCCTACGGTCTCGCCTACGGCCTCTCGGCCTTTGGTCTCTCAAAGCAGCTCGGCATCTCGGCCGCCGAGGCGAAGCAGCTCATGACGGACTACTTCGAGCGATTCGGCGGCGTGCGCGATTACCTGCGCTCCGTCGTGGATCAGGCGAAGCGCGATACCTTCACCGAGACCATTTTCGGTCGCCGCAGGCCGTTCCCTGATCTGGCGAGCCCGAACCGCATCCTGCGCGAAAACGCTGAGCGTGCTGCACTGAACGCGCCGATCCAGGGATCCGCTGCCGACATCATCAAGCGCGCCATGATCGAGGTTGAGCGTCGCATGCGCGAGGCCTCGATGAGCTCGCGCATGCTTCTCCAGATTCACGATGAGCTCATGTTTGAGGTTGCCGAGGGGAGTGGGATGCCCTTGAGGTGATCGTGCGCGAGGAGATGGCTGGCGCCGCCGACATGTCGGTGCCGCTTGAGGTGCAGCTCGGGCACGGCCCGAACTGGAACGCCGCGGCGCACTAATACCGTTTGCCAGTTGGCGGGGCAATACGCCCGTTCGCCGTTCGCCTCACTAGCTAGTTTCGATTTATGCCCTATCGCGAGAAGGCGCTGACTCGCTACTATCAGGGTAGGAATCGGCGTCGATAGGGGCTCAGCGATGGAAACCGTGTTGTTTGTCACTCAGCTGCTTGTAGTTCTTGGCTGTATCGTCATGGGCACCCGGTCCAGCGGCGTTGGGCTTGGCCTGTGGGGCGGCACCGGCGTCGCGATCCTCGTGTTTGTGTTTGGGCTGACGCCGGGAGATCCTCCCGTCGATGCCCTGCTCATCGTGCTCGCGGTGGTGCTTGCCTCCTCAATGATGCAGTCCGCCGGTGGCATCGACTGGATGGTGTCGATCGCGGCCAAGCTCATTGCGAGGAGCCCCAAGCAGATCACCCTCGTGGCCCCGCTCGTGTCGTTCCTGTTCTCGGTTGGGGCAGGCACCTCGAACATTTTGTATCCGCTGCTGCCGGTGATCCAAGACCTGTCATACCGAAACGGGATCCGGCCCTCGCGACCGCTCTCGCTGTCGGTCGTCGCGACCGGTGTTGCGCTCGCCTGTAGCCCGGTTTCCGCGGCGATGGCGGCAATGGTGACGCTGACCGATACGGCACCCTGGAACTTTGAGCTTGTCGACATCCTGAAGGTGACGATCCCGGCGGCAGTGGTCGGCATTATGCTGTCGAGCATTGTGGTCAACAGGCTCGGCAAAGACATCGCCGATGATCCCGAGATCCAGGCCAAGATCGAGGCCGGAGAGCTCGAAGCTCCACACGCGAATGCGCAGGCCCTGCAGGCGCAGGTGACGGTCACAAAAGCTGGGCGAAACGCAGCGACCATCTTTTTGCTCGGTGTGGCAGCCATTGTGGTGTTTGGCCTCTTTAAAGATCTGCGGCCGCTCGACGGCAACGGCGATCCTGTCACGATGACACCCATCATTGAGATCGTCATGTTTGTGGCAGGCACGCTCATTCTGCTGGTGTCGCGCCCGAAGGTGTCCGAGATCCCAACCATGACGGTGTTCAAAGCCGGTATGGTTTCGGCGATTGCCCTTTTCGGGTTGGCCTGGTTGACAGATACCTTCCTAGGCGCCCACACCGAATTCATTGCCGACAGCGTCGGTGGGCTCGTAGAAGCCGCACCGTGGATCTTTGCCCTCGGTGTATTCCTCGTGTGTGTGCTTACGACAAGCCAGTCGACTGCAACAAGAACGATCGTGCCGATCGGTTTAGCAGCGGGCATTCCACTGGGAGTGCTGTCGGGCATGTGGGCGGGCGCGTTTGCCGGAATCTACCTGCTGCCCACAAACGGTTCGCAGATCGCGGCGGCAAACTTTGATACCTCGGGCAGTACCAAACTCGGTACCAAGCTTGTCGACCACTCGTTCTTCGTACCGACGCTTGCGCTCGCGGCCACAACGATTGCCGCGGGTGCGGCGTTCGGTGCGATGTGGGGCGGTGGATAGTCGGTCAGGCCCATTGGGAGCCGCTAAGACGCGTCACGAAACGCGTCCCACGAGCGTTTGCAGGCGTGGGCGATCGCGTCGATGTGCTCTGGATCTTCCACGATCCAATCGGTTCCAGGTTCGTGCAGGATCGCGGTCGCAGCAGCGCCGAGCAGAAACTCGCGCAGAAACTCTGCCTGCACGGCTCCCAGCTGTAGGCCCGCTGCAGCAGCGTCGGCGCTGAGTGCGCGGAACCTGGCACCGTCCGCGCGAATTTCTTGGCTGCCCAGGTAGGGCTTGTTGAGCTGCACTGAACCGGGATCGTTTACCTCAAATCCCTCGCGGTGCGCCTCAGCGAGGCGCTGAATCGCCGCGGGCTGCATGGTCGGCGGATCCTGCGGGTCCCTCTCTTCGCCGAGCGCATCACCTCGATTTGAAAGGGCAACCACGCTCGGCAACTGATCCTTGCTCGCCCGGGCAACATTCACGGCGCCCTCGCGTGTAGTCGTGGTGTTCATCGTGTCGTGGAAGGACAGCCGAGTGAAGGTGCCCCCGTTTGCGAGTCCATGCGCGACGAACTGCTCGGTGAGTGCGTCGCGCGTGCGCTCGTACACACCAAGGCCCTGCTCGGCCGCCTCCGCGAATGCATCTACGAGGCGCTGCAGGCCGGCATCTGAGGAGGGAATCTGCAGGATCGGAAAGAACGAGAAGGTGACCGGCCTGATGGCGTCCACCCCGCTCAAATCGACGGGGTTCCAGGCGCCAGCGGCGCGCACCCGCTCGATGGCGGCCTTGAGATCACCTCGAACGTCGGCGGGCTTTGGGCGATTTGGATCCCGAACCAGACGAGGGTGAGGATTAACAACCGCCACTATGCGGGGATCAATCTCAGCCCATCGCTTCACGATCGCGGCCGTGGCAACATCGGTGAAGTCGTACTGCAGGCGGCGGGTGAGCTCGGGCGAGATGAACTCGGCGAGTTCTTCGGGGATCGCAGCGCCCGAGTGGGGAGTACTGACCAGCAGGTCGGCCTCGACGATCGCTTGCTCGAGATTGCGTGTATCGGGATCGGCGAAGTGAGTAATTTGTTCGGCCGTGTACACCGTCCCAGCGGGAATGAAGTCGAGGTCTTTGGCGCTCATGACCTCAGCATAACCACGAGGTTCCCCGCCCACCAGGGGTGTTTGCGGCGGCGGATCCTTTGGAGATGTGTTGTCGCCTTGATTTCGGGCGTGTCGGGTGGATAGGATGGAGTGTCACATTTGTGGCGACTCAACTATGTCCACGTGTGTGCGACTCGCGAGCTTTTGCTCGGCCGGATTCCCGGCGCGTACACGCCTGATTCCTTGTCCATTCTGGAGACCAATTACATGACGAACGCAACGACCGAACGCAAGCAGGTTGCAGTAAACGACATCGGCTCGGCCGACGACTTCCTTGCAGCGGTCGAACTGACCATCAAGTCCTTCAACGACGGAGACCTCATCGAGGGCACCGTTGTGAAGATCGACCGCGACGAGGTTCTCCTCGACGTCGGTTTCAAGACCGAGGGTGTTATCCCCTCGCGTGAGCTGTCCATCAAGCACGATGTGAACCCCGACGAGGTCGTTGAGGTTGGCGACTCGGTTGAGGCACTCGTTCTCCAGAAAGAGGACAAAGAGGGTCGCCTGATCCTGTCCAAGAAGCGTGCTCAGTACGAGCGTGCCTGGGGCGATGTCGAGAAGATCAAGGAAACCGAGGGTGTTGTTACCGGCACCGTCATCGAGGTTGTCAAGGGCGGCCTCATCGTTGACATCGGTCTCCGTGGCTTCCTCCCCGCTTCACTCATCGAGCTGCGCCGCGTGCGCGATCTCACCCCTTACCTGGGCCAGGAGATCGAAGCCAAGATCCTCGAACTCGACAAGAACCGCAACAACGTGGTCCTGTCGCGTCGTGCGCTCCTCGAAGAGACGCAGTCGGCAACTCGCTCCTCCTTCCTCGCCGAGCTCAAGCCCGGCCAGGTTCGCAAGGGTGTCATCTCGTCGATCGTCAACTTCGGTGCGTTCGTTGACCTGGGTGGCGTTGACGGCCTCGTGCACGTCTCCGAGCTCAGCTGGAAGCACATCGAGCACGCCTCCGACGTTGTCGAGGTTGGCCAGGAAGTCACCGTCGAGGTTCTCTCCGTCGAGCACGATCGCGAGCGCGTGTCGCTCTCACTGAAGGCTACGCAGGAGGATCCGTGGCAGGTCTTCGCACGCACCCACGCGATCGGTCAGATCGCCCCGGGTGTTGTCACCAAGCTCGTTCCCTTCGGCGCGTTCGTTCGCGTTGCAGACGGCATCGAGGGCCTCGTGCACATCTCCGAGCTGTCGGGTCAGCACGTTGAACTCGCTGAGCAGGTCGTTTCGGCTGGCCAGGAAGTCTTCGTCAAGATCATCGACATCGATCTCGAGCGTCGCCGCATCTCGCTCAGCCTCAAGCAGGCCAACGAGGGTGTCGATCCCGAGGGCACCGAGTTCGATCCGGCTCTCTACGGTATGACCACCGAGTACGACGAGAACGGTGAGTACAAGTACCCCGAGGGCTTCGATCCTGAGACTCAGGACTGGAAGGAAGGCTTCGAGACCCAGCGCGAGAAGTGGGAGCTCGAGTACGCAGCTGCCCAGGAGCGTTGGGAAGCACACAAGAAGCAGGTCGCTGCTTCTGCCGCTGAGATCGCTGCTGCACCCGCGTCCGAGGACGCTGCTGCAGGATCGAGCTTCTCGAGCGATTCGGCTTCGGCCGGAGCACTCGCTGATGACGAGGCGCTTGCAGCGCTGAAGGCACAGCTCGAGGGCAACTAACCCTTAGTTCAAAGGCCCGGTCCCACCTCGGTGGGACCGGGCCTTTGGCGTTTAAGGGAGCAATATGGTCCCGCAACCCCAACCCTGCCACGCACTTCAATCGGGTGTAGCCATATTGCGAGTTCACCGAAAGCCAACTAGCAATATGGCTACACCCGATTGGGTGAAGGGTGGAGAGTGGAGGGTGGAGGGTGGGGCGGGGAGAAAAAGGGGACGGGGGCTACATTCCTTGAGGGGCGGCGGCCGCACGCCGAGCACGACGCTCAGCGACGGCGCGGCGGAGTCTGCGCACAAGCAAGACCACAACTAGTACGAGCAGGATCAGGGCCAGAATCGGCACGATGACCGCGAGGATTGTGAGCACCGCAGCTCCAAGGTCCTCGAAGAAACTCGAGACTGCGGCACCCGCGCCAGCGGTCAAGACGTTTAGGATCGGGCGCGCCACCGCCTTCAGAATGTGGGGGACCAGAGCGATCCCCACCCCGAGCAAAAACGGCCAAACCTGCGCAGATGTGAACAGCGCAGAGGGATCCTCGACCGCGAGTGTGTTGCTCGCAGATCCCGCAGCAAAGACCATGCCACCTGAGGCGGGGCGCACGACCGTCTGCAGTACGTCGTTGACGCTGTCGAGAGCCGGCACCTTGTCCACGATGATCTCGATGACCAGCAGCACGGTGATGATGCCGAGTGACCAGTCGTTCTCGAGCCACAACCAGCTGGCTGGCAGATCCACAATGTCCGTGAACCGGGAGAGCAGTCCGAGCCCAAGCAGCGGAATATACGCGTTGAGACCAGCGGCGGCGGCGAGCGTCAACCCTGTGATAACTTCAATCATTGCGGATCCTTTCTGGGTCCAGCATATGGCTGTGAAGGAGTGGTTCGCTTGACGCTCATTGCGCTCACCGGGGGTATCGCCTCCGGAAAATCGACCATCGGTGCTCGGCTGGCAGAACTGGGTGCGGTGCGAATTGATGCGGATCAGCTCGCGCGTGACGCCGTGGCCATCGGGACTCCGGGGCTCTCACGGGTGGCGGATCGCTTTGGTGGCGCTGTGCTCACGAGCGACGGGAGTTTGGATCGTGCGGCGCTGGGGGGAGTCGTGTTCAACGACCCCGAAGCGCTCGCCGAGCTCAATACGATCGTGCACCCCGAGGTGCAGCGACTGGCTGACGAGCGGATCACTGCCGCGCGTGCGGTAGACCCTTCGGCGGTGATCGTGTACGAGATCCCCTTGCTGGTGGAGACCCTCGATGAGCGCGCCTCGGCGAATAACTGGGATCTTGTTGTCGTGGCTGACGCGCCAGCTGAGCAGCGTGTGCAGCGCATGGTCTCGCTGCGGGGCATGACGGAAGAAGATGCAACCAGGCGCATCTCGAATCAGGCGAGCGACGCAGAGCGCCGTGCAATTGCCGATGTAATCATCGACACCTCAAAAAGCGAGGCGGATACGCTCGCGCAGGTTGATGCGCTGTGGGCGCGGCTCACCGGGCCGCACTAGACCCTCGAGAACTAGACCCGTGAGAACTCTGCGAGCCAATCGAGGCGCAGTTGGGCGGTAAAAGCGATTGCGATGTAGCAGATCAGAATAATGACCCAGGCCCACGAGAGAAGCTTTTCGAAGAGTCGCTGCGTCGATTGCTTCACCGGGATGTCACCCACTGCGTACGGGCGGAAGAGTGTGACCCAGAAGAGTGGGATCGTGACCGTCCACACAACCATGCACCACGGGCACAGAGTGCCGAGCGAGAAGATGCTCTGGAACGCGAGCCAGAAAACAAACGAGATGCCGCCCAGCATGCCGAGCTGGTAGATGCGCCAGAACCACGGTGCAAATGTTGCTCCGGCGAGCAGGGCAACACCAACAATGATCGGCGCCATGAAGGCGGCGATCCCGAGCAGAGTGTTCGTGAAGCCGAATGCCGACCCCTGCCATGACTCCATGTTCGGTCCGCAAGACACAATCACGCTGACATTGCAGTTGGGAATGTATGAGGGGTCCTTGAGCTTGTGAATGAACTCGGTAAGCAGCTCAAACGAAGCGAACCACCCGATGACGCCCGCGACAATCGAGAAAATTGCGAAACCGACGGGGCGTGATCCGGTGCGAAGTTCAGAACTCATAGTTCGATCATAATCTACCCCTTGCTGCGCATTCGGTGATGGCCGTGACATAATGAGTGTTGGTGTGGCATTCCGAGAAGGTGAGTCGCACGCACAGTCTTTTGGCTACCGAGTGGTAGCCACCGGTCGCTGACCGAGCGCGGATGGTTAATCCGCGGAGAACAGAATTTGCGGAACATCACCGCACGAATAGGTTCCCGGCGAGAACACAGTTCTCCCGGGTCAGAGGAGCACACCAGGAATGGTGAATAACGAGAACACCGAAGAGTTGGCGGCAGATGCTGGCCAAGACTCTGTAACGGAAACCCAAGAAACTGTTGATCAGTCAACCGTTGACCAGTCAAACGTAGATGCTGCAGCCGAGGATGGTTCTGCAGAGGAAACTGCTGCTGAGGGTGTCGACGCGGTTGAAGTGAGTGTTGAGGCGCCTGAGAAGGCAAAGCCGGAGGGTCCAAAGTTGATTCTCCCGCTTGCGGAGATGACGCCAGAGGAGCGCTTCCGGGCGACGACTCGACTTATCTTCCTGGCGCCGGATGTGCCGCCGATCGAGCCCCGGCCCCGTCGCGGAGACCTGAGTCGTCTTGACGACATGCTCGACCAGCGTTTTACGCGCGAGGGGGATCGCGAACGCCGCGATGACCGTAACTCGCGCGACGATCGAAACAATCGTGATGATCGTGACTCGCGTGATGACCGCGAGGATCGCGATAGCTTCTCGGGTCAGCGCCGCCAGCGTCGCCGTTCGGGCGGTTCAGAGGCAGAAGACGATTCCGCTCGTCGCAGCTCGCGGTCCGCAGCGCCCCTTGTGACTGAGCCTCAGCGGGTCAAGGGTTCGACTCGCCTCGAAGCGAAGAAGCAGCGTCGCCGTGATGGCCGCGATGCAGGTCGCCGCCGCGTTGTTATTACCGAGTCAGAATTTCTCGCCCGCCGCGAGTCCGTCGACCGCCAGATGATTGTGCGCTCGACCTCGGATCGCGTGCAGATCGGTGTGCTCGAAGACAACGTGCTCGTTGAGCACTACGTCGCCCGCTCCAGTGAGAACTCGCTCATCGGCAATGTCTACCTCGGACGCGTGCAGAACGTGCTGCCAAGCATGGAGGCCGCCTTCGTCGATATTGGCCGTGGCCGCAATGCAGTGCTGTACTCCGGTGAGGTTGACTGGTCTGAGCTTGAGGGTGGCAACACTGCTCGCCGCATCGAAAACGCTCTGAAGCCGGGCGATCAGGTGCTTGTGCAGGTAACCAAAGATCCTGTGGGGCACAAGGGTGCTCGCCTCACGAGCCAGATCTCGCTGCCGGGCCGCTACCTCGTGTACGTGCCGGGCGGGGCGATGAACGGAATCTCCCGCAAGCTTCCCGACACCGAGCGTGCTCGCCTCAAGAAGATCCTTAAAGAGGTTCTGCCGAGCGGCGCGGGCGTGATTGTGCGCACCGCTGCCGAGGGTGCGAGCGAAGAGCAGCTCACACACGATGTGCAGCGCCTAACGCGTCAGTGGGAGTCGATTCAGAAGCGCGTCGAGAAGGGTGGCGGCCCCGTGCTGCTGCACTCCGAGCCAGACATGCTCATCAAGATTATTCGCGATGTCTTCAACGAAGACTTCCAGCGCCTACTCATCTCGGGTAGCGACACCTACACGGTGATCGAAGATTACCTCTCGCAGGTAGCCCCAGATCTGCTGCAGCGTGTTGAGCGCTACGAGGGTGAGCGAGACGTCTTCGACGAGTACCGCATCACCGAGCAGATCGCGAAGGCGCTTGATCGTAAGGTGTGGCTGCCCTCCGGCGGTTCGCTCGTAATCGACCGCACCGAGGCCATGACCGTCGTCGACGTCAACACCGGCAAGTTTGTGGGCACCGGCGGCAACCTCGAAGAGACCGTCACCAAGAACAACCTCGAGTCCGCTGAAGAGATCGTTCGCCAGCTCCGGCTGCGCGACATCGGCGGCATCATCGTCATCGACTTCATCGACATGGTGCTCGAATCGAACCGCGATTTGGTGCTGCGACGCCTCGTCGAGTGCCTGAGCCGGGATCGCACGAAGCATCAGGTCGCCGAGGTGACCTCGCTGGGTCTCGTGCAGATGACCCGTAAGAAGCTCGGTCTTGGTCTGCTGGAGTCGTTCAGCGAGCCCTGTGACGTCTGCGCTGGTCGCGGTGTGATTGTGCATCACGATCCAGTGAACAAGCACCGCAGCGCCGACGGCGGCGCCCGAAACCAGAAGCGCGGCAGAGGATCGAATGCTGCGTCTGGATCGCAGGCGCCCGCACAAGAGCCCAAGTCGCAGACTCACGCGATCACCGACGGTGCCAAAAACATGCTTGCGCAGGTTGCGGCTTCGACGATCCCCGGTGCTAAGTCTGAGACGGATGCCGCGGAATCGCAGGTTTCGCTCCCGATCGTTGAAGCTCCCGCCGAGCCCGTTATTAAGCGGACCGGTCGTGTGCAGTCGCGCCAGAAGCGCGCTGCAGACGCGGGTGAGAAGACTGAAAGCGCATCCAAGGCTCTCAGCACGGACCTTCTTGGATCGGTGCTTGACGCGCTGCCAGAGGCTCCTGCCGCGGGAACTGGTCGGGCACGCAGTCGCCGGGTCTCAACGAGCACGCTCAAGGGTGGTGCGGCCGAGCAGAGCTCGGAAGCAGCGCAGGCGGCTCAGCAGTCACTCCTCGAAGCTCTCGACGCCACAACCCAGCGGCGCTCGAACTCTTAGGCGTGACACGCGTGACATGTATTTGACCATCAGTGAATGTGTGAGATACGATGGAGCGTTGGTGTCGTCCGTTCGCGGGTGACGAGTAACTCAGACTTCGAATACGGCCAGGCCGCGATTCGACACGTAAGACAATCCTCAGGAAAAGGGTGACAAGTGGTTTACGCAGTAGTGCGCGCAAGCGGCCGGCAGGAAAAGGTTGAGGTTGGCTCAATCATTACCGTCAACCGTGTAGCGGGCGACGCAAAGGGCAAGCTTCAGCTGCCTGCAGTTTTGCTCGTTGACGGCGACAAGGTAACCACTGATGTTGCCGCGCTCGCAAAGGTGAAGGTAACGGCTGAGGTGCTCGACGACCTCCGCGGTCCGAAGATCGTTATTCAGCGTTACAAGAACAAGACCGGCTACAAGAGCCGTCAGGGTCACCGTCAGGATCTGACCCGCCTCAAGATCACCGGCATCAAGTAACCGGTAACGGCTAGAGCTTCAAGGAGTTAGAGACAATGGCACATAAGAAGGGCGCAAGCTCAACTCGTAACGGCCGCGACTCAAACGCGCAGCGCCTCGGCGTTAAGCGCTTCGGCGGACAGGAAGTCAACGCGGGCGAGATCATCGTTCGTCAGCGTGGCACGCACTTCCACCCCGGCGTGAACGTCGGCCGCGGCAAGGACGACACACTGTTCGCACTTTCAGCTGGCTCGGTAGAGTTCGGTGCAAAGGGCGGCCGCAAGGTTGTCAACATCGTAGCTGCTGCGTAACGTAAGCAGTCAAAGGCGAGGCGGGCTTCGGCTCGCCTTTTGCCGTATCTAGAGAAGAATTCACAGAAGTTCGGCGGGTGGGATCAGCATGGTGACCTTTGTAGATCAGGTGCAAGTGCATCTGCAGGCCGGTCGCGGCGGAAACGGTTGTGTGTCGATCCGGCGCGAGAAGTTCAAGCCGCTCGCGGGCCCAGACGGCGGCGCCGGTGGTAACGGTGCCGACGTTGTGCTGATTGCTGATCCGCAGGTCACAACCCTGCTCGAGTACCATCGTCGCCCTCACCGCGAGGCCGATAACGGCGGCTACGGTGCCGGCGATTATCGCGACGGTGTCAACGGACAAGAACTGTTGCTGCCGGTGCCTATCGGCACGGTAGTGAAGAACGACAAGGGCGAAACCCTCGCCGACCTCACGGAGGCCGGAACCCGCTACGTTGCCGCTCAGGGCGGCCTTGGCGGGCTGGGTAACAACGCGCTCTCGAGCCTGAAGCGCAAGGCGCCGGGGTTCGCGCTCCTCGGCACCGCCGGCACGAGCGGCAGCTTCACCCTCGAACTAAAGACAATCGCCGATGTGGCCTTTGTCGGATACCCCTCCGCGGGTAAGTCGAGCCTGATCGCGGCAATGAGTGCCGCCAAGCCCAAGATCGCAGATTATCCCTTCACGACGCTGAGCCCGAACCTCGGTGTGGTCGAAACCGGAGAGCACCGCTATACGGTCGCGGATGTGCCCGGCCTAATCGAGGGCGCGAGTGAGGGTAAGGGGCTTGGCCTCGACTTCTTGCGCCACGTCGAACGCTGCAGCGCACTGCTTCACGTGCTCGATTGCGCAACGCTGGAGCCGGGTCGCGATCCCATTTCAGATCTTGAGGTTATTCTCGCCGAGCTGGGTGCGTACCCCGTTCCCGAAGGGCAGACGCCGCTCCTGGAACGCCCGCAGCTCATCGCGCTGAACAAAATCGATGTGCCTGAGGCCCGTGATCTCGCTGATTTTGTGCGCCCCGAACTCGAATCACGCGGATACCGGGTGTTTGAGATCTCGGCGGCTTCGCACGAGGGCCTTCGTTCACTGAGCTTCGCCCTTGCTGAGCTGGTGGAGAAGGCTCGCGCCGAGGCGCTTGTTGAGGCTGAGAGCAAGCCTCGTATCGTGTTGAAGCCGAAGGCCGTCAACGACGGTGGCTTCCGCATCGCGACTGAGGGCGGATCGTACGGAACGCTGTACCGTGTGCTCGGTATCAAGCCCGAGCGCTGGGTTGAGCAAACTGACTTTACGAACGACGAGGCTGTTGGTTACCTCGCGGATCGTCTGCAGAAGATTGGCATCGACGACGCGCTTGTGAAGGCGGGTGCCGTTGCCGGATCGACCGTTGTGATCGGTCCTGGATCGGGTGTTGTGTTCGATTGGGAGCCGACGCTCACCAGCGCTGCCGAGGTGCAGGTGGGAGCTCGCGGCACCGATTCGCGTGTCGATCCAAACGATCGTCGTACAAACAAAGAGCGTCGCGCGGAGTACACCGCTCGCATGGATGCAAAGGCCGAAGCGCGCGCCGAGCTTGAGCGAGAGCGCAAAGCAGGGATGTGGAAAGAGGAGTCGTGAGCGTAGGCGAGGAGCTGCTGGCCGCACGTCGTGTGGTCGTCAAGGTTGGATCTTCATCCGTCAGCGGTGAGAATGCATCCCAGATCCCGACCCTGGTGTCTTCGCTCGCTCGCCTGCACGCTGCCGGCGCTGAGGTGATCCTGGTATCCAGTGGCGCGATCGCTACCGGCGTGCCGTTCCTGCGTCTTGAGGAGCGGCCCGAAGACCTCGCAACCCAGCAGGCCGCCGCCGCCGTTGGCCAGAACATCCTTGTCAATCGGTATCAGCGGGCCCTGGGCAGCCACGAGATTATCGCAGGTCAGGTGTTGCTCACCGCACATGACATGGAAAACCCAACGCACCGCGGCAACGCTAGGCGCGCAATCGAGCGCCTGCTGCAGCTCGGGATCCTGCCGATCATTAATGAGAACGACACCGTTGCGACCCATGAGATCCGGTTTGGCGACAATGATCGCCTGGCCGCGCTCGTTGCCAGGCTTGTTGAGGCGGACCGGCTGGTGCTGCTCTCCGACGTTGATGCGCTGTACACCGCTCCGCCGACAGTGGTTGGAGCAACGCGGATCGCGCACGTTCCGTACGGTGACCCTCTCGAGGGCATCGAGATCGGTGAGACCCAGTCTGGCTGGGGAACCGGGGGAGCTGCGACCAAGGTGCAGGCCGCCAGGCTTGCGGCTGATGCGGGTGTTGCCGTGTTGCTGACAGAGACCCGTTTGCTCGCACCCGTGCTCGAGGGGGCGGATCACGGGACGCGTTTTGATCCCGTGCCCGCGTGATCGTCGAAAGGTAGACTGGCGCTATGTCAACCGTTGACCCGTTCCTCATCAAACTTGAGCGTGCCCGCGTTGCGGCAAAGTCCCTAGCAACCGTTACTACCGGCCAGAAGAACGCCGCGCTTGAGGCCATTGCCGTCGCCCTGGAGAACGGGATTGACGCCGTTGTCGAGGCGAACGCTCGTGACCTGGAGCGCGGACGCGCCGATCAGATTGGCGAGGGGCTGCTTGATCGGCTCATGCTGAACGAGGCGCGCCTGCGGGCGCTGGCTGCGGCCGTGCGTGATGTGATTGCTCTGCCCGACCCGGTTGGTCAGGTGGTGCGTGGCAGCACGCTGGCGAATGGGATCACGATCAATCAGGTGCGTGTGCCATTTGGTGTTGTTGGCGCCATCTACGAGGCGCGGCCGAACGTGACCGTTGATATCGTGGCCCTCGCGCTGAAGAGCGGTAACGGCGCGGTTCTTCGTGGCGGCACCGCAGCGGAAAACACAAACGCGGTGCTCGTGAAGCTGATCCAGAACGCGATTTCCAGCGCTGGACTCGATGGCGACGCCGTCCAAACAATTGACGAGTTTGGGCGTGAAGGCGCCGCGCGGCTGATGAAGGCGCGAGGGTATGTGGACGTGCTGATCCCGCGCGGAAGTGCAGGCCTGATCGCGACGGTTGTGCAGGAGTCGACCGTGCCGGTCATTGAGACCGGATCAGGGATCGTTCACGTGTTTGTTGATGCGACGGCCGATGAAGACATGGCCGTGAACATTGTGCGAAACTCAAAGACTCACCGCCCGAGCGTCTGCAACGCTGCTGAGACGCTGCTTGTGCACCGAGAAGCCGCCGAGCGGCTGCTGCCCCGCCTCGCGGGGGAGCTGATCGCGGCCGACGTGGAACTGAGCGGCGACGAAGTGGTTCGCTCGATCGTCGCCGAAGTTGGCGCTGCCGATGACTCCACCTGGGCAACCGAACACTTGGCGCTTGAAATGGGCGTGCGTGTGGTCGACTCGATTGACGAGGCGATTGCCCACATCGATCGTTACTCGACGCGGCACACCGAGGCCATTGTGACCCAGGATTATGCCAATGCGGAGCGGTTCCTCGCGGAGGTCGATTCGGCGGTGGTGATGGTGAACGCTTCGACTCGCTTCACTGACGGTGGCGAATTTGGCTTCGGTGCAGAGGTCGGAATTTCGACCCAGAAGCTGCACGCTCGCGGGCCGATGGGCTTGTCTGAGCTGACCAGTACAAAGTGGCTTGTGCGCGGTGCGGGTCAGGTTCGTTAGCCGAAACCGCTAGACTATTAGATGACCATCCAATTTGTAATGAATACAGGGGTTTCCCATGTCGCTTCTCGCAACGATCGCCGCCGCTGAAGAAGGCTCCCACGTCGTCAACGAACTGTGGTTTCCAGCACCCATCTTTGGCATCGCCATCTTCGTTGTGCTCTCCGCTCTCGCGATTGTGACCTTCACGTTCCGCGATGTCGCAAACCGCCACTCCGATAAGGCCGAGGCCTACGCTCGCGAGCACGGCGCGAGCCAGCAGCACTAGTCAGACGATCGGGCGGTGCGAAACCAACGTCGTGTCGGGGTGATGGGTGGAACCTTCGACCCCATTCATCACGGTCACCTGGTCGCGGCAAGTGAAGTCGCCCAGCGATTCGACCTCGACGAGGTAGTGTTTGTTCCCACGGGGCAGCCCTGGCAGAAAGCCCAGGTCACCCCGAGTGAACACCGCTATCTCATGACCGTTATTGCGACGGCGTCAAACCCGCGTTTTACGGTGAGTCGCGTTGATGTCGATCGTGATGGAATGACGTACACCGTAGACACGCTGCGTGATTTGCGAGAGCAAATGCCCGATGCGGAGTTGTTCTTCATCTCCGGGGCAGACGCGGTTGAGCAGATCCTCAGTTGGAAAGATGTAGATAAACTCTGGGAGCTTGCCCACTTTATTGCGGTGTCAAGGCCTGGACACGAGCTTTCCCTTTCGGGATTATCTGGTGAACACGTAAGCTTATTAGAAGTTCCTGCACTGGCAATCTCGTCAACGGACTGCCGGAAGCGGGTATCTAGGGGAGACCCGGTCTGGTACCTCGTACCAGACGGGGTTGTGCAGTACATAGCAAAACATGAGCTGTACAGCGAGGAAGTGATGAAGAGATGACTGAGCACGATGAACAGCAACCGCTGACGCGGCGCGAGCGCCGCCTGCGGGAAATGAGTGAAACCGGGGCTCTGGATATCTCAGAGGCAACGGTAGAGCAGGTTGAGGTTGTTCAGCCCGCTGCAGAGCCTGCTGCTCCTGTGATCCCTGCCGCCGCAGTTGCTGGCGACGAAGACATTGAGATTTCTCCCGTTAACCCGGACGGAACACCACGAAGCCGGCGCGAGATGCGGCAGCTGCGCGAAGAGGCGCTGGCTGCACGAGCTCAGGCTGAGCCGGCCGTTGAGCCAGTCGTTGAGGTTGTTGAAGCTGCCGAGCCAGCCGTTGAGGCTGTGTCGGAACCCGTTGTGGCGCCCGAGCCGATTGTGGCACCTGAGCCCGTTGCTGTGCCCGAGCCCGTCGCTGCGGCACCTCAGCCGGTCGTGCCGGAGCCCATTGTGGCGCCGCCGGTTGTCGCGGCTGAGCCTGTTGTTGAGCCCGAGCCTGTTGTTGAGACCGAGCCAGTTGTTGAGCCCGAGCCTGTTGTTGCGGAACCCGTTGTTGCGCCCGAGCCCATTGTGGCTGCTGAGCCGGAAACGGCTGAAGACCTGCCGGTGGCCTTTTCTCAGCCCGTCATTACGGAGTCTCTGTCGGCCGAACCTGCGCCCGCAATAGATTTTGATTCGCTCATCTCTCCGCCGACCGAGGCGTTCACCGTTGAAGAGCTGCAAGAGGCTCAGACGGCGGCACGTGCCGAAGCGCTCGACGAGGTGCCTGTCGAGGCTCCTGACGTGTTCGAGGAAGCTTCTGTGGCAGCTGAAGAGTTGCCGGTTGCTGAAGAAGAAGCAAAGCCAAAACGTCGCTTTTGGAAGCGCGGCAAAGACACGGAAGAGCCTGCCGCGCCCGCGCCTGAAGCATCCGTTGAGGCTGTCGAGGTTGCTCCTCCTGTCGAGGTTGCGCCCACCGTCGAGGCTGAGGTCGTTGAGGCCGAGATCGTTGAGCCGATCGCTGAAGAACCCGTGGCTGCAGAGCCTGTGGTGGTCGAGCCCGTGCTTCCCGAGCCTGAGGCAGCCGAGCCGGTAGTAGCCGAGCCTGTTGCGTTTGTGCCACCCGTTGCTGCGGCTCCCGTCGCCGCTGAGCCTGTTGTTGCTCCCGAGGTTTCGGATCCTGAGCCAACTGCTGACACCAAGTCGACGGCCGCGTACTCGTTCCCAGACATTCAGCCGCCCGAAGAGTGGCGCTCAGTCTTTGACGATCCGAATTCTCGAACAACTCCGGTTCCGGGTAAGCGGAATGAGGGGCCCGGCGACTTTGATGATCTCATCTCGCGCGCGGTTGCTCAGGAGGGGGCTGCGGGCTCCTCGAATACTTCTGCGCTGATTCTCCCGGCAATGCCCGATGACACTGGTGGGCTCAAGGGTCCTCTTGGTGGCACCGGCGAGCTGTACCTCACCGGGTCAATCGAGTTGCCGAAGTCGCTTGGCGAGACCGGCGGACACTCGGCGTTGCACGATTCCATCGAGATGGATCCGATTATTGGGGCTGAGGTTCCGGAATCGCAGATCACCGCGGATCAGGGCCCGGCACCCGTGGCTGCTCGCCACGCGGTCAGCGCGCGTGTTGCCTCGGGCGCTCCCGTTGTTGCAAAGCCGACCAAGGAACACAGCAAGTTGCCGCTTGTGCTGGCGCTTACGGGTGGTGGACTGCTTGTCGTCGTCGTGGGCTTTGGTGTTTGGGGCGCAACCAACGGGATGTTCGGCTAGTCTGACTCATGCTTCCGGTGTGAGAACGCACGGATCCCGAACCAAGCTTTTATCAAAGGACATGAACTGAATACCATGGCAAATCAGCCGAACGACGTGCTTGAAAGCCTGAGAATTGCGGTGCAGGCTGCTGACGGCAAGGGGGCAACCGCTCCCGTTGCGTTGGATGTAGCAGAGCACTTTGCGCTGGCCGATTACTTTCTGGTGCTGAGCGGCTCTGTCGAGCGGAACGTGCAGGCGATCTCGGACGAGGTTGAAGATGCGCTGAACCTCTCGGGTGTACGCACGATTCGTCGTGAGGGGCGCGAGGGTGGCCGCTGGGTTCTGCTGGACTTTGGTGACCTGATCGTGCACGTCTTCCACAGCGAAGAGCGCGACTTCTACCAGCTTGAGCGCCTGTGGCAGGACTGCCCGGTCGTAGACGTGAGCGGCATGCTGAAGGATGCTGCCGATTTGCGCGCGACCCCGGGTGATGGTCTAAACTAGAGAAGTTGTCGGGTGAGCATTCGCCCGACTTCCCGGGTCTGTGGCGCAGTTGGTAGCGCACCTGCATGGCATGCAGGGGGTCAGGGGTTCGAATCCCCTCAGATCCACTCTTAAAAAGTTACTCCGATCAGGAGTTTTCTAGGCCGTAAGCGCCGTTCCAGAATACCGTGCCAACAGGCACGCCAACATTGGACGGTGAGCCACATGGCCTCTATTCAGCCTCGCACCAACAAAGACGGGACAATCTCCTTCCGCGTGATGTTCCGCATTGACGGAAGACAGGCGCAAGAATCATTCTTGACAGCCGAAACTGCGGAGCAATTCTGTGGTGTCATTGACCGCATCGGAGGGCGTGCTGCCCGCGAGCTCCGCATGGCACAGGAAATGGGCAGTGAGCAAGCGCCACTCCTTTCGGAATGGGTGCGCGAATACCTGGACCCTGAGAGCGGGCTACTAAGCGGCGTGACGGCCGGGACTCGTGATAACTATCGAATGATCGCGGAACGATCGTTCTTGCCCCGCCTGGGTGACTTTCCCGTGGATCTCGTTGACGAGGATGCTGTGCGGGCCTGGCTTAACTGGCAGATTGAGCAGCCGACCGTAAAGTACCCGGATCGCACTATCTCGGCCAAATCGGTCAAGAACTATCACGCACTCCTGTCTGGCGCACTCGGGGCTGCGGCCAAGAGGGGAATCGTCGCCCGCAACGTGGCGTATGGGCTCACTCTTCCGAAGGGCTTTCGTCCACCCATCTGCTTCTTGACCGAAGGCGAGTTCGCTTGTGTCTACCGCGCAACCCTTGAGTGGTACAAGCCACTCATGCTCACCCTCGCCTCGACGGGCCTACGCTTCGGAGAGGCAACCGCCCTTACCTGGGCCGACCTGGTTATGGTCAATGGGGAGTGGTGCTTCGACGTAAACAAGGCGTGGAAGCAGGGCGAGCGAGGGCAACGACGTGTATTAGGGCCACCAAAGTCTGGCGCTGGTGTGCGGCTGGTGTCCGTCTCGGTCGAGGTTGTTCAGGCGCTCGGAACGCCTGGCAAGTCTCACGAGCTGATCTTCAAAACGCGGGAAGGAGCCGTGGTCAGTGCTGGCACATTCGCGAAATATGGTCTCAAGCGTGCGGTGCGGATCTCTGGGATAAGCAAGGACCCCCGAAACCATGATCTTCGTCACTCGCACGCCTCCTGGCTTATTGCCAAGGGCGTGCCGCTGCCATATATTCAGCGTCGCCTCGGGCACGAGAATATTGATACGACGGTTCGCGTCTACGGGCACTTGATGCCAGATGCCCTCAATGCCACGCGAGAAGCTGCAGCGGATGCAATCAAGCTGGCGCTATTGGGCTAGGGAAAGGTTGGGCGGGCGGGGTCTGTGAAGTCGGTGCCGGGAAATCTGACGATCTCCAGGAAATCGTCCGAGGCGAGTTCGTCAGCTGCATCGGCCTCGCCTCTCCACCAATCAGCCAGGGCGCGCAGCTCCCCGGCGCGCCGCTCGGTGGAGTGCCCCAGGTCATTTGTCTTGATCGTGGCGCCCGTGGCGGCCGCAATGGCCGCGAGCTTCGCATATGCGCGCGCGGTTGCCCGAAGCACATTCTCATCCGCGCCAGCAAGGAGCACTTCAAGCTCGTCATCCGAGAAGTTTGCGTAGTTGACGACACTAGTCTCTACCGGCTCGAGTTCCGTGAAGTTGGTGTCACCAATGCTTAGTCGAACTTGGCCGACAAGGGAATCCTTGTCGATGGGGCGTGCGCCGAGATTTATCATTTCAGCTCCAGAGGAATTGGCCTGCCCCGCCGTTGGCTGGGAAACGATTTGGCGGGGCAGGGTGTGATTGGAGGATCACGGTTACATTCTACCGGAACTTCATAGTAAACCCACAGAACGCAAATAACCCCCAGCCGAAGCCAGGGGTTATTTAGCCAGCAAATCCGGCTTAGGTGTTCGTGCCGTTCGAGAACACGATGCCCTCAGTCCACAGGAGGTCGGAGCCGTAGACGTGGCGCACCTTCGTCGAGATGGAGTCCGAGTCGAAGTCGCCATCCATGAACGGCACAGCGCCGCCAGAGAAGTTGACTGAGTTGGAGGACTTGACCCAGAACGATGGACGCTCAGCACCGGCGAGGTAGTTGCGCGTCAGTACTGGGCGGGGGCCACCGATCGGGATGAGGATGAAGCCACGCCCGAAGTTCGGGTTGATGGCAGTCAGCCAGCGGTTCTCGAGCACGGTGATTTCCGCGCCGAGGTCGATCGTCTGCTCGAAGGCGACGGTGTCGATGGTCGAACCACCGGTGCCCTTCGTCTTCTTGATGATGCGGCCGGAGAGAGCCTGCTGTACGCGACCCTTCTGGCCGGGAGCCACCAGCATGACGAACTTCGAGAAATGGACCGGCGTGCCGTCGATCTTGAAGGACTGGGCCTTCTCGAGCGCAGCCTGGATCGCCACGATGTCCTCGAGCGACGGGTTGCCAGCAAGGGCACCTGCCGTGCCGAGCTTCGCAGTGTTGAAGCCGGTGGCCGTGACGAGGTTCTTCACCGGCTTGGAGTCCTCGAGCTGACGCGCGTGGATGCCGAACTCAGTGACCGAGTCGCGAACCAGATCGACGCGGGCGCCGCGCGAGTTCACGATGGTCTGCCAGTCGATTCCGAAAGCCTCACCGTACTGGTAGGCGGCCTTCTTCTTGTCGGTGGCCTGGAGCCCGAGCTGGGGGTAGCTCTGGCGGTTCCCGATGCGAGGCAGGGTGCCGGGCAGGAACGTCTCGCCGTGGTTCAGGTCGGCGATGTTGTCCTGGTTGAAGCCGTAGACCTTGACGGCCTCCTCTTCACCGATCGTCTGCACGGTCTCCTTGGAGGTGTACGACTCGAAGGTGGTCTCCACCTGGTCGTATTCCTTCTGGAGGATCGTGTTGATAACCGGACGGAGCTGCGTCGGCAAGTCAGTGTGGGAAATCGACTCGGCGAAGCGGAGCTGCGCGTTGACGTCACCACTCTCGGCGGCCTTGAAGAGGGTTGCTGCCTTCTTCTGGGATTCAGTGAGTCGCATGGTTCTCCTTATGCGGCCTGGGGGATGAGCTGGACGAAAAGCTTGCCCGCTGCTGCGGCCTTCGCTCGGGTGGCGACGCCGATGAGGACGTGGTCGGCCGTTGCGGCCTTCACGAACGCGGAGCCGTCAGTCTTGCGGTACACGCTGTCGCCAATGGCGAATGCGCCAGCAACGGCGTCGAAGCGAACCTCGGCAGCGGTGTCGACGGTGGTGTAATACTTGCCGTCCTCGGCGAGGCGACCGTCGTAGCCAGCGAGGCCGCGAATTGCGCCCTTGCCAACCCAGTCGTCACCCTTGACGGTGCTCGCGACGTCGACCTCCTGGACGAAGATCGGCAGGTGCGAGTCCTTGACGATGTGCTGTGCCATTACGCACCTTCCGTTCCGTAGCCAGCCGCCTCGGCGAGCCACTTGCTGTCGTCGGGAGCGCCAGGGGTGTCGCCCTCGAGCACGAAGCCGTCGCCGTCGTTCGCGGGAGCGAATGTGGACTTGGCCTCTTCCGCGATAGTCTTGGCGTCTTCGAGCGCCTTGGTGATGTCGTCACCCTTGCGAGCAGACTCCGTGAGCGCGACCCGCTGCGACGCGAGGAGATTCTTCTCGGCCGCGATGGCCGTGATCTTCTCGTCGTAGCTGGTCAGCGCCTCCGTCACCGCTTCGGCAGTAGCTTCGGCGGTAGCCTCGGCGGTAGCCTTCTCGGTGGCGGCGGTCTTGAGCTCGGCAACAGTGGCGACGAGGGGAGCGAGCGCCTCGGCAATAGCCGCAGCAACCTCTTCCTTGGTCAGCATGTTTCCTTCTTTCTCCAGCGCCGAGGCTTCGGCGTCAGGCTTGTTTCCAGCTCGGGGGGTCCCGAGAGAAGATTCGATTGCGCGGGCCGATTCGGCCGCCGCGTCAAAGCGTCCACCGCGCCCAGCGGCAACAACAATGTCAACGCTCTTGTATGGGTCCTCGGCGTTGAAGTGCTTGACCTCGTACACGTCGCGCTCTTCGTTGTGAACACCAAATGCTTCAATGAAAATGGAGATCCCAAGCAAGTCGAAAAACTCCTCAACGAACTCGGCATATTCTGCTCGCGGTTTCCAGTTGGCACGAACCGCCACCTGGTCATCGGCCAGCTCCTCGACCCACGTTTCACCGACGATTCGCCCACCAATCTTGAGCACGGAACGCTCGTGCGGGGCGAAAGAATACTCGGGATGGTCCATGAAGCTTACGGAATTGTCGAATGCCGCGTGCTCTGATCGAAGGAGTTCGGCCGAGTATTCGCCACTTGAACCACGTCCCGAGGTGATAACCGTAATCGGGTATGTGCCCTTAGTGCCCTTCTTCTCAAGCGCACCGGACTCCCGGATGCGTAGCGCCGTTTTGGTCATGCGATCAGTTTACAGTAAATACATAGACGAATCACAGGTTGCGAATGTCGCCCTTTAATTTGCGGCATTATCGCTCACATTGTCGTCGCGCGTGTCCCGACTCTTGGGCCCCTTGCCTGCGCCAGTGCTTTGGCCCTGGCCAGCTCCGCCAGCCTGGTCGCCACTGTCGTCGCTCTGGCCCCCCTGACTCGATGCACTCTTTGTTGCCAGTACCGTTTTCCCGTTATTTGGTGTGAGTACGTCAGAAGGAACGGCGCCCGGCTCCACAATGCCCAGGATGTCGGCAATTCGATCCTGAAGTGGTGTGCCCTCAAACAGGCCGGTGTCCCAGGCGAGCTTAATGGCCTGTATCTCTCGATACACGTCAGTTGCGCTAATTAGTGGGTTAAATTCGGCGGTGGGGTTCTTGGCGCCCATCCAGCGAAGCACTCGAAGATCGAGCTCTGCGTTCCAGTTCCGCTCCGATTCCACGGAGAGACGCGTCGGGAGGTCGAGCGTCTGGGCTGATCCATATGAGCTGCCCGCAGTGCCAGGGTCGGATGTGAGGTGGATGACGGAGACGCCGATAGCGGTGGCCACGACGGAGGCAAGTGCTCGGCCGGAGTCAAAGTCATACCCCTTGCCAGCGGTCGCTAGCGGTGCGAGGTCATTTGGGCCAACAACGGTTTGGCCTGATCCACGCGCAGATGCGAACTTTAGGCTCGTGTTTTCTGTGCCCTTCTTCGTCTTTGTTGTGACTTGGAAGGCAAACTGTGCCATCGCGTCTGACATGATCTTGCCGTTCACGAGGAAGTCTCGGTAGAGGCGCGCCCAGGCGAGAGCGTTGAGTGCGTGTGGCGCCCCAAAGGTCCAACCGATCTGGGTGTTCACGAAGGCGTCAAAGATCACCTTGTCCCGAGCGACTCGAACCGGCTTGCCGTCGTAATTGATGGTCTTGCGGTTGCCACGCTTTTCCTCAAACACATCGGTGAATACCCACTCACGTCGAAGTCTTGGATTCTGAACCCCGCCAGAGTAGTCCTGCCACTCGCGCAGGTACGCCCAGACCTCAGAGCGATTTTGAGAGTTGCGGTAGGCGTCAACGATCTCGCCAAGGGGGATAGCCGCTTCGATCTGGCGAGTCTTGTTGTCGCCGAGGTAGAAAACGCCGCCATCGGTGTAGCAGGCGCGGTAGCGCTCCTGGCGGGCGGTTGGTCCAAAGTATCGCCGACGCTGAATGTCGGATTCAATGGCCGTGCGAATTTTCTTCGTGATGTCGCCATAACGAACTCCGCCCTCGTTGATGTAGTCGGAACGCAGGTTCGCGCCACGTTCGATGTGCGGATTGCCAACGAGAGCCTCGCGGAGCTGGCCAGACCATTGCTTAAGGTCTTGCAGGGAGAGGCCGTCACTCTGATTGCCGTCGAGACTGAGCCAATCACTGTCCTCTTCCTTCCACATTTGCATGACTCCGCTAAGTTGCTCGGCAACTCGCGGATCGAGGTGTTCAAATGCTTCCTCGAGGAGCTCTGCACTTCGGCCTCGGCGGGCCTCGATCCACTGCTCGATACTGGGCTGATTAGTCATCATGTTCTCCTAGATGGGCATTCCTGCGCCCATGCGGGCAACGTTGAGTAGTTCAAAGGGGTCGACGCGCACAACGTCACCAACCTCGACTTCGCCGAGGGGTGGCGCAGTGAGCGCCGACGTGTCGATAACGGCATAGATCAGTGCGTCAAGGCGGTCCGGTGAGCCGTGCATCTCAGAGCGCATGAGCTTTTTCGGTGTAATCTTCAGGGCGCCATGATTGTCTGAGTCTTGGGTGACGGCAAGCATTTGATCTTTGAGGATCTTGTCGGTGGGGTCGAGGTCAATCTCCTTCATGCGAAGCTTGAGTCGAAGGTCGTCGTGATTCTCGTCGCGTGCGCGCACCCATTTCGCTTTGTCTGTCGATGAAGCCGAGCCAATGACCCGAATTACGACATACTCCGCCTCGGCGAACTCCTCGAGACGCATGAGCATGGTTGCGACGCCGCCGCCGAGGCCCGCAGCATCGAGACGAACTTCCGTTGCGCCGATGTGATTCGCGATCGCGTGGATGCGTCGGGCGCTCGAGACCTCATCCTCCTTGGACCACACTCCAGATGTGGTGCGCCGGATCTCTTGACCATCCTCGTCAACGCCGTCGACGTAAGTGATTTCCTCGTCAAATATGCGAGCGATTCCGCCGCGATTGACATACACGACACTCTCATCGTCACCCATTGCCGCAAGGTCGACGCCCATGATCGGTGGCTCACCGCTTGCAGGTAGCTCACGCTCTTGCGCGGCCACAATGTCATCCTCAGAGAAGAAAGCGTTGTCGGTCTCGCCGGGGAATTGCCCTTCAACTTTTGCGAGAAAGCGAGCCTCTTTCTTGCCGTTACGAATCCACACACGTTGCTTGTGCTCGATCCACTTCCTTGAGGTCAAACCGCGCATCATGCGCTCGTTTTTTTCGAGATCCTCGGGGTAAACGATCTCGCCAGTCATTGTAGGCAAGTCGTATGCCGAAATAGTGTGTAGATCGTACTCTGAGGCAAGAACTGGGTCGTTGAATCCGTCGTAGAACGGTGTGGCTCGGCGGTCCGGGTTGCCAATGCCTCCCATGCGGGCCTCGCCCGAAGTCATGAGCGCCTCGATCGCGGTGAAAATGTCTGCCGATACACCACCGGCCTCGTCCAGGAGAATGAGGTTTCGGCCGCTTTCTTTGCGGAGACCCTGGAACGTAGAAACGGCATCGGCGGCGCCTGGGACACTGGCGAGCGCAAGGGTTTCAGAGCCGCCCGCGCTCGGGATGTGCTTCCACTCGTTCTGCTCGCTGATCCAGCCAGGCCACGGCATCGGCTCGTTGCGCTGCATCGCAGAAGCCTTCACAGCGCCATAGCTGTTCTTGATGTAGGAAAACACGCCCTTCTCAACCTGACGGAGAGTCGGGGCGGTGGCAATTACCAGGGATTCGCGCGGATCAAAGGCAGTAATCCACCACATCGCCCAACGCGCGGCCTGGAAGGTTTTTGCGGTGCCGTTCGCGCTCTTTACTAGCGCGCGCATCTTGGGTGTCGTGAGGACGGACTGACTGATCTCCGCCATTTTGGCGTAGGTTCGCTCGCCGAGGATGTCGTACTGCCATGCGGCAAAGTCGCGCTGGTAGAGGCGATTCTTGGCCTTGCGGCGCATCTCCGCGAGCGCGCCGTCATAGACGGCGGGGTGCAGGGAAAGCTGCGTCGAGTTGGTCACTCTTCTATCGCCTCGTGCTTGGCGATCTCGTCGCGCGCGTGACTGAGAGCTTCGATCATGAGTTCATCCCACAGCTCGGCAGGAACGCGCTCACGGAGTGCTCCGCGCATGTAGCCGAATGCGCCATCGACAACCTGGGCCATAATTCGCCCCTGGTTACCGTAAAGCTTGTTGAGGTCCTCCTCGGTGGCCGCTCCGAGCCTCTCGGCCTGCGCGGAGAGCTGCTTTACGGTGGCGAGAATGACCTTCGCCTTATCGAGGTCAAAGTAGCCATCTTGGAGCGTGGCGAGCAATGCGGAGAGCGTTAAGTAGAGGCGTCGTTGCTCCTGTTGCTGCGTGAGCCAATTCTTTGACTTAAGAAGCTCCTGTGTCCTACTCGCAATGCGCTCCGGGGTAATGAGGCCGCCGAGCATGAATGAAATCTCTTCAGGCGACCGCGAGCCAGCGAGCTGGAGGATCTTGTCATCCATCGCATTCGCTGGCCGAGTCGCAATATTCATAGCTCATAGTTTACACTTAGCCAAGTCATAGATAGAATGTTTCTGAAACCGACTCTCACCTGTCAGTTTCAGCCTCCACTCGCACGCTGTGTGCAAAACGAAACCCCCTGGAATGCGCCACGTCAATGGCCCAGGGGGTTTCGCTCTTGAGGAGGGTGTTAGGACTTCGGGATCTCGAACCCGAGATCGGTGTATCCAGTTCCGTACTCGGGATGATCTTCCTCGCGCTCGGGGTCGGCTGGGCGAGGTGCGGGTGGAGAATCTAGGAACCCAACACGGTCCAGGGCCCAGTCCACAAGGGTGTCATGAACTGCCACTAGATCCTGCCTCTTTCCCGACGGGCCGAGAGCTCCAGCGGGGAATAACCCCTCCGCCATGTGGTCCATCCAAATCGAGCCGGGATAGACGGGGGAGCCGTCGCTGGAAACATGCGGTGCGAGCTTCCTGAAGTAGTCGACCACCTGTTCGCGGCGCCAGCCATGCACGTCAGGGAGAAGGAGCTGGTAGTAGACCCCGGCAAGAATTCGAAGGAACCCCGCAGACCCAAGCAGGCTTGTCTTGCGCAATTCTCGGGGCTGCAGCTGTCCCAACTGCACTGAGCGCAGCGGGGGGAAGGCTTCAGTCAGGTCGTCAAAGAACGCTTTGGCGCGATCGGCAACATGACGCTCCTCAAGCTCCTGATCCTGACGGCGACTCACGCGGCCATTGAGGCCAACAGTGACGTTCTTGATAATCTCCGCAACATTCTTTGCCGACAGGAAGTTCTCCGACTTCCTATTGATGCGGTCGAGCTCCATCTCAATTCGGCTTGCAAGGAGTGGGGACTCGAGCACCATTGGCAGCGCGCGGTTGACGACCTTTCGAGAGTCAAAGCGACTTCGAACTGACGCCGTAATCCCGAGTGCGTTGTCGGATATGTCAAAGAACATCTGACGATATGCGACCGGATCTTCTTCGATGTAAATCTGAATCGCTGCACGCTCTGAATCCAGGCGAGCGTACTGCTCCTCAAGGAGCGCAATGTCGTCACGAATGTATCGACTCGCGGCCCCGCCTGGATCGTTTCGCTCAGCCTTCTGCAGGGCCTCTCGTGACTTGTCGAGGTCGGCGACGATGTCGGCTGCTGCAATAAAGAAGCCGAGGATGCGGTGTTGCCCGTCGAGGATGTTAACGTCTCTAGCTGCCGATCGCGCGATTTCAAGTACGCCAAACTTTGACCCAGCAACCTCGTGTAGTACCTCAAATTTGAAAGGTGCTGGAGCTCGCAAGATGAGGCTGGGGATCACCCATCTGGTTTGGGTTCGAAAATAGTCAGCAAAATCCTTTGCGTGCTTTGCTCGAATGGCGCGGTTACTCTCCACCGGACGCTCAGGATCAGGGCGCACGATCAAGCTGGTGATCTGCAAAAGCGAGAGATCGAGGTTGTAGACCACGCGACCGCCCTGCTTAAACCGGCTCGCAAAGTAGGTGTCGGTCGTAGAGTACCCGCTTGGTACTTGTGCTGGCATAGTGGTAGCCACTGTCGATCCTCCAATCTGAGATGCCCGGTTTGGCACCCCTACAGCGGAGGTTCAGTCTAGCGACAGTGGCTACCGATGCGCAATTATTTAGCCGACAATTATGGCCGGTGCGCTTCCAGGGCTGCGAAAGGGACGGAGTAGCGAATGTTGCGGCCAAAGTCCACAAGCGCAGTCTCGACTATCGGATAGACCTTCTCGACGCGAGCAAGGAGCTGGTTGAGATAAACCACTTCATCTCCAGTCCTAAAGCTCTTTCGGGGACGATCCTGCGTGAATGGTGGCGTGACCCGGGTTGCAGTGCTATTGCGTGACATTCGTTTTCCCCTTTTCTTGTGCGAGCGCGTCCTTCCGGTGAATAACGTGCTCGTTGGTGGTGTGCATTGCTCGGTCAGACATTCCCGACGTGAGCGTGAGTTTCTGGATTCCATATCGGCCGTCATGCGTTGATCGAGAGACTTCCCAGTCCACCTTGCCGCCCTTACTAAAGCGAACAAGGTCGCCTGCTTTGAATTGCTCGAGGCGATTACTCATGTTCGGATACTCGCTTTCTCGTGGGCTTGCCTGTAGGGGTGAGGAGTATGCGTCCGTCGCGGTCAACTGCCACGCTGTATGAGCCGCCTCTGGCTGCTGGCACCACCGAGCCGATGCTGATGCGACCGCGATCGTCGGCGTTGAGCGTTCGAAGCGCAGTTGAGAAGGAGCTGGCTACGTCGGCGCTCATGCGGCGCCATCCACAATTCTCAAGCAAGTGCCCGTCAGTTCGCCCTCTTCTGGGTCTCCCGCGTCAGGGGTGGTGTACGTCGCTGGTTCAAAGACCCATTTGTAGTCCTCGGACTCGCGAAGATGGCCGAGGATCACTAGGCCATCCTCGTCCTTCACAGGGATGGGCCCGAGGAGGATTGATTGGGTGCGATCTGACAAGCGAGCAAGCATGGGGATCGCGGTACTGATGTCACTTGCTGCCTCAGCGGTTATCTCTACCATGAGATTTCCTTTCTAGTTATTCGAACATATGTTCGAACGGGGGTTGGTTAGAGGGTAACAAACCCCTCCGACAAATGCGCTACTTCGACTTAACTTCGATGGGATTGCAAGTGCTTCCCTTGGGCGTGCCTGCTGGACCCTTGGGGGGTCGCTGATGCTCGTCTGGGGTGTCGCGGTTCCGCTCAGTGCACTCGTGTTCTAGGCGCTTGATCTCGAGCCGCAAATCGGCGTTTTCATGGGCGAGCTGGTCAACCTTGGCAAGGTATGCCAGCTTGAGTGCGCTGTCAACGTCCCGCTCCAACTCAAGCTCAGCTAGGCGAGTGCTCCTCGCGCCATCCACCGCAATTCTGGCCTCTAGGGTCGCGACGCGGCTCTGGAGAAAATTGAGTGCATTTGTAATGTTCCTGCGTGCCTGGTTACTCTCGCTGGAGTCGTAGCTCTTAACGCCATTGAGGTCGCTTTCGAGCTGGCCAGTAGCGTAGATTTGTGTGCTCACACTCACACCGCCTTGCCGCCGTGCATATGGCCCCTGGTCGCGTTGAAGGCGAGCTTTTCCAGGATGACCTCGGCGAGGGAGAATCCCGCCTCATCGGCGAAGTCGAAGGCGCGAATCACGATGTCAGCCAGCTCGGATGGGACCCCCTCCGGCTTCGCGGTGCCGCAACTTTTCTCGACCAGTGACTTAACGTCGCTCGAGACAGCCCCGCCCAAGCGGCTGTCGGTGCCGGAGTAGTAGCGCTCTGTGGCAGTGTGGCCGTTCCGCAGCTCCTCGATCGCTTCGGTGACCTCGGTTCCAATGAGCGCGAGCTTGGTGATGTAGTAATTGCGAAGCGCAGCGTCGCCACCTTCTCGCGTGCCACTCATTTCCCGGAAGAAGTCGCCTTGGGTGCGAAAGCCGCGCTTGGCGTTGCCTTCGCCGATGACATCCTGGAGCGCATCCAAGGTTGAGTGGGGCTCGATGGTTGAGATGGAACCCCGCATTACGCGGCCTCGTATTCAGCTTCGGCGTCCAATTCGGGCTCGTCGGCGTCGATCTGCAGCTCGGGGGTTGGCGCCAGTTCGTCAACATCTGATGTCGAGATTGTGCGCGTCTTGGGGTAGCGATCGGCGGGGAAAAGACTCTCCAGGACGTCGACGCGGAAATCGGAGAATACGATCTCCGAACTCTCGGCGGTAATGGGGCTCGGCTCTGCGATCACCATAGGCGCCGACTTGATGGCGAAAGCGGCGGCCGTTTCGCGATTCTCGGGAGCTTCGATGTTTTCGACACTGAAATCAATCTCTCGCTCAAGGAGCCAGCGCTTCGTGATGGTGCAGGCCATGCAACCTCGCTGTTTCGAGTAGACAGTGATCGAGTGTTCCTGGGGGATGGTGACTGTTGGCATGTGAGTCCTCTCTGGTGAGTGCGGTTCGAATTAGCTGGCTAAATGTGACTGGAAGGAGAGGGGGTTAAACCTCTTCGACAAATCCGAGGGCCTTGTCCTCGGGAATGAAGCCAGAGCGAATAGTTGAAGGGGCGGCGTGTGATTGGGCGGCGTGTTTCGGCGCGCTTGTGAGGTTACTGCCCGCATCCGAGAAGTCGCCCTCCATTGCCACGGGGATCCCCGCCCAGTTCTGGTAGGTCACTTCGCGAACGACGCCGTTCTCGAGGCGCTCCGTAAAGCGGAGCCGCGACTGGTCGACTGACATGGACTGGAGCTGGGAAGGGGTGATGTCGAACTGGGAAAGGAAGGGTGTAAGTAGTTCAAAAGGCTTCATGAAAGTCAGCCTAACACCAATATGGGGAATTTAGTGGGCTAAATGTGGGAATCTAAACCACCGGGAGGGCTGGGGGTCGAGAAGTTACTCAGTTAGCGGCACTCCGCGTCAAATGCTGCGGTGGCCTCAACAAAACTGCTCGAAAACTTCGCAATTCCAGCCTCGTCACCTACCTTCAGAGCATCGGCATACTGTCCAGCAACGGTGGATAGCGAGGCAAACTTTGGAGAGGGGAGCAGCTCCTCGAGGTTCTTCATGACGCTAAACATTGCGGCGTTGTCTGAAGCATCCGCCTGCGCGATGCGATGAGCGGCCTCGTCCATGATCCGAGTGTAGGTTTGGCAATCCGTGGAGGTAGTCGTGCAGCCAGTGAGCCCGATCGAGGTGAGCAAAACGACTGCGGAAGTGAGGCCGAGGTTACCTGCTTTGGAGGGCATGATTTTCAGAATAGCGTAGAAAAAAAATTGGGGCCAGTGTGGGGCAAAAAATGGGGGAACAATGAATAGTGTGCGCGGGGGCGGCCCAACCACCACGTCCCCCCTCTACGCGCCACAAATCGCGACCTTTCCTTCGTCTCGCCTTGCGCCACGTTGTCTCTTTGTGTCTCTTGCTGTGCGCTGTGTGCCCGGGGTGTCTCGCGGTCGCGTTGACTGCGTGTTGCTTGTCGTGCATGTGTGCATGAAAGTGGGCCTTGCTTCCCGCGATGGGTTGGAATTGATTGCATATTTTATGCTGAATTAGTTGACTATCCTACGCATTAGTGTAAACTGGAGTCATGGGAAACGACAGGAATGAACTTACCGCCCCGGCCTCCGCGCGTCACGCGGGAGCTGTCGAGCCGTGGATCACGGCACGCGCCTACGTCAACCGTTACGGCTCACACCGTGGCAAACATGGCGTAACTCATGGCAACCCAACACGCACTGAGCGCCGCACTGTAGCGCGCGTTCGCACCGCGTACCGCCTGCTTGTCTCGCGCCCTCGTCATGGCCGACACGGCACTACCGCGCCACTGTCACGCGGCTGCGAGCACTGGGAATGCCAACTACTTGATGTGTTCTGCACGTTCACCACAGCCAAGCTCGCACCCGCATTTAGCTAGCTAATTGACTCTCACGTATAGGACTAGACCAATGACTGAAACAGATGACCGCACGCTAGCCGCCCAGCATGCCGATAGCCTGATCGCTGACATTCGCAACCGCACTGAGCAGGGCGCGCCATTCGGGTGGCTTGACCCTGAGTCGGGCGAACCTCTTGATGAATGGCAAGAGGATTGCGTGAGTGTTGCCGCGATTGATTATCTGGGTGACGCGCTCGACATTCGCTATATCGTCAACAATGATCGGAGTTACCGCGCGGCTCAAGTGTGCATCTCACTCGGCGGCCCTAATGTGTGGATTGACACCGATGACAAAGAGCTCCAGGTGTACTGGGACGGCCGCTCTATTCGTTCGCTACCTAGCGCCTTCGTTGAGGCGATAGATGAGGCGTTGTCTGAACTATGGGAGATGGGCGCATGAGTACCCCAACCCTCGCGCCGGTAACGGCCAAGCCCGGCTGTCAGCCGCCGTGCAAGATTTGCTGTGCAGGTTGCGCCGATCCCGAAAACCACCCACACGCGTTCGACTGTGAAGAATGGAACAGATTATGAATAGCTCAGTTGTTGTTGAGTTCCGCGCCCGTATCCGAGAGGTTGACGGGGTGAAGTACGTGAGTGTTCCAAAACTCACACAGAGCCACGTTATCCAGGGTGACAAGGCCACCTATACGCCTACAAGCCTCGTTCTCGCCGCTGCGTTGCTGCGACTCTCGCAGGGCGCGCGCCGCGTCGATTCTCCGATGCTTGAACATGTGAGCGGTGACTTTATCGGCACCTTTCGTGTTCGCCTCGGTACGTGGGGCGTAGTTCGCGCGGCACAAGCTGCGAGGCGCGAGGCGATGGGCGCGGGCTGGGATAGTCAACGCGAGCGCCTGGGGGAATATGAGGACCGCTGTTATCGTGCCGCTCTCGCCGTCTTTCAGCGCGCTGCACACCCGGCGGCATTAGTCCACTAAATCAGTAAGGAATCGGCGCTACCGCGCCGGGGAGGATCGAAGCAATGAACACGCTAGCCGAGGCAGTTACTCGAACTATTGAGAGCGCGAACGCCGCTGCAACGAATCACTGGGCAATGATCGAATGGACTATTCGATATGACTTTACTGACGCAGAGTCACAGCGCTATCACTTGCGCGCGAGCCGCAGCGGCGCGGGAACTTGGGTATTGCGTGAGCTAGACGCACCTGGCTGCGACGGTGGGGACACGTTGAGTCTGGTCTGGATTGATCCCAGCGTCATCTCACGCATTCACTCAACCCCCGGATCATTCGACCTCATGGGCGCGCCGGTTATCAAGCCTTGGCTCACCGGTCTTTACAAAGATAGCGAACTCGTGTTCGCCTAGCCGGCCTCAGAACTACCTCACGACACGGAACGGATCAAAGCAATGTCGAACTACGCAACTCATAAGGCAACCGCACGCGGCAAGGCTCAGACGCTCGCACGCAAAGCGCACCGACGCGCGAAGTATGGGAGCGCACGATGAACCCGACCGAGTGGCGTGAAGTGTGCCGCCTCGAAGATGCTGAAGAGCGGCGCGAAGCCCGCGAGGCTCAGAAACGGTTGCATGACAAAGCCGTGGAGCGTCGACGTAAAGCCAAGAAGCAGAGGAAGCGGGCTGGACGATGATCGCCGAACTGTGGCGGTTGCTCTCAGAAACCGGCTTCGGATCTTCGCTGATTTTGTTCGGGGGACTGGTGGCAATTTGCTACACAGCATTCGGCAAATCGGACGATTCGGCAAGTTCAAGCGCTGAGGACTTGAACTCAGTCCAAGAAGTCGATTTACACTAATATGACGAACGAATTTCGACTCTTTCCAATCTCAATATACGAACATATGTACATATAGCAATATAGCTAGATGTATTTAGATGATATTTCTCTCGTCATATTAGTGTTACGTCAGACAACTGACCTCTAATCTCCAAATACCCAACCACACGCTACGATCTGGAGGGATCGCAATGTTTAAGCCAATTTCACCCCGCACCGCTGCGAGGATCAATTACCGCCCGCACTCGCCGCTTGTGGAGCCTTTCACGCTCCAATTCAAGCCCATCACGCCATAGTAGGAACAACAATGTTGATTCATGGCAACATGAATATGTAAATAATTTGCAGGTTCATGGCGCAATGAAAACAACATTGTTGCACCTACCATGCAGTAATGGTCAATGTCTGACCATCAAGTTACACTCGAAACCAAGACACAAGCCCAGCTCTGGAGGAACCGAAATGGCACGCAAATTCATACCGAAAGACCCAGCTGTAGTTTTTTCTGCGCAAGGGAAACTTGACGTGTTCCAGGTTGAGAAGGTGAGTGACTTCAGGTCGGATGGGTACTACGTGACCAGTGTCGAGAGTGGTCTCGTTCTTCATAAATTCGACACATACGAAGAGGCTGAGCAAGAGGCGAAAATGCACGCGAACCCGCCTACCGAGCCAGAGGCGGCTAAGGCGTGGTATCGAGCACACCACGGACCAGACCTCGTAAGCGCGTAGTTTCGCAAGCTGTGGGCCAAGTTTTGAGTCGCGCTCATAAACACTAATATGTAAAATAGCCAACTAAAACCCGAAGGATCTTAGCAATGAGTACCAGGACAGTCGATGAGAAAAACCGCACGATCACGGAGACATTCGAGACCGAACGCGAAGGGATCGTGCTGGCAATCGTAACCACGCATTTGCCAGGCCGAATCTTGACCAGGGCTCGACGGCGTGAAGTAACCCCGCTGGGGTTTCGTGAGAAGTTCACTTCTGTGGCCTCGAACCACGCACCAGTGCCGCGCAAGAGCGCGCAGTGCAACCGCTATAGCCTCAAGCGCCTAGAGGCTGAGCACGCGGCCTACATGGCTGAGCACGTTTCAACCCCCGAGCAAATCGAAGCGCTCACGACATGGGCGGAGCGGTTCTGATGGGTGCCGCAAGTGAACGGGATCAAGCTGTCACGCTGAACCTGGCGGATGCGGTCACCAAAGAGCTGTTTGAGGCAATCTTGGAGAAGTTCGACCTCGACCACGGGAACGCCGAGTTTGGCGAGGGTGATTATGTCACGGTGGAAGCGCCGAACCACGCTACGTGCATGGTCGACATCGCTCACTGCAAGAGCGTTCGTGATCTCGTGGAGGCGATGGCGGGTGAAATCGTTGATTTTGATTCCGATGAGGAATTTACGAATTGCTGGAGCGCGGAGTTCGCAGAGCACAACGGCTTCACGCCGCTCTCGTTCATTCGCGGCTTGGAAGAGGATGCACGGCACTTCCGCCGAGCATCTCGCGAAATGAAGAAGCTGCTGAAGTGGGGGATCTGAAAATGAATACGAACACCGAAATTAGCCAGCTAAATCGTGACGAGCTTGCGCACGACGCAGCGCAAGAGCTCATTGAAGCTCTGTTCCACGACAGCGAGACGGTTTGGAAGCTCGCGCCGATGTTCAGCTGCGCGCAATCCGACGCGATGCAGCGTTTGATCGAGCTAGTCGGCCCAGTTCCCAACGAGAGCCGAACTCGTGCGGCTGAGTGGCGCGAGTCCCACATTCTGAACAAGATCAATGGCCACCACAACGGACCCAAGGGGTCGCCTGATGCTGTCCACTACAACGAAAAGCTGGATCACGAATTGTCTCTTGTAGTTCGCCTCGCGAGCGGAGAAGTGAAATGAGCGCTAAGCCAGAAATCGAGTTCAAAACGGTGTCACCCAATGCACCGGACCCCATTCGTCAGCTCATCGACTACACCTCAGATTTGGTGCGCGAGCTGTCAGAAAACCCGATCGTTGTTGAAGTGTTCGGCTTCGGTGATGACCTCAACCGCTTCACCGAAATTCGCGAAGCCCTCGCCCGGAAAGGAATCTACGCATGAACGCCAAATCAGACAAGAACCAGAGTAGGACGGTGCACGGCATGTTTGCACGAGTTAATGGAGTAGTGGCCGCGTTTGCGCTGATCGGCGCGGTGGGATTGACGGTGACGTTGAGCGCCGCGTCACTCCCCGAGGTAGATCCTGTGAAGGTTGAAGCGGTGGAAATCGCAGAAACTCCCGAGGCGCCGCAAATTGATGTCCCGGAGGTTGACCAGGCCGAGGCCGAGCAAGTCGCGGCACCGGCCCTTCCAGTGCCAGCGGTGGTCACCGAGGCTGAGTCGACTGAGGTAAACGACACCTCCGGCTTGCCGAGTGAAGGAACGCTCTCATTACCGCCGTGCGCCACTGAGGACGCGGCAAATTGCTACTGGAATGCGTCGGTTGCGGGCAATGGTCTCGGGCGTTCGTTTATCGACGTCGGTGGCGTGACCTACTATGCCGAGAACTAGGGGAGACGCGAAGTGAGTATCAAAACACCCGAGCAAATCGCGGATGAAATATTCAACACAGACATAAGCATTGGCCAGGATGACAAACCCATCATCATTGCTGCAATCGAGCGCGACCGAGCGCAGCGCGACATTTACGAGCTGATCGCGGAAGCACTCGATGAGCGAGCACATTCCTGGGGTGAGGAAATGCCTAAGGATGCAGCTGAGGCAATCCGCTCAGGAAATCACGATGACATATGGAGCCGGTTCATTGAGCCGATGCTCAACAAGATGACGGAGGAATTAGGGGCATGAGTAACAACACGTACTGGGGCACGGTCCCCGATCAGGTAGAGATTATCGAGCCGGGTGAGTTCGAGGACAATAACGGCACAACCAACGATCAGCCCGCAATCTGGATGGGTGAAGCGCTGATCGAGGGGGATCTCGAAGTCTGGAAATCGTTTGCCTACGACCTCATCGAGAAGATCAACACGATTGAGAACCGGCTGCATTTCGGCAGGGACGTTGCGCCCGGCGAGCGCGCTGAGCTCAACGAGCTTTACCGCAAAATGGAGGCTGCGCGCGAGGGTGACCCTGATGACGGCAATGATGATGAGCTGCAATCAAAGGATGACTTCATTGAGGCCCTGATGCGCTACGCGGGAATCGAGGATTGATCGTGGCAACAATGATGATTCACTACGAAAGCCCCGCGAGCGATCCATTCAAGGTGCCTCGCCCGCATCGTGTTCAGATTGAGGGAACGAAAGTCGGGAAGCCTGAGGGTGGAGAGATAGGGACGGTGACAACACTGTTGGGTTTCTGCCCTGCTGTCACGCCGGACCCGGATAACTGGCAGGTTGCCGATGCCCTCGAAGTTGCAAAGTATCCCGAGCACTACGTTGGCTGGTTCGCTCAGTTCATCGACGACGAAGGCAAGATGTTCGGCTACGACAATCCGATCAGCAGAGTCGAGGTAACGGCATGACGATATTCAATAGCCAAGCAGTCAATAACGACCCCCTCCCTGTCATGAACTACACAACTGGCAAAAGGGATACGGACGACGCATACATGTCGCTTGTCGGTGACGTTATCAGGCTGGAGCCGCGCGCAGAGTTCGTTGTCAATGACCCCAACCCGATTCTGCTTGCATTCCGGGACTATATGGGAGACGGCTACACGCTGAGACAGCTGAGGGAGCACGCCCATGACTGGGGACTCTTCACGCAAGGGTTTCAGTTATCAATGTCCCGTAGAGAAGCCACTCGGATTTACCAGGAAGTTGTACGCGACAAGGCGCGCCCGAGCCATGAGCGACATGCCAGCAAAGTGTTCGCCCGCCTCGCAAATCTCACCCCAGCTACCGAAGGAGCCTAAATCATGGCAGGAAAACCAAAGGTGCTCACCGACGTGCAGCAGGCGCACTTCGAGACCGTGCAGCGCGCATACGCGGCCTATGTTGAGGTGCGCGACACGGCACTCGCGCGCGCGAAGATCGCCGCTGAGGCTGAAGTCTCTGTCATGAAGCTCACTCTCTCAAAGGCAATGCGTGAAGCGCGCGCGAGCGGTGTACCGATGCGTCGAATGGGCGCAGAAATCATGGGCACCAAGGACTACTACACCGTGCAGCGCCTCGTGCAACTGGCCGACCATATCGGCCAAGTCGAAGAATCGGTGAAGCCAGCGGTCGAGGATCTCGCTGTCTTAATCCGAGAGGCCGGCACGGAAGCGGAGCGCATAATTATCACCCTCTCTGGCGAGGAACTCCTTCGGGCCAAGGACCGGGCCGACTGGGCGCAGCCCATCCCAGGTGAGTTCGTCTACGCCGAGTTCGTGCAGCATGAGAGCGGTAAGTTCATCCCGCTTACCGAAGGCTTTATCGAGTCGCTGGGAGAGCAGCATCCCGTCGTGGCCTGGGCTGACCTTCCGTCGAGCCAAGAAAAGCTCGCGAAGGCCGTGGAGGCGGTGCGCTGATGAGTGCTGAGAGGAAGGCAAAGCTCGCGCTCTGGGTGAAGCGCGCGTCGTGGTGGGCTGGGATGATCGTCGGCACCGCAATGCTGACCTCCCCAAACGAAATGTGGCACTCGCTTGGCGGCGTAGTGCTTGGAATTGCAACGGCGGCCGCAGCATTCCAACTGTGGCCCGAAGAAAAGGAGAGCTGGAGTTTGAGCGAAACGACTTCAACGCGCAGCGTCGAGATAGAACTACGTGTAACCGACAAGGGGCAGGTCGAAGCGTATGTATGCGACGCACAGGTTTCCCAGTGGGAAGAGGGCATGGGGCTACTTTCGAACTTAGATCGCGAGGAGTTCGCTGAGGAGCTAGAGAGCCTGATTAGCCTCAACGCTCAGGAATTGGCCGAATCGCTCGTGAAGGACCTGTTTGAGCGGGTCATGCCCAAAATGGAAGGGAAGAAGTGATGTCCACATTAATGTTGCGAGGGCTGGAATTCGAGTTGGAAAAACTCGATATTGACATCGTGGTTACGCCGAAATTCATCTCCGTGACGGTGAGCGCCATCGAAGCTGGGGATGAGGGCGCACACAATCGCCTATTTGCTCACACTCACCTGACCGACCTCGACCTTGAATCGCCACCAGAGGGCGTTGGCGATGCGCTATCGGATGCAATCGCCGCATTCAAGGAAGCGTTGTCTGAGCAGGGCGGTTGGATTATGGAAGAGGAAGGGGTCGAGTGATGGAAAAGTTCACAGCAAGTAACGGGGTCGAGCTCAAGACTGAAAACAATTCGACGTTTGCTCGGCTTATGTGTCGAAAGGCAGATGAAATTATTGGAGATCGGAAGTGGCATCCGGTCGGCGAGGCTGTGACCAAAGGCGGTCGAAACGGATTCTCGCTAGAGTCTGCGATGGCTAAAGCGTTGCGTGAGTTCTTCCAGCATGAGCGTGACACCGAGCTAGGCCGGTGGCGGTGGCCGGAATACCCGGAGTACGTGGTGCGGAAGTTGCCTGACTCTAACCCCGAAACGGTGATCGTAATAAATGAGTCCTACGGGCCGAGCTATACATTTACCCGCACTGAGTCACTGCCTGGCGGCAACGTGCATAGCTCGGCGGCGCGCGCTTACTTTGAAGCTCATCCCGAGCCGAAGCCGTGGCATGACGCGAAGCCAGGCGAAGTGTGGGCGGTGGACATCAAAGAAGGCAATGTGCTCAGGAACCGAACCGGGTTTGTTGTAAAAGTCCTTCGTGAGGTCAATATCATCGTCTTTCAGGATGGTAGTCAGGAGCATCTGGACGTCAAAAGCATCACTGCCGGTCGTCGTATCTGGCCGGAGGTGGGCGCGTGAAAATTACACGGACCCTCGACAAGTGGTGGACGTTTGGCCGCACCACAATTCACCTTGAAGTGAGATCCAAAAAGAGTCACATGGGCCGCTTTGGTGGCGGCTGGAACTACAAAATAGGTGCGCAGTGGTCAAGTCGGTACTGCGTCATCATCAATCTGCTCATCGGCTCGGTACGAATTGACACCAAGAGAAAGGCCCCAAAATGCTCTACCTCCGAGTAAACAATCACTGGCGCCGAGCGCTGTACACCATCGACCACCCGAGCGGCGATCGTTACGCGCTCCTGCCCGTCTACGGTCAACCCGACACCGTGCTCAAGAGCGTCATGGAGCAGCAACCTTGGCTGCGAGACATTCGCACCCCAGAACCAAAACTAGCCAGCTAAAACGCACGACAAGATAAAGGAGAAATCATGACAACAGCATTTCAGAACACCTCCAAGGGTGAGGGTGCGGGGGTAAAAAGCTCCGCGCTGGTGGCCGTAAGTGAGGCCAAGGAGCGCCTCATCGCAGACCTGCGCAAAGTTCGCCCCTTCCCCGACGGGACGCTTATCCGATGGAAGATGCTGGGCTCAAATCAGGTCACCTACACTTTCGCGGCAATGTTCGTGGCGGGATCCTGGTACTCGACGGCACAGGGCAATAACCCGATGGTGAATCCGAAGATGAGCCACCAGACCTTCCTTAATCTGATCGCATCCAACCCGCTTGGCATCTTCGATCTTGAGATCGCCAGCGACTTTGAAAAGATCGACCTCTAAAGGAGCCTGACCTTGAAGATTCACCCCCACGATCCCAACGCCACCGACGATCTGCCGCGCTTTACCGATGGGCAGAACGAGATCATCGAAGGCGTGCTCGAGGAGCCAACGTGTGCGTTCCTCAACGGCTCAGATATGGGCCAGGGCAAGACCGGCGTGACTGCAGAAATCGTACACCGCGCCAAATGGGGGCGTGTGTTGATCGTGGGGGTGAAAGATACAGCTGGACAATGGGCCGAGGCGCTGCAAGATCAGAGTGACGGGGCGCTCAATCTGCGTACAGTGAACTCGACCAAGGCAGGGAAGTCAAACCTTGCCGCAATGCTCGCGGGGGAGCCAGGAATCTTCTTCTCAGGTTCCCAGTACCTCACAGCCCAGGACTGGGACCACCGAAACAAGCTCGACGCCGAGGGCAAACCCATTCCCGAGCTCGATCGCGATGGCGCGCCGGTAATCAAATACACGAAACTGCCAACTGCGCCGGAGTTGCCAATGCCGGTTTGGCAGCTTGGCTTTCACGGGCCCGAGTTTGCTGAGCCCGCGTATGTGCGCGAGCGTGTTCACCTCCACACCTACAAGAAAATGAAGGTGCCGTTTGATGCGCTGATCGTTGACGAGGTTCATATCCTCGCGGCAAACCGAAAGAACGTCGGCCGCCGCACTCTACTCTCCATCCCGACGAAATGGAAGGGCGCGCTGAGCGGTACGTTCTACGGCAACAAATTCGAGAATGCCTGGAGCATCACGGGTTGGCTTTGGCCAAAGTTGATTGACACATCCTTCCACCGCTGGAAAGACGAATGGTGCGCACTCGGCGAGCCTGTCTTTGTGAAGCGCAATGGCAAGCTTGTGGAAATTGAGCAGATTGCTGGCGAGAAGGAGCCGGGAGAGTTCGTGAAATCGTTGCCGAGTTACTTCCGCATCGAGGCCGAAGAGAAGGTGCCTGATCCTAAGCTGGTTTACATCGACCTCTCTCCAGTTCAGCGTATGCAGTATGACCAGATGGAGCGAGACATGCTCGCGTGGCTCAAGGAACGCCACCCGCTTTCATCTGAGCAGACTCTCGCGCCGCTTGTCGCCGAGGTACCCATTGCGCAGCGACAGAGGCTCCGCACTGCAACCTTGGGAGAGATGTCGTTTGACGAGAATGGTGAAGTGACATTTGCCGACGATTGCGTGAGCACAACTCTTGATGCTGTTGGTGGGATTCTCAATCACTACGGTCGCCAAAAGGTCGTGATCTACACCGATTCGAAGCGCTTTGCGAAGGTCACCGTGCGGCGAATGCTTCGGGCCGGGCTTTCCGTTGCTGAGTGGTCTGGGGACGTAAATAGTGTGGGACGTGACGCAATCAAGGCTGCGTTTCTTACGCCGCTTGACGAGGGCGGGTTGCAATACATTGTGGCTGTCACAAAGGCGTTTGGAACTGGCCTCGATGGATTTCAGAAGGTCTGCTCGAAGGTAATCGAAATGTCCGAAGTTGAGGGTGATGCGGTAACGGAGAATCAGGCTGTTCATCGCATCTGGCGCCGAGGTGTTGATAAAGAGAACTTCGAGCACGTCAAGATCGTGGCGCGCAACACGTATGACGAGGGCGTGCTTGCAGTCCTGCGGGGTCGATCGGCCTCTATGGCGGTCACAATGAAGGCCGCATGAACTGTTGTGTTTAGTCAGCTAATTTGAAACACTAATATGAGTGATTGGAGAGATGCGATGAATGCTCGCAAAATACGCTTTTCGTTTGAGGCCCACGGGTCCGAGGAGATGCGAGAGATGATTGATCGCTATGAGGATGCCGAGCTCGAGGTGGAAACTTACCGCGATCGCTCGCACAGTTGCGATTATCTGCAGTCATTTGTGGTGCCCGAAATCTCTCTCGAGGTTGTCAATGTTGACCTCGCCGATGAGTGTGATGGCTGCGCGCGTGAGCTGAATATCTCCAAGCTCGCCGCGTGAATTAGTCGACTAAATTTCACGCAAGACTTACCGTGCGGGTTCTCGCGCAGATAGGACAAACGAAATGACGATGACGCAAGTAGGGGGAGTCGCTATGGAACTTCCGATCAATTATTCAACTTCATCATGGCAGGAGCGGCGTGAAGCGCGTGAGGAGTATGCCCGGAGGCAGAAGGGGATGTGCTTCTACTGCAGATCGCAACTCGACAAAGAGCCGCCGAGCGCAATAACCAAGAAGCCGGTCAACTGGAAGCTTTTTCCGCCCCAGTTTCTCAAGTACCCAGTCCACCTTCAACACAACCACGACACTGACATGACGGAAGGGGCTGTCCACGCTTACTGCAACGCTGTGATGTGGCAGTACGAAGGACGATGACACCATGACACCAGAACAGAAACGCGCACAGATCGACAAGTTGCGAGAGCTGGCAGACCCGCAGTTCAACCTCTCGATTCCCGACGGGGCGAAGCGGGCAATCACTCTCGTTGCTGACGCCTTGGAAGCGACACCAAACACACCAGACCGTGGCGAGCTCGCAAAGCTGCTGGCCGAGAAATCGGTGGACGCGTGTCTTACTGGGCTGCTCGATGAGGAAGCCGTGGGGTTGGCTGACGCGATCCTTGCTGCGTATCCCGCGGTTTCTCGTGCTGCTGTACCCGAAGCGACAGAACCGGAATGGGAGTACAGCGTTGGGCACCGCAATTCGAAAGGTGGCTACTCGGCTGATGCCGACATGGACGAGGACGAGTTGTGCACCAGCCTTATCGAGGTACAAGAGCGGGTAGTCGAAGCAGTCGAAAGTGGCACTTACGCCAATGCTCTGCCTTTGCGTCGCCGCCAACGAGTGTGGTTGCCGGTACCGGAGAGGGGCGAGGAATGAAGCGCAGCGAGATGAAATGCCTGGCATATGAGAGGCCGGGACGCACCCCGTTCGAGGTGCGCGAAATAAAGGGCGGGTTCACGACGATGTTGGGCGATACGCCGGTTAGTGCGTCAACGCCTCTCGGGTTGGACTCTGCACTGACCACGTTGGGAGCGCCGACGCCCCGTGATCTTTACCTGATTGACGATAAGGACGGAGAGAGCGGTGAAGCGTGACACTCGGAGCGCGTTTCGGTCTCGTGCGCGCGCGATGGATCAGATCGTGGCTGGCGCGGTAGCTGAGCGTAAGCAAGAACTTGACGAACGATCGAGGGGTGCGGCAGAGGCTTCTGCGCGCGTCTCGGCGATGGTGCGTGACCGGCAGAAAGCAGCGCATGAAGAGGCCGACCTAAAGGCGCAGTTTGAGGGTTGCACTGAAGCGCAATGGGCACTCAATGGCCGGTGGTATCCGGTCGTCAGATGGAACAAGAAAACCGTGAGCGTGGACATGCCTACGAAGCGCACCACGATCCCGCATAACGAACTTGGAGGGGCGCGATGACTGAGACAGAACGCAAGACAGCGGTCGAAAAGGCCGCACGGGTGATCTGGGAGCAAAGGCGAACACTTGATCGCTCACTTGGTGACTCGTGGGAGCTTGAACTGAGCATCAACCGCGATCCGATTTTCGAGGAAGCTGAAGCTCTCGCCGCTGCTGGTTTGTTGGTGGGTGAGCCGAGCGAAGAACAGCGGGAGCGGGCCAAGAAAGTTGCTAGCGGGGTATTCATCGACGGAAACCCATTCTCAAACGTTGAGGATGCGTGGATAGACGGTTTTACTGAGGGCTCCGCTCTCTCTGCTGCTGGTGTCGTCCCGGTTACTGGTAGCACCTCTGACGGTCATCACACTTTTGACGAGCTGTACGACTATCGAATGCTGTACAACGCTCACGCGGCGACTGGGTGGCTTACTGCTGGTATTCCAGTGGTGAAATCTTGGAAGCACTCGGACGGTGAACCGTGCTTTGGCGTAGGCTGGTTTATCGTGACCGCGACGCTTCCGACTGGCCAGGTGTCGAACCATTATCGCGCGGAGCATTGGGACCTATTCGCTGTTCCCGAGGCGGAACTGCCGCCTGAATATGACGGGCATACGCCTCAGGATGCCGCCGAGCGTTTACGCATCGCTGCTGGTGTCACCCCACCCGCACCAACATGCCAAACCTGCAATGAAATTGGGCTTGTGGGTAGCAACCACATGAACTCTGGGGAGTGCCCGGATTGTGTGACTGCCCCGAGAGTTGAACGCGAGAAGCTGATCGAGCAGGTACACGCCAAGGCGTTCGTTATGCTCTCCCAAGCGTCACCCTTGCAGCAGACACCATGGATCACGAGACTCGTCGGAGATGTCGTGGATATGGCTGCGGGTGCCCTGGCCTCTCCGGTAGAGCCGGTAACGGCAGACGAAGCGAAATTGGCCGAGGCTCGTGCTGAGGCCGTTCGTGAAACCGCCGACTATTTGGAAAGGATTGCGCCAAAAGGTCTGATTGACCGTGCAGACGTTCTGGCAGACATGGAGATCGCTGCTGACAGGTTCTCTCGCGGTATTCACGCAAATGGAAGGGAGCGAGGTGGTGGGCAATGAGCGTCACAACGATCACGTTCAAGGTCCATACCCATCTAGACCCAGAGTGCCGCTTCCATGCCGGAGTTCGAGCCCTGTGGGGTTTCCGGTGGCTCTACAAGTGCGACGAGTGCAGGCGGGGTGATCGTAGTGAGTGAGGGATACACGCCAACCACGGACGAGATATTCAACCTCACAATAAGCGTGACGGCTACTGAGGAGTTCAAAGCCCAGAGACGGCAGGAGTTTGGGCGCATGCTTGCTGAGGTTGAGCGTGCCGCCGCCGAGAAAGCGTGGGACGATCTTGCCCGGATTGCATACCCGCTGTACGAGGCGGCCGAGGCGGTCTATGTGGGGCACAAGGAACCGTCAACGCTACTCGCGCCACTCGGGAAGCTTGCCGCGCAGACAAACCCGTATCAACGAGAGGAAGAGAAATGAGCGTAACCGTGGCGCTAATGCTGTCCGCGCTCCCGTTTGCGATCGTCGCTTTTGGCGGCTTAGTAAATGCCGGTGTTGAGAGCGGGATTGATGATCGGAAGGCAACGACATCCGCGCGTGTAGCAGTGTGGTGCGGGTCGGTTGCCGTGACCCTGTTTATAGCTGGACTTTGGGCGGGAGTGGAATGGTGAGCGGAAAGCTTGATCTTGACGAGTTAGAACGCATGCCGGTGGCGAAGCATAGCCCACATGTGCGGGCCCTGATCGCTGAGCTACGAGAAGCACGCGCAGCAGTTAAGAAGCATGAAGTGGACCTTAAAGAGTGGGAAGAAGTAGGTGCTCCACGTTGGATCGAGGCCCGAGAGGAACTCGTGGACTCCGTGCGTGCCGAGCGTGACGCGGCATTGGCGGCAATCGCTCGTGTCCATGCAGCAGTCGAGTCAGCGAAGCACTGGAATGAAGGGTGCGGATGGGATGTGCCGTCCATTAAGGTGCTCCAAGCACTCGCGTCAGACGGGGGTGATGATGGCTGATTTGTCACTCTGGGCTTCTGTCGTTGCACTCGTTGTGTCCCTGTGTGCTTGTTGGTTTGGCTGGCACTGCAGGCAAAGTATGGACCCCAGCTCACGCACCCATCGAAGGCAAGCGCGAAGGCTGCAGCGCAAATACTCAAAGAGCGCAGCGAAAGGAACCGAATGACTATCGACCAAATCATTGAGGCAATAGCCGACTATCGCGACTGGATTGAGCGTCAACTGTTTGGTGCCCCGATCGACGTCGAGACGTATCGAGAGCACCTAGAGATCGAAGAACTACGAGAGAAAGCGGAGCCCCTTGGCGAAAAGGAATCCTGAGGCTGAATTGCGGCACGCCATTCAGAAGGAGTGGAAGAAGCCGAAATGTCTCGGTGGTGAGTCGCTCTATGTTGACTACGAGAAGCCGCCTACTCGGGTCGAGGCGCGCGCCTTGTGTCGAGGTTGCCCACTCCTTGAGCTCTGTGATGAGGCGGCCCAAACTCGACGCCCCGCATGGGGGGTGTGGGGTGGTCGGGTATACGGTTCAGGAAATTTCAGAAAACCGCTTGACAGGAATTAACACTAATGTGTAGATTAGTCAGCAATGGGAAACGCAAACAAAAACAGATTGGAGGATCATCGTGGCACTTACGGATGATGAGGTTCGTCGCCTAGCGGTTGACATTCTCAAGGCACCGACTGCGCGAGATATGCAGCAGAAGATCGGCGCTTCGAATCTCGCCAATGGCTGCAATTACTGCCTTGCCTGCAACCTTATGGGCGACATGCGGGAAACGCCGATGCTCGACCGGGCGTACCTTGGCCGCGTTTGGGGAACTGCAATTCATGCCCTCAAGGAAATGCGGCAGAAAGCCTGGCTCGCAGAGCAGCGGAAGGCTGATCGTGAAGAATGGGATGACATCAAGCGCCAGCGCATTGCGCCGTTTGCTCGCAGATTCCCTGACGCGCAGGTTGAGAAGCGATTCTCTCTCGGGCTTATCCCTGGATATGGTCGCGTCGGCTCCACCGCAGACCTCTTTCTTCCCAGTGAGGGGCATCTGTTTGACTGGAAGGGTTCGAAGCGCAAAGACATTCTGTTGCTGATTGACTTCCTGCACATGCAAAAGGGGCACCCTGAAGGGATCTTCGGTCGACGGCACCAGGACGTCAAGCTCAGCGAAGCGCAGTACGCCGAGCAGATGGTCAAGATGGAGTACAAGGTAACGGGCTACTTTGCCCAGCTTCAGAGTTACGGACGAGGCAAGGCGCTGCAGGGTTACGACGTCAAGCGAATGAGTATCGTGCTCATTGCGCGCGACGGCACTGGCTGGTTTGATAACCCTGGCCTTGACGGTTGGGAAGACGAGCACAAGAAGCACGATCTTTACGTACTGAGTTTCGACTACAACCCCGAATACGCCAACTTTGTCTGGCAGCGCGGCCTCGACATCTGGGCCGAGCTCCAGTCGGGCAAGCCTCTCGAGGGGTTTGAGCGCAACGTGAATTGCTTCCCCTGCTCCCTTGAAGTGAAGAACGCGCAGGAGCAAGCAGTTGTCACGCCAATTGCTGCATAGAACACCAATGCGTGAAGTAGTCAGCTAAAATCACAAACTAGGAGGATCATTATGTCCAACGTCACAACTCTCCCAACTCCGACATTCGCGGCGTTCATTCAACCGCCCGAGGAAGTTGGTCGACCGAAGAGCATTCTGCTCTACGGCACGCACGGCACTCGCAAGACCAGTATCGCCGGTTCGATCATTAAGGCGCCAGGCTTCAAAAAGGTGCTCTTCATTGATATTGACAATGGTGCTGAAGTGTTGATGAACGATCCCGTAATCAAGGAAGCCATTGTCGAAGGTCGTTTGCAAATCCTTCAGGTTTCGTCGCTCGATGGCGATGCGTTCGTAAAGATCAATGCCGTTGTTGACGAGATCACCAAAACCGATTTCGGCTACGATGCGGTGATTCTCGACACACTTGACGTCGCTCAAGATGTGGCGGAAAAGGTCATTAAGAAGAAATACGAAGGCTCCAAGAACACCTTCGGTGTGTTCGGTGATCTCGGAATCTGGACCGATGAGATCGTGCGCAAGCTGCACGAATCGAAGCACTTTATGTCGATCGTTACCTGCCACTCCAAGGAGCAGACCCTCGAGTCAGGCGCTCACCGAATCCTGCCAAGGCTCTCCGGCTCAAGCAAAGACGCAATCGGTGGCATTCCGTCGATCGTTGCATACCTCGAGTACCAGGCAGATCCCGAAAGTGGCAATACGCACCTCGTTGCTCGTGTCGCCGAGAGTGAAGTAGTGATCTCCAAGAATCGCTACTCATTGCCGCCATTCATCATCGACCCCGACTTGCCGAAACTGTTCGAGATGATCGAGGCCAAGACCACCCACCAGTCCAACCAAGAAGAAAAGGCCGCCGCCTAATCCCAGGCACCGGCCACCCAAATTAGTCCACTAAACATCTAGGAGGAAACATCATGGCTACAGCACTCATGGCTGAAGTTGACAACCAGGCAGAGGATCTCATCAAGGAGGCGAGCAGCTTTGAGATTCTGCCCGCAGGTTCGTATGAGGTCACGATTCGCAAGGCCGAGGTAGGCGAATATGGCGAATCCTCGAATAACGCAGGCCGCAAGTATCTGAACTTGCAACTGCGCGTGATCGACGGCGCGCCAGTGGGCGCAGGCCGCATTCTGTTCGCAATGGTCCCGCTGTTCCAGCGCTGGGCGCCGACCCAGAAGAACCCTGCTGGCGCAGTCGCTTCTGACTTCTTCAACTTCTTCCTGGCCGTTGGCGCAACGAAGGAAGCGGTGACGACCGGCAAGGGCCTCCCGCTTCTCGAAGAACTTGGTGGTACGCGTCTTGGCATCGGCGTTCGCGTTCAGGATCATTTCAAAAACGCTGGCGAGAAGGAAAACAGCGTCAATTCTTACCGCGCCCCCAAGGCCCTTGAGGGTGTCGTCGAGCCTGGCGCATCCGCGGTTGGCAGCGCGTTCGCCCCGAAGGAGGGCGCCGAGTCACCTTGGGGTAACAAGGGTGACAAGGGCGGTAGTGGCGATTCTGCCCTTCAGGCCGCCGCCGAGGGCTCGGGCAAGGCGTTCTAGTTTTATCGCCGCAATGGGAGAGGGGACTCCAAAGCTGTAGCGGGCGCGGCAATCCAGCCGTAGCCCACCGCAGCAAAACCCAATAGGGGTGCGACTACATCACGCACGGCGTCGGTAGCGGATGCCACCAACCATTCAGGGCAAACCAGCATTTGAATGGCGGCGGTGACTGCCAGCAACTCGGAGGCGAGCCAGCCTCTCGGTAGCGACACGGCACCAGGTTCGACTCCTGGCGACGCACAGATTCAAAACATTCAGTTTGAGCGAAAGGACGAATCATTTCAGGCACCGCCCTCAGCTCGGCACTCGAAGTTGCTGATCTTGGACTTAGAGTATTTCCAGCCGTACCTGGCAAGAAAATTCCAGCAATGGAAGGGTGGCAGGAAGCGGCCACCACGGACCCGCTCACTATCCAGCAGTGGTTTACAGAAAAGCCCTACAGTAATTACGGCATCCGTACCGGCCTCGCAAACAACATCATCGTCATAGACCTTGACGGTGAAGAGGCGCGCAAATGGTGGAAGAGCACTGGCATAGAGGACTCCAGTGCCATTGTCTATTCGCCGCGCAAGGACGGGGGAGTCCACCACTACTTCCGTGTCTACGACGTCGAGATTGGTAATTCCCGATCCAAGCTCCACCCAGGCGTAGATGTGCGTGGCGAGGGTGGCCTCGTGGTGGGCCCTGGCTCGCGAACTAGCGAGGGCGTGTATACGGGGTCGCTCAAGAACATCCCGGATGCGCCACAAGCACTCCTCGACCTCATTCCTGAACGTCAGTCGTACAAGGAAATGAGCGATGAAGAGGCCGCCGAACTCGCAGGGGTCGAGAAGGTTGCCGAACCCTCTGAATCAGAGCTGGCAGACCTTTCCCACATCCAGTCGTGGCTTCTAGCGCTTCCTCGGAAGTGGAGCGCTGGCGACGGGTGGCACGACACTGTATTCCGCTCAAGCTGCTGGCTCTGGCGCATGGTGCGAACGCCGAGCTACGCGCTCACCGAGGACAAAGCGCTTGAGATCATGCTGACCTGTACGCCGGTCTGGCCGGAGTGGTCCGAGGACAGGATTCTCGAGCAATGGGAAAGCGCGCGCGAGTCCACGCGGGGCCAGTTCGCCGACCCGCCCGCCGAGCAGTTGCCGGAGATCCTCGATTTCGTAGAGTCGGTCAATCTTCTTCCGGCGTTCGCACCTAAATCGCAACGCTCTTTCTTGGAGGTCGTCGGGGATCCCGACGCCAAGCCAGTCAAACTGATTGAGGAGTGCTTGCTGGCGGGCCTCGGCGTGCAGCAGACGGCCTCCGTGATCTATGGTTCTAAGTGCTCTGACCGGTACAAGGGTGGCGAATACGGTTTGCGGCGGCTCTATCGCGATGTGGAGGGCGTCGAGTCAAAGCTGAAGCCTCGAGTGTCCGAGGCGGCCACCACTCCGGCTGCAGGCACCGCAATCGTGATTGACGATGCGCCTGCCACCGAGCCTGTTGCCGAGTCCACGCAGGAGCCGCTGGCAACGATCGAGAAACCGGACCTGCCAGAGCGCCCAGAAGCGGCCAAGCTGCTCACCGAGAGCGAGCGCCGAGCCATCACTGGTAAGTCGTGGTGGGGGACCGACTATCTTGAATGGGCGAAGGAGATTACCTCCGTCTACAACGGGCCCTACCATCGCATGAATCGCTGGTTTGTTCTCTCAGCTGTGTTCTCCACCGTGGGGATCATCCCGTATGAAGGTGGCAGTGACAAAGGTCTAAATATCTACGGCTTTGTGATCGGCGACACCACTACCGGCAAGTCAGAATCGCTACGCATCATGAACTCGGTCTTGCGAACGTGCTTCACCGAGGAGGACGATCCAGACATCGGTGGCGATCCGTCCCCTTCAGCGCTCGGAGCCAAACTGATTGAGCGCGACGGGAAGGCCACGCTCTTCAACAAGGATGAAGCACACGGTCAGATTGCCGAGATGAAAAAGAAGGACTACCTGGCTGGCTTGTCACAAGCCCTCACCTTGCTCTACGACGGCGAGGTGCCAAAGATGCTGAGAACGACCAACAAGGAGGTCTCCGACAAGCGCGCGCGCACCTACTTCTCGATTCACTACATGGGCACCTTCGAAGGCGTAACTGACGTGCTCGAACCGAGCGACTGGGAAAGCGGGTTCCTTCCTCGATTCGTCTGGGCGATCGGTGACGAGCATCAACGCACCAGGGAGGCAATGCGGCCGCGAATTCGGCAGCCAGGGCGGGGCCGCGAGATCGACCCGCGCGCGATGCAAAAGCAGTGGGCGGCCCAGTTCCGGTCAACCGCCAATCGCATTGCTCCATCGGGCGAGCCTGCTGAGATGGAGATTGACGATTTCCTGATTGAGCGCTTTGTCACCTGCCAGGAGCGCATGTACGAGCTCGCCGACGAGCAGCCCGAGATGAAGGAGCGCCTCTACCCGTCCGTCAAACGAATGTCCGATGCGATCCTGAAAGCCGCGTGTCTGGTGGCACTGTCGGAAGGTCGTAGGGTGCTTGAGGAAACCGACCTACTTCTTGCCATCGAACAGGGCGAAGAGTGGTTCGGAAACCTCTTGCACCTCGTAACCGCAACGGACTCATCGCCGTTCGTGCGGTCAGTCGCCAAGCTTGAGAAAGTGATTCGAAGCGCGGGCGGTGAAATGCGAATGGAGAACGTCTACCGCAGGTCGCCAATGGAAACCAAGGGCGCCACAGATACGCTGGTTGCACAGCTAGTTGCCGAGGGTAGGGCAAAGCGAGAGCTGCAGAACAACGGCGACACTCAAATACTGAAACTGATTGGAGGAGTAACATGACAACACTATTAGGCAAGGCGATAGCCGCCTACGCAGCATCGGACCTCATTGGACGACCGGAGCGGCGCGTGCTCGCGAAAGAGCTGGCGGAATTCGACGCGCTTTCAAAGAGGCAAATCGCGTCGATTGTGCGACTCGACCCGAATGAGCTGGTTGACGCCTTTGAAAAAACGGATTCGCGTGGGGGCCGGCTCAATCCCGAAACGCTCGAGATCATCGAGCAGGCATTGACCCTGCCCGAAGGTGAAGCGATCGCCCTGTACTACAAGGCGTACCAGGAGGGGACCTCCGTGGATGCGATTGCCACCCTGATCGGGCAAAGCCGAGATTACGTTTGGAATCGCATCCGCAAGCACAAGAAGGGATTGGAGACGTGAGTCGTGGCTGAAGTCGTCCCCGTGCAGGTGCATCCCTGGCCGATGACTGAAGGGCAGCTCGCGGTGCTCAAGGAGGCCAAAGCCGGAGCTGATCTCGAAATGAAGATCATCCCAACGAGGGCCGTACCTGGGCTTCATGCCCGCGTGCTCGGCCTGGGAGGTCCACCTCCGTGGGTATCAGACTGCGCATTAGTGTCAAACCCCTGTGACGTCGACTCGGTGCGCCACGCCCTGATATGGATGCTCACAGCCCCGGCCGACGACGAGCGTGGATTCATGGCGAAGGACTGGCTGGAGGCTGTTCTGGGTGATGAAATTGCAGAACTGCCAACGCCTGAGTGTAAATGCCGCTGCGGTAACAAGCTTGCCGTTCGTAACTATCATCCGCTTAATGGGTGCTGTGAACCGTGCTTTGAGGAAGGCTGCTATCTAGTTGAAGGGATGTGCTTCTGTGATTGACACCAATCTCGCTAGTCTCTGGGGCAACTGGGCCACCTACTTCAAGGAATGCCGTCGACAACACGAAGCGGGAGAGGGCGCAATCCCCGATGATGAGCCTAGCGAACTCCTTGCTCCGATGACACCAGCACTCGTTTCGGCCGCGCCATCCACCCTGCGCAGCAAGTACAAGCGCCTTGAAGCTGCGGGCTGGGAAGTGTGGGTGGAGGTGGCGATGGTTCGCACTGGTCGCACGTTCTACAGGGGAACTGACAGGGCGGGGGAGGTCAAGCTCGAACCTTGCGACGTTCAATACTGGCAACTGCGCGCCAGGCGTCGCCATGACGGAAAAATGGTGGCCGCTTTCCTGGCTACCTGGGAGTCCAAGGGTGCGAACAGGTTCGTAGATGCCTTCACCTGGGATGTTGTCACCAAAGAGAAAGTGCTCCACACGAAGCTGAAGGACATCGACCCGTGGCTGGATGTGCTCGCGCCCGTAAGAACGAAGGAGAAGGCTGCATGACAACGTTATTGACCCTCGACCCTGGGGGAACGACAGGGTACTCTCTCTGGTCGGTGAACGACTCCGACCCGATTCGCTTACTCGAGCATGGGCAGTGGCAGAGCGGGATCGACGGGGTTATCTCCAATCAGGTGGTGATCTGTAGGGCCGACATTCTCGTGAGCGAGTCATTCGTAGATGACGGACGCACGCCGAAGCCGGATGTTCAAGCACTCAGGATTGAAGGGGCTCTCATGACCATGCGGGCACTTGCTGGCCAATCTGCACCGATTTTTCAGCGAAACGTTTACAAGGCCCACGCGCCCGACGAGCTACTCAGGCGCACGGGTTATTGGAAAAAGGGTCAACCGCACGCGACTGACGCGATCCGGCATGCGATCGCATGGGCAAAAACGCGAGGGCACCGGCCAACAATCGAATCGTTGTGGCCGGTGCCCGAGATGAATTAGCTGACTAAACCTCGTCAGTAAACGGCTGAGGTATTGCGGCCCCAGTGACATCGTTCACATTGGTCAGGGCTGTAGTGAGAGCGATCGCTCCGAGTACGTCGGCGGTCTGCGAGAAGGCTCCAGCCAGTTCTGGCGATACCAGCGTGACAAAGAAGCTCGTGACCTGTGCGGCCACGCCGACGATGTAAATCGCAAGGCGAGTCTTGTGGTGGTTGGTGAGCATGGTTATTCCTTCGGTTTGTTCTTTGTTGGGTTGAGGGTGTCTTCGATGTCTTCTAGTCGGTCAGCGATCTCGTGAGTGGCTTCCGCCTGTTTCGATTTCCAACCATGCGACCAATCAAGGTGCTGGCCGAGGGTGCGTGAGAGTTCTCGAATCTCTTCACCGCGCGCGATGTCGCGATTGTCGAGACGCCCGACATCCTTCCGCAACCCTCGGATCTCGCTCATTACGGCAGTTTGATTTGCGTCAATGTTGTCGCGAAGGTTGTAAGGGGCGCCGCCCGGGAGCTTGTGATCGTTCTCGACCTGCTCCCTCACGCTCTTTACGCTCTTATGCTGGCGGGAAAGCATTGCAATCACGATCCCAGAGAGAGCTGTTGACACGACACCGCCTGCGCCGACGACGGCTATCCAGAAAGCTTCTGACATGAAGGGCTACCTAATAGATGAGGTTCAGCGTTATTCGGAGCGCCCGCCGTCCCAATAGAACTCCGTGACCTCAACCTCTTTACCGTTCTGCACTCGCGCTAGCAGTCGAACGAGCTGACCCTCTGCGAGGCGACGATTGAAGTTGATCTGGAATGACAATTTGCCGAGTGAATCGATTGTTTTACGCGGGTCGGCGATCTGCAGTCGGTTCTTGTTCTCGCCAGTCTCGCGAACTAGCTGGAAGGCGACTCGAGTTCCGGCCTCGCCTTCCATGGCGATGTTAATCGTGCCGGAGAGGAAGCCGGGGCCTCGCGCAATAGTCCTGTCGCCCCACTTGTCATCTGTCCACTTATCGCGGAACGTAATGTATTCGGTATTGCCACCCTTGATCTTCTGCGGTGCCTTTCGGCTGCTTCCGCCGGTAAATTCTTTCACGATTTCCTCCCCATTGGGTGCTGGTGCGCCGGTAGCGCCTGAAAGGATCGCATTGGCGCGATCCACGATGTTGTTGAGTTGGCCGTGCAGGAATGGGCCGGGGCACTCCGTGTAGCCGCCAGGGAGTACCTCGCGATGGCCAACCACCCGGCTGCGATCAACCCGACCCCACCCGTAACGCTTGCAGAGATCAGCCGCTAGCTGGGCCAGCTTCTCGACCTGCGCCCAGGAAACGCCCCAATCAGGGGCCCCAGTCGTGTTGACGGTCTCGACAGTAACTGAGTTCCGGTCATTGTCGTAACCTGGGGCATTCGAGGTCCAGGGACGATACTCCTCGGGAACGATGCCCACAAGATCGCCAGTTGTAAGTAGACAATAGCTTGCCGACACCTCCCGGCTGGAGGATGAGAGTACGGCAATATTGCCATCATTCGTTCCACCTGCGGTGTGATGGATGATGAGGCGATTTACGGCGCGAGGCCCGATGTCGTTGTACTTAGACGTCGGTGCCGTCCAGGCGGTGAGTGGTGAGTGGGTCATAGCCTCTGCTCTCTTTCAAAAGTTAAGTTGTGTCGCCTGAGTTCGCTTCTAAGTGGTCGATTGGGTGACGAACGCCTTCTGCGTCATCGGGAGACAATTTCTCGCGTACTCGTGGTGCCCGCAGTTCGGCGTCACTAAGGTTTTGAGCGACATGGTCACACCCCTACCACTTCACGCAAAACCAAGCGATTATTAGGGGCGGCATTGTTGTCGTTGTTCCCCGAGATTTTGTCGTTCGTAACGTAAAAATACTTACTCACGACGTCTGCGCCGACTTTCGTCAGTAGACGCACTCCATAACCGGAATAGAGCTGCACCTGGGCTTTCGAGATGAACTGATGAGTGAAGTTCACGTTGACTGCCGCACCACTTGCGTACTCGGACCAGATTAAGCAAACACCGCTGAGTTGGCTAGAAATCGATTCTGTGAGGTCGATCGACTGAATGCCATTTAGGAAAACCGAGCCGGACCAGAGTACCTTTCCTGGCTTAGACATTTTGCCTTCAAGTGGCAAGAGTCGATTGTCAAAATTGCCGAGGGCAGTGTCCAGTGCATTTGCCATCCCATTGTGATGTGCCTGGAACGGGGCAATCTTGGTATTCGTGTCGATGAGGGGAATGCCTCTGGGTGTTGTTGCCACTTGAATCTCCTAGTTTGAAAAAGTCGCAAGTGCGGTAACTTGAGCGAAGTTTGCGGCGTTTGCTGGGAAAGCGCTGCCATTGAGGGCCATGCACTGTACGGAAACAGTGATCGTTGAGCCTGGCGTGACCGCATATGAGCGAGAATGGGTGCCAGACATGACGTTGTTTACGACCGTGGCTCCCGCATCCTTGCTCGCGGAAAACTGTCTACTCGTGCTGCTGTCGACTACGAGCCGTAGGTAGGCCACCGTAACCCCGCCCGTAGTCCTGTCAAGAGCCTCAGCCGCCCCCGTGGCGAGAATGCTAACGCGACTTTTGTCGGCCGGGACTTCAAGAGTGAGAGTGGCTTTCGTTACCCAAGAGGCGTTGATTGAAATATTGGTTACTGCGTTAGATGAGCTAACCGTAACAGGGAGGTTCTTTACGAGCGAAACGACCTCAGCGACGGTCGTGTTGAGCTGGTCTACGGAGCGATTGAGTTGGTCGATTGATCCGTTGAGCTCTAGGTTCGTATTTCCGCTCAAGCTTGCGGATAGACCAAGGAGGCGATCGTGCTCCCTGATCGTGCCGATAACCCAGTCGATGAGGCGATACTGCTCTCTATCGAAAGTGTTCTGCGGTGGCGCTAGCATACGGCAATTCTATAGCAAAAGCATAGGTATGGCTTAGGTGGGTGGAATAAGTGGCTCAATTCCAAGGTCTCCAACGCTCCAGTTGCCAACGAGAGTATTAAAGTAGGCAATGGACATATCGCCGTAGTGGGAATTGAAGTCTCCGATCGTTGTGTCGGCTTCGGCTTGATAGGACACGGTTGCGGGAGAAATGGTCGCGCTGGAAATGCGTGCCCAGAAACCACCCTCAAGCACCCGAGACCCAGCGATATTTCCAAAGGCTTGATTCTCAAACTCGTTTTCAACTTTGGAGAAGAGGAAGGAGTTTAGCGAGGCGATCGACTCAACGGGCCACTTGGAATCGAAGGTCTGAAACGTATCGAACGGGTAAAGGTTGTTGAAGTCTCCGATTGTGGGGTAGGCGGCCGAGCCACTGTCCCCCTTTCTATTCAGTCCTCGCGTTGTCACATTGAGCCTCATGGTTGGGCCGGTCCAGGAGCAAAGTGCGTCGGCTGCAGCGCGCCACGCAGATTCATAGCCAACGAGCATTAGATTCTCCACCTCTGCACCTATCTCGGTTGGAGAGTCATCTGCTGAGTTTCCAGTCGCCATGTCGATCGTTGCGCGATTGTAAAAGATCCCGGTCCCACGCACTCGAAGGGAGGAGTAGTAGCTGCTTGTGCCAGCCGTCGCCGCGATTCGGTAAGGCGCGTACTGCTCGATACTCGAACCAGTCACACGGATAATGAGAGTTTGCGAGTCCTCTCCAATTTCCACCTGAAGATTCCCACCCGTGGCAAGCCACTGTGAAGCAGTGATTGGCTTGCCGTCGTTCCCTGCCACACAGTAGACGGAGGAGGCAACATGGTCTCGGCCAACGAAATCAACGCAGGTCGGTTGAATGATGGACTGCAGGCTCACTCCAGGCCCATCCTCGCCGCTAGCAGGCTTTAGGTCGATCGAAAACTCGAGGGTTTCGCCAGCCTTGACATTAAACACCCGCGTCTCTTCGGTCCAGCCACCTAGTGGGAAGGCGAGGTCAGTACGACGTTCTGCAGATTCGAGATAGTGGACCTTGATTCGCTGAGCCGTGTTCGAGTCATCGACCGAAACGGTGCGGGCTGAATCGCGATGAGTCTGAGCAACCCGCCCCCGAATTGGTCGAAAGACCACATTGTTTGAGACGAGTGAAGCCTCGACGCGGTGTGCAGAGCAGAGCTGTTTTATACGGTCCCAAACTGACCCATTCCACCCCGTTGCAACTACGGGAATTGCTGAGAGGGAGGAGTCGATGACGATTCCACTCGTTATACCTACGACAGAGCAGAGGTAGGTGAAGTAGCCGCTCAAGTTTCCAACGTAGGGATCAAGCTTCCGCTCAGAAACGAAGGCGATCATTCTCGAATCTGCGGTGACCGTTGCGGCGAGCTCCTGGTCGGAAATGCTTGAGACTCGCCCAACCGTCTTGCCCTGCCCGGAGTCAACAAGCTCGACCTCCTTGCGGCGCATGTGGCGGGCCCGCTTGCCGCCTTTGAGCTGCAGCGTCATCTGACTCACGCCGCCGCTCATCTCAGTAACGTTGACGGGCGTGGCGTTTTCCGACACAGAATGCGAGGTGATTTCTCGCGTCACATCTGTGCCGTCAACCTTGATCGAGATGGTCACTGGTCGTCCACCTCCACGAGCTTTGCGGTGACACCAATGGAGTCATACGGCCTTGAGTATGGGGTCACGACAGGATGGCCTTCAAAATGACATCCGGTATGCCCGTTGCCGCCGTGGAACTTTGACACGGGCCGCTGCGCAGTTGACGGAAGAACCTGCGCTTGCATCGCATAGAGCTCTGCGATGGCGAGGGGTGAAACTGAGATAGACACGCCGTCCAGGCTGGCTGACCCCGCGATGGTGGTTGTGAGAATATTACCGCTCGTGACATTGGCAGCGAGAGCCGTCACGTCCGGCCCGGACCTTTGGGCCCCTAGCATCGGGGTGAGGCGAACGATTGAGGGAGTGCCCGCGTACCCGAAGTGAAGGGAATGCCCTGGTGGAATGGGAATGTAATGCTCACGACTATTTGCGGCCGGTTGGCGCACGAGCAGTGCCCCAGACGCAGGTAGATCAAGGTTATTTGCGGGAGTCTGAATAGCCTCAGGGGCATCATCCCCGTACACGGGCGGTGCGTCAAGGGTGGCCTGCACGGGGGCCGCCCAATGCGCGGCAAGGATATTTCGGTCTGCCCACATCGGGTCTATGAAATATATGGGTGAGTCCCCGTAGAGGCCGCTCGAGAGGTCGAGTAGGTGCTGGAGTTCGTCGCGGCGCCCACGCCAAGAGAAGTCGTACTCTCGGTGCGAGCCGAAGGACGTTCTCATACCCGCCCGGCCGGAAAGGTACTGAATCTTCTCTCCGTAACCCATAGAAGTGTGTCCACCACCAGCCTGAAACATTTTCACCGGCTTGAGGTGACCCGGTGTGCCGATATAAAAAACGCGACTCATCCTTGGCCCGTCCTTCCTGAATTAACCGCACCCGCACCAAAGAATCGCTGCATTGCCCCTCCGTCCAGAGATATGCCCACTGCCTGCCTGACATCTACAAGTAGCTGGCGATCGGTTGGTGAGAGCTCAACTTCCATCGGGCCCGCACCGAGACCACCACCATTGCCATTGCCGCCCACGCGACCGGATTTGGCAGACTCGTGGAGGCGAGCCAGGTTCCCAACGCCAAGGTTTGCGACCGCTGGCGCCGAGAATACAAACTCTTTTCCGTGGACAACGCCAGCGACCTCGCCGGTGCCACCGTCGCCTGTGTAGCCACCCGCCTTCCATCCTCGCGCAGCCCGTACTTGCCAATGCGCGGCCTGTGGAACGAGGACAGCGAGAGCCATAACGTCTCGATCGGCAATAGCCTTTGCCACTCGTGGCACCAAGCTCATGAGCTGGATCATTGCCTCGGTGCGAACGGAAGCGCTTGCCGCTTCTCCAGACAAGCTATTAAATGCCCCACCTGGAATTGGCTTAGAAGCTGCGCTTCGAAGTTTGGTCATGGAGGAGGTCGCTGCGTCTGCCTTGGCCTTGAACTCGTTGAACGCCTGGATCGCTGGGTTTGTGTTCGCGGTAACTGTGATGTTGCGAGGAATCTTGTCGATCGCGAACTTCACATCATCGAAGCTCTTTGCATACTTGCTGATCTCTGTTCGCGAGAAGCCGAGCTGGGTGGCCTGCTCGATAAACTTCCTCTTCAGCTCGTCAGTCTTTTTCTTGAGATCCTCGCTACTCATCCCGCTCGCGGCGAGAGACTCGATGTGATCCCGGTAGCTCTTGACGAGATCGGTGATCGTCTTTCGGTTATTGACCGCCGCCTCGCTGTTGCCGACGAGCGTCTTGTTGTTCTTTTCCTGCTCGGCGGTCAGCTTCTTTTTAGTCTCTGCGATCTTGACATCAGTCTCACCAATTTTTGCCCGCAACTCGGCCGCCCGAATCGAGTCGCCGTAGTTCTCAGCCACCATGAGCCAATACTGGAGAGTAGTCTTATCTGCGTTCAGTGACGCCATTTCTGCGCGGTACTTCGCTATCGCGTCAGCCGAGTCCTCTGCGGCCTTCTTCATTTTGATCCAGGCAGAGGTCACTTGGTCAAGAGTGCTTTGGCCGGAGAATCGAATCTCGAACGCCCTGCCCCAAATCGACGCGAGGTCGGATGCGTAGTTTGCCAAGGTGTAGATTTTCTTGGCAGCCTTCTCGGAAGCGCCCCCTGCATCATCAACACTGTCAGTGAAGTTGTCGACTCCCTCAGCGCCTTCGGCAAACCCATTGCCCGCACGGTTTGCCTCACCGCCAACGGTCTTTACTTGATTGATAACGCCGTTCACGACCCCATTGAAGTCACGAAAGTTATCTTTTAGGGGATCGAGGGAACCAGCACCACGCAAGCCGCCAGTAATGGCAGTCATTCCCGACCAGAGGAACTTTTGAAGGGTGGAGAGCTTGCTACCCCAAAGCTGCCCAAGCGAGTCTAGGGCCCCCGAAATGAATCCTCCCGCATTGAAAATTACGCGGGCTAGGCTCTGAAAGATCCCCTCGGTGCCTTTTGCGTAGACATTCGCAGACTGCCCCGTTTGGTTGGCAAGCCGTATGAAGTAATCTCTAACGCCAGTTTGGCCCTGTGTGGCAGCAATGTTCAGCACTTCGTTAAAGTTGCCGCCCATCGCGGCCCACGTTTCTGCAAACTGATTGCTTGAGGCAAGTTTTTGAAACTCTTCACTCGCCATGAGGGTGTTCTGTGCCCAGGCGAGGGTGTTTTCACCAAGTGCGACCGTAAAGCCTTCAACCGCCCCCGTTGCACTTCCGTAGGCAGGTGCGGCAAGTCCGAGTACCGAGGCGGTGTCGCTGAGAGCTTGGTTGTTTGTCTCAAGGGAACCGGTTGCGAGGTCAACATTGGGCTGCAGGTGAAGGAAGGAGTCGGCGACGGCATTGTTCCCCTCGGCGACTGCCTGACTATATGCCTCTTTGTCGGCGGCGAGAGCCTCCGTCAATCCAGCAGTCGTGCCCACGTACTTGTCGAATGCCATCTCGGCGCTATCGCCTGCCTGCATGAATGCAGCGGCAAGGGTGCCAAGAGCGAGCACGATAAGCCCGATTCCCGTGCTGGCCAGAGTGACCTTAAAGACCGACACTGCCCGCGTGGATAGTCCTGCGGCGGCCGCGACGGAGGAGAATGCTGAACTCATTCCGCGAAGGGTGAAGATGGAGCCGACGCCCGCTGCAGACAACTCGGCGGTCGCCGTGCCCATTGCGGCAACGGAAGCCATTGCAAGAGCACCTGTTGCGACGATTCCCGTCAACCCGAAAGCAATCCCAGCAAGGGTCGCTGCAATGCCGATGGCCCACTTGCCGCCTGCGGAGCGCGCGAATATTGCGAATTGCTGAACGAGGGGGGTGATGATGTCTAGTGCGGCTTTGGCTGCTGGTGCAAGTGCATCACCAACGGCTGCAGTCGTTTCCATGATGCTGTTGAGGAAGATTTGCCACTTGCTTGCAAGGTCGTCAACGATGAGGCCGTACTGTCGGCCAAGCTCCGTGCCTTCGGAATACCCCTGCGAGGCGTCGGCGAGTGCCTGCTCGAGCACGGACAGCCCTTCACCGGCATTGCGCGAGTCCGATGCGAGCGCCTGGAACACCTGCGATGAGCGCTTCTCCGAGAGCCCAAGATCCGAAAGCGCGACGGTCATATTGTCGACGTTGCCAAGTGCCCGCACGAAGGAGGTGACGAACTGCGATGGGTCCTGCTGCCAGAGCCTTGCAGTCTCGTCGGCGCTCAGGCCGAGGAGCTGAGCGAACACCGGGAGCTTGTCGTTAATTCCGCCGATTGCCTTATCCATGACGGACTGAAGCGACAGAAACGCCGAACGGGCACGCTCTGGCGGCTGGCCAAGCGATCCGAGCGCAGCGGCCAGACCAATTACCTCGTGAGTTGCGAATCCGGCTGAGGTGCCGAAGGGTGCGAGCTCCTGGGATGTCTTAATGATTTGCGACTCAGTAGCGGCGGCATTGACGCCAACGAGCGTGATGGACGACCCGATCCGGTTAAAGTCGGTATCGCCCATGAGATTTGAGATTCGCCCGAGAGACTCTACTGCCTGATCGAGTGTCACCGTATCCGAGGTGGCAACGAACTGCGCAACGGTTTCCGTGAAGTCGGCAAGTGAACTCGTGGCGACGCCGAGCTGAGCGCCGCGCCCCGTGATGTTAGAGATTTCACCAAAGGTTTGCGGGATCTCTCGCGTGAGTTGAAGTAGCTCGTCACGCATTCGTGTAGCGCCGTCTCCGACAAGTCCGGTAGTACGCTCTACCGTGGTGAAGCTTGATTCGTAGCTTGCACTGGCGGCAAGCACGGCGGCCCCCGACGCCCCGATTGCGGCGTTCATAATGCCCGCCGTGGTTGCGACATCGTAGAGGGCGTAACGCAGGCGAGGGAGGGCTACCGTTGCCTCATTGGTGGCGCTATTGGCCTGCCTGGTGGCGCGCTCCTGGTCATAGAGATACTGGTTGTAGAGAGCCGTCTGCTGAGAGGCTGTGGACTTCTCTGCCATGACCCGATCGAACGACTTTACATGCGCGTCGTACTGGAGATTTAGCCCACTAATCTCCTTGGCCTCTACTGCCCAAATGGATTCGCTGGCCCTGAGGCCCGCCGATGAGTCTCTTGAGTTCGCCTGACCCATAAAGCTCTTCGGGTCGGTGAAGCCCTCTTGGTAGCGCTTCGCCCATGCTTCGTTCTCGCGCTGCAGCGTTTGGTAGGTTTCGAGCGCGGCCGCTCGCTTCTTTTCTTCGGCCGTGATGACCTTGCGGGCGACCTGCTCTGCCGTGACGCCCTCTGCCTCACGAATCTGGATGATCCTCTGTGCCTCTTGCAGGGTCATTGCCTGGGCTGAAATTTGGGAGGCATTTCCTGAGCCGCCTGCCCCAGTTTGCGCCTGGGCTACTGCTCGGATGGCGTCAGTTGCGAGATCAGCTTGTTGCACAAGCTCTGCAAAACCTGCAGCGTACTTTGCGAGGTCGCTCGCGCCTGCCGACATTGCCTGTGCGGTTTCGCGAGCGGAGCGCGCCTGTCGATTGAGATTGCGCTCGAGGCGCTCAATCGCCTCGTCGGTGCCACCGGTCTCGCGGTTATACGCTCCGACTGCGGTAATGAGAGCTTCGAGATCATCAATGCCGCTGATCGAGAGGCTAATTTCGCCCTGGGCATTGAAATTCTCAGACATATAGACAGTTTACAGTTAGTTCATAGCTAAAACTAAGCTGCGATTCCTTCCTGCGCCTCGGACGCCCTTTCGACAAGGGTCTTGTAGTAGGTGTCGCGCGTCTCCAGCCAGGTTGCCCCGTCGACATAGTATGGCTCCGGCCTCAGGGAAATGCCATGCGCCGACTTGCCCTTCTTGCTATCAGCGTCGTTGCGTCGATCAATTTCCCTCTTTGCAACGCACTCATCTTCCTGGATGGAGAACTGCACGCCGCCCGTTTCGTCGTGGCACATCCAGACGGGCATTCCGCATTGGCCGCAGCGCTCCTGCTCCATGATTTGCAGAGCTTCGATGAGAAGGAAGTCGTGGTGGCGCCAAGGGAGCGTTGGGTCCTCCCGGAATAGCATGGCCGTAGGCCGTATTCCTGCCGCGATCGCCGCGCGGATCAGGGTGACATATCTCGCTCCGGCCGAGCTGGCGAGATAGCCCGCTAAAAATCCGCGCTATCGAGCGCCTCCTCGGAGATGGCGGCTCGATTGAGTAGCGCGTTGAGGGCCCGATCCAGCTGTCGCTGCTGCTCCTTGGGTGCGTAGTTGCGCAGGCTTGCGGCCTCCTCGAGTCGCAGCTTGTCCTTGCGAGCGCCTGTCGAATTGTCCATGATGCTCACCAGCGTCGAGACGAGGGCGCGAGCAAACCACTCCTTCTGATACTCCTCGAGCTTGTTATCGGGCACCGGCAATGACTTGAGCCCGACTGCCTCCAGACTTTCCTTCTGGAGCAATTCTTCGGCAATCGGGGGAATCCACTGAAGGGTGACCGTGAGGGAGTCTCGCTTGATCTCGGCGGCCGTTTCACGAATCTTCTCCTGAAGAGCCTTGATCCGCTCCCCGTCGCGGCTCTCTTCGTCTTTCGATTCTTCGTCGTGCAGCTCTCCGACGAGGCCAGACTTCGAGTAGCCCATAGGCACGCCTAGTGCGTTCTTTTCTTCTCGAACGTAGCCAAGCTTCGTGCCCAGCTCCTCGTTCATGTAGAGGGTGACGATTTGTGGGTCTCGCTTTGGGCGGTTGACGAGTCGGTCGAGGAGATCGAAGTCTTTGCGCTCCTGCTGTACTTCTTCCACAAGCTCGTTGGTGCTGGCGTCGATTGATTCGGTCATGTGATCCTCCAGGTTGGTAGTGCTAGGAAACGGTGATGCTCAGCGGCGTGCCGGGTGCTGAGCCTGGGTAAGTGGCAGTGATGCTTGCTGTGCCAGCGGTCTTGGGGATAGCCCAGCCGTGCGGTAGCGGTTCAAGAACTGCGTCATCGCTTGAGGTGTACTGGGCGCCTACCGTGATGTCATTGCCCTCGTAGAGAGCGTTCAGGCAGAGCGGCTTGCCGATCGTTGCCGTGGAGCCACCGACCGGCGTCAGGGTGACGCTCGTTGCTGGTGATGAGGGCACGATCGCGTTAATTCCAGCCTGGCCGAGGGGGCGGAAATTGACCTTGAAGCTATATCCGGTATCAGCTCGCTCGTGCGTCTCCGCGTCGGTAATAACCCGGTATAAGTTCCAGACTTGGCCCGCTTCTGCTGGCGTAGAGATTGGCAGCACTCCACGAATCGCTACGACGAGCTTGGAGTGGGGCACGATGACGAGATCGTGAATCTGCTTAATGATGCCTGTATCGCCAGGCTTCGGAGTCAAGAAAGATGCGGTTCCGCCGAACTGAAGGAGGGCTCGCATCTGCGCGCCAGCCTCATCCTCAAGAGTTGGGTCCTCATCCATGCTGGAAGCCTGCACGTTGAGATCAAACTGATCCCACCGCATAGCTGCGCGCGCAGGGACGAGAGCATTAATCTCCGCTTCGGTGGCGGCGTCGATATTGGCAATGGCCGTCTCTACGCCAAGGCGTACCTCGACGTTCTTGTTACTGGTAACTCGAGTATCAGTCATTGGAGTTCCTTACGCTGTAAGCTCTGCGGCGAACTGGACGATGTTCTTGGGGATGAAGGTCTGTCCGACCGTGATGTTGGCACCGTTCGCATATGCCGGGATCTGAACGTCAGTGCCAACAAGGTAGTAATCCCAGCGCTCACCAACTACCGCCAACTCGGTCTGCTTTACGCCGATCCGGTGGGCAATGATGTACGGTACGTCAGGTGCGAATGTCAGCTTATTGAAGAGATTGTATGCACCGTTGGCGGTGAGGTCCTTGTCGCGAAAGCCAGTCATTGCGGCCTCAAACTGCTTAGTAGTGAGTTCCTCAACTTGGCCCACATCGCAAATCACACGGTCAGTGTCAGCCTCAGAATCAGTGAGACCCAGGGTCATGTCATCCTTCACTGCGCAGGAGACGTTTCCGCCACCGCTTGCGTTGGGATGCCCGGAACTCGTTACTGGAATCCAGTGGTTCAACGCTGTGGTTGTGAGCCCGTCACTCGTGAGGGGCGTAAGTCCATTTGAATGGATCGCCTGGGCGTTACCAAGTGGGTCAACGTAAGCGGGGATGAGAAGAACGGTCTCATTTCCGCGTAGGACGCGATCAGACATCCTTGCTCTCCTTCGATTTTGATTCGGACTTGCTGGCGGCGCCCTTGGCCTGGAGGTCCTTTATGGAGACACGGGGCTTTGCGGTCTCACGAACCTCTGCCACCAGATCGCCCATGCCGCGAGCGGTGGTGGGGTGCATTTCGCTGACTAGGCCCGTCTCGCGGTGCCGGTATTTCCTAAACTCAGGCATGTCGACAGTTTACAGCATATACATAGCCAGTGCTCAGGAATGGCTTAGGTTGATGGTTGCGGTGAAATATCGCTGAAGCTCAACTCGGCTCGGCATGTTGTCTGTCGACTGGAGGGCATATGAGAAGCTCGCGCCTCCACGAAAGCCGGTCGAGTTGTCGCCGTCAGGAGACCAGTCAAGGAAGGAGGCATCTAGCTCGTCTGCAAGGTTCTCGGCCGAGTCGCCGTCTGAGCAGTAGAGAAAAATGCTCACGGGCCAAAGGTGGGGATAGTCCTGTTCGCCGTCGCCGATCGTTCGCCCGTAGCCAGGAACAGGGCGCCCAAAGTGCAAAACCGCATAGGGCTCCATTCGCCCATAAGCATCGGATCGCGGCGTGAAGCCTTTCTTGACCTCTGTAGTGAATACGTCAGATACGCTGCTTAGGCCGAGGACGCGAGACTTGATTGCGGCGCGAGCGTTGCTCATATCGAGGCTCATGAGACCTTGAATCCTAACTGGGCTAATTTGTGTTTGAGTTCTGTGACAGCAATCAGGTGGGGCGTTTGGATTGCTTGCATTGGCACAATTCGACTGTTGCCGCCTTCCTGGTAGTTGACGCGGGCAAGAGTCGTCTGTGGCGTATCCTCAAGCCAGCCGAATGAGAGTTGTGCCCGCTCTTTGCCCGCGGCCTCCAGGTTTTGTCGAATTGCGAGGTACATTGCGTCAGTTTCTCGTCGACCGGCCTGACCACCGCGCCTGGCCCTCGCTTCTCCGGTAGGGGTTGTTGCGTTGCTTACTGCCTCGCGAATATCAATGACCGCCTGTCTTCCGACAAGCGAAAGGGCCTCGATTGCTTCCTCATGCAAGCTGCTTCCGAATGCAGAAAGGTTCTCGGTGAGTTTTTCGGGGTTACCCTTGATCCACCTGATACCCATTAGGGCATCACCGGGAGAACCGCCAGCTCCGTGAGGGTGTTGATTGTCCGAAGGGCCGCCTCGCTTGAGTTTACGGAGTCGGTGACAGTGAAGCCGTAGTGACATAGATTGGGGTCTCGATCGGCAAAGTGGACCCTGATTAGCATGTCTTTTCGTATGATGGGATCGGTCGGGCGCAGCTCAATTTCGAACTGAAAAGGCCGCTTCACGAGTTGCTGCCCTGAGTCGTGCGAGATTGAGGGATTTCGAACCTGCTGTACTCGTGCAGGGCGACGAGAGATAATCGCAGTCGGGTTTCCGCTCGCATCCTCTTGGGTCGAGTCGAAGATTGAGATGACCGCCTTGCGGAACTGCGCAGCAACGTTCTCGACGTCTTCCTGCCAAGCGTTGACCCCTAGGGCCGGAAGTCCCACTACAAGACCTTTCGGCGTGCGTTTCGAGAACGCTGACTTTGGCCCGTTCGCTTCTCGAGCTTCACTGCTCGACGGCGTGCTTCGATGACCTCAGAAGGTACGAAGCCAAACTTGGAACCGGGTTTCGCGCCAAGGTCAAGTGAGGGGATGGCGCCGCTATTTGCCAGTGCTCGCAGCGTGGGGGCTGAGACGCCAAGAATTTCTGCCATCTTGGCCGTACCTACAGGTGCTTCAGTGGTCAAAGTAACTCCTCCTCGCCACTGATTTTAGCCCACTAATCACATATTTAGCCAGCTAAATAATCGCATTAGTGTTACGCGGGCTGTTGGCGTGCCAACACTCACGCCAACCTCCCAGGCGGTGTTCCTTGCCACGACTGGTGTTGGCGTGCCAACATCGACTTAGCGCGAAATTGTGTGAGATGACGCATTTTCCGCATGAAATCAACGATAAACGGCGCAAGGTCGGGGTGGTTCACAGGGGTTCGAATCCCCTCAGATCCACTCTTAAAAAGTTACTCCGATCAGGAGTTTTCTAGGCCGTAAGCGCCGTTCCAGAATACCGTGCCAACAGGCACGCCAACATTGGACGGTGAGCCACATGGCCTCTATTCAGCCTCGCACCAACAAAGACGGGACAATCTCCTTCCGCGTGATGTTCCGCATTGACGGAAGACAGGCGCAAGAATCATTCTTGACAGCCGAAACTGCGGAGCAATTCTGTGGTGTCATTGACCGCATCGGAGGGCGTGCTGCCCGCGAGCTCCGCATGGCACAGGAAATGGGCAGTGAGCAAGCGCCACTCCTTTCGGAATGGGTGCGCGAATACCTGGACCCTGAGAGCGGGCTACTAAGCGGCGTGACGGCCGGGACTCGTGATAACTATCGAATGATCGCGGAACGATCGTTCTTGCCCCGCCTGGGTGACTTTCCCGTGGATCTCGTTGACGAGGATGCTGTGCGGGCCTGGCTTAACTGGCAGATTGAGCAGCCGACCGTAAAGTACCCGGATCGCACTATCTCGGCCAAATCGGTCAAGAACTATCACGCACTCCTGTCTGGCGCACTCGGGGCTGCGGCCAAGAGGGGAATCGTCGCCCGCAACGTGGCGTATGGGCTCACTCTTCCGAAGGGCTTTCGTCCACCCATCTGCTTCTTGACCGAAGGCGAGTTCGCTTGTGTCTACCGCGCAACCCTTGAGTGGTACAAGCCACTCATGCTCACCCTCGCCTCGACGGGCCTACGCTTCGGAGAGGCAACCGCCCTTACCTGGGCCGACCTGGTTATGGTCAATGGGGAGTGGTGCTTCGACGTAAACAAGGCGTGGAAGCAGGGCGAGCGAGGGCAACGACGTGTATTAGGGCCACCAAAGTCTGGCGCTGGTGTGCGGCTGGTGTCCGTCTCGGTCGAGGTTGTTCAGGCGCTCGGAACGCCTGGCAAGTCTCACGAGCTGATCTTCAAAACGCGGGAAGGAGCCGTGGTCAGTGCTGGCACATTCGCGAAATATGGTCTCAAGCGTGCGGTGCGGATCTCTGGGATAAGCAAGGACCCCCGAAACCATGATCTTCGTCACTCGCACGCCTCCTGGCTTATTGCCAAGGGCGTGCCGCTGCCATATATTCAGCGTCGCCTCGGGCACGAGAATATTGATACGACGGTTCGCGTCTACGGGCACTTGATGCCAGATGCCCTCAATGCCACGCGAGAAGCTGCAGCGGATGCAATCAAGCTGGCGCTATTGGGCTAGGGAAAGGTTGGGCGGGCGGGGTCTGTGAAGTCGGTGCCGGGAAATCTGACGATCTCCAGGAAATCGTCCGAGGCGAGTTCGTCAGCTGCATCGGCCTCGCCTCTCCACCAATCAGCCAGGGCGCGCAGCTCCCCGGCGCGCCGCTCGGTGGAGTGCCCCAGGTCATTTGTCTTGATCGTGGCGCCCGTGGCGGCCGCAATGGCCGCGAGCTTCGCATATGCGCGCGCGGTTGCCCGAAGCACATTCTCATCCGCGCCAGCAAGGAGCACTTCAAGCTCGTCATCCGAGAAGTTTGCGTAGTTGACGACACTAGTCTCTACCGGCTCGAGTTCCGTGAAGTTGGTGTCACCAATGCTTAGTCGAACTTGGCCGACAAGGGAATCCTTGTCGATGGGGCGTGCGCCGAGATTTATCATTTCAGCTCCAGAGGAATTGGCCTGCCCCGCCGTTGGCTGGGAAACGATTTGGCGGGGCAGGGTGTGATTGGAGGATCACGGTTACATTCTACCGGAACTTCATAGTAAACCCACAGAACGCAAATAACCCCAGCCGAAGCCAGGGGTTATTTAGCCAGCAAATCCGGCTTAGGTGTTCGTGCCGTTCGAGAACACGATGCCCTCAGTCCACAGGAGGTCGGAGCCGTAGACGTGGCGCACCTTCGTCGAGATGGAGTCCGAGTCGAAGTCGCCATCCATGAACGGCACAGCGCCGCCAGAGAAGTTGACTGAGTTGGAGGACTTGACCCAGAACGATGGACGCTCAGCACCGGCGAGGTAGTTGCGCGTCAGTACTGGGCGGGGGCCACCGATCGGGATGAGGATGAAGCCACGCCCGAAGTTCGGGTTGATGGCAGTCAGCCAGCGGTTCTCGAGCACGGTGATTTCCGCGCCGAGGTCGATCGTCTGCTCGAAGGCGACGGTGTCGATGGTCGAACCACCGGTGCCCTTCGTCTTCTTGATGATGCGGCCGGAGAGAGCCTGCTGTACGCGACCCTTCTGGCCGGGAGCCACCAGCATGACGAACTTCGAGAAATGGACCGGCGTGCCGTCGATCTTGAAGGACTGGGCCTTCTCGAGCGCAGCCTGGATCGCCACGATGTCCTCGAGCGACGGGTTGCCAGCAAGGGCACCTGCCGTGCCGAGCTTCGCAGTGTTGAAGCCGGTGGCCGTGACGAGGTTCTTCACCGGCTTGGAGTCCTCGAGCTGACGCGCGTGGATGCCGAACTCAGTGACCGAGTCGCGAACCAGATCGACGCGGGCGCCGCGCGAGTTCACGATGGTCTGCCAGTCGATTCCGAAAGCCTCACCGTACTGGTAGGCGGCCTTCTTCTTGTCGGTGGCCTGGAGCCCGAGCTGGGGGTAGCTCTGGCGGTTCCCGATGCGAGGCAGGGTGCCGGGCAGGAACGTCTCGCCGTGGTTCAGGTCGGCGATGTTGTCCTGGTTGAAGCCGTAGACCTTGACGGCCTCCTCTTCACCGATCGTCTGCACGGTCTCCTTGGAGGTGTACGACTCGAAGGTGGTCTCCACCTGGTCGTATTCCTTCTGGAGGATCGTGTTGATAACCGGACGGAGCTGCGTCGGCAAGTCAGTGTGGGAAATCGACTCGGCGAAGCGGAGCTGCGCGTTGACGTCACCACTCTCGGCGGCCTTGAAGAGGGTTGCTGCCTTCTTCTGGGATTCAGTGAGTCGCATGGTTCTCCTTATGCGGCCTGGGGGATGAGCTGGACGAAAAGCTTGCCCGCTGCTGCGGCCTTCGCTCGGGTGGCGACGCCGATGAGGACGTGGTCGGCCGTTGCGGCCTTCACGAACGCGGAGCCGTCAGTCTTGCGGTACACGCTGTCGCCAATGGCGAATGCGCCAGCAACGGCGTCGAAGCGAACCTCGGCAGCGGTGTCGACGGTGGTGTAATACTTGCCGTCCTCGGCGAGGCGACCGTCGTAGCCAGCGAGGCCGCGAATTGCGCCCTTGCCAACCCAGTCGTCACCCTTGACGGTGCTCGCGACGTCGACCTCCTGGACGAAGATCGGCAGGTGCGAGTCCTTGACGATGTGCTGTGCCATTACGCACCTTCCGTTCCGTAGCCAGCCGCCTCGGCGAGCCACTTGCTGTCGTCGGGAGCGCCAGGGGTGTCGCCCTCGAGCACGAAGCCGTCGCCGTCGTTCGCGGGAGCGAATGTGGACTTGGCCTCTTCCGCGATAGTCTTGGCGTCTTCGAGCGCCTTGGTGATGTCGTCACCCTTGCGAGCAGACTCCGTGAGCGCGACCCGCTGCGACGCGAGGAGATTCTTCTCGGCCGCGATGGCCGTGATCTTCTCGTCGTAGCTGGTCAGCGCCTCCGTCACCGCTTCGGCAGTAGCTTCGGCGGTAGCCTCGGCGGTAGCCTTCTCGGTGGCGGCGGTCTTGAGCTCGGCAACAGTGGCGACGAGGGGAGCGAGCGCCTCGGCAATAGCCGCAGCAACCTCTTCCTTGGTCAGCATGTTTCCTTCTTTCTCCAGCGCCGAGGCTTCGGCGTCAGGCTTGTTTCCAGCTCGGGGGTCCCGAGAGAAGATTCGATTGCGCGGGCCGATTCGGCCGCCGCGTCAAAGCGTCCACCGCGCCCAGCGGCAACAACAATGTCAACGCTCTTGTATGGGTCCTCGGCGTTGAAGTGCTTGACCTCGTACACGTCGCGCTCTTCGTTGTGAACACCAAATGCTTCAATGAAAATGGAGATCCCAAGCAAGTCGAAAAACTCCTCAACGAACTCGGCATATTCTGCTCGCGGTTTCCAGTTGGCACGAACCGCCACCTGGTCATCGGCCAGCTCCTCGACCCACGTTTCACCGACGATTCGCCCACCAATCTTGAGCACGGAACGCTCGTGCGGGGCGAAAGAATACTCGGGATGGTCCATGAAGCTTACGGAATTGTCGAATGCCGCGTGCTCTGATCGAAGGAGTTCGGCCGAGTATTCGCCACTTGAACCACGTCCCGAGGTGATAACCGTAATCGGGTATGTGCCCTTAGTGCCCTTCTTCTCAAGCGCACCGGACTCCCGGATGCGTAGCGCCGTTTTGGTCATGCGATCAGTTTACAGTAAATACATAGACGAATCACAGGTTGCGAATGTCGCCCTTTAATTTGCGGCATTATCGCTCACATTGTCGTCGCGCGTGTCCCGACTCTTGGGCCCCTTGCCTGCGCCAGTGCTTTGGCCCTGGCCAGCTCCGCCAGCCTGGTCGCCACTGTCGTCGCTCTGGCCCCCCTGACTCGATGCACTCTTTGTTGCCAGTACCGTTTTCCCGTTATTTGGTGTGAGTACGTCAGAAGGAACGGCGCCCGGCTCCACAATGCCCAGGATGTCGGCAATTCGATCCTGAAGTGGTGTGCCCTCAAACAGGCCGGTGTCCCAGGCGAGCTTAATGGCCTGTATCTCTCGATACACGTCAGTTGCGCTAATTAGTGGGTTAAATTCGGCGGTGGGGTTCTTGGCGCCCATCCAGCGAAGCACTCGAAGATCGAGCTCTGCGTTCCAGTTCCGCTCCGATTCCACGGAGAGACGCGTCGGGAGGTCGAGCGTCTGGGCTGATCCATATGAGCTGCCCGCAGTGCCAGGGTCGGATGTGAGGTGGATGACGGAGACGCCGATAGCGGTGGCCACGACGGAGGCAAGTGCTCGGCCGGAGTCAAAGTCATACCCCTTGCCAGCGGTCGCTAGCGGTGCGAGGTCATTTGGGCCAACAACGGTTTGGCCTGATCCACGCGCAGATGCGAACTTTAGGCTCGTGTTTTCTGTGCCCTTCTTCGTCTTTGTTGTGACTTGGAAGGCAAACTGTGCCATCGCGTCTGACATGATCTTGCCGTTCACGAGGAAGTCTCGGTAGAGGCGCGCCCAGGCGAGAGCGTTGAGTGCGTGTGGCGCCCCAAAGGTCCAACCGATCTGGGTGTTCACGAAGGCGTCAAAGATCACCTTGTCCCGAGCGACTCGAACCGGCTTGCCGTCGTAATTGATGGTCTTGCGGTTGCCACGCTTTTCCTCAAACACATCGGTGAATACCCACTCACGTCGAAGTCTTGGATTCTGAACCCCGCCAGAGTAGTCCTGCCACTCGCGCAGGTACGCCCAGACCTCAGAGCGATTTTGAGAGTTGCGGTAGGCGTCAACGATCTCGCCAAGGGGGATAGCCGCTTCGATCTGGCGAGTCTTGTTGTCGCCGAGGTAGAAAACGCCGCCATCGGTGTAGCAGGCGCGGTAGCGCTCCTGGCGGGCGGTTGGTCCAAAGTATCGCCGACGCTGAATGTCGGATTCAATGGCCGTGCGAATTTTCTTCGTGATGTCGCCATAACGAACTCCGCCCTCGTTGATGTAGTCGGAACGCAGGTTCGCGCCACGTTCGATGTGCGGATTGCCAACGAGAGCCTCGCGGAGCTGGCCAGACCATTGCTTAAGGTCTTGCAGGGAGAGGCCGTCACTCTGATTGCCGTCGAGACTGAGCCAATCACTGTCCTCTTCCTTCCACATTTGCATGACTCCGCTAAGTTGCTCGGCAACTCGCGGATCGAGGTGTTCAAATGCTTCCTCGAGGAGCTCTGCACTTCGGCCTCGGCGGGCCTCGATCCACTGCTCGATACTGGGCTGATTAGTCATCATGTTCTCCTAGATGGGCATTCCTGCGCCCATGCGGGCAACGTTGAGTAGTTCAAAGGGGTCGACGCGCACAACGTCACCAACCTCGACTTCGCCGAGGGGTGGCGCAGTGAGCGCCGACGTGTCGATAACGGCATAGATCAGTGCGTCAAGGCGGTCCGGTGAGCCGTGCATCTCAGAGCGCATGAGCTTTTTCGGTGTAATCTTCAGGGCGCCATGATTGTCTGAGTCTTGGGTGACGGCAAGCATTTGATCTTTGAGGATCTTGTCGGTGGGGTCGAGGTCAATCTCCTTCATGCGAAGCTTGAGTCGAAGGTCGTCGTGATTCTCGTCGCGTGCGCGCACCCATTTCGCTTTGTCTGTCGATGAAGCCGAGCCAATGACCCGAATTACGACATACTCCGCCTCGGCGAACTCCTCGAGACGCATGAGCATGGTTGCGACGCCGCCGCCGAGGCCCGCAGCATCGAGACGAACTTCCGTTGCGCCGATGTGATTCGCGATCGCGTGGATGCGTCGGGCGCTCGAGACCTCATCCTCCTTGGACCACACTCCAGATGTGGTGCGCCGGATCTCTTGACCATCCTCGTCAACGCCGTCGACGTAAGTGATTTCCTCGTCAAATATGCGAGCGATTCCGCCGCGATTGACATACACGACACTCTCATCGTCACCCATTGCCGCAAGGTCGACGCCCATGATCGGTGGCTCACCGCTTGCAGGTAGCTCACGCTCTTGCGCGGCCACAATGTCATCCTCAGAGAAGAAAGCGTTGTCGGTCTCGCCGGGGAATTGCCCTTCAACTTTTGCGAGAAAGCGAGCCTCTTTCTTGCCGTTACGAATCCACACACGTTGCTTGTGCTCGATCCACTTCCTTGAGGTCAAACCGCGCATCATGCGCTCGTTTTTTTCGAGATCCTCGGGGTAAACGATCTCGCCAGTCATTGTAGGCAAGTCGTATGCCGAAATAGTGTGTAGATCGTACTCTGAGGCAAGAACTGGGTCGTTGAATCCGTCGTAGAACGGTGTGGCTCGGCGGTCCGGGTTGCCAATGCCTCCCATGCGGGCCTCGCCCGAAGTCATGAGCGCCTCGATCGCGGTGAAAATGTCTGCCGATACACCACCGGCCTCGTCCAGGAGAATGAGGTTTCGGCCGCTTTCTTTGCGGAGACCCTGGAACGTAGAAACGGCATCGGCGGCGCCTGGGACACTGGCGAGCGCAAGGGTTTCAGAGCCGCCCGCGCTCGGGATGTGCTTCCACTCGTTCTGCTCGCTGATCCAGCCAGGCCACGGCATCGGCTCGTTGCGCTGCATCGCAGAAGCCTTCACAGCGCCATAGCTGTTCTTGATGTAGGAAAACACGCCCTTCTCAACCTGACGGAGAGTCGGGGCGGTGGCAATTACCAGGGATTCGCGCGGATCAAAGGCAGTAATCCACCACATCGCCCAACGCGCGGCCTGGAAGGTTTTTGCGGTGCCGTTCGCGCTCTTTACTAGCGCGCGCATCTTGGGTGTCGTGAGGACGGACTGACTGATCTCCGCCATTTTGGCGTAGGTTCGCTCGCCGAGGATGTCGTACTGCCATGCGGCAAAGTCGCGCTGGTAGAGGCGATTCTTGGCCTTGCGGCGCATCTCCGCGAGCGCGCCGTCATAGACGGCGGGGTGCAGGGAAAGCTGCGTCGAGTTGGTCACTCTTCTATCGCCTCGTGCTTGGCGATCTCGTCGCGCGCGTGACTGAGAGCTTCGATCATGAGTTCATCCCACAGCTCGGCAGGAACGCGCTCACGGAGTGCTCCGCGCATGTAGCCGAATGCGCCATCGACAACCTGGGCCATAATTCGCCCCTGGTTACCGTAAAGCTTGTTGAGGTCCTCCTCGGTGGCCGCTCCGAGCCTCTCGGCCTGCGCGGAGAGCTGCTTTACGGTGGCGAGAATGACCTTCGCCTTATCGAGGTCAAAGTAGCCATCTTGGAGCGTGGCGAGCAATGCGGAGAGCGTTAAGTAGAGGCGTCGTTGCTCCTGTTGCTGCGTGAGCCAATTCTTTGACTTAAGAAGCTCCTGTGTCCTACTCGCAATGCGCTCCGGGGTAATGAGGCCGCCGAGCATGAATGAAATCTCTTCAGGCGACCGCGAGCCAGCGAGCTGGAGGATCTTGTCATCCATCGCATTCGCTGGCCGAGTCGCAATATTCATAGCTCATAGTTTACACTTAGCCAAGTCATAGATAGAATGTTTCTGAAACCGACTCTCACCTGTCAGTTTCAGCCTCCACTCGCACGCTGTGTGCAAAACGAAACCCCCTGGAATGCGCCACGTCAATGGCCCAGGGGTTTCGCTCTTGAGGAGGGTGTTAGGACTTCGGGATCTCGAACCCGAGATCGGTGTATCCAGTTCCGTACTCGGGATGATCTTCCTCGCGCTCGGGGTCGGCTGGGCGAGGTGCGGGTGGAGAATCTAGGAACCCAACACGGTCCAGGGCCCAGTCCACAAGGGTGTCATGAACTGCCACTAGATCCTGCCTCTTTCCCGACGGGCCGAGAGCTCCAGCGGGGAATAACCCCTCCGCCATGTGGTCCATCCAAATCGAGCCGGGATAGACGGGGAGCCGTCGCTGGAAACATGCGGTGCGAGCTTCCTGAAGTAGTCGACCACCTGTTCGCGGCGCCAGCCATGCACGTCAGGGAGAAGGAGCTGGTAGTAGACCCCGGCAAGAATTCGAAGGAACCCCGCAGACCCAAGCAGGCTTGTCTTGCGCAATTCTCGGGGCTGCAGCTGTCCCAACTGCACTGAGCGCAGCGGGGGAAGGCTTCAGTCAGGTCGTCAAAGAACGCTTTGGCGCGATCGGCAACATGACGCTCCTCAAGCTCCTGATCCTGACGGCGACTCACGCGGCCATTGAGGCCAACAGTGACGTTCTTGATAATCTCCGCAACATTCTTTGCCGACAGGAAGTTCTCCGACTTCCTATTGATGCGGTCGAGCTCCATCTCAATTCGGCTTGCAAGGAGTGGGGACTCGAGCACCATTGGCAGCGCGCGGTTGACGACCTTTCGAGAGTCAAAGCGACTTCGAACTGACGCCGTAATCCCGAGTGCGTTGTCGGATATGTCAAAGAACATCTGACGATATGCGACCGGATCTTCTTCGATGTAAATCTGAATCGCTGCACGCTCTGAATCCAGGCGAGCGTACTGCTCCTCAAGGAGCGCAATGTCGTCACGAATGTATCGACTCGCGGCCCCGCCTGGATCGTTTCGCTCAGCCTTCTGCAGGGCCTCTCGTGACTTGTCGAGGTCGGCGACGATGTCGGCTGCTGCAATAAAGAAGCCGAGGATGCGGTGTTGCCCGTCGAGGATGTTAACGTCTCTAGCTGCCGATCGCGCGATTTCAAGTACGCCAAACTTTGACCCAGCAACCTCGTGTAGTACCTCAAATTTGAAAGGTGCTGGAGCTCGCAAGATGAGGCTGGGGATCACCCATCTGGTTTGGGTTCGAAAATAGTCAGCAAAATCCTTTGCGTGCTTTGCTCGAATGGCGCGGTTACTCTCCACCGGACGCTCAGGATCAGGGCGCACGATCAAGCTGGTGATCTGCAAAAGCGAGAGATCGAGGTTGTAGACCACGCGACCGCCCTGCTTAAACCGGCTCGCAAAGTAGGTGTCGGTCGTAGAGTACCCGCTTGGTACTTGTGCTGGCATAGTGGTAGCCACTGTCGATCCTCCAATCTGAGATGCCCGGTTTGGCACCCCTACAGCGGAGGTTCAGTCTAGCGACAGTGGCTACCGATGCGCAATTATTTAGCCGACAATTATGGCCGGTGCGCTTCCAGGGCTGCGAAAGGGACGGAGTAGCGAATGTTGCGGCCAAAGTCCACAAGCGCAGTCTCGACTATCGGATAGACCTTCTCGACGCGAGCAAGGAGCTGGTTGAGATAAACCACTTCATCTCCAGTCCTAAAGCTCTTTCGGGGACGATCCTGCGTGAATGGTGGCGTGACCCGGGTTGCAGTGCTATTGCGTGACATTCGTTTTCCCCTTTTCTTGTGCGAGCGCGTCCTTCCGGTGAATAACGTGCTCGTTGGTGGTGTGCATTGCTCGGTCAGACATTCCCGACGTGAGCGTGAGTTTCTGGATTCCATATCGGCCGTCATGCGTTGATCGAGAGACTTCCCAGTCCACCTTGCCGCCCTTACTAAAGCGAACAAGGTCGCCTGCTTTGAATTGCTCGAGGCGATTACTCATGTTCGGATACTCGCTTTCTCGTGGGCTTGCCTGTAGGGGTGAGGAGTATGCGTCCGTCGCGGTCAACTGCCACGCTGTATGAGCCGCCTCTGGCTGCTGGCACCACCGAGCCGATGCTGATGCGACCGCGATCGTCGGCGTTGAGCGTTCGAAGCGCAGTTGAGAAGGAGCTGGCTACGTCGGCGCTCATGCGGCGCCATCCACAATTCTCAAGCAAGTGCCCGTCAGTTCGCCCTCTTCTGGGTCTCCCGCGTCAGGGGTGGTGTACGTCGCTGGTTCAAAGACCCATTTGTAGTCCTCGGACTCGCGAAGATGGCCGAGGATCACTAGGCCATCCTCGTCCTTCACAGGGATGGGCCCGAGGAGGATTGATTGGGTGCGATCTGACAAGCGAGCAAGCATGGGGATCGCGGTACTGATGTCACTTGCTGCCTCAGCGGTTATCTCTACCATGAGATTTCCTTTCTAGTTATTCGAACATATGTTCGAACGGGGGTTGGTTAGAGGGTAACAAACCCCTCCGACAAATGCGCTACTTCGACTTAACTTCGATGGGATTGCAAGTGCTTCCCTTGGGCGTGCCTGCTGGACCCTTGGGGGTCGCTGATGCTCGTCTGGGGTGTCGCGGTTCCGCTCAGTGCACTCGTGTTCTAGGCGCTTGATCTCGAGCCGCAAATCGGCGTTTTCATGGGCGAGCTGGTCAACCTTGGCAAGGTATGCCAGCTTGAGTGCGCTGTCAACGTCCCGCTCCAACTCAAGCTCAGCTAGGCGAGTGCTCCTCGCGCCATCCACCGCAATTCTGGCCTCTAGGGTCGCGACGCGGCTCTGGAGAAAATTGAGTGCATTTGTAATGTTCCTGCGTGCCTGGTTACTCTCGCTGGAGTCGTAGCTCTTAACGCCATTGAGGTCGCTTTCGAGCTGGCCAGTAGCGTAGATTTGTGTGCTCACACTCACACCGCCTTGCCGCCGTGCATATGGCCCCTGGTCGCGTTGAAGGCGAGCTTTTCCAGGATGACCTCGGCGAGGGAGAATCCCGCCTCATCGGCGAAGTCGAAGGCGCGAATCACGATGTCAGCCAGCTCGGATGGGACCCCCTCCGGCTTCGCGGTGCCGCAACTTTTCTCGACCAGTGACTTAACGTCGCTCGAGACAGCCCCGCCCAAGCGGCTGTCGGTGCCGGAGTAGTAGCGCTCTGTGGCAGTGTGGCCGTTCCGCAGCTCCTCGATCGCTTCGGTGACCTCGGTTCCAATGAGCGCGAGCTTGGTGATGTAGTAATTGCGAAGCGCAGCGTCGCCACCTTCTCGCGTGCCACTCATTTCCCGGAAGAAGTCGCCTTGGGTGCGAAAGCCGCGCTTGGCGTTGCCTTCGCCGATGACATCCTGGAGCGCATCCAAGGTTGAGTGGGGCTCGATGGTTGAGATGGAACCCCGCATTACGCGGCCTCGTATTCAGCTTCGGCGTCCAATTCGGGCTCGTCGGCGTCGATCTGCAGCTCGGGGTTGGCGCCAGTTCGTCAACATCTGATGTCGAGATTGTGCGCGTCTTGGGGTAGCGATCGGCGGGGAAAAGACTCTCCAGGACGTCGACGCGGAAATCGGAGAATACGATCTCCGAACTCTCGGCGGTAATGGGGCTCGGCTCTGCGATCACCATAGGCGCCGACTTGATGGCGAAAGCGGCGGCCGTTTCGCGATTCTCGGGAGCTTCGATGTTTTCGACACTGAAATCAATCTCTCGCTCAAGGAGCCAGCGCTTCGTGATGGTGCAGGCCATGCAACCTCGCTGTTTCGAGTAGACAGTGATCGAGTGTTCCTGGGGGATGGTGACTGTTGGCATGTGAGTCCTCTCTGGTGAGTGCGGTTCGAATTAGCTGGCTAAATGTGACTGGAAGGAGAGGGGGTTAAACCTCTTCGACAAATCCGAGGGCCTTGTCCTCGGGAATGAAGCCAGAGCGAATAGTTGAAGGGGCGGCGTGTGATTGGGCGGCGTGTTTCGGCGCGCTTGTGAGGTTACTGCCCGCATCCGAGAAGTCGCCCTCCATTGCCACGGGGATCCCCGCCCAGTTCTGGTAGGTCACTTCGCGAACGACGCCGTTCTCGAGGCGCTCCGTAAAGCGGAGCCGCGACTGGTCGACTGACATGGACTGGAGCTGGGAAGGGGTGATGTCGAACTGGGAAAGGAAGGGTGTAAGTAGTTCAAAAGGCTTCATGAAAGTCAGCCTAACACCAATATGGGGAATTTAGTGGGCTAAATGTGGGAATCTAAACCACCGGGAGGGCTGGGGGTCGAGAAGTTACTCAGTTAGCGGCACTCCGCGTCAAATGCTGCGGTGGCCTCAACAAAACTGCTCGAAAACTTCGCAATTCCAGCCTCGTCACCTACCTTCAGAGCATCGGCATACTGTCCAGCAACGGTGGATAGCGAGGCAAACTTTGGAGAGGGGAGCAGCTCCTCGAGGTTCTTCATGACGCTAAACATTGCGGCGTTGTCTGAAGCATCCGCCTGCGCGATGCGATGAGCGGCCTCGTCCATGATCCGAGTGTAGGTTTGGCAATCCGTGGAGGTAGTCGTGCAGCCAGTGAGCCCGATCGAGGTGAGCAAAACGACTGCGGAAGTGAGGCCGAGGTTACCTGCTTTGGAGGCATGATTTTCAGAATAGCGTAGAAAAAAAATTGGGGCCAGTGTGGGGCAAAAAATGGGGGAACAATGAATAGTGTGCGCGGGGCGGCCCAACCACCACGTCCCCCCTCTACGCGCCACAAATCGCGACCTTTCCTTCGTCTCGCCTTGCGCCACGTTGTCTCTTTGTGTCTCTTGCTGTGCGCTGTGTGCCCGGGGTGTCTCGCGGTCGCGTTGACTGCGTGTTGCTTGTCGTGCATGTGTGCATGAAAGTGGGCCTTGCTTCCCGCGATGGGTTGGAATTGATTGCATATTTTATGCTGAATTAGTTGACTATCCTACGCATTAGTGTAAACTGGAGTCATGGGAAACGACAGGAATGAACTTACCGCCCCGGCCTCCGCGCGTCACGCGGGAGCTGTCGAGCCGTGGATCACGGCACGCGCCTACGTCAACCGTTACGGCTCACACCGTGGCAAACATGGCGTAACTCATGGCAACCCAACACGCACTGAGCGCCGCACTGTAGCGCGCGTTCGCACCGCGTACCGCCTGCTTGTCTCGCGCCCTCGTCATGGCCGACACGGCACTACCGCGCCACTGTCACGCGGCTGCGAGCACTGGGAATGCCAACTACTTGATGTGTTCTGCACGTTCACCACAGCCAAGCTCGCACCCGCATTTAGCTAGCTAATTGACTCTCACGTATAGGACTAGACCAATGACTGAAACAGATGACCGCACGCTAGCCGCCCAGCATGCCGATAGCCTGATCGCTGACATTCGCAACCGCACTGAGCAGGGCGCGCCATTCGGGTGGCTTGACCCTGAGTCGGGCGAACCTCTTGATGAATGGCAAGAGGATTGCGTGAGTGTTGCCGCGATTGATTATCTGGGTGACGCGCTCGACATTCGCTATATCGTCAACAATGATCGGAGTTACCGCGCGGCTCAAGTGTGCATCTCACTCGGCGGCCCTAATGTGTGGATTGACACCGATGACAAAGAGCTCCAGGTGTACTGGGACGGCCGCTCTATTCGTTCGCTACCTAGCGCCTTCGTTGAGGCGATAGATGAGGCGTTGTCTGAACTATGGGAGATGGGCGCATGAGTACCCCAACCCTCGCGCCGGTAACGGCCAAGCCCGGCTGTCAGCCGCCGTGCAAGATTTGCTGTGCAGGTTGCGCCGATCCCGAAAACCACCCACACGCGTTCGACTGTGAAGAATGGAACAGATTATGAATAGCTCAGTTGTTGTTGAGTTCCGCGCCCGTATCCGAGAGGTTGACGGGGTGAAGTACGTGAGTGTTCCAAAACTCACACAGAGCCACGTTATCCAGGGTGACAAGGCCACCTATACGCCTACAAGCCTCGTTCTCGCCGCTGCGTTGCTGCGACTCTCGCAGGGCGCGCGCCGCGTCGATTCTCCGATGCTTGAACATGTGAGCGGTGACTTTATCGGCACCTTTCGTGTTCGCCTCGGTACGTGGGGCGTAGTTCGCGCGGCACAAGCTGCGAGGCGCGAGGCGATGGGCGCGGCTGGATAGTCAACGCGAGCGCCTGGGGAATATGAGGACCGCTGTTATCGTGCCGCTCTCGCCGTCTTTCAGCGCGCTGCACACCCGGCGGCATTAGTCCACTAAATCAGTAAGGAATCGGCGCTACCGCGCCGGGGAGGATCGAAGCAATGAACACGCTAGCCGAGGCAGTTACTCGAACTATTGAGAGCGCGAACGCCGCTGCAACGAATCACTGGGCAATGATCGAATGGACTATTCGATATGACTTTACTGACGCAGAGTCACAGCGCTATCACTTGCGCGCGAGCCGCAGCGGCGCGGAACTTGGGTATTGCGTGAGCTAGACGCACCTGGCTGCGACGGTGGGGACACGTTGAGTCTGGTCTGGATTGATCCCAGCGTCATCTCACGCATTCACTCAACCCCCGGATCATTCGACCTCATGGGCGCGCCGGTTATCAAGCCTTGGCTCACCGGTCTTTACAAAGATAGCGAACTCGTGTTCGCCTAGCCGGCCTCAGAACTACCTCACGACACGGAACGGATCAAAGCAATGTCGAACTACGCAACTCATAAGGCAACCGCACGCGGCAAGGCTCAGACGCTCGCACGCAAAGCGCACCGACGCGCGAAGTATGGGAGCGCACGATGAACCCGACCGAGTGGCGTGAAGTGTGCCGCCTCGAAGATGCTGAAGAGCGGCGCGAAGCCCGCGAGGCTCAGAAACGGTTGCATGACAAAGCCGTGGAGCGTCGACGTAAAGCCAAGAAGCAGAGGAAGCGGGCTGGACGATGATCGCCGAACTGTGGCGGTTGCTCTCAGAAACCGGCTTCGGATCTTCGCTGATTTTGTTCGGGGGACTGGTGGCAATTTGCTACACAGCATTCGGCAAATCGGACGATTCGGCAAGTTCAAGCGCTGAGGACTTGAACTCAGTCCAAGAAGTCGATTTACACTAATATGACGAACGAATTTCGACTCTTTCCAATCTCAATATACGAACATATGTACATATAGCAATATAGCTAGATGTATTTAGATGATATTTCTCTCGTCATATTAGTGTTACGTCAGACAACTGACCTCTAATCTCCAAATACCCAACCACACGCTACGATCTGGAGGGATCGCAATGTTTAAGCCAATTTCACCCCGCACCGCTGCGAGATCAATTACCGCCCGCACTCGCCGCTTGTGGAGCCTTTCACGCTCCAATTCAAGCCCATCACGCCATAGTAGGAACAACAATGTTGATTCATGGCAACATGAATATGTAAATAATTTGCAGGTTCATGGCGCAATGAAAAACAACATTGTTGCACCTACCATGCAGTAATGGTCAATGTCTGACCATCAAGTTACACTCGAAACCAAACACAAGCCAGCTCTGGAGGAACCGAAATGGCACGCAAATTCATACCGAAAGACCCAGCTGTAGTTTTTTCTGCGCAAGGGAAACTTGACGTGTTTCCAGGTTGAGAAGGTGAGTGACTTCAGGTCGGATGGGTACTACGTGACCAGTGTCGAGAGTGGTCTCGTTCTTCATAAATTCGACACATACGAAGAGGCTGAGCAAGAGGCGAAAATGCACGCGAACCCGCCTACCGAGCCAGAGGCGGCTAAGGCGTGGTATCGAGCACACCACGGACCAGACCTCGTAAGCGCGTAGTTTCGCAAGCTGTGGGCCAAGTTTTGAGTCGCGCTCATAAACACTAATATGTAAAATAGCCAACTAAAACCCGAAGGATCTTAGCAATGAGTACCAGGACAGTCGATGAGAAAAACCGCACGATCACGGAGACATTCGAGACCGAACGCGAAGGGATCGTGCTGGCAATCGTAACCACGCATTTGCCAGGCCGAATCTTGACCAGGGCTCGACGGCGTGAAGTAACCCCGCTGGGGTTTCGTGAGAAGTTCACTTCTGTGGCCTCGAACCACGCACCAGTGCCGCGCAAGAGCGCGCAGTGCAACCGCTATAGCCTCAAGCGCCTAGAGGCTGAGCACGCGGCCTACATGGCTGAGCACGTTTCAACCCCGAGCAAATCGAAGCGCTCACGACATGGGCGGAGCGGTTCTGATGGGTGCCGCAAGTGAACGGGATCAAGCTGTCACGCTGAACCTGGCGGATGCGGTCACCAAAGAGCTGTTTGAGGCAATCTTGGAGAAGTTCGACCTCGACCACGGAACGCCGAGTTTGCGAGGGTGATTATGTCACGGTGGAAGCGCCGAACCACGCTACGTGCATGGTCGACATCGCTCACTGCAAGAGCGTTCGTGATCTCGTGGAGGCGATGGCGGGTGAAATCGTTGATTTTGATTCCGATGAGGAATTTACGAATTGCTGGAGCGCGGAGTTCGCAGAGCACAACGGCTTCACGCCGCTCTCGTTCATTCGCGGCTTGGAAGAGGATGCACGGCACTTCCGCCGAGCATCTCGCGAAATGAAGAAGCTGCTGAAGTGGGGGATCTGAAAATGAATACGAACACCGAAATTAGCCAGCTAAATCGTGACGAGCTTGCGCACGACGCAGCGCAGAGCTCATTGAAGCTCTGTTCCACGACAGCGAGACGGTTTGGAAGCTCGCGCCGATGTTCAGCTGCGCGCAATCCGACGCGATGCAGCGTTTGATCGAGCTAGTCGGCCCAGTTCCAACGAGAGCCGAACTCGTGCGGCTGAGTGGCGCGAGTCCCACATTCTGAACAAGATCAATGGCCACCACAACGGACCCAAGGGGTCGCCTGATGCTGTCCACTACAACGAAAAGCTGGATCACGAATTGTCTCTTGTAGTTCGCCTCGCGAGCGGAGAAGTGAAATGAGCGCTAAGCCAGAAATCGTTCAAAACGGTGTCACCCAATGCACCGGACCCCATTCGTCAGCTCATCGACTACACCTCAGATTTGGTGCGCGAGCTGTCAGAAAACCCGATCGTTGTTGAAGTGTTCGGCTTCGGTGATGACCTCAACCGCTTCACCGAAATTCGCGAAGCCCTCGCCCGGAAAGGAATCTACGCATGAACGCCAAATCAGACAAGAACCAGAGTAGGACGGTGCACGGCATGTTTGCACGAGTTAATGGAGTAGTGGCCGCGTTTGCGCTGATCGGCGCGGTGGGATTGACGGTGACGTTGAGCGCCGCGTCACTCCCCGAGGTAGATCCTGTGAAGGTTGAAGCGGTGGAAATCGCAGAAACTCCCGAGGCGCCGCAAATTGATGTCCGGAGGTTGACCAGGCCGAGGCCGAGCAAGTCGCGGCACCGGCCCTTCCAGTGCCAGCGGTGGTCACCGAGGCTGAGTCGACTGAGGTAAACGACACCTCCGGCTTGCCGAGTGAAGGAACGCTCTCATTACCGCCGTGCG